>CAVTPF010000014.1:0-493782 GCA_963736525.1 uncultured Acidimicrobiaceae bacterium
ATAGCCCATGCGGAGACCCTCCTCGATGCGGTCGCCGACCACCTTGTCCACCTGGTGCCAGTAGTCGAACACACGGCTGAGCACGGGCTCCTCCACCCCCTGGCTGGCGTGGCCGACGACGTTGCCGACCAGGCGGTCCCGGGCCGCGGCGTCCATGGCGACGTTGACCATGGCGTTCGCCTGCACGAAGTCGTCGTCCTCCCGGTGCGCCTCGTAGGCGGCGCGGACGATCTCGCCGCTGACGTCCCAGCTCGGGTCGGCGCCGAACCGGCTCGGGTCGGCCGCCGCTCCGCCGTACGAGTTGGGCGCGTACACCGGGTCCGGCGGGTTCTCGTAGCGCATGGCGCCGTCGCGGTTGTAGGAGTGCACCGGCGAGCGGGGCCGGTTGACGGGCAGCTCCATGGCGTTGGGGCCGATCCGGTGGAGGTGGGTGTCGTGGTAGCTGAAGAGCCGTCCGAGCAGCATCTTGTCCGGGGACGGTCCGATGCCCGGCACCATGTTGCTCGGCTCGAACGCGGCCTGCTCTATCTCGGCGAAGTAGTTCTCGGGGTTGTGGTCCAGGACCATGCGGCCGACCTTTATGAGCGGGTAGTCGCCGTGGGGCCAGACCTTGGTGAGGTCGAACGGGTTGAACCGGTAGTCGGCGGCGTCGTCGAAGGGCATGACCTGCATGAAGAGCGTCCACGCAGGGTGGTTGCCCGCCTCAATGGCCTCGTAGAGGTCGCGGAGGTGGTGGTCGGGGTCCTGCCCGGCCAGCGTGTCGCCCTCCTCCTGGGTCAGGTGGTCCACGCCCTGGTCTGTCTTGAAGTGGTACTTGACCCAGAAGCGCTCGCCGCCGCCGTTGATCCACATGTAGGTGTGGCTCGAGTAGCCGTTCATGTGCCGCCACGACGTGGGCAGTCCCCGGTCGCCCATGAGCCACGTCACCATGTGGGCCGACTCCGGCGACAGGGTCCAGAAGTCCCACTGCATGTTGTTGTCCCGCAGGTGGCTGTCGGCCCGTCGCTTCTGGGAGTGGATGAAGTCCTGGAACTTCTGGGGATCCCGGACGAAGAAGACCGGCGTGTTGTTGCCGACCATGTCGTAATTCCCGTGGTCGGTGTAGAACTTCAGCGCGAAGCCCCGCGGGTCGCGCACCGTGTCGGCGGAGCCGCGCTCGAGGGCGACGGTGGAGAACCGGGCCACCATGTCGGTGCGGGCGCCCTTCTGGAACAGCGTCGCCTTGGTGAACTGACTGACGTCCTCGGTCGTCTCGAAGAACCCGAAGGCGCCGCCGCCCTTGGCGTGGACGACCCGCTCGGGGACGCGCTCCCGGTTGAAGTGCTGCATCTTCTGAATGACGTAGTGGTCCTGCAGCAGGATGGGGCCGCCTGGGCCCGCCGTCAGGGAGTACTCGTCACTGGTGGCAGGGATGCCGGCATCGGTGGTGGTGTAGGGCCGTTGCTCGTCGGTCATGCTGCCTCCCGGTCAAACTCGTGTGCTCACCTCAGCATGTACCCACCACGAGCGGCGCAGCAACGCCCTCCTGGGCCGGAGCCCTCCCCAGGGGCGGCAGGCACCCACCCGCGCAGCGATCATCATGAGGGTGTGGGCGCCGTGGCCGAGATCGTCGCCGCGGAGATGTCGAGGTGGGGGGTGTCCGACATCGAGCGTGCCGTGTTCGGCACCGACGACCCCCTCGCCATCGAGGGGATCGTCGACCGGTGCTGCGAGGCCCACCTCGGGGAACGTCCCGCCGACGGTCTGTTCTACCGGTCGTCGGCCGGATGCGTGGTGGGCGTCCGTCTCGCCTCGGGCCGCCCGGTCGTGCTCAAGGCCTACCAGGACCGCTGGACCCGGCGGTTCTTGGAGGCGGTGCAGGCCGTCCAGGTCCATCTCGCCACGGTCGGGTTCCCGTGCGCCCGCCCTCTCGGTGGGCCCGTGCTCCTCCAGGCGCAGCGACCGAACCTGGTGACGGCCGAGACGTGGCTCGAGGATCCGGGGATGGCCGCGTACCGCACGCCGGAGTCCCGGCGTGCCTCGGCGGCGGGGCTGGCCCGCCAGGTCGCGCTCTGCCGTGACCTCCGGGGTCTCGGCGGGCTGGACCAGCATCCCCTTCGGCGCCCCGGCACCGGCCTCTACCCGGAACCACACAGCCCGCTCTTCGACTTCGGGCGCTCCGCAGAGTCGGCGCGTTGGATCGACGACTTCGCGGCGCGGGCCGCCGCGCTCCGCGACCGCCCGGACGATCACGTCTGGGTCCCCGCCCACACCGACTGGTCGGCCCGGAACGTTCGCCTGCAGGGCGGCGACGTCGTCGCCGTCTACGACTGGGACAGCGTGGCGCGCGTGCGGGAGAGCACGGCCGTCGGCCAGGCGGCCGCCACCTGGTCCGTGACCTCGGAGCCGGGCGGGTCGGAGTTCCCCTCGGCCGTGGTCGTCGCCGCGTTCATCGACGACTACGAGAACGCCGCCGGGTACACGCTGAGCGAGGCCCAGGTACGAGGCGCCGGGGCGGCGGCCGTGTGGACCCTGGCGTACACGGCCCGCTGCGAGCACGCGCTGGCCGTGCGCGGACGCGCCCGGCCGGACCAGCACGGGGCTCGGGACCGCCTCGCCGACGACGGCGAGATGCTCCTGCACCTGACCGGCGCCTGAACCGGCACCGGACGAGCACCGGACGAGCACCTGACGACGTCCTACGCCGTCTCCTGGCGGGGCATCGACTGGTGCAGCGGCACGGGGTAGTGCGGCATGGCCGGCGCGACGTTGAGGATCTCGGCCTCGGAGCACCCGAGGGCCATGACGTTCGCCTTCTGGTCGTCGGCCGTGCTGGGCAGCGCCGGCACGGACGGGTCGCCCGCACCCGGGTGGAGCGTCGAGGTGAGGTCGCCGGCGGTCCGCCGCCGCCACGCCGAGATGTTGGGCACGCGTACGCCGAAGCGCTCCTCCAGAAAGCGCAGCTGCGAGGTGTGGTCGAACACCTCCGAGGCGACGTGGCCGCCCCGGCTGAAGGGCGAGATGACCAGCATGGGGACGCGGTAGCCCATGCCGAGCGGCCCGCGGATGCCCTTGGCGCCGGCGGGCAGGACCTGCTGGGTCAAGAACTCGCCCGGCGTGCCGGCCGGCGCCACCGGAGGCGGCACGTGGTCGAAGAACCCGTCGTTCTCGTCGTACATGTGGAACAGCACCGTCGTGGACCACACCGCCGGGTTGGACACCAGCGCGGCGAGCACCTGGCTGGTGAACCACTCGCCCAGCGCGGGCGGCGACGAGGGGTGCTCGTCATAGCCGGCCGGCGGGAGGATCCAGCTGACGGCGGGGAGCTGCCCGGAGGCGATGTCGGCCACGAAGTCGCTCGGGTACTGCGGCAGGAACGCCTTCTGGTACAGCGTGGAGCTCGGATCGCCGTACTGGCGGAACCAGGGGAGGATGGCATCGGTGGCCACCATGCCGTACTTCTCGATGAAGGCGGGCGTGTAGATCGTCCCCTGCGGGTTGTAGACCTTCCAGCTGACGCCGGCGTCCTCCAGGACCTCGGGCATGGTGTCCCAGCTGACGCTGTAGACGGCGTCGGGCGACTGGTCGGTGATGAGCACGGGGCCGCCGCCATGGCCCGAGGGATCGAGCGTCCCCGACAACGAGACCAACCGGTTGGGATGCGTCGGCCCGAGGACGGAGCAGTGGTAGTTGTCGCAGATGGTGAACGCATCGGCCAGCGCGTAGTAGTAGGGCAGGTCGGCGCGGCGGTAGTAGCCCATGGTGAGCACGCCGTCGGCGGGCCCCTCGAACTCGGACCGCGTATGCGTGGCCACGAACGCGTCGTTGTTGCCGCCACCACGGCTGAGGTGCTCCCCCTGCCAGCTGTGGTCGAGGTCCTTGGTGCACTCGCCGATGCCAGTGGCCGAGTCGAGGTGGAAGGGCAGCAGCGTGCGGTCACGGCCGCCCGGCCACGCCTGGGCGAACACCCCGAGGGAGGCCCGCGGGTGGTCGTCGAAGCCCCGCACGCCGCGGTAGGTGCCGTAGTAGTGGTCGAAGGAACGGTTCTCCTGCATGAGGAAGACGACGTGCTCGATCGCCCCGAGGTCCGAGCCGGCGGGCGGCGTCGAGGCGGCCGATCGCGCCATGGCCGCCGCCCCCGCCGCGCCGGACCGGCTCATGGCGGCCAGCACGGTCGCGCCTCCGGTCGCCAGTGCGGCCGCCAACAAGGTGCGGCGGTCGAAGCGGGCCGGGCCGCTGCCCGTGCTCGGCATCACACCGCCTCAATGAGCGTGGGGTCGTTGTTGCGGACGTTGCCGATCCGGGGCCCGACGGGGTGGTGCACGACCGTGCCCGCCGGCGGGGGGCGCAGCAGGGCGCGCAGTTCCTCGGTGTCCTCGTTCGCCGGGTCGAGCCAGAGGTCGAAGGTGGCGGGGTCGAGGATCACCGGCATGCGGTCGTGGATGCCCTCCATGTCGGCGCCGCCGGGCGCGGTGATGACGGTGCAGCTCCGGACGTAGGGCGCGTCCCTCGGCGCGCCCTTCTCGCGCCAGCGTTCCGCCAGGCCGGCGAAGGCCAGCGGCTCGCCGTCGGCGCGGCTGAAGTAGTGCGGCTGCCTGTTGCCGGTCTTCGTCTTGTGCCATTCGTAGAAGCCGTCGGCGGGCACGATGATCCGTCGCTCCCGGAACGCGTCGCGGAAGGACGGCTTGGTGGCCACCGTCTCGCTGCGCGCGTTGAAGAGCCGGCTGCCGGACTTCGCGTCCTTGGACCACCAGGGGATGAGTCCCCAGCGAAAGGACATGAGCATGCGCTCGGGCGCGCGGTGGGTCTCCTGCCCCGTCTCCCGCTCGGCGCCCGGCCGGGCCGGACGGTCCCGGACGCCGAGGATCTCGTCGGTGGGGGCGACGTTCCAGCTGGGGTGGAATTCGGGATCGACCCCTTCGGCCAGGGTGGCGCCGAAGTAGCGGGCCATCCGCGCCGGAGGGGTGAAGAGAGCGAAGCGTCCGCACATGTCGGCTGCATTGTGACGTATGGGGCACGCTCAGGGCGCTACGCACCCTGAGCTGGGGTTCTGTCTCCCCGAGCGGGCGGCACACGGCCTCGATAGCATGCGAACATATGTTCGCTTCTCGCGCCGGGGGACCGCCGTCCCCCCGCCCCCGGGCACTTCCCGCCGGGCTGGCCGATCGGGTCCGGCCGGCCACGCCGGTGGCCGGGCGGACCCTGCCGGTGCCCCCGCCGCTGGCCCCTCTCTTCCCCGGCGGCGCCTTGCGCCGCGGGACGACCACCACCGTGGCGGGGCAACCGGGCCACGGTGCCACCACCCTCGCGCTGGCGCTCCTCGCCGCGGCGTCGGCCGCCGGGAGCTGGTGCGCCGCCGTCGGCCTGCCCGACCCGGGGGTGGTGGCGGCGGCCGGGCTCGGGCTCGATCTGCGCCGGGTCGTCTTCGTGCCCCATCCGGGCGGCGGGTGGGCCGAGGCGACCGGTGATCTCCTCTCCGGGGTCGATGCCGTCCTGGTGCGGCCGCCCGCCCGGGCCCGTCTGACGGCGGCGCGCCACCTGAGCGCCCGGGCCCGCGAGCGCCAGGCGGCGCTCGTGGTCCTGCTCGAGGGCGCCGGGGCCTGGCCCGAGGGCGGCGACCTGGCCCTCTCGGTGGGGGCGGTCGAGTGGGAGGGGGTCGGTCGGGGCCACGGGCACCTGCAGGGACGGCGGGCCGAGGTGCGCGTCAGCGGGCGACGCGCCGCCGGCCGGGTCACCGAGTGCTCGCTGTGGCTCCCCGCCGGTTCGGGCGCGGTGGTGGCGGCCGGCCCCGGTGACGGGCCGGAGGCGGCCTGAGCGACGCGGTGGAGAAGAAGGCGTGGAACGGTTGGTCGTCATCTGGTGCCCCGAGCTCTTGGAGGAAGGGGCGAGGGGGGAGGAGGCCCGGCGGTTCGCCCGCGTGCTGGCGCGGGCCGGCGAGCTGTGCCCCTGGGTCCATCCGGTCCGCCTCGGGGTCGGCGCGCTGCCCGCCCGCGGGCCCGCCCGCTTCTTCGGCGGCGAGGAGTCGGTCGTGTCGCGCCTGGCCGAGACCGTGGGCGAGGAGGCCGGGATCGGCGTGGCCGACGGGCTCTTCGCCGCCGTGCTGGCCGCCCGCTCGGACCTGATCGTTCCGCCCGGGGGCACGGCGGGCTTCCTCGCCCCCTGGTCGGTGGCCACGCTGGCCCGGCCGGACCTGGCCGTCACCTTGCAGCGGCTGGGTGTCACCACCCTGGGCCAGTTCGCCGCGCTGCCCGCGGCCAGCATCTCGGACCGTTTCGGGGCGGACGCGGCCGCCTGTCATGCGGCGGCCCGGGGCGAGGGCGGGGAACTGGCCGGGCTGCGCGACCGCGCCATCGAGCGGCGGCTGCGGGTCGCCCGTGGCGAGGACCCCGACCGGGGGGCCGACGTCCCGCCCCCGCCCTCCCAGCCCGGATTCTTCGGCGGCACGTCGGAGGCCGACGCCCGTGCGGCCCGCTCCTTCGTCCGGGTGCAGGAGCGCCTGGGGATCGAGGCCGTGCTCATGGGCCGGGTGCAGAGCGGGCGGGATCCGGCCGGACAGTCGGTGCTGGTGCCCTGGGGCAGCCCCGAAGCCGACGCGGGTCCCTCGGGCGCGCCGTGGCCGGGGCGGTTGCCGCCGCCGGCACCCAGTGACGTGCTGCGGGTCCGGCGGCGCGCCGAGGTGGTCGACGCCGACGGTCTCGCCGTCGAGGTCACCGGACGGGGCCTGCTCACCGCAGGGCTCGACCGGCTGTCGGTCGACGGCGGCCCCTGGCAGCCGGTCGCGGGGTGGGCCGGACCCTGGCCGGTGACCGAGCGCTGGTGGTCGGTGCGCCGGCGCCGGGCCCGTCTGCAGGTGGTCACCGCGGACGGGGTGGCGCGTCTGTTGTGCAGCGAGCGGGGGCAGTGGTGGGTCGAGGCGCTCTATGACTGAGTACGCCGAGCTGCACACGCACTCGGGGTTCAGCTTCCTCGACGGCAGCAGCGATCCCGAGGAGCTGGTGGCCGAGGCGGACCGGCTCGGGCTGGCCGCGCTGGCGTTGACCGACCACCACGGCTTCTACGGCGTGGTCCGCTTCGCCGAGGCGGCACGGGCGTGCGGGCTGCCGACGGTCTTCGGCTCCGAGGTGACGCTCGCACCGGCGAGCCCGCGGACCGGTGAGCCCGATCCCACCGGGGCGCATCTCGTCGTGCTCGCCCGCGATCCCGACGGCTACGCCCGCCTGTCGACGATCCTGGCCGACGCGCACCTCGAGGGTGGGGAGAAGGGACGGCCGGTCTTCACCCTCGACGCGCTGGCCCGCGCCGCGGGCGGCCACTGGCTGGTGCTGAGCGGTTGCCGGAAGGGGGCGGTCCCCGCCGCGCTGATGGAGGCGGGGCCGCGGGCGGCCTCCCGGGAGGTGGGGCGCCTCGTCGACGCGTTCGGACGTGCCGACGTGGCGCTGGAATTGTGGGACCACGGGGACCCGCTCGACACGGCGCGCAACGACGCGCTGGCGCATCTCGCCGTCGAGTGGGGTGTCGACGCCGTGGCCACCAACAACGTGCACTACGCCACGCCGCACGGGTTCCGGCTCGCCACCACGCTCGCCGCGGTGCGGGCGCGCCGCCCCCTGGCCGACCTCGAGGGCTGGCTGCCTTCGGCCCCGGCGGCCTGCCTGCGCGGCGCGGCGGAGCAGGCCCGGCGCTTCGCTCGCTGGCCCGGGGTGGTCGAGCGCGCCGCCGAGCTCGGGCGCGCCTGCGCGTTCGACCTGCGCCTCGTCGCGCCGCGGCTGCCCGACTTCCCCGTGCCCGAGGGCATGGACGAGCAGGGTTATCTGCGCCAGCTGGTGACCGAGGGGGCGACGGCGCGCTACGGGCCGCCGCACGCCGAGCGGGTGCCGGGCGCGTGGCGGCAGATCCGGCACGAGCTCGACGTGATCGGCCGGCTCGGCTTCGCCGGCTACTTCCTCGTCGTGTGGGACATCGCGCAGGTGTGCAAGCGGCTGAACATCTATTGCCAGGGTCGTGGCTCGGCGGCCAACTCGGCCGTCTGCTACTCGCTCGGCGTCACCAACGTCGACGCGGTCGATCTCGGGCTGCTCTTCGAGCGCTTCCTCTCCCCGGCGCGTGACGGCCCGCCGGACATCGACGTCGACATCGAGTCGGAGCGGCGCGAGGAGGTGATCCAGTACGTGTACGAGCGCTACGGCCGGCGTCACGCGGCCCAGGTGGCCAACGTCATCACCTACCGGCCGCGTTCGGCCGTGCGGGATGTGGGCAAGGCGCTCGGCTTCACCCCCGAGCAGGTGGACGCCTGGGCGTCGGGCATCGACGCCGGGCACGGGCGCGGGCCGTCCTCGGCGGCGGCGGTGCACGAGGCGGTCGATGACGGACCCGGCGTGCCGTCGCTGGTGGCCGAGCTGGCGGCGGAGGTGCTGGACCGGCCGCGCCACCTCGGCATCCACTCGGCCGGCATGGTGCTGTGCGACCGGCCGGTGGTGGAGGTCTGCCCGGTGGAGTGGGGCCGCATGCCCGGACGCAGCGTGTTGCAGTGGGACAAGGACGACTGTGCCGCCATCGGGCTGGTGAAGTTCGACCTGCTCGGCCTCGGCATGCTCGAGGCGCTGCACCGCATGGTCGACCTGGTGCGCGAGTTCCACGGGATCGAGGTCGACCTGGGCCAGCTGCCCCAGGAGAGCGAGGTCTACGACCTGCTGTGCCGGGCCGACACGGTCGGGGTGTTCCAGGTCGAGAGCCGGGCCCAAATGGGGACGCTGCCCCGGGTGCGGCCGCGCACCTTCTACGACATCGCCATTGAGGTCGCGCTCATCCGGCCCGGCCCCATTCAGGGCCACGCGGTGAACCCGTACATCCGGCGCCGCCGGGGCGAGGAGCCGGTGACCTATCTGCACCCGTTGCTCGAGCCGATCCTCAAGCGCACGCTCGGGGTCCCGCTCTTCCAGGAGCAGCTGATGGAGATGGCCGTGGCCGTCGCCGGCTTCAGCGCGGCCGACGCCGACGAGCTGCGCCAGGCCATGGCGGCCAAGCGCTCGGCGGCGCGGATGGAGAAGATGCGAGCGCGCCTGTACGACGGGATGGCGGCGCGCGGCGTGACGGGTGCGGTGGCCGATCAGGTCTTCGAGGCACTGGCGGCGTTCGCCAACTTCGGCTTCCCCGAGTCACACTCGGTGTCGTTCGCGCACCTCGTGTACTCCTCCGCCTGGCTGAAGCTGCACTATCGGGCGGCGTTCACGGCGGGGTTGCTCAACTCGCAGCCCATGGGCTTCTGGTCACCGCAGTCGCTGGTGGCCGACGCGCGCCGGCACGGGGTGCGCGTGCGCCGGCCCCACGTGAACCGCTCCGAGGTGGGGGCGTCACTCGAGGGGTTGCGCCCGGATCCGGTGCTTCGGTTGGGGCTGGGGTCGGTGCGCGGGGTCGGTGCGACCACGGCGGAGCGGATCGTGGCCGGCCGGCCCTGGCGCGGGGGCGAGGACCTGGTGCGGCGGGCCGGTGTCACCCAGGCGCAGCTCGAGACGCTGGCCGCCGCCGGGGCCCTCGACCACGAGGACGAGGACGGGGAGGCCCCGGGGACCACGTCCACCCGCCGCCGGCTGTTGTGGGCGGCCGGCGCGGCGGCCCAGGGGACGCCGGACCGCCTGCCCGGGGTCGTGGTGGGCGCCGAGGCCCCACCGCTGCCCGAGCCCAGCCTCTACGACGCGGTGGGCGACGACCTGTGGGCGCTCGGGCTCGCGCCCGAGCGGACGGCCATGCATCTCGCCCGCGAGCGGCTCGAGGCGATGGGAGTGACGGTGGCCGCCGCGCTGGAGGGGTGCTCCGACGGGGATCGGGTCTCCGTCGCCGGGGCGGTGACCCACCGCCAGCACCCCGAGACGGCACGTGGTGCCGTCTTCGTGAACCTCGAGGACGAGACGGGGCACGTCAACGTCGTCTTCTCCCGCGGCGCCTGGGCCCGCTGGAAGCACGTGGCCCGTCATGCCCCCGTGTTGTTGATCCGAGGACGGGTACGCAAGGGGCAGGGGGCGGTCAGCCTCGATGCCGAGCGGGTCGAGGCCCTCGGGGTGGGGACGGCGGTGCCGGCCAGCCGGGACTTCCGCTGACGCCGTGGGTTCCGTCGAGAGGGCCTCGAGGACCTCTGCGCCGGCCGCACGTTTCTCCAAACTATAAACCAGAGTCTTTATAGTTTTGCCGGCCCTCCCCGGCCCGTGTCCCCCTCCCGCCCGGCGTCAGCCTCCCCGGTCGCGACCGTCGCCCAGGCGGGCCGCCTTCGTCGTCAGGTAGTCCCGTTCGCGCCGGTTTCGGTGCCGGCCGCCGCAGCGACGTACTCGGCCCGGGCTCCTGCCGCATCACCCCACGGCGTGCCGGAGAATCCGCTCGGCTGGCTGGTGCGCGTGGCGTCACGCCGCATGACGGACCTCTACCGGAGCGACGAGTCACGCCGGCGGCGCCTGCTGGAATTCGATATGGGCCCGGACCGGATCTCATCGGGGTCCACTCGTTTCGGCACCCCCAACGGCGCCGTGCACTGCTTCGTCGGAGCCGGTGGCGGGTTCTCGACACGGTCGGGCGCCTGCACCGGGGCCAGAGCTGCCAGACTGCGGGAACCACACCCGAAGGAGCCGCGCCATGATCCGCCTGTCCGTCCTCTACCCGCAGTCCGAAGGCGCCACCTTCGACCACGACTACTACCGGGACAAGCACGTGCCGCTGTTCCTGCGGACGTGCGGCCTCTCGACCGCGGAGATCGACAAGGGAGTGGACGGGCCCTACGTCGCCGCCGTCCACGTGCAGTTCGACTCGCTCGACGCCATGCAGGCCGCGATGGGTGCCGAGGGCATGGCGGAGGTTCTCGCCGACATCCCCAACTACACGTCCGTCACACCGGTGCTGCAGGTCAGCGAGATCGTCGACTGAGCCGACCGGCCCGTGGGCTCGTGACGCCGGCGCGGCCGATCAGGTCACGACCAGCCCGCGGCCGGTGACGAGGGGGAGGTCGAGCGCCGTGACGAGGCCCGGCGCCGCCGCGACCACCGCGGGTACGGCGTTGACGAGGCGCATCGCCGTCGCCTTGAGGCCGGCCGTGTTGTGGTCACCGTCGGAGCCCATCAGCTGCAGGTCGAGCGTGTAGTTGGGCTCACCGCTGATCTGGACGCGGTAGCAGCCCTGCCCGGCGGGCTGGGGCCACGACGCGCCGAGGTCGTCGCGCAGGCGGGTGACGTGCTCCACCACGACGACGGCGCGGTCGCCCACCATGCCGCGGACCTCGAAGTGAAGGGCGGCCGCCGTCCCGGCGGCGATGGTGCCGGCGTCGACCTCGAAGTCCTCGGGCGCGGCCTCGCGCTCGTACCACTCCGTCACGCCGCTGAGGGTCACGCCCAGTCCCGCCGCGATCTGGCGCACCACGCTGCCCCAGGCCATCGTCAGCACCCCGGGCGCCAGCAGCATCGGCACGTCGTGCAGGTCGCGGCCGAAGCCCATGATGTCGAAGAGGACCATGGGCTGGTTGTAGGTGTTGTAGTTCAGGACCTCCAAGCAGCGCACCTCTTCTATCCGCTCGCAGATGCCCGAGAGCACGAGCGGCAGGGCATCGTTGGCGAACCCCGGGTCGACCCCGTTCACGAAGAGGGAGACCCCGGCATTGGTCGCGGCCGCGATGACAGGGGCGGCCATCGGGTCACCGGCCTCGGGGTACTGGAGGAAGACGGGGCTCGAGGAGACCACGTTGATCCCGGCGGCCACGAAGCGCTCGAGGTCGCCGAGGGCCTCGACGATCCGGTCGTCCGCCATGGCGGTGTGCACGATGCAGTCGGGCCGCAGCGCCAGCAACGCCTCGGTGTCGCTGGTGGCCGGCACGCCCAGCGGCCGGCCGAGGCCGGCCAGCTCCCCGGCGTCCTGCCCGACCTTCGCCGGGTTGGAGACGAACAGACCGATCAGTTCGAGCTCGGGATGGGCAGCGATGCCGGCCAGCGCGTGGCGTCCGACGTTGCCTGTGCTCCACTGCACGACGCGGTACGTCACCAGGGTCTCCTTAGAGGTCGGGAAGGGGGAACTCGAGGTTGGGCGACTGCAGCCCGCCGTCGACCTCGATGATCTTGCCGGTCACGTAGGAGCCGGCCGGAGACGCCAGGTAGAGGATCGCCGCCGCGATGTCCTCGACCTGGCCGAGGCGCCGGAGCGGCGTGGCCTCCTCCATGGCGGTGCGCAGCTCGTCGCTCGACATGACGATGTCGAGGGCGGAGGTGGCGGTGGAGCCGACGCCGATGGCGTTGACCGTGATCCGCGGGGCGAGGTCGCGCGAGGCGAGGCGGGTGTACTGCTCGAGCGCGCCCTTGACGGTGCCGTAGCCCAGGTAGCCGCGGCCGGCGACGTGCCCCATGACCGAGGAGATGCTGATGATCGCCCCACCGGGGTGCTCGCCCTCCAGCATGCGGGGCACGGCGGCGCGCACCAGCGCATGGCCGGCCGAGACGTTGAAGCGAAACGCCTCTTCCAAGAAGCGTGGCGAGGTGTCGAGGAGCGGCCGTGGCATGGTGCCGCCCATGTTGTTCACGACGATGTCGAGCCGGCCCAGCTCGGTGTACGCCGTCTCCGCCAGGGAGGCCATGAGATCGAAGTCGGTCAGATCGCCGGGTACGACGACGGCGCGTCGCCCGGCCGACTCCACCTGCTTCGCGACGTCGCGCAGCTGCTCCTCCGTGCGGGCGGCGACGACGACGTCGGCACCGGCCTGGGCGAGCGCCACCGCGGCGGAGGCGCCGATGCCGCGGCCGCTGGCGGTGACGATGGCGACCTTGTCGGTGACGAGGAACCGGTCGAGGATCATCGGGCGAATGTAGTTGGTCGCCTCCGACGCCGCTCCGTGGGTCAGGCCGAGGCGGGCCGCCCCTCAGGGGCAGCCCCACCGCCGGCCCCGTCCGTCCCGGTTGCCTCTGCCGGCCGGCCACCTTCCATCCCGGCGACGCGCTGGGCCCACCCCTCGGTGGCGACGACGATCGGGAACGGGTTGGGCATGATCTTGGCCTTGACGTCGTCGGGCAGGCTGAGGTCGCCTCCGGTGTGCCCGACGCTGAACACGCGTTCCGGACGGGCGCGCCCGACCATGGCCCGGAACCACCGGATCATCGTGCTGAAGCGATTGCCGAACCCGTTCAGAAAACCGATGTGGACGAAGAACCACACCACCCAGCCGGGGAACCCGCTCAGGTGGAGGCGGCGCATGCTCACGATGGCCTTGAAGCGGCCGATGGAGGCCGCGCTGCCGAGGTCTCGGTACTTGAACGGGACCGCTTCTTTGCCTTGCCGGCGCCGCGTGATGGTGTTGGCGGCATGGAGACCACCCTGCATGGCGACCTCGCAGACACCCGGCAGCTGGTTGATGGACGCCATGTCCCCCAGGGCGAACACCTCGGGGTGCCCGGGCAGGCTCAGGTCGGGGAGCACCACGATCCGCCCGGCCCGGTCGGTCGTGGCGCCCGTTGCCTCGGCCAGCTTGGCGGCGAGTGGTGACGCCTGCACCCCGGCCGCCCAAATCGTCGTCGCGCACTCGAAGCGGCCCTTGTCCCCGCCCTCGACCTCGGTGTCGACGCCGAAGGGGTCGACACCGACGACGCGCAGGCCCATCTGCAGCTCGACGCCCATCTTCTCGAGTTCCACGCTGGCCCGCCCGGAGAGCTGGTCGCCGAAGTTCGCCAGCGGCTGCTTCCCACCGTCAATCAGGACGACCCGCACCGACGCCGGGTCGATGGTGCGGAAGTCGTCGGTGAGGCTCCGGCAAGCGAGCTCGCGGATCTGTCCCGCCAGCTCCACGCCGGTCGGCCCGGCGCCGACGACGGCGAACGTCATCCAGAACCGCTGCAGGGCCGGATCCGTCATCGTCTCGGCGACCTCGAGGGCGCCGTAAACCCGGCGCCGCAGCTCCATGGCGTCGTCGATCGTCTTCATGCCCGGGGCGATGAGGGCGAACTCGTCGTGACCGAAGTACGACTGCCCCGCCCCGGCCGCCACGATGAGGCTGTCGTAGGGGTACTCCTCGGTGCGTCCCGGCACCGACGCGGCGTGCACCACCCGCCCCTCCAGGTCGAAGCCCGTCACCGTGGACAGGACGACCCGTACGTTCTTGCGGCGTCGCAGCATGTGGCGCAACACCGGGGAGATCTGCCCGGGGGAGAGGATCCCGGTGGCCACCTGGTAGAGAAGGGGCTGGAAGAGGTGGTGGTTCCGCTGGTCGATGAGGGTCACCTCGACGTCGTGCGAGCGGGCGAGGAGCCGGGTGGCGGGGAGGCCGCCGAAGCCGCCACCGACGACGACGACGCGGTGGCGGGGCGTCGTGGTCACCGTGCTCCCCTCGTCAGGCCGACCGCGGGGGCGACGTCGTCTCCCGTTCGGCCTCTATCAGCCTCCCGACGGCATCAATGAGGGCGAGGTGGGTGAAGGCCTGGGGGAAATTGCCCAGGTGCTCACCCGTGGAGGCGTCGATCTCCTCGGCGTAGAGCTGGAGGGGACCGGCGAAGGCGAGCAACTTCTTGCAGAGGGCCCGCGCCCGCTCCTCCTCACCGATCATGGCCAGGGCGGTGACGAGCCAGAAGGAGCAGATGGTGAACGTGCCCTCCTTGCCCTCGAAGCCGGTGTCCGTCGTGTCGACCTTGTACCGCAGGACCAGGCCGTCCTCGGTGAGCTCGTCGGCGATGGCCAGCACGGTGGCCCGTACCCGCTCGTCGTCGGAAGGTAGGAAATCGAGGATCGGGATGAGGAGGAGCGAGGCATCGAGCTGCTCGTTCTCGTAGTGCTGCCGGAAGCGGCCGCGCTCGTCGACGCCTCTGTCGAGGATCTCGGCCCGCAGATCGTCGGCCGCCTTGCGCCATTGCTCGGCCCGGTCGTGGTCGTTCCGCGTGTGTGCCATGTCGGCGCCCCGGTCCATGGCGACCCAGCACAGCACCTTGGAGGCGGTGAAGTGCTGGGGATCGCCCCTGATCTCCCAAATGCCCTGGTCCGCCTCGCCGGCGTGCTCGATCGCCGCGTCGACCAACCTGGCGATGCCCTCCCAGACCGGATTGACGATCTGCGCGGCCCCCTGGCGGAGGTGGGTGTCGACGGCATCGAGGATCATCCCCCACACGTCGTTCTGGTGCTGGTCCCAGGCGCCGTTGCCGACCCGCACGGGCTTCGAATAGCGGTAGCCCGTCAGGTGGTCGAGGGTGTGCTCGGTGAGGTCCTTCGTACCGTCGATCCCGTACATGATCTGGAGGCTCCAGTCCGTCCCGGCATCCGCGGCCACCGCCTCGAGCACGAAGGCGAAGTACTCCAAGGCCTCCCAGTCGAAACCGAGCCGGTAGAGCGAGCGCAACATGAACGACGAGTCACGGATCCAGGTGTAGCGGTAGTCCCAATTGCGGGCTCCGCCCGGCGTCTCCGGGAGCGACGTCGTCGCCGCCGCCATGATGGCACCGGTCGGCGCGTAGCTCAGGCCCTTGAGGGTCAACGCGCTGCGCTCCATGTAGCTGCGCCATGGATGATCGGGGAAGCTCCCGTTGGCCAGCCAGCTCCGCCAGTACGCGATGGTCTCGCCCAGTTCGCGCTGGGCGTCGTCCACCGTCGTCGGCGCCCGTCCCCCCCAGGCCAGCGCGATGAATGCGGTTTCGCCCAGGTCGAGCGAGGTCCGGCCGTAGCAGCGGGCCCCGGCCGCGCCGATGCGGAAGCTGGATGTCACGTGGAGGAGGGGGTCGCCCGGGGGCGGGCACACGGTCATGATGTGGTAGCCCTCACCGTCGTAGTTCCAGGACCCGGTTTGCGATCCGTACTCGAAGACGGGTGTCGCGTTGGCCACCACCTCGACCCGGCCCCCGATGCAGGTGGCCAGACGGAGCAGCGTGCCGGCCGCGCCGACGTCGCCCGGGGCGCGCCGGAAGTCGGCGCGGCGCTCTTCGTCGTCGTCGAAGGTGCGCATGACGAGGAGGTCCTGGACGATCAGCCAGCCGTTCGGCGTGTGCCAGGTCGTCTCGAGCACCATGGTCCCGGGGATGTACCGGCGGTGATGGGGCACCGCGGTCCCGCTGGGCCCGAAGCGGAAGGTGCCGGCGGTGCGGTCGAGCAGGGCACCGAAGATGCTCGGTGAGTCGGGCCGGGGGAGGCACAGCCACTCGATGGACCCATCGGGGGCCACGAGGCAGTTGTTCTCGCAGTCCGAGATGAACCCGTAGTCGGCGATCGGGGGAAAGCTCTCCGTCTGAACTTCGGCAGCGTTTTCGGGCACCGCCCGATGCTAGAGAGGAGTCGCGCCTGCCTCAAGGGGGCTTTTGGTCAACTGCCTCCGACGAAGGCGTGCTGCCGTCTCGGGACGCCCGGCGATCCTGACATCTGTCGCCCGGCCGGATGCCTCTGTAGCGTGAGAGCCATCACTCGAAGGATCGCGTCCCGGCGGTCCCCCATGTGGAGGTGTGCCATGGCAGAGGAACTGCAGGGCAAGGTCGCGGTCGTCACCGGAGGCAACTCCGGCATCGGCAAGGCGGTCGTGCTGGCGCTGGCCGAGAAGGGGGCCAAGGTCGTCATCGACTACGTCGCCAACGAGCAGGCCACCGAGGACCTCGAGCGCCAGATCGCCGGCCTCGGAGAGATCGCGACCGCCGTGGACGCCGATGTCTCCAAGATCGAGGATCTGCAGCACATGGTCGACACGGCGGTCTCCACCTACGGACGGCTCGACGTCATGGTCAACAACGCCGGGATCGAGACCCGCACTTCGGTCCTCGACACGACCGCGGACCAGTACGAGAAGGTCCTCGCCATCAACCTGAAGAGCGCGTTCTTCGGCACCCAGCTGGCGGCCAAGCAGATGATCGCCCAGGGCGGCGGGGGACGCATTATCAACATGACCTCGGTCCACGAGGACTGGCCCATGCCGAACAACACGGCGTACTGCCTGTCCAAGGGCGGCATGCGCATGCTCACGCGTACGGCCGGCGTCGAGTTGGCGCCGCACAACATCACCGTCGTCGGGGTCGGCCCCGGCGCCGTGGCGACGCCGATCAACACCCAGACGTTGAACGACCCGGCCGCGTTGGCCAAGCTGGACGCCGCCATACCGCTCGGCCGCATGGCCCAGCCCGAGGAGATCGCGTCGGTCGTCGCCTTCTTGGCCTCCGACGGGGCCGGTTACATCACGGCGACGACGATCTTCGCCGACGGCGGCATCATGCAGAGCAGCCCGGGGCTCTAGGGCGGCTCGCCCCGCTCGTCCTGGTCGCCTCGTCGCGGCGGCCCAGCGGCCCAGCGGCTCAGCGGCTCAGCGGCTCAGCCTGGCCCGGCCTCGGCCGGCGTCGTCGGCGTGGTGCCGGCGTCGGGAGCCGTGTCGTCGCCACCCACCCTGGGCACCGAGAGGCGCTTGCGGAACACGTGGTAGCCCCACGCTTGGTAGATGAGCACGACTGGGAAGAAGATCACCGCCACGACCGTCATGACCTTGAGCGTGTAGGGCGGGCTCGCCGTGTTGTTCACGGTGAGGTTGTAGGCCGCGTTGGTGGTCGAGATCATCACCCGGGGGAACAGCTCTTGGAAGATGGACGCGACCGTTCCGGCGATGCCGACCGCAGCGGCGGTGAAGGCCCACCCGTCCGCCTTGGCTGAGGACAGCCAGGCCGCGGCGAGCACGGCCATGAGGGCGAGCGCCTCAATCGGCTTGGGGACGAAGCCGTTGCTGAGCCCGACGTGGATCCACGTCATGAAGCCGAACGTCACCACGACGGCCACCACCCCGATGACCGCAGACGCCCGCTGGGCCCGCTCGTGCAGCTCGCCCGTCGTCTTGAGGGTGAGGTAGGTGGCGCCCATGAGGAGCGACAGCACGAGGAGCGTGACCCCCGTCCACAGCCCGAACGGGGTGAGCAGGCCCCAGAACGACCCCGTGTACTGGTGGGCCGCATTGATGGGCAGCCCGTGGAGGAGGTCACCGAGGGCGACCCCGACCAAGAGGGGGATGAGGGCACTCCCGATGGTCAGCCCCCAGCGCCAGGCCGAACGCCAGCGCGGGTCGTCGAACTTGCGCTGGTACTCGAAGGCCACACCCCGCACCATGAGGGCGAGGAGCAACACCACGAGCGCCAGGTAGAACGTCGAGAACATGGTGGCGTACCAGCCCGGGAAGGCGGCGAAGATGACCGCGCCCGCCACGATCAGCCACACCTCGTTGCCGTCCCACACGGGCCCGATGGTGTTGACCACGACGCGGCGCTCCGTGTCGGTCCGCCCGAGGAAGGAGTGCAGCATGCCGACCCCGAAGTCGAATCCCTCGAGGACGAAGAAGCCGACCCAGAACAACACGTCGACGATGTACCAGAGGTCTCCCAGTGTCATAGCGGGCTCCTAGTAGACGAGGGCCGACTCGTCCTCGTCGGACGACTCGTGCTCGGTGGACGGGGATCCGGCGTCGCCCTCCGGCGACGTCAGCTTGGCCAGAGGGTCGTGCCCCAGCTCACGGCGGCCGTACCGCAGCATCAGCCAAGTGTCGGCGACGCCCAGAGCCACGAAGATCAGGACGAAGAGCACGATCGAGATCCAGATGTCGGTGGCCGACACAGAGGGGGAGACCCCCTGGGCGGTTTTCTGAAGACCCTGGACGATCCAGGGCTGGCGTCCGTTCTCGGTGAGCATCCAGCCGGCGGTGTTGATGAGGAACGGCAGCACGATCACCCACGGGGCTATTCGCAGGAACCACTTGGCGGTGTCCATCTTCTTGCGGTACAGCAGCCACGCACCCCATACTGCGAAGAAGAAGACCAGCGTGGCCAGGTAGGCCATCACCCGCATGGACCAGTACTGAATGAAGACGTTCGGGACGTAGTTGCCCGGCCCGTACTCCTGTTGGTACTGCGCGTTCAGCTGGTTGAGGCCGAGCACCTTCCCGTGTGGATTGTTCGTGGCGAGGATGGATAGGAGGCCCGGGATGAGGATGATCTGGGTGGGGGTCTGGTCCTCGTTGCCGCCGCCGATCTGGAACACAGAGAACGAACAGGTGGTGCAGGTGTTCCACTGGGCTTCCGCCGCCGCGATCTTCATGGGCTGGTAGGTCTCCTCCACCACGCCGAGCTCGCTGCCGACGAACAAGGTCAAAATGGTGGCCGGGAGCACCACGGCCAACGAGATGACCGCCGCGCGCCTGAACGCATCGACGTGCTCCTTGCGATGCATGTGCCACGCCGCGACGCCGAGCATGAGCACGCCGCCGGTGACGAGCGACGCCAGCAGCACATGGATGTAGCCCCAAATGAAGACGGGGTTGGTGAACAAGGCCCAGATGTTGTTTAGCTGGGGCTGGCCGGTCTTGTGGTTGGTGACGTAGCCGACGGGGTGCTGCATCCAGGAGTTGGCCGCCATGATGAAGGCGGCCGAGAGGATCGTCCCCGCCGCGACGAGCCAGATACACGTGAGGTGCGCCTTCTTCGACAGCCGGTTCCAGCCGAAGATCCAGATGCCGAGGAAGGTCGACTCCAAGAAGAAGGCGACCAGGCCCTCCATGGCCAGGGGTCCGCCGAAGACGTTGCCGACGAGACGCGAGTAGGCCGACCAGTTCATGCCGAACTCGAACTCCTGAATGAGGCCGGTCACCACACCGATCGCCACGTTGATGAGCAGCAAGGCCCCGAAGAAGCGGGCCAGTCGGCGATAGGTCTCGTCATCGTTGCGGTACCAGGCGGTCTGCAGCAGCGCCACGAGGAAGGCCAACCCGATCGTCACCGGGACGAAGAGGAAGTGGTAGATGCTCGTCAGCGCGAACTGCCAACGGGCGAGGTCGAGGTTCACGGTGGGTCGCTCCCTTCATTGATGGCTTCACTGGCGCCCGGCGGCCGCGCGGCCGGGCCCACCGGCGGCGGCGCGGGGACCGGTCGATCGCTCATCCGCTCCTCCCACCACAGGCCGGCGTAGCGGCCCCCGGTCGCGAGGAGATCGGCATGGGTGCCCCGCTCGGCCACCCGCCCGCCGTCGAGGACGACGATCTCGTCCACCTGCTCGAGCCCGCGCAGCCGGTGCGAGATGAGCAGGGTGGAACGCCCCTCGGTCAGGGCGAGCAGGGTGGCCGTGAGGGCATCGGCCCCCTCGGGGTCGAGGTGCTCCGCGGGCTCGTCGAGCACGAGGATGGGGAAGTCGGCGAGGAGGGCGCGGGCCACGGCGAGCCGCTGGCGTTGCCCGCTGGAGATCCGCGCGCCGCCGCGTCCCACCACGGTGCCGAGGCCGTCGGGCAGCCCGGTCAGCCATTCCCCGAGGCCGACCCGGTCCAGCACGGCCGCGAGCTCGGCGTCCGATGCCGAACGGCGGCCGATCCGCAGGTTCTCCGCCAGCGTGGTGTCGAAGAGGTGCGGGCTCTGCTCGACCAGCCCGACGATGCGGCGCACCTCCTCCCCGGCGAGGCGCTCCATCGCGATGCCGTCGAGCATCGCCTCTCCGGCGTCCGCCGGCAGGAAGCGCACGAGGACGTCGGCGATCGTCGACTTGCCCGCGCCACTGGGCCCGACGAGCGCAACGCGCCGGCCGGGTCCCAGGTCGAGGTCGACGCCGCGCAGCGCGGCGCGCCCCGCCCCGGGGTACGAGGCCCAGACGTCGCGTAGGACGAGCGTGTGGGCGCCCGGACCGAGCGGGGCAGGGCGCTGGGGCTCGACGACCGCCGGCCGTGCGTCCATGGCCTCGAAGACGCGGCCCGCCGCCACCCGTGAGCGCTGCAGGGCCTGCGTCGCCGCCGGCAGCGGGGAGACGAGCTCGAACGCCGCCAAGGGCACCAGGGCCAGCACGGCGAGCAGCGCGCCGTTGAGGGAGCCGGCGTGGGTGGCCCGCACCCCCAGCGTCAGGGCCCCCCAGCAGGCCAGCCCGGCCAGGGCGGTCGTGAGGCCGAGGCCGATCCCGGTGGTGCCGGCCCCTTGTCGTGCGATGACGCGCAGGCGCCGGTCGGCGGTGTCGAGGCGCGCCAGCTGGGCCTCGTTGGCTCCCATCACGACGAGCTCGGGTGCGCCCTCAATCAAGTCGATCACACCTGCGGTGAGCTCGCCGCGCACAGTCGCCTGCCTGGCCTCGGCCCGGGTGGCGAGCCGACCCGTGAGCCACGGCACGGCGGTGGCCGATAGCACCAGGGCGACGAGGAGGACGAGGCCAGCCTGGGGCAGGAACCACCACAGCGCGGCGACGGTCCCGGCACCCACGAGCATCGCCACGGCGAAGGGCTGGAGCACCCGCAAGACGACGTCCTGCAAAGAGTCGACGTCGTCG
Organism: uncultured Acidimicrobiaceae bacterium; assembly: GCA_963736525.1. Lineage (GTDB taxonomy): Bacteria > Actinomycetota > Acidimicrobiia > Acidimicrobiales > RAAP-2 > Bog-473. The sequence continues at coordinate 21,220 of CAVTPF010000014.1, forward strand.
ACGACGCGCGCGACCAGGTCGCCGCGACGGAACGCAGGGAGGCCCGCCGGAGCAAGAGACTCGAGGCGCACGTAGACGCGCACGCGCAGATCGGCCAGGAGCCGCAGCGCGGCGTCGTGACCGACCAGACGCTCCCCGTAGCGCAGGAATCCGCGCGACAGCCCGAAGAACTGGACCCCGACGACGGCGAGCGTGAGCGACGCCTCCGAGGGATGTTGCGAGGCGCGGGAGATCAGCCAGGCCGAGGTGCCCATGAGGGCGATGGAGGCACCGATGGCCCCTGCCCCCAACAGCGACGCCTCGGCCAGGCGGCGGCGGGCGGCACGCGCCAGGCCCAGGGTGCGCGCCGTCGTGGCCGGGGCGTCGCCGCTCATGCCGTCACCAGTGGGGCGGGCAGCTCGACGACCCGGTCCGCCAGAGCAGCCAGGGCGGGTCGATGGGCCACTATGAGGGCGGTGCGGCCACTGATCAGCCGGCGGACGGCCGTCAGCACGTCCGCCTCCGTTTCGTTGTCGAGGCTGGCGGTCGGCTCGTCCAGGAGCAGGAGCGGCGCGTCGCGGACGAAGGCACGCGCCAACGCAAGGCGCTGGCGCTCGCCGGCGGAGAGCCCCGCCCCGCCTTCTCCCAGCGGAGTGTCGGCACCGAGCGGAAGCCGGCGTACCACCTCGGTCAGGCCCGCCGCGTCGAGGGCGGCGGCCACCTCGGCGTCGGACGCGCCGTCCCGGCCCAGCCGGACGTTCTCCGCCACCGAACGCGCGAACAGGTGCGGCCGTTGCGGCACCCAACCGATGTGGCGGCGCCAGTCGGCCAGGTCGAGGTCGGCCAGGTCCGCCCCCCCGAGCGTGACGACCCCCGTGTCCGGCAACCGCAATCCGAGGATGACGGAGAGCAGGGTCGACTTGCCGCACCCGCTCGGCCCGGTCAGCGCCACGGTCTCGCCCGGTTCCACGACGAGCTCGGCATCGCGGAGTGCCGGGAGTCGTCGCCCGGCGTAGGTCAGGTCGACGCCGGTGACGCGGATGGCTGTGCTGCGTGCACGCGAGGAACCGCCGACCGGGGCAGACCCTGGTTCCTCGAGCAGCCCGAAGATGTCCTCGGCTGCCTTCATCCCGTCGGCGCTGGCGTGGTAGTTGGCGCCGAGCGCGCGCAACGGCAGGTAGGCCTCCGGGGCGAGCACCAGCACGAACAGCGCGTCCTCGAACGTCATGTGGCCCCCGAGCAGGCGAAGCCCGACCGCGACCGCCACCAGGGCGACGGACACGGTGGCGAGCAGCTCCAGGATCAACGACGACAAGAACGTCAGCCGGAGCGTCGCCATGGTGGCCGAGCGGTAACGGTCGGTGACCGCGGCGATCGACCGCGCCTGGGCCTTGGCGCGCCCGAAGACCTTCAGCGTCGGCAATCCCGCCACCACGTCGAGGAAGTGGCCGGCCAGCCGCTGGAGCGACCGCATGCGGGCGGCCGTGCGGTCCTTCGTGGTGGCGCCGACAAGCGCCATGAAGAGCGGAATGAGCGGCAGGCTCGCCGCGATCAGCACCGCGCTGACCCAGTCCGCCCCCGCCACGACACCGATGATCGTCACCGGGACGATGACGGCGAGGAAGAGCTGGGGCAGGTAGCGCGCGAAGTAGCCGTCGAGCGCGTCGATACCGGTGGTCATGAGGACGCTGAGCCGGCCGGTGTCGTGGCCTTCGAGGCCGGCCGGTCCCAGCGCGGCGATGCGGGCGGCGGCAGCACGCCGGAGCTCGGATTTGGCCGAGGCCGATGCCCGGTGCGCGGCGCGCTCGGCGGCCCAGGCCAACGCGGCCCGGAGGGCAATGACGCCGAGCAGCGCGGCGAGAGGCGCCCGCAGCGACTCGAGCGACCGGTGCTCCACGAACGCGCCGGCGACGACCGTGGCGATGAGCCAGGCCTGGGTGACGACGAGGAGGGCGGTGGCGCCGCCGACGCCGACGGCCAGCGCCACGAAGCGCCGCGTCGTCCTGGCGTAGCGGAGGAGCCGCGGGTCGAGGGCGCCGCCCCGTCGCTCGCGGGTGGGGCCGGGGGAGGCACTTCGCTCAGCCACCTGCGCCGCTCCGTCCACGCTGCCCCTTCGTGTGCTCGTCATGATTGGGGCCGCGCGTATGCACGACCGGTCCTTCACCTTCCGCGCAGCCATTCTGCTGGCCCGCTCCCCAGCCGAACAGGGACCTATGTCACATGACCTGCAGTGATCAACTGGACGATGAGGGGCGTGCCGGGCCCGCCTCGAAGACCCACACCACGCCGCGCCGCGGTGCTCCACCGCCCGACGCGCATCGTCGTGCGGTGCGGTCGGGGGGCCTATGCTCCATGCCGAGCCCATGTCGACGACCGGCGATCGTACGTACACGACCACGGTCGGAAGCCAGGCGGTCGAGCTCCCGCTCGTCGCACTGTCCGACGAGCTCACGATCGCGCTCCTCATCTGCGTCGACATGGGGGTGGCGTTCGCCGAGACGGCCGGGCGCGAGCTGGCTGATCTCATGCGCCCGGCCGGGCCCGAGATCGTCGTGTCCGTGGCGACCATGGGCATCCCCCTCGCCATCGAGGCCAGCCGGGCGCTGGGACTCGACGACTACGTGATCCTGCACAAGACGCCCAAGATCCACCTGGGTGAGGCGTGGTCGGAGCCGGTGTACTCCATCACGACGGACAAGGCGCAACGGTTGCGCATGGATCCGGCGCGGGTGGGTGCCGTGCGCGGCCGGCGCGTGGCCGTCGTCGACGACGTCATCTCCACCGGCGCTTCGCTCTGCTCCGCCCTGCGCTTGGTGCGCCGCATGGACGCCGAGCCGGTGGTCATCGGGTGCCTCATGACCGAGGGCGGCGGCTGGCGCAAGGCCCTGGGCGAGGACACGGCCCTGGTCCGCACCCTCGGCGCCATGCCGCTTTTCCATCCCGACGGCGCGGGCGGCCTGGTCGAGGACTGGGACTGAGCCTTCAGGCGGGGAGGAGGTGCTCCGCCCGGAGGAGCTCCTCCTGCACGTCCGCCTCCTTGCGCACCTTGCCGTAGGCCAAGACGAGATAGACGAGCCCCGCCACCCCGAGGCCCATGAAGACGCTGAAGTCCCCCCCGTAGTGGGAGGCGTCCTGCGTGTGGTCCGTGATCTCGTTGAGCCACCGCGGTACCCGGAAGTAGTACGTCGGGTTCACGTAGAGCGCCGAGATGGCGGCGTACATGCCGACGATCTGGGCCACCCAGGCGGGCCAGAAGATGCCTCCTTGACGCCAGTAGAGCGAGTTGCGGCCCGTCTTCTGCAGCTCGCTCGGCACGTACCTGAAGCGGCGCAGCGCCCAGTCGACCACGAAGATGGCGCTCCAGGGCGCGATCCAGATGATGACGAGGTCGACGAAGTCCGACAGGTACTCGGTGAAGGAGCCGCTGAAGATGGCCCACATGGTGACGCCTAGTGCGATCACGCAGTCGATGAGCACGGCCTGGTACCGCTTGACCGGGGCGCCGACGGCCTGCAACGTGACGCCCGAGGAGTACATGTCGAGGCTGTTGATCCCGAACAGCTGCACCACCGCGAAGATGAGGAACACCACGACGAACCAGGAGGGGATGGCGCTCTGGTGGGCAAAGGGCAGGAAGCCCCCGGCGCCGGTCCCGATGTTGAGGACGAAGGTCCCCACGACGGCGCCGAGCGTCATGATGAGGATCTCGGGCACCGCCGTGCCGAGGAAGACCCAACCCACGATGCCCTTCTTGGAGGTGTTGGTCGGGCAGTAGCGGGTGTAGTCGTTGCCGTTCTCGGTCCAGCCCAGCCCGCTGAGGGCGATGGTGAAGGCGAGCGCCTCGGTGAAGGCCTGCCAGTCCCCGCTCGTCTTGACGACGTGGAGATGGGCGTGCGGGATGGCAAAGCCCAGCAACACGGCGAAGAGGACGACGAAGGGGAGGACCAGCAGGCGCAGCGTCTTGACGATGGCCGCGTGGCCCAGGAAGGGGAGGATCCCCTGGATCAGCACGGCCACGATGACCAGGACGACCTTGGCCGGGTCGCCCGGCAGGTACCCCGCCTTGATCATGAGCACCAGTCCGGCCCCGACGATGAGGATGAGGCCCTCCACCTCGAAGCCGATTTGGGTGATCCAGTTGAAGAACGAGATCGGGCGCGAGCCGGTGGGCCCGAACGAAGCCCGGTTGATGGCGAAGACCGTGGTGCCGGTCTGCGGTCCCTGCAGCGAGCACAGCCCGAGGAGGAAGTAGGACAGGTTCCCGAGCACGATGACGAAGAGCACCTGGGCGAAGGTCAGCCCGAAGGTCATGAGGATGGCGCCGTAAATGAAGTACTCGATCTGCACGCTGGCACCGGCCCACATGCCGAAGATGTCCTTCGGCGTCGCCCAGCGCTCGCTCTCGGGGATGAAGTCGATCCCGTGCTGCTCGACGTGCAGCACCTCGTCCACGTCGGAGTCGTGGATGACGGCGAGGTCTTCCCCGTAGTCCTCGGCCTCGGCGATCGCCATCTGCAGTTCCCTCCTCGTAGACGCCTCCGCGGAGCGGCCACCTCGGTCTGCGTCCACGCACGCCACCTGTCAGGTCCGGTGCGCCTCCCTGCGAGCGACCGACGGTGTGTCGGCTGACACCTTGTGGGCTGGCGGGGTCCGCGGTCAAGTGGCTTCGGTGAACGGTGTGTGAACCACGCCGGTGTAAACACGGGCAATGCAGGGCGCGCTCATGGTCTGTGGCACCTCCTCGGACGCCGGGAAGTCCACCATCGTCACGGGTCTTTGCCGCCTGCTGGCCCGCCGCGGCGTCGCGGTGGCGCCCTTCAAGGGCCAGAACATGTCGCTGAACGCGATGGTGACCACCGAGGGCGGCGAGATCGGGCGGGCCCAGTGGGTGCAGGCGGTCGCCGCCGGCGCCCACCCAGAGGTCGCCATGAACCCGGTGTTGCTCAAACCGACCGGCGAGCTCGCTTCCCAGGTGGTCGTCATGGGACGCCCGGTCGGCGTGCAGGCGGCGGGCGACTACCAGGAGACCAAGCGAACGCTGATCGGCACCGTCGACGCCGCGTTGGCCTCGCTCCGCTCACGCTTCGACGTGGTGGTGTGCGAGGGCGCCGGGAGCCCGGCGGAGATCAACCTGCTCCGCGACGACATCGTGAACCTGGGACTCGCACGACGGGCGGGCATGCCCGCCGTCGTGGTCGGGGACATCGAGCGGGGCGGCGTCTTCGCGCACCTCTTCGGCACGGTGGCGATACTGCCGGACGAACTGTCCTCGCTCGTCGTGGGCTTCGTCGTCAACCGCTTCCGCGGTGACCGCGCCCTTCTGGGCGACGCGACGGCCGAGCTCGAGGCGCGCTGCGGCGTCCCGACGCTGGGCGTCTTGCCGCACCTCGGGGCGATGGAGCTCGATGCCGAGGACTCGCTGGCCCTGGCGCGGCCCTCCGGGCCGCCGCCGCCCCGATCCGCCGGACTCGACGTGGCGGCCATCCGCCTGCCCCGCCTCTCGAACTTCACCGATTTCGACCCGCTCGCCGCCGAGCCGGGTGTGCGCGTCCGCTGGGTCGACCATGCCGGCGCCCTCGGCGACCCCGACCTGGTCGTCCTCGGAGGCACGCGGGCCACGGTGGCCGATCTGCGGTGGTTGCGCGCCAGCGGTCTGGCCCGCGCGCTGGAGGCCCTGCGGACAGCCCCCGCACCCCCGGTGATCCTCGGTGTCTGCGGCGGGTTCCAGATGATGGGCCAGCTGCTCGCCGACCCCGCCGGCGTCGAGTCCCCGGATCCGGCGTCGGCGGGTCTCGGTTGGTTGCCGGTGCGCACGCGCTACGAGGCCGACAAGGTCGTTCGTCTCGCCGTCGGGCACGCCCCCGACGGCACAGGCGTGCGCGGGTACGAGATCCGACACGGGCGTATGGAGCCCGGGCCCGGCCTCCTGCCCTGGCTCACCGGTGCGAACGACGGCGACACCCTGGGTGCGCGTGATGCGGACGGGGGGGTCCTGGGCACGACGCTGCACGGGCTCTTCGAGGAGGACGGGTTCCGGTCCTCCTTTCTCGGGCACGTGGCCGCGCGGCGTGGCCGCCCGTGGCGGTCGTCGGGGCTGTCCTTCAGCGCGGCACGCCAGCGCCAGATCGACCGTATCGCCGACGCCTGCGAGGAGTATCTCGACACCGACCGGCTCTGGCGACTGCTGGAGGAAGGGTCGGTCAGCCCTCCAGCTCGGCGCGCATGAACGCCACCGCCGCGTCCTGCATGGACCGCGCCTGGTGCTCAATGAAACGCTCGACGACCGGACCGGCCCCGAAGATCTTCACGCGGGCGTCGAGCGTGAACGTCTCGGTCGTCCTCCCGCCTCGCTGGTCCAGCGCGATCGCACCGTCGATGTGCGTCTTGTCGGCCATCGTCCCGGGGGTCATGGTGAAGGTCGCCCGCGACGACGCCGGGTCGAACTTTGTCACCTCAGTGGTCACGACCTCCTCGCCGAAGAGCTTGCGCACCGGTCCGGGCATGGGCGGGCGCTGGCCGTAGCGCAGGGTCCGCACCAGGCCGCTCGCCAGGTCGCCGTCCTGGGACACCACGTCGACCGACGTCGAGCCCAGCGCGTCCCGGTGGAGCCGGATCACGAACTCGCGGTCGAAGTAGAGGGCCCAGAACGCCTCGGGTGCGCAGCCCCAGTCGTAGACGAGTGACAGCTTCACGGCGCGCTCACGGGGTCAGGTCGAAGAGCATGTGGTGGCCCAGATCGCCCACGAGGTCGATGATGATGTGCATGGTCGTCACGCGCCAGCGGTCGTCCGCTCGCTCGTAGGTGTGGCGGTAACGCCCGGCGATGACGGGTTGTAGCGCCAGCGCGCCCGGAACCGCTTGGAGCACGGTGAAGTACGAACGGCTGGACGCGGTCCCCCCGTCGTCGGCCACGTCGACCATCACGTTGGTCATCACATGTTTGGTGCGCGGGGTCCCGTCCTCGTAGCGCCGGGTGGTCCTGGTGTAGAGGGCCTCGACGGCGTCGCGGCCCGTGACCGCGTCGCCGAAGCCTTCGAAGGTCAAGGTGGCGTGCGCGAAGAGCTCGCCGACGCCGGCGAAGTCGCCGGCGTCGATCCGCTCCGCGTACTCGTAGATCAGCTGGGTGATCGCCTCGCTGGCGGTCTGCACGAGGCGATTGTGGCACCGATCACTGCCCGAGGAGGCGTCCCATCGCTCCGGCCACCCGGCTCGGACGTCCGTGGCGGGCCTCGCTGCGGTCGGCCAGCTTCATGGCCCAGAGGCCGGCATTGACGCCCAGCCAGCGCAGGGGCTCGGGCTCCCACCGTGGGGAGCGGTGACCCACCCACGGGAGCACCGTCAGCTCGGTGTGGGCGCCCGTGATGAGGTCGGCGAGCGTCCGCCCGGCCAGGTTCGCCGTGGCCACGCCGTCGCCGACGTACCCGCCCGCCCAGGCCAGGCCCGTCGTGCGGTCGAAGCCGACCGAGGAGTGCCAGTCGCGTGGGATGCCGAGCGGGCCGCCCCAGGCGTGCGTGAAGCGCGCCTCCGTCAGCTCGGGGAACAACTCGGTCAGCGTGCTGCGCAGCAGCGCGTGGACGGCCGGCTCGGTGTCGAAGCGGGCGCGGACGGACGAGCCGAAGTGGTAGGGCGCCCCCCGGCCCCCGAAGGCGATGCGACCGTCGGCCGTGCGCTGCCCGTAAATGATCATGTGGCGGTGGTCGGCGAACGTGGCGCGACCCTCGAGCCCCGCTGACGACCAGAACGCGGCGCCCAGTGGTTCGGTCGCCACCATGAGGGAGTACACCGGGACGATGTCGCGCCGGAACCCCGGCAGGGTCGTGGTCCAGGCCTCGGTGGCCCGGACCACCACGTCGGCGACGACGGTGCCGCCCCGGGTGGCGACCGACGGTGAGGCCCCGGGCGCCCCGGGGCACACGTCGGTGACCTCGGTGTGCTCGTAGACGCGGACGCCCCGCCGCTCGACCGCATCCGCCAGCCCGCGGGCGAGGAGCGCCGGCTGCAGGGCGGCGCAGTGCGGCGTGAACGTCGCGCCGAGGGTGCCCGCTGCGCCGATCAACTCGCGGGTCTCGCCGGGTCCGAGCCACCGCATGTCGTCCTCGCCGAACCCGAGCGCCCTCGCACCGTCCACCTCGGCCAGCGCCCGCACCCGCTGCGCCTCGCTGCGCACGAGGTCCACCGAACCCCCCTTGGCAAAGTGGCAGTCGATGCCCTCGCTGGCGGCGGCGGCCCCGACGACGTCGACGGTGTCCTGCATGGCCCGGCGCATCGCCCGCATGGCGTCGTGCCCGTGTCGGCTGGCGAGCGCGCCATCGGACGTGGCGAACAGCGCCGAGCACCAGCCGCCGTTGCGGCCCGACGCGCCGAAGCCCGCCACCTCGCGCTCGACCACCGCGATGCGCAACGAGGCGTCGGCCCGCGCGAGCGAGTGGGCCGTCCAGAGACCGGTGAAGCCGGCGCCGACGATGCACACGTCGACCCGCAGATCCTCGGCGAGGGCGGGACGCGGCGGCAGCGGGGCGGGAACAGCCTCCCACCACAGTGAGAGCCGCTGGTAGCCCGCCGGGGGCGCCGGGGTTACAGCCTGCGCCACGCCTCGGTCAGCACCTCGCGCAGCGTGGACCCGATGAAGTCGATCTCCTCCTGACCGCAGATGAGCGGGGGGGACAGCTGCACGACGGGATCGCCGCGGTCGTCGGCTCGACAGATCAGGCCGGCGTCGAAGAGCGCACCGGACAGGAAGCCGCGCAAGAGGCGCTCGGATTCCTCGTCGTCGAAGGAGAGCCGCGTCTCCTTGTCCTTCACGAGCTCTATGCCGTAGAAGAACCCCGCACCGCGTACGTTGCCCACGATGGGAAGGTCGTAGAGGCCCTCGAGCACGTCGCGGAACGCACCCTCCGTCGCCTGCACGTGTGCCAGCAGTTGCTCGCCTTCGAAGACGTCCAGGTTCGCCAGCGCGACCGCGCAGCTCACCGGGTGGCCCGCGAAGGTGAACCCGTGCAGGAAGGAGGCCCCCTCGCCGAGGAAGGGCTCCATCAGGCGGTCCGAGGCGATCATGGCGCCGAGGGGGGCGTAGCCCGAGGTCAGGCCCTTGGCCACGGTGATGATGTCGGGCTGGTACCCGTAGCGCAGCGCACCGAACCAGTGGCCGAGGCGGCCAAAGGCGCAGATGACCTCGTCGGAGACCAGCAGCACGCCGTGGCGGTCGCAGACGTCGCGGACGCGCTCGAAGTAGCCGGGGGGCGGCGGGAAGCACCCACCGGCGTTCTGCACCGGCTCGAGGAACACCGCCGCCACCGTGTCCGGGCCTTCCCGGACGATGGCCCGCTCGATTTCGTCCGCCGCCCATCTGCCGAAGGCCACTTCGTCGTCGGGGAAGACCTCGGCTCGGTAGAAGTTCGTGTTCGGCACCTTGATGGCGCCCGGCACCAGGGGCTCGAACGGCGTCCGCAGGTCCGGGATGCCCGTGATGGACAGTGCCCCCATCGATGTGCCGTGATAGGCGATGTAGCGGCTGATCACCTTGGTGCGCTGCGGCTGCCCGAGGAGCCGGAAGTACTGCCGTGCCAGCTTCCAGGCCGACTCCACCGCCTCGGAGCCCCCGGTCGTGAAGAAGACGCGGTTGAGGTCGCCGGGGGCGTAGCTCGCCACGCGCTCCGCGAGCTCAATGGCTCGTGGGTGCGCGTACGTCCACAGCGGGAAGTACGCCAGGGTCTCGGCCTGCTTGGCGCCGGCCTCGGCGAGCTCGGTGCGGCCATGGCCGATCTGCGACGTGAACAGCCCGGCCAGGCCGTCGAGGTACCGCTTTCCGTGCTGGTCCCAGACGTAGGCTCCTTCGCCGCGCACGATCACCGGGACCTCGTGTTCGTCGTAGGCCGCCATGCGGCTGAAATGCATCCACAAGTGACGACGTGCCTGATTGCTCAGGCGGGAGTTCTCAGGACTGGTGCTGCTCATGGTTCCTCCACTCGGTGGCTGCTCATGGCGTGCCCCACGTATATGTCTGTTTGGCCAGCTTCAGGTACAAGAAGGTCTCGGTCGCACGCACGCCGGGAATGGAGCGCACCGAGTCGTTGAGGACGTGCAGGAGGCGTTCGTCGTCCTCACAGACGATCTCCACCAGAATGTCGAACGAGCCGGCACACATCACGACGTAGTCCACCTCGGGCATCGTCGAGAGCGTGTCGGCCACGCGCCGTGCGTCACCCTCCACCGAGATGCCGATCATCGCCTGGCGTGTGAAGCCGAGCTGCAGCGGGTCGGTCACGGCGACGATCTGCATGATGCCCGACTCGCGCAGCCGTTGGACACGGCGCCGCACGGCCGCCTCGGAGAGCCCGACCTCTTCGGCGATCGCGCCGTAGGGCTGGCGCCCGTCGCGCTGCAGCGCCTCGATGATGGCCCGGTTGGGCGCGTCGAGGAGAGAGCCTGCGGCTTGTCCCGCGTCGCTCAGGGCGCCCGCGTCCACCGGCCCGTCGGTGTCGGGCATCTCATACCTCGCTTTGCTCGGCCGTCCGGAGCACCGTCCCAGACGTGCAGAATTGTGTCATCTTACGGACCTGAGTCAAGCAGAATTAGTCATATCAGGGTCTCAATATTGCGAAAACGCTTGTTGGCCCCATCGTCATCTGTGATCCTGTACCAAAGGCAGCGGGACGAAGGGAGCGCCATGCGCACGTTGCGGAATTTCATCGGAGGCGCCTATCGAGACGCCGAGGACGGGCCCATGGCACCCCTCGTGGACCCCAGCACGGGCCAGGCCTTCGCCGAGGCTCCCGTCTCGGGACCCGCCGACGTCGACCGGGCGCTCCGCGTGGCGGCCGACGCGTTCGCCTCCTGGCGCCGCACGACGCCGTCGGAGCGCAGCCTCGCGTTGATCCGCATCGCCGACGCCCTCGAGGCCCGAGCGGAGGAACTCGTCCGGGCGGAATGCGAGAACACCGGCAAGCCGTACCAGTTGACCATGGACGAGGAGATCCCTCCCATGATCGACCAGATCCGCTTCTTCGCCGGCGCGGCGCGCCACCTCGAAGGTCTGGCCGCGGCCGAGTACATGGCGGGCCACACGTCGTTCATCCGCCGCGAGCCGATCGGGGTGTGCGGCGCGGTGACCCCCTGGAACTACCCGATGATGATGGCGGTGTGGAAGTTCGCACCGGCATTGGCCGCGGGGAACACGCTCGTGTTGAAGCCCTCGGACACGACGCCGGTCACCGCTCTGCTCATGGCCGAAATCATGGCCGAGCACCTGCCGCCTGGCGTCTGCAACGTGGTGTGTGGCGACCGCGACACCGGGCGGGCCCTGGTCGTGCACGACACGCCCGCCATGGTGTCGGTGACCGGATCGGTGCGCGCCGGCATGGAGGTCGCGGCGGCGGCGGCGCCCTCGCTCAAGCGCGTGCACCTCGAGCTCGGCGGCAAGGCGCCGGTCATCGTGTTCGACGACGCCGACCCGGCTGCGGCCGCGGAGGGCATCGCCGGGGCGGGGTACTTCAACGCCGGCCAGGACTGCACGGCGGCGACGCGGGTCCTGGCCGCACCCGGGGTGCACGAGCAGCTGCTGGCGGCGCTGGTCGAGCAGGCGGAGGGGACGACCGTCGGGGGCACGGACAACGCAGAGGCGGATTACGGGCCGCTGAACAGCGCGGTGCAGCTCGAGCGGGTGCAGGGCTTTCTGGAGCGGACCCCGGCGCACGCGTCGGTGGTGACGGGCGGGGCCCCGGTGGGCGAACGAGGCTACTGCTTCGCGCCGACCGTCGTCGCCGGGGTACGTCAGGACGACGAGCTGGTGCAGTCCGAGGTGTTCGGACCGGTGATCACGGTGCAGGAGTTCGGCGATGAGGCGGAGGCCCTCGAGTGGGCCAACGGTGTGCAGTACGGCCTGGCCTCGTCGGTGTGGACCCGCGACCACGGCCGCGCCATGCGCATGGCGCGTGACCTCGACTTCGGCTGCGTGTGGGTCAACACCCACATTCCGTTGGTGGCGGAGATGCCGCACGGCGGGTTCAAGCGCTCGGGGTACGGCAAGGACCTGTCGGTCTACGGCTTCGAGGACTACACGCGGCTGAAGCATGTGATGAGCAACATCGAGGAGTGACCGATGATCATCGGGGTGCCCACCGAGATGAAGACCGACGAGTACCGCGTCGCCGTCACGCCGGCAGGGGTGCGTGAGCTCGCCTCGGCGGGCCACTCCGTCCTCGTCCAGAAGGGCGCCGGGAACGGGTCGTCCATCCCCGACGCGGACTTCGTGCGGACCGGGGCCACGATCGTCGACGATCCCGACGACTTGTGGGCGGCCGCCGACCTCGTGTGCAAGGTCAAGGAGCCGGTGACCGAGGAGTACCACCGGCTCGGTGCCCGGTCCGACCAGGTCCTGTTCACCTACCTGCACCTGGCGGCCTCCCGGGCCTGCACCGATGCGCTCGTCGCCGCAGGCAACGTCGCCATCGCCTACGAGACGGTGCGGAACGAGGACAACACGCTGCCGCTGCTGGCGCCCATGAGCGAGGTGGCCGGCCGGATGGCCCCCCTCATGGGGGCCCACCATCTCATGCGACCGGGCGGCGGCCGGGGGGTGCTGGTGTGCGGCGTGCCCGGCGTGCGCTGCGCCCGCGTGGTCATCCTGGGTGCGGGGGTCGCGGGCATGGCCGCCGCGACCATGGCCGTGGGCATGCACTCCGACGTGTTCGTGCTCGACCGCAACCTCGACCGCCTCCGCGAGGTGGACCACCACTTCCGGGGCGCGCTCGAGACGATCGCGTCCTCCCAGCACGCCATAGAGGAGATCTGCGTCGATGCCGACATCGTGATCGGGGCCGTGCTCGTCGTGGGTGCACGGGCGCCGCGCCTGGTGTCCGACGCGCTCGTCGAGCAGATGCGGCCGGGATCCGTGCTGGTCGACATCTCGGTGGATCAGGGCGGCTGCTTCGAGTCCACCCGCCCGACGACGCACTCGAACCCGACGTTCGAGGTGCACGGCTCCATCTTCTACTGCGTCGCCAACATGCCCGGTGCCGTGCCCCACACCTCGACCCACGCGCTGGCGAACGCAACCCTCCCGTACACCCTGAGCATCGCCAACCTGGGCTGGCGGCGCGCGGTGCAGGGCAACGGCGCCCTGGCCGAAGGGGTGAACGTGGCCAACGGCCGCGTCGTGTACCGGCCGGTGGCCGAGGCGCACACCATGCCGTTCACGCCGCTGGAGGAGCTCCTGGACTGACCGGTCTGGTTCGGCGTGCGGGCCCGCCGCCGGGCAGACTGGGCGCATGCCGGACCGGGTTCCCGAGCAGCGGTGGCAGCCCCAGGGCGGCCCGCCGGACGAGCGCGTGGCCGATGCCGACCGCGACCACACGATCACGCTGCTGCGCGAGCACGTCGTTGAGGGACGACTGACGCTCGACGAGTTCTCGGAGCGGATGGGCCGGGCGCTCCAGGCCACGACCCGCGGCGAGCTCAATGCGGTCATGGCCGACCTGCCGCTCCCGCGGGCGCCAGTGGGTGCCGGCCGGCTGGAGCCCGCAGCCCGCAGGACCCGTCGCTGGCACGTGGCCGTCCTGAGCGGTCACAGCACCAAGGGCCGCTGGCGCCTCGGCAAGAAGACCAACGCGGTGGCCTTCTTGGGCGGCTGCGACATGGACCTGCGACGGGCCGAAATCGAGGGTCCCGAGGTCGAGATCACGGCGCTGGCCTTCATGGGTGGGATCGACATCCTCGTGCCCGAAGGCTTCGAGGTCGACCTGCGAGGGTTCTCGTTCATGGGCGGGCGCAACCTCAAGCTCCGCGACGTGCCGATCGTGCCCGGCTCGCCGCGCATCGTGATCCGGGCCTTCGCGGTCATGGGGGGCATCGACGTCAAGAGCCGGCCGAACCGTTCCGGACGGGAGATCGCGCGGGCAGTGTCCGAGAGCGTCCTCGGCGTGGTCGACGCCCTGACCGAGCGGACCACCCCGGCCGCGCCCGCCGATCTGGCGGTTCTGCGCAGCGACGACGTCGCGACCGACGGCACCGTCACCATCCTCTTCTGCGACATGGTCGACTACGCCGGCATGACCGAGCGCCTGGGCGACCGGGCGTCCCGCCGCGTCCTGCACGAGCACCACCGTGTCGTGCGCCAAGCGGTGGCGCGTCACGGTGGGCGCGAGGTCAGCGTCCAGGGCGACGGTTTCATGGTCGCCTTCGGGGGCGTCGCCCGGGCCCTGCGCTGCGCCGTCGACATTCAGCGCGCCCTGCGCGCCCGCGTCCCCGGTGACGGGAGCGAGGCGATCACCGTGCACATCGGCGTGCACACGGGGGATGCGGTCGACGAGGGCGACGACTATCTCGGTCACACGGTGATCGTGGCCAGCCGGCTCGCCGACGCGGCTGCGCCCGGCGAGATCCTCGTGTCCACGCTCTCCGAGCAGCTCGTGCAGGGGTCGGGGGAGTTCACGTTCGACGCACATCGGGAGACGCAGCTCAAGGGGATGGCACGCCCACAGCCGGCCGCCACCCTGCAGTGGGTGGAGTGAGGCGATGGACACCGATCGGTGGGAGCAGGCCGGGCTCTACGACCCGCGCGATCCCGCCTCCGCCGAGCGGCTCGCCCTGCTGGAGTACCTGACCGAGCGCGGCGCCACCGTCGAGCAGATGGTGGAGGCCCACCAGCGCGGCACGCTGCCCGGCGTGGCCGGTGACCTCGTCACGCAGGGCAGGACCCCGGTGGCGACGGTGGCCGACATGGCGGCGCAGAGCGGGGTCGAACTGCCCCGCGTGCTCCGAGCACTGCTCGCCGCCGGTATTCCGGCCCGGCCCGACACCGAGGTCCCCGCGGACCTGGTCAGGCTCATGGCCGCCTTCGACCAGGGGGCGGCGCTCATGGGCGACGAGGCGATCCTCGCCTTCACCCGGGTCCTCGGAGCAGCCGCCATGAACATCGCCGAGGCGGCCATCGCACTGTTCTTCTCGGAGCTCGGACCGGGAACGGTACGCGAGGGTCCCGACGAGCTGGCCCGGGCCCGGCTCGCCGAGGCCGCCACCACCGCGTTCACCGCGGTCCCCGAGGTCGTGGCGCGCATGGTGATGAACGCGTTCGAACGGGCGCAGCACCGGGCGGAACTGGCGCGGAGCTGGTTGGCCCCGTTCTCCGAGACCGAGGCCGGGCTCGATGCCGAGGGCCCGGCCGAGGTGGTGGCGCTCGGCTTCGTCGACCTGGTGGGCTCGACCGCCTGGGCCCAGGCCATGAACCTGCGGGATCAGAGCCTGGCGCTCACCCGCTTCGAGTCGGCTGCGTGGTCGAGCGCCGTCCTCGCCGGCGGCCGGGTGGTCAAGACGATCGGCGACGAGGTGTTCTTCGCCGCCCCCACCGCGGACGCCGCCTGCCGCATCGGGACCGAGGTGTGCCGGGCCGCGGCCGACGATCCCGTGCTGCCGCCCGCCCGCGGTGCGGTCGGGATCGGCCTCGCCGTGCCGCGCGAAGGCGACTACTTCGGGCCGCTGGTGAACCTGCTCGCCCGACTGGTCAAGGTCGCGGCGCCAGGCGACGTGGTGGTGACGGAGGCCGCGGCGACGGACCTGTCACCCGACGAATGGTCCCTCCGCCCGGCCGGGCCCGTGGAGCTACGCGGCATAGAGAGCCCGATTCGGGCGTTCCTGGTCGAGCACCATCAGAGCGCCACGACCTGATGCGTGAAAGCCGCTCCGCCCCCGGCGAGGGGCGGAGCGGCTTACGGAGCTCAGGCCGTTGACGCGGCCACGATCGGCTGGTTCAGGACGGTCGTCCCCAGCGAGGGATACACCAGGATGCCCAAGATGATGGCGTCGCCGTAGTTGAGGACCCCGCCGCCGCTCGACACCAGCGAGTAGCCCTGGCCGTCGGGCGTCGCCACCATGCCGATGATCGGCTTGACGAGGGTGGAGCCGCCGGCCGAGCCGAAGAAGCGGGCGTCGCCGTAGGTGAAGATGCCGCCGTCGCTCGCCACCAGCCAGTACCCGCCGCCGTCGGCGGTGGGGGCCATCCCCACGATCGGACTGTTGAGCGCTGTGCCGCCCGTCGAGCCGTAGTAGACGGCGTCGCCGTAGGAGAAGATCCCGCCGTCGCTCGCCACCAGCCAGTACCCGCCGCCGTCGTGCGTGACCGCCATCCCCACGATCGGCTTGTTCAGCTTCAGGCTCCCGGCCGAGCCGTAGAAGACGGCGTCGCCGTAGGAGAAGATCCCGCCGTCGCTCGCCACCAGCCAGTACCCGCCGCCGTCGTGCGTGACCGCCATCCCCACGATCGGCTTGTTCAGGGTGAGGGCACCGGCCGAGCCGTAGAACGCCGCGTTCCCGAAGTTGAAGACGCCACCGTCCGAAGCCACCAGCCAGTAGCCATTGCCCCCGTGGGTCGTGGCGATCCCGACGATGGGCTTGTTGAGCTTCAACCCGGCGGCCGAGCCGCAGTAGGGGAGACTCCCGAAGTTGAAGACACCCCCGTCCGCGGCGGCCATGTCGTAGCCCACGGGCGATCCAGGAGCGGGGCAGGCGCCGGCGAACGATATGGGTTGGATCCCCTCGTTGCCCGTGGCGTCACCGAAGGCGACCACGCACGAATAGCCGGCCGCCTGCTGAGCCGGCGTGGGCGGGCACGGATAGCTCGCCGCGTCGGTCGCCGCGTTGCCCCCGCTCGAGTCGGTGCCGGTCGCCGGTGGGCCGACCGTGCCCGTCGTCACCGTGAACGACACGGGCCCGAAGCCGCCGCTCGAGTTGGTCGGGGCGAGGTTGGTGGCGCCCGGCGCCAAGGGGTTGGGCCCGCAGGAGACCGGCGTGGCGTGGCCTTCGAGGCTGACCGTCGGCTGGTTGGGGTCGTTGTTGCACTCCAAGATCGCGCCGGCAGAGCTGGCGGCGAAGCCCGAGCCCGAGACGGACACCACCGTGCTGCCTGTCGGCTGGATACCGCTGCTCGGCGTCACGGTGATGGACGGCGCGGCACTCGCCGCGGTGGCGAAGCCCAGCACCCCGCCCAAGGTGATCGTCAGCGTCACCGCCAAGCCCAGAATGCCCCGCCTCACGATGCCCATGTCGTTTCCTCCCCGATTGAGTCGCCGCGGTGTCTGGCGCGGTCGCTGACCGTCACACGCGAAGAGTCGGCCGTGTTCCTGCATCGGGCCGACGTCCCCCCAAGTGACCGGGCGCCACGCTAAGAGCAGATACGCGTCCCGTCAAGCGCCTGCCTCCGGCGCCTCTCGGACCGCGAGCCGACCGCAGCGGCCCGCTGGCGCCATCGTCACCGAGGAGCGCCCGAGCGCCTGTCCTATGATGGCGGCCGCATCTGACGCATCGTCAGATGCGGAGTGCGCGGCCGACATGGAGGCAGCGATGGACTTCGATTTCTCGCCGGAGCAGATGGCCTTCGTGAAGGAGGTCGAGAGCTTCCTCGATGCCCACGACGACCCCGAGGTCTTCGACGTCACCCGGGAGAACATGGCCCAGATCGTCGACACGACGACACGCCGCGCCTTCATGGCGTCGCTGGGCACACAGGGGTGGTTGGGGATGACCTGGCCCAAGGAGTACGGCGGCTCCGAGGGCGAGGGTGTCTACGAGTACCTGCTGAACGAGCAGCTGGCCGGCCGGGGCGGCCCCCAGATCGGCAAGGGCGTCGGCATCATCGGCAAGACGCTCATCCGCCACGGCAACGAGACGCTCAAGGAGGAGTTCCTCCCCAAGATCCTGCGCAACGAGGTCGAGTTCGCCGTGGGCTACTCAGAGCCCAATGCGGGCTCGGACGCCGCCTCCATGCAGCTCAAGGCGACCAAGGTGCGCGGCGGCTGGGTGCTCAACGGCCAGAAGACGTGGACGACGTCGGCCCACTTCGCCGAGTGGTACTGGGTCGGTGCCCGCACCGACCCCGAGGCACCCAAGCACGCCGGCATCACGCTGTTCCTCGTGCCCCTCGACCAGCCGGGCATCACCATCAACGCCATTTGGACCATGGGCGACGAGCGCACCAACGAGGTCTTCCTCAACGACGTCTTCGTCCCCGACGAGTTCGTGGTGGGCGAGGTGAACCGCGGCTTCCAGTACATCTCCGAGGCACTCGACCTCGAGCGCTTCACCATGTTCACGTTCTCACCCATCGCGCAGCGCTTCGAGCTGCTCGTCGAGTACGTCCGGACCACGGTGCGCGACGGCGTGCCGCTCAAGGACGACCCGGTCATCCGCCAGCGCCTGGCCCAGCTGGCGACCCAGCTCGAGGTGGCGCGGGTCATGGGGCTCAAATTCGTCTACGAGTCCTCCAAGGGCGGCGCCGCGCCCACAGCCGAGGCATCGGAGTACAAGCTGTTCGCCACGGAGCTCTCCAAGCGACTCGCCAACGCCTCCATGGACATCGCAGGCCCCGGCAGCCAGCTGCGCGTCAAGACTCCCGAGGCACCGATGGCCGGCCGCGCCGAGTCGACCTACCGCTACACCGTGATCGACACCATCGGCGGCGGTGCCTCGGAGATCCAGAAGAACATCATCGCCCGCCGCAAACTCGGTCTGCCGAAGAATTTCTGAGGTGGCCGCCGCCCCGTCCGCCACCGGCCCCCTCGGCGGGGTCACCGTCCTCGACCTCTCGACGGTCGGGCCGGCCGCGCGTTGCACCCGCCTGCTCGCGGACTACGGCGCGCGGGTCGTCAAGGTCGGTCCCGTGCCGTCGGCCGACGCGTCACCGATTGAGCCGCCCTACTTCGCCTACAGCGGGCACCGCGGCATGAGCAGGGTCCAGCTCGACCTCAAGGATGGCGACGGCACCGAGGCCTTCCTGGCCCTGGCCTCGGCGGCCGACGTGATCGTCGAGAGCTTCCGGCCCGGCGTGGTCGACCGGATGGGCATCGGCTACGAGGCGGTGCACGCCCGGAACCCCCGGATCGTGTACTGCTCGACCAGCGGGTACGGCCAGGACGGCCCGCACGCGCGATGGGCCGGCCACGACATCGACTATCTCGCCGTGGGCGGGTACCTCGCCATGAGCACGCCGGGGCAGGAGGGCGCCCCCCCCCTCCCGGGCGCGACGGTGGCCGACGCGGCCGCCGGCGGGATGCAGGCGGCGCTCGCCATCACGGTCGCACTGGTCAACCGCAGCGGCACCGGGCGCGGCGCCTATCTCGACGTGTCGGTGGCCGAGGGAGTCCTGTGGCTCATGTCCCTCTCCCTCGACGAGCAGCTGGCGCTGGGCGGCGCCATCGGACCCGGGCACGACATCCTCTCGGGCCGCTACGCCTGCTACGCGACGTATCGCACCGGCGACGCCAGGTGGGTGGCCGTCGGCGCCATCGAGGCCAAGTTCTTCGCCAACCTCTGCCGGGAGCTGGGCTGTCCGGAGCTGGCGGCGTCGCAGCTCGACGACGACGCCCAGCCCGCCATCCGCGCCGCGTTCGCGGCGGCCTTCGCCACCCGCACCCGCGACGAGTGGGTGGAGGCGCTGGCCGGCGCCGACACCTGCGTCGCCCCCGTCCTCGACGTCGACGAGGTGGCCGCGCACCCGCAGTTCGCCGCCCGCGGCACCGTGGGATCGGCCACTCACCCGACCCGCGGGGACCTGCGCCAGCTCGCCCCGTTGCTGGCCGGCATGGTCCGGCCCGACGGGGCGTCGCCCCTGCCCGACCCCTCGCAGACCGACACCGAGCACCTCTTGAAGGAGGCCGGCGTCGACGGCGAGACGGTGGCCCGCTGGATGGCGAGGGGGGTCGTGGCGTGACGGCGGAGGAGGCACTGGCCGGGGCTCTCGCCCTCGTCGGCCAGGAGCAGTACCACGAGGTGGGCGAGTTCCCCGTGGAGCGCGGGTACGTCTGGACGTCGTGTGCCTCGGTCGAGAACGGCAATCCGCTCTTCTGGGACGACGAGGTGGCCGCTGCGCTCACCGGAGGGCCGGTGGCGCCCCCTTCCATGGTCTCGGTCTGGTTCCGACCGCATCACTGGGCCCCGGACCGCACCGGCCAGGCGTTGCCGCTGCAAGTGCACTTCGACATGAAGGAGCGCTTCGGCCTCCCCGAGGCCGTTATGACCGACAACACCATTGAGTTCCACGCGCCCGTGCGCATGGGCGACGTGCTGCGCACGTACCAGGTGCTGCGCTCGGTGAGCGAGGAGAAGACGACCAGGCTCGGGACGGGCCGGTTCTGGGTGATCGACGTCGTCTACACGAACCAGGAGGGCGAGCTCGTGGCAGTGGAGTCCTACACCGGGTTCGGTTACAAGCGGGGCGAGGGGGCATGACCGTCGCCGTCGCCCCGCGCCTCTTGTTCGACGACGTCGCCGCCGGTGACGAGCTGCCCGTCCTCGAGTACGAGGTCAGCGCCACCACCGTCGTGCTGGGCGCGCTGGCCACGCGCGACTGGCGCCCGATGCACCACGACAAGGACTTCGCCGTCCACCGCAACGGGACCAGGGACATCTTCTTGAACACGCCGAACCAGGCGGCCTGGTTCGAGCGGTACCTCACGGACTGGAGCGGGCCGCACGGCAGGTTGGCGCGGGTCACCTTCAGGATGTTGGGATCGGTCTTTCCCGGCGACACCATGTCCCTGCGCGGCGTGGTGGAGTCGACCGAGGTGGACGAGGCCGGGTGTGGATTCGCCAACGTGGCCGTGACCCTGTCCGTGGGCGACGACATCAAAACGACGTGCGCCGCCCGCATCGCGCTGCCCCGCAGCGTGGACGACAACCCGTGGGCACGCCGCGGCGACCAGTGGCGGCCCTCGCCGGCGCAGGCGTGACAGTCGTACCCGTGCAACGATCACGAAAGAGGCCATGAGGTGCTGGACCTAGATTTCGACCAGGAACAGGAGCTGTTGCGCCAGACGGTGCGCGACGTGCTCGGGCGTTACTGCCCGCTGGACGTCGTCCGCGCCATGGAGGACGACCCGGTCGGGTATCCGGCACCGCTGTGGGCGCAGCTGGGTGAGCTCGACCTCGTCGGGCTGCTGCTCCCCGAGGAGCACGGAGGTTCGGCGATGTCACTGCTCGAGGGGGTGGCGCTCTACGAGGAGCTGGGTCGTGCGCTCGCCCCGACCCCGCACTTCGTGAGCGCCGTCATGAGCGGCGGCGTCTTGGCGGCGGCGGGGAGCGTTGCGCAGAAGGACCGGTGGCTCCGCCCGGTGGCCGCGGGGGAGGCGATCCTGACCCCGGCCTGGCTCGAGCCCGAGAACGGGTTCTCGCCGCTCGGCGTCGAGGTACGCGCCGAGCCCCACGGAACCGGCTTCCGGCTCAGCGGCGTGAAGCGGCACGTCGCCTTCGCCGCCGCCGCCGACCGACTGGTCGTCCTCGCCCGCACCGGCGAGGAGGCCGACCACATCGACCTCTTCCTGGTGGACCCGGCGGGAGCGGGCGTGGGCCTGCGCCAGCAATACACCATCTCCTCCGACTGCCAGTACGAGGTCACGCTCGCCGACGTCGAGGTGCGCGCGGACGACCGTATCGGGGCGCCGGGCAGCGGCTGGGCCACCTGGCAGGAGGTGCTCCAGCCCGGGTTGGTGCTGTTGGCGGCCCAGGCGGTGGGTGGGGCGCGCTACGCGCTGGAGATCACGACCCAGTACGCCAAGGACCGCCGGCAGTTCGACAAACCGCTGGGCGCCTTCCAGGCGTTGGCTCACTACCTGGCCGACGCGGTCACCACCCTCGACGGTGCCGAGCAGCTCGTTCACGAGGCGGCCTGGGCGGGGGCGAGCGGCCGGCCGCTGACCTCGTTGGCGCCGATGGCCAAGCTGTTCGCCTGTACGACCTTCCGCGACATCACGGCGATGGCCCAGCAGGTGTTCGGCGGTATCGGGTTCACGCTCGACTTCGACATCCAGCTCTACTTCCGGCGGGCCAAGCAGCAGCAGCTGATGTGGGCCAACGACCGGGCTCTCGAGGACGCAGTGGCGAGCGCGCTGCTCGACTGACGGCCCGGGTCCGCGATGGCCCCACCCCCCCCGGGGGGGGATCACCCCGCGTAGCGCTCGGCGATCCGCTCGAAGGCCGTCCTGTCGCCCGCATAGGGCCCGGTCTGCGCCGGATGGTGGAGCACGAACTGGTCGAAGCCCAGCTCTTCGAAGGGTCCGACCAGCTCCTCGAAACGGCCGATCGAATCGATCACGGGCTCGGTGGGCGTCCACAGCATCACCTTGCCCAGCGTGGAGGGATCCCGGCCGGCGGATCGGCAGGCGGCGTCGAGCAGTGGGAGCTGGCGCCGCACGGCGTGCTGCACGGTGTCAGGCGTGCGCGGCCCGGACCCCGTCGGGCCGATGGTGACCCACCGGCGGCCGTGGGCGGCGGCCAGCCGCAGACCCCTGGGCCCGCCGGCGGCGACGGTCAACGGGAGCGGTTGCTGCACCGCACCCGGCGTGCTGGGAGCCTCGTTGGCCGCGTAGTGCGTGGTCCGCACGGTCGTGCGTGCGGCCGGCTTCCCCTCGACGATCGGCCGCAAGACCTGCAGGAACTCTTCGAAGCGCGTCAGCCGCTCCGCCGGTGTCCACGGCTCCTGCCCGAGCGCGGCGGCGTCGAGGCCCTCGCTTCCCGGACCGAGGCCGAGGTCGAGGCGGCCTCCGCTCAGGTCGTCGAGGGTGATCGCCTCACGGGCGAGGGTGACCGGGTGCCGGAAATTCGGCGTGGCGACGAGCGGCCCCAGCCTGATGCGCCCGGTGACGGCGGCCGCGGCGGCCAGGACCGGGACGGCGGCGTGCCACGGCCCGTCCGGCATGCCGCCCCACCGGACGTGGTCGTAGGTCCATGCGGTGCAGAACCCCACGCCGTCGGCCCACTGCCACTGGCGCCGAGCCTCGTCCCACCGGTCGGTGGGCAGGATCACCAGGCCGACGCGCACGGCACCGAACCTATCCGGGACCGCTACCTTGTCGCCGTGGCCAACGAAGCCGAGTGCAAGAGGTGGAACGACGACGCGTGGGCGGCCGCGTGGCTCAAGCGGGAGCGCCTGACCGAGGCGGTGTCGCCCACTCTGTTGATGGCGGCCGGCGCCCAGCCGGGCCAGCGCGTGTGCGACATCGGCTGCGGTGGGGGCGGGCTGACCATCACCCTCGCCGGCGTGGTCGGGTCCGCCGGCCGGGCCGTCGGGATCGACATCTCGGCCCCTCTCCTCGACGTGGCGCGGGAGCGGGCGGGCGAGGCGGGCGCCGCCAACGCGCACTTCGTGCAGGCAGACGTCCAGACGGACGCGCTGGAGGGCGAGACCTTCGACGTCGCGGTCAGCCAGTTCGGGGTGATGTTCTTCGACGAGCCCCTGGCGGCGTTCGCCGCCATCCGTCGTCTCCTCACGACGGGCGGTCGCGTCGTCTTCGCCTGCTGGCAGGGCGTCGAGCGCAACCCGTGGCATGTCGGCACCGTGTTGCGGCCGCTGCTTCCCGCACCGCCGGTGCCCCCGCCGGGGAAGAGCCCCGTGGGCCCGTTCGCCCTCGGGGACGACGAGTACGTCCGGGAGATCCTGGAGGGGGCGGGTTTCGGCGCCGTGGATGGCACGCCCCACGAGGCGACCGTGCGCGCACCCGCCAGTGCGGTGGTCGATCGTTCGCTCCTCCTGCTCATGGGCGTCCCCTCCACCAGCGAGGACGAGGCGCGCGCGCTGGTGGAGCGCCACCTCGAACGCTTCGCCGTGGGGCCCGACCAGTACGAGTACCCGCTGGCCTTCAGGGTGTACCGGGCCGTCAACCCGTAGCCGGCCCGTCCCGTGTGCTAACCCGGGCCCGTGGCCGGGTACAGCGGCACGCCGTTGCCGAAGAAGCTGGGGATCGCGGCCGGCTCGACGCTCGCGCTGATCGGGGCGCCCGCCGGGCTGATCAGCGGGCTCCCGCCCGGCGTCGCCGTCAGGCGCCAGGCGCGCGGATCGGCCGACGTCGTGGTGGCCTTCTTCACGCGGCGGGGTGAATTCGAACGACGGATCGGCACGCTGGCCCGGATGATCTACCCCGCGGGTGGCCTCTGGATCGCCTGGCCCAAGCGCGCGTCCGGCCTCGAGTCGACGGTGGACGAGCATGTCGTGCGCGCGGTCGCGCTGCCGCTCGGCTTGGTCGACAACAAGGTGTGTGCCATCGACGAGACGTGGTCCGGGCTCCGCGTCGTCTGGCGGCGAGAACGAAGGACCTGACCGACCCGTTCAGAAGAAGGCGAACCGGCTCAGCGGCCAGATCCGCAGGTCCATCTTGCCGACGATCGTCGATTCGGGCACCGGGCCCCAGTATCTGCTGTCGCACGAGTACTTCCGGTTGTCGCCCATGACGTAGACGTCGCCCTGGGGGATCCGGTAGGGCTGGCGCAGGGAGTAGGGCTCGCCCGGTGGGCCGGGGAACGTCTCGGTCCGGGCGGCCTCCGGCAACCAGGGCTCCGGCAGGAGGTGGCCGCCGATGTACACCCGTCCACCCGCCAGGGAGATGGTCTCGCCCGGCAGGCCGATGACGCGCTTCACGAGGTCCGCGACGGGCGGTCCCGCGCAGTCCTCGTTGGGGGGCGTGGAGAACACGATGATGTTGCCCCGGTCGACGCCGTGCAGGTGGTAGCTCAGCTTGTCGACGACGATGCGGTCCCCGACCTGCAAGGTGGGCTCCATGGAGCCCGACGGAATGGAGTAGGTGGCCACCACGAAGGCCCGCAGCACGATGGCGATGACCACCGCGACGACGACGACGCCGAGGAGCTCGACGATCCATCGACCCGGCTTCTCCTCTGTTCGGACGGGGCGTTCCTCGCCCGCCTCCGGGACCGGCGCGTCACCCCCCGCCGGGGCCGGGGCGTCGCGCGGCCGGTCGTGGGCGTCCATGTGGAGTGCAGTATTACCCGGCGGTGCAGACGCGGCGCGGCGCCCTTGCAGCAGGCGTGTCACTGCACCGGGACATGATGTGGTCCGTGGTCGACGCGGTGATCTTCGACTTCTACGGGACGCTGGCCCGGTGGGCCGACGGCCAGCAGTCCAACTACGCCACGGTCTTCGCCTCCCATGGCTGTGCGCTGGCGCCCGCCGTCCTCGACGACTACTTCTCCCGCTACGACGGGATCGATCACGTCGACCACTCGGTCAGCGAGGAGGCCTACGAGCGCTGGGTCAGGACGCGCCTGCACGAGCTCACGACGGCCTGCGGCGTCGACGGTCCCCTGGCCGAGGTGATCATCGACGACCTGCGCGCCAGCGACCAGGGCCGCATGGTCGCCTACCCGGAGGCGGCCGCAACGCTGTCCTCGCTGCGTGCGGCCGGCCTTGCCGTGGGCGTGTGCTCCAACTGGGGCTGGGAGCTCGACGCCTTCCTGCGCGACGTCGGCCTCCTTCACCTCGTGGACTCTGGCGTGACGTCGGCGCGGGCCGGGATGCGCAAGCCACATCCCGCCATCTACGCCAAGTCCGCCGAGGCGCTCGGCATCGACCCCCGCCACGCCATGTTCGTCGGCGACTCGTGGGAGCCCGACGTGCGCGGGCCGCGGCGGGCCGGCATGACGGCGGTGCACGTGTGGCGCGAGGGCGAGCGCCCGGGGCACCGCGCGCCGCCCTTGGAGCCGGGCGACCACCGGGTCGGGGACCTCTCGGGCGTGCTCGCCTTCATCGGCCTGTAGCCGGTTTATCCTCCGAACGTGATGCGGGGCTCCGTCCGCGAGGCAGCGTTGCTGTCCCCGATGCTGCGGCGGCGGCTGACCCCGGCTGCCATGGCCGTCACCCACGCGTGTTCGGTCCTCGCCGCCGCCCTCGTCGCCTTCCTCGGGCTGCGCCTCCGGCCCGCCGCGTCCCTGGTCGAGGCGGGCCCGGTCTCGGTGCCCGCCCCGGCCGAGCTGTAGGGACCGGGCGGGCATCCGCTGGGCCCTGGCGGGCCGGTCCCGAACGCTCTCGTCGTAGGGAGGGCAGTCCATGACCAGAACAGACACGGGGATCGACGTGGTGACGGCCGAGGTCATCCGCTCCGCCATGGAGACCGTCTGCTTCGAAATGGCGGAGCATGTCTCGCGGACGGCGACCACGCCGATCCTCAACCAGAGCAACGAGCGGAACGCGACCATCATGGACGCACAGGGGCGGCTCTCGGCGCTGTCGGTGGGCATTCCGCAGTTCATGCTCAGCTCGACGTTGCCGGTGCGGTTCGCCATCGACTTCTTCGGGGACGCCTCCACCCGGGTGACGTCATCGTGGCCAACGATCCGTACCACGGGGGTGGGCACCTCCCGGACTTCAATGTCTTCGCTCCGGTCTTCTCGTCCGAGGGAGAGCTGTTGCTCATCGCGTCCATCCAGTGCCATCACGGGGATACGGGTGGTGCGGTCGCCGGTGGCTACAACACGATGGCGACCGACATCTACGCCGAACGAGGACGACAGGGCCACCGCCCACGGGGCGGGCGACTGATGATTGAGGTCGCCCCGAATTGAGGGCAGCGCCGCTCAGCCCACCGGCGGCCGGCCGTTCTCGGCCAGGCCGGCGGCGAGCGTCGCCCTGTCGTCGTCGCTGAGCGGCACGAATCGCAGCTCCGAGCCGTCGAGCGGGCTCCACCAGACCGGGTCGTCACACGCCCAGGCCTCGGACCGCAGCGCCACCTTGGTCACCTTCCCCGTGGCTGTCTGAGGGAGAGAGGGCGAGACCCGCACGTAGCGGGGGAGCCACTTCGGTCCCAGGTCGGGCTGTGCCCTCAGCCAATCGGCGAAGGCATCGGGGTCGAAGGCTCGTCCCGGCACCGTCTCGAGAGCCACCATGAGCTGGTCGCCGGCGCCCGAGGCCGTGTCGGGGACGGGGTAGGCCGCCGTCACCGCCAGGTCGGGATGGCGCGACAGGATGGCCTCGACCGGCCCGGCGGCGAAGTTCTCGGAGTCGACGCGCAGCCAGTCCCCGTTCCGCCCCGCGAAGTAGAAGAACCCGTCGCCGTCCACGTACCCGAGGTCGCCGGTCCAGTACCACCCCCGGCGCAGGCGCTCCGCCTCGGCGTCCTCCCGCCGGTAGTAGCCCTCGAAGCTGCCGCGGCCGCTGCGGTTGACGATCTCGCCGATGGCCTGGCTCGCGTTGACGAGGCGGCCCTCGGCGTCGAACGCCGCACGCGGGCACTCCTCGCCGGTCTCGGGGCTGATGACGGCCAGGTCGACCCCGCCCACCGGCTTGCCCAGCGCTCCCTTCGGCATGCCGAGCACGGGGTTGACCGCGGCACCGCCCTCGCTCTGGCCATAGCCCTCAATGAGGTAGCAGCCGAAGCGCTGCCGGAAGCGCTCACGGTCGCGCACCGAGGCTTCCGTCCCGAATGCGCTCTTCAGCGTGTTGTCGGCGTCGTCGGGCCGTTCGGGTGTGGCGAGGATGTAGGCGATGGCCTTGCCCACGTAACTGAACTTGGTGGCCCCGAAGCGCCGCACGTCTTCGAGAAAGGCCGAAGCGCTGAAGCGGGGTCGCACCGCGATGGCCGCCCCGACCATGACCGAAGGCCCCCACAGCGCCATGAGCGCGTTGCCGTGGAAGAGCGGCATGGGGCAGTAGCAGACGTCGTCGGCCGTATAGCCGTAGCCCGGGGCGGCCACCTCGGCGATGCCGGCCAGCCTGCCCTGGCTGCACCGAACCGCCTTGGGCACGCCCGTCGTGCCCGAGGTGAAGATCAAGAGGTACAGCGCGTCCTCGCCGACGTCGGCCGCCTGGTCGACCAGCGACTGGGCGGCCTCCGTGCCGTCGAACCCGGCCAGCAGCGCGTCGTAGCGCTCTGTGCCGATGACGAGCACCTTGTCGTCGTCCACGCCGAGTGACAGGCCCTCGAGCAGGGCGGCGCCGTCGGCGTCGGTCACGATCAGGGAGCAGTCGGTGGCCCGGACGTCGGCCGCCAGGACCTCGCCCCGACGCGTCGGGTTGATCCCGACGATGGCTGCGCCCGCCAGCGCCGCGCCGTTGAGCCAGAACAAGTACTCGGGTCCGTTCGGCAGGAGCACGCCGATGTGCGGCTTCCCCCGATGGAAGAGGGAGCGGGCCAGCGCGCCGCGCGCCGCGCCTTCGAGCACCGCCTCGCGCCAGGTCCACTGTCCGCCTGCGTCCAGGACGCCCGGCCTGTCGTCGCCGGCGCGCGCCGCCACCATCGCCGCCACCGTCGTCATCGCACCAGACCCTCCACGGCCCAGCCCGGGGCCCGGCGCACGAGACTGCGATCGATGGCGTCGACGGTCGCCGCACCGCACAGAGCCATGGTGCGCCGCAACTCCGTCTCGTACCAGCGCAGCAAGGACGCGACGCCGTCGGCGCCGCCGGTGGCGAGGGCCCACAGCGACGGCCGACCGATCAGCGCCGCGCGCGCGCCGAGCGCCAGCGCCTTGACCACGTCGGGTGAGCGGCGGAGGCCGCCGTCGACGTAGACCTCCGCCCGACCTGCGACGGCGTCGACGATCTCGGCCAGGATGTCGGCCGTGGCGGGAGCGTCGGCCAGCTGCCGGGCCCCGTGGTTCGACACGACGACGGCCGCTGCCCCGGCGTCGACGCAACGGACCGCGTCGTCCGCGCGCTGCACGCCTTTGGCCACGACGGGGAGCGAGCTCAGCCCGGCCAGCCACCCGATGTCATCGGGCGTGAGCGCCGGCTCGAATTCGTGGGTCACCACCGCCATGAAACCTCCCTCCCGCGCGCTCTCGGTGCTGTCGCCGGCCAGGTTCGGCAGCACGAGGTCGTCGGGCAGGTGCACGCCCATGCGCCACTCGCGCAGGCGGAGGCCCGACACGGGAGCGTCCACGGTGAGAACGAGGGCGCCGTAGTCGTGCGCGGCGGCCCGGCTCACCAGCTCGGCCGTGCGCGTCCGTTCGCGCAGGATGTAGACCTGCATCCAGCGCGGCGCCCCGGGCGCGGCGGCGGCCACCTCCTCGAGCGGGCAGGTGGCGAGCGACGAGAGGATCAGCAGTGCGCCGGCCACGGCGGCACCCCGGGCGGTGGCCGCCTCCCCTTCGGGATGGGCCAGCCCCTGAATCGCCGTCGGCGCGACGGCGACCGGCGAGGCGACGGCGGTTCCGAGCACCGTGGTGGCAGGCGAGACCTCCGCCACTCCGGCCAGCACGTGCGGGTGCAGCTGCCAGTGGCTCCAGGCGGACACGTTCCCGGCCAGGAGGCGCTCGTCGTCGGCCCCGCCCGCGTAATAGGCGTACGCCATTTCGCCGATGGCGCGCCGGGCGTCACGCTCGAGGTCCTCGAGGGACAGGTCCGTGACCAGGGGTGCCGACCCGCTCAGCCGCAGGTCAGCGGGGTCGGGGTTGTGCCCCGAAGTGCTGGTGCTGGCAGGATGAGCGGGCACGGGCCGCATGGTAGGCGCGCTCGTGCTCACGACCCACTCGTTGACAGCGGAGGTGCAGTGCGTTTCTCGTTTGCCGAGTCGATGACGGATCCGTCGTACTACCTCCCCCTGGCGCGGGCGGCCGAGGAAGCGGGTTATGACTCCATGGTCGTGCCCGACAGCATCTGCTACCCCGAGGTCTCCGACACGACCTACCCGTTCAACCCCGACGGGACCCGCGAGTTCCTGGAGGACAAGCCCTTCCTCGAGCCGTTCTCGTTGATCCCCGCCATGGGGGCCGTCACCGAGCGCATCCGATTCGTCACGTTCGTGATAAAGCTCCCCATTCGCCAGCCCGTGCTCATCGCCAAGCAGGTCAGCTCCACCGCCGTGCTCACCGGCAACCGCCTGCTGCTCGGCGTGGGCACCAGCCCGTGGCCGGAGGACTACGCCATCTGCGGGGTCCCGTGGGAGCGGCGGGGCAGGCGGATGGACGAGGAGATCGCCATCATGCGGGGGCTCATGGCCGGCGGGTACTTCGAGTTCCATGGCGAGGTCTTCGACGTGCCCTCCATCAAGCTGTGCCCCACGCCCACCGCTCCCGTGCCGATCCTGATCGGCGGCCACCACGAGGCGGCGCTGCGCCGCGCCGCCCGGGACGGGGACGGCTGGCTGCACGGTGGGGGCGACCCCGCCGACCTGCCCGGCCTCCTCGACCGTCTGGCCGCCCTCCGCACGGAGTACGGCACGGAGTCCAAGCCGTTCGAGGTGCACGTGATCTCGCTCGATGCCTATGGCCCCGACGGCATCGAGCGCCTGGAGGAGCTCGGCGTCACCGACGTCATCGTCGGCTTCCGCTGGCCCTACGGCACCGG
The DNA here is from genome assembly GCA_963736525.1 of uncultured Acidimicrobiaceae bacterium. GTDB lineage: Bacteria > Actinomycetota > Acidimicrobiia > Acidimicrobiales > RAAP-2 > Bog-473. Next base: position 51,254 of record CAVTPF010000014.1, read on the forward strand.
ACAGGACACGGAGGGCCTGCAGACCAAGGTCGACAACCTGCGGCGCTTCGCCGACGATGTGATCGCCAAGGTCAGCTGAGACGGAGGTACACCGCATGGCCGACGAACCACCCACCGCCCGCGAGCTCGGTATCCGCTCCCGCGCCGCTGTCCACGCCCGCGACCGAGACGCCTGGCTCGACCTCTTCGCCGATGACGCGGTCGTACAGGATCCCATCGGACCGTCGCCCTTCGACCCCGAGGGCACGGGCCACCGTGGGCGCGCGGCCATCGCCGCCTTCTACGACACCGTCATCGGGCCGAGCGAGTCGATCACCTTCGAGATCTCGGAGTCCTACCTGTGCGGCGACGAGGTCGCCGACGTCGGCATCATCCGCACGACGCTCGCCGGCGGCTCCCACCAGGCCGTGGTCCACGGCGTCTACACCTACCGCAGCAACGGCGCGGGCAAGCTGGCCTCGCTGCGGGCCTTCTGGGAGTTCGACGCGCTGGAGCTCGTGGAGCTCGAGCGCTGAGGTGGCCGTGCGCGTCATGGTCCGTGACGGGCTGTTCACCGACACCGAACCGCCGGCGTTGCTCGGCAGTCGGTGCGACGCCTGCGGGAGGTTCCACTTCCCTCGCGCCGATGCCTGCGCGTATTGCGCGGCCGAGCACCCCGCCCCGGTGGAGCTGTCCGGGCGCGGGACCCTGTGGGCGTGGACGGCCGTGACGGCCCCCCCACCCGGGTACCGGGGCGAGATCCCCTTCGGCGTGGGCGTCGTCGAACTGCCCGAGGGGGTGCGGGTCATCACCCGGTTGACCGAGGCCGACCCGCACACATTGACGGTGGGGCAGGCGATGGACCTGTGCATCGTACCCCTGCACCGCGACGATGACGGCAGCGACGTCGTGACGTACGCCTTCGCACCGGTCCCGGCGCGGGCGCCGGCGGATTCGTGAGCGGCGTCGTCGTCTCGGGCGCAGGGCTGCACCCCTTCGGGCGGTTCGAGGGCGTCTCGACCACCGACATGGGGGTGGTGGCGGTGCGGGCCGCCCTGCGCGAGGCGGGCGTGGGCAAGGGCGGATTCCAGGCCGCCTTCTGCGGCACGGCGTACGGCGGGGTGGCAACGGGCCACAAGGTGCTCAGCCGGCTCGGCCTGACCGGCATGCCGATCGTCGACGTCGAGGCCGGCTGTGCCAGCGGCAGCGCGGCCCTCATGCTCGCCGCCGCCGCCATCGGGGCCGGCCAGTACGACACGGTGTTGGTGTTCGGCACGGAGAAGATGCCGAGGGGCATCATCCGGTCCTCCTTCTTCGAGCCCTGGCAGGAGGAGGCCGGACTGGCGGCCACGCCCGCCTTCTTCGCGTTGCGCGCCCAGAGGCTGTGCCTCACCTCGGGCGTCACCAAGGACCACCTGGCCCGCGTCGTGGTGAAGAACCGCCGGCACGGGACCGCCAATCCCGATGCGATGTTCCAGAAGGAGACGACGGTCGAGGAGGTGCTGTCGTCGCGCGTCGTCTGCGAGCCGCTGCACCTCTTCATGCTCTGCTCTCCCAACGAAGGCGCGGCGGCCCTCGTGTTGCGACGCGACGACCTGCCCTCACCTTCGTCGGCGACGCCCGTGACGCTCGCTGCCGCCGTCCTGCGCTCGCACATACCGGGCTCCGTGCTGAGCGAGTCCACGCCGCTGGCCGGCCTGGTCGACGACGCGGCGCCGGCACCGACGACGCTGGCCGCCACGGTGGCCTACGAAGAGGCCGGAGTGGGTCCCGCGGACCTCGACGTGGTCGAGTGCCAGGACACCGACGCGGCGCGGGAGTTGCTCTCGTGCGAGGAGCTCGGCGTGTGCGAGCCGGGCGGGTCGGCCGCACTGCTCGATTCGGGCGCCATGGCGCTGGGCGGCCGACTCCCCGTCAACCCGAGCGGGGGGCTGCTGTCCAAGGGAGAGCCGCTGGGCGCCTCCGCGCTGGGCCAGGTGGTGGAGCTGGTGCGCCAGCTGCGGGGTGAGGCCGGCCCCCGCCAGGTCGACGGCGCCCGGGTCGCCCTCTCCCATACGGTCGGGCGCGGCGCCAATGCCGGGGTCGTGATCCTGACGCGCTGAGCGAGCCACGCGAGACGTCAGGCGCCGGCGAGTTCCTCCAGCGCGGCGGGCAGGTCGGCCAGCGTGGTGACCACGACGTCCGGTCGTTCCGCACAGCTGGGTTGGGGGACGAAGGCGCCCCCGCCGTCACGGTCGATCCACACGGCGTGCCACCCGGCGCGCTTCGCCCCCACCACGTCGTTGAGGGGATGGTCGCCCACGAGCACGCAGTCCGCCGCTCCCACTCCGAGCTCGCGCTCGACCACCTCGAAGATGCCCTTGTCCGGCTTCGCCACGCGGTGGTCCTGCGCGAAGACGACCGACTCGAAGTAGCGGGCGAGGCCGACCTTCTCGGGCAGTCGGCTGCCGTTGGAGAGCAGGCCGAGGCGGTAGCGCTCCCGGAGTGCCCGCAGGCAGGGCAACGTGTCGGCGAAGAGGGCCGGGTCGCGGTCACGGTGCTGGAAGTAGGACGCGCTGAGCGCCTCGGCCAAGGCGGCGTCCTCGCCCTCGTCACCGCCTTGGGCCCGGCGCACGCGTTGCAGCGTGCGGGCGAAGCCGTGCACGCGCAGCGCGCGCATGGACCACTCGACGCCCTCGAGCTCGCCACCGATCTCCAGGCGGTCACGCTGGAGGTCCCGCCAGTGCAGGGCGGCGGTGACCGGGCCCGGCCGGGCCTCCCGGATCTCGTCGACGACGGCGACCAGGGCCGCGCGCATGACGCGCTGGAAGTCCCACAGCGTCTGGTCCCCGTCGAAGAGGACGGCCTCGATCATCGGCGCCTCAGTTGACCAGGACCACCTTGCCGAGCTTGGCGCCCTTCGTGAAGCGTTCGTAGGCGGCCTCCGCCTCGGGCATGGGGAAGGTGTCGCACACCGGCACGGTGATGCGCCCCGAGGCCAGGAGCGGCAGCACGTGGGCGGTCACGGCGGCCGCCACGTCCGCCTTCTCCCGCCTGCTGCGGGCGCGCAGGGTCGACCCGCCGATGCGGGTGCGCGTGCGCATGAGCGTGTAGAGGTCGAGCTCCGCCCGGGCCCCGGCGCCGACGCCGATCACCACGACGCGGGCCCCGGTGGCCAGCTGCGGTAGGACGCCGGCCAGGCTCGGCGCGCCCACCAGCTCGAGCACCACGTCGTAGGGCCCGTGCTCGGACTCGTCCCCGGGGGCGATGACCGCGGTGGCGCCGAGCCCGGCGACGCCGTCACGGCGCGCCGGGTCCCGCACCGTGGCCGTGACGATCGCCCCGGTGGCCGCGGCCAGCTGCACGCCGGCGGTGCCCACGCCGCCGGCCGCGCCGCTCACGAGCACCCGCTCGCCCATCTGCAGCCCGGCCTGGGTGAACAGGGCGTCGTACGCGGTCGAGAAGACCTCGGGGCAGCCGCCCGCCTCGGGCCAGGGTAGGGAGTCGGGGACGGGCAGCGCATGCATCTCGTCCACGAAGGCCAGGGTCGCCTGGGCCCCACCGCCGACCACCGCCATCACCCGGTCGCCCGGGGCGAACAGCGTCACCTTGGAGCCGATGCGCACGACCTCGCCGGCGAACTCCATCCCGGGGATGTCCTGGGGCCAGCCCGGCGGCGCCGGGTAGCCCCCGGCGCGCTGGGCGATGTCGGCGCCGTTGATGCCGGCCGCACGCACGGAGACGAGGAGCTCTGTGTCACCGGGCACCGGGTCGTCCCGCTCCACCCACACGAGCCGACCCTCCCTGATCACCACCGCGTGCACGCCGGCCAGGCTAGGGGCTCCCGGGCACGTCAACGGCGGTGGCCGGTAGGGTCCGTTGCATGGCTCTCTACGACATCCCCATCCACACCCTCCAGGGCGACGACGCGAAGCTGGGCGACTACGCCGGCAAGACGCTGCTGCTCGTCAACGTCGCCTCCAAATGCGGTCTCACGCCGCAGTACGAGGGCCTCGAGCGCCTGCAGAAGACCTACGGCGACCGCGGCTTCTCGGTCATCGGCTTCCCGTGCAACCAATTCATGGGCCAGGAGCCGGGCACCTCCGAGGAGATCGCGCAGTTCTGCTCGACCACCTATGGCGTGACCTTCCCGCTGATGGAGAAGATCGAGGTGAACGGCGAGGGCCGGCACCCGATTTATGCCGCGCTCACCGAGAAGGAAGACGCCGAGGGGAAGGCCGGCGACATCACGTGGAACTTCGAGAAGTTCCTCGTGGCGCCCGGCGGCGCGATCGTGGCGCGCTACCGCCCCCAGGTGGAGCCCGAGGACCCCGCGCTCGTCGGCGACATCGAGGCCCAGCTCTCCGCTTGAGCTCCCCGCCGTCCACCCCGGTGGGCTTCGCCGCGTCCATCTTCGACATGGACGGGCTCCTCATCGACTCCGAGATCCTCTGGCACGAAGCCGAGATCGAGATCCTGGGCGGGCTCGGCGTGCCGCTGGCGGTGGAGGGTTGCCGCACCACCAAGGGCATGTTCGTCAACGAGGTCACCGAGCACTGGTTCGGCCTCTACCCCTGGGCCGGGCCGACGCCGGGAGAGGTGGCGGTGACGATCGTCGACCGGGTCATTGAGTTGATCCTGACCGAGGGCGAGCTCAAGCCGGGCGCCGAACATGCCATCGACCTGTGCGCCGAGCGCGGCATCCCCCTCGCCGTGGCGTCGTCGTCGCAATACCGTCTCATCGACGCCGCGCTCGACCACTTCGACCTGCGGCGGCGCTTCGTGCTGGTGCACTCGGCCGAGGACGAGGACTACGGCAAGCCGCATCCGGCGGTCTTCCTGACCACGGCGGCGAAGCTGGGTGCGGCGCCCCGGCGCTGTCTGGTGTGGGAGGACGCACCGGCCGGGGTGCTGGCGGCCAAGGCGGCGTCCATGGCCTGCGTCGCGGTGCCCGAACCGGGCCAGGGCGGCCACCCCGCCTTCGGGCTGGCCGACCTCGTCGTCGACTCGCTGCTCGATGTCGACGCGAGCTCGCTCGACGAAGTGGCCCGACGCCACGCCGGGGACGCCGGCACGGACTAGGTCCTCAGAGCACCCGCTCCAGCCGGGCCGCCACCTCGCGGTAGCGGGCCACGGGTATCAGGTGGACACCGTCGAACGCCTCCGAGTCGCGGATGGCCCCCACGAGGTCGCACGCGGCGTCGACGCCGGCGTTGCGGTCGCGCTCGAGGCGCTCGACGAGCGCCGCCGGAATGGTGAGGCCGGGGATCTCCTTGACCAGGTTGCGGGCCATGGCAGGGCTCGCCACCACGATCACGCCGGCGTAGACGGGTCCCGGCACCTCCATCCGGGCGCGCCAGGCCAGCAGGTCGTCGACGGAGAACCCGATCTGGACGAAGAGGAAGTCGGCCTCTTGTTTCCAGGCCGGCAGAGGCCGCAACCCGCTGGCGACCCCGAAGCGCATGAGCGCGCCGCCCGGCAGGCCCGCTGCGTAGGCGCGGGCCTCGGCCAGCATCGTCTGCACCGTGAGCTCGCTGGTGCGCGCGCCGGCCACGGGTTCGTCGCCGTAGACGAAGAGGAATTGGTCCACGCCGTAGGCCGCCGCGGTGAGCAGATCGCGGCGGAAGCCGAGGAGGTTCCTGTCGCGGGCGTTCAGGCAGGCGATGGACCGCCCGCCCATGGCCTCCACCTCGTGGGCGACGGCCACGCTCGAGACGGTGGCCCGGCCGATGTGGTTGTCGGGGATGAGAAACGCGGTCGCGACGGGACTCAGCACGCCGATCTGGTGGCGAACCCGTTTCAGGTCAGGGGTGGTCGCCGGCTCGATCTCGCAGATCAGCTCGAATCCCGTCGCGGTCATGGGGCGGTCAGGCTAGGGCCTTGGCGAAGCGGATGTACCACGAGGGCAGCGGACGTCCGGCCGGGTCGGTCGAGAGGCGCCGCCACCCGGTCGCCTCGTAGAGGGCCACCGCCTCGGGCTGGCGGTCCCCCGTGGCCAGCTGCAGTGCGTGCAGCCCGAGGCCGCGCGCGGCCGCCTCCAGCTCGGCCATCAGGGCGCGGGCGACACCACGGCCGCGCCAGCCCGGGTCCACCCAGAGGCGCCTGACCTCGCCCGTCGCCGGTGCCACGGCGCGGAGGCCCACCCCGCCCACGACGAACGTGTCGCCCGCCCGGGCCACCAGGAAGGCGCCACCGGGTGGGTCGAACATGTCGGCTCGCAGCCCGAGTTCGCCGCCGTCGAGGCCGCCGTACCGCGCCACCAGCTCGGCCTCGGCCTGCGCGACGACCCATTGGGGCCCGTCGTCGCCGTAGGGTTCGCGCGCCAGGAACACGTCGGGCCCGGAGGCGGATGTGACGGGATCCACAGCCTCTATCCTTTCCGAGACGCCGGGGACGACCGTCCCCCTTCGTCGAACGCCCCGTTCCCGTGCTCTCACCCGTCCCCGCCGACACCGACTTCGTCGCCCTCGAGCTGGCCGAGCTGGCCCGCTGGGCCGAGCACCGCGTCTTCGAACGCTCCGTCGAGCAACGAGAGGGCGCGCCGCGGTGGGTCTTCTACGAGGGCCCTCCGACCGCCAACGGCATGCCGGGTCTGCACCACGTCTGGGCCCGCGTCTACAAGGACCTCTTCTGTCGCTTCCGCACCATGGACGGCAACTTCGTGGCCCGCCGGGCGGGCTGGGACACCCACGGGCTGCCCGTCGAGGTGGAGGTGGAGAAGAAGCTCGGCATCACCGGCAAGGAGCAGATAGAGGAGCAGGTCGGCATCGCCGAGTTCACCCGGCTCTGCCGCGAGTCGGTGTACTCCTACGTGGACGAATTCGCCCGCCTCACCACTCGCATCGGCTACTGGGTCGACATGGACGTGGCGTACTGGACGCTCGACCCCGGTTACATCGAGTCCGTGTGGTGGCACTTGCAACAGCTCTTCGACCAGGGCCTGCTCTACGAGGACCTCAAGGTCGTGCCCTACTGCCCTCGCTGCGGCACCGCACTGTCGAGCCACGAGCTCGGCCAGGCCGACGTCTACCGCGACGAGGAGGACGAGTCGGCCTACCTCCGCCTGCGGCTGCGTGACCCCGATCCGGCGCGGGTGGGCGACGCGAGGTGGTTGGCCGTGTGGACGACGACACCGTGGACCCTGTTGTCCAACACCGGCGTCGCGGTGAACCCGGAGCTGACCTACGCCGTGGTGGACGAGACGCTCGTGGCGGACGACCTGGTGGACGCCGTCATGGGGGAGGGCGCGCGCGCCCGCGTCACCCGGCGCGTGCCCGGCGCGGCGCTCGTCGGCCTCCGTTACGAACGTCCCTTCGACGACCTCGAGCCGCCGCACGGCGCCGACGGGTGGCGGGTCGTCCCCGCCGACTACGTCACGACCGAAGAGGGCACCGGGCTCGTGCACCTGGCGCCGGCGTTCGGGGAGATCGACCGCCAGATCGGACGCGACAACGGACTGCCCGGCCTCAACCCGGTGGGTCCCGACGGCCGATTCATCGCGGACGTCGAATGGCTGGCGGGTCGCGAGGTCCGTGACGCCAATCACGACATCAACGACCGCCTGGAGTCCTCGGGCCTCCTCATCCGGCGCGCGCCGTACATCCACTCGTACCCCCACTGCTGGCGCTGCCGCACCCCCCTCATCTACTGGGGCAAGCCCAGCTGGTACATCGCCACGTCCAGCCGCAAGGACGATCTCCTGTCGGCCAACGCCACCGTGGACTGGCACCCCCCGTACATCCGTGACGGCCGCTTCGGCGAGTGGCTCGCCAACAACGTGGACTGGGCGCTCTCGCGCGACCGCTACTGGGGTACCCCACTGCCGATCTGGCGCTGCGGGCGCGGCCATGTGCGCTGCGTGGGCTCGCTGGCCGAGCTCTCGGACCTCTGCGGGCGTGACGTCACCGGCATCGACCCGCATCGACCCACGATCGACGAGGTGACGTTCACCTGCTCGACGTGCGCGGCCGACGGGGCCGACGACGAGCTCTCGGTGTCGCGCCGCGTGGAGCCGGTCATCGATGCGTGGTTCGACTCGGGCTCCATGCCCGCCGCGCAGGTCGGCTACCCCCACGCGCCCGGCTCGGCCGAGGCGTTCACCTTCCCGGCCGACTTCATCTCGGAGGCCATCGACCAGACCCGCGGCTGGTTCTACTCGCTGCTCGCCATCAACACCCTGGTGTTCGGCGAGAGCCCGTACCGGCACGTCGTCTGCCTCGGCCACATCGTCGACGCCGACGGTCGCAAAATGTCCAAGTCGCTGGGCAACATCATCGACCCCTGGAAGATCCTCGACACCCGGGGTGCCGACGCCATGCGTTGGTGGATGTTCAGCCAGGGTTCGCCGTGGACGCCGACGCGGGCCACGCTCGGGGCCATCGACACGGCCATGCGCGACATGCTGCTCACGCTGTGGAACACGTTCAGCTTCTTCACCACCTACGCCTCGCTGAACGGTTTCGACCCTTCGGACCCGGCCATCCCGGCGCCGGATCAGCGGGGCCCGCTCGACCGCTGGATCCTCTCGCGCCTCGCCAGCACGACGGTGGTGGCCACGGAGGCGCTGCGGGCCTACGAGCCCCTCGCAGCCGCCACCGCCCTGGCCGACCTCGTCGACGATCTGTCCAACTGGTACGTCCGGCGCAGCCGGCGCCGGTTCTGGCGGACCGACCCCGACGCTCCCCGAGACGACACCCCCGCCGCGCAGGCCACGTTGTACACGGTGCTGACGGAGCTCTCGCTGCTGCTGGCCCCGTTCTGCCCCTTCGTGTCGGACGCCATGTGGCGCCACCTGACCGGCGCGGGGCAGGACGCGTCGGTGCACCTGGCCGACTGGCCCGCCGCCGACACGGCGCTGATCGAACCCGAGCTCGAGGCGCAGATGGCACTCGCCCGCCGGCTGACCTCGCTGGGCCGCGCCGCCCGCAGCGAGGCGTCGGTGAAGGTGCGCCAGCCCCTGAAGCGCGCCCTCGTCTTCCTCCCCTCCGACGCGCCCGAGATCCTGCGCGACATCGTCGCCGACGAGCTCAATGTCGACGAGATCGACACGGCCGACGAGCTGAGCGAGGTCATCTCGTTCGAGCTCGTGCCGAACTTCAGCACGCTGGGCCCGCGCCTCAAGGACCGAGTCCAGGAGCTCAAGCCGGCCCTGGCCCGGCTCGACGGTGCCGCCGCCGCGGCCGCGCTCGAAGCGGGGGAGCCGGTCACGGTCACGCTCGGGGGCGAGGCCGTCGTGCTGTCGCCCGAGGACCTGTCGCTGCGGGTCCGGGGCCAGCCGGGCTTCGCGGTCTCACGCGAAGGCGGCGAGGTGGTGGCGCTCGACCTGGCTCTCGACGACGAGCTGCGCCGCCGCGGCCTGGCCCGCGAGGTCGTGCGCCTCGTGCAGGACCTGCGCAAGACGAGCGGCCTGGAGGTCTCCGACCGCATCGTGCTGCGCGTGGTGGGCCTCGATGCCATCGCCGACCAGTTCGACCACATCGCGCGGGAGGTCCTGGCCGTCGACATCGTGGCGGAGGCCGGCGAGGGGCAGGGGACGATCCTCGAGCTCGACGAGGAGCTGCTCACCGAGCCGGTGCGGGTCTGGCTGCACAAGGTGGACGGCGCCGGCTGGCAGCCGCCGTCGAGCAAGGCCGGCTAGCAGCCGGCGTCGAGCACCTTCGCGAGCACCCTGGCCAAGGCGACGCGCTCGCTCTCGTCGAGGTGGGCGATGAGATGGCGTTCTATCCCCTCGATGTGGGCCGCCACCGCGCGCTCCAGCACGGTGCGCCCCTCGGGCGTGAGGACGACGTGGATGCTGCGACGGTCGCTCGGGCAGTTCTGCCGCAGCACGAGCCCGGCGTCGACCATGCGGTCGACCAGGCGGGTGACACCGCCGGTGGTCAGGGCCACGTCGGTGCTGAGCCGGCTCATGGTCAGGCGGCCCTCCGGGGCGGCGCCGACATGGATGAGGACGTCGAAGAAGACCAGCGGGATCCCGACGGACTGCTCCAACTCGCGGCCGAGCGACTCGGTCAAACGGCGGTTGGTACGGATGATGAGGCCCATCAACTCGATGCGCTCGTCGTCCATCTGCCCGAGGACGCCGCAGGAGCCGTCGTCAGCGCCCGACGCGGCGCGGCCCTCGCCGTCGCCCGTGGTGGGGAAGGTCACCGTTCCCATACCGCTCATTCTCTCCCGAAATCGCCCGGCAGCCCTAGTTTCGCTGCTTGACAAGTATCTGTTTACTCAGATATTATACTCTCAACAGTCATCAGATCAACCAAGGAGACCGAGAAATGACCACCACCACCAGCGCGGGGACCCTGCCGAAGGCGGGCACGTACACCATCGACCCCGCCCACACCGAGGTGGGCTTCATCGCCCGCCACCTGATCGGCACCAAGGTCCGGGGCCGCTTCACCGAGGTGTCCGGCACCTTCACCGTGGCCGAGAACCCCGAGGACTCGAGCGTCGAGGCCGTCGTCCAGGCCGCCAGCATCCACACGAACCAGGCGCAACGTGACGACCACCTGCGCACGAACGACTTCCTGGACGTCCCGAACCACCCGACGCTCACCCTCAAGAGCACTGGGCTGAAGAGGGTCGACGACGCCCACTGGGTGCTCACCGGTGACCTCACCATCCGGGGCGTCACCAAGTCGGTGGACTTCGAGCTCGAGTTCCTGGGTGAGGGCGCGTCCATGCAGGAGGGCAAGACCGTCGTGGCCTTCTCCGCCACGGGCGAGATCGACCGCCGCGACTTCGGCGTCAGCTTCAACCACTCGCTGCTCGACGGCAGCGTCGTGGTGGGCAACAAGGTCGTGATCGAGGTCGAGGTGGAGGCCAGCCTGGTCGACTGACCCCGGAGGGCCCGGTGGCCTGCCTCCGACGGGGCGGTCACCGGGCTGCTCACCGGTACGCTTCCCGGCCATGCCCACTCGCCCGGACGGCCTGCGCGCCGTGCCGGCCACGGAGATCCGCCACATCGCGTCGGCGCGCCCCGAGGACACCTATGTCCTGGCCGTCGACCTGGGGACGGGGGGACCCAAGGTGGCGGTCCTGTCCGCCAACGGCCACATCGTCGCCCACTCGTTCGAGGCGGTTGGCATCGACCTGACCGGCGACGGCGGCGCCGAGCAATCGCCCGAGGAGTGGTGGGACGCCATCGTGACGTCGGCCCGCCGGGCGCTCAGCGACAGCGGCGTGGCCCCCGAGCGGGTGGTCGGCGTCGGGTGCACCTCGCAGTGGATGGGCACGGTGCCCGTGGACGACGCGGGGGAGGCCATCGGTCCCGCCATCATCTGGATGGACTCGCGGGGCGCCCGCGCCGTGCGCGAGACCGTCCGTGGCACGCTCAATGTCCAGGGGTACTCCGCCTCCAAACTGGCGCGCTGGGTCCGGCGCACGGGCGGAATCCCGAGCCTGTCGGGCAAGGACCCGGTCGGGCACATCCACTTCCTGCGCCAGCACCGTCCCGACGTCTACGCCGCCGCCGCGGTCTTCCTCGAGCCGGTCGACTACCTCAACCTGCGCCTCACTGGGCTGGCCCGGGCCTCGCACGACTCCGTCACCGGGTACTGGGTCACCGACAACCGCGACATCGGTGCGATCTCCTATGACGACGGCCTGATCGAGCTGGCCGGCCTGGAGCGCTCCACGCTGCCCGACCTCGTCCCGACGGGCAGCGTGCTCGGGGGCCTGGCCGCCGGAGCGGCCGCCGAGCTCGGGCTGCTGCCCGGCACGCCCGTCGTCACCGGGACGGGCGACCTCCACTCGGCTGCCGTGGGCTCGGGCGCCGTGGCGGACTTCGCCGGCCACCTCTACATCGGCACCTCCAGCTGGATCAGCTGCCACGTGCCGTTCAAGAAGACCGACGCCCTGACCAACATCGCGTCCATCCCCTCGGGGATCCCGGGCCGCTACCTGCTGGCCGACGAGCACGAGACCGGCGGCGCCTGCCTGACCTGGCTGCGCGACAACCTGCTCTTCCCGGGTGACGCCCTCGGCGCCGCCGGCGCGCCCGAGCATTTCTTCGCCACGCTCAACGACATGGCGTCGTCGGTGCCGGCGGGATCCAACGGCGTCCTCTTCACCCCGTGGCTGAACGGAGAACGGTCGCCGGTCGACGACCACACCATCCGGGGCGGGTTCCACAACCTCTCGCTGTCGTCGACCCGCTCGGACATGGTGCGGGCCGTCCTCGAGGGCGTGGCGCTCAACTCGACCTGGCTGCTCGGCGCGGTGGAGAAGTTCTGCAAGCGGCGCTTCGAGTCGCTGGCCTTCGTCGGCGGGGGCGCCAATTCGGACCTGTGGTGCCAGATCCACGCCGACGCCACCGGGCGCACGGTCCGCCAGATCGCCGACCCGGTGCTGGCCAACGTGCGTGGCGCCGGCCTCCTGACCCTGCTCGCGCTCGGGCACCTGAGCGTGGCCGACATCCCCGGCACCGTGCAGGTGAAGGCCGTCTACGAGGCGGATCGATCGTCGGCGGAGGTGTACGCCCCGCTGCTCAAGGAGTTCGTCGCCTTCTACGAGAAGACGAAGGGCATCCACAAGCGCCTCAACGGGAAGCGCCTGAGTCAGCCGTCGCCCGCCGGCTGACTCGGTGCGGCTCAGCCGGCCGCGCCGTGCCGCCACCGGTGTCGCGCCCGCCCGCCGGCCTCGCCCTTGGTGACGATGAGGGCGAGCGACGTGGTCACGTAGCCGCCGAGCTGCGTGCGCAGGTGCACGTCCGAATAGGGCGGCACGTCGACGTGGAGGTCCTCGGGGGCCCGCCCCTCGGTGTAGTCCACGTCGATGGCATGGCCGGCGCGCCGCAGGCGGTCGGCCAGCGCCTCGATGTCGCGCCGCCGGTAGAACACGGTGCCGCCGGCCTCCACCGTCTCGTCGTTGGACGAAACGAGGTACTCGGTGGTGTGCACCGCCACGCCGCCCGGCCGGAGGCACGCCATCTGGGCCACGACGAAGTCGGCTCCGGCGTCCAGCGTGCCGAGGTGCTCGAGTGCGCACGAGGACCAGGTGTAGTCGAAGCCGCGCAGGTCGGCCGGTATGTGGTTCATGTCGACGGCGCGGTAGCGGACGTGCCGGGCGAACGCGTCGGCGGGGCACAGCCCGAACGTGTTGAGGCTCTCCAGTCCGGCGGCCCACTCGACCTCCGAGTCCGTCCAGCCCGACGCCACCGCCAGCTCGCGGGGTTGGTCGCTGGCGACCAGGTCGCACCCCAGCGCGGCGAAGAGCGCCACGAGGGGCTCCTGCCCGACGCCGAAGCCGAGGCCGGTGCGTCCGGGAGCCAGCAACCCGCGCTCGTGCAGCGCCTCCGCGATGAACAGCCACTCCCACATCTTGCGGTGCAGCATGACGTCGCGCTCGTCCTCGTCCGAGCTGCGCCACATGGGGCGCAAACGATCCGCCCAGGCCCGCAGTCCCGGGGAGCGGAGGGACTCGACCGAGCACAGTTGCGAGCGGAGCATGACCGGGCGACCTTACCGGGGCCGCGGGCGGGGCCGGCTGCTACATCCGCTCGAAGTTCCGGGCCAGCTCCCAGTCGGTCACGTGCCGGTTGCTGGCCAGCCACTCCTGCTCGGCCGTGTTCAGCAGGTGGTGATGGACGTCGGGACCGAAGGCCTCGAGCGCCACGGGGGAGTCGCGCAGCTCGGCGATGGCCTCGACCAGGGTCGAGGGGATGCGCGGCACGTCCGTCGCCTCGTAGGCGTTGCGCGGGTAGGGAGCGCCCGGCTCGAGCTCGTGGTCGATGCCGTACAGGCCGGCGGCGATGGAGGCCGCCAGCACGAGGTACGGGTTCACGTCGGCCCCGGGGATCCGCGACTCCACCCGCCGCCCCGCACCGTGGCCCACGAGCCGGAAGCCGCAGGTGCGGTTGTCCTCGCCCCAGACCGCGGCGGTGGGGGCCCAACTGCCGGGCACGTAGCGGCGGTAGGAGTTCACCGTCGGCGCCGCGCACCACGCCAGCTGGCGCGCCGCCTGCAGCTGCCCGGCCAGGAAGCGGCGTCCCACGACCGACAGCCCGCTCGGGTGCGACGCGTCCGCCATCAGCGGCTCGCCGCTCTCGGCGTCCCACAGGCTGGTGTGCACGTGACACGAGGAGCCGACGTCGTCCATCGTCCACTTGGCCATGAACGTCGCCGCCCGACCTTCCTGCGCCGCAATCTCCTTGATGCCGTTCTTGAACACCAGGTGGTGGTCGGCCGTGACGAGCGCCTCGCCGTAGGTGACGTTGACCTCGTGCTGTCCGCGTCCCGCCTCGCCCTTGGAGAACTCCACCGGGATGCCGGCGCCGCGCATCTCGTTGCGGATCCGTCGTAGGACGTATTCCTCACGCGTGGTCTGCAGCAGCTGATAGTCCTCAATGGTCGACGAGTGCGGGGTCAGGCCCTTCCAGCCCTTGGCGTCGGCTTCCTCGTAGGAGTCGCGGAAGAGGAAGAATTCGAGCTCGGTCGCGCTGCAGACGCGCAGCCCGCGCTCGGCCGCCCGCTCCAGCTGGCGCCGCAGGATCTGCCGCGGCGACACCTCGACCGGCTCGCCGTCGGTGTCGGTCAGGTCGCACAGGACGAGGGCCGTCCCGTCCAGCCACGGAAGCCGCCGGGCCGACCCGTAGTCCGGCCGGCAGACGACGTCGCCGTAGCCGGTGTCCCAGTTGGTGAAGTGGTAGCCCGGGAGCGGGTTCATGTCGACGTCGACGGCCAGGAGGTAGTCGCAGACCTCAATGCCGTGCTCCGCCACGTGCGAGGCGAAGAAGTCCGCCGTGACCCGCTTGCCGACGGGGCGCCCGTGCATGTCGGGGAAGGCCACCACGACGGTGTCGATGGACCCGTCGGCGATTCCGCGGTCAATCAGCTCTCGACCTGGCATGCGCCATGTTGGCCGCGCCGCAGGCGAGCGTCCAGCCTGCGAGCGTCCAGCCCGTAGGTACGCTGGGCTGGTGAGATTCGTTGCCGCACGAGGCGGAGCGGGCGGGTGATCCCGCTCATCGGCGTCTCCACCTACGTGGCCGACGCCCGGTGGGGCTCCTGGGAGCGCCGCGCCGCCGTGTTACCCGAGTCCTACTTCGAGCTCGTGGCGGCGGCCGGCGGCCGGCCCGTGCTCCTGCCTCCGCCCGCCCGCGGTCTGGGGGGTCCCGAGAGCGGCGCCGACGAGGTCGTCGCCGTGCTCGACGGCCTGGTGCTGACCGGTGGGGGGGACGTCGACCCGCTGGCCTACGGCGAGGAGCCGGTCCCCGAGGTGTCCGGCGTCGACCCGACCCGCGATGCCAGCGAGCGCGCCCTCCTGGAAGCGGCGCTGCGGGCCGACCTGCCGATCCTCGCCATCTGCCGGGGCTGCCAGGTCTTGAACGTGGAGCTCGGTGGCACGCTGCACCAGCACCTGCCCGACGTGGTCGGACACCTGGCCCACCGCAACGCCCCGTACATGTTCGGCGACGTCGACGTCGAGACGGTGCCGGGCTCGTTGGCGGCCGGCGTCTTCGGCGCGTCGCCCACGGTGCGCTGCTCGCACCACCAGGCCATCCGCGAGCTCGGGCGGGGGCTGGTCGCGACGGCCGCGACGCCCGACGGGGTCGTGGAGGCCGTGGAGCTGCCGTCCGCCCGCTTCGTGCTGGCCGTGCAGTGGCACCCCGAGGAGGACTGGGACCAGCGCCCGTTCGACGCGCTCGTCAAGGCGGCCGAGGCCTACCGCAGCGTCCGGTCGGTGCGCGAGCGCGTGACCCCACAGGTCCGCGGCCGGGTCGCCGTCATCACCGGCGCCAGCCGGGGACTGGGCGCCGGGTTGGCGGTGCACCTCGCCGGCGCGGGCATGCACCTGGGCCTGTGTGCCCGTCACCGCCCCGCGCTCGTGGCGCGCACGCGACCGGTCGCGCACGACGGCCGCGTCGTCGCGGCCGAGGCGCCGGTGCGGGCGGCGGTCGACGTGACCGACGCCGGCGCGCTCGAACGTTTCGCGTCCGCCGTGGTGGACGTCTTCGGCCGCATCGACCTGTGGATCAACAATGCCGGGCTGCTCGGGCCCGTCGGCCCGTTGGCCGACGCCGATCCGGCCGAGGTCGCCCGCACCGTGGGCGTCGACGTCACCGGCGTCGCCAACGGGACGGCGGTCTTCGCGCGCCACGTGCGCTCGCGCCCGGGGGACGGCGTGCTGGTCAACATGTCGTCGGGTGCGGCCACGAAGCCGTATGAGGGGTGGGCGGCGTACTGCGCCTCCAAGGCCGCGGTGGACCAGCTCACCCGTGTCGTCGCCCTGGAGGAGGCGCGCCATGGCCTGCGGGCCTACGCCGTGTCGCCGGGGCTGGTCGACACGGACATGCAGGTCGCCATCCGCGCCACGGACGAGGCGTCCTTCCCCGAGGTGGACCGCTTCCGCCGCGCCGCCCGCGAACACCGCTTCAACTCACCGACCTGGGTGGCCGAGCACATCCTGACGCTCGCCTTCGGGCCCGAGCCGCCCGAGGCCGTCGTGCTCCGTATCCCGGACCAACCCGTGCCCGGGCTGGCCGGATAAGGTCTGCGCCCATGCCCAAGAGCGGTGCCCGAAAGGTCGTCAAACCCGTGGCTGCCGCCGCCGTGACGCTGGGGACGATCGCCAGCATCTGGTGGTTCGCGCTCAAGCCCCGCCGCAAGGCCAAGGGCGGAGGCGGCACGACGGACACGACGGAGAAGTAGGCGCGAGGGTCACCCGACGGGCGCCAGCCCCTCCACCAGTGCCGGCAGGCAGGCGCTGATGGAGCCGTTGACCACGATGTCGGCCACGGCGTCCATTTCGGTCGGGCCCCCGTTGACGATGACCACGACCGCGCCGTGGCGCACCGCCACCGGCACCAGTTCTGCCGCGGGGACCACGGCGAGCGTCGAGCCCACCGCCAGCAGCAAGTCGCAGGCCGCGGCCGCCTGCTCCGCCCGGAACAGGTCCTCGGCGACCAGGCTCTGGCCGAAGCTGATGGTGGCCGACTTGAGGATCCCCCCGCAGGCCGCACCGTCGGCGCCGCTCGCCGTGCAGGCGGGGTCGGCCTCGCCGGCGCGCACCCGCTCGTGCACGGGTTCGGCCGGCTGGCGGTCGCCGCAGCGCAGGCAGACGACCTCGAGCGCCGTGCCGTGGATCTCGACGACCCGCTCGGGGTCGGTGCCCGCCTTCTGGTGCAGCCCGTCGATGTTCTGCGTGACCAGCGTGTGCAGCCGGCCGCTTCGCTCCAGGCCGACCAGGGCGTGGTGCCCCGCGTTGGGCTCGGACGCCCACATGGGCGAGGTCAGCCGGGTCTGCCACGAGCGCCGGCGCACGTCCGGATCGGCCACGTAGGCCTGGAGCGTGGCCGCCTTCTCGGCCGCCGGGTTCTTGGTCCACACACCCTGGGGCCCGCGGAAGTCGGAGATGCCCGAGTCCGTCGAGATACCGGCGCCGGAGAGCACGACGACGCGGCGCGCCTGTTCGAGCAGGGTGCGGGCGCGGGCGAGATCCGCAGCGAGCGCGTCGTCGGCATTGCTCATCGCAGCGCAATGGTGGCACGGGGCAGGGGCGTACGCTGCCCCGGTGCCCGCCGCCCCGACCGTGGAGTTGCTGCACGCCGGCGACGCCGAGGACCGCCAGCGCCGCGCCGCCGGAGCGTTGCTCGCCAAAGGCTGCGCCCGGGGTGACCGGGTCGTCTTCGCGCTGGGGTCGTCGGCCGACCTCCTGTGCGCCGTGCTCGGGGCGGCCCGCGTCGGCGTCGTCCCGGTGCTGCTCAACGCGACGCTGACCCCGGTCGAGCGCGACCAGCTGGCCGACGACGCGCGGCCCGCCGTGCGCATCTTCAGTGCCGCGGAGCTCGCCGAACTGGGCGGCGGCGCACCGGCCGAGCTGGCCGAGCTCCCGCTCACCCGCCCGATGCACTACACCTCGGGCACCACCGGCCGGCCTAAGGGCGTGACGACCGGGATCTGGGACGAGGCGACCGCCCGAGCCGTCTTCGACGACGAGGCGTCGGTGTGGCACTTCGACCGGCACGACCTGCACATGGTGTGCTCGCCGATGTACCACACCGTCTCCATCCGCTTCGCCACCGGCACGCTGCTCTCGGGCGGGTCGCTGGCCATCCTTAGCCGCTTCGATGCGGCGACGGCGCTCGACGTGCTGCGCCGGGAGCGACCGAGCACCGCCTTCGTGGTGCCGACCCACTTGCAGCGGATTCTGCAGTGCCCGGGTCTCGGGCCCGACGAGACGTTCGACTCCCTGCGCTTCTTGGCCCATGCGGGGGCGCCCTGCCCCGAGTCCGTCAAACGGGCCACCATGGCACGGGTCCGGCCCGGCGGCGTGTGGGAGTTCTACGGCTCGACCGAGGGGCAGTTCACCGTCTGCCCGCCCGAGGACTGGCTCGAGCACCCTGGCACCGTCGGCCGGGCGCGAGCGGGGCGCCGGCTCTTCATCGAACCGGTCAGCGAGCCGGTCGACGAGGAGGGCGACCACGGCGATCCGGGCGATCACGGCGATCCGGGCGACCTCGGCGATCCGGGCGACCTCGGCGATCCCTCCGGCAGCGGCACCATCTGGTGCCACATGCCCGACTTCGCCCGCTTCAGCTACTGGGGCGACCCGGAGGCCACGCGCCGGGCGTGGCGCGGCTCGGCCTGCACCATCGGCGACCTGGGCCGGCTGAGCCCGGACGGCTACCTCTACCTCACCGGGCGGCGGCACGACCTCATCATCAGCGGGGGCGTGAACGTCTACCCGGCGGAGGTCGAGAACGTGCTGGCCGCGGTGGAGGGGGTGAAGGAGGTCGCCGTGTTCGGCCTCCCCGACGAGCAGTGGGGCCAGCGGGTCTGCGCTGCCTACGTCGCCGACGACGCGCTGATCCGGGGCTCAGCGGCCGAGGATGCCCTGCGGGCCGCCGCCACGGCGCGGCTCGCCCCGTACAAGCGGCCCAAGACCTACGTCGCCGTCTCGGAGCTGCCCCACACCGCCACCGGCAAGCTGATGCGCCGCGCCGTCGCCGAGCACCTCGGCCTGGGCGGCAGTGTCCGAGCCGAGGGAGGGTAGAACAGGACCATGCCCTTTGCCACCACCAACCCCGCGACCGGCAAGGTCGAGAAGGAGTTCCCGGCCCACACCCCCGAGCAGGTCGAGACGTTGCTCCGGCGCGCCGTGGCCGCGTACGGCGACTACAAGACGACGACCTACGCCGAACGGGCGCGCCACCTCGTCACCGCCGCCGAGCTGCTCGAGGGCGAGGTGCCCGACGTCGCCAGCATCCTCACCACGGAGATGGGCAAGACGTTCGCCGCCGCGAAGGCCGAGGTCTCCAAGTGCGCCGTCGGGCTGCGTTGGTTCGCCGACAACGCCGAGGAGCTGCTGGCCGACCAGCCGATCAGCACCGCGGCGACGAGGTCCTACGTGCACTATCAACCGCTCGGCCCGGTGCTGGCGGTCATGCCGTGGAACTTCCCACTGTGGCAGGTCATTCGCTTCGCGGCCCCTGCGCTGATGGTGGGCAACGTCGGCCTGCTGAAGCACGCGTCCAACGTGCCGCAGACGGCGCTGGCCATCGAGGACCTGTTCCGCCGAGCCGGCCTGCCCGACGGCGTCTTCACCAACCTCTTCGTGGAGTCGAAGGACATCGCGGCGTTGATAGAGGACCCGCGGGTGGCGGCGGTGACACTGACCGGCAGCGAACGGGCCGGCATGTCGGTGGGGTCCGCCGCCGGGCACGCATTGAAGAAGAGCGTGCTCGAGCTGGGTGGGTCCGACCCCTTCATCGTGACGCCCTCGGCCGACCTCAAGGCGTGCGTGCGAACCGCCGTCACGGCCAGGGTGCAGAACAACGGACAGTCGTGCATCGCCGCCAAGCGGTTCATCGCGGTGGGCGACGTGGCCGACGAGTTCCTCGCCGGTTTCACCGAGGCGATGGACGCGCTGGTGGTCGGCGACCCCTTCGACCCCGCCACCGACATCGGTCCCATCGTCACCGAGGCCCAACGGGATGAGCTGGTCGGCCAGGTCGAGGAGGCGCGGCGCCAGGGCGCCACGGTGCACGCCTGTGCCACCGTCCCCGCCGGCGACGGCTGGTGGTTCCCGCCCACCGTGCTCTCGGGGATCACCATGGACATGGCCGTCGCCCGTGAGGAGATCTTCGGCCCCGTGGCCATGGTGCTGGCGGTGCCCGACCTCGACGCCGCCATTGCGGCCGCCAACGCGACGTCCTTCGGCCTCGGCTCCAGTGTCTGGACCGACGACGACGACGAGATCGCCCGCTGCATCGAGGAGATCGAGGCCGGGGCGGTGTTCGTCAACGCCATGGTCGCCTCCACGCCCGAGCTGCCCTTCGGCGGCGTCAAGCGGTCCGGCTACGGGCGCGAGCTGTCCGAGCTCGGCCTGAAGGAGTTCGCCAACGCCAAGACGGTCTGGGTCAACTGACTCGGCAGCCGCGTCGGGCGTGACGACCTATCTGGACCACGCGGCCACGACGCCGCTGCGACCCGAGGTGGCCGCCGCCATGGCGGAGGTCCATGTCTCCCCGCTGGGCAACCCGACCGGGAGCCATCCGCCGGCCCAGAGGGCCCGACGCCTGCTCGAAGACGCGCGCGACGAGGTGGCGGCCTTCCTCGGCCGCGACCCGGGTGACGTCGTCTTCACCTCGGGCGGCACCGAGGGGGCGAACCTCGCCGTCCTCGGGGTGGCCGACGCGGCGCGGCGCGGCGCAGGCGAGGCCGTCATCCTGTGCTCGGCCGTGGAGCACCCGGCGGTGCGCGAGTCGGCCCGGGCGGCGGCGCGTGACGGAGTCGACGTGCGGGAGCTGCCGGTCGACGAACGCGGCGTCGTCGACCTGGACGCGCTGAGGCGGGCGCTCTCCTCGCGCAGCACCATGGTCGCGGTCATGGCGGCGAACAACGAGACCGGCGTGGTGCAGCCGGTGGGCGAGGTCGTCGAGGCAACGCGGCGCCGCGCCCCGCATGCGTTCGTGTTCACCGACGCTGTCCAGGCCGCGCCCTGGCTCGACCTCGCACAGGTTGCCGCGGGTGTCGACCTGGTGTCGATCAGCGCGCACAAGGTGGGGGGCCCGGCCGGCGCCGGCGCGCTGGCCGTGAGCCCGCGGGTGGCCCTGGTGGCGCGCCAGCACGGTGGCGGACAGGAGCGCGAGCGGCGCAGCGGGACCCACGACGTGGCGGGCGCCGTGGGCCTGGCCGAGGCGCTGCGGCTCGTGGCGGCCGAGCGTGCGGACGCGGCGGCCCGGGTGTCGGGCCTGCGGGACCGGCTCCGCGACGGGCTGCTCGCCGCCATCCCCGGCGCGCACCGCACGGTGCCGGCGGGTGTCGGCGTCCTCCCCGGCCACCTGCACCTCTGCCTACCGGGGGTCGAGCGCGAGGAGTTGTTGGTGGCGCTGGGCCACGAAGGGGTGTGTGCCTCCGCGGGCTCCTCCTGCGCGAGCGGAGCCCTCGAGCCGAGCCACGTGCTGGCTGCCATGGGCGTCGACGCCGGGCTGGCGGCAGGTGCGATCCGCTTCACCTTGGGGTATGGCACGGCCGATGCTGACGTGGACCGCGCGCTCGCCGTCGTGCCCGTCGTGGCGGCCGCGCTGGACCGCCGTGCCTGAGCACCAGTGGCACACTGGGCCCATGCGGGTGCTCGTGGCCATGTCGGGAGGCGTCGACTCCTCCGTCGCCGCCGCGCTGCTGGTGGAGCAGGGCCATGACGTCGTCGGTGCCACCCTCAAACTGTGGGGTGGCCCATCCGATTCGGGCTGCTGCTCGGTGGCCGACGTCGACGACGCCCGCCGCGTGGCCCAGCAGCTCGGCATCGCGCACCACGTCTTCAACCTGAGCGAGGAGTTCGACCGACACGTCGTCGCGCCCTACGTCGGCGAGCACGCGCGGGGGCGGACGCCCAACCCGTGCATAGAGTGCAACCGCACCATGAAGTTCGACCGCCTGCTGGAGCGGGCAGCGCGGCTGGGCTTCGACCGCCTGGCGACGGGGCACCACGCCCGCGTGAGCGGCGACGGCGTGCCGCCGTTGCGGCTGCGGCGGGGTGCCGACAGCGCCAAGGACCAGTCCTACGTGCTGTCCATGCTGGGCCAGGAAGCGTTGGCGCGCGTGCTCTTCCCCGTGGGGGAGATGACCAAGGACCACGTGCGCGACCGCGCGCGGTGGCTGGGCCTGCGAACGGCGGCCAAGCCGGACAGCCAGGACGTGTGCTTCATCGGGAGCGCCGAGGGCCGCCGGGGCTTCCTGGACCGCCGGTTGGAGCTCCACCCGGCAGACGTCGTGGACGCCGACGGGCGGGCCGCCGGCCGGGTCGAGGCGGTCGAGCTCGTCACCGTCGGGCAGCGGCGCGGCATGGGCCACGGCAGCGACGGGAAGCGCCGCTACGTGACCCACGTCGACGTGGCGGCGCGCCGGGTCACGGTGGGCAGCGCGGCGGAGGCGCTGCGTTCCTCGGTCGTCCTGGCCTCCTCGTCGCTCACGTGGGTCGACCGGCCGCCGGCGCCCGGCGCGCGGGCGGTAGCGCAGGTGAGCGCGCACGGGCGGCCTGTCCCGTGCACCCTGCGCGACGACGAGGTCGGCGTTGCCGTGTGCTTCGACGCCCCCCAGCGGCCCGTCGCCCCCGGCCAGACGGTGGCGCTCTACGACCCGCTCGACCCCGACGCCGTCGTCGGCGCGGGCATCGCCGCCTGAGCATGGCGGCCCGGCCCGAGGGCGCCGTCCCCGCCGAGGCGGCGGCGCGCGCCCACGAGCTGGGTGAGCTCATCACGCACCACAACGAGCTGTACCACGTGCTCGATGCACCCGAGATCCCCGATGCCGAGTACGACTTGCTGGTGCAGGAGCTCCGCGCGCTCGAGTCGCAGTACCCGTCGCTGGCCACCCCGGACTCGCCCACCCAGACGGTGGGCGCCTCGCCGTCTGGTCTCTTCGCCGAGGTCCGGCACCGGGTACCCATGATGAGCCTCGACAACGCGTTCGACGAGGCCGAGTTGCGGGCCTGGGCGGAGCGGTTGCGCCGGGCCGACCCCTCGCTCGACCTCGACGCGCTGGCCTTCTGCTGTGAG
Source organism: uncultured Acidimicrobiaceae bacterium (assembly GCA_963736525.1). Lineage (GTDB taxonomy): Bacteria > Actinomycetota > Acidimicrobiia > Acidimicrobiales > RAAP-2 > Bog-473. The sequence continues at coordinate 74,211 of CAVTPF010000014.1, forward strand.
CCCAAGGTCGACGGCGTGGCCATGTCGCTCATCTACGAGCACGGCAAGTTCGTCCAGGCGGCGACGCGGGGCGACGGCGTCAGCGGGGAGGACGTCACCGCCAACGTGGCGACGGTCAAGGACGTCCCCAGGGAGCTGCAGCGGGCGGGTGGCCCCTATCCCGAGCTGCTCGAGGTGCGCGGCGAGATCTACATGCCGGTGGCGGAGTTCGAGGCGATGAACAAGCGCCAGGCCGATGCGGGCGAGCGGCTCTTCGTCAACCCGCGCAATTCCGCCGCCGGCTCGCTACGCCAGAAGGACCCGAGGATCACCGCTACCCGTCCGCTGCGCTTCTGGGCCTATCAGGTGGGGCTGGTGGAGGGCCCACCGCCCCGGGCCGCGTGGCCGGGGGCCTCGCAGTCCGAGACGCTGGCCCGGCTGGCCCGGGCGGGGTTCCCGGTCAGCCCCGACGTGCGCCGGGTCACGGGCATCGACGCCGTGGCGACCCGCTGCCGCGAGCTCGAAGAGGCCCGCCATGCGCTGGCCTATGAGATCGACGGCGTCGTGGCCAAGGTCGACGACCTGGCGCTGCACGAGGTGCTCGGTGCCACCTCGCGGGCGCCGCGGTGGGCCATCGCGTTCAAGTTCCCTCCCGAGGAGCGCACCACGAGGCTGATCGCCATTCACGTCTCCATCGGGCGCACGGGCCGGGCCACGCCGTTCGCGCAGCTCGAGCCCGTCTTCGTCGGGGGCTCGACGGTGGGCGTGGCGACGCTGCACAACGAGGATCAGGTGGCAGCGAAGGACGTCCGCCCCGGCGACCTGGTCATCGTGCGCAAGGCGGGCGACGTGATCCCCGAGGTGGTCGGCCCGGTGCGCGAGGGTCCCGGTGTCCCCAAGCGCCGCAAGCCGAAGTGGAAGTTCCCGGCCACGTGCCCGTCCTGCGGCGAGCCGCTGACCCGGCTCCCGGGGGAGAGCGACACGTTCTGCACCAACATCGACTGCCCCCAGCAGCGTGTGCAGCGCATCGCCCACTACGCGTCCCGCTCGGCGATGGACATTGAGGGGCTCGGCGAGGAGCGCGTGATGCAGCTGGTGGCGGCGGGGCTGGTGAACGACCCCGCCGATCTGTACGAGCTGACCACCGAGCAGCTGGTGGCGCTCGAGCGCTTCGCCGCGATTTCGGCCGGCAACCTGGTGCGCGCCATCGCTGCGTCGACGCGCCAGCCGCTGAGCCGGCTCCTGGTGGCGCTCGGCATCCGGCACCTGGGGCCGACCGGCGCGCGGGCCATCGCCCGCGCCTTCGGCTCCCTCAGTGCGATCCAGGCCGCCTCGGAAGCCGAGCTGGCCGCCGTCGACGGGGTGGGGGCGGTCATCGCCACCAGCGTGGCCGAGTTCCTGGGGCTGCCCACCAACGAGCATGTGCTCGCGCGTCTACGCGCCGCCGGCGTCAACACGGAGGAGCCGGGTGGCACCGGTCGAGCGGGCGGGGGAGGCGCCGCGGGCGGACCCGCGCGGACGCTCGAGGGCAAGACGGTGGTGGTCACCGGCGCCGTCCCGGGCTACACGCGCGAGGGAGCCGAGGAGGCGATCATGGCCCGGGGCGGGACGTCGCCCGGGAGCGTGTCGAAGAAGACCTTCGTGCTGGTGGTGGGTGACGCGCCGGGTGCGAGCAAGCTGAAGAAGGCCGAGGAGCTCGGTATCCCGACGCTCAACGCGGCGTCGTTCGAGTCGCTGCTGGAAACGGGCGAGGTGCCGGCCTGACCACGCCCGCTGCAGGTGAGGGGGTGTCCACCGGACGTGCGTCCGCGATCGGTAGCCTGAGTACGCCCCGATGCCCCTGATTTCTGACTCCATCGGCCGGGTCCTTGGGAAGCGGTACCGGCTGCTCTCCGCACTGGGCACCGGCGCTTCCGCTCACGTCTTCCTGGCCGAAGACGTGTCGTTGCAGCGCCACGTCGCTGTGAAGGTCCTGCAACCCGGGCTGGCCACCGACGAGGCGTTCCTGAAGCGCTTCCGTGCCGAGGCGCGCTCGGTCGCGTCGCTCAACCACCCGCACGTGCTGCGCGTCTTCGACTGGGGCGACGACACGGACGGGCCGTACCTGGTCCTCGAGTACCTGGGCGGGGGCTCGCTGCGCGATCTGTTGGATCGCGGGACGCTGCTCTCGCACTCGCAGGCCGCGCAGCTCGGGACCGAGGTGGCCCAAGGCCTCGCCTATGCCCACGTGCGCGGCCTGGTGCACCGCGACATCAAGCCGGCGAACCTCCTCTTCGACGAGGAAGGCCGGGTGCGGGTGGCCGACTTCGGCGTGGCCCGCGCCCTGGCCGAGGCGGCCTGGACCGAGCCGGCGGGTGCGATGGTGGGGACGGCGCGCTACATCTCGCCCGAAGCAGCCGAGGGCAAGCCCGTCGACGGTCGGGCCGACGTCTACTCGCTGGCGCTCGTGCTCTACGAGGCGGTCACCGGCACCGTCCCCTTCGTGACCGACACCACCATGGGCACGCTCGCCGCTCGCATCGGGCAACCGCTGCCGCACCACCCGGCCCTCGGTCCGCTCGACGACGTCCTGGCCCGGGCCGCCGCACCCGACGTCGCGGCGCGCCTCGACGCCGCCGGGCTGGCCGCCCGGCTCGGGGCGCTGGCCGCGGCGCTGCCCGCGCCCGCCCCGCTGCCCCTCGTCATCCCCCACCTCGAGGCCGCGACGCCCATCGCGGGGTTCCGGGCCCCGGGCGTGTCCGAGCTGACCGACTCGGGCGTGATCGCCGCCGCCACCGGTTCGGCCACCGCCATCGCGCCGGCCCTGGTCGCCGCGCCGGTCGGCACGAAGGCGGGCCCCGGCGAGCTCTTCGACGCCGAGCCCTATGGCGAGGGCGCCCGCGGCCGGACCGCCGCCAGCGCAGGGTCCGGGCCGGGCCGGGCCCGCAGCCGGCGCACCTGGTGGATCGTCGCGGCCATCGCCCTCGTCGTCGTCGTGGTGGCCGGGTTGGTGGCCGCCTTCGAGGCCAAGGTCTTCACGCCGTCGCACCCCACCCCCGCCGTCGTCAACCTGACGCTGGCCCAGGCCAAGGCCGACGTGGCCAAGGTGCACATGAACCTGAAAGAGGGCGCGCCGGTCACCTCCATCACGGTGGCGGCCGGGTCCGTCGTGTCCCAGAGCCCCAAGGCGGGGGTGTCGCAGAAGGAAGGTTCGAACGTCACCGTGGTGCTGTCCTCGGGCAAGCCGGACGTCAGCGTGCCCAGCCTGACGGGCATGACCTGTGCGGTGGCGTCCTCGACGCTGCAGGGTGCGCATTTCCAGTCCGTCTGCGCGCCCGGGACCTACAGCAACACGATCCCGACCGGGGTGCTCGTCCTGTGGTCGATCGGCGCCACCGCCAATCCCACCAAGGCGCCCTACGGCAGCACCATCACGCTCGTGCCGTCGCTCGGCCACGAACCGGCCACCGTCCCGAGCATCCCGACCACCTACACCTTCGCCCAGGCCCAGGCCGCGCTGCAGGCCGTGGGCTTGACGGCCACCCAGGCCAACGCGTCGAGCACGACGGTGGCGTCGGGCAACGTGATCTCGACCACCCCGGCCAGCGGGGCGCAGGCGCCCTACGGCTCGGCAGTGACGGTGACCGTGTCGACCGGGCCGCCCACCGTGCAGGTGCCGAACGTGCTGCAGGACACGGTCTCGCAGGCCACGGCGGCGCTGTCGAACGCCGGGCTGATCGTGTCGGGCGTATCGGGCAGCCCGAACAACGCCGTGACCGGGACGCAGCCGTCGATCGGCTCGACGGTGCCGACGGGCTCGTCGGTCCAGCTCTTCACGCAGTAGAACGGCGCGTGGCGCTTCCCTTCGACCCCGGCTGTGACCTGTGCGAGGCCGCGCACCTCTCGGAGTGGCACCACGAGGACGACGTGTGCTGGGTGGCCGACTGCGAGGTGTGCGGGGTCCCCATGGTGGTGTGGAAGCACCACGGGCCCACGCCTCCCGAGAGCGACGTGGCGCACATGCTGGGCGAGCTGTCCCGGGTGGCCGACGCCCGCTTCGGCGCCGGCGAGTGGGCGGTCGACCGCGTCATGCGCCAGATCCCGAACCACTTCCACGCCCACGGGCGCGATCCCAACTGGTGGTTCCGCCTGCGCGGCCTGCGCTGAGCGCCCGGCCGAGCGCCGCTCCCGCCCCGCTGACCTGACGGGGCCTGCCGCACCCCCGCTGACCTGACGGGGCCTGCCGCACCGCCGGGCCGCCGAAATTGGCGCCGGTAGGGTGGGAAAAATGGAGGTTTCCCCGGTCGAGCGCCCCGACGCGCTGCTCGACCCCCACTCGGACCCCGGCGGGGCCGCCATGGGGACCCTGGGGGCCGACGGGTCGGTCGAGACCAACTGGTTCTTCCTGCTCCACCGTCGGGTCTCGGCGCGGGCCGTGCGCAGCCCGCGCTACCAGTGGTGGGCCCTCGTCGCCCTCCTGGCCGGGCTCCTCTCGCTCAACATCACCTTCACCGTCTTCGTGGTCGCCCTGCCCACGGTCAAGGCGGACTTCCACACGAACTTCTCGGTCCTGGCCTGGGCCTCGACCGGGCCCCTGCTGGCCTTCGGCGTGGCCGCCCCGTTCTTCGGCAAGGCCGGCGACCTCTTCGGCCACCGCCGGCTGTACCAGTTCGGCCTGCTCGGGGCCATGGTGAGCGCGGTCCTCACCGCCACCGCGCCCGACGTCGGGATGCTGCTGTTCGCCCGCGCGCTCGACGGGGTCCAGGGTGCCGCCACGGGCACGGCGTCGATGGCGATCATCCTCGAGCTGTTCGTCCCCGAGGACCGGGTCAAGGCGCTGGGGTGGTGGTCCCTGGTCGGAGCCGGCGGCCCCGTCCTCGGTGTGACGCTCGGCTCGCCGGTCATCCAGTACTTCGGGTGGCGCACGCTGTTCTGGGGCCAGCTGGTGCTGCTCGTGGTCGCCTCGGTGGTCGTGGCGGTGCTGCTGCCCTCGGGGCGCCGGGCGCGGGGAGACGCCGCCCGAGATGCGCCCGCCGGCGGCGGGCGGACGCGCACCCGGACGTGGGAGGGGATGGACTGGGTGGGGAGCTGGAGCCTGGCCGGGGCGGTCACCTCGGCCATGCTCGCCCTGAGCATCGGCCCCATCGTGGGCTGGAGCTCGCCGGGCGTCGTGGTGACGGGGGTGGCGGCGGCCGCTCTCCTGGGGGTGTTCGTCTGGCGGGAGTCCACCTTCGCCACGCCGCTCGTGCCCACGACCTACTGGCGCCGCCGCAATTTCATGTTCCCCATGGGGACCAAGGGCTTCACGAGCTTCGCGTACTTCGGCGGTTTCTTCCTCTTCCCTCTGCTCATGGAACAGGTCTACGGCTACAGCGTCTCGCAGGTCGGATTCCTCTCGGTGGCGCGGCCGCTGCTGTTCGCGGTGAGCGCGCCCATCGCCGGGTACATGGCGGTGCGGACCGGGGAGCGGACCGCCACGCTCTTCGGCACCTGCGCCCTCTTCCTCTCCATGGTCCTGTTCGCCACCCTGCGGCCCTCATCGGGCCTGCTCGTGGTCCTCGCCGCGCTGGCGCTCTCGGGCCTCGGCATGGGCGTGTCGATGCCTGCCACCTCCTCGACCATGTCCAACGAGCTGGCCGAGTCGGAGTACGGCGTCATGAGCGCGGCGCAGCTTCTGGCCACCCAGGTCGGGGAGGTGGCGGGCATCCAGGTGGTGCTGACCATTCAGGAGTCGATCGCGCGGCGATCGGGCCTGGGCGACGTGCACCACAGCACCGCCCTGTTGCACAGCTTCAGCGTGCCGTTCTGGGTGGGCGCCGGCATGGCGGCGCTGGCGGTGGTGTGCGCGCTCTTCATCCGGCCGCTCCCGCGGCACGTGCGCGCCCCGCAGCTCGCCGCGGACGCCACCTGAGCGGGCGGACGCGGCCCGCGCGCGGCGGAACCGGCGGCCTACTCGGTGATGTCGCGCAAGCGGGTGGCCATCTCGGCGGCGTTGGGATCGCTCGCCGCCGGCGTCGCCTGCAGAGCCATCAGCTTGGCCATGTCACCCTCGACCCGTACCTTGCCCGCCATGAAAGCCTGCATGCCGGCCTGCGGGTTCCCCTCGACCAGGATCGCCTTGGCGGTGTCGTAGTCGACCGTCACCTTGAGGTCGGACACCTCCAGGTGACCGACGTCGAGCACCAGCTCGCCACTCGAGGTGTCCATGTGGGCGTGGATGTCATCGTCGGAGAAGGGCACCGCCGTCACCACGAGGTTCATGCGGACGACATGGGCGACGGGCGGGGTCTTGCCCTCGTACTCCGCTCGGATGTTGCGGGCCTCATCCAGCCATTCGTCGCTGAGGAACGGGTACGACGGCATTGCGTTGCTCCTTCGTCATCGTCGGTCTCGGTCGTGGTGCAGGACCTCGCTGCCCCGCCCGGAGCCAGCCATGTGGCCGCCGGAACCCTACTCGGCTCACCGGTAGGCTGCCGTTCCGTGCCAGCCCCCGTCATCCCCGGTGCCGAGCCCGCGTCCATCATCGGCGATGCCCGCGGCGCGCTGGTCCTGCACGGCTTCACCGGCAACCCGCAGTCGATGCGAGGCCTGGCGCTGGCGTTGGCCGACGCCGGGCTCACGGTCGAGATGCCGCTGTTGCCCGGGCACGGCACGGACATCGCCGACATGCTCCCCACACGTTGGGAGGACTGGTCCGGCGCGGCCGAGGGGGCATACACCGAGCTGGCGGCGCGCTGCGACTCCGTCGCGGTTGTCGGCCTCTCCATGGGCGGGATGTTGAGCGTGTGGTTGGCCGAGCGCCACCCGGCCATCGCCGCCATCGCCGTCGTGAACCCACTGCTCGCGCCCCCCGACGCCGCCACCCTGGCCCTGGTCGAGTCCATGATGGAGCACGGCGACGAGGTGGCGCCCGGCATCGGGTCCGACATCGCCATGGAGGGTGTCGTCGAGTCCGCCTACCCCGGCCTACCGCTGCGCGCGGTGCTGTCGCTGTTCGCGGCGACGGCAGAGGTCGAAGCGGGGCTGCCGTCGGTGGGCTGCCCCGTGCTGCTCTTCACCAGCGTGCAGGACCATGTCGTCGACCCGGTGTCGAGCGACATCCTGGTGGCCCGCGCCAAGGGACCGGTCGAGCAGGTGATGCTGGAGCGCAGCTTCCACGTGGCCACCCTGGACTACGACAGGGACGAGATAGAGGCGCGCACCGTCGAGTTCGTGACGGGTGTGCTGTCGTCGCTGCAACGGTGAGCGACGCGGGGGACCGGTCGCCGACGCCGGCGACGCTCAGCCGCGAGGACGTCGTCCACGTGGCGCGCCTGGCACGCTTGGAGCTGGGCGACGACGAGGTCGAGCTCTTCACCGCCCAGTTGCGCACGGTGCTCGACCACGCGGCCGACGTGGCGGCGCTGGATCTGTCCCACCTGGAGCCTTCGTCACACCCGATCGCGCTGGACAACGTGCTGCGGCCCGACGAGCCGCGCCCGAGCCTGGACCGCGAGGAGGTGCTGGCCGCCGCGCCGGCCGTGGAGGACCACCGCTTCAAGGTGCCTCGCATCGGGGGGGAGGCTCCGTGACGACGGCGGCGACCCTGGCCGCCGAGGTCCGGTCGGGACAGCGGACCGCCCGTGCGGTGGTGGAGGAGGCGCTGGCCGCCGTGGCCGAGGGCGATGGAGAGCTCAATGCCTTCCTGAGCGTGCTCGGCGACGAGGCGCGGGCGCAGGCCGACGCGGTGGACACCGCCGTCGCGTCGGGACGCGACCCGGGTCCGCTGGCGGGCGTGCCGGTGGCGCTGAAGGACAATCTCTGCACCCGGGGCGCGGTCACGACCTGCGGCTCGCGGATCCTGGAGGGCTGGCGGCCGCCCTACGACGCCACCGTGGTCGCGGTGCTGCGGGCGGCCGGGGCGGTCGCGCTCGGCAAGACGAACATGGACGAGTTCGCCATGGGCAGCTCGACGGAGAACTCGGCCTTCGGCCCGACGCGCAACCCGCGGCACCCCGGCAAGGTCCCCGGCGGCAGCAGCGGCGGCTCGGCCGCCGCGGTGGCGGCCGGGTTCACCCCGCTCGGGCTCGGCTCCGACACGGGCGGCTCCATCCGCCAGCCCGCCGCGCTGTGCGGCGTGGTGGGGATGAAGCCCACCTACGGCCGGGTCTCGCGCTACGGACTGGTGGCCTTCGCCAGCTCGCTCGACCAGATCGGGCCCTTCGCCACGACGGTGGAGGACGCCGCGCTGCTCTTCGACACAATCGCCGGGCACGATCCGCTCGACAGCACGTCGTTGCCCTCGGCCCCCCGGCCAACGCTGCCGTCGGTGCACGAGGGGGTCGCGGGCGTGCGGGTGGGGCTGTGCCGGGACCTGGTCGAGGGATGTGCGCCCGACGTGGCGGTGCGGGTCCGGGCGGCGGCCGAGGCCCTGGCGGGGGCCGGCGCCGAGGTGGTGGAGATCTCCGTGCCCGAGTTCGCCTACGGGTTGTCGGCCTACTACCTGATTGCGCCGGCCGAGGCGTCCTCCAACCTGGCCCGCTACGACGGGGTCCGCTACGGCCTGCGCGTCGACGGCGAGGACGCGGCGGCCATGAACACGGCCACACGCACGGCCGGATTCGGGGCCGAGGTGAAGCGGCGGGTGATGCTCGGGACGTACGCCCTGTCCGCCGGCTACTACGACGCCTACTACGCGCAGGCCCAGCGCGTGCGCACCCTCGTGATGCGGGCCTTCGACCGCGCCTACGAGTCGGTGGACGTGTTGGTGGGCGCGACGGCGCCGACGACGGCGTTCGACCTGGGGGCGAAGGTGGACGACCCGATGGCGATGTACATGAACGACGTGTGCACCATCCCTTCCAACCTCTCGGGGCACCCCGCCGTCTCCGTCCCCTTCGGCACCGGCGACGACGGCCTGCCCGTGGGCATCCAGGTCCTCGCCCCCGCGCTGGGCGAGGCGATGCTGTTCCGCGTGGCCCGGATCGTGGAGGCACACGCCCCCCGGGAGGCGGCGTGAGCGCGGACTGGGAGCTCGTCGTCGGGCTCGAGGTGCACTGCGAGCTGGCGACGGCCACGAAGCTGTTCTGCGGGTGCCGCAACGCGTTCGGCGACGAGCCCAACGTGAACATCTGCCCCGTGTGCCTCGGGTTGCCGGGGTCGCTGCCCGTCCTCAACGAGCAGGCGGTCGAGCTGGCCATGCGCATCGGGGCGGCCCTGCACTGCGACATACGGCCCTCGACCTTCGCCCGCAAGAACTACTTCTATCCGGACCAGGCCAAGGACTACCAGATCAGCCAGTACGACCAGCCGCTCAACCGCGGCGGCTGGCTGGAGCTGCCCGACGGGTTCCGGGTGGGGGTGACGCGGGCCCACATGGAGGAGGACACCGGCAAGCTGACCCACGTCGGGGCGAGCGGCCGCATCAACGCCGCCGAGCACGCGCTGGTCGACTACAACCGCTCGGGGGTGCCCCTCGTCGAGATCGTGAGCGAGCCGGACCTCCGCTCGGTGGCGCACGCCCGCGCCTACGCGTCGGAGCTGCGGGGCATCCTCGTGGCGACCGGCGCGTCCGACGGGCGCATGGAGGAGGGGTCCATGCGGGTCGACGCCAACGTGTCGGTCCGCCCCGCCGGGAGCAGCGCGTTCGGCACCCGCTGCGAAATCAAGAACCTCAACTCGCTGCGCTCGCTCGGGCGGGCGATCGAGTACGAGGCGGCGCGCCAGGTCGCCGTGCTGGAGTCGGGGAGCGCCGTCGAGCAGGAGACCCGGCACTGGGACGAGTCGGCGGGTCGGACCGAGACGATGCGCTCGAAGGAGGAGGCGAACGACTACCGCTACTTCCCCGAGCCCGATCTTGTGCCCCTCGACCCCGGCGCGGCGTGGCAGGAGCGGGTGCGCGCCTCCCTCGGGCCCATGCCCGCGGACCGCCGGGCGGCGCTGGCGGACGCCCTGGGCGGGGCGCCGAGCGACGCGGAGGCGGACCAGATCCGCGCCGTCGTGGATCTCGGGCTCGACGCCCTGGTGATGGCGGCGGTCGAGGCCGGAGCGCCGGCGGCGCTGGCGCTGGCCCGTGCCGCCAACGAGGTGGCGGCCCGGAGCGAGGCCGCGTCGGGACTCGACACGGGCTCCTTCGCGTCCCTCCTCGCCATGGAGTCGGGGGGCCAGCTCTCGGCGACGCAGTCCAAGGCGGTGCTGGCCGTGCTGCTCGAGCGCGGCGGGGGAGACCCGGCCGCGGTGGCCGAGGAGCTGGGTTTCGAGGCCCTCGGAGCGGACGCGCTCGCCGCGGTGGTCGGCGAGGTGGTGGCGGCGCATCCCGACGAATGGGCCCGCTACGTGGCGGGCGAGGACAAGCTGACGGGGCTGTTCACCGGCGCGGTCATGAAGGCCACGCAGGGCAAGGCCAACGGCAAGGACGTGGCGGCCGAGCTGCGCCGCCGCCGGGGCTAGCCGAGCGGTCCCTCCATGTAGCGGTCCAGGGTCGGCCCCGCCCAGCGGCCGATCTGGCGTGGGGTGGCGGTGGAGATGGGGGGCACCCGCAGGATGTAGCGCGTGAAGGCCAGTCCCATCAGCTGCGACGACATCAGCGAGCGCCGGCGCCAGGTGAGCGCGTCGCTCTCGCCGGGATTGACCCGGGTGACACCCCAGACCCGTTCGACGACGAACTCGCGCATGGCGTCGGCCACGCTCGGTGAGGAGGCCATGGCCGCCACGCAGGAGGCGAAGGACGAACCCGAGCCCTCGGCCCGGTCCCACATGCCGAGAAAGCCCTCCACGATGTCGGCACCCTTGGCCGCCGCGCTGTGGTCCGCCACCGCCCGGGGGTCGAACGGCAGGGCCATGGCGGCGACGAAGAGGCTGGCCTTGCCGTCGAAGTAGTGGTGGACGAGGGCGGGATCGACGCCGGCCTCACGGGCCACCGCCCGCAGGCTGGCCCCGTCGTAGCCCTTGGCGGCGAACACGCGCTGCGCGGCCGCCACGATCTCACCCCGGGTGTCCGCGTGACCGGGCCGTCGCCCCACGGCGTTCATTGCCGGGGGGCTGCGAATTGGCCGGTGAGCGAGTATTCACCAGCGAAGAATTCTGTGGTACAACTCATCAATGATGAATCATACGGTGGGTCACGGCCGGCCGGGGGCGCCCCGATGACCGAGGGGGCGCGCCCCACCGTGCTCGGGCGCCTGGCGGGCGGCTGCTACGACCGCCGCCGCCTCGTGCTGGTGGCCTGGATCCTGACGATCATCGGGATCACGGTCGTCTCCCAGGTCGTGGGCACGCACTTCGAGGACAAGTTCACGGCGGGCAACACCCCCTCGCAGCAGGCCCAGAACATCCTGCAGGAGCGCTTCCCCTCCAAGGCGGGCGACACGGCCGACGTGGTGTTCCACACCGCCACGCCCATCGCCGACAACCAAGCCGCCATTCAGCGCGTGGTCACGAGCCTCGAGCCCCTGCCCGACGTGCAGAGCGTCACCAGCCCCTTCTCGCCGGCGGGCGCGCACCAGGTCGCGCCGCGCGACGACATCGCGTTCGCCCAGGTCCAGTTCACGACGGACACGGCGGACATACCGACGGGCGACATCAAGCGGGTCGTCACCACGGCGCAGTCGGCCGCGCACGAGGGTTTCCAGGTCGAGCTCGGCGGGACGCCCATCTCCGCCGCCGTGACGGCGGCGCCCGGACCCAGCGAGGGCATCGGCATCACGGCCGCCATCTTGATCATGCTGCTCGCGTTCGGCTCCGTCGTCGCCATGGGCCTGCCGGTCATCACGGCGCTGTGCGGCCTCGGCGTGGGCGTGGCGCTGCTGGAGCTGCTGACGCACGTCCTGACCGTGCCGAACTTCTCACCCGAGATGGCCGCCATGATCGGCATCGGGGTCGGCATCGACTACGCGCTCTTCATCGTGACCCGCTACCGGCAGGGCATCTTCGAGGGCCGGGATCCACGCGACGCCGTCGTCACGTCGCTCAAGACCGCGGGGCGCTCGGTGCTCTTCGCCGGCAGCACGGTGGTGATCTCGCTGTTCGGCCTCTACCTCATCGGCCAGCCCTACATGATCGGGCTGGCCACGGCTTGCATCGCCGCCGTCCTGATGGTGCTGATCGCCGCGCTGACCCTGCTCCCCGCGCTGTTGGGCTTCGCCGGCGCCGCCATCGACAAGCTCCACCTCCCGGGCCTCCTGCAGAGCGGTGGCCCGCCCCCCGAGAACGGCTTCTGGCACCGCTGGAGCCGGTTGGTGCAGCGGCGGGCCTGGGTGACCGGCAGCCTGGCCGTGCTGGTGCTCGTGGCGCTCGCCCTCCCGATGTTCAGCATGCGGCTCGCCTTCACCGACGCCGGCAACGACCCGACGTCGCTGACGACCCGGCAGGCCTACGACCTGTTGGCGGAGGGGTTCGGGCCCGGGTTCAACGGCCCCCTGATCGTCGCGGCGGACCTGCACGGACCGGGCGACCGGGCCACGGTGGAGCGCCTGCGGGGGGCGATCGTCGCGCACCGCTCCGACGTCGCGTTCGTCGCCCCAGCCCAGTTCAACCCGTCCGACACGGGAGCGGTGATCGTCGTCTACCCCACGACGTCGCCGCAGTCCTCGCAGACCGAGGCGCTGGTGCAGGCGCTGCGCAACGACGTGATCCCGCCGGTCGTGGCCGGGACGGGTGTCAACGCGCAGGTCGGGGGCGAGACGGCGGGCAGCATCGACGCCGCCAACTTCCTCGGCCACCGGCTCTTCATCGTGATCGGAGCCGTCCTCGTCCTGTCCTTCCTCCTCCTCATGACCGTCTTCCGGTCACTGGTGATCCCGCTCAAGGCGGTGATCATGAACCTGCTGAGTGTCGGCGCCGCCTACGGCGTCATGGTCGCCGTCTTCCAGTGGGGTTGGGCGGGGAGCATCATCGGCATCGGCCAGACGGGGCCGATCGACCCGTGGATCCCGGTGGCGCTCTTCGTCGTGCTCTTCGGGCTGTCGATGGACTACGAGGTGTTCCTGCTCTCGCGCATCCGCGAGGAGTGGCTGCGCACCCGGGAGAACTCGCTGGCGGTGGCCGACGGCCTGGCGCTGACCGGCCGCATCATCACGGCCGCGGCCGCCATCATGTTCTGCGTCTTCGCCTCGTTCGTGATCAAGGACCCGTTGCACGTCCTCAAGGTGTTCGGTCTCGGGCTGGCCGTGGCCGTGCTCGTCGACGCCACCGTGGTCCGCATGGTCCTCGTGCCCTCCATCATGGAGATCCTCGGCCCGGTCAACTGGTGGATGCCGCGCTGGATGGACCGGTCCATCCCGACCATCGGGGTCGAGGTCACGCCGGCACCGGTGCGGACGCCGACACCCGCGCCGACGCCTGCCTGACCGCGGCAACGCGGCGCCTGTCCCGCCGCAGCGGGCGGTCGTCGCTCGTCGGTGGCGTCTGGGGGCGACCCGTATGCTGGGCGCCCATGAACACGGATCAGGGTGCGCGCGAGGTCGCCACACTCGTGTCCCTGAACCCCGGGCGCGACGTGCAGAGGGTCGGCACGGCGGCGTTCCTCGGGGAAGACGTGCAGAAGATCCACGACCCGGTGTGGGCCGTGCTCGGCAACCTCGGAGACAGCCAGTGCTACCTGGGCGTCACGGCGAAGGTGGAGGCCGTCCAGGCCGCCGTGTCCCGTCGCATTGCCGAGGACGACCTCCCGGTCCGTTTGATCTCCCCGGCGTTCACCCTCGGGGTGTCGGACGGCCAGCTCAACGGCACGCCGCAGATGCGGTTCTCCCTGATCGGCCGGGAGCTCGTCCACGACGTCGCCGACGTCCACCTGGCGGCGAACGGCGTGGCAGGACTCATCGCCGTGGTGGCGTGCGACAAGCCCCCGGTCGGGACGCTTGCCGCCGTGCTCGAGAACAACACGCCAGCCGTCATCCTCTCCGACGGCTCCATCAGGCCGGGCATCGATCCCGCGACGGGTGATCGGATCGATCTCGTGTCGGCCTTCCAGGCAGCAGACCAGGACGCCGAGGTCCGGGCCCGGTTCGCCCTGCACGCCTGCCCCGGCCAGGGCAGCTGCGGGGGGATGTTCACCTACAACACGATGCAGACGTTCATCGCCGTGCTCGGCCTCGAACCGCTGCACATGGTGTCCCCGGCGTCCGAGGACCCACGCCGCCTGACCGAGTTCCCCGACCAGACGGTCGACTGCCTGCTCGCCATGACGAGCCGGGGCATCCGACCGCGCGACATCGTGACGCCCTCCTCGCTCCGGAACGCCTTGACCGTCGCCATCGCCATGGGTGGTTCCACCAACGTCGTCCTGCACAGCGTCGAGATCGCCCGCGCCGCGGGCATCGACCTCTGGGGCGACGCGCTCAGCCAGGACGAGTTCAACCAGCTGTCTCGCCGATTGCCGGTGCTGGTCAACATGCGCCCCTTCGGTGACTACTCCATGGTGGACGTGGATGCCAGCGGCGGACTCCAGGTCATCGTCAAAGAGCTCCTCGAGGCCGGATTCGTCGACGGTGACGCCATGACCTGCACCGGCGAGACCTTGGCCGAACAGGTTCGACGGCTCGACCCGCCGCCGCCGGATCACGAGGTGATCCATTCCGTCGAGAAGCCGTTCAAGGACACCGGCGGGTTGCGCCTGCTGCAGGGCAACCTGGCGCCCGCCGGCGGTGCGATCCTGAAGGTCGCCGGCGTCGAAGGTGGTGTCAAGGACGGTGTCTTCACCGGTCGAGCCCGCGTGTTCAACGGTGAACGCTCTCTTGTCGAGGCCCTCGACCGGCATCCGGACACCTTCCAGGACAACGACATGGTCGTGATCCGCTATGAGGGGCCCAGGGGTGCTCCCGGCATGCCGGAGCTGCTCGATCCCACCTCGCGCATCACGGCGATATGCCGTCAGCGGAACATCACCATCGCGCTCATGACGGACGCGCGCTTCTCGGGGGGATCGGTCGGTCTGGTGATCGGCCACGTCGCGCCCGAAGCCCTCCTCGGGGGACCGATCGCACTGGTCGAGGACGGAGACACCATCGTCGTCGACGTGAGCACCGACCGCCTCGACTGCCGGGAGCTGGCCGAGCCCGACCTGTTGGAACGGCGAGAGACCGCATGGCGCGCCGCCGCCGAGGGCAACGGCGGCGTCCACCCGGACGTGACGCCGGTGACGGACCGAGTCCTCGCACGCATGCGAGCGACGGCGCTCCCCGCCCTGCTCGGTGCCGGCATGGCGGCACCGTCGTCGACCTGACCGCGCCACGGACTCACCCGGGGGTTGTGGGGGAGCGCCGGGCGTGCCACAATGTGGGCCTCATGCAGGCGCGCGGCACCCGACCCGAGATCCTGGTACTCGTAACGTAGGTGCGCGCCCACATTGCAGCGCGCGCCTTTCGACCTCCCAGCCGGGGGGTCGTTTCAATTTCCGGACCGATTCGACCGACACCGCAACGACAGTGAAACAGGGGAACAACACATGAAGCTGACAGGGGCGCAGGCCCTCATCAAGAGCCTCGAGATGCAGGGGGTCGACGTCATGTTCGGCCTGCCCGGCGGTGCCATCCTGCCCGTCTACGACCCCATCATCGACTCGTCCATCCGCCACATCCTGGTCCGCCACGAGCAGGGAGCCGGCCACATGGCCGAGGGGTACGCCATGGTGACCGGCCGGCCGGGCGTGGCCATGGTCACCAGCGGCCCCGGGGCGACCAATATCGTCACGCCCCTGGCCAACGCCTACATGGACTCGACCCCCCTCATCGTCGTGTCGGGCCAGGTCGCCACCGGCTCCATCGGCACCGACGCCTTCCAGGAGTGCGACATCACCGGGGTCACCATGGGCATCACCAAGCACAACTGGCTCATCAAGGACGTGAACGACATCCCGCGCGTGGTCGCCGCCGCCTTCCATGTGGCGACGACCGGGCGGCCGGGCCCGGTCCTGATCGACCTGCCCAAGGACATCTCCAACGCCGCCATGGAGTGGTACTGGCCGTCGTCGGTCGACGAGCTCGACCTGCCCGGGTACCACCCCGTGACGCTCGGCGACCCCGTGCTGGTGGGCCAGGCCGCAGAGCTCATCGCCGCCGCGCACCGGCCCGTCCTCTATGTGGGCGGCGGGGTGCTCAAGGCGCGAGCCGCCGAGGCGCTGCGAGTGTTGGCCGAGCGCACCGGCATGCCGGTGGTGACGACGCTGATGGCCCGGGGGGCCTTCCCCGACTCGCATCCCCAGGCGCTCGGGATGCCCGGGATGCACGGTCACTACACCGCGGTGACGGCCATGCAGAAGAGCGATCTCCTCGTCAGCCTGGGGGCCCGCTTCGACGACCGCGTCACCGGGAAGATCAGCGCGTTCGCCCCCGACGCCAAGATCGTCCACGTCGACATCGACCCGGCCGAGCTGGGCAAGGTGCGCGTGCCCGATGTCGGCATCGCGGGCGACTGCCGCCGCGTCATCGAGGAATTGCTGCTCGCCATGGATGCGCGCGGCGACGAGTCGGTGGTGCAGGACCTCGCGCCGTGGTGGCGCCAGATCAACGAGTGGCGTGACCGTTTCCCCCTCCACTACGCCGATGCCGATGGCGGCGCCATCAAGCCACAGAACGTCGTCGAACAGCTGCGCGATGCGGCGCCGGTCGACACCGTCGTCGTCGCCGGAGTGGGGCAGCACCAAATGTGGGCCTCGCAGTACTGGAACTTCGAGCACCCCTACACGTGGGTGAACTCGGGCGGAGCCGGCACCATGGGTTTCGCGGTCCCCGCCGCCATCGGGGCCAAGGTCGGGCGGCCCGACCGCACCGTGTGGGCCATCGACGGCGACGGCTGTTTCCAAATGACAGCGCAGGAGCTCGTGACGGCCAGCTCCGAGCAGATCCCCGTCAAGATCGCCATCTTGAACAACGCGTACCTGGGCATGGTCCGCCAGTGGCAGGAGATGTTCTACGAGGAGCGCTACTCGGAGGTGTACCTCTCACCGGACCTGCCCGACTACGTGAAATGGGCCGAGGCGATGGGCTGCGTGGGCATCCGGGCCGAGACGCCCGAGGACGTGGGTCCCGCCATTGAGAAGGCGAACGCCATCGACGACCGGCCGGTCGTCGTCGACTTCCGCACCGACGCCTTCGAGAAGGTCTTCCCGATGGTGCCCGCCGGCGCCTCCAACGACGACATCGTGGTGCACCCCGACCAGGCGGCGGCCCGATGACGCCCGCCCAGCTGAGCTCGTTGGCGGGTGGCAAGGCCGCCGCGCCGCGCCACCACATCCTCTCGGTGCTGGTGGAGAACAAGGCGGGGGTGCTGGCGCGGGTGGCCGGGCTGTTCAGCCGCCGCGGGTTCAACATCTACTCGCTGGCCGTGGCCCCGACCGACGAGGACGAGCACTTCAGCCGCATCACCATCGTCGTGGACGTGGAGTCGGCGCCGCTGGAACAGGTCATCATGCAGCTCGACAAGCTCGTCAACGTCGTGTCGATCGGCGAGCTCTCGCCGGCCGAGGCGGTCGAGCGCGAGCTCGTCCTGGTCACCGTCGCGGTGGGGCCGACCGAGCGTTCCCAGGTGATTCAGCTCGTCGGCGTCTTCGGCGGCGAGGTCGTGAACGTCGGCGCGGAACGCCTCACCGTGATGCTGGCGGGCCGCCCGGAGAAGATCGACGACTTCGAGGGTTTGCTGGAGCACTACACCGTCGTGGAGCTCCAACGGACGGGACGGGTCGCGCTGCCTAAGCTGGAACGGCACTGAAACCCCGCGCCCGTGACGATCGACGAGACCACAGAGAGAAAGAGCTGACGCCATGGCCACGCTGTACTACGAATCCGACGCAGACCCCAGCCTGATCGCCGGCCGCAAGGTCGCCATCTTGGGCTACGGCTCGCAGGGGCATGCCCACGCGCAGAACCTCATGGAATCGGGGGTGGACGTGCGGGTCGCGCTGCGCGAGGGGAGTGCGAGCCGGCGCAAGGCCGAGGAAGCCGGACTGCGGGTGACGTCGCTGGCCGACGCCGCCCGCGAGGCCGACGTGATCATGATCCTGCTGCCCGACACCGAGCAGAAGGCCGCCTACGACGAGTTCGTGGCGCCCCACCTCAACGACGGTGACTGCCTCATGTTCGCCCACGGCTTCAACATCCGCTTCGGCCAGATCGTCCCGCCCCCGGGCGTCGACGTGACCATGGTGGCGCCGAAGGGCCCGGGGCATCTGGTGCGCCGGACCTACACCGAGGGAGGCGGGGTGCCCTCGCTCATCGCCGTGCACCAGGACGCGACCGGGAAGGCGCGCGAGCTCGCCCTGTCCTACGCGCATGCCATCGGGGCCACCCGGGCCGGGGTGTTGGACACGACGTTCGACGAGGAGACGGAGACCGACCTCTTCGGCGAGCAGGTGGTGCTCTGCGGGGGCCTGACGGCACTCGTGACCGCCGGGTTCGAGACGCTGGTCAACGCCGGCTACCAACCCGAGTCGGCGTACTTCGAGTGCCTCCACGAGCTCAAGCTCATCGTCGACCTGATGTACGAGCAGGGCATCGCCGGCATGCGCTACTCCATTTCGGACACGGCCGAGTACGGCGACCTGACCCGGGGGCCGCGCGTCATCAACGACGCCGTCCGGGCCGAGATGCAGACGATCCTCGACGAAATCCGCAGCGGCGCCTTCGCCCAGGAGTGGATCGCCGAGAACCAGGCCGGCCGGCCCCGCTTCGAGGCGCTGCGCGCCCAGGGCAAGGCTCACCAGATCGAGGTGGTCGGACAGGAGCTGCGCGCCATGATGCCGTTCATCTCGGCCGGCAAGACCAGGGTGCAGGACGCCTCGGGCGGCTGACGGGGATCGCCCGGGTGCTCGACCAGGTCGCCTGACGCCCGGCGCCGCGCGCGCCGCTACATTCGGGATCGAGCCAAGGAGGTCCCGATGTTGCAGACCCGACTCGACGAACCGTCCGAGTACGCCGTGCGGCGCGAGGAGATCCGGCAGGCCGAGGTGGAGTTGATGCAGCACCGGGAGAAGGTGGCATCGTTGCGGCGCCAGTTGCCCCGCGGGGCGGCGGTGCGCGACTACGAGTTCCTCGAGGGGCCGCGCGACCTCCGTGCCGGCGACGAGCCCGTGCATACGGTGCGGCTCAGCGAGCTGTTCACGTCGCCCCGGCGGGCGCTCGTCGTCCAGCACGTGATGTACGGGAAGCGGCAGTCGTCGCCCTGCCCCATGTGCACGATGTGGGTCGACGGCCTGAACGCCGTCGTCCCCCACCTGGAGCAGAACGCCGACTACGTGGTGGCATCCGCCGCCGACCCGGCCGCGTTGCGCGCCCACGCCCGGGCCCGGGGCTGGGACAACGTCCGCCTCCTCAGCTGCGGCGACTCCACCTTCCAGTACGACTTCGCCGCCGAGGACGAGGACGGCAACCAGGACTCGGCCCTGTCGGTCTTCACGCTCGACGCCGATGGGTCGCCCCGCCACTTCTACACCTGCCACCCCCGCCTGGCCGACGACATCCCCGAGCGGGGCATCGACCTGCTCTCGCCGGTCTGGAACCTGCTGGACCTCACGCCCGCCGGCCGCGGCGACTGGTACGCCGGCCTCGACTACTGACCGTGTCCCTCCGGGCCCGGTCCGGTCTGCCACAGCCGCCGTAGGCCGCGTCCAGCCCGCGGGGTGGCGCGACCAGACTGTCCGCCGTGCGTCGTGGACCGCTGCGCTGGCTCGCCCCTGTCCTGGTACTGCTCTCGGTCTCCGCCACGGTCGCGGTCGGCGGACCGCCCGATCCGGCCGCCGCCAGCCCGGCCCTGCCGACCCTGGCCTCCCCGATCCTCACGGGTGCCGACGTGAGTGGCGCGGGCGCGGTCACCGGCCCGATCCGGGCACCGGGCGGACCGTACCTCTACGACCGCGAGGGCCGCATCGTCTTCTTCCACGGCGTCGACGCGGTGTACAAGTACCCGCCGTACGAGCTGGTCGCCGCGCCGGGGAAGCCGTGGAACCTGTCCGCGGCCGACGCCTCGCTCATGGCCCGATTGGGTTTCAACGTGGTGCGCCTGGGGATGACGTGGAGCGGCCTGGAGCCCGGCACTGCGCCGTCCAACGACCCGGCCATCTGCGGGCGCGGGGCGCCGACGGACCCGCACCAGTTCAACCAGGCCGTCTTGGACCAGTACGTGAGCCGGTTACAGGCGACCGTGAACCTGCTGGGGCGCTTTCACATCTACACCATCCTCGACATGCACCAGGACGTGTACAACGAGGCGTTCGACGGCGAGGGCGCCCCCGCATGGGCGGTCTGCACCAACGGCGTGGCCAGTGTCGACCCACCGGGGCGCTGGTCGCTCGAGTACGCCACCGCCGCCGCCGGCATCGCCTACGGCCACTTCTGGAGGAACGACGTACGGGGCGACCTGCAAGGAGAGTACGACCGCGTGTGGGGCGACGTGGCGCACGCCTTTCGCGGGAACCAGTGGATCCTCGGCTACGACCCCTTCAACGAGCCCTTCTCCAAGTCGCTGGTGACCATCGGCGACGAGCATTTCGACGCGCAGCTCGAGTGTTTCTACACGGGCCGGGCCCATATCGGCACCCCGTCGCACGGCGCGCCGGCACTGCGGTGCCCCCGTCACGACCCCGCCAACGGCGTCGTGCCGACAATCCTGGCCAACGACCCCGGCCACCTGATCCTCGACGAGCCGGACAACTACGCGAGCCGCGGGTTCCCGACCTACCTCGGTCCGATGAACCTGCCCAAGCTGGTCTACAACGTCCACATCTACTGCGGCGCCCGGAGCCCGGTGAGCGGCAACCCCACCAACCTGGCCCTCTGCGCCCATCAGGATCTGCACTCGCTCGGCGTCCGGGCCGCGGACCGCCCCGGGCTCGCCTCGAGCGACCAGCCGGGTGGGCCCCCCATGTTCGTGAGCGAGTTCGGCGCCACCAGCAACGCGCCACTCCTCTCGGCCATCACGGCGGCCATGGACGCGCAGCAGGTCGGTTGGGTCTACTGGGCCTGGAAGTACTACGGCGACCCCACCGGAAGCGGGTCCGAGGCGCTCCTCAAGGCCGACGGGCGCCTGCGGTCGACGGCCCTCGTCCTCAGCCGCACCTACCCGCAGGCCGTCGCGGGCGTCCCGATCGCGTTCGACTTCTCGCCTACGACCGCCGACTTCCATCTGGCCTATGTGCCCGACCACCGGGTCCACGCGCCGACGATCATCTTCGTGCCGACGGAGGTGCACTACCCGCACGGCTACTGCGCCCGGGTCTCGGGGGCGCGGGTCACGTCAGCGCCGGGCAGTGATCTGCTCCGGGTGCAGAACGACTCCGCCGGGCACCGCGTGACGGTGGCGGTGACACGGGGCCGCTGTGCCACGCGCGGGTCGGCCCGCCACCTGTCGCGGGCATAGGGTGAGCCCCATGTGCAGGAACATCACCACGCTGCGCGGCCTCGAGCCCGCGGCCACGCCGGAGGAGATGGAGGCGGCGGCCCGCCAGTACGTCCGCAAGGTCAGCGGCGTGCAGTCGACGTCGCCCCCGACCGAGGAGGCGTTCGAGCGCGCCGTCGCGCTGGTCACCGCGGCGACGGCGGAGCTGCTGGGCGCCCTCCCGCCACGGCGCCAGCCGCCGCCCACCGTCCCGCCGCTGCGCCGGCTCGCCGCCAAGGCGTCCGCCCCTCGTTGAGGGCGCGGCGGCCCCTGCCTCCGTTGAATATCCATTGACAGTTATATACGGCTAGGCAGATACTACTTGTGTGACCACGATGTTCGCGGTGCTGGCGGAGGACAACCGCCGCCGCATTCTCGACCTTCTCGTGCAGGAGGAGAGGCCCGTGAGCGACCTGGTGGGATTGCTCGACCTGAGCCAGCCGGCGGTCTCCCGGCACCTCAAGGTCCTGCGTGACGCCGGGCTCGTCGAATCCCGAACCGATGCCCAGCGCCGGATCTACCGGGTGCGCTCGGCGCCGCTGCGTGAGGTCGACGAGTGGTTGGCCCCCTACCGGCGGCAGTGGGCGGCCCACCTCAACGCCCTGGAGCGCCACCTCCAGTTCATGGAGGGCAGCGAGGGGGAGTCCTTCCCATCAGTTGTCGGCCCATGAGTAGTCGGCGCGCCCTGACGGAGGACGAGCACCTGGCCGGCTGGTTCCCGACCACCTTGGAGGGAGACCGGGCGGCCGGCGCGCCGCTGCACTTCTCCTTCCGCCAGTCGGGGGGCGAGCCCTTCGACGGCGAGATGCTGGCGTTCGAGCCCCTTCCCGCCTGGAGCTGCGCTGGGCCGACGACGTCCTGCGCTTCGAGCTCGAAGCCGACGGGTCGGGGTGCATCCTCTCCCTCACCGTGACGTTCCCCGAGCACGGCAAGGCGGCCCGCGACGCGGCGGGCTGGCACGTCTGCCTCGAACAGCTCGGGTTCGTGTGCGACGGCACCGACCCGCCCTGGCCGCCACCCGAGCGCTGGCGCGTGGTGCACCCGTACTACGTCGAGCGGTTGGGTCCCGAGGCGTCCGCCGTCGGCCGGCCCGCAGTGTGGGAGGAGGCCCACGGGCCAGCCGGCGAGGATCAGTGAGCCGACAGGCGCAGGGGGAGCTCGGCCAGGCCGCGCAAGGTGAAGCCCGGACGCCACTGCGGCTCTGTGCCGGTGAACGCGATCGACCCGAACCGGGCCAGCAACGCGTTGAAGGCGACCTCTCCCTCGAGGCGTGCCAGGGGGGCGCCGATGCAGTGGTGGGCGCCCCACCCGAAACTCAATGGGGTGTTGTCCTGGCGCCGTAGGTCGAGCTCGTCAGGACGCTCGAAGCGCGCCGGGTCGTGGTTGCCCGCGCCTTGCAGGATCACGATGCGGTCGCCGCGCGCCAGCGGCTCGCCGAGGAGGTCGGCGGGCTCGAGCGCGGTGCGCAGGTTGAACTGCACCGGGCTGTCGAAGCGCAGCAGCTCCTCGACGGCCAACGGCGCGATCTCGGGGTGGGCCCGCCAGTCCGCCAGCTGGTCCGGGTGACCCAGCAGCGCCAGGAGCCCGTTGCCGAGCAGGTTCGTCGTGGTCTCGAAGCCTGCGGCGAAGAGGAGGATCGCCGTCGACGCGATCTCCTCGTCGGTCAGGCGGTCGTCGTTCTCCCTGGCCTGCACCAAAGCGCTCAGCAGGTCGTCGCAGGGACGGCGCCGGCGTTCGTCCAGGAGCTTCTCGAAGTACTCGCCCAGGAGGACGCTGGCCTGCAAGGCCGTCTCGGTCTCCTCGTCGCTCAGCACCGGTTCGATGCCCTTGGCCACGGCGCGCACCTGGGGCTGGAGCCCGGCGCGATCGGCAGCCGGGACGCCGACGAGCTCGCCGATGACGGCCATGGGCAGTGGCAGGGCGAACGCGGCCATGAACTCCACGTCGCCCGCGTCCTCCAGTGAATCGAGCAGGTCGTCGACCAATCGGTGGATGGCCGGCCGCAGCGCCTCCGCCTGGCGCGGCGTGAACGAACGCGAGACAAGCCGGCGCAGGCGGGTGTGGTCCGGCGGGTCCGACAAGAGCATGTTGTGGCGGGACGACTCGAAGAACTCGTCGCGCCGGGCGCCGCCGTCGCCGAAGATGCCCGCCGAGTTGTCCTCCACGCCCACGCCCCGGCCGAGGCGCGGGTCGCGCAGCACGCCGAGGCATTCCTCGTAGCCATTGACCACGTAGGGCCCGAACGCGGTGCGGAACGCCCGGGCCTCGTCTCGCATCAGCGCGTAGGAGGGGTAGGGATCGGCCTGGCCTTCGGGCGTGACGAGGACCTGCAGCAGCAGCCCGTCGAGGGTCGGGTTCGAGATGATGGTCATGCCTGCCTCCCGCCGGCGCCGTGTCGGACGCAGCCGGTCCTTCGGCACGGACCTCCGTAGACTGGCCGCCGGCCGTCGCTACGGGACCATCTTGGCAAATCGTGCGGTCGCGTGCGCCGGTGCGGCCGGCCGGTGTGACCGGTCCGCGGACTGCAGCAGAGAGCTCCGCCCATCCAGAATGGATCTCCATGAGCATGCAAGGCAAGGTCGTCGTCGTCACCGGCTCCAACATCGGCATCGGGTTCGAGACCGCCGTCGGCGTGGCCGGGCTCGGGGCCACCACGGTGCTGGCCTGCCGCAACACGGCCAAGGCCGAGGCCGCCGCCCAGGAGGTGACACAACGCACGTGGAACGACGACGTGCACGTCGTGGCACTCGACCTCGCCGACCTGGCGTCGGTCCGCACGGCGGCCGAGGAGATCCACTCGCGCTGGGACCGCCTCGACGTCCTGGTCAACAACGCCGGCGGCGTATGGTCGGAGCGCACGTTGACGGCCCAGGGCTTCGAGCAGACCTTCGGCGTGAACTACCTGGGCCACTTCTACCTGACCAACCTGCTGCTCGACCGCCTGCGCGCGAGCGCCCCGGCCCGTATCGTCAACGTCACGTCGGTCGGGCACCATGCCGCCCGGCACGGCATGCGTTTCGAGGACCTGCAGAGCGAGAAGGGCTACGAGGCGATGGAGGCCTACTCCCGCTCGAAGCTGGCCAACGTGCTCTTCACCCGCCAGCTGGCCCGGCGGCTCGATGGCACCGGGGTCACGGCGAACGCCGCCCACCCCGGCCCGGTCCGCAGCGCGTTCGGCATGGACGGCGACCTCAGGGGCGTGAGCGGGTTCGGCATGCGCCTCGTCCGGCCCTTCGAGATCAGCCCCCGGCGCGGGGCCAAGACGTCCGTCTATCTCGCCACGTCCCCGGGGGCCGCCACCAAGAGCGGGCTGTACTGGGTGCGCTGCAAGCCCGGGCACATGAGCCGCCGGGCCCGTGACGACGCGGCCGCGGCGCGCCTGTGGGACGAGAGCGAGAAGCTGGTCGCCTCCGTCGGCTTCGCGCTGCCCTGAGGTCGCCGCTCCTCAGGCGTCGCGCGTCTTCATGCGCCAGGCGCCGATGGCGGTCCAGAACACGATCCAGCCCACGATGACCAGCGAGGCCACCAGGGTGGACTCCGGTCTCAGCAGATCCTGGCCCAGCCCCCCGCCGCCTCCGCCACCGGGACCGCCACCGCTGAACGGCGTCGGGAGGTTGCCCGGCTCGATGTGGAGCATGGCCACTCCCACGATCCCCCGCTGGACGTTGAGCATGTAGGCGATGACGGCCCGGCTGAAGATCGGCGTCAAGATCAGCTCCAGCACGACGAGGAGGATCACCGGGACCGTCCGCTGTCCCATCAAGGAGGCCAGCCCGAGGCCGACGATGAACCCGATGGTCGCCTCCAGCGCGATCCACAGGCCGACGTCGACCATCAGCGACGTCGACGGGACCAGGAAGACCCGGCTGTAGTCCGCGTAGTTCTGATTGGCCATGGTGACGGCGAACGCCCGGAGCTGCGCCGGCGATTCACTGGCGGGGACGGTGATCGTGCCCTTCGGCGTCTTGATGGTGGCACCGGGTGGGGGACCGCTGGTCTGGCCGTTGCCACAGGGGACGTCCGGCGGGACGTTCGGCCCGTTGTAGTTGAAGTTGCAGATCACCTGGTCGGCGTGGTCGGCCGCCCAGGTGTCCAGCGCGGGACGCGAAAGCCCCTGTGGCACGTTGATCCCGTCGTAGTTGAGCTGCGTCGGGGCGGCGAACACGCAGACGGCGCAGACGATCGTGTACCCGACCGCAACCATGGCGATGACGATGGCCAACCCGGCCGGGATGCGCGCGAAGTACAGGGCCAGCCGGGATCGACCCGTGATCACCAGATGGCGGAACATCCCATCGGTCAGGTCGACCGATCCCGCCGTGCAGCCGACGACGGCCGCCACGATGAACCCGAAGACGTACATGAAGCCGAGCACCAGCGTGGTGAAGATGGTGTAGCCGCCGGCAGGCCCGTAGGACTTGGGGTCCACGGCGTGGGAGATGAGCCGTACGGCGAGGAAGATCACCGGGATGCCGATGTTCACGGCGATCAGGGCGATCATCAGCCCCCGGCGCTTGCGCAGCTCCATGAAGCGCGTGGTGACCATGCCCCAGGTCGGGATCCACGAGCCGCGGTGATCGCCCCGCGTCGCCGCCGGAATCGTGTCTGGGGCCGGACCGGGGGCCGGGGCGCCGACGTCAGAGATGGTCGTCATTCCGGCGCCCCCAGTCGGCTCGTGACCTGGAGGAACCAGGCCTCGAGCGAGGCCTGGATGTGCTGGAGCCGGTACACGGCGATCCCGCCCTCGACCAGCACCCGGTTGACCTCGGCGATGACGTCGCGCGACGTTCCCTCCGGCAGCGTCATGCCGAGGCCGTCAGCGCCGACTTGGATCCCCGCGCCGATCGCCGTTGCCTCCAGCAGGGTGCGAGCCCGGTCCGGTTCGGAGCACTCGATCTGCAGCTCGAACGACGACCCGGCCAGCAGCTGGGAGATCGGCCCCTGCCGGATGACCTTGCCGCGGTCCACGATGGCAACGGCGTCACAGGTGCGCTCCACCTCGTCGAGCAGGTGGGACGAGAGCACGACCGTGCGTCCCTCGGCGACCAGCGCCTTGATCATGTCGCGCATGTCGAGCATGCCCGCCGGGTCGAGCCCGTTCATGGGCTCGTCGAGGATGAGGAGCTGCGGGTCACCGAGCAGGCAGGCGGCGACGCCCAGGCGCTGGCGCATGCCCATGGAGTACTTCGACACCTTGTCGTCGGCCCGGTGCAGGATGCCGACTCGCTCGAGCGCCGGCGCGATGCGGTCCTTCGCCGCCGGTTCGCGTGCGGCGGCGAGGATCTGGAGGTTCTGGCGCCCGGTCAGGTGGGCGTGGAAGCGGGGCTCGTCGACGATGGCCCCGACGCGGGCCAGGGCGCGGTCTCGGTGGCGGGGGACGGGGAAGCCGAGCAGCGACATCGTGCCGGCGTCGGCGTGGGTCAAGCCGAGCAGCACGCGGATCAACGTGGTCTTGCCGGCGCCGTTGGGGCCCAGGTACCCGAAGGCGCAGCCTCTGGGCACGAGCAGCTCGACGTCGTCCACGGCGGTGTTCTCCCCGAACCGCTTGGTCAGCCCGTGTGTCTCGACGGCCCACTGGCTCCCACCGGCGGTGACCGGTGGAGCGTCGGCCAGGGTCGCAGTGCTCATAGCTCTGACCTGCCCTTCCTCGTGTCGGATGTCGACGTCACGCTCACCCGTTCGCCGCGCTGGGCATGCACATACTGGGTATACCACAAGCTACCTTGTGATGCAAGGCACCCTGGTTGGAGGACGCTGCGCCGCCGCGCTCGGACGCCCCCCTGGGGGATCCTCGGCGCGGGCTCGGCCCCTCCGGGGACCCGACGCCGAGGCGATCGGAGGGTCAGCCGGCGAGCGCGCCCACCACGTGGGTGATGCAGCCGCACAGCGAGGCCACGTCGTCGGGCTCGATCGCCGGGAACATGGCGACGCGCAGCTGGTTGCGCCCGAGCTTTCGGTACGGCTCGGTGTCGACGATGCCGTTGGCCCGCAGCACCGCCGCCACCGCGCTGGCGTCGACCGCGTCGACGAAGTCGACGGTGCCGACGACGTGGCTGCGGTCGGCCGGGTTCTCGACGAAGGGACGGGCGAAGCCGGACTGCTCGGCCCACGTGTAGAGGATCTCGGCCGAGCGGTCACAGCGCGACGCCGTCCACTCCAGCCCGCCGTTGGAGTTCATCCAGTCGAGCTGTTCGGCCAGCAGGAAGATGGTGGCCAGTGCCGGCGTGTTGTAGGTCTGGTCCAGCACCGAGTTGTCGACGGCCGTCTTGAGGTCGAGGAAGGTGGGGATGTAGCGGCCCGACGCAGCGATCCGCTCCACCCGCTCGAGCGCGGCGGGCGACATGAGCGCGATCCACAGTCCGCCGTCGCTGGCGAAGCATTTCTGGGGAGCCAGGTAATAGGCGTCGAACTCGGCCGGGTCGACCCGCAGGCCCCCGGCGCCCGAGGTCCCGTCCACGGCCACCAGGCCGCCCCCGTCGGCGGGGAGGGTGACGCCGTCGGGCCGCCGGATGGGCATGGACACCCCGGTGGAGGTCTCGTTGTGGGTCAGGGCGTACAGGTCGACGGAGGCATCGGCCACCGGCTTCGGATGGGTGCCGGCCTCGGACGCGATGACCTGGGGGTCCTGCAGGTGCGGCGCCGACGTGGCGCAGGCCGCGAACTTCGAGGAGAACTCGCCGAAACTCAGGTGCTGGCTCTGGGCCTCGATGAGCCCGAACGTGGCCGCGTCCCAGAAGCAAGTCGTCCCCCCGTTGCCGAGCACGACTTCGTAGTCGTCGGGGAGCGAGAAGAGCTCGCGCATGCCGGCGCGCACGCGGCCGACCTGTGACTTGACCGTCTTCTGGCGGTGGCTCGTGCCGAGGTATGTCCCGGCCACCGCGGCCAGCGCGTCCACCTGCGCCGGGCGAACCTTGGAGGGGCCGGAGCCGAAACGCCCGTCGGAGGGCAGCAACTCGGGGGGGATCTTGATGTCGGGGATGTCTGGCACGTATGAGATCATGGCACCCGTGACGACGCCTTCCTCCACGCCGACCGAGCTCCGCCGGATCTCTCGCCGGGCCGCCGCTGTCGCGCCCTCGGCCACCCTGGCGGTCGATGCGAAGGCCAAGGCGCTGCAGGCGGCGGGGGAGCACGTCATCGGCTTCGGCGCCGGCGAGCCGGACTTCCCGACGCCCGCGCACATCGTGGAGGCAGCGGTCGCGGCGTGCCGGGACCCGGCCAACCACCACTACACGCCGACGGGCGGTATCCCGGCACTGCGCGAGGCGATCGCGGCCAAGACCCGGCGCGACTCCGGCCTCGAGGTGACGGCGGCCCAGGTGCTGGTCACCAACGGCGGGAAGCACGCCGTGGCCAACGCCTTCGCGGTGCTGTGCGACCCGGGGGACGAGGTGATCGTGCTCGCCCCCTATTGGACGACCTACCCCGAGTCCATCGCGCTGGCCGGCGGGTCGCCCGTCGTCGTGTCCTCGGACGAGACGACGGGCTTCCGGTCCTCGGTGGAGGACCTCGAGGCGGCCTGGACCCCCAACACCAAGGCGCTCCTCTTCGTGTCGCCGTCCAACCCGACGGGTGCGGTCTACCCCCGTGACGAGATCGAGGCGATCGGGCAGTGGGCCCTGGCCAAGGGGATCTGGGTGCTCACCGACGAGATCTACGAGCACCTGGTCTACGGCGGCGCCGAGCACCACTCCATGCCCGTGCTCGTGCCGGAGCTGGCCGACCGCTGCCTGGTGGCCAACGGCGTCGCCAAGACCTACGCCATGACGGGGTGGCGGGTCGGGTGGCTCATCGGTCCGACGGACATGATCGGCGCGGCGACCAACATCCAGAGCCACGAGACCTCCAACGTGTCGAACGTGGCCCAGCGGGCCGCGCTGGCCGCCGTGTCGGGCGGGCTCGAGGACGTGGCCAGCATGCGGGCCGCCTTCGACCGCCGCCGCCAGACGATCGTGACGATGCTCAACGACATCGAGGGTGTCGTCTGCGTCGAGCCGGAGGGGGCGTTCTACGCCTTCCCCTCGGTCAAGGGGCTGCTCGGGCGGTCGCTGCGGGGACAGCGCCCGGCGACGAGCGCGGAGCTGGCCGAGGTCTGCATCAACGAGGCCAAGGTGGCGGTCGTCCCCGGGGAGGCCTTCGGTGCCCCGGGCTACTTCCGCATGTCGTACGCCATGGCCGATCACGACATGGTCGAGGGCGTGTCCCGGCTGGCCGCTCTGTTCGCCGAGGCGCAAGACTGATCCACATTCGGCGGGGGGAGTGAGGAGGCCACCGCGGTGGCACGGGTTCTGGTAACCGAGAAGATCGCCCAGAGCGGGCTCGACCTGCTGGCGGACGCCGGCCACGAGGTCGACGTGCAGGAGGGCCTCAGCCCCGAGCAGCTGCTCGAGGCCGTCGCGGGGGCCCACGCGCTGATCATCCGCTCGGCCACCCAGGTGACGGGGGAGGTGCTGGCGGCCGGGTCCTCGCTCCAGGTCGTGGGCCGGGCCGGGGTCGGCCTCGACAACGTCGACGTGGGCGCGGCCACCGAGCGCGGCGTCATGGTGGTCAACGCGCCGACGTCGAACATCCTCTCGGTGGCCGAGCAGGCCATGGCGCTGCTGCTGGCCCAGGCCCGCAACATCCCCCAGGCCCATGCCGCGCTGGTGGCCGGGCGCTGGGAACGCTCGAAGTGGGAGGGCGTCGAGCTGCACGGCAAGGTGCTCGGGGTCGTGGGGCTCGGGCGGGCCGGCTCGTTGGTGGCCCAGCGGGCCCACGCGTTCGGCATGGAGCTCGTCGGTTACGACCCCTTCGTCTCTCATGAGCGGGCCCGGGCCATGGGGGTGCGGCTCGTCAGCATCGAGGAGCTGGTGGCCCAGGCGGACTTCGTCTCCATCCACACGCCCAAGACCCCCGAGACGCTGGGCCTGTTCGGGCGCGACCTGCTGGCCAAGGCGAAGCCCGGCATCCGGATCGTCAACACGGCCCGCGGCGGCATCGTCGACGAGGACGCGTTGGCGGAGGCGATCCGCGACGGCATCGTCGCCGGGGCCGGTCTCGACGTGTTCGCCAAGGAGCCCTGCACGGAGTCGCCCCTCTTCGAGCTGCCACAGGTCGTGGTCTCGCCACACCTCGGCGCCTCCACCGAGGAGGCGCAGGACAAGGCGGGCGTGACCATCGCTGAACAGGTGCTGCTCGCCCTGGCGGGCGACTTCGTCCCCTACGCGGTCAACGTCGCGGCGACCGACGTCTCCGACGCGGTGCGCTCGTTCATGGCGCTGGCCGAGCAGCTGGGCCGCTTCTTCGTCGGCCTGCACGACGGCCTGCCCGCCGCCATCGACATCGAGTACCAGGGCGAGCTGGCGGGGGAGAGCACGGGCATCCTGACCCTGTCCGTGCTGAAGGGGATCTTCGGCGGTTCCACCGAGGAGCCGGTGTCCTATGTGAACGCGCCGCAGCTGGCGGAGCGGCGCGGCCTGCAGGTGCGTGAGTCCTCGACGGCCACGTCGCACGACTACAAGTCGCTGATCACGCTCCGCTCCGGCTCGCACTCGGTTGCCGGCACGCTCATCACGGTGGGGCTGCGCACCGAGCCGCGCATCGTCATCGTGGACGAGCACGTGGTGGAGGTGCCTCCGTCGAACCACATGCTGGTGGTCCGCAACGACGACCGCCCGGGCGTCATCGGCATCGTCGGCACCGCGCTGGGCGCGGCGGCCGTCTCCATCTCGTCCATGGCCGTGGGACCGAGCCCCGAGGCCTCGACCGCCATGATGGTCATCTCGACCACCACCCCGGCACCCGATGCCGTCGTCGACCAGTTGCGCGGCGACGAGGGGATCCTCGACATCCACCGCGTCACGCTCTGAGGCAACCGCGTCACGCTCTGAGGCAACCTCTCAGGTCTTCGGCTTGCGCGGCACGGCCGGCCAGGTGTCCAGGCTGCCGATGACCGGTTCGGCCCCGTGGAGCGGCCGGCTCGGCGCGCGGTCGAGCAGGACGGCGCGCACCACCGCCAACACCGCGATCACCAGGGCAGCCCGGATCAGTGTGCTCAGGAGTCGGCGCATCCGACAACGGTAGCGTGACCCACCATGGCCACCCTGCAGAGCATCTCCCCGATCTTTCCCACCGCCGACCTCGCCGCGATGCAGGCTCACTACGAGGCCCTCGGCTTCGCGGTGCACGTGCACGGCGGCGGCTATGGGACCGCCGCCCGCGACGGAGTGCGCATCCATTTCCGCCATGCACCGGACCTGGCGCCGGCGGCGGAGCGGGGGGCCGCCTACATCGCCGTCGACGACGTCGCCGCCCTCCACGCCGAGTGGCGGGCGGCGGGAGTGGGCGAGACGGGCGAGCTCTTCGACCCCGGCTTCGGCGTGTGGGAGGCGGCGCACACCGACCCCGACGGCAATCTGGTGCGATTCGGCTCGCCGACGCGGCGTCCGTGAGGCGCTGCGCCGGGCCGGCCGCCTTGACTCGTGGCCGGCCCGATGGGACAATTGAGCCCGACATGGTGAAGTGCACGACGTCCGACCTGCTGCTTACCTGACGGCGAACGCCCCGTCGCGTTCGCTCGCAACCTCCTGCGCCGAATGGCCAGGAGGTTTTTTGTTGGGCCGGTGACGGATCGGGCCGATGTCACGGATGAGGTCGCACATGAAACGGAAAGGGAACGACATGGTTCAGGGAGAGAAAGGAAGTGGTGGCGACAGGGAGCGGGGTCGCCTGACCCTGCCTTGCGACCCGTCGCCCATGCCCTTCGGCAAGTACCGGTCGCACGTGCCGCTCGTGCTGCACGACCGCACGTGGCCCGACCGCCAATTCACGCAGGCGCCCCGTTGGGCCAGTGTCGACCTGCGGGACGGGAACCAGGCCCTCATCGACCCCATGGACCCCGAGCGCAAGCTGGCGCTCTTCCAGACGCTGGTCGACGTGGGCTTCAAGGAGATAGAGGTCGGCTTCCCGTCGGCCTCGCAGACGGACTACGACTTCCAGCGACTGATCATCGACGAGGGGCTCGTCCCCGACGACGTCGAGATACAGGTGCTGGTGCAGTGCCGCCAGGAGCTCATCGAGCGCACGTTCGAGTCTCTCGACGGCGCCCGGCAGGCCGTGGTCCACTTCTACAACTCCGTCTCCGAGCTGCAGCGGCGCGTCGTGTTCGGGCTCGACAAGCCCGGCATCATCGACATCGCGGTCAAGGCCGCCGAGCTGTGCCGTAAATACGAGGCCCAAGTCCCCGGCACCGACATCCGCTACGAGTACTCACCCGAGAGCTTCACGGGTACGGAGCCGGACTTCGCCGTGGAAATCTGCGAGGCGGTTATGGACGTGATCGAACCCACGCCCGAACAGCCCATGATCGTCAACCTGCCAGCCACGGTCGAGATGTACAGCCCCAACGCGTATGCCGACGTGATCGAGTGGTTCGGTCGTACGGTCAAGAACCGGGATTCGATCGTGCTCAGCCTGCACCCGCACAACGACCGCGGCACGGCCGTCGCCGCGGCCGAGCTCGCCGTGCTGGCCGGGGCGGACCGGGTGGAGGGCACGCTGTTCGGGAACGGCGAGCGCACCGGCAACGTCGACATCGTCACGCTTGCCATGAACCTATTCTCACAGGGGATCGACCCCACGCTGGACTTCGGCGACATCGAGAAGGTGCGCCGGGTGGCCGAGTACGCCACCCGGCTGCCGGTCCACCCGCGGCACCCCTACGCGGGCGACCTGGTGTACACGGCGTTCTCGGGATCGCACCAGGACGCCATCAAGAAGGGCATGGCCGCCATCGGGGAGGACTACGACGAGTGGGAGGTGCCCTACCTGCCGATCGATCCCAAGCACACAGGACGCACGTACGAGGCCATCATTCGGGTCAACAGCCAGTCCGGCAAGGGGGGCGTGGCCTACCTGATGGACACGGACCACGGGCTCGATCTGCCGCGGCGACTGCAGATCGAGTTCTCCAAGCGCGTGCAGGCGATCACCGAGGCCAGCGGTACGGTCATCGGCTCGGGCCAGATGTGGGACGTCTTCGAGGAGATCTACCTGCCGGAGGAGCCTGGGTTGCGCCTGATCACCAGCGAGGTGACCACGGCGCGTGGTCACACGAGCGTGACGGCGCAGTTGCTGGTGGACGGTCAGCATCGCACCGTGACCGGTGAGGGCAACGGCCCCATCGATGCGCTGGTGGCCGCGCTGAAGGCCGATCTCGGTATTGTGCTGGAGGTGAAGGACTATTCCGAGCACGCCCTGACGGAAGGTTCCGGCGCCTCGGCGGTGGCGTACGTGGAAGTCGCCGGTCCTGACGGCTCGACCTGGTGGGGCGTCGGACGCGACTCGTCCATCCTCGACGCCTCGCTGAGCGCGGTGGTGTCCGCGGCGAATCGGGCGCATAGGGGGTGATCCGCCCCGCGGCCGAGGCGGATGTGCCCGAGCTCGTGGCCATGATCCGCGAGCTGGCCGAGTTCGAGAACCTCTCCGAGCACGTGGTGATCAGCGAGGACGACCTCGCCGCCGCGCTGTTCGGGCCCGACGCCATCGTCCACGATTCGGTCATTGAGGACGGTGACGGTGGGCTGGCCGGACATGCGCTGTGGTTCCGCACGTTCTCCACCTTCTTGGGCAAGTCGGGCATTTGGCTCGAGGACATCTACGTCCGGCCTGGGCACCGCCGGAAGGGCCACGCCACCGCGCTGCTCACCCACCTGCGCGACCAGACCGAGGGTCGCCTGGAATGGGAGGTGCTCGAGTGGAACGCTCCGGCGCTGGACTTCTACCAGCGCCTCGGTGCCCGGCCCATGGCGGGTTGGACGCACTACCGCTGGTACGACGGCTGAGTGGAGGGGGACGCTACCCGTACCCGCCGCTCGGGATGTACGGGCTGGGCGGCCCGTCCATGCCGCGCACCATCACCGGGCCATAGGGCAGGAGCTCTATGCCGGCCTCGACGACGACCCGGATGGCCCACTGCTGCGCGGAGGTCAGCCAGTTGATCTCGATCGTCTCGCCCGCCGGCGCCTCGGCCAGCATGGCCCGCAGCACCAACGCCGCCGACTCCTCCTGGCAGGCGCCGAGAGTCACGATCCGCTCGTCGCGGGCGACGGCGTACCCCTGGTCGCCGTGGAGCAGCAGACGGCTGCCGGGCTGGGACAGCATCGACACGATGTCGACGGTGCGGGCCGACCCGCGCACCGTTCGGTCGATGGCGGTGACCGCCTGCAGCTCGGCGTCGGCCACCTGGTCCGGTTCGTAGCGCAGGACCTCAGCGGGCCGCTCGACGGCGTGCGGGCGCATGGCGCCCCACGCCGCCACCACCGGGTGGAGCACGAACCCGAGGCTCGTGTAGAGAGCCATCGCCTTGGGGTCGCGCGAGCACTGGATCGTCCCCGGGCTGTGCGGGTCTCCGTGGGTGAGGGCCAGGCGGAGGAGCTCGCGGCCGACGCCGCGACCCTGGCGGCCCGGTACCGTGCCGAGCTGCGAGAGCATCCAGTAGTCCTCCCGGACGAAGGACTGCGACATCCCGATGACGGTGCCGCCGTCCTCGGCCACCCATGACCCGTTCGGGTCCGTCCCCAAGAAGTGGCGCGTGCGGTCCAGGCGCCGCCGCTCGTCCTGAATCGAATTGCCCGTCACCGGGAGGGAGTGGCGGGCCTGCAGGGCGAGCAGCCCGCTGTCGAAGGCCGCCACGGCAGCCGGCACGTCGGCCTCGGTCATGGGACGGAACGTCACCATGGCCGTCAAGCCGAGGGCAAGAAGGCGGGCCGCCTGTTCTCGTAGGCCGTGATGTCGTCGGCGTAGCGCAGCGACAGGCCGATGTCGTCCCATCCGTTCAGCAGGCGCTGGCGGGTGAAGTCGTCGAGCGGGAAGGTGCCGGCCAGCCCCGCCGCCGGGGCCTCGATCGTTCCCCGGGCCACGTCGATGGTGAGCTCGAGCGACGGGTCCTCGGTCACCGCATGGAGCAGCGCCCGGTCGAGTTCCTCGGGGACCTGCACCGGGAGCAGCCCCTGCTTCGTGCAGTTGTTGCGGAAGATGTCGGCGAAGCGTGAGGAGACGACGGCGCGGAACCCGTAGTCCATGAGCGCCCAGACCGCGTGCTCGCGCGATGACCCGGTGCCGAAGTTATGACCCGCCACCAAAATGGTGGCCCCGACGAACTCGGGGTCGTTGAGCACGAAGTTGCGGTCGTCCCGCCACTCCGAGAAGAGGCCGGCTCCGAAACCGGTGCGCTCCACCCGCTTGAGCCAGTCCGAGGGGATGATTTGGTCGGTGTCGACGTCGGTGCGGTCGAGCGGTACGGCGCGTCCGGTCACGATGACAACTGGCTCCATCAGTCCAGGTCCTCCGGGAGGGCAAACGAGCCGGCGACCGCGGTGGCCGCCGCGACGGCAGGTGACACGAGGTGGGTGCGCCCGCCGCGGCCCTGGCGCCCCTCGAAGTTCCGGTTGGAGGTCGACGCGCAGCGTTCGCCCACGGCGAGCTTGTCGGGGTTCATGGCGAGGCACATGGAGCAGCCCGGTTCGCGCCACTCGAATCCAGCCGCCGTGAACACCTTGTCCAGGCCCTCGGCCTCGGCCTCGGCCTTCACCCGGTGCGAGCCGGGCACGGCGAGCGCCCGCACACCCGCGCACACCGAGCGCCCGTCGAGCACCGCCGCGGCGACGCGGAAGTCCTCGATGCGCGAGTTGGTGCAGCTGCCCAGGAACACGGTGTCGACTCTGATGTCCCGCATCGGCGTCCCGGCCTGGAGCCCCATGTAGACCAGCGCCCGCTCGGCGGCCTCCCGGTCGCCCGCGTCGTCCATGGCGGCGGGATCGGGCACGTTCTCGCCGATCGGGACGACCTGGGCCGGGTTGGTGCCCCAGGTGACGTGGGGCGTGATGGACGATGCATCCAGCACGACCTCCTGGTCGAACCGGGCCCCCTCGTCGGTCGGGAGGCTGCGCCAGTAGTCCAGGGCGGCCTCCCAGGCCTCGCCCACCGGCGCACGGTCACGGCCCTTGACGTACTCGAACGTGGTCTCGTCCGGTGCCACGAGCCCGGCTCGTGCCCCGCCCTCGATCGACATGTTGCACAGCGTCATGCGGCCTTCCATCGACAGGCTGCGGATGGCCGAGCCCCGGTACTCGATCACGTGGCCGATGCCGCCCCCGGTGCCGATCGCCCCGATGACGGCCAGCGCGATGTCCTTCGCCGTCACGCCCGGAGCGAGCGCGCCCTCGACCGTCACCGCCATCGTCTTCGGCCGCACCTGGGGCAGGGTCTGCGTGGCGAGCACGTGCTCGACCTCGCTGGTGCCGATGCCGAAGGCGAGCGCGCCGAAGGCCCCGTGGGTCGAGGTGTGGCTGTCCCCGCACACGATCGTCATGCCCGGCTGCGTCCAGCCCTGCTCCGGGCCGATGATGTGCACGATGCCCTGGTTGGGGTCGCCCATCGGGTAGCAGGTGATGCCGAACTCCGCCGTGTTGTCGTCGAGCACTTGCAGCTGCTGGGCCGAGATCGGGTCGGCAACCGGCTTGTCGATGTCGGTGGTGGGGACGTTGTGATCCGCCGTGGCGACGGTGAGATCGGGTCGCCGCACCTTCCGTCCGGCGAGGCGCAGGCCGTCGAACGCCTGGGGCGACGTGACCTCGTGGATCAGGTGGAGGTCGATGAACAGCAGGTCGGGCTCGCCCGCGGCCGCATGGACGACGTGCGCGTCCCAGATCTTCTCGCTCAGCGTGCGCGGTGCCATCAGCGTTCGACGGCGACGATGTGGACCTTGAGCGTGCCCCCGGGTGCCTGGTACTCGACACTGTCCCCGGCACCGCGGCCGACCAGCACCTGGCCCAGGGGTGAGCTGGGCGAGATCACGTGCAGGTCACCCTGGCGCTCCTCGATGGAGCCGACGAAGAACCGTTGGGTGTCGTCCTCGTCGTCGCCCTCGTAGCGCAGCGTGACGGTGCTGCCCAGCGATACGGAGCCATCGTCGGAACCCGTCTCGTCGACGATCTCGACATGCTTGAGCATCGCCTGGAGCTGGCGGATGCGGGACTCCATCTTGCCCTGGGCGTCCTTGGCCGCGTGGTAGTCGCCGTTCTCGCTCAGGTCTCCGAGTGCCCGGGCCGCCTCAATCTGCTGGGCGATCTCCACCCGGCCGCGGGTGGTGAGGTCCTCCAGCTCGGCCACCAGGCGGTCACGGGTTGCCTGGGTGAGCTTCGTCGTCTCGGTCTGGTTGGCGGATGCGTTGGTCACGGCGATGTCCTCCGGGAGGCGGGCGTGCGGGCTGTGCAGTGCACTGCGCCGGCACCAGCCAGGCTAACCGCCCCCAGGAGGGCGCCGGACGCCCGCACCCGCTGTTGACGGGGCCCATCCGCCTGCGAGAGACTGAGGTAAC
Source organism: uncultured Acidimicrobiaceae bacterium (assembly GCA_963736525.1). Lineage (GTDB taxonomy): Bacteria > Actinomycetota > Acidimicrobiia > Acidimicrobiales > RAAP-2 > Bog-473. The sequence goes on from CAVTPF010000014.1 coordinate 111,868, forward strand.
CATGCACCGTTCCGAGCACCTCGTAGGCATTATTCACTAGGCGCGCCCCACCCCCGCGCGCCGTCGAACCGTCCACTGCGTGGGCGGTTTTTCAATTCCCGCCCGGTTCCCCGGAGGCCGGCCGCGGGCCGGACGACCCGGGGACGAAGCTGGACGGCGGGGGCGAGGCGGGGCAACGGGGGCGGCAGGACTGACCGCCGGGATGACCGGCAGGGATCGACAAGAGATCAGGACAAGAAGGAAGAGGGAGGGAAGTGACCGCGAGCACCAGGCATCGGATCGCCGTGATCGGCGGCGACGGCATCGGGCCGGAGGTCTGCGCGGAGGCGCTGAAAGTCGTGTCCGCGGCCGGCGTGGACCTCGACACGACGGACTTCGACCTCGGTGCCGCCCGCTACCGACGCGACGGGGCGGTGCTGCCCGACGAGATCCTCGCCGAGCTGCGCGGCTTCGATGCCATCCTGCTCGGCGCCATCGGCCCCCCGATCGGCGACACTGCCGTCCCGCCCGGCACTCTCGAGCGCGGCCTGCTGCTGCGGCTCCGCTTCGAGCTCGACTTGTACGTGAACCTCCGCCCGTTCAACGGCGTCCCCGGATCGGTCGCCGAGGGGGCCGACTTCGCCGTCGTGCGGGAGAACACGGAGGGGACCTACGCCGGCGAGGGCGGGTTCTTGCGCAAGGGGACGCCGCACGAGGTGGCGACGCAGGGCTCGGTCAACACGCGGATGGGAGCGGAGCGCTGCGTCCGCTTCGCGTTCGATCTGGCGAACCGCCGACCGGCCCATCACCTCACGCTGGTGCACAAGACGAACGTGCTCACCTTCGCGGGGGACCTGTGGCACCGCACCGTGACCGAGGTCTCGACCGGGTATCCCGACGTCGAGTGGGATTACAACCACGTCGACGCCGCCTGCATCTACCTGGTCGAGCAGCCGAAGCGCTACGACGTGATCGTCACCGACAACCTCTTCGGCGACATCCTCACCGACCTGGCCGGCGCGGTCGCCGGCGGCATCGGCTTCGCCGCTTCGGCCAACCTCAATCCTGCCCGCACCGGCCCCTCCCTGTTCGAGCCGGTGCACGGCGCCGCGCACGACATCGCGGGCCAAGGTGTCGCCAACCCGCTGGCCGCCATCCACTCAGCCGCCCTCATGCTCGAGCACCTGGGCGAGGCTGACGCCGCCGCCCGCATTCTCAAGGCGCTCGCCGCCCAGGCCGATTCCATGTCAACGTCCACCCAACAGCTGTCCACGACCGCCGTGGGCGACGCCATCGCAGAAAGGCTGTAGCCGCCATGCCCATCACCCCGACCGAGAAGATCTGGATGGACGGCGAGCTCGTCGACTGGGCGGACGCAACGGTGCACGTGCTGACGCACACCATGCACTACGGGTCCGGAGTCTTCGAGGGTATCCGGGCCTACCCGACCAGCCGCGGCGTCGCGGTGTTCCGGCTCGGCGACCACATCCGTCGGCTGTTCGCTTCGGCCAAGATCTTCCTGATCGACGTGCCCTACACGGTGGAGCAGATCGTGGAGGCAACGCGCTTGGTGGTGCGCGTCAACGGCCTGCACGACGGCTGCTACCTCCGGCCTCTCGTCTACCTCGGCTACGGCGAGATGGGCCTCAACCCCCTGCCCTGCCCGGTGAACGTCTCGGTGGCCGCCTGGCCCTGGGGGACCTACCTGGGCGACGAGGGCGTGGCCAACGGCGTGTCGGTCAAGATCAGCTCGTGGCGGCGTCACGACCCCAACGCTGTGCCGACGGCGGCCAAGGGCACCGGCATGTACGCCAACTCGTCGCTGGCCAAGGTCGAGGCGATCAAGGCCGGCTACGACGAGGCCATCCTGCTCGCCCCCAACGGCACGGTGAGCGAGTGCACGGGCGAGAACGTCTTCATCGTGCGCGACGGCGTGATCTTCACCCCGAACACGTCCGACGCCGGCGCCCTCGACGGCATCACGCAGGACTCCGTGGAGACCATCGCGCGCGACCTCGGCTACGAGGTGCACCACCAGTCCATCATCCGCACCGACCTCTACCTTGCCGACGAGGCCTTCCTCACCGGCACCGCGGCCGAAATCGTGCCGATCCGCGCGGTCGACGACCGTCCGGTCGGCTCCGGGCACCCGGGGCGGATCACCAAGGAGATCCAGCAGACCTACTTCGCGACCGTGCGCGGCGAGGTCGACCAGTACAAAGAGTGGCTCGACCATGTCGACTGACTCCCTCGGTCCGGACGGTCACAGCCACGGCGGCGTGCGCCACACCCACGCCCATGGTCACCGCGCGCACGCGCACGACTACACCATTCCCGAGCTGCCCGAGGCGGTCGACATCTTCGACACGATCCTGCGTGACGGGAGCCAACAGGAGGGCCTGTCGCTCACCGTCGACGACAAGCTCCGGGTCGCCGAGCAGCTCGATCACCTCGGGGTCACCTACATAGAGGGCGGTTGGCCCGGCGCCAACCCAAAGGACGTCGAGTTCTTCGAGCGCGCCAAGAAGGAGTTGGCGCTCGGCACGGCCACGCTCGTGGCGTTCGGCTCCACCCGTCGCGCCGGGGTCGCGCCGGAGAGCGACGCCGTCCTGACCAACCTGGTTGAGGCGGGGGCGCCCGTCGCTTGCATCGTGGCCAAGTCGTGGGACCGCCACGTCGCCGAGGCACTGCGCACCTCCCTCGACGAGGCCGTGGCCATGGTGGCCGACTCCGTGCGCTACCTGCGGGAGCACGACCTGCGTGTCTTCCTCGACGCGGAGCACTTCTTCGATGGCTACCGCGGCAACCGCGACTTTGCCCTGTCGATCCTCTCGGCGGCGGAGGAGTCCGGCGCCGAAGCGCTCGTGCTGTGCGACACGAACGGCGGATCACTCCCTGACGACGTGGGGCAGGCCGTGGCGGACGTGCGGGCGCGCACCAGCGCGCAGCTGGGTATCCACTGCCACAACGATGCCGGCTGCGCCGTGGCCAACTCCCTCGTTGCCGTGCAGGCCGGTGCGACGCAGGTGCAGGGATGCATCAACGGCTACGGGGAGCGAGCCGGCAACACCGACCTGTCCGCAGCCATCCCGAACCTGTCACTGAAGCTCAACATCCGCACCATCCCGGCCGATCGCCTGGAGCGCCTGACACCGGTGGCCCATCACATCGCCGAGTTGGTCAACATCGCACCCAACCCGCAGCAGCCCTACGTGGGCAACTCGGTGTTCGCCCACAAAGGGGGCCTGCACGCCAGCGCCGTGGCGCGCAGCGCCGATCTGTACGAGCACATCGAACCGAACCAGGTCGGCAACGGCACCCGCGTCGTCGTCTCGGAGATGGCCGGCCGCTCGACGCTGGCCATGAAGGCGGCCGAGCTCGGCCTTGAGCTGGACGGCGAGGTCATCGGCCGGGTCCTCGACGAGCTGAAGCGCCTGGAACACGAGGGCTATCACTTCGAAGTGGCCGACGGCTCCCTCGAGCTCCTCCTGCGCCGCGCCACCGGGTGGGTGGAGGACTTCTTCACCGTGGAGTCGTTTCGCGTCATCACGGACCACGGTGGGGGTCACGATGCGGCCGCGGACCCGTCCATCGCCGACCCCACGTCGGGCGTGACGACGGAGGCCACGGTCAAGGTGCACGTGGGTCCCGAGCGCATCGTTGCGGTCGCCGAGGGCAACGGCCCGGTCAACGCGCTCGATGGCGCCCTCCGTGGCGCCATCGGCTCCAAGTTCCCGGCGCTCGACTCCATCCACTTGATCGACTACCGGGTGCGTGTCCTCGACACCGGTCGCGGCACCGGTGCGGTCACCCGGGTCCTCGTCGACACGACCGACGGCCAGCGGACCTGGACGACCATCGGGGTGTCCGAGAACATCATTGAGGCCAGTTGGCAGGCCCTCTACGATTCGATCGTCTTCGGGCTGCTGCACTCGGACCGAGACGACGCGAGGTAGCCCACGCCATCAGGGGGGAGTACAGGGGGTCGTTCATGACCGTGTGGAGCCGGATCGCAGCATCCCTGGTCAAGCTCCCGCCGCCGGCGACGACCGACGTCTCGGTCGAGCGGGACCTTGCGGCCAAGATGCCGGACGGCGCCGTGCTCCTGGCCGATCGCTGGTACCCCACGCACCCGTCGGGCCCCTTGCCGACCGTGCTCATCCGCACGCCGTACGGGCGGCGGGTCATGGGCCCGCTCGGCCGGCTGTACGCGGAGCGCGGCTACCAGTCCGTGATCCAGAGCTGCCGGGGGACGTTCGGCTCCGAGGGTGCATGGGTCCCCGTCCGTCACGAGCAGGCCGACGGCCACGCCACCCTGGCGTGGGTGGCCGCGCAGCCGTGGTTCGACGGCCGGCTCGTGATGTGGGGCGGCAGCTATGTCGGGATGACCCAGTGGGCCGTCGCGCAGGACCCCCCGGACTTCCTCAAGGCGCTCGGGCTCCAGGTCACCGCATCGAACTTCCGCGACGCCATCGTCTTCCCGGGAGGGTCCTTCGCGCTCGAGACCGCGCTGACCTGGATGTACCAGCTGCACTCCCAGGAGCTCGGCTGGCGCGCCGTCCTGCGCAGCCAGTGGCGCAGCGCCCGGGTGGTGGCGGCGGCCAGCGACGTCCTCCCGCTCGGGCGCTGCGACACGGCGACGATCGGCGAGCCCGTGGCCTTCTATCAGGAGTGGCTCGCGCACAGCGCGCCGGGCGACGCGTGGTGGGACCCGGTGGACTTCGGGCGGAAGCTGGAGCACGTACCGCCCGCCAGCCTGGTCGCGGGGTGGTACGACCTGTTCCTGCCGGCCCAGGTATCCGACTACGAGGCGCTGCGTGCCGCCGGCCGCGCGGCGCGCCTGACCATCGGCCCGTGGACGCACGCCAGCCCGGGCCTCTTCGCGGAGACCGTCCGCGACGGGCTCGAGTGGTACGACGAACGGCTCGGAGCGCGGACGAGCAGGGAACCCCGGGCGCCGGTGCGAGTCTTCGTCATGGGGTCGCGTTCCTGGCAGGAGTTCTCCATGTGGCCTCCCGCTGGCGAGGAGCGGCGATGGTACCTGGGGCGGTGGGGAACCCTCGACACCGAGCCACCGGCCGAGAGCGCGCCCGACGTCTTCCACTTCAACCCGCACGACCCGACACCCGCCGTGGGCGGCCCGTCGCTGAACGCCCGCACGGCCGGCAGAAGGGACCAGCGCCGGCGCGAGCACCGCCACGACGTGCTTGTCTACACCAGCCCGGTCCTGACCGAGGACCTCACCGTCATCGGGCCGCTGACTGCCAGGCTGTACGTGCGCTCGTCGCTCGATCACACGGACTTCTTCGTGCGGCTCTGCGACGTGTCCGAGAAGGGCCGATCGTGCAACCTCAGCGACGGCATCGCCCGGGTCACGCCCGGATCGGTGGACAAAGGGGAGGACGGGGTCTTCGAGCTCGATATCGCATTGTGGCCGACCGCGAACACGTTCCGCGCCGGCCACCGGATCCGCCTGCAGGTCGCGAGCGGCGCCCACCCGCTGTTCTGCCGCAACACCGGGACGGGAGATCCTCTCGCCACCGGGGCCCGCATGCGGTCCGCGGACCAGGAGGTCTTCCACGACGCTGGCCGCCCCTCGTCCATTTCGCTGCCCGTCGTGCGGCTGTTGCAGGACGAGCCCCTGCGCGGCGGGGTGGGTTCCGCGGCACCCCTCGACTAGTCTCCGCGCATGACGCAGCCCACCTTCGTGCCCATTGCCGAAGCCGACCAGGTCCGCCCGGCCCGGCACCTGCACGTTCCCGGCCCGTGGACCACGTCGCGTCCGGCCGAGCTCGTCGTGCCCACGGCGCGGCGGGGCCCGACCCTGGGGACGCCCGGGCCCGACTCGGGCTTCGCGCTCAGGTTGGCCCATCGCTTCGCGCACGAGTTGCGGCTCGGGGAGGGCGAAACGGAGCACGACGTCCTGCTCGGTGTGGCGCTCATCGCCGCCAAGCGTGCCGCCCTGTTCGGGCGGGCACCGAGCGTCTACGACGTGCAGTTCGCGCTGCACCTCTGGGGATTCCTCGACGACGCGCCCGCTGCGCTGCAGGAGAGACGCCGCGCCGCCTTCTCCGCCATCTCCCACGACTACGCGGCGCAGCGCGCCCTGGTCGACTCCACGCCCGAGGAGATCCTCCGGCTCAGCCCCGAAGACGCCCGCGCCCGGAGTGGTGCCGTCACCGCGTAGGCGTCGCACCCCACCGCCGACGTGGACGCCTCCGGGGCCATCGACAGGCTCGAGATCCAAACGGGAGGGTTCACCTTCACCGGGCGGGCCTGTGGTCCGCACGAGGGACGGCGGGTCCTGCTCCTGCACGGCTTTCCCCAGACCTCGTGGGCCTGGCGGGACCAGCTGTGGGCGCTCGGGAGCGCCGGGTACCGCGCCGTGGCGCCCGACCTGCGCGGCTACAGCCGCGGGGCCCGCCCGGCGGATGTGGGCGACTACGCCACCGAGCGCCTCCTGGGCGACGTGCTCGCGCTGGCCGACGCCATGGACATGAGCACCTTCGACCTGGTGGGCCACGACTGGGGGGGCATGCTGGCCTGGATCGTGGCGGCGCGCCATCCGGCGCGGCTGCGCACGCTCAGTGTGGTGTCGACACCGCACCCCCTGGCGCTGCAGCACGCGCTCCTGGGGGGAGACCCCGTGCAGGCGGCGCAGGGCGAGGCGACAGAGATGTTCCGCGCCGCCGAGGTCCCCGAGCGGCTGCTGCTCGGAGCCGACGGATCGGGCGTCGGCTTGGCCACGCTGCTGGCCGAGACGGGTCTCGACGACGACGACGCCGGGGTGTACGTGGCGACCCTCACCGAGCCGGGGGCGATGACGGCGGCGCTGAACTGGTACAGGGCCATGGATCCCAACGCGCTGGTCGGGCTGGGATCCGTCATGGTCCCGACGCTCTACGTCTGGTCCACGGGCGACAAGGCCGTCGGGCGCGCCGCCGCCGAGGACACCGCTGCGTGCATCCATGGCCCCTACACGTTCGAAATCCTGGAGAACGTGTCGCACTGGATCCCCGAGATGGCGCCGGTGGAGCTCTCCGGGCTCCTGCTCCGCCACCTGTCCGCCCACTGAGGGACGGCGGTGGGACTCACGGGCGTCGGCGCCCGGAACGGTCGATTCGCTCGCTCTGCGAGAATGGTGGCGTGAGCGCATCCACCTTCGACCTGACCGACGTCCAACGCGAGTTCCGCGGGACCCTCCGCGCGTTCTGCGAGGAGAAGGTGGCGCCGCACGCGGCCGACGTCGACCGCGACGCCGAGTTCCCGTGGAAGTCGTTCGAAGCCTGCAAGGAGATGGAGCTGCCCGCCCTCGGCATCCCCGAGGCCTACGGGGGCGCCGGGGCCGACACCGTGACCCAGGCCATCGCCGTCGAGGAGCTCTCGCGCGTCTGCGCCGCCACGTCATTGACGATCCTCATCTCCAAGCTCGGGATGCTCCCTGTCATGAATTGGGGCTCCGAGGAGCTCAAGCGCGCCTACATGCCCCGTGTGGCGGCCGGAGAGGTGCAGGCCAGCTACTGCCTGTCCGAGGCGGATGCCGGGAGCGACGTCGCCTCCATGCGCGCCCGGGCGGTGCGCGACGGGGACGACTACGTCCTCACCGGCTCCAAGTACTGGATCACCAACGCGGGGGTCTCCGACGTCTACATCGTGTTCGCCAAGACCGATCCCGACGCCGGAGGGCGCGGCATCTCGTGCTTCCTCGTCGAGAAGGAGTGGGGGATCCGCATCGCCAAGCACGAGGACAAGCTGGGCATGCGCGGGAGCCCGACGGGGGAGGTGGTGCTGGACGAGGTCCGCGTCCCCGCGTCGCATCGCATCGGCGAGGAGGGCCAAGGCTTCACCATCGCCATGCACACCCTGGACCGCAGCCGGCCCACCATCGGGGCACAGGCGGTCGGGATCGCCCAGGGCGCCATCGACTACGCGGCCGCCTACATGAAGCAGCGGCACGCCTTCGGGGGGCCCATCGCCGACCTGCAGGGACTGCGCTTCATGCTGGCCGACATGGCGATGCGCAACGAGGCCGCCCGCGCCCTCGTCTACCGTGCGTGTGCCATGGTCGACCACGACCCGGGCGGCGAGCTCACCCGCTTCGGCGCCATGGCCAAGGCCTTCGCGTCGGACACCTCCATGTCGGTCACGGTGGACGCGGTGCAGCTGCTCGGTGGCTACGGCTACACCAAGGACTTCCCGGTCGAGCGCTTCCTGCGCGACGCCAAGGTGACGCAGATTTACGAGGGCACCAACCAGGTGCAGAAAGTGGTCATCGCCCGGGAGCTGCTGAACCTCGTGTAGGCGGAGCCGTCCGGCGGGAGGGCGGTTGGCGCCCGGCGACAGGGTCCGGGCAGACTGCGGGGCGGCCATCGGAACAGGCGATGGTAAGTTAGAACAGGTTCTAGTTCGCCCATCGAGGGCCGCCGGCCCAGGGCCGGAGTGGCAGCAGGAGGACGTCCGTCATGGCGCAGCCGGTAATCATCGAGGCGGTCCGCACCCCCATCGGGAAGCGCAACGGGTGGCTCTCGGGACTGCGGGCGCCCGACCTCTTGGGCGCGGCGCAGGTGGAGGTGGTCAAGCGGGCCGGCATCGACCCGGCCACGGTCGAGCAGGTGGTCGGCGGCTGCGTGACCCAGGCGGGGGAGCAGGGATTCAACGTGACGAGGACGGCGTGGCTGCTGAGCGGCATGCCCTACGAGGTCGCGGCCACCACGGTCGACTGCCAATGCGGCTCCTCGCAGCAGGCCAACCACTTCGTCAACAACCTCATCGCCGCCGGCGCGGTCGACACGGCGATCGGCTGCGGTATCGAGGCCATGAGCCGGGTGCCGCTCGGGGCCAACGCGCGCGCCGGCGTGGGCCGGGCCATCCCCGAGGACCTGCCCTACGACATGCCCGACCAGTTCACCGCGGCGGAGCGCATCGCCAAGAAGTACGGCATCACCCGCGAGGACGTCGACTGGCTCGGCCTCGTGTCCCAGAAGAAGGCCGCCGTCGCAGTGGCCGAGGATCGCTTCGCCCGCGAGATCGTCGCCATCGAGGCACCCATCGTCGGCGAGGAGGGCCCGACGGGCGAACACTCGGGCGAGAAGATGACGGTGATCAAGGACCAGGGGCCACGTGAGACGACGGCCGAGGGACTGGCCAAGCTGAAGCCGGTGCTGCCCGACGGCATGCACACGGCGGGAAACTCGTCGCAGATCTCGGACGGCGCCGCCGCCGTGTTGTGGATGTCGGAGGACCGGGCCAGGGCCGACGGCTTCCGCCCCCGGGCCCGCGTGGTGGCCCAGGTGCTGGTCGGCTCCGATCCCTACTACCACCTCGACGGACCGATCGCGGCCACCACCAAGGTGTTGGCCAAGGCGGGCATGACCATGAAGGACATCGACCTCTTCGAGGTCAACGAGGCCTTCGCCTCGGTCGTCATGAGCTGGGCCAAGGTGCACGAGGCCGACATGGACAAGGTGAACGTGAACGGTGGAGCCATCGCCATCGGCCACCCCGTGGGCGCCACCGGCAGCCGCCTGATCACCACGATTCTGCACGAGCTCGAGCGCAGTGACACGACGTACGGGCTGGTGTCGATGTGCTGCGGCGGCGCTCTGGCGACGGGCACCATCATCGAGCGGCTCTGAGGATCGCCCCGACTCAACCCTTGCAATCCGGCGCCTACCTCTGGAGGGGACCGTGGAATCCATCTCGACCGAGCACCTGACGTTCGAACGCGACGGCGCGACGGCCATCGTGACGATGAACCGTCCCGAGGCCAAGAACGCGCTGAGCCTGCCCATGTTGGTCGGCATGAAGGACGCCTGGCTGGAGATCGACGCCAACGCCGACATCCGCTGCGCCATCCTCACCGGCGCCGGCGGCACCTTCTGCGCCGGCATGGACCTCAAGGCCATGGGCAACGCCGACGCCGAGAAGTACCGGCCGCGCATGGCGGAAGACCCCGACCTGCACTGGAAGGCGCTGCTGCGCCACTACGACCTGCGCAAGCCTCTCATTGCCGCGGTAGAGGGCTGGGCCGTCGCCGGCGGGACCGAGATCTTGCAGGCGACCGACATCCGGGTGGCCGGGGCCGGCGCCGTCTTCGGTGTCTTCGAGGCAAAGCGCGGGCTCTTCCCGCTGGGCGGGTCCACGGTGCGGCTGCGCCGGCAGATCCCCTACACCGTCGCCATGGACCTCCTGCTCACGGCGCGCGAGGTGCCGGCAGAGGAGGCCCTCCGCATCGGGCTCATCGGCCACGTCGTGCCCGACGGGACCGCGCTGGACAAGGCGCTCGAGATCGCGGCGGTGATCGGGGCGAACGGTCCGTTGGCCGTCGAGGCCATAAAGCGGAGCGTGCGTGAGACCGAGGGCATGTCCGAGGCGGACGGCCTCGCGCGCGAGCTCGAGATCGGCTGGCCCATCTTCTCCACCAACGACGCCACCGAGGGGCAGAAGGCCTTCGCCGAGAAGCGGCCGCCCAACTACACGCGCACGTGAGCGTCCCGGACAGTGGCATCGCCGCCGGGGAGGGATTCCCGGGGGCCGACGGCCCCGCCGCGTCGACGGGCGACACGGCACACAACCGGTTGGCGGCGGCCATGCGGCGTATCAGCGCGGTGGCCGTCGGCCAGCCCCTCGGGGAGGACCAGATCGCGGACGCCGCCGCGCAGATGGCGGCGCTGGCCCACCGGCTGGAGTCGGCGGCGCCGGCGTCCAGGCGGCGGCGCACCCAGCCGATGCCGAGCGGACACCCCCAGGACTCCTTCCCGACGAGCCCGATGATCGGCTACGGCAACCCCGTCGCCCCGCCGATCGACGTGTGGGCGGTCATCGGCGAAGGCGACCGGCGCGAGATACGGGGCCGGGTGACCTTCGGCTACCAGTACGAGGGCCCGCCGACCTGCGTCCACGGCGGCGTCATCGCCGAGCTGTTCGACGAACTGCTGGGGCTGTCCAACATCGTGGCCGGCGTGGGGGCGATGACGGGGACCCTCAAGATCCGCTACAACCGGCCGACGCCGCTCCTCGCGCCCCTCGAGCTGGCCGCCCGCAACACCGGACGGGAGGGGCGCAAGATCTTCGCCTGGGGCGGCATCTACCACCGGGACGAGGTGACGGCGGAAGCCGAAGGGATCTTCATCGACGTCCCGCCCGGTCGCATGCTCGACATCGTCGCCGGCAACGCCAAGAGCACGGAGGCACCGCTCGTCGATCCCGACTGGCAGCGCATGATGGCCAAGGGTGGGCCGACTCCGGGTCTGATCGGCCCGGCGTAGCGGCCGCATCTGTGGTTATCTGTGAAACGGGCCCGGAAAGGAGCAGATCATGCGCTTCAACCACATGGAGCTGACGTTTCCCGTGGGCACGCTCACCCACGAGTTCCGCGAGGAAGTCGATGCGTTCTACGGCTCCGTCTTCGGATGGTCGGGACTCGACGCCGAGGTGGTGGGCCAGTCGTGCCATCTGCTGATGCCCGATCCTGATCAGTTCCTCCTGCTGGCGGAGAGCGACAGGCCGATGGCGTCGCCGGGCTACGACCATCTCGGCCTGTTGCAGGAGTCGAGGGAAGAGGTCGACAGCCTTCTGGAGGCGTGCGAGCGGTACGCCGAGAAGGACGACCGCGTCAAACTCGTGCGCTACGAGGATCTCGAGTATCCCGGTGTGACGGTGCACGCCTTCTACGTCAAGTACCTCCTGCCGATCTACTTCGACGTGCAGAGCATGGAGCACCGGTAATCAGCGGGCTTCTGGACCGGCCCGCCCGGTTCCGCGGGGCGAGTATTTGCATATGGTGGGCGGCAGATCGCAGAAGCTTGGGGGTGAGGCGTGACGTACCGAGTGCTCCAGTGGGCGACCGGCAATGTCGGTCGGGCCGCGATTGAGGGGATCTTGCAGCATCCGGACCTCGAACTGGCCGGTTGTTGGGTGCATGCCGAGGCGAAGGATGGCCAGGACGTGGGCACTCTGGTGGGACGCACTCCCCTCGGGATCGCCGCCACGAACGACGTCGACGCGCTGCTGTCCCTGGACGCCGACTGTGTCGTCTACAGCCCGATCTACGCCGATCCGGCCGTCGTCACGAGGATTCTGCAGTCCGGCAAGAACGTGGTGACGCCGTTGGGCTGGTTCTATCCGCCGCCCGACGAGCGCACGCAGCTCGACACGGTCTGTCGTGCGTCCGGCGTGACGCTGCACGGCACCGGGATCCACCCGGGCGGCATCACGGAACGGTTCCCTCTCATGGTCTCGGCCCTGTCGGGCTCCATCACCCATGTGCGTGCCGAGGAGTTCTCCGACATCCGCACCTATGGCGCCCCTGACGTCATCCGCGATTGGATGCTGTTCGGAAGGACTCCTGAAGAGTCACGCAAGAGCATCATGGCCGAGGCACTCGGCGCCGGGTTCCGTCAGTCGGTGCGGATGGTGGCCGACGAGTTGGGCTTCGACCTCGACCCCGAGTTGCGTACCACGCACGAGATGGCCGTGGCCACCGCCCCCATCGACTCGCCGATGGGGGTGATCGGGCCCGGTCTGGTGGCGGCCCAGCGCTTCCGGTGGGAGGGGCTGGTGGACGGTGAACCGGTGGTCACGGCCGCGGTGAACTGGCTGATGGGTCAGGAGCACCTCGATCCGCCATGGGCGTTCGGTCCGGAAGGAGAGCACTTCGAGGTCGAGATCACCGGGGACCCGAATTGCCTGCTGAGCTTCCGCAAGCTCCATCCCGAGTCGATCGAGGCCGGCCTGGAGCGCAACCCCGGCATCGTGGCCACGGCCATGCACTGTGTCAACGCCGTGCCGTACGTGTGCGAGGCCGAGCCGGGTCTCCTCACCTATCTCGAGATGCCGTTGGTAGCCGGTCGCGCGGCGGCCGCGCTTCGCCGCGGCAGAGCCAGGTCGTGATCCTCGACCGCTTCAGGATCGACGACAAGGTTGCCATCGTCACCGGTGCCGGACTCGGGATCGGCCGGGGCATCGCCGTCGGCCTCGCCGAGGCGGGAGCGGACGTGGTGCTCGCGGCGCGGACACAGGCCGACCTCGACGAGGTGGCGGCACTGGTCGAGCAGACGGGACGGCGCGCGCTGGCCGTGCGTACCGACGTCACCGAGCTCGGTGAGCTCGAGCACCTGGTGGACGTCACCGTCGAGGCGTTCGGGCGGCTCGATATCGCGGTGAACAACGCCGGCGGGGCGATGCCGCGGGCCGCCATGGCGACGAGCGACAGGTTCCTCGAGACGGCGTTCCACTTCAACGTGACCGCCCCGTTCACCCTGACCAAACTGGCCGCCCGGAGGATGGTCGACACCTCGGAGACCGGCGCCGTGGTCAACATCTCGTCCCGCTCGGCCAGCATGACGCAGACGAGCTTCGCCGCCTACGGGGCAGTGAAGGCGGCTCTCGACCGCCTCACCCGCAACATGGCGCCCGAGCTGGCGCCGCGCGTCCGCCTCAATGCGATCGACGTCGGCGGGGTGGCCACCCGGTCGCTCGAGATCGTCCTGACCGACGAGGACCTGCGCCGGGAGTTCCTGGAGGGCACGCCGATGCGACGACCCGGTGAGCCAGACGACGTCGCCTGCGCCGTCCTGTACCTGGTCTCGGACGCCGGCTCGTGGGTGACCGGCAAGGTGTTCGAGGTGGACGGCGGCGCCGAGGCGCCGGCGATCACGGTGCCCGTGCCCCCCCTGGAGCCGACCTGACCGCAGCCGGCCGGCGCGGCGACGCCCGCCGGGAGCGCGCATCGTGCTCCCGGGCCTGACGGTTGCGGACAAAACGTCTTGCCAACTGTTTCGCAACGAAGCAGCAACTCAACCCTCGTAGCATGCCGCCGGGAGGGAATCCACGAGGGGCACGAGGGGGGACGAGGGGGGAGCCATGGACGAGCCGACACCCACGGGGACCGTGGTCACCGAAGACGACTGGAGCAGCGCCCGCAGCCGCACCAGGCGCACCTCCTATCTGGGCGCCCTGATCGGGATCATCGTGGGCCCGCTGGTCGGGCTCTTGGCGGTGTACCTGACCTCGGTCACCGCCGCGGGGAGCGCCCGCTGGCCGGTCGCCGCGCTGTGGATGGCCGTGCTCGTCGCGCCCTTGGCCGTGGGACTGTCGGTGAGCGCCGTCAAGGAGCAGGAGAGGAGCGACGGCGTCATCGCCACGTTGGCCGGCCAGTTCGAGGCACAGGCCCGTGGGCAGAAGTTCGAGAGCCGGTTGGCGAACGCCCTCGACATGGCCGAGGGGGAGCCCGAGGTCGTCCAGGTCATTGAGCGGTCGTTCTCGGCCATCGTGCCGGACGCACCGATTGAGCTCCTCCTCGCCGACAACAGCCATGCGCACCTTCTGCGGATGGCGTCGTCGTCGCCGACGGGAACGCCCCCGGCCTGTGGCGTCGACTCACCAGATCACTGCCCGGCGGCGCGCCGGGCCCAGGTGCAGCGCTTCGACGACAGCGAGGAGCTCGACGCGTGCCCCAAGCTGCGGGGCCGGCCCGAAGGAGCCATGTCGGCAATGTGCGTGCCGGTCTCCATCATGGGTCGTTCCGTGGGGGTGATCCACGTGACCGGTGAGCAGCACACCGCCTTCTCCGAGAACACGGTGCAGGACCTCGAGACGCTGGCCAAGCTGTCGGGCGCCCGGATCGGGCTGCTGCGCGTGATGGCAGAGACACAGCTTCAGGCGACGACCGACAGCCTCACGGGCCTGCTGAACCGGCGTTCGTTCGAACATCGCGTGGCGGCCATTCGACGTGAGGAATCGGACGTCGTGATCGCCATGGCCGACCTCGATCACTTCAAGCTGCTCAACGACAGCTACGGCCACGAGACCGGCGACCGCGCCCTGCGGCTGTTCGCTCAGGTCCTACGGGAGTCGCTGCGGGCGGAGGACCTGGTGTGCCGGCACGGCGGGGAGGAGTTCGCCATCGCGATCCCCGACTGCAGCATCGAAAAGGTGCGGGAGATCTTCGAGGCCGCGCGGGTGCGGCTCGACGCTGCCATGGCGGTGGCCGGGCTGCCGAAGTTCACGGTCAGCTTCGGGGTGGTGCAGGCCCACCCGAGGGACGACCTTCCCTCCATCATCAGCCGGGCCGACACCGCCCTCTTCCAGGCCAAGCGCGAAGGGCGTGACCGAGTCGTCGTTCTCGATACCCGAGGACACGAGGTGCTGCTCCCGCCCGTGGCCTCGGACGGGCCGGGTCACGGAAGCGAGCGTGTCCTCAACGGGCGACACCCGCTGCAGATCTCCGAACCCGTCGACGCGTAGCCGCCCCCCGGTCTACAGCGCCCGCTGCACTCCCTCCCAGTACGGATCGCGCAGCTTGCGTTTGTAGAGCTTGCCGTTGGGGTCCCTGGGCATCTCGTCGGT
Source organism: uncultured Acidimicrobiaceae bacterium (assembly GCA_963736525.1). Lineage (GTDB taxonomy): Bacteria > Actinomycetota > Acidimicrobiia > Acidimicrobiales > RAAP-2 > Bog-473. Next base: position 127,195 of record CAVTPF010000014.1, read on the forward strand.
GAAGTCGATCGTCTTCGGCGTCTTGAACCGGGCCAGCTTGTCCGCGCAGTAGGCCAGGATCTCCGCCGCCAGCTCGTCGCCGGGCTCGACGCCCTCGGCCGGCTCGATCACCGCCTTGACCTCCTCGCCCCAGTCCTCGTGGGGGATGCCGAAGACGGCGGCGTCACCCACCTTGGGGTGTGAGAGCAGGACGCCCTCGATCTCGGCCGGGTAGATGTTGGCGCCGCCCGAGATGATCATGTCGATCTTGCGGTCGCGCAGGAACAGGTAGCCGTCCTCGTCGAGCAGGCCGACGTCGCCGACGGTGAAGAAGGCGCCGATGCGGTTCTTCTGCGTCTTCTCCTTGTCGCCGTGGTACTCGAACTCGGCCGACTGCATGGCCATGTAGACCGTGCCGATCACGTTCGGTTCGGTGATCCGGTTGCCGTCGTCGTCGAAGATGGCGATCTCCGAGATGGGCCAGGGTTTGCCCACCGTGCCCGGCTTCTGCAGCCACTCCTCGGCGGTGACCAGCGTGCCGCCGCCCTCGCTCGCCGCGTAGTACTCGTCGACGCTGTTGCCCCACCAAGCGATCATCTTGTGCTTGACGTCAATGGGGCACGGCGCCGCCGCGTGGATCATGTGGCGCAGTGAGGAGACGTCGTACTTGTTGCGCACATCCTCGGGCAGGGCGAGCAGGCGGTGGAACTGGGTGGGCACCATGTGCGACGTCGTCACCCGCCGTTCCTCAATGAGCCGCAGCATGTCCTCGGGCAGCCACTTGTCCATGAGCACGATGGTGTGCCCGAGGTGCAGGGACGCGCTGCCGAAGCGCAGCACTGCGGTGTGGTACAGCGGTGAGCCGATGATGTGGACGTTCTCGTCCTGGGGCTGGACCCCGAAGAGGAACAGGACACCCGAGAGACCCAGCGCAGCCTGCTCGGGAGTGATGCCCATGAGCTTGCGATAGATCCCCTTGGGGTTCCCCGTCGTCCCCGACGTGTAGTTCATCACGTCCCCGAGGGTGCGGTCCTCGGGCAGCGTCGTCGGCTGAGCGCTGCGCGTGTCCGCGTAAGAGGTGAAGCCATCGATGTCGCCCACCGCGAGCCGGTGACCCGCGTCGAGGCCCACCTCGTCCGCCGCCGCCGTGGCGACGGCGGCGAAGCGCTCATGGCCGACGAACGCCTTGGCGCCCGAATCCTTCAAGATGTAGGCCACCTCCGGCGCCACCAGATGGTGATTGATCGGGACCAGGTACCAGCCCGCCTGCAGGGCGGCCAGGTAGACCTCAATCATCTCGGTGCAGTTGGGCAGCAGGGTGGCCACCACATCCCCCGCCTCGAAACCCCGAGCGCGCAGGGCGTGCACCAGCTGGTTGGCATGTCCCAGTAGCTCGCCGGCTGTGACCTCGTCGCCCTCGGGGGTGACGAGAGCCAGGTAGCCGGGGTCTTCCTGGGCCAATGCCCAGAAGCCGAGGTCACCCATCAACACTCTCCTTGCAGCTCGCGGTGCGGGGTGCAAATGGCGACCCCCACCACCCGCACGCTAGAACGTGTTCTAACTCAGGGCAATTTGCGAGCCCGAACGACCGGGCACCGAGCGATCAGGAGATTCGTCCATGGCAGGGTTCCTCGAGGGCAAGATCGTCGCGATCACCGGCGGCGGTGGCGGCATCGGCCGGGCGGTGGCGCTGGCCGCCGCGGCCGAGGGGGCCAAGGTGCTCGTGGCGGACTTCGGGGTGGGCATGGGGGGCGAGGATCCGAGCAGCGAGGTGGCCGACGCCGTGGTGGACGAAATCACCACGGCCGGCGGCGAGGCCGTGGCCGTGGCTGAGGACATCTCCAAAATGGAGTCGGGCGAGCGCGTGGTGGGGACGGCGATCGAGAAGTGGGGCCGCCTCGACGGCGTCGTGGCGGTCGCCGGCATCCTCCGCGAGCGGATGCTGTTCAACATGTCCGAGGACGAGTGGGATGGCGTCATCGCCACCCACCTGAAGGGCCATTTCACCGTCTTCCGCGCCGCCGCCGCGGTCATGCGCAAGCAGGAGGGTGGCGGTGCACTCGTCGGGTTCACCTCCGGCGCGTTCGCCGGCAGCGTCGCCCAGGCCAACTACGCCGCGGCCAAGGGTGGCATCGTCTCCTTGGTGCGGTCGGCCGCGGTCGGGCTGTACCGATACGGCGTCACCGCCAACGCGATCGCGCCGGTGGCCCGCACGCGCATGTCGGCCAACGTGCCGTCGGAGCTCGCCGAAATGGGAGACCCCGAAGACGTCGCGCCGATGGTGGTGTACCTGCTGAGCGATAAGGCGAAGCACGTGACCGGCCAGGTCTACACCGTGGTGGGTTCGAAGATCGCGGTGTGGAACCAGCCGGCCGAAGTGCGGGCCATGTGGGCGGACGGCCGTTGGTCGCCCGAGCAGATCGCCGAGCGGCTCGACAGCACTGTGGGGCAGGAGCGGATGGGGATGATCGACCGCCTGGAGCAGATGCGCCAAGCCGCGGCGTCGGGGGAGAAGCCCAACGCCTAGCGCGCGCTTCGCTCAATCGACGCGGTGCAGTCGCGGGCGCGGCTTGACCGCGGCGTAGACCTCGAGCGAGTTCCCTTCGTGGTGGGCCTCGACGACCGCCGCGGCGCCGAATGGCGCCTCGTCGAACACCCGGCTCATGCTCTTGCCCCAGGCGACGGCCGACCGGGCGAGCTGGCGCTCGGGTTGCTCCCACGGAGGGATGCACACCTCAATCTGGTACATCGGCTCGAAGGTGACAACATGGGTCGGCGAGCCGCCGTGAGCGGCCAGCCACGCTTCCTTCTCCTCCTCGGTCCAGATCTTCTCGTTCATGATCGTTGTCCATGGCTGGATGGTGGCCATCGCTCGCTCACCTCCTCCCATCCTCGCCTGTATCGGCAACATCAGGAGAACGCTTGAGATCGCCCGGTCCTCGGTGCGGGCTGCGCCGATCCACCACCTCGGGGAAGCGGCTCCATAACCTGGGCGTCGCGCGGTGTGGGCACCGGGTGCAGTTCCCCTCACGAGGGGCGGGACGGAACGTGGAAGCAGAGGGAGCACGCACATGAGCGCTCGGCTCGAAGGGACGGCGTCGGACGGCACCGAGCACGCCGAGACCATTCGCGAGATCCGCCCCTGGCGCGAGGCGGGATGGATCTTCCGCGATGGCGACGCCCTCGCGATTGAGCGTCAGGGCGAGCGCACGAGGCCGGGGACGGACCACCGCTTCCCGGGGCGCGAGGAGTAAGAACACCGGCGTCGCCGCGGCGCCGGTCTTCAGACCGCCTGCGACGCGCCTTCGAGAGGCGCCGTGGCGTCGGGCGGGTGGTGCGTCGTCAGCCAGTCCTTCCAGCGCCACCGCGTGCGCAGCAGAATGACCGCCCCCCCGACGACGAGCAGGATGCCGGCCAGCTGCACCAGGTCCGAGCCGAGCCGGCCGTCCTCACCGAGCCACAGGTGCTCGTCGAGGGAGCGCTCGATGCCCCAGAGGATCATGCCGGTGCCGAGCACGACGCCGGTCGGGTAACCGACGCGGCGCGTGCCGTCGGGCCAGCGGTCGAGCCGGCGCTCTATGGCGATCAGGATCAGGTAGACGGTGAAGTCCTCTATGGCCTGGAAGATCGGTACGGGCAGCCGGCGGCCCACCTGCCCCGCGTAGTACATCCCGAACCACTGATGTGTCGGGTGCCCGCCGCCGGCCACCATGAGCTGTGGGCCGAGCAGCCGGCCCATCGCCCAACAGGCCAGCAGGACGGGAGCGGCCAGGTCGAGCGCGCGGCCGAGCGGGAGCTCCGGGCAGCGACGCCGGGTGAGGATGATGCCGGTCGGGACGGCGAGCAGCAGGCCGCCGAACGAGGAGAGCCCGCCGTGCCACACCGCGAGGACGTCGCCCGGGTTCTGCGTGTAGTAGCCGAGGTTCGACAGCACGTGCATCGCCCGGGCGCCCACGAGTGCGGCCAGGATGATCCACAGGAACACCGGGAGGAACCAGTCGGTGCGGTACCCGTTGTGCCGGAGCCGTCGTTCGAAGTAGGTGAACCCGAACCAGAACGTGAGCGCGAGCCCGATGCCGTAGGTGTGGACCTGCAGCGGTCCGATGTGGAAGGCGACGGGGATCGGTCTCATGGCGCGACCCCCGTCAGGTTAGGGCCGGACGGCCGGGGGGTGGCTGCGGGGCCGGTCCCCGGCGGGTGCGGCCGGGCCGAGGGTCAGGGTCGGCCGGCGCCGACGAAGTCGCCCCCGAGGCGCAGGCCGGTGAGCCAGACAGAGGCCCCGGTGTAGGGCGCCTCGATCATCTCACCCGGACCGACGTACATGGCCACGTGCTCCGAGCCTCCCGGACCGTAGAAGAGCAGGTCTCCCGGCTGGAGGTCGCTGATGGGGACAGGCGTCGAGTCGGCCATCTGGGCGCCCGAGTAGTGGGGCAGCCCGACCCCGACCTGGCCCCAGGACCAGGCGGTCAGGCCCGAGCAGTCGAATCCCGGACTAGCCGAGCCCTTGGGGGATTCGCCGCCCCAGACGTAGGGGACGCCGATCTGGCTCTCGGCCGCCTGCACCGCCCCTGCGCCACCGGCCGCGGACGGCGGGGGCGCCGCCTGGCTCAACCCGGCCAGAGCGGCGGTGCTCCCGGAGGAGGACGAGGAGGGGGAAGAGGGGGCAGCGGACGCCGCGGCGGCGGCTGCGGCTGCGGCGGCGGCGGCGGCGGCCTGGCGCTCTTGAGCCGCCTTGGCGGCAGCAGCGGCCTCGGCCTCTTGTTGTTGCTGGACGAGCTGGGCGATCTGGCCCTGCTCCTGGGCGAGCGCGCCCTTCTGTTCCTGTATCGCCTGTGCGTTCTGCGCCACCGCATTCTGCTCGGTCGTGACCTGCGCCTGCGCCTGTGTCTGCTCTCCCTGCAACTGCGTCACCTGCGCATTGAGCGAGTTCTCAGCCGTGTGCAGGTTGTCGACGGCGAGCGAAATGTCACCCTCGGCGATCTGGTTGTACTCGGTGGTGGCGCCCAGGGTCTGCTCGTTGCCGCTGAAGATCGGGTTCTGCGTGGCTGCAGTGCCGTCGGAGATGTAGTTGGCGACGGCGGCCTTGGCGAGGGTGGCCTTGTCCTGCGTGACCTGCTGCTGGTCCGACGCGATGTTGGCTTTGGTCGTCGTGATGTTCGAGTTGATCTGCGACAGGTGGTACTGGGCCTCGTCGTATTGCTGGCTGAGGGCGGACATCTCGTTTTGCGCCTGGGTCAGCTGCGACTCGATGGCGGCGGCCTTGGCCTTGGCGTCGGAGATGGCGTCCCCTGCGGCGGGGCGCGCCAAACCGAACACAGTGCTGGAGAACACTGTGACGACGGTCAGCGCGGGTATCCCGACCCGCTGGAGTGCACGAGCGCTCCTCGAAGACCGCGGCGTGGAGTGGTTATGAACCCGCTCTACGTCAGTCACGATGGGCAACATTCTTATAGGAAGGTCCGCGGGGATTCAAACACCGTTGGTGCGAAACGCCTGTTTATCGGTCGTACCTATAGTGCGAAGGTACAGTTCACACCGCAAAATAGTGGCATTTCGAACATTGTGTGAACTGGTCCGGGCGAACGAAATGATCCGTGAGGAACTACGGTCGGGTGTCATGGGTGAAATGATCGAATTTGCGAGCAATGGATCGGCCTCCGGCGGGTATCTGGCGGTTCCCGAGAGTGGGAGCGGTCCCGGGGTCATCGTGATCCAGGAATGGTGGGGCCTGGTCGACCACATCAAGGACGTGTGTGACCGGTTCGCCGCGGCCGGTTTCGTCGCGCTGGCCCCTGACCTCTATCACGGGCAGAAGGTGCAGCCGGGCGAGCCGGACGAGGCGGGCAAGTTGATGATGGCCATGAAGATGGAGCAGGCAGGGCGTGACATGAGCGGCGCGGTCGACGAGCTCCTGCGACGCAGCTCGGGTGACCGGGTGGGCGTCATCGGGTTCTGTATGGGCGGTGGTCTCGCCCTCGTGCTGGCCACGCAGCGCCCGGACGCCGTGGCGGCCGTCGTCCCGTGCTACGGCATCATCCCCTGGCCCGATGCACAACCGGACTACTCGGCGATGTCGGCTGCCGTGCTGGGCCACTACGCCGAGAAGGACAGCTTCTTCACTCCGGAAGCCGCCAATGCATTGGCCGGCGAGTTGCGGAGCATGGGCAAGTCGGTCGAGATCGTCGTCTACCCGGGCACGGACCACGCCTTCTTCAACGACACGCGGCCCGAGGTCTACGACGCCGACGCGGCGCGCGCCTTGTGGGACCGCACGTTGGCGTTCTTCTCGTCGCACCTGCGCTGACCGCCGCGGCGACACGCATTCGGGCGCGGTCCGCCCACGGGGGAGGTCGGCCCACCCAGAAGGGGTCACGGGCCCGTTTGTTACCATCGGATCATGTCCGCACGCTCACGGGACCTGCCCCGCCGCTCCTGCCTCTCCACCCCCGGATCGAACGAGAAGTTCCTGGCCAAGGCGCCGACGGTCCCGGCCGACATGACCTTCCTCGACCTCGAGGACGCCGTGGCGCCCCTCGAGAAGGAGAGCGCCCGGCCCAAGGTGGTCGACGCCATCAAGAACCTGCCGTGGGACGACCGGGTGCTCTGCGTGCGAGTGAACGCCTGGGACACCGAATGGACCTACGGCGACGTGATAGAGGTCGTGGGGAACGCGGGCGAGCGCCTCGACGAGATCATGCTGCCCAAGGTGCAATCGGCGGCCGAGGTGGTCGCGCTCGATCTCCTGCTGACCCAGGTCGAGAAGAACGCGGGCTTGCCCGTCGGGCACATCGGGATCGAGGCGCAGATAGAGACCGCACGCGGCCTCATCAACGTCGACGAGATCTGCGCCGCTTCGTCCCGGCTCGAGACGATCATCTTCGGGCCGGCTGACTTCGCGGCCAGCATCGAGATGCCGGTGTTGACCGGCGGAATCGAGATCCCCGAGTACCCGGGCGACCATTTCAACTACGTCTTCAGCCGCATCTTGATGGCGGGGCGGGCCAACGGCCTGCAGGTGATCGACGGGCCGTTCCTGAAGGTGCGCGAGCTCGACGCGTTGCGTGCCTACGCGCTGCGCACCCGCATGCTGGGCTACGACGGAAAGTGGGCGCTCACGCCCGACCAGGCCGTGGTGCTCAACGAGGTGTACTCGCCGACACAGGAGCAGTTCGACCGGGCCTTCGACATCCTCGAGGCGTACGAGAAGGCCACCGAGCACGATCGGAAGGGTGCCGTCATGTTCGGCGACGAGATGATCGACGAGGCCAGCCGGAAGATGGCCATCAAGTTCGTGAGCCGCGGCGAGCGTGCCGGCCTCACGCGCAGCGCCGGTTGACCCCGGACCAGCCCGGACCCGGTCAGCCGATCAGACGGCGGGCAATGACCTTGAGGGCGAGGGTCTCGTCGGCGCCCTCGAAGATGGAGAGCACGCGGGCGTCGACGAAGTAGCGGCTCACGGGGAATTCCTCCGCGTAGCCCATGCCACCGTGAATCTGCATGGCCTCCCGCGTCACCCACTCGGCGGCCCGGCACACGTAGGCCTTCACCATGGAGGCCTCGAGCGTTCCTTCGCCGCGCGCCATCAGCCGGGCCACGTGGTATGAGCTCTGCCGCGTTGCCTGAATGATGACGGCCATGCGCCCGAGCTTGGCCTGGGTCAACTGGTAGTCGCCGATGGGGGACCCGAACACCCTCCGCTCCGCGGCGTATGAGGCGGCGGCCTCGTAGGCGGCCTGCATCACACCCAGGGCGCGAGCCGCCGTCTGGAGCCGGCCGTTCTCGAAGCCCTGCATCTGCAGGTAGAAGCCCTTGCCGAGCCCGTCGGCGCCACCGACGAGATTGGCTTCCGGCACGAACCAGTTCTCGAACGCCAGCTCATAGGAGTGCATGCCGCGGTAGCCGAGCGTGTCGATGGGACGCCCCTCGAGCCGACCGGGTGCCAGATCGCTCGGTCGTTCGGGGGCGTCGTCCTGGGTGAACACGAAGCCGTGGCCGTCGCCGCGCGGCTTCTCGACGACGAACATGGAGATGCCACGGTGGGCCAGGGAACGGTCGGGATCGGTGCGCGCCAACAGCATCAGCACGTCGGCTCGGGCGGCGAAGGTGCACCACGTCTTTACGCCGTTGATCACCCACCCGCCGGCCACCGGCGCGGCAGATGTCACGATGCCGGCCACGTCCGACCCGAAGTCGGGCTCGGTCACGGCGACGGCGGCCAGTACCTCCGCCGATGCCAGCCTGGGGAGCCAGTGCTTCTTCTGTTCCTCGGTGCCCCCGTAGACCAGGGCACGGGTGAGGATTTCGGGCCGCGTGATGAGCGAGCCGCCCACGCCCAGCGACCCCCAGCTCAACTCCTCGGTGGCCACGACCATGCCCATGTAGTCGCTTTCCCCGCCCGAGGCGAAGCCCCCGTACTCCTCGGGCACCGAGAGGCCGAAGCCGCCCAGCTCGGCGAGGCCTTCGATGACGTCCTCGGGGATGTCGAGGTTCTGCCGGTGCACCTGCTCGGCGTGCGGCCGGACCTTGTCCTCCGCGAAGCGGTGGAACGTCTCGCGCACCAACTCGAAGTCCTCCCCGAGGTGCCGGGGCCCCTCGGTGGTGGCCAAGGCCGCCAGCACCGCGGGATCGCGCTGGGTGGCGAGGAAGGCGGCCGCCGGCTCGGCCCACCCGGTCTCGACCCCCCACAGGGCCTCCCGTCCGGCCACCTTGGCCGCGAGGTCGGCGACGACGTCGCCAACGAATGCCGCCGTGATGCGGGCCTCGACGTCCCCATGCGCGCCGTACGCCAGCGCGGCCCATGCCGTGGCCACGGCGGCGGCGGCATGCGCCACGTCGTAGGCCACGACCTGGTTGGCGTCGATCCCGCCGCGGTCACGCACCGCGGCGCTTGCCCGATCCACGAGGCGCTGGGCCAGTTCGACTGCCTCGGCGGCGCCGGCGAGCAGTGGTCCGGTTGGCGTCGTCACGGGGTGCGACCCTACCGGCTCGCTCGAGCGCTCCCTTTCCCCTGGGACCCTTCGGGCTTTCCCCTGGGACCCTTCGGGCTTTCCCCTGGGACCCTTCGGGCTTTCCCCTGGGACCCTTCGGGTCCCTGCCGGGCCGTGAGGTCAGGCCCGGCGGCCGATCACCGTCACCAGTGGCGGCAGCACGACCGGTTCGTCGCCGGGGTCGACGCCGGTGAGCGACTCGAGGTAGCGCGTCACGGGCCCCGGACCCACACCGGCCGGCGCCTCGGCCCACGCATCGACGACCTCGAGCCCGGCGTCCCGCACGAGCGCGGGGAGGAGCGCCCCCACGTCGGGGTGACGAGCGTCGGGCATGGACAGGGGCGATCCGCCGATGCGCCCGGCCGAGGTGATCGGCTCCTGCGCCACCACCCAGCCGCCCGGGCGGACAGCACCGGCCATCATCTGCACGACCGCGATGGGCTCCAGCACATGGAGCAGCAGGAAGCGGCAGAACGCGAGGTCGACCTCTTCGGGCAGCGAGAGATCCTCGCCCGCCTGGGTGAGCGCAATGACCTGCGCGTGCGCGGCGGCGGCGCGTGCCACCTCGTCGCGCGCGAGCGGATCGCTGTCGACGGCGTAGACGCGGCCGTTGCGCCCGACCATTTCGGCGAGCGCCACCGAGACATCGCCGCCGCCCGCGCCCACGTCCACACAGCGCCACCCCGCTCCGAGGCCCAAGCGCAACAGTGCCGTGGCCAGGGGGCGGCGGTAGACGTCGTCGCGCAGTCCCGTCAGCTCATTCACGGCTTCGGCCCGACGCCCACTGGCTCTCCCATGGCCTCGAACTCTACGGGTTCGGACGGAGCCCGCCGCTGCCGGCGGGAGGTCAGCCCGACCCAGCGACGGGGCGACGGACCGGCGCAGAGGAGCATGACCACCAGCGTGCTCATGAGGGTGGGCCACCACAGCGGGCCATGGTGCAGTCGGTCGTGGACACTCACCACGATGCTCACGACGAGGGCGACGGTGCAGACGGCGAACCGCATCGTGCTGCGGCGCATGGAGAGGAGCAGGCAGAGCGCGGGGACGGGCCATAGGTAGTACCAGTTCAGCTCGGTCTCCAGGAGGACCCGAATGAAGAAGGCGGCGGCCGTGACGGCGAGCACGGTGGCCAGGTCGTGGCGCCGCCGGCACACGAGCACGGCCAGGGCCGCGCCGAGCAGGCTGGCGATCAGCCGGGTCGGCCCACCGCCGTCGAGCCCGGGCCCGATGACCGGCGCCAGGTGGGTCAGCGGGGTGGGCGAGACGTACGCCGGCTGAAACGGCTGGCGCACGAGCACGAACAGCGTGCGGTGCGTCTCGGTCACGAGCGGGGGGAGGACGACGACGACGGCAGGCAGCACGAGCAGCCAGGACAGCTTCGCCGCCCGGCGCCAGCCCACCCGGGCCAGGACGGGCGCGACGCCGAGGACGGCGAGCGGTTGGAAGGCGATGGCGACCCCCAGCAGCAGGGCGGCCCGTGGCGCGCTCCCCGCGCCACGACGGTCCATCGTCAGCGCCGCCCACACGACCAGCGCGACGGCGACGCAGTCCTCGGGATGCCCCCAGCCGCCGGCCACGTTGGCGACGCCGAGGCCACCGCTCAGCGCCAGCGCGAGGCGAGACCTCTCCGAGAATCGCCACTGCCGAGCGACGGCGTCGATGGCGAAGAGCGCGGTGGATGCCAGCACCACGGCGGCCGGGCCCAGCACGAACCACATGCTGAGCGGCTCGCCATTCGTGTGCAGGTGCGGCGAGAGTCCCAGTAGCCCCCCGAGGGCCATGACCGGGACCAGCAGCATCTCGAAGGCGGGGGGCGAGGTCAGCGCCCCGTTCCGCACGTACACGTCCGCAAAGTGGCCGTGCAGGATGGCTGACGACGCAGTGGCCAAGCTCCACAGGTCGCTCGGCGAGACCAGCCCGGGCCGCCCGACGTGGACCGCCGCGTGCCCGAACAGGCTGAACGCCATGACGACGACGACCATGGCCACGGTGGCGGCGACGGGCGCGGACCGCTCTTCCGCCCACGTCGACAGACGCCCCATGCCCGTATATCGGCGCCCGTCGTCGGACCGATAACCTCCTTCCCCGTGAAAGTGACGATGTTGTTGTGCGACGCCGCGCAGGTCTCCGACGGCAAGCTCTACGTGTTGGGGGGCGGCTGGAGCATGACCGGGCCCGATCCCGTGCCTTCCGCGGTGGCGCTGAAGATCGACGTCGACTGGCACGAAGCCGAGAAGTCGCACCACTGGGAGCTGTTCTTGGAGGATGCAGACGGCCGCCCCGTGATGATGGAGACCGCAGAGGGGTCCCAGCCGGTGGAGGTGCGTGGCGAATTCACCGTGAGCCAACCCCAGGGGATTCCGGAGGGCTCGCCCATCGATGTGGCGCTCGCCGTGAACCTCGGCCCGATACCGCTGGCGCCGGGCACCCGGTTCGCGTGGCGACTGACCATTGACGGCGAGTCACTGCCCGGCGCGTCCCTGGGCTTCACGACTCGGCCTCGCGCCGAGCAGGTGGCCGAGTGACCGTGTACGACCGGCCCTTCGGCCGCTACCTCGAGGACTTCGTCCCCGGTGACATCTACCGCCACTGGCCGGGTAAGACGATCACCGAGTACGACGATCACCTCTTCTGCATGATCACCATGAATCACCACCCGTTGCACATCAACGCCTGGTTCGCCGAGCACGAGACAGTCCAGGGCAAGAACGTCGTCGTGGGCAACCTCGTCTACTCGCTGGTGCTCGGCATGAGCGTCCCCGACGTGAGCGGCTCGTGCATCGCCAACCTCGAGGTCGAGTCGCTCCTCCATCGCGCACCGACCTTCCACGGCGACACCGTCTATGCAGAGACGCGGGTGCTCGATGCCACGCCGTCCAAGTCGAAGGACGACCGCGGCATCGTGACCGTCGAGACCAAGGCCTTCAACCAGCGCGGCGAGGAGGTGTGCTACTTCCGCCGCAAGCTCATGGTGTGGAAGACGGCCCACGCCCCGGCGAGGCAGAGACCCTACGGCGACGACGTCTGGGACTGAGGCCGTACCGCTCCCGGTCGACCGGGTACGGCGTCTCCGCCGCCGTGTGCTCGAGTGGGGCGACGGGCACCGCCGTGACTTGCCCTGGCGCCGCACGCGTGATGCGTGGCACATCCTCGTCTCCGAGGTGATGCTGCAGCAGACGCAGGTGGATCGGGTGGTGCCGCATTACGAGCGCTTCGTGGCGGCCTTCGCCACCCCGGCCGACTGCGCGCGCGTACGCCCGGGCGAGGTGGTGCGCCTGTGGTCGGGCCTCGGGTACAACAGGCGGGCCCTCAACCTGCACCGCGCTGCACGCGCGGTCGTGGCCGACCACGCTGGTGCGGTGCCGCGAGAGGACGGCGCGTTGCGCGACCTTCCCGGCGTCGGGGCGTACACGTCGCGCGCCGTGCGCTCGTTCGCCTTCGGCGAGGACGTCGCCGCGGTCGACACCAACGCGGTGCGGGTGCTCGCCCGCTGCGTCGCGGGTGCCCCCCTGACCGCGACCGAAGCCATGCGCCTGGGCGACCGCCTGGTCCCTGCCGGACTCTCGTGGGAGTTCAACCAATCGATGTTCGACCTCGGCGCGACCGTCTGCACGGGGACGCGGCCGCGTTGCACCCAGTGCCCCTTGCGCCGCCAGTGCGCCTGGCGCAGCAGCGCCGACCGGGACGATGCCGACCCATGGCGCCTGAGCCCGACGGCTCGGCCGCAGAGCGCGTTCGACGGCTCGGACCGCCAGGGGCGGGGCCGGCTGCTCGAGGCACTGCGGCGCGGCCGTGTGCCCGGCGGGCAGCTCGCCGTCGCGTGCGGATGGCCCGAGGACCCCGCTCGGGCGCAGCGCGTCGCGGCGTCGCTGGTCGCCGAGGGGTTCGCCCGATGGTCCGGGGGCGACGATCGGGCCCTCCGACTCCGCTAGCGGCGCTCCCTGGAGGTGCGCCCCGGGGAGCCGCTACGACGCGCTCAGGAAGCCGACGATCCGGCGGTTCACCGCCTCGGGCCGCTCCAGGTGGAGGAAGTGCCCGGTGTCGTCGACGATGTCCATGTCCGAACCCTCGGCCATGAAGTCGAGCGGAGACCCGATGGACGAGAGCAGCATGCAGCCGTCGTCGCGGCCGTGCAGGTACAGCGTCGGCTTGGGCGTCGGGAGCAGCGACGCGGTCTGCTCATCCGCCAGCTCCGGCGCCTGCAGCGTTGCGTCGTAGAGGGCACGGTAGTAGCTGATGGCGGCGACGATGTGCTCGGGATCCCCGATGGACTCCTTCACGCGGGACACGTCCCATGCGCCGTCGTAGCCGGGCGACCAGTCCCGCCACAGGCCGTCGATGAAGGAGTAGTCGTCGAGCGGCAGCGCGACCTCGGCCAGTGGCGAGAGGAAGAAGAACATGTACCAGCTGCACTGGAGTTGCGCGTAGCCGAGCAGCGACAGGCCGATGGAGGCAGTCGGGGGGACCGCTGCCGTGACGGCGCGGCGCCACCGATCGGGCTCGTGCGCGACAGCGCCGTACGTGGCCAGCGCGCCCCAGTCGTGACCGACCACCACGGCGTCGGCGTCGCCCGAAAGCGCCTCGTGCAGCGCGTTCACGTCCCGAACGAGCGCCCCTACCTGGTACCGCCCGTCGGCGGGGATCTCGGTGGGGGCGTAGCCGCGCAGGAACGGTGCGACCGCGCGAAACCCCGCTGCGGCCAGCTCGGGGAGCAGGTGACGCCACGTGTGAGCCGTGTCGGGGAACCCGTGGAGGCACAGGGCGAGCGGGCCGTCCTCCGGGCCGTCGGTCAGGTAGGCAAACTCCAGTCCGTTCGCAGAAATCGTCCGCTGTTCCATGAGTGAAAACCGTAGTGGGCCCCCGCAAGGTAACGTCGCGTGGGTGAACGTCACGTTCTACGGGGTGCGGGGATCGTGCCCGTGCTCGGGGGACCGCTACCGGCGCTACGGGGGGAATACCTCGTGCCTCGTCATCGACATTGACGGAGACGAGCCGCTCATCGTCGACCTGGGCACGGGCCTCCGGGCGCTCGGCGACGTGCTCCAGAAAGAGGTGCGGGCGCTCGGCACGCCGATGCGGGCCACGGCGTTGCTGACACACCTGCACTTCGACCACATTCTGGGCATCCCTTTCTTCGCCCCATTGCACGACCCCGGTGCCCACCTGACCGTGTACGGACCGGCGCAGCCCAAGGGGAGCCTGAAGGACGCGCTGCACGCCGCGGTGCAGCCCCCGGTGTTCCCGATCCACATGGAGCAATTCCGGGGCGAGCTGATCACCGTCGACGTCGGGGCGGAGGACTTCTCGGTCGGCCAGGCCAAGGTGATGGCGCGGCCGATCCCGCACAGCGGGGTGACCCTCGGCTTCCGGATAGAGGCTGACGGGCGTTCGGTGGCCTACATGTCGGACCACCAGGCACCGCTCGACCGCCGGGCCATCCCCGAAGCCGTGCTCGAGCTGTGCCAGGGCGTGGACCTGCTGATCCACGACGGCCAGTACACCGACGACGAGTTCTCGTCGAAGGCCGACTGGGGGCACTCGACGGCCGCGTACGCAGTGCACGTGGCCGCCGAGGCGGGGGTGCGCCGGCTGCTCTTGTCGCACCACGATCCGTCGCACACCGATCGGGAGCTCGACCGCATGCTCAACCAGGCCCGCCGGCTCCCCGAAGCCAAGCGCGTCGAGGACGTGTCCTCCGCCCACGAGTCGCAGTCGGTCGACCTCGGCAAGGCCTGACGCAGGCGTGTCGGGCCTCGACCAGGCCCGGTTCCGCGAGGTGCTCGGCCACTTCGCGACCGGCATCACCGTGGTCACCGCGTTGGAGGAGGGGCTGCCCGTCGGGTTTACGTGCCAGTCGTTTGCCGCGCTGTCCCTCGACCCGCCGATGGTGATCCTCGCCCCGGCGCGGAGCTCCACGAGCTGGCCGCGAATCGCCAAGGCGGGCGCGTTCTGCGTGAACATCCTCGAGGAGCACCAAGAGGTGTTGTGCCGTACGTTCGCCGTCTCCGGCGGCGACAAGTTTGACGGCGTCGGTTGGGCCCCCGGCGTCACAGGCTCGCCCGTGCTGGAGGGCTCCCTGGCCGTGGTCGAGTGCCGGCTGGGCGACATCTTCGACGGCGGTGACCACGAGCTCGTCACCGGCCACGTGGTGGCCATGGAGGTGGGGGAGGGGAGCCCGCTGCTCTTCTACCGCTCGGGCTTCGGTCGTTTCGCCCCGTGAGGCGTCACCCGCTACCGTTCCGCCGATGCCAGAACTGATTCCTTCCTCCGTGATCGACGACGTCGTGCTGGTGCGCCCCGATGTGCACGGCGACCAGCGAGGGCGCTTCGTGGAGACCTACCGCCGCAGCTGGTTCCCCGACGGCCGCGAGATGGTGCAGGGCAACCGCTCGGAGAAGCAGGCGGGCGCGCTGGTCGGCCTGCACTTCCACCTGCACCAGGCCGACTACTGGTACGCCCTGCGCGGCCGGGCCCGCGTCGTCCTGCACGACCTGCGACTCGGGTCGAGGACGGATGGGGCGACCGAGGTCATTGAGCTGGACGGCGACGTCGACCAGGGCATCTACATCCCGCCCGGCGTCGCCCACGGTTTCGCCGCCCTGAGCGACATCTTGCTCACCTACCTGGTCGACAACTACTACGACGACTCGGACGAGCACGGGCTGGCCTGGGACGACCCGGCGGTCGGCGCCGACTGGGGCGTCAGCGATCCGATCCTCTCCCAGAGGGATCAGGGCAACCCGCGCCGGGACGACATCCCCGAGGACATCCGGCCGCGCCTCGCCCGCTGAGGCCGACTCGCCCCGGCGCACACCGCCACGGCCCTGCGTGCCCGGCCGCGGCCCTGCCCGCCCGGCAGATCCTGTTGAATAGGGGCGGTGCTGATAGGAGGGGTAGTCGGTGTCGTGATCGTGTTGGGCGTGGTCGCGGCCTTCGTGATCCGGCGGCGTTCGCACGACGACGTCTACTCGGTGGAGCACTACCACCGGCAGTTGCACACGCTCGAAGAGATGCGGACGCACCCGTCGTCCCCCGACAGCGGGAACGGCAACGGGAGCGGAGACGACGCCGCCTACCCGGCCAGCACGTTCCGGGTCTCGGGGACCTCGACGGTTCGCCTGACCGAGCCCGGGCGCACCATCGTCCCGCCCGTCCCCCCGCCGCCCGTGGCGAACCCCGCCGAGCCGCTGACCTTCGACGACGAGGGGCCCGATCCGATCCCCGCCACGTTCATGTCGGGGTCCGAGGACCCGGCGATGCGCTCCGTCAACCACCGCCCGCGTCGTCTGGGCGGGCCGGCCGCCGCGGTCGCCGCCGTGTTGGTCCTCATCGCCGTCCTCATCGTCACCGGGCTGCACACGAACTCCCCGAGTCATGGCCACAGCGGATCGAGCACCGCCACCACCGCGCACAGCCACCAGCGCACGGCGCCGCGCCACCCCACCGCCACGACGACGACCACGACGACCGCACCCCTGGCCGTCTCGGCGCCGACGGGCAGCTCCGCGCACGCCGCCACCTATCAGGTGGCGGACGCCAGTTACTCGCTCTCCCTGGCCGCCACCTCGGCCGAGTGCTGGGTGGAGGCGACGAACACGGCCACGGGCACCGTGCTGTTCACAGCGACGCTCTTCTCGGGCCAGTCGCACACCATCGCCGCCACCGGGCCCGTGACCGTCATCGCCGGCGCACCGGGCTCGTTCTCGGCCACCGTCAACGGTTCGGCCGTGTCGCTGCCCCCGGGCTACCAGGCGCCGTTCACGCTGACCTTCCAGACCGGGCAGACGGGCTAGGCACCGCGCCGCGCGCTCTCAGGGGCACCGCGCCGCGCGCTCTCAGGGGCACCGCGCCGCGCGCTCTCAGGGGCACCGGGAGGCGCGCGCTCAGTCGCCGGTGCCGGGCGCCGCGGCGGGAGCCAGTCCCAGGGCGTCGAGGAGGAACGCGTACACCAGGGCCTCCTCCTTCCAGGCGTCGTAGCGGCCCGAGGGGCCTCCGTGGCCGGCGCCCAGCTCCGTCCGCAACAGCACCCGGGTGCCCGGCGAGACGGCGCGCAGCTTGGCCACCCACTTCGCCGGCTCCCAGTAGGAGACCCGAGGGTCGTTCAACCCGGCCGTGACGAAGAGGTCGGGGTAGGTGCGGGGGCTCCCGTCGGGGTTCTCCCCGGTGACGTTGTCGTAGGGGGAGTACGTGAGCATGCGACGGTAGGCCGACTCGTCGGCCAGCGGGTTCCCCCATTCCTCCCACTCGCCGACGGTGAGGGGGAGCTCGTCGTCGAGCATGGTCGTGACGCAGTCCACGAAGGGGACCTCCGCCACCAGCGCTCGGAAAAGCTCGGGCGCCTGGTTGGCCACTGCGCCGATCAGGAGGCCGCCGGCCGACCCGCCTCGGCCGGCCAGCGCACCCGGGCGCGCGATCCCGGCACCCACCAGATGGCGCGCGCAGGCGACGTAGTCGGAGAACGTGTTGGCCTTGCGCTCCATCCGCCCGTCCTCGTACCAGGCGCGCCCCATCTCGCCGCCCCCGCGGACGTGGGCGATGGCGAAGACCATGCCCCGGTCCAGCAGCGACAGCCGGTGGTGCGAGAAGGAAGGGTCGATGGAGATCTCGTAGGCGCCGTAACCGTAGAGCAGGCATGGTGCCGGTAGCTCGAGCCCTTGGCGGTGCACCACCGACAGGGGGACCCTGGTGCCGTCGGGGGCGACCGCCCACTCCCGGTAGGTGCGGTAGCGGGAGGGTTCGAAGTCGCCGAGGACCGGCTCCTGCTTCAAGAGTGTCTCCTTGCGGTCGGCCAGCCCCACCTGCAGGACGCTCGACGGTGTGACGAGGGAGGTACGGCCGATCCGCAGTGCCGATGTGTCCGGCTCGTAGTTGGCGCCCAGCCAGGTCGACGAGGGGCTGTCGATGGCGGGGACGACCCAGCCGGAGCCGAGCAGGTCCTCGGCGAACGGGTCCTCCCCCCGCGGCAACGGCAGGACGCGCACCTCGGTCTGGGCTTCGGCGCGCTCGCTCAGGACGAGCGCGCCCGAGAAGGCGTTGACGTCCTCGACCCGTACGCCCGGTCGGTGCGCCACCACCTCGCGCCAGTCGGCCCCCGGGCCCACCCTGTCGTCGGGGGCGGCGACCACGCGGAAGTCCTGCGCACCGTCGTTGGTCAGCGTCACGAACCACCCGGTCCCGCCGGACGCGGGCGTGAGGTGGTCGACCGCGTACTCCACCCCCTCCCGGCGCGGGATCAGCACCTCCGGCTCGGCGAGTGGGTCGTCCGACGGGATGGCGAGCCACTCGGAGGTATTGGTGCTGTGCAGCCCGATCAGCACGAAGGCGGCGTCGCGGGTCGAGCCCGTGCCGAGCGAGAAGCGACGGTCGGGCTCCTCGAAGACGAGGACGTCGCCGGCGGGGTTGGTGCCCAGTCGGTGGCGCCACAGCTGGTGGGGCCGCTGGGCCTCGTCCATACGGACGTAGAAGACGTGGTCGGCCCCGGCCGACCAGGCCAGTCCATAGCTGGTCTCGGGCACGGATTCCGCGGCAGCGATGGGCGGTGTCTCGGCGTCGAGGGGCAAGAAGCGCAGCTCGTACTTCTCGTCCCCGACACGGTCGGTCGAATAGGCCAACCAGACGTGGTCGTGGCTCACCGCCGCGCCGCCCAGGGCGAAGTAGTCGGATCCCTCCGCCATGACGTTCTCGTCGAGCAGGATCTGCTCCTCACCTCCGGGCTCGCCCGCCGGGGGGAGTTCGTCGCGCCCGCGGGCAGGGCGGCGGCAGTGGATGGCGTAGTTCTTCCCCTCCTCGGTGCGCGTGTAGTACCACCACGGACCCCGCCGGGCCGGCACCGACATGTCGGTCTCCTTGATCCGGGCCTTCATCTCCTCGAACAGGCCGTCGCGGAGGGCGTGCAGGCGCCGTGTCTCCTGGTCCAGGTAGGTGTTCTCCGCCTGGAGATAGGCGAGCACGTCGGGGTCGTCGCGCTCGCGCAGCCAGAACCAGGGGTCCTCCCGGTCGTCGCCGTGGGCCGAGATGGTGTGAGGGCGCCGGGGTGCGATCGGCGGGGTGGCCATGAACCCAGAGCCTGCCACGGCTGGCCACAGGTCGGCGCCTCTCCGCAGGCGTTTCGCCAGGCCCGGGAGTTGTTACTATGCACGTAGGGGAAATATCCCCTTCCCGACCGAGGAGCCACATGGCCACAACGGATCTCGACCTGGGCCGTTACCAGCTGGGCTGGAGCGACGCCGAAGACTACGTCTTCAAGCCCAAGAAGGGCCTGAACGAGTCGATCGTGCGCGAGATGTCGGCGATGAAGGGCGAGCCCGACTGGATGCGCGACTTCCGGCTCCGCTCCCTCAAGCACTTCGAGCGCAAGCCGATGGCTCCCTGGTTCGCGTCCCGCATGCCCCAGCTCGACTTCGACGACATCTACTACTACATCAAGCCGACGGGCGGGCAGGTCGACGACTGGGAGGACCTGCCCGACGCCATCAAGAACACCTACGAGAAGCTCGGTATCCCCGAAGCCGAACGCAAGTACCTGTCCGGTGTCACCGCGCAGTACGAGAGCGAGGTCGTGTTCCACCGCAACCGCGAGGATCTCGAGGCCCAGGGCGTCTTCTTCTGCGACATGGACACGGCCGTGCGCGAGTACCCCGAACTCGTGCGCAAGTGGTTCGGCAAGGTCATCCCGCCCAACGACAACAAGTTCGCCGCGCTGAACTCGGCGGTGTGGTCGGGCGGATCGTTCATTTACGTCCCGCCGGGTGTGAAGGTGGAGATGCCCCTGCAGGCCTATTTCCGGATCAACGCAGAGAACATGGGCCAGTTCGAGCGCACTTTGATCATCGCCGACGAGGGTTCGCAGGTGCACTACATCGAGGGCTGCTCCGCGCCCATCTACTCAACCGACTCGCTGCACTCCGCCGTCGTCGAGCTGGTCGCCCTGGGCGGGTCGCGCATCACCTACACGACCATCCAAAACTGGTCGACCAATGTCTACAACCTGGTGACGAAGCGTGCCCGCGCCGACGCCGAGGCGCACGTCGAGTGGATCGACGGCAACATCGGCTCCCGGCTGACCATGAAGTACCCCTCGGTGTACCTGATGGGGCCCAAGGCGAGCGGCGAGGTCCTCTCGGTCGCGTACGCCGGCGCGGGCCAGCACCAGGACGCCGGGGCCAAGATGTTCCACATCGCCCCGGAGACCACCTCGACCATCGTCTCGAAGTCGATCTCCAAGGACGGCGGCATCACCACGTACCGTGGCAAGGTGCACGTCGACCCCGACGCCCGGGGTGCCAAGTCCTTCGTACGCTGCGACGCGCTCCTTCTCGACGACGAGTCGGTCTCCGAGACGAAGCCCTACATGGAGGTGGGCGAGCGCGACGCCCGCATCGGCCACGAGGCGACCGTCTCGAAGGTCGGGGACGACCAGCTCTTCTACCTCATGAGCCGGGGCCTCTCCGAGGGGCAGGCGATGAGCATGATCGTGAACGGCTTCATCGAGCCGGTCACCCGCACCCTGCCCATGGAGTACGCCGTGGAGTGGAGCCGCCTCATTGAGCTGCAGATGGAGGGCGCGGTCGGCTGACCGTGCGCTACCCCTCCTGCAGCGTGGCACCATAGAACCGTGCCCATGCGGGAGGAGTGCATCCATTTCCAGAGCCGGACCTACGCCTCTGGCGAGGCGGCGCGCTTCTGCGTGCTCGATCTGGCTCCCGAGGCCCCGTGGCGCTGCCCGGACAACTGCCCCTCGTACCATCGCCGCATGGCCGACGTGGGCTGGGTCCACGGCAGCCTCGTCGAGCCCGCCATCGAGGAAGAGCCGGGTGGCGGCGGCACCGACGTGGCCGATCTCCTCAGCTCGGCCGAGGACGTCGTCAACGAGGTCGCTCCCGACGTGCTCGACGAGGTGCGGGCCGAGGACGCCCGGCGGGAGCGCTCCCAGAACCGCTGGTGGCGCCGGAGGCGCTAGGGCCTCGGGCGGCCGGGGCGCGTCAGCGCCCGGTGAACCTGGGCGCGCGCTTCTCCATGAAGGCGGTGACCGCCTCCGTGAGGTCGTCGGAGGCCAGCATCCCTGCGTTCCACGTGGCGACGTAATCGAGGCCCTCGGCCACGGTCTTGCCCTCGTTGGCCGCGAGGACGGCCTTGGTGCCCTGGACCGCGAGGGGGGAGTTGGCCGCGATCTCCGCCGCCATCACCTGCGCCGCCTTGACGACGCCTTCGGCGTCGGTCGCCACGTCGTTCACCAGGCCGATCTCCTTGGCCCGGCCGGCGCTGATGTCCTTGCCGGTGAACGCGAGCTCGGCCACGTGGCCGGGGCCGATGATGCTGGGCAGCCGTTGCAGGCTGCCGAGGTCGGCGACGATGGCCATTTTGGCCTCCCGCACCGAGAACACGGCGTCGGCCGCGGCGAGGCGGATGTCGCAGGCGGCGATGAGATCGACGCCGCCGCCGATGCAGTAGCCGTGTACGGCGGCGATGACGGGCTTGGGGCAGCGCGCCACCGCCGTGATGGCGTCCTGCAGCCGGAGCACCTCGGCTCGGCCGGCGCGCGCCCTGGCCGCCATGGAGGCCGGACCACCGGCGCCGGGCCGGCTGCGTTCGCCGGCGCCGCCACTCCCGCCACCCGCAAGCTGGCTCCCCATCGCCTTGAGGTCGAGCCCGACCGAGAAGTGGGGCCCCTTGGCAGCGATGACGACCACGCGCACGTCGCTGTCGCCACCCACCGCGGCCATGGCCCGGGGCAGGTCGCGCCACAGGTCCACGCCCATGGCGTTGCGCGCCTCGGGGCGGTCGAGCCATACGGTTGCCACCGTCTCGTCTTGCTGCAGGCTCAGCACCGGCGACTCGAAACGCGCCATCTCCTCCATGTCCCGCAGGCTAACCGCCCGAAGGGGGCCCGGGTGGGGGACCACTAGAGTGCATGGGCCGCATTCGCACCCGAAAGAGGATCTGACCCTGCACACCTTCAGCTCCGCTGCGTCCGCAGGCCTGCCCGGACCGGGCTGGCTCTGCGAGCGCCGAGCCGCCGGCTACGAGGCCTTCGCGTCGACCCCGCTGCCCACCGAGAGCGAAGAGGTCTGGCGTTACTCGCCCATCGACGACCTCGCCCTCGACGAGTTCACCCCCCAGGCCCTCGCCGAGACGAGCCCGGACCGGGCGGGGGAGGACCTGTTCGACGCGCTCGCGGCCGCGCTCGGCACGACGGCGGGAAGCGTCTTCGTCCACGGGGGCCGCGCCGGCGCGTTCGCCGGTTCGCGGCCCAGCCCGGGGTCCGGCGCAGCCTCCTTCTCCTTCGGGCGGGCCGACGACGTGCCCGCTTCGGGCGACATGTTGGGGTCGGTGCAGCGCGGGGGACGCGCTGGTGCGCCTGAACGACGCCTTCGCGCCCGACCCCGTGTTCGTCGACGTGCCCGACGGCGTAGCGGTGGACGGGCCGCTCCTGCTCGTCCACTGGTGCGACCCGGCGGCGGCCGCCTTCCCGCGCACCGTCGTGCGGGTGGGCCAAGGCGCCCGCCTGTCGGTGGTCGAGGTCTTCGCCGGCGCCGAGGGGCCGGCGCGGTCGCTGGTCGTGCCGGTGACCGAGCTGTCGGCGGCGGACGGCGGGTCGCTCTCCTACGTGTCACTGCAGCTCCTCGGCGGCGCGGCGTGGTCGATCGCCCGGCTGGCCGCCAGGGGCGGAGGCAGCTCCTCGCTGCGCACGTTCACCGTGGGGCTGGGTGCCGCCTACGGCAGGGTGCGCGCCGACATCTCGCTGGAGGGGCGGGACGCCCGCAGCGAGATCCTGTCCGCCTACGTCGGCGTCGGGACCCAGGTGCACGACATCCGCACCCTCCAGGACCATGCGGCCCCGCGCACCACCAGCGAGCTGCTGTGCGAAGGTGCCGTCGCCGGCCGGTCCCGCTCGGTCTACAGCGGGCTCATCCGGGTCCACCGCGGCGCGGTCCGTAGCGACGCCCGCCAGACCAACCACAACCTGGTGCTCGACGAGGGCGCGCACGCCGACTCGGTGCCGAACCTCGACATCCTCGAGAACGACGTCAAGTGCTCCCACGCATCGACGGTGGGGCCGATCGACGAGGACCAGCGCTATTACATCGAGTCACGGGGCGTGGAGCCAGACGTGGCCGAGGGGTTGATCGTCCGGGGCTTCTTCGACGCCATCATCGAACGCGGCCCCGTTCCCGAGGCGACCCCACTCCTCCGACGCGAGGTGCACGACCGTCTCGATGCCGCTCTGGGTGGTCGCCGGGTTGTGGTCGCCGGTGTCTGAGACCCGGGCGCTGTGCAAGACCGACGAACTGGCGTCCGGTCAGGCGCGGCGGTTCGACGTTGCCGGCCGTCGGATCGCGCTGGTGCGGATCGGCGACGAGTTCCACGCCATCGACGACGAGTGCAGCCACGAGGACTACTCGCTGGCCGAGGGCGAGGTGTGGGCCGAGGAGTGCCAGATCGAGTGCCCGCGGCACGGCAGCACGTTCGATCTCGTGACCGGCGCGCCGTGCTCGCTCCCGGCCACGCGGCCCGTTGCGGTCTACGACGTCGTGGTCGACGACGGCACGGTCTCGGTGGTGCTGCCGTGAGCGGCGAGCATGTGTTCGAGGTCAAGGGCCTCCATGCCTCCGCCGGCGGGCGCGAGGTGCTGCACGGCATCGACCTGGTGGTGCGCAGCGGCGAGGTGCACGTGATCATGGGCCCCAACGGCTCGGGTAAGAGCACATTGGCGCACGCGCTGATGGGCCGGCCCGGCACGGAGGTCACCGAGGGTTCCATCACCATGGACGGCCGGGAGCTTCGCGGAACGCCTGCGTGGGAGCGGGCGCGTGCCGGCCTCTTCCTCGCGCTCCAGCGCCCGGTGGAGGTGCCCGGTGTGGGCCTGCACTCGCTGTTGGCCGCCGCGGCTGGAGGTCCCGACGCGGCCGGGACGTTGCAAGACCGCATGGTCGAAGAGGCGAAGGCGGTCGGGCTCGACACCCGGCTGCTGGAGCGGCCGCTCAACGTCGACCTCTCCGGTGGCGAGCGAAAGCGCACCGAAATGGTGCAGCTCGGCGTCATGCGGCCGGCCATCGGCATCCTCGACGAAGTCGACTCGGGGCTCGACGTCGACGCGCTGGGTGAGGTGGCGCGCCGGTTGCAGCTCGCCACGACGGAGTGGTGCGTCGGCCTTCTCGCCATCACGCACTTCAACCGGTTCCTCGTGCAATTGGAGGCGGATCTGGTGCACGTACTGGTGGACGGCCGCATCGTTGCCACGGGCGATGCAGACCTGGCGTTGCAGCTCGAACGCACCGGGTACACCGGATACCAGTAGACCCGCTGACCTGCGCTGACCCGGTCCGGCCGGCGCCGGCCGCCTGCCGCCAATTGCGCGACTGTGCTTGGTACCGTACATCGGCATGGCGAACGGTCGTCCGACGGGCGACGGGTCGGACCGCTCCTCCCGAAGAATTCGTGGCCGGAGCGCGAACCAGGAGGGGTTGGCGGCCCTCGGCCGCCAGATGCGCGCCGGGTCCGACGGGGAGAGCGTGGCCAACGAATCCGGGTTGCGGGCCCTGGGCGCCCGCATCGACGACGCCGCGACGAAGCCGAAGCGCACGGTGCGGCGCAGCGGGAAGCCCAAGTGGAGCGCCGGCAAGAAGACGGTCGTCGCGCTGCTCAGCGTGGTCGTGCTCCTGGTGGCGGTCGTCGGGGGCGGCTATGCCTACCTGCGGTACCGCTACGACCAGATCAGCAAGATCCACATTGCCAGCGAGGTGGCAGTGGCGGACGGCGCTCCCTTCACCGTTCTCGTCATCGGCTCGGACACCCGTGTCGGCGAGTCCGCCGCCGCGGCCCAGGCGTTCGGCTCGGCCTCTGAGGTCACCGGGCAGCGCAGTGACGTCGTACAGCTGTGGCGCGTGACCCCGTCCACCAAGCAGATCCAGATCCTGTCCATCCCGCGCGACACCGTCGTCACGATGCTGCCGCCCGACAGCCAGCAGTTCGGCACGTACAACCGGATCAACTCCTCCTACAATTCGGGAGCCAACCAATTGGTCAAGACGATCACCGCCAATTTCGGCATCCCGATCAACCACGTCGTGCAGGTCGACTTCTCGGGTTTCCAGGACGCCGTCAACGCGTTGGGCGGCATCTACCTCGACTTCCCGTACCCGGCCAAGGACGCCTACTCGGGGCTCGACATCACGACGACGGGCTGCCAGCTCCTCAACGGCGCCCAGGGACTGGCCGTGGCGCGGGCCCGCCACTACGAGTACTACGCCGACGGTTACTGGCAGTACGACGGCACCAGCGACTTCGGGCGCATTCAGCGCCAGGACGTGTTCATCAAGGCGCTCATGAGCGCGGCGAAGTCGAAGATCAACCCGCTCACCGTCAATGCCTTCATCGGCTCCATCCACGAGGGCATCCAGATCGACGACGGCCTCAGCTTCAACGAGCTCATCGGGCTGGCCCTCGCCTATCACTCCTACGACCCCGCCAACCTGCAAGCGCAGACCCTCCCCACCGTGGCGGCCAACGGCTTCGGCGACCTGGGCGACGTGTTGACGGTGGACCAGCCGGCGGCGCAGCAGATGCTGGTGAACATCTTCGGCTCGAGCCTCGTCACCCCCACCAACGCGCCGCCCGACGCGGCGGGCAACCCCAACCCGCCGCCGCCGGTGACGCCCACGACCGCGGCGGCGGCGCCGGCCAGTGCCTCCACGCCCGCGGCGCCGGCCAGCACCGCCCCGACCACGGCCCCGCCGTCCTTCGACCCCACCACCTGCAGCCCGGCCTAAGCGCCGACGTCCGGCGCATGCTCGCGCCGGGGGGTCACGCCTTCCTGGCGACCACGAAGAACCAGTCGGAGTCCGTCGTGCCCGTGTCCTCCGCGAGAGGGGACCCTTCCGAGGTGAGGAGCTCGGCAGGGACGAACCCTGACCCGGCAAGGGCACGACGCTCCGTGGCAACCGTCGTGAAATGCATCAGTCGGAAGTCGGCGTGGGCGACAGGTGAGGTTGCCCAGTCGCCGTGGTCTTCGGCCCGCTTTCGCTCTGTCCACCAGTTGGCATAGAGGCGGGGATACTCAGGCAACCGCCGCGGCAGCCTCAGGACGAATCCCGCAATCGCTCGAACAAGGGCACCGAGCGACCTGCCCGACGACACATGCCATGGCGGCTTTCCGTACATCGACCCGTTCCTCGACACTGTGGAATACGCAAAGATGCCTCCAGGGAGCAGGACACGATGAACTTCTGTCAGCACCCTTTGACGGTCTTCGTGGTTGTTGTAGTCGATGCCGTTGTAGCTGAAGAACACCATCTTGAACTCATTCGCCGGGAACCGGGAAAGATCGCGAGCGTCGCCCTGACGCACGTCCAAACCCGGATAGGCGGCCCGACACACCTCAACCATCTCCTGTGACCATTCGATTCCGACGTAGTCGCTAGTCAGCAGGCGCAACAGCCATGCCGTGCGACCCGCGCCCACGCCGAGGTCGAGCACCCGAGATCCCCGTACCTCGTCAGCGAGGGAGTTGATCGCGATCCGCTCAGCGTCGTCGATCCAGCCCTGCAGGGTTCCGTACTTCTGGACGCGAGGACGCATCCGCCACGCGTCCCGAGTCTGGTCGAAGCTACTGGACGAGGTAGTCATCGCCACTTCTCTCGCACGCCGAGCGGCGTGATTCGCCTACCCGAAAATGGTTCAGTATGAAGGAGACACTACCCGGCATGGGGCGTTGCCCCACGCCTACGTGCTTCGATGCCAATCGAGTCGCCCGTACCCGCCACCCTCCGCCAGCTCCACGAGGGTGGCGTTGTTGAGGCGTATCCGCTCGCCCGTCCTGAAGATTCCGGCACGGAGATAGCGGTCGAGCTTGAGGAACTCGAGCCAACGCGTGTCGCGCTCTCCGCGCAAGCCGAAGACGCTCGTCGACACGCCCCGACGCTCGGGGTACTCACCGAGCGCGAACTCGTTGTTCGCGAAGGTGCAGACGTCCAGTGTCGACGCGTCGGTCTCTTCCTGGAACCACGTGTGGGTCGAGAGATGCAGCTGCGCTCCGGGGCTGTACTTCACGTATCGCTCGTCGTACGACCACTTCACCATCGACAGGTTCGAGCCGCTGCGGATGATGCACTCCATGGCGGCAGTCGTGTCGCCGACCTCGAGGGCCAGCAAGTGGAACCGGCCCGAGGCGGCGAAACGGCGCGCCATGTCGAGGAACCACTCGGCTTCGCCGGGCCGGGTTGTCATCGCGACGCCATCGGCGGCCTTGTAGCCGGACGCCTCGAGGGCGACGTATCGGCCCGGTCCGTCCGGGTCGGACCCCCGGTCGACGATACGCGGCTCGCCCCCGATCTCCCGACTGAGCCCGCGCAGCTTGCGTGCTCGATTGGCGAGCGTCTTCTTGGAGTGCATCGAGCCCGTCTCGGTGCCGTCCGGTCGGGACATGAACGGTATTTCCCAGCTCGCGTGCGTCCTCCACGGGATACCGAGCTCCCGTGCCGCGTCGCGGGCGAGCTCGCCGACCGGGCCGCGCTCGTTCACCCACTCCAGCACCAAGAGCCCCGGCCCACCGTGGGCGCTACGCGTTGCGAGTTCTGCGAGCACGGCCACCATTGCGTTGGCGCCGCGTTCTGCGTCAATGAGCGGGGTCGCGTCCCACGTCATCCGGCGGATACGGGTCGACCACGCGGCACGCGGAATGGATCGCCAACGGCGCACTGCCTGCAGGGGGACGCACGCGTCGAACCGCCCGTCCTCTTCGACGACGAGGAGCGTGATCCTCGAGCCGTTGCAGAGGTGGACGGCGGCCGGGAGGACGCACTCCGGCTCGGACATCGGGTTCGGCGACGCGACGCGGGCGGCGAGGTCACGCCAGCGGGAAAGGTCGTCGTCGGAGATGGCAACGGGGTCGATCATCCGTACGTTCATCGTCGGGAGTCCTCGTGCCGGCGGTCTACGACCTTGATGCGGATCAGGCTGTGGCTGGGCATCGATCGAAGGAGCTCCTTCTCGGGCGTCCGCACGGTCTCATGGCACGCACTGTGGTTGAGCTGAGTGCCGTTGCGATGGCTCGATACCCCCGAACGGGCGTCGTGCCCGGCTGTCCCCGAGAGCGCCAAGGAATCATACATATCGGGCCTGGGCCGCTTGCTGCGGTCGGTGACCGCCTCGGGTCGGTCCTCCTGGTCAGGATGCCTCGGCGGCCACCTCGTCGAGGCCCTGGGCCAGGGCGTTCCAGCTGAGCGTGGCGCACTTGATGCGCACCGGGAACTTCACGACGCCCTGGAGCGCCGCCAGCTCGCCGAGCTTCTCGAGATCGATCTCGACGGGCTCGGCGCCGTCACCCTCCCCGTCGCCGTCGTGCTCGAGGGACGCCTCGTGGATCGACATCATCCCCTTGAACGTGCTGATCAGCTGGCGCACCTGTTCGACCGGCTTGCCCTTCACGGCGGCCGACATGAGCGAGGCCGACGACTGGCTGATGGAGCACCCCGAGCCGCCGATCTTGAGGTCGGTCAGCTTCCCGTCCTCGACCACCATGGACACGACGACCTCGTCGCCGCACAGCGGGTTGAAGCCCTCGACCCGGTGCGCGGGTGGCGAGTCCAGCTCGCCGCGGTTCCTGGGCGAGCGGTAGTGGTCGAGGATGATCTCGCGGTACAGCTCTTCGAGGTCGGCCATCAGCCGAACAACCTACCGGCTTCGAGCAATCCCTCGATCAGCACCTCAATGTCGTGCTCGTCGCTGAACAGGGACAACGAGGCCCGGGCGGTGGCCTGGACGCCGAGCCGCCGCATGAGCGGCTTGGCGCAGTGGTGGCCCGGCCGCACGCACACGCCGAACTGGTCCAACACTTGGGCCAGGTCGTGCGCGTGGACGTCGCGGTAGGCGAGTGACAACACACCGCCACGGTCCTCGCCCGCCGGGGGCCCGAAGACACGGCAGTCGGCTCCCAGCTTCTCCTCCAGGCGAGCCAGCGCGTGGTTGGTCAGCGCCAGCTCGTGGGCGCGGATGCGGTCCATCCCGATGTCGCCGAGGTACGCGATGGCCGCGGTGAGGCCCACGGCTTCGGCGATGGGCGGCGTGCCCGCCTCGAAGCGGGCCGGCGGGGGCGCCGGGCGGAAGGAGTCCAGCTTCACGTCGAGGATCATGCCGCCGCCCCCGAGGAAGGGCCCCATGGCGTCGAGCAGCTCGGCCCGTCCCCACAGCACGCCGATGCCGGTCGGCCCCATCATCTTGTGGGCCGAGAAGGCGATGAAGTCGACACCGA
The DNA here is from genome assembly GCA_963736525.1 of uncultured Acidimicrobiaceae bacterium. Lineage (GTDB taxonomy): Bacteria > Actinomycetota > Acidimicrobiia > Acidimicrobiales > RAAP-2 > Bog-473. The sequence goes on from CAVTPF010000014.1 coordinate 156,412, forward strand.
GGTCGCGCACGTCGACCGGCGCGTGCGGCACCAGCTGCGCGCCGTCGGCGACCACGAGCGCCCCGGCGCGGTGGGCCACCTCCGCCACGTGGGCCACCGGGTTGATGGTGCCGAGGACGTTGGACATCGTCGAGATGGCGACGACCTTGACGCCGTCGACCAGCCGGTCGAGGTCGTCGAGCACGAGCCGCCCGTCGTCGTCGATCGGGACGTAGCGCAGGTCGAGCCCGCCCAGCTCCTCGGAGAGGAGCATCCAGGGGACGATGTTGGCGTGGTGCTCCATCTCGGTGAGCAGGACGGCGTCGCCGGCCCGCAGGTTGGCCCGGCCCCACGAGTGCGCGACCAGGTTGAGCGCCTCGGTGGTGTTCTTGGTGAAGACGACCTCGCGCGCGGGTTCCGGCGCGCCGATGAAGCGGCCCGCTGCCACCCGAGCCCGCTCGTACAGGGCGGTCGCCTCCTCGGCCGTGGCGTAGACACCGCGATGGACGTTCGCGTGCGTCGTCTCGTAGTAGCGCGTCATGGCGCCGATGACCGCCTGGGGCTGCAGCGCGGACGAGGCGGAGTCGAGGTAGACGATGGGGCGGCCGTGCACGGTGCGCGCCAGGAGCGGGAAGTCCTTGCGCAACGCCTCCACGTTGAGCGGCGCCGCGCCGGCGGGGGCAGGCGTCATCGCCACGCCTCGTAGCCCTCGGCCTCGACGCGGGCCGCCAGCTCGGGGCCGCCGTTGGCCACGATCCGCCCGTCGACGAGAAGGTGCACGACGTCGGGGATGAGCTCCTCGAGCAGCCGCTGGTAGTGCGTGATGGCCAGCACGCCGAGCTCGGGACGCGCCTCGCGCACGGCCCGCACGCCCCGCCCGACCACACGAAGCGCGTCGATGTCGAGGCCCGAGTCGGTCTCGTCGAGCACGGCGACGAGTGGCTCGAGCAGCGCCATCTGCAGGATCTCGTTGCGCTTCTTCTCGCCCCCGCTGAAACCCTGGTTCAGGTGCCGGCTGGCGAACGAGGTGTCCATGCCCAGGCGTTCCATCCACTCGGTCATGAGGACGCGGACCTCCAGGACCGACACCTCGCTGTCCTTGCGGGCCGCCATCGCCTGGCGCAGGAACTGGGTGACGGAGACGCCCTCGATCGACTCGGGGTACTGGAAGGCGAGGAAGACGCCGGCCTTGGCCCGCACGTCGGTGGGCCACCCGGTGATGTCCTCGCCGTTGAGCAAGATCCGGCCTGCCGTGACGGTGTAGGCGGGATGGCCCAGCAGCGCACCGGCCAGGGTGGACTTTCCCGCGCCGTTGGGCCCCATGAGGGCGTGGATCTCGCCCGCCCCGACGGTGAGGTCGACGCCGCGTAGGATGGCGCCGTCCTCGGCGGACACGTGGAGGCCGCGGATCTCGAGCAGCGGCGGAGGCGTGGCGTCCGGCATGGCTAAAAGCTTACCTTTTTGGTCGGGTTTTCCCGCACGGGCTCCGCACGCCCTGGTCCGCCCGTTCCCCGGATGCGTGCCGCCGGCACCGTCCCGGCGAAACTCACCACCCCCGGTCGACCCATTCCTGCAGGTGGGGAGCCTCGTGTCCCACCGTGGTGGACTGACCGTGGCCGGGCAGGACGATCGTGTCCGGGCCGAACCGGGCGAAGATGCGCCGGTCGATCGACTCGATGATGGTGCCGAAGTCGCCCCCCTCGAAGGAGGTGTTGCCGGGGCCGCCGGGGAAGAGGGTGTCGCCACTGAACAGCAGGTTGGTGCCCTCGACCGAGAAGCAGATGGAGCCCGGGGTGTGGCCCGGCGTGGCCAAGGTCTTGATGCGCAGGTCACCGACCTCCAGCGTCTCGTCGTCGTCCAAGATGAGGTCGTAGCTCGGGAGCATCCCGGCGTCGGCGCTGGTGACGGCCACCGAGATGCCGGCGTCGCGCACGGCCGGCACGGCCTGGATGTGGTCCCAGTGCCCGTGGGTCTCCACCACCTGGCGCACGCCCAGCTGCCGGCAGATGTCGAGGAGCGCTTCGTGCTCGTTGGCGGCGTCGATCAGCATGGCGTCTCCGGTGCGCCGGCAACGGAGGACGTAGACGTTGTTGTCCATCGGGCCCACCACAATCTGGTGGACCTCGGCGGCGGCGTCACTCCAGATCTTCTCCAATTGTCCCATGGCCCCAGCGTGGCACAGCGGGAGGGCTTCTGGTCGCAGAGCCCCCCTGTCTGGTAGACACCCTTGTGAACCACGCGACACGCCACCGGCCGGGCTGCCGGGGGAAGAGGTAGAGGAGCCCAGGCACATGAATTTCGCTTTCAGTGACGAGCAGGAGGAGCTGCGGGCGTCGGTGCGCCGCTTCCTGGCCGAAAAGTCGCCGGAGACCGAGGTGCGGCGCCTCATGGACACGACCGAGGGCTACGACCCGGCGGTGTGGAGCCAGATGGCCGACCAGCTCGGCCTGCAGTCGCTCACCATCCCCGAGGAATTCGGGGGTTCGGGCTTCACCTACGTGGAGCTGCTCGTCGTGCTGGAGGAGATGGGCGCCGCCCTCCTGTGCGCGCCGTTCTTCTCCTCGGTGGCACTGGCTGCCAACGCGTTGCTCACCTCCGGGGACGACGAGGCCAAGAAGAGTTACCTGCCGGGCATCGCCTCGGGTGAGACCATCGCCACCTTGGCCATCACCGAGGACAACGGGAAGTGGGACTTTTCGGGCATCGAGTGCGCGGCTTCCCGGCAGGGCGACGGATGGGTGCTCGACGGCCACAAGATGTTCGTGATCGACGGGCACGTCGCCAACCTCCTCATCGTGGCCGCCCGCACGGCGGCGGGCGTCTCGCTCTTCGCGGTGCAGGCCGACGCGCCGGGGCTCACCCGCACCCCGCTGCCGACGATGGACCAGACGCGCAAGCAGGCCCGCCTGGAGTTCTCGTCGACGCCGGCGACGCTGATCGGTACCGACGGGGGCGCCGAGCCCGGCCTGTCCAAGACGCTCGACCTGGCTGCCGTGGCGCTGGCCGCCGAGCAGGTCGGCGGCGCGCAGCACGTGCTCGACGCGTCAGTGGACTACGCCAAGACCCGCATCCAGTTCGGCCGGCCCATCGGGAGCTTCCAGGCGATAAAGCACAAGTGCGCCGACATGCTGCTGGAGGTGGAGTCGGCCAAGTCGGCCGCCTACTACGCCGCGTGGGCCGCTGCCGAGGACTCCGAGGAGCTCCCCGTCGTGGCCAGCCTGGCCAAGTCGTACTGCTCGGAGGCGTACTTCCACGCCGCCGCGGAGAACATCCAGATCCACGGCGGCATCGGCTTCACCTGGGAGCACCCGGCGCACCTGTACTTCAAGCGGGCCAAGTCGTCGGAGTTGCTGCTGGGCGATCCCTCGTACCACCGCGAGCTGCTGGCACAGCGCATCGGGATCTGACATGGCGGGGCCATTCAGGCTCCGGCCCGGACCGGCGGGCGACCTGTCGTGGTATGCCAGCTCCACCGGCCCCGGCGCTCCCGTCCGCGGCCATGTCCTGCTGTGCCACGACTTGCCGCGGCCCAAGGGGGCGGCCGCCGACGTGGCGCTCACCTACCCCGCGCTGGCCGACCGGCTCACACGTGAGTCGGGCTGGCGCGTCGTCACCGGCGCGCTGCGCGGCGCCGGTGAGTCGTCCGGCGACTTCTCCGCGTTGGGTTGGCTCGAGGACCTGGCCTCCCTGGCCGAGGGCGAGATCCCCGAGGAGTCGTCCCGCCTCGTCGTGGGATTCGGCTTCGGTGGGGTGCTGGCGCTCCACTTGGCCGCCCGGGACGACCGCGTGGCGGGAGTGGCCTGCCTCGGCACGCCGGCCGACCTCGGCGCCCTGGCCCGTGATCCCGGGGACTTCCTGGCCCGCTGCCGGCGCACCGGTGTCATCACGACGCCCGGTTTTCCGGCCTCCACCGACGCCTGGGCCAAGGAGTTCTCCGTGCTGCACCCGCCCGAGGACGCCGCGCTCTTGAAGGGCAGGCCCCTCCTCATGGTGCACGGGATCGACGACCCTGACGTCTCGGTGGCCGACGCGCGGGCCCTGGCCGACGCGGCCACCGGTCCGTCCGAGCTCCACCTGGTGCTCGGGGCGGGCCACTGGCTGCGGGCCGACCCCCGGGTGATCGCCATCCTGGTCGGGTGGCTGGAGCGGCGCCACTAGCGCAGGGAGAACGTTCCGCGAGGAGCACGCGCTCAACCCGTCGGCCCTACCTTCCGAGAAAGATCTCATGACGGACGGGGGCGCCACTCCCTTTACCGTGGTGGTCGAGACGTGGGGCGGGGCCACCACCCTTGGCGAGGAGTCGGCGCCCTGTCCGGAACCGTTGGTCACCCGTCCCGGCTTGGGCTTGGCGACGGACGGGCCCGAGCGGGCGGTGGCGACGGAGGGGCCCGAGCAGGCCGTCAGGCCGCCGGTGGCGCGCTACTCAACGCTCGATCGATCGCATCGCGCAGCTCCCGAGCCGCGCGCCTCGCGTCGGGTGCCTGAGTCAGGTAGCGCACCACGACGAAATGGCGGGCACCGGCGTGGGCGAGCGGAGGGATCCGCCGAGGCGTCACGCCGCCGGTCACGAACACGGGAACAGTGGAGCGTGCACTGGCCTGAGTGACGTAGTCGACGCCCGTCCCCGGGCGCCCCGGCTTGGTCGGCGTGGCCTCCACCGGGCCGGCCGAGATGTAGCTCACGTCCTCGCCGGCCGCCGCTGCCAGGTCGTCCGGCCCGTGGGTCGAGAGCCCGACGATCGCCGCGGGGCCGAGGATGCGCCGGACCAGCGACACCGGCGCATCGTCCTGGCCCACGTGGACCCCGTCGGCGCCCGCCTCGAGCGCGAGGTCCGGCCGGTCGTTGAGCACGAAGGGCACGCCGTGGGCCCGGCACACCTCGGACACCACGCGGGCCCGGGCCAGCAGCGGTCGTGCCTCCAGTGTCTTGTCGCGTAACTGAACGACGTCGACGCCTCCCGCGATGCAGGCGTCGACGAACGCAGCCAGATCGGGCCGGTCCGGCGTGCAGAGGTAGAGGCGGCGTCCCTCGAGGCCGGGGCCGGCGGTCACGCCCCGGCGCGCGCGGCGGCCTTCATGGCCTTCTTGGTGGTCCTGACCTTCTCCAAGCTCTTGCGGTCGCGGATGTCGGCCACCGACAAGAAGGTCCCGGCGTCGCCGTAGGGGATGGTGGCGGCGCGCCACCCGTCGGGGCGGACCCCGAGCTGCTTGCCCAGCAGCGCGGCGAAGATCTTGGCCTTTCGCTCGCCGAACCCGGGCAACGCCTTGAGCCGTGCCACGAGCTCCGCACCGGTGGGGGTGGCCTCCCAAATGGCCTCGGCCCTCCCGCCGTAGTCCTCCGCCACGACCCGGCAGAGGTCCTGCACGCGCCGCGCCATCGACTCCGGGAAGCGGTGCAGCGCGGGCCGTTCCTTGAAGGCGTCGGCCAGCGCATCGGGGTCCATCGCCGCGATGGTCGCCGCGTGCAAGGACCCGCCCAGCCGCCGCGCCAGCTCGGCCGGCGACGAGAAGGCCTTCTCGATGGTCACCTGCTGGTCGAGCAACATCCCGATCAGCAGGGCCAGCGGATCGCGGCTCAGGACGGCATCGGCTTCGGGATCGCCGGAGAGGTGCAGTGCAGTCGCTGCCATGTGCAGATCTTGTCACGGCGCCCGCCGGCCGGACGTGCCCCGGGCCCGCGGCGCGGGCAGACTCTCGCCATGCACATCCCCGCCAAGGTCGACTACGGCATCCGTGCCCTGCTGGCCCTGGCGGCGGCGGGGACGCCCCAGACCGCCGAAAGCCTGGCGGGCCAGCAGGGCTTGCCACCTCGCTTCCTCGGCGCCATCCTCGCCGACCTCCGCCGTGCCGGCGTCGTCGCCAGCCAACGGGGCGCGGAGGGTGGCTACCGCCTCGCCCGCGATCCCGGTGCGATCACCATCGCCGACGTCATCCGGGCCCTCGACGGGCCGCTCGCCGAGGTGCGGGGTTTCCGGCCCGAGGCGACCTCCTATGACGGTGCGGCCGAGCACCTCCAGCAGGTCTGGGTCGCCGTGCGCGCCAGCCTCCGCTCGGTCCTCGAGAAAGTGACGCTGACCGACGTCATCTCCGGCCATCTCCCCGCCCACGTGCAGAAGATGGTGACCGACCCCGATGCCTGGGTCGCTCACTGAGGGCGCGGGCGACGGGTCCGTGGCCGTCTCGGCGACGGACTACTTGTGGTTCGTCGACCTCGCCCTCGGGGGGATGGCGAGCATCGTCGAGCAGCTCGGGGACGACCTGGCCAACCGGCGACCCCCGTTCCGCGGCGCCAACTCGCCCTACGTGATCCTCACGCACTGCATCGGCGTCATGGAGTTCTGGGGCGGCGCCACCGTCGCCGAGCGCCCGGTGGAACGCAACCGCTCCGCCGAGTTCGAGGCCAGGGGCGAGGTGGCCGGGCTGCTCCGGCGCACCGAGCATGCCCGCCGCCGGTTACGCGAGGACATCGTCGGGCTCGACTCGGCGGCGACCCCGGCGAGCGTCCGGCGCGACCCCGACGATCCCACGCCCTACGCCGGGGCCAAGGGTGCCGTGCTGCTCCACATTCTGGAGGAGCTGTTCCAGCACCTGGGCCAGATGGAGATCACCCGCGACGCGCTGGTGGCCGGGCACCGGCGATGAGTGCCCAGGGCGATTGGCCCGACACCGCATCAGCCGTCGCCTGCGCGCTCGACGCCGGGTCGTTGGCGGAACGGAGAAGGAGTGGCGCGCCTTGGTCGCCATGCTCACATCGTGAACGGCGCGACGCGCGCCGGATCGATGTCGAAGTCGGCGATCGCGGCCGCCACCGTCGCGGGGGCGACACGTCCGCCCAGGGCCAGTTGCTGCAGCACGGCCACGACGAGGTGGGCGGCGTCGACCTCGAAGTACGAACGCAGGGTGGCCCGGGCGTCCGAACGGCCGAAGCCGTCGGTGCCGAGCGACGTGTAGGGGCGGTCCACGAAACGCGCCACCTGGTCCGGCACGCCGCGCATGTAGTCGGTGATGGCCACCACGGGGTCGGGCCCCGAGCCGAGCGCCGACGTGACGAACGGGGTGCGGGGCGCGGCCTCGGGGTGCAGCCGGTTCCACCGCTCCGCTTCGAGTGCGTCGGCGCGCAGGCGGGACCACGAGGTGACGGCCCAGGCGTCGGCGCCTACGCCGTAGCGCTCGGCCAGCAGGCGCTGCGCCTCGAGGGCCACGCTCCACATGGGGCCGGAGAAGCACAGCGAGGCCCTGAGGTCGCCCGGGGGCTCCGGCGCCGGCGCGTAGCGATAGGCGCCGGCGATGACGCCCCGCCGGATGGCCGCCCCCTCGTCGCCCTCGGGCAGCGCCGGCATCGGGTAGGTCTCGTTGTAGAGCGTGAGGTACCAGAAGCGGTCCTTGGGGTCGGGCCCAAGCATCTCGGCGACCGCGGCCTCAATGATGATGGCCACCTCGTAGGCGAACGAGGCGTCGTAGACCACGGCGGCGGGGTTGGCGGACGCGAGCAACGGCGACTGGCCGTCGTCGTGCTGGAGGCCCTCGCCCATGAGCGTGGTGCGACCGGCGGTGCAGCCGGCCAGGATGCCGCGACCCCGCATGTCGCCGAGTGACCAGGCCAGGTCGCCGACACGCTGGAACCCGAACATGGAGTAGAAGAGGTAGACGGGCAGCATCGGCTGCCCCCAGGTCGCGTACGCCGTTGCCAGCGCGATGAAGGTGGCCAGCGCGCCTGCTTCGGTGATCCCCTCCTGGAGCACCTGCCCCGAGGAGCTCTCCGCGTAGTTGAGCGGCAGGTCCGCGTCGACCGGGATGTAGTGCTGGCCGTCGGGCGCGTAGATCTTCGCCTCTGCGATGAGCGCCTCCAGCCCGAAGGTCCTGGCCTCGTCGGAGACGATGGGGGCGACGAGGGACCCCATCGTCGGGTCGCGCACCAGGTTCCGCAGCAGCCGGGTGAAGACCATGGTGGTGGACACCGACTGCGTCCCCGAGCCGGCCGCGAACTCCTCGAAGACCTTGGCGTCGGGCCGCTGGGGCGGGGAGGGGCGTACGACGCGCACCGGGACCGGACCGTCGAGCACGCGGCCGCGCGCTCGCAGGTACTCCATGGCGTCGGAGCCCGTGGCCGGGCGGATGTAGGGCGGGCCGCCTTCCAGCGCCGAGTCGGGGATGTCCTCGGTGAGGTACAGGCGGTCCCGCAGCGCGCGGAGCTGTGCCTTGGACATCTTCTTGATCTGATGGGTGGCGTTGCGCGCCTCGATCTCGGGGCCGAGCGTCCATCCCTTTATCGTCTTGGCCAAAATGGCGGTCGGCGCGCCGCGCTGCTCGGTGGCGAGCTTGTAGGCGGCGTAGAGCTTGCGGTAGTCGTGGCCGCCGCGGGGGAGTGAGACGAGGTCGTCGTCGCTCAGGTCCTCGACCATTTTGCGCAGGCGTGGATCCGGGCCGAAGAAGTGTTCTCGGATGTACGCGCCAGACTCGGTGGCCAGCTTCTGGTACTCGCCGTCGACGGTCGTGTTCATGCGGTCGAGCAGCACACCGTCCACGTCTTTGGCCAGCAACGCGTCCCAGCGCGATCCCCAAATCACCTTGATGACGTTCCATCCGGCGCCGCGGAACACCGCCTCGAGCTCCTGGATGATCTTTCCGTTGCCCCGGACCGGGCCGTCGAGGCGCTGCAGATTGCAGTTGACGACGAAGATCAGATTGTCGAGGTGCTCGCGGCCGGCGACACCGAGCGCGCCGATGGACTCGGGTTCGTCCATCTCCCCGTCGCCCACGAAGCACCAGACCCGGCTGCCGCTCGTGTCGACGAGGTGGCGCAGGTTCAGGTACCGGTTCACGTGGGCCTGGTAGATGGCCGACATCGGCCCCAAGCCCATCGACACGGTGGGGAACTCCCAGAAGTCGGGCAGTGAGCGGGGGTGCGGGTAGCTGGGCAGGCCGTCCCCGCCCACCTCGTGGCGGTAGTTGTCGAGCTCTGCCTCGCTCAAGCGGCCTTCGACGTAAGCCCGGGCGTAGATCCCCGGCGCGGCGTGCCCCTGGAAGAAGATCTGGTCGCCGAAGCCCCCGTCCGCCTTGCCGCGGAAGAAGTGGTTGAAGCCCACCTCGTAGAGCGCTGCCGAGCTGGCGTAGGTGGAGAGGTGCCCTCCGATGCCTTCGGTGCGCGCGTTGGCGCGCGTCACCATGGCGGCGGCGTTCCACCTGATGTAGGCGCGGATACGGCGCTCCTGGTATTCGTCCCCGGGGAACCAGGGCTCGGCGTCGGCCGGGATCGTGTTGACGTACGGGGTCGAGACCGTGGCCGGAAAGTCGACCTGCTTGGTGCGGGCCCGCTCCAGCAGCTTCATCAACAGGTAGCGAGCCCGGGCCCGTCCCCGCGCGTCGACGATCGCGTCGAAGGAGTCGAGCCACTCCTCCGTCTCACCCGGATCCGTGTCGGGAACCTGGTGGCTGATCCCGTCGAACAGCATCGTCCCACGGTACCGGCAGCGGGGAGAGCCTCGTGACCACCGTCGCCGGGTGTTACACATTTGTCATGCCCGCCCACGCCGCCCCGGTCGTCGTCTACACCGATGGCGCCTGCCGGGGGAACCCCGGACCGGGCGGGTGGGCCTGGGCGGTGCCCGGCGGCCGCTACGCCAGCGGCGCGGAGGCCCATACGACCAACCAGCGGATGGAGATCACCGCGGCCCTCGAGGCGCTGCGGGCGCTGACGCCCGACGCGCCGGCCGGGATAGACGTGGTGAGCGACTCGACCTATGTCGTCAAGTGCTTCACCGACGGCTGGTGGCGCGGCTGGCAGCGCCGCAACTGGAAGAACGCCCAGAACAAGCCCGTGGCCAACCGCGACCTGTGGGAGCCACTCATCGCGCTCGCCACCTCGGGCGAGGTGGACGTCACGTTCCGCTGGGTGAAGGGGCACTCGGGGGACCGCTGGAACGACATGGTCGACGAGCTCGCCACCCGGGCGGCCGATTCGGGTTGCGGTGCGAGCGGGTAGCGGGCCGGCGTCGCCGATCAGAGCGCCGCGGTGCGAACGGTAGGCTGCGAAGAGTAGGCGCGGACGGGCTCTCGCCCGGTGCGGTCGGAAGGTTCGGGGCCGAACGGGCCGGACGAACCTCGTGACGACACAAGAAGAGGACGGGCGATGGCTACCGAGGAAGAGTTCGACGTCGTCGTGATCGGCGGAGGTCCGGGCGGCTATGCCACCGCGCTCTACGGCGCGGCGGCGGGCCTCTCCGTCGCCATCGTGGAGCGGGACAAGGTCGGAGGGACGTGCCTACACCGCGGGTGCATCCCGGCCAAGGAGTTCCTCGAGACGGCATCGGTGCGCCGGACCATCGGGCATTCGCGGGATTTCGGCCTGGAGGTCGCCGGGGTGTCCCTCGACTTCTCCGTCAGCCAGGACCGCAAGAACAGCGTCGTCGACAAGCTGTTCAAGGGCCTGTCGGGCCTGCTCAAGGGCCGAAAGGTCACCATTCTCTCGGGGACCGGCACCCTCGGCGCGCACCGGCGCGTCGAGGTCACCGACGGCGAGGACGCGGGCCGGGTCGTGGTCGGCCGCAACGTCGTCTTGGCCGCCGGGTCGGTCCCGCGGACGCTGCCCGGATTCGAGGTGGACGGGCGCTGGGTCATGACGTCCGACGAGTTCCTCGACCTCAAGGAGCTCCCGGCGTCGGTCGCGGTCATCGGTGGTGGCGTCATCGGCTGCGAGTTCGCATCCGTCCTGGCGGACCTCGGCTCGCGGGTCACGATCATTGAGGCGCTCGACTCCATCCTCACCGGTTGTGACGACGACATCATCCGCCTGGTGGCCCGGTCGTTCAAGAAGCGGGGCATCGACATCGTCACGGGCGCCATGGTCGAGGGCCACACGCCGGCCAACGAGGGCCATGTCACATCGGTGCGTGCGAGCGGGCAGAGCTGGGACGTCGAGGCGATCGTGGTGTCGGTCGGCCGGCGCCCCCGGACCGAGGGCCTGGTCGCGCCGGGTGTCGCCGTGACCATTGACGAGCGCGGCTTCGTGGTGGCGGACGAGCACCAGCGCACCGGCGAGCCGGGCGTGTGGGCCGTGGGCGACATCGTCGCCGGCACGCCGCAGCTCGCGCACGTCGGGTTCGCCGAGGCGATCGTGGCCGTCAAGGGCATGCTCGGCGAACCGGTGGTGCCGGTCGACTACGGCAAGGTGCCCTGGGCCATCTATTGCCATCCCGAGGTCGCCTTCTGCGGCATGACCGAGGCCCAGGCGACGGCGGCCGGCATCGACGTCGTGACCAAGAAGGACCCCTTCGGCGGCAACAGCCGGGCCCAAATCATCGGGGACACCGAGGGGGTCGTGAAGGTCGTCGCCGAGCGCCGGCCCGACGGGTCGGCGGGAAGGATCCTGGGCGTCCACATGGCGGGCCCCTGGGTCACCGAGCAACTCGGGGCGGGCTACCTGGCGGTCAACTGGGAGGCCTTCCCCGACGAGGTGGCGCAGTTCATTCAACCGCACCCGTCGCTCTCCGAGACCTTCGGCGAGACGATGCTGGCGCTCACCGGAAGGGGATTGCACGTTGGCTGACGTGATGATGCCGCAGCTCGGCGAGACAGTGACCGAGGGCACGATCACCCGCTGGATGAAGGCCGTCGGTGACGCGGTCGAACGGGACGAGCCGCTCTTCGAGGTCTCCACCGACAAGGTCGACTCCGAGGTGCCGTCGCCCGCCGCGGGCGTTCTGACCGAGATCCTCGTGCCCGAGGGTGAGACGGTCGAGGTCGGCGTCAAGCTCGCCGTGATCGGCGACGGCGCGGCGCCGGCAGTCTCCGGCGCCACGCCCGCCGCCGAGGCCCCGGCCGCGGCGCCACCACCACCATCGGCCGCACCGCCGACATCGGCACCGCCGGCACCGCCGACACCGGTACCGACGGCACCCGCACCGGCTGCAACGCCTGCGCCGGCACCTGCGCCGAGCGCCGATGCAAACGGCTGGGGCGAAGAGCCTCGCGTGCTGTCGCCGATAGTGCGCAAGATCCTCGCCGAGAACGGGATCAGCGAGTCCGAGGTGACGGGGACCGGCGCAGGGGGCCGCATCACCCGTGAGGATGTGCTGCGAGTGGTCGAGGCGCGCCGGGCGGCGGGTCAGGCGTCGGGGGCGTCCGCACCGCCTCCGCCTCCGCCTCCCGCTGCAACGCCGCCTCCGCCTCCGCCGCCGTATCCATCGCCACCTGCCCCGACTGCCGCGCCGGCTGCGCCTGTGTTCAGCGCGCCGGCGCCGCCGCCGGTCTCCATGGCGTCCTTCCGTGCCGCCGGTGACCAGGTGGTGCCGTTCTCCAACATGCGGCGTCGGACGGCCGAGCACATGGTGCGGTCGAAGGCGACCTCACCCCACGCGTTCATCGCCAACGAGGTCGACTTCGAGAGCGTGGAGCGCGTGCGCAGCGCCTGGGGCGAGCGCTTCAGGGCCGAAGAGGGATTCACGTTGACCTATCTGCCCTTCGTGGCCCGGGCGGCGGTGGAGGCACTGCGCGACTTCCCGCTGCTCAACGCGTCGGTGGTCGACGACTCGTTGCTCGTCCACGCGGAGGTGAACCTCGGGATCGCGGTGGACCTGTCTCACGAGGGCCTGATCGTGCCGGTGATCCACCGGGCCGAGGAGGTCACGCTCCGTGGAGTGGCCCGGCGCATCCGCGACCTCGCCGAGCGGGCGCGCAGCCGCCAGCTGAACGCCGACGACATCGCCGGCGGCACCTTCTCCATCACCAATGACGGGCCCTTCGGCACCTACTTCACGGTCCCGATCATCAATCAGCCCCAAGTGGCGATTCTGGCCACGGACGGCATCGCCCGCCGGCCGGTCGTGGTGACACTGCCCGACGGGTCCGAGTCGATCGCCATCCATTCGACCGGGATCCTGGGCGTCAGCTGGGACCACCGGGCCGTCGACGGCGCCTACGTCTCCCTGTTCCTGGCACGGGTCTCGGATCTACTGAGCAGCCGCGACTGGGCCGCCGAGCTCTGAGGACGGAGCCGGTGCTGCGCATCCGGTCCCTGGGGTCCGTCCCCTACCACGAAGCGTTCGCACTGCAGCACGCCCTGGCCACCGAGGCCCGAGACGACTATCTGCTGATGCTGCAGCACCCGCACACCTACACCCTGGGGGCCCACGCCGACGAGCACCACGTCCTCGTCGAGCCCTCGCTGGTGGGTGCCGTGCTCGAGCACACCGACCGGGGCGGGGACGTCACGTACCACGGACCGGGACAACTGGTGGCCTACCCGATCGTGACGGTGCCCGACGACCCCGGGTCGGGCCCGGCCCACGTGCACCGCCTGGAGCGGCTCGTCATCGACACCCTGAGGGACCTCGGTCTGCCCGAAGCGAGCAGCGTGGAAGATTACCCCGGGGTGTGGGTGGGTGCGGCCGGTCCGCACCAGCGCAAGATCGCGGCCATCGGGGTGCGTACCATCCGGGTCGGCCCGGGTCGTCGTCGCACGCTGCACGGCGTGGCCCTGAACGTGAGCACCGACCTGTCCATGTTCGGGCACATCGTGCCCTGCGGCATCACCGACCGCGGGGTGACGTCCCTGTGGGCCGAGGGCGTGGCGGTGCCGATGGAGGCGGTGGTCGATGCCTTCGTGGCCAGGGCCGCCGCCGCGTTCGGCGAGGTGGGCGTGGAGCGCCACGACGTGGTGACCGGCCCCGCCGCGACCGTCGCCGGCCCGGAACCGGTTGCGGTCGAGCGCCCGCTGCTGCGGCGCCTGCGCCAGGCCGGGGTGTCACCTGAAGAGGGGCTCGACATCGCGCAGCGCAAGCCACCGTGGGTCCGGGTGCCCGTGCACATCGGCAAGGGCTACCGCCGGCTCGGTGCCACCATCCACGACCTCGGTCTCGTGACGGTGTGCGAGGAGGCGGGCTGCCCCAACATCTACGAATGCTGGGCCGACGGCACGGCGACGTTCATGATCAACGGGGAGCGCTGCACGCGGGCGTGCGGCTTCTGCCAGGTGGACACCCGCCGTCCGCTGCCGCTGTCGCCCGACGAGCCCGAGCGGGTGGCCGAGGCGGTGGAGCGGATGGGTCTCGGTCACGCGGTGGTGACCTGCGTCGCCCGCGACGACCTGCCCGACGGTGGCGCCGGCGCCCTGGCCCGCACCATCGGTGCCATCCGCTCGCGGACGCCGGGCACGACGGTGGAGGTGCTCATTTCCGACTGCCGGGGCGACGCCGAATCGCTCGACGCCATCTTCGAGGCCCGTCCCGATGTCTTGAACCACAACATCGAGACCGTCGCCCGGCTGCAGCGGGCCGTGCGACCCTCGGCGGGCTACGCGCGGAGCTTGGCGGTGTTGGCCCGTGCCGGGCAGGTCGGTCTGGTGACCAAGTCCGGGCTGATGGTCGGCCTGGGGGAGCGCGAGGACGAGGTCGTCGCCACCATGGCCGACCTGCGGGGCGTGGGCGTCTCCATCGTCACCATCGGCCAGTACCTGCGACCGAGCCGTGACCACCTCCCGGTGTCCCGCTACTGGACACCCGAGGAGTTCGACCGACTCCGTCACGCGGGGACCGAACTCGGTGTGGCCCACGTCGAGGCGTCACCGCTCACCCGGTCGAGCTATCACGCGCGTGAAGCGGCGTCAGCGGCGTCAGCGGCGTCCGTGGCGAGCTCGGCGTCCTGAGTCTCTTCAGGCGTTGGCGTCGGCCAGGACTTCTTCGACGGTCCGCGTCGCCATCGACGCAAAGGCGGGGTTCGTGTCGACGTAGTAGGGGATGATGAGCAGCGCTTGATGCAGGGCGAACCCGCGGGCGCGCAGCCAGGTGCCCTCATCGACGTCGAGTGCGGCCCGGAAGGTCGCGCGTCCCGATCGGCCGAAGACGCTCCACGCCGCGATCACGTCCGCAGCGGGATCACCGACACCGGCCCCACCGAAATCGAGCACAGCCTTCAGCCGGCCCCTTTCGATCAGCAGGTTGGCTGGCAACAGGTCAGCGTGGATCCACACCGGGTTTCCTTGCCACGTCGGCGCCCGGCGCGACGCCTCCCACGCGGCTCTGGCCCCTTCCGTGTCGATGACGCCGCCCAGTACGTCGATCACGGCTCGCGTCACCGTGTCCAGTTGCGCCAGAGGTTTGCGCCCGGCCAGCCGTACACCTGAAGGGTCGATGCCCCGGAGCGCAGTGACGAACTGAGCGAGATCGGCGGCCGCCCGCCCCTCGTCGTCGATGCGATCGATCGAGAACGTGTCCCCCTCGATCCACCGGTAGATCCCCCAGGGGAAGGGGTAGCCGCTCCCCGGGCTGCCCGTCGCAATCGGTTCGGGAATGGCAAGGGACAGCCGGGGCGCCAGTCGCGGCAACCAATGACATTCCCACTCGAGGTCGGTGGCCCATTTGCCCAGCCGTGGCAGCCGCACGTACAGATCGTCGCCGATGCGAAAGATCGTGTTGACCGTCCCGGTTGACTCCACCGGAACGACGGACAGATCGGCGAATTCGGGAAACTGGGCGCGCAGCAGTCGGCGCACCAGCTCTGCGTCGATGTCGGTTTCTCCCTCGTGCAACTTATGTGTCATTGGCTCGGACCCGTTGCCGCGACCTGCGCCATCCACAGACAGGTTTCGTAGGGCACGACCATGATCCCACCGGGGAAGGCGTTGCGAAGGATCGACTCGGCGTCGACCAGCAAGGAGGTCGTGTCGGCGTCGGCAAGGTCGATGACGTACGAGTGGCTGCGCAGCTCCACGAGCCAGTCCTCGACGGTCACCTGTCGCTCCCACTCGACGACCCGTCGCGTCGGGTGGCGGAAGGAGCGGGCATCACGGACGGAGGTGGAGCACCAGTCGACGTTCCGTTGGTCACGGGAGAACGCGGCGCACCGCTCCTCCAGGAGTCCGGAGTACTCGTCGAACCACGCCTCGCTGTCGGCCCATGGGTGGTTCCACCAGGCAGCCCACCACCCGCCGTGCTTGAGCACGCGCGCCGCCTCCTGGGCGCCGAGGTCTTGGTCCACCCAATGCCAGCTCTGGCCGAAGCAGATCAGATCCAGGCATCGAGAGCGCAGCGGAACGGCGGCCGCGTCGGCGAGCACGACTCGGAGCCCTGGGCTGCGTGCGAGAGCCCGGCGCAGCATGCCCGGTCCGGGGTCGAAGGCGATCACCACCGCACGCCGCCGGATCAGCTCGCGGGTGACCACACCGGTGCCCGCACCACCGTCGGCCACGATCTTTCCGGCCAACTCCCCGCACGCGGATTCAAGAAGGTCGTAGAGCGCGGCGGGATAGGAGGGTCGAGCCGCGTCGTATTCCGCGGCGGCGGTGTCGAACAACCTCATCAGACCATCGTTCCATCGATGTGGATGGCTGCGACCGTGAGGGACGACCGTTCGGGATAGGTCAGCCGGTGATCGCCTTGACGCGGGGACGAATCGACGCAAGGTACACGCAGGCGAGGATCAGGCCGATCAACCCGGTGATCAGCCAGAAGACGACGATCAGCGAGATCCACAGTGCCTTCGAAGAACCCGCCGCCGCGAAGGCTCCGGATGGCCTCGACGCTGCGTCGATGACGGCCCAGAGCGGTACCACGAAACCCGCGACGAAGACGATGGCCACGACGAGCAGATCAGGTCCGAAGATGTCCGCAATCACCATTCACCTCGAGTGAGTCCGGCTGGTGCCGACGACGCAGCGTATCCCCGAACCACCGCTCCGCGGACGGGTGCATGAGATGACGACTCGGATACGGGTGGGGAACGGCACTGCGCCAGCCCTCGACGTGGTCGTCCGGCAGGTCCATAAGCGCCAATGCGACCGCGGCGCCTGAGCATCCCTGACGCCTGCGGCATGGGGGCCACGCTGAGGGTCACGCGCCATCCCGAGGAGCGAAAGATCGTGTTGAGCCACTGGCGCGACGGGCTCTGCGTCGCGTCGACGCCGATCGAGTTGAGCGAGGTCTCCGCTCTGATTGGAGTTCTGGCGGATGCCCTCGGCGACGCCATCGAGGCGCCGGCCAACGAAGGTGCCGGCACGGCACCGAAGCCGTCGTTCTTGTCGTCGATCCGCCGATGGCTGCGGCCGAGGTTGGCGCAGGTGACCGAACTCCGCCTTGTCCGCGATGCGGCCGGGGACAAGACGGCGTTCGAACATCCGGGCCGGCCCCGCCCCTTGGCGTGACCGGCTCCGGGTCCCTTAGGGGAGCGATCGTCGGGAGCGCAGCCCCGACTCGATGGCCCGCGCGACGCCCGTGACCGACCCCACGAACTCACCGGACAGCGTGACGCCGTCCGACACCGTGAGCTCGAGTCCGCCCCCCAGGCCCGGAAACCGGCCGGGCAACGCGAAGGCCTTCCCCGCCTGAACGTCGGACCACGGAAGCTGAAACGTCCCCCCGATCCTCGATTGCGGCGTGGTCCAGCCTCCGCCCTTCCACCGGATCCCCGCCTGGGTGAACTCGCATCGTCCGGAGCCCAGGTCCTTGCGTCCCCAGCCGGCGGCCCGACCTCGGGGACGGAGGTCCGGGAAGCGGTGGCGGTCTGACAGCGACGACCCCGTGAACGAGACATACCCGCGCCAGTAGGGGTCGCCGGTCTGTGGTCGCCGGCGACCCGCGATCCTGGCCCGCGCCAACAAAATGCCGGCCACGACGACGAGCGCAGCCCAGAACACGATGAGCTCGGGGCCGAGCCCTGGACCGAGCAGGAAGGCGACACCGGCCAGGGCAGCCAGGAAGAGGACGATCCTTGCCATGGGTCTCTCAGCGTAACGAGGGTCGGGTCGGCCCCCCTGGAATCAATCGGCGTGCTCGG
The DNA here is from genome assembly GCA_963736525.1 of uncultured Acidimicrobiaceae bacterium. GTDB lineage: Bacteria > Actinomycetota > Acidimicrobiia > Acidimicrobiales > RAAP-2 > Bog-473. Next base: position 174,156 of record CAVTPF010000014.1, read on the forward strand.
CGTTGCACCGAGCATGGCAACCACCGTCGTCGCAACCGCCTTCGGCGGGCCCGAGGTTCTCGCCGTCATCGACGAGGCCGTCGGTTCCCCCGTCGCCGACCAGGTCCTGATCTCCGTCCGGGCGATCGGTACCAACCCGGTGGACTACAAGCTCTACAGCGGCGAGTCCGGGCACGACCCGAGCATGTTGCCGATGCATCTGGGCTACGAGGCGGCGGGCGTGGTGGCGGCAGTCCCAGAGGGGACCAGCGGGCCTGTCGGACCCATTCGGGAGGGAGACGAGGTGATTGCCTACCCGATCTTCGGTGCCTACGCCGCGGAGGTGCTCGTTCCGGCGTCGAGCGTCGTGCCCAAGCCCTCCATGCTCTCGTTCGAGGAGGCGAGCGGCCTCATGCTCGTCGGGACCACGGCCGTCCACGCCCTGCGGGCGACTGCAGTCACCGCCGGCGACACCCTCGTCATCCATGGCGCCTCGGGTGGCGTCGGGCTGCTGACCGTGCAATTGGCCGTCGAGGCGGGTGCCCGCGTCATCGGCACGGCCGGCGAGTCGAGTCACGAGTACCTTCGCGAGCTGGAGGCGGAGCCGGTCGTCTACGGGCCGGGACTCGAGGAGCGCATCAGGGCGCTCGCCCCCGACGGGGTGGATGCCGCCATCGACGCGGTGGGCACGGACGAGGCGCTCGACACCTCGGTCGCCCTCGTGGCCGACCGGGAGCGGATCGCCACCCTCGCGGGAGCGCGGCGCGGCTTCGAGCTCGGCATCAAGGTGCTCGGCCGGCCGCCGGGGGCCGACCGCGGGGCCGAGATTCGGGCGGCGGCCCGCCTCCAGCTGCTGGATCTGGCCGAAGCCGGGAAGCTCGAGGTCATCGTGTCCGAGACCCTTCCCCTGGCCGAAGCCGCCACCGCGCACCGTCAGCTGGCCCGAGGGCACACGCACGGGAAGATCGTGCTCATCCCGTAGCGCTGTGCGCGGCGCGCCGGCGCCGAAGCACGGCGGGCGTCGCCACCGCGGCGGCCAGCACGGCGACCGCCAGGACCGCCCAGCCGATGGAGGTGGGCGAGACGCCCCTGTGCACGCCGCCCGCGCCGCCGCCCGCGCCGCCCGTCCCTCCGGGCGCCGCCGCCATGGCGGCGTGTTGAGCCCGGGCCACCCGCAGGGCGTCGGCCGGGGAGATCGGCTTCTCGTCGGCGGTCGCCGCGGAGAAGAACGACAGCAGATCGACGTAGACGCCGGCGCGCATGGTGACGGCTTGTCCCACGCCGGACTGGGTGGCGGTCGAGGCGAAGTAGGTGGTCCGGCTCGCCCCGGGGATGGACGCCACCGGGCCCGAGCTCACGATCTCACCGGACTGGAGGGTGTGCTGGGCCGCCTGCAGGAAGACCCGTGCTCCCTCGACGGAGGGGAAGCGGACGAGCAGGTCCTGCACCTCGTGGGCGCCCCCGGCATCCCCCCACACTCGCTCGTAGGTGGAGTCGGTCTGCGCCAGGGTGGCGAATGCGCTTTTCGCCGCCGCCGGGTCCGGTGCGCTGGAGGCGAACTCGGAGGGATTGAGCGCGCCCTCGGAGGAGACGGTGTACCCCGGACCCAGGTCGGAGGTGACCACGGTGCCCAGCGCGGGAAGGGAGCTCGGGGCGGCCACGGCCGCAGGGGCGGGGCCGACGGGAGCGATCAGGACCAGGGCGCCGGTGACCCACGCGAGCGCCGCCGGAACGCCCGGGACCTTCCTCACGCGACGAAGTACTTCGCCTCCGGGTGGTGGCAGATGATGGCGTCGGTCGTCTGCTCGGGGTTGAGCTGGAACCCCTCGCTGACGGTGACGCCGATGCGGTCCCCACCCAGAAGCTCGACGACCTTGGCGTTGTCGTCGAGGTCGGGGCAGGCCGGGTAGCCCCACGAATAGCGCCCGCCGCGGTACTGCTGGCGGAACAACCCGGTGAGGGTGGGACCGTCCTCGCCGACGAACCCGAGCTCCTCGCGGATCCGGCGGTGCCAGTACTCGGCGGTGGCCTCGGCCATCTCGACGCTGAGGCCGTGCAGGAAGAGGTAATCCTGATAGTGGTTCTCGGCGAAGAGGCGAGCCGTCTCCTCCGAGGCCCGCGCGCCAATGGTGCACAGCATGAAGCTGGCGAAGTCCTCCTCGCCCGAGTCGGTGGGCCGGAAGAAGTCGGCGATGCAGAGCCAGGGCTCCTTGCGCTGGCGCGGGAAGGTGAAGCGCATCCACTCCGATGTCCGCGCTTCGTCCTTCCAGACGACGAGATCGTTGCCCTCGGCGTTGGCGGCGAAGTGGCCGTAGGCGACCGACGGCACCAGCAGGTCCGCCTCCTTCGCCTTGCTCAGCTCGTCGCGCAGCGTCGCCTTCACCCGGTCCTTGAACTCGGTGTCGTTCTCACCGCCCTCGGGGCGGAAGCCCCACTGGTTGCGGAAAAGCGCCGTGAGGTTCAGGTACTCGGCCACCTCGTCGATCGGGAGGCCGACCGCCACCCGGGTGCCCACGAACGGCGGGACGAACAGCGTGTTGTCGGTCGCCACGGCGGAGCGGGGCGGCTGGCCCTCGACGGGGGTGGTCTCCTGGTCGTCGAGCCGGCTGCGCCGCGGCACCTTGCGTTCGGAGATCTCGCGCCCGAAGTCGGGGTCGTCGTCGCCGGACTTCTTGAGCTCGACGAGGCGGTCCATGGTGCGCAGGCCCTCGAAGGCGTCGCGCCCGTAGAAGAGCCGCCCCCCGTACACCTCACGCAGGTCGCGTTCGACGTAGGTGCGGGTGAGCGCGGCGCCGCCCAGCAGGACGGGGATGTCCGACAGCGAGCGCTCGTTCAGCTCGACCAGGTTCTCGCGCATGATGAGTGTCGACTTCACGAGCAGTCCGCTCATCCCGATGGCGTCGGCCTTGTGCTCCTCGGCCGCCGCGATCATCTCGTTGATGCCGACCTTGATCCCGAGGTTCACGACCTCGTAGCCGTTGTTGGTCAGGATGATGTCGACCAGGTTCTTGCCGATGTCGTGCACGTCGCCCTTGACGGTGGCCAGCACAACCGTTCCCTTGCCCCCCTGGTCCGATTTCTCCATGTGGGGCTCGAGGTATGCCACCGCCGTCTTCATCGTCTCGGCCGACTGCAGCACGAAGGGCAGCTGCATCTCGCCCGAGGCGAAGCGCTCGCCCACCACCTTCATGCCCTCGAGCAGGATGTCGTTGACGATGGCGAGCGCTCCGAGGCCCGACTCGAGGGCCTCGGCGAGGTCGCCCTCCAGCCCGTTGCGGTTGCCGTCGATGATGCGCTGGGCCAGCCGGCGATCGACCGGCCAGTCGAGGTGCTCGTCGGCCGCGTTGGCGTTGACCTTGACTCCCTCGAAGAGGGCCAGGAGCTCCTGCAGCGGGTCGTAGTCGTCGGTGCGGCGGTCGTAGACCAGGTCGAGGCAGACCTCCTTGGCCCGCTCGTCGATCCGGGACAGCGGGAGGATCTTGGACGCGTGCACGATGGCCGAGTCGAGGCCGGCCTCCACGCACTCGTGCAGGAACACGGAGTTGAGCACCTGCCGGGCGGCGGGGTTGAGGCCGAACGACACGTTGGACAGGCCGAGGATGGTGGAGACGCCCGGCAGCTCCGCCTTGATGGCGCGGATGCCCTCAATGGTCTCGATGCCGTCCCGGCGGCTCTCCTCCATGCCCGTCGAGAGCGGCAGGGCCAGCGGGTCGAAGAGGAGGTCCTCGGGGGCCAGTCCGTAGCGCTCCACGGCGATGTCGAGGATGTTACGGGCGGCGCGCAGCTTCCATTCCGCCGTGCGAGCCTGGCCCTCCTCGTCGATGCAGGTGCAGACGACGGCGGCGCCGAATTCGCGGGCGAGCCGCAGGAAGGTGTCGAGCCGGGTGCCGGGCTGGTCGCCTTCCTCCAGGTTCACCGAATTGAGGACGGGCCGGCCGCCGATCCACTCCAGCGCCGCGCGCACGACCGGGCCCTCGGTCGAGTCGACCATGAGCGGCACGCTCGACTGGGTGCACAGGCGGCTCGCCACCTCGATCATGTCGGACACGCCGTCGGCTCCCGTGTAGTCAACGCAGACGTCGATGAGGTGGGAGCCCTCCTTGACCTGGTCGCGCGCCATGGCGACGCAGGTGTCCCAGTCGCCTTCGAGCATCGCCTCCCGGAAGGCCTTGGACCCGTTGGCGTTCGTGCGCTCGCCGACGGCGAGGAAGGAGGTCTCCTGCTCGAACGGGACCGAAGTGTAGATGGAGGCCGCCGCCGGCTCGTGCGCCGGCGTGCGGGCGGCGGGGGTGGCCTCGGCACAGCGCGCCACGACCGCGGCCAGGTGCGCGGGGGTGGTGCCGCAGCAACCGCCGACCGCGGCGACGCCGAACTCGGTCACGAAGCGGTGCAGGTGCTCGGCCAGGTCGTCGGGCGTCAGGTCGTAGTGCATGTTGCCCTCGACCACCGACGGGAGGCCCGCATTGGGGACGCAGGCGATGGGGACGCGGCTGGCCCCCGACAGGTGGCGGAGCGCCTCGCTCATCTCGACCGGCCCGGTGGCGCAATTGAGGCCCACGACGTCGACCTGCATGGCGTCGAGCACGGTGAGCGCCGCGCCCACCTCGGTCCCGGGGAGCATGCGGCCGGTGAGCTCGATCGTCACCTGGGTCTGCAGCGGCACGTAGCGGTCGAGGGCGACCATGGCGCGCCGGGCGCCGTTGACGGCCGCCTTGATGGAGAGCAGGTCGAACTGGGTCTCGATCAGCAGCAGGTCGACGCCACCCTCCAGCAGTCCCAGCGCCTGCTCCTCGTAGGCGGCGCTGAACTCGGCGTAGGAGATGTGCCCCAGGGTCGGGAACTTGGTGCCCGGGCCCATGGAGCCCGCCACCCAGCGGCGCCGCCCGGGCGTCGAGCATTCGTCGCGCACGACGCAGGCCAGCTCGGCGGCGGTCCGGGTAAGCGCGCGGGCCCGGTCGGCCAGGCCGTACTCGGCCAGCACAACCGACGTCGAGCCGAACGTGTCGGTCTCGACCACGTCGCAGCCGACCTCGAAGAAGGAGCGGTGCACCTGGGCCACCAGGTCCGGGCGGGTCTCGACGAGCACCTCGTTGCACCCCTCGAGCTCCGGGCCGCCGAAGTCGTCGGGGCCGAGGCCGAGCAGCTGCAGGTTGGTGCCCATGGCACCGTCGAAGATGACGACGCGCTCATGCAGCGCCTGCAGGTACGTGGACGCGGACGGGTCGAGCCGGCCGAGGAGTTCAGGGGAAGTGGCCACCACCGCTACAGGATACCGGGGGCCCCCACCGTGGCCGGAACGGCGCCGGTTAGCATCCGGCCTGGTGACGCCCAGGATCTACACGAAGAAGGGGGACGACGGGACCACGGGCCTGCTCTTCGGCGGACGCGTGCGCAAGGACTCGTGGCGCATCGAGCTCAACGGCGCGGTCGACGAGGCCCAGGCGGCCATCGGGATGGCGCGGGCCGAGACGGCGGCGGGCTCCGAGGCGAACGAGCGCCTGACGTCCCTCGCCCGCGACCTCTACGTGCTCATGGCGGAGGTGGCCACCGCGCCGGAGAACCGGGCCAAATTGGCGGCGGGGTCGACCCTGGTGACCGCCGACATGGTGACCGCGCTGGAGGCAGGGATCGACGACCTGTTGGCCCGCTTCGACATGCCGAGCGACTTCACCGTGCCGGGGGAGAACCGCGTCGCCGCGGCCCTCGATCTGGCGCGCACCGTCGTGCGACGCGCCGAGCGCATCGCCGTGGCGGAGCCGCTCGAGGGCTCCCACGTGGTCGCGTACCTCAACCGGCTGTCCGACCTGCTGTGGGCGATGGCCCGCTGGCAGGAGGGGGAGCACACGCTGTCGAGGGGTTGAGCCGTCACCACCGCCCCCGGTGGATGCGCTCCGCCCGCGGGACGATCGGCCGGTCGAGCGAGGGCGAACGGTGGTCCTCGCCGTCGGGCCGGCCCAGGGCGACCGCGCAGAACAAGCGCCACCCCGGGGGCACGCCGAGCCTGGCACCGAGCGCGGCCTCGCCGCGGAACGCGCCGAGGACGCAGGCGCCCAGCCCGGCGTCGACCGCCCCCAGCAGCACGGCCATGACGCCGAAGGCCGCGTCCCCCGTCCAGTAGGGGACGGGCCACTGGTCCGTCCCCGCACCGAGACCGGAGCCGGCCTTGTCCGGTTCGCGGTAGCGGGCCAGGTAGACGTCGGCGGACGAATAGGCCAGGAGGATCACCGGTGCGCGCCGGAGTCCTTCCCACCGGGGGCTGGTGGTGCGCCAGCGCTCGTCCGTCGTGGCGTCGAAGTACACGGACGTCTGCGCCGGCCCCTCGAGCACGACCCAGGCCGTGGCACCGGAATTGCCCGCGGTCGGGGAGCACAGCGCGTCGAGGAGGATCCGGTCGACGACGGCCGGGTCCACTGCGTCGTCCGCGAAGCTGCGGACCATGCGCCGCCGCTCGATCGCCTGACGGAGTTCCACGGAGGGAGTCTCGCACCGGGGTGCGGCCGTCCCCACACCCCTTCCACCGGGGAATGTTGACCCCGCTGGTAGTGTTTAACAGTTCGATGCCGGTCCGAACGGAGGGTCCGGTGCGACCCGGAGGTCGAGCATGCCTACTCCCCGAGACCTGTTGAACGAGGCGAAGGCGTCCATACGCGAGGTGGAGCCGCCCGACGCGCAGGCCCTGCTCGAGGGCGGCGGCGTCACCTTTCTCGACGTCCGCGAACCCGACGAGTACGAGCAGGGGGCCATCCCCAATGCCGTCCACCTGCCCCGCGGCCACCTCGAGTTCCAGGTGGAGGGCAAGCTGCCCGACAAGTCGGCCCCGATCGTCGTCTACTGCGCCGGCGGCGTCCGCTCGGCCTTCGCGGCCAAGACGATGGGCGAGCTCGGCTACGGCGACGTGCAGTCGCTCATCGGCGGCTTCAACAAGTGGAAGGACGACGGACGCCCCTGGGCCGCGCCGCAGACGCTGACCCCCGCGCAGCGCAACCGCTACCAGCGCCACCTCCTCTTGCCCGAGGTGGGCGAGGTGGGGCAGCTGAAGCTGCTCGACTCCAAGGTCCTGCTGCTCGGGGCGGGTGGGCTCGGGTCTCCCGCCGCGCTGTACCTGGCGGCGGCCGGCGTGGGCACGCTCGGCATCATCGACATGGACGTGGTCGACGAGTCCAACCTGCAGCGCCAGATCCTGCACAACATGGACCGGGTGGGCGACCGCAAGGTCGACTCGGCCAAGAAGACCCTCACCGCCCTGAATCCCGACGTCAACGTCGTGACGTACGACGTCCGGCTGGGCGCCGACAACGTCTTGGACATCATCGACGGCTATGACGCCATCGTCGATGGGACGGACAACTTCCCGACCCGCTACCTCGTCAACGACGCCTCGCTGCTCAAGCGGATCCCCGTGGTCCACGGCTCCATCTTCCGCTTCGAGGGCCAGGTCACCGTTTTCGACCCCTACAACGGCCCCTGTTACCGCTGCCTCATCCCCGAGCCGCCGCCGGCCGAGCTGGCGCCGTCGTGCGCGGAGGCGGGCGTGCTGGGCGTCCTGCCCGGCATCGTGGGGTCGATCCAGGCCATCGAGACCATCAAGATGCTGCTCGGGCTGGGCGACCCGCTCGTCGGCCGCCTGCTGGCCTACGACGCGTTGGAGGAGTCGTTCCGCACCTTCAAGGTGCGCCGCGACCCGGCCTGCCCGGCGTGCGGGCCCGACGCCGGCGAGATCGTCATCGCCGAGTACGACGATCTCTGCATGCCGCACGCGCACTGATCCTGCGGCGGCTCCGCCGGCCGGGCCGTTGCCTAGGCTGCGGTGGGGCGCCGGGCTTCTCGTGCTGCCCTCCTCCTCGTGGTCCTGTTCACCCGCGGGGGTGGCCGCCCCCCGTCCGCGGCGTGGCCATCGCCGCGGTGGAGGCGGCCCGCCAGACGGCGGACACCGTCATCGTCTACCTGTACTGGGGGACCGAGCTCGACGCCTGCCCCAACCCGCTGCAGGAGCCGCTGGCCCAGGTGGCGACGACGGCCCTGGCCGCCCACCAGCGGGCGCGGGCGGGGAACCGCTAGACAGGTGCCATGACACAGACGGCTGCGACCCGGACCATCCGCGTCAACGGCGTCGAGCTGGTGTGGTCCGAGTGGGGGAACGGCCGGGCGGGGACGCCCACGCTCGTGCTCTGCCACGGGTTCACCGGCTCCTCCCACGATTTCTCGCTCGAGGTCGACGCGCTCGCGTCGGGCCGGCGGGTGGTCACGCTCGACCAGCGCGGACACGGGCACTCGACCAAGGTCGGGAGCGTCGACGGCTACAGCATCGACCAGCTCGTCGGCGACCTCACCGCCTTCATCGAGGCCGTTGGCGACGGCCCGGTCGACCTGCTCGGGCACTCCATGGGGGGCAGGGTCGTCATGGGCGTCGTCCTCGCCCGTCCCGACCTGGTGAGCTCCCTGATACTGATGGACACGAGCGCCTGGTCCTTCCTGCCGGCCGACGAGGAGATCCGCGCCGTGGTCCGCACCTTCATGACGGACTTCGACCCGGCCCAGGGCATGCCGGCCACCCTCAGCCTGGGCGGACCCGAGGACGAGCTCATCGCCGCGATCGTCCCCCCCGAGTGGCAGGCGGAGAAGGACGGCCTCTTCACCGGCATGGACGCCTACGCGGCCAAGGCGCTCGGCATGGCGCTGATGGCGGACGGCGAGACATCCCTGCGCGCCTGGCTGCCGTCCATCACCTGCCCCACGACGGTGATCGTGGGGCAGCACGACCACCCGCTGGCCGACCAGGCCCCCGAGCTGGCGGCCGAGGTGACCGACGGGCGGCTCAGCGTGATCGACGGCGCGTACCACTCGCCGCAGCTCACGCACCCCGACGCCTGGCGGGCGGCCGTCGACGCGCACCTCTCGTGGGCCACGGAGGCCCGGGCCCGGTCATGACCGGCCCGGCCCTCCCGCCGCCACGGGCGAGCGACCGCATCCCCCTCGCGGGCTCGGACGTGGCGATCCCGCCCCTGGGGGTGGGGACGTGGGCCTGGGGCGACAAGGGGACGTGGGGGATGGGCGGCTACGACCGCACGCTCACGGAGACCACGATCCGCGACGCCTGGGAGGCCAGCATCGAGGCCGGTGTCGTGCTCTTCGACACGGCCGAGATCTACGGCGGTGGCGAGAGCGAGCGCATCATCGGCCGCCTCATCGCCGCCGATCCCGGCGTGCGGGACCGGGTCGTGATCGCCACCAAGTTCATGCCGAGCCCGTGGAAGGTCAACGTCCATGCCGCACTGCTCGCTGCCGCCAGGCGCTCGCTCGATCGGCTGGGCGTCGCGTCGATCGACCTGTACCAGGTCCACGGACCGGTCTCGCTGCGCTCGCACGACGCCATGGCCGAGGCGCTCGCCGCCGCGCACGGCGAGGGGTTGGTCAAGGCAGTCGGCGTCTCCAACTACTCCGCCAAGGAGACCGGCGCCATCGATGCCGCGCTGCGCCGCCGCGGTCTGCGGCTGGCGAGCAACCAGGTGGAGTTCTCGTTGCTGCGCACCATGCCCCAGCGCGTCGGCCTCCTCGACCGCTGCCGCCAGCTCGGCGTCGTGCTGCTCGCCTACTCGCCCATCGGGCAAGGTCGCCTGACCGGCAAGTACTCGGCTTCGAACCCGCCCCCCGGCGGCCGCACCTTCTCGGACCACCCGATGGAAGAGGTCGACGCCGTGGTGGCCGAGCTGCGGCGCGTCGGGGAGGCCCACGGCCACCGCACCCCGAGCCAGGTGGCGCTGGCCTGGCTCGTCGCCCGGGGCGCCGTCCCGATCCCCGGGGCCAAGAACCGGGAGCAGGCGGAGCAGAACGCCGGGGCACTGGGGTGGCGCATGACCGACGAGGAGCTGGCCCGCCTCGACGAGGCTGCGCTCTACGGCAAACGGGGGATCTCCCAGCGCATCTGGCAGCACGGCTGAGTCCGGCGGTACCGTCTTGAGGTGATCGCCGCGCTCGCCGACGCGGGGCTCCCGCCGCTGCGGGGGTCGCAGCTTTTCTCCACCCAGTTCGACTTCGTACCGGTGGCGATGATCCTGGCTGCGCTCGGCCTCTACCTGTGGGGCGTGAAGCGGAACAACGCGTTGCACCCTCGCCATCGCTGGCCGGTCGGCAAGACGGTCGCCCTGGTCGGCGCACTCATCACGACCGCGGTGGCCATCTTCAGCTTCGTCGGCGTCTACGACGGCGAGCTGTTCTGGGACCACATGGTCCAGCACCTGCTGCTCATCATGGTGGCCGCTCCGCTCTTCGCCATCGCCTCCCCCTTGGAGCTGGCCTGGCGTTCCACCACCGGCACCGCGCACGTCGTCGTCACCGAGGCGCTGCGCTCCAAGGTGGCCAAGTTCCTCGGCCACCCCGCCACCGCCTTCATCCTGTACGCCGTCGTGATCCCGGTCAGCCACCTGACCAGCTGGTACAACCTCACGCTCGAGCACGAGAGCGTGCACAACGCCGAGCATCTGGTCTTCCTGTTGGTCGGCTACATGTTCTGGCGCCAGATCTTCGGCAACGACCCCAACTGCGACCGCCTCCATCCCGCGCTGCAATTCTTCTACCTGTTCCTCGCCATCCCCATCGACACCTTCACCGGCGTGTCACTCTCCGGTGCCACCCACGAGCTTTTTCCCGCCTACTTCGCCACGCACCGGACCTGGGGGCCGTCCTACGTGGTCGACCTCCACGTCGGCGGCGACATCATGTGGGTCTGCGGCGACACCCTCATGCTGTGGCCGATGATCCCCGTGGCGCTGCGATGGATGCACATGGAGGAGCGCAAAGCGGTGCGCATCGACGCCGAGCTCGACGCGCGCGGGCGCGAGGAGGCCCGTGCCGCGGGCCCGGGCTCGCCGGTCTCCTAGCCGCCGAGGTCCATCAGCTCGATGCGGACCCCGTCGGGGTCGGTGCAGTAGAGGAACTGCAGCGGCGTCCCCCCGAAGTCGATGGTCGTGCGGCTCGACTCCACCACTGCACCCCCGAGCTCAGCGATCCGGGCGGACGTCGCCGCCACGTCGCGCACGCGGAAGGACAGGTGGGTGAGCCCGAGCTGGTTGACGGCGCGCCGCTCCTTCTCGCCGAAGGGTGCGGGGTCGCTGAAGGCCAGGAGCTCAATCGCCGTCGGGCCGCGGCGGACGAACTGCGACGTCACCGCCACGTCGGGCAGGTCCATCAGGCGGGCGAACTCGGACCCGATGGCGTGGGACTCGGCCTTCTCGAAGCCCAGCGCATCGCAGTAGAAGGCGAGCGAGCGCTGCAGGTCGCTCACGCAGATGCCGAAGTGTGAGAAGAACGGCCCGGCGTCGTCTGCGGCCGTGTCGTCGTCGTGGTCCATGGCCCGTAGTCTGCCCCGGTCCTGCCCGCACGCGGGCCGTATGGCCGCCGGGCCCCGATCCTCCGTAGTCTCGGGGGCGTGACACCGCAGAAGCAGGACCCCCAGGGCAGTCCCGAGCGCCGCACCGACTCGGGGATCGTCATCCATCCCGTGTACCGCGCCGGCGACCTCGAGGACTGGGACGCGGCCGCCCAGCTGGGGGAGCCGGGCTCGTTCCCCTACACCCGGGGTGTCCACCCGCAGATGTACCGGTCGAAGCTCTGGACCATGCGCCAGTACGCCGGCTTCGGCTCGGCCGAGGCGACCAACCAGCGCTTCAAGTTCCTCCTGGACGCCGGCCAGACCGGACTCTCGTGCGCCTTCGACCTCCCGACCCAGATGGGCTACGACTCGGACCACCCGCGTGCCGAGGGGGAAGTGGGCAAGGTGGGCGTCGCTATCGACTCGCTGGCCGACATGCGCCTCCTCATGGCGGATCTCCCCATGGACAAGGTCACGACGTCCATGACGATCAACGCGACCGGCGCCATCCTGTTGCTCCTCTACCAACTGGTGGCCGAGGAGCAGGGAGTGCCGGGGGACAAGATCCGCGGCACCATCCAGAACGACATCTTGAAGGAGTACATCGCCCGCGGGACCTACATCTACCCGCCGCGGCCCTCCATGCGCCTCATCGTCGACACCTTCGCCTACTGCGCGGCCACCCTGCCCAACTGGAACACCATCTCCATATCGGGGTACCACATCCGCGAGGCGGGCTCGACGGCGGTACAGGAGATCGCCTTCACGCTCGCCAACGGCATCGCCTACGTCGAAGCGGCCATTGCCGCGGGCATGGACGTCGACGCGTTCGCCCCCCGCCTGTCGTTCTTCTGGAACGCGCACAACAACCTCTTCGAGGAGGTGGCCAAGTACCGGGCGGCGCGGCGCATGTGGGCCCGCATCATGACCGAGCGCTTCGGTGCCAAGGACGAGCGCTCCAAGATGCTGCGCTTCCACACCCAGACGGGGGGGTCGACCCTCACCGCGCAGCAGCCGGAGAACAACATCGTGCGGGTGACCGTCCAGAGCCTGGCGGCCGCCCTGGGCGGGACCCAGAGCCTGCACACCAACGGCTTCGACGAGGCACTCGGCCTCCCCACCACGCGGGCGGCGAAGATCGCCCTGCGCACCCAGCAGATCGTCGGGTTCGAGTCCGGCGTCGCCGACACGGTCGACCCGCTGGCGGGCTCGTACTTCGTGGAGTCGCTGACCGACGAGGTCGAGGAGGCGGCGAGCGACTACCTCCGGCGCATTGAGCAGATGGGCGGCGCCGTGGCGGCCATCGAGGCCCGGTTCATGCAGGAGGAGATCGAGGCGGCGGCCTACAGCTTCGCCAAGTCGGTCGACGACGCCGAGAAGGTCGTGGTCGGGGTCAACCGCTTCACCGACGTCGAGGACGAGCAGACCGAGGTGTTCCCGATCGACGTGCAGCTCCAACAGCTCCAGATAGAGCGGACCACGTCGGTGCGCGCCGGGCGCGACCAGGCGGCCGTGGACCGCGCGCTGGCCAACGTCGCCGAAACGGCCCGGGGGGAGGGCAACCTGCTCGTGCCCATGAAGGCGGCCCTCCAGGCGATGGCCACCCTCGGCGAGGTGTCCGACGTGCTGCGCGGCGAGTTCGGCGTCTACCAGCCGGGGGGCTGACGCCGGCGTGGGGCTGAGGTCCTGGCCCCTTTTCGACCTGGTCGTGCGCACGCCCCGGCTCGAGCTGCGACTGCCCCGCGAGGAGGAGTTCGACGCATTGGCCGAGCTGGCCGACCGGGGCATCCACGACCCCGGGACCATGCCCTTCTTCGTCCCCTGGACCGACCTCCCGCCGGCACGGCGCGCCCGGGAGTCGGCCCAATGGCGTGGGGGCACCGCGCCAACTGGTCCGCCGACAAGTGGACCTACACGGGTGCCGCGTTCGTGGACGGGGAGCCGATCGGCATGCAGGACGTGGGGGCCGAGCACTTCCGGGCCGTGCGGTCGGTGGAGACCGGCTCCTGGTTGGGCCTGGCCCACCAGGGCCAGGGGCTCGGACGCGAGATGCGCGAGGCCATCTTGCACCTGGCCTTCGAGGGCCTCGGCGCCGAGGAGGCGCTCAGCGGCGCCTTCGAGGACAACGCCGCCTCGCTGGTCACCTCGCGTGCCATCGGCTACCCGGAGAACGGGGACGCCCGGGGGCACCGGCGCGACGGGTCCGGCCGCACCGTCCGGTTCAGGCTCGGCCGCGAAGACTGGGAGCGCCGCCGCCGCGACGACATCGAGATCGTCGGGCTCGAGGCCTGCCTGGACATGTTCCTCGGTCCGGCTCCGGAGGACGGGACCGGCGAGTGACGGTCAGGCGCTGACGACCGCCTCGAAGTGCTCCACCAGGGGAAACGGGTCGTAGAAGTGGTGCAACGCCGCCCGCCACTCCTGGTAGGCCGGCAAGCCGCGGAAGCCCTCGGTGTGGTCCTCGAGGCGCTCCCACTCCACGAGGAGCAAGAAGCGACCGGGACGCTCCACGCAACGCTCGACGCGCAGCGACACGAAACCGGGGGTGGCGGCGATGAGGGCCTTGGCCCGTTCCATCGCCTCGACGAATTCGACCTCGCGGCCGGCGATCACGTCGAGCAGCGCGTGCTCGGTGATCACGCCCGGGCCAGGAGCCTCTCGCGCAGCGAGGGATCGGTGGCGGCGTCGATGGCCGTCCAGGCTAGTGCGACGGACCCGTCGCGGACTGCGGCGTCGGCCGAGGCGGTCACGCAGGCGGCCGCGAACTCGCGCTGGTGGTTGACGGCTCCGTGCGTCTCTATGCCGATCAGCGGGTGGATGGTGGGCACGGCCAGCGACACGTTGGCCATGTCCGTGGAGAACGTCGGGAGGGGCAGCCCCGCGTCGTCCGCCTCGAAGCGCCGGCCGAGGGCCTCCGCGTTGACCCGATAGGCGTGCAGCAGCGACGGGTCCGCCTCCATGTGCGAGTACACCGGTGCCAGCTCCTCGTACTCGAGCGTGCACCCCGTCGCCAGCGCCCCCGCCGCGAAGCAGGCCTCCACCCGGGGCCGCAACGCGGCGAGACCCTGGGCCGTGCGCGAGCGGACCATGTAGCGCGCCGTGAGCGCAGCGGGGATCACGTTGGCCGCGCCGGGGCTCCCGATGACGACCCCATGGACCTGGTCGCCGGGCGGCAGCTGCTGGCGCAGCAGGCCGATGGCCACCTGGGCCACCGTCAGGGCGTCCTGCGCGTTGATCCCCTCCCAGGGCGCGGCCGACGCGTGCGCCTCCCGACCGGAGTACCGCACGTCGAAGTGGGCCACGGCGAGGCAGCTCCCGGTCAGGCGCTCGGCCGGCCAGGGATGGACCATCATGGCGGCGTGCACGCCGGCGAAGGCGCCGCGCTCGAGCATCAGCACCTTGCCGCCGCCGCCCTCCTCGGCCGGCGTCCCGAGGACCCGCACCGTGAGCCCGACGTCGTCGGCCACCGCGGCGAGAGCCAGGCCGGCACCGACCGCGGTCGCCGCGATGATGTTGTGCCCGCAGGCATGGCCGACCTGGGGCAGCGCGTCGTACTCGGCGCAGACCGCCACCACGAGCTCGCCACCGCCGGCCGTCGACTCGAGTGCGGTCGGGAGGCCGTAGGCCCCTTCGCGCACCGAGAGCCCGCCGGCCCGCATGGTCTGGGCAACCGCCTGCGCCGACGCGGTTTCCTCGAAGCAGAGCTCGGGCGTCGAATGGACGAGGTGGCTGAGCGAGACGAGCTCGTCCAGGTTGGCGTCGACGACCGTGGCGGCGGCCTCCTTGGCCGACGATGCGGCAGCCGACCCGGTGGTCACCTACTCAATGACCGCCACGACATCGCCGGCGCCGACGGAGTCGCCGGCGTTCACCCGCACCTCCTTGATCACGCCGTCCTTCTCGGCCGCCACCGCGTTCTCCATCTTCATCGCCTCCAGCAGGCAGATGGCCTGGCCGACCTCGACGACGTCGCCGACCGCGACCAGCACCTTGACGATGGTGCCCTGCATGGGGACCGTGACCTGCCCCGAGCCGGTGCCGGCCACCGCCGAGGCGGCGGCCCGCTTGGGCCGCCCCGCCGCCCGGCCGGGCGCGGCCGCCGTGCCCAGGTCGGGGACCCACAGCCGCACCGAGAAGCGGCGGCCGTCGACCTCGGCGGTGACGTCCCGCTGGACCGTCGGCACCTCGTCCTCGGCCGGGGCCGGGGTCGGGGCCGACAGCGGAGTGCCCGCGGGCTCGGTCGTCAGTCCGCTCAGGTCGAGGGTCTCCTCGACCCACTTGGTCGAGTGGGTGGCCGCCGCGAAGTCGGCGTGGCTCAGGATCGCCGTGTCCGCGGGCAGCGTGGTGGCCACGCCGGCGATGTGCGTCTCGTCGATGGCCCGGAGCATGCGCCGGCGCGCCGCCTCGCGGTCGGGCGCCCAGACGATGAGCTTGGCGATGAGGTTGTCGTAGTACTGCGAGACGATGTCGCCGGCCTCGTAGCCGGCGTCGAGCCGCACGCCGGGGCCGGACGGCTGGCGGAACACGGTGATGGTGCCCGGTGACGGCGAGAAGCGGCCGCCGCTCGGGTCTTCCGCGTTGATGCGCACCTCAATGGCGTGCCCGTGCCGGCGGACGGCCTCCTGGGTGAAGTCGAGTCGCTCGCCCGACGCGATGCGGATCTGCCAGGCGACGAGGTCGAGGCCGCTGACCAGCTCGGTGACGGGGTGCTCCACCTGCAGACGGGTGTTCATTTCGAGGAAGTAGAACTCGCCGTCCTGGTAGAGGAACTCGACGGTGCCGGCGTTGTAGTAGCCGCAGGCCTCCGAGACTTTGACCGCCGCCGTGCCCATGGCGTGGCGGATGTGCTCGGGGAAGTCGGGGGCGGGGCTCTCCTCCACCAGCTTCTGGTGGCGCCGCTGGGCCGAGCAGTCGCGCTCGCCGAGCCACAGCGTGTTCCCGTGCTGGTCGGCCAGCACCTGCATCTCGACGTGCCGGGGCCAGGCCAGGTAGCGCTCCAGGTAGATCTCCGGGCGGCCGAAGTAGGCCTGCGCTTCGCGCGCGGCCGACTCCATCGCCTCCGCGGCGTCCTCCGCCGCGGCGACGACCTTCATGCCGCGTCCCCCGCCGCCGTAGGCGGCCTTGATGGCGACCGGCCAACCGTGCAGGTCCCCGAAGGCGACCACCTCCTCGGGCGAGGTCAGCGGCTCGGAGCGGCCGGGGACTCCCGCCACGCCCGCCTTCTCAGCCGCCAGGCGGGAGCTGATCTTGTCGCCCATGACCTCGATGGCCTCGGGCGGTGGCCCGATGAAGGTGACGCCACGGCCGGTGATGGCCCGTGCGAAGTCGGTGTTCTCGGAGAAGAACCCGTACCCGGGGTGGACGCCGTCGGCCCCGCTCTTCTCGATGGCAGCCAGGATCGCCTCGGTGTTGAGGTAGCTCTCGGCGGCCGACTCGCCGCCGAGGGCGTACGCCTCGTCGGCCATGCGAACGTGCAGGGCGTCGCGGTCCAGGTTCGAGTAGACGGCCACGGTGGTGATGCCCAGCTCGCGGCATGTGCGGATCACCCGGACGGCGATTTCGCCGCGGTTTGCGATGAGGACCTTCTGCAGCACCCTGGGCCTTTCCTCCGTGAGGCGGGCCTTCACAATTGCACGTGCCGTATGGTGTGTGCCATGTGGGCGGGGGATTGGGAGATCCGCTGGCTCGACGAGGTCGACTCCACCAACACCCATGCCAGGGACCTGGCGCGCCGTGGCGCCCCGGAGGGTCTCGTGGTGGTGGCCGACCACCAGACGGCCGGCCGCGGGCGCCTCGACCGGCGCTGGGAGTCCCCGCCGGGGGCGAACCTGTTGGCCTCCATCATCTTGCGCCCAGAGTGCACCGGCGACGACCTGCACCTGTGCACGGGAGCGGTGGCCCTGGCCGCCGCCGACGCCTGTCGGGAGGTCGCCGGGGTCGAGGCCGTGCTCAAATGGCCCAACGACCTGCTCGTCGGCGGATCGAAGCTGGCCGGGGTCTTGGCCGAGGCGGAGTTCGCCGGGGGATCCCTGGCCGCCGTCGTGGTCGGGATCGGGGTCAACGTGGCCTGGCCCGGCCCGGATGAGGCGGGGGGAACCTGCCTGGGCGACCTGGCGGCGGGGCCGCCGGTGGACCGACGGGTCCTCCTCGAGCGCCTGTTGGGTGCGCTGGCGCCGCGGCGTGCCCTGCTCGACGACCCGGCGGGCCGCCGCACCCTGGCCGAAGAGGTGCGGCGCCGCTGTGCCACGGTGGGCCAGGCGGTGCGCGTCGTTCTCGCCGGTGAGGAGTTAAGCGGGCTGGCCGCCGGCATCGACGACGCCGGGCGACTCGTGGTCGAGACAGCATCGGGGCCGCGCCTCGTATCGGCCGGGGACGTCGTGCACCTGCACCCCGGCTGAGGCAGCAGAGGGGTCGGGGGCTCGGCTACCATCTCCGGGCTATGCGCCTTCTCGTGACGGGAGGTGCCGGTTTCATCGGGTCGAACTTCGCTCGCTACTGGGTGGAGCAGCACCCCGACGACCACGTGGTCGTCTACGACGTCCTCACCTACGCCGGCAACCGACCCAACCTGTCCGACATCGAGGACCGGATCGTCTTCGTCCAAGGGGACATCTGCGACCCCGAGGCGGCGGAGAAGGCTCTGCGCGGGGAGGAAATCGACACCGTCGTCCACTTCGCCGCCGAGTCGCACAATTCCCTGGCCGTCATCAACCCCGGGCTCTTCTTCCGGACCAACGTGCTCGGGACCCAGACGATGCTCGAGGCGGCCCGGCAGGTTGGCGTCGCGCGGTTCCACCACGTGTCGACGTGCGAGGTCTACGGGGACCTGCCGCTCGACACCGACGAGCTGTTCACCGAGGAGTCGCCCTACCGCCCCCGTACGCCGTACAACGCGTCCAAGGCGGGTGCCGACCACGCGGTACGGGCCTACGCCGAGACCTACGGGCTCCCGGTGACGATCACCAACTGCGCCAACAACTACGGGCCGTACCAGTTCCCCGAGAAGTTGATCCCTCACTTCTGCGCGCTGGCGCTCGACGACCAGCCGCTCACGCTCTACGCCAGTACGGACAACCGCCGGGAATGGCTGCACGTGTACGACCACTGCACGGCCATCGACGCCGTACTCGCCCATGGCCGGGTGGGTGAGACCTACCACGTGGGCAGCGGCGTGGAGGCGTCCATCATGGAGGTGGCCGATCGGATCCTCGCCACGCTCGGCAAGCCGGACTCGCTCAAGTCGATCGTGCCCGACCGGCCGGGCCACGACCGCCGCTACGTCCTCGACGCCTCCAAGCTGCGCCGCGAGCTGGGCTGGGAGCCCACCGTCGAGTGGGAGCAGGGTCTGGCCGACACGGTCAAGTGGTACGCGGACCACCGGGACTGGTGGGAGCCGCTGCGGGCCCGGGCACCGATCGCCGAAGGGGCCTGGGGAACCGGAGGCAGCTGAACCGTGCGGATCCTCATCACGGGGGCCGACGGGCAGCTGGGGCGGGACCTCTGTGACGCATTGGCGGGTCGGGTGCCGGCAGGCGGTCGCCGCTGTGCCCTCCTCGGTCCCGAAGGCCCGCGCCAGGGCGTCGACCATGAGGTGCTGGGCACAGACGTCGACACGATGCGCGTCGACGATCGGGACGCCGTCCTGGCCACGGTCACCTCCTTCCGCCCCGACCTCGTGTTCCACGGGGGTGCGCTCACCGCGGTCGACCTGTGCGAGACCGAGGTCGACACCGCGTTCGCGGTAAACGCCATCGGGACCCGCAACGTGGCCGAGGCGGCCGCGCTGGTGGGAGCGCACGTGGTCTACGTTTCCACGGACTACGTCTTCGACGGCACGGCCAGCCGGCCGTACCGGGAGTGGGACCCGCCGTGCCCGGAGTCGGTGTACGGCGCATCGAAGCTGGCCGGCGAGCGTGAGTGCCGCCCGGGCTCCACCATCGTGCGTACCAGTTGGCTGTGCGGCGCCCACGGCAACAACATGGTGGCCACCGCCCTCCGCCTGGCTGCGGGCGACGGGGAGCTCCGTTTCGTCGACGACCAGCACGGATCACCGACCTTCACCGCCGACCTGGCGCCGGCCGTCGTGACTCTCGGACTGGAGCGGCGACCGGGCACCTTCCACGTGACCAACGGCGGCGCCACCACGTGGTGGGGCTTCGTGCGGGCGGTGCTGGCCGAGGTGGGTGCGGACCCCGAGCGGGTGAAGCCCATCAGCACCGCCGAGCTCGACCCGCCGCGGCCCGCTCCCCGCCCGGCGAATTCGGTCCTCGACAACATGGCACTGCGCCTGAGCAGGCTCCCGGCGCTGCCTGACTGGCAGGACGGCCTCGCCAGGCTCGTCTCCGTCCTGCGCTCCCCGTCGGACCAAAGCCACGCATGACGACGAGCACCACGGCCCGCGACCGGCGTGCGGGCTCCCACGCCGTCGCCGTCATCGGTGCCGGCTACGTCGGGTTGCCCACGGCGGCCACGCTGGCCCACTTCGGCCACAGCGTCGTCCTGGCCGAGCACGAGCCGTCCCGGCTTTCCGCCCTGCGCGCCGGGCGCATGCCCATCATGGAGGCCGGGCTCGACGACCTGGTGGCCGGCGCCGTGGCCAAGGGCAACCTCTCGTTCACCGACTCGGCCGCGGTGGCCGTGGCCGGAGCAGAATTCGCCTTCCTGTGCGTGCCTACCCCTCAGAGCGTGGACGGCTCGGCCGATCTGTCCCAGGTCCAGTCGGCGGCCAAGGAGATCGCCCCGCACCTGGCGCCGGGGGCCATCGTGGTCAACAAGTCGACCGTGCCCGTCGGCTCCGCCACCATGGTCGAGCAGGTGATCGGACGTCCCGACATACGGATCGTCTCCAACCCCGAGTTCCTGCGCGAAGGCACGGCGGTGCTCGACAGCCTCAACCCGGACCGGATCGTCGTGGGGGCCGACGACGCGCAGGCGGCGGCGCGGGTGGGCGAGTTGTTCGCGACGACGGGCGCTCCGCTCATCGTGACCGATGCCACGACCTCCGAGACGATCAAGTACGCGTCGAACGCGTTCCTGGCCACCAAGCTCAGCTTCGTCAACGCCCTGGCCGGCCTCTGTGAGGAGGTAGGGGCGGACGCGGTGGACGTCCTGCTCGGGCTGGGCTACGACAAGCGCATCGGCTTCGAGTTCCTCCGTCCCGGGCCCGGTTGGGGTGGCTCGTGCCTACCCAAGGACACGCGGGCGCTCCTGCACATCGCCCGCGGCGCCGGCTACGACTTCTCGCTGTTGGCCGGCGCCATCGCCTCCAACGACGAGCAGCTGTCCCGCGTGATCTCGAAGGTCGAAGCCGCATGCGGCGGCTCCGTCGACGGGGTGACGGTCGCCGCCTGGGGCCTCACCTTCAAGGCGAACACCGACGACCGCCGAGAGTCGCCCAGCCTGCAGATCACCCACCGGCTGGCCGAGCTCGGGGCCACCGTGCAGGCCTTCGACCCCACCGTCGACGTCGAGGAGGAGCTGCCCGACGACCTGCTCGGCCTGCAGTTGCGGCCGGACCCCTACGAGGCGGCGAAGGGGGCGAGGGCGCTGATCGTGCTCACCGAGTGGGACGAGTTCCGCTGGCTCGATTTCTCCCGCGTGCAGGCGGTCATGGAGCAGCCCTGCATCGTCGACGCGCGCAATCTGCTCGACCCCGCCGCGGTGCGGCGCATGGGTTTCGACTACTCGGGGATCGGGCGCCGATGAGCCGGGTCGTCGTCGCCGGAGGCGCGGGCTTCCTGGGGTCGCATCTCTGCGACCGGTTGATCGAGCGGGGCGACACCGTCGTCTGCCTGGACGACCTCTCGACCGGGTCGCAGGAGAACGTGGCCCACCTGCTCGGCCACGACCGGTTCCGCCTGATCGTCGCCGACGTGAGCGAGAAGGTGGAGCTCGATGAGGACGAGAAGGTCGACGCCGTCTGCAACCTGGCCTCTCCGGCGTCACCGCCGGCCTACCTGGCCCGGCCGCTCGAGACGCTGGCCGTCGGCAGCGAAGGTACCCGCCGGCTGCTCGAGCTGGCCCGGGTGCACGGCGCCCGCTTCCTCATGGCGAGCACCAGCGAGATCTACGGCGACCCCGAGGTGCACCCCCAGGTCGAGTCCTACCGGGGGAACGTCGACCCGACGGGGCCGCGCAGCGTCTACGACGAGGCCAAGCGGTTCGCCGAGAGCCTCACCATGGCCATGCACCGCGCCCACGGAGTGAACGTGGGCATCGCCCGCATCTTCAACACCTACGGGCCCCGCCTGTCGCCGGGCGACGGTCGCGTCGTGTCAAACTTCATCGTGCAGGCGCTGCGCGGCGAGCCGCTGACCGTGTACGGGGACGGGAGTCAGACGCGCAGCCTGTGCTTCGTCGACGACGAGATCTCGGGCCTGCTGGCCCTGCTCGACTCGTCACTCACGGGGCCGGTCAACATCGGCAATCCCGACGAGCGGTCCATGCTCGACCTGGCGCAGTTCGTCTTGGACGTCACGGGCTCCCCGTCGGGCCTAACCTTCGAGCCGCTGCCTACCGACGACCCCACGCGCCGCTGCCCCGACATCACGCTGGCGCGGCGCGAGCTGGGATGGGAGCCCAGGATCGGCCTGCGGGAGGGGATCGAGCGCACGATCGACTACTTCGCGCCGAAGGTGCGTAGTCAGTGACGGAGCCAGGCGTGACGGACGCGGAGCTCGGTGCGCTGCCGCCCCGGCGCACCTACCGGACGCTGTCGGTGATCACGCCGGTGTTCAATGAGCGTTCCACGGTGGCCGAGATCATCCGGCGCATGCGCGCGGTCGAGGTGCCGCTGGTGGTCCAGATCATCGTGGTCGACGACGGCTCGAGCGATGGATCCGACAAGGTGCTCGGTGCGCTGGAGGACTCGACGGTGCGCGTCATCCGCCACGAGGTCAACCGGGGCAAGGGGGCGGCCATCCGGACCGGGCTGGCCGAGGCGCGCGGCGACATCGTCCTCATTCAGGACGCCGACCTCGAGTACGACCCCAACGACTGGGGCCGCCTGCTCGAGCCGATCCTGCGCGGGAAGGCGCGCGTCGTCTACGGGAGCCGCTTCACCGGCGAGCGCAAGAACATGCTCCCGCTGCATTGGATGGGCAACCGCCTGCTGTCGCTGGTGACCAACGTGCTGTACTCGTCGACGCTGTCCGACATGGAGACCTGCTACAAGGTCTTTGACGCCCAGGTGCTCGAGGGCCTCACCATCGTGTCGGACCGCTTCGACTTCGAGCCCGAAATCACGGCGAAGGTCTTGCGGCGCGGCCACCGGATCTACGAGGTACCCATCTCCTATGCGGGCCGCGAGCCCGACGAGGGAAAGAAGATCACCTGGCGTGACGGCTTCAGTGCCATGAAGGCGCTGCTCAAGTTCCGCTTCTCGAAGGAGTACTGAGCACAGGGTGTCCAGCACGATCGGCGCCGTCGTCGTCGACCACGACGTCGGGTCGCTGCTCCTGGGGTGTGTGCGCTCCATCCTCGACGAGGGAGCGGCGCCGGTGGTCGTCGTGGAGAACGGCGCCCATGGGAGCACCATGGCGGCGCTGCGGGAGCTGCTGGCGGCCGCGCCCGCAGCGCCCGTGCGTATCGTTCGGCCGGGGCGGAACCTGGGCTTCGGGGCCGGGGTCAACCGGGGTCTGGCCGTGCTGGCGGGGGAGCCCGAGCCACCCGAATGGGTGCTCATCTCCAACGCGGATCTCGAGGTGCACACCGGTGCTCTGCCGGCCCTGCGCGACGCCCTCGAGTCGCACCCGGCGTGGGCCGTGGTGGGCCCGCGCATCTTCACCGAGTCGGGCGACGTCTACCCCTCGGTGCGCCGGTTCCCTTCCCTCGGCGACGCCGCCGGGCACGCGCTCCTGGCCCTGTTCAATCCCGACAACCGCTTCACCCGGCGCTACAACCCCGGAACGCCCGAGGGCGACCTGGCATGCGGGGCCGGATGGGTCTCGGGTTCGTGCTTCCTCGCCCGTCGCGCCGCGCTGGAGGAGCTCGGCGGCTTCGACGAGGCGTACTTCATGTACGCCGAGGACATGGACCTGTGCTGGCGCGCCCACAACGGGGGGTGGGGCGTCGGCTTCGCCGGCACCGCCGAGGTGACCCACGTCCAGGGCGTGAGCACGGCCCGCCACCCGTATCGCATGATGCTGGAGCACCACCGCTCGGCCCTCCGCTTCACCTTCCGGACGACCAAGGGCTGGCGGCGGGCCGCCCTGCCACTGGCGGTTGCCGTGCTGGGGGCGCGTCTGGCGATGGCCGCCGCCCGGCTGGCGCTGTCCCGCTAGCGGAATGGGCAGACGGCGGGGTGGGCTCATCGTCGCCATGGGGGCCATCGTGGTGGCCGTGCTGGTACTGGGACTGGCCGCCGCCGTCGCCGGACCGGGCCGGGCGCCCGTCCACGTCGAGCCGGAGGTCACCTTCGCCCTGCCCCCGTCCTCCGGGGGCTGCGGCGGGGTGACGGCGTTGCCCGGTGGATCACAGCGGGTACCGATCACCGTGAGCACCGTGGCGGGTCAGGTGGCCGAGACCGTCAACGTCTGCATCGGCGGCCAGGGGCCGTTCCCCTTCCTCCTTGACTCCGGCGCCGGGCAGTCGACCATCGACGCCGGCCTGGCCGGGCGCTTGCACCTCGCGTCGGCCGGCCCGGCCGGCTTGTTCGCCGGGGTCGGGTGCACGGGGACCGACCGACCGGTCACGGTCGACGCGTGGTCGCTCGACGGTGTGGCCCTGGCGCCCCAGACGCTGACGGCAGCCACGCTGCCCCAGATCGGGGGCAAGGGGGAGCCGGTCGGCCTCCTCGGCTCCGACGTCCTGTCCCGTTTCGGGGCCGTGCGCATCGACTTCACGACGGGCGCACTCGTGCTCCCGGGCCCCGAGGGCTCGTCGCTCGGCGAGTCGGGGCCCTTCACGGGACCGGTGGGGCCGCCGTCGGTCCTGGCCCAAGGGACCGGGACGACGGTGCCGGCCACGGTGTCCTCCGAGCAGGGCAACGTCTCCCTCAACGTGGCCGTGCGCTTCGGTGGCGGTGCCCGGCGGAGCTTCGTCGTCGACACGGGCTCGTCGCAGAGCGTGGTGGCGACCTCCGTCGCCAAGGCGGAGTCCCTCGCCGGCACCGAGCTGGCGCAGCGCCAGACGACGGTCTGCTCGGTCATCACGGTCCCGCTCGTGCACAGCGGGCGGTGGTCCGTGCCGGGCGAGGAGCTCTATCCCCAGCTGGTGGGCGCGACGGAGTTCGGCGACATCAGCCAGGGCGGCATCGAAGGCCTGCTGGGCTCGGACCAGCTCAAGCGCTTCGGTTGGGTGGTCCTCGACTACGGCGGGGGCAGTGTGGTGCTGGGGTGACCTCGGTGCACGGGTCCGGTTGCAGCCCGCCGGCGATCGCTCCGAAAACCGTAAACGGGTCCGTTGATAGCGTTGGGAGACCGACCGACGCACCTGAGGGAGACAGCCACCACCGTGGCCGCGCTCAAGCCAGCGCCGCCCCCAGGGCGTCGAGGAGCTCGCCGGTGCCCTTCTCGCGGACGGCGGGCATATCGCCCCCGTCGAGGAAGACGCCCTGCTCGGTGAGGATCAACCTCGTGCCGCCGGCAGCCGGCGTGAACTCCACGGTGGTCACCGAGACCGAGATGAGGGTGTCGTCGGCCTCCATCGTGTAGCCGTACACGATGCGCTGCGCCGGGACGATGTCCTTGTAGGTGGCCTCGTAGGTGAAGACGGGGCCGCCGGGGGGGCCGCCCTGGTTCGTCTCGGTGCCGCCCACCCGGAAGTCGAGCGCGTACACGGAGCTGCCCGGTGCCCCGAACCAGCGGGCCTTGGCGTCCCGGCTCGACCAGGCGGCGAACACGCGCTCGGGCGGGACCGGGTACGTGCGGGTGATGGTGAATGTGCCGTGCTCGGCGGTCCTGGTGGTCATCTCATGCTCCTTTCGGTGACGGTGAAGCGGATCGCTCTGGAGGCGACGGGGCGTCCTGCTCGGCGGCCATGTCGGCCGCCAGGATCTCGCCCAAGCGGTCGAGGCGGCGCTCCCAGGCGGCGCGCTGGCCGGCGAACCAGTCCTCGGCGAGGCGGAGCCCCACCGGCTCGAGCCGGCAGGTCCGGGTCCGCCCGACCTTCTCGGAGCGCACCAGTCCGCACGATTCGAGGACGGCGAGGTGCTGCACGACGGCCGACAGGGTCATGTCCAGGGGTTGGGCCAGCTGGCTGACGGTGGCCGGCCCGCCGCTGAGGCGCTCCACCATCTCCCGCCGGGTCGGGTCGCCCAGGGCCCGGAAGACGTCGTCGACCGGCTGATACTTAAGCACGTACTTAACTATTGTCCGGAGCGGTGCCCGCCGTCAAGCCCCTTCCACTTCGGGGCCGCTCAGCCCGAGCATGTCGGTCACGCCATGGTCCCGCCCCGCCGTGTAGCCCCCGTCGACCGGGAGCGCGTGGCCCGTGACGAAGGACGCGTCGTCGGAGAGAAGGAAGGCGGCCGCCGCGGCGATCTCCTCGGGACGACCCATGCGCCGCCCGAGCTTGTGCTCGCGGACGATGTCGGCCAGCGCGTCCTCCATGCCGGGCCCGAAGACGGAGGCCGTCATGGGCGTCTCGATGAATCCGGGGCAGATGGCGTTGACGCGGATGCCCCGGCCCGCATAGTCGATCGCCATGTTCTTGGTGAGCAGGACGACGCCGCCCTTGGACGCGCTGTATGCACTGCCGCCCGCCGTGCCCTCCAGGCCCTCGATGCTGGCCAGCGTCACCACCGAGCCGCGCTGTCCGTCGGGGCGCGCTGGCTGGTGCAACATCTGGGCGATGACATGTTTGGCCGTGAGGTAGGTCCCGGTCAGGTTGACCGCGATGACGCGGGCCCACTCCTCGGTGGGCAGCATGTGGACCGGGCCGCCCCCGGCGACGCCGGCGGCGTTGACCAGGCCGTCGACGGCGCCCCCGAAGGCGACGGCGGCGCCCACCATCTCGGCCACCGAGCTCTCGTCGGTCACGTCGACGCGCGTGAAGGCCCAGCGTCCTGCCTCGTCCTTCCCCTCCGCGACGTCGTCGGGTGGCACGTGGAGGTCGGCTCCCATGACCAGGGCGCCTTCGTCGAGGAGTCGACTGGCCGTGGCCCGGCCGATGCCCGAGGCGGCCCCGGTCACGATGTACGTTCGCCCTTGCAGTCCACGCATGGCACTTCCCGACCTTGGTTGCTCCCGGGCTGACCCGGCTGTGAGGTGCAGTGCATTGTTCTAGCCCAGGGGCGGCCCCCGGTCGACGTGGACATCTCTGACGTACACGTCGGGAGGCGAAACACAGTTCGCCACGCAGACTTCTCTTGCACGACCTGCGAGGGACGACAAAGTGCGAAGGGACCTTCAGCCACTACACTGCTTGAGTTTCCGTACTACCGCGAGCGGGCCGCGCCCAGGGGGAAAGGTGGAGACGAATTCGAGCGGGGTGACTTCACCACCGGTAGTTCCCAATGAGCTCACCGACGAATCGAATGCGCTGCCTCCCCGTCGTTTAGGGCGACTCCCGGAGTTGGACGGATTGCGCGGCGCGACCGTGATCATCGTCTTCGTTTCCCACCTGGAGGTCATACTCCCTATCCCTCGCCTCGCCGTCGTGCCGGGAGGAACCGTCTCCCTCGATTCCTTCTTCGTCCTGAGCGGATTCCTGATCACCGCGTTGATGCTTCGCGAGCAAGGCAAGACGGGCTCGGTGAACACGGGCTCCTTCTACCGTCGGCGTGCGTTGCGACTCCTGCCCCCGCTGTTCTTCATGCTCGCCCTCTATGCCGTCTTTGCCTACTTGTCGAGGGTGTCGTGGCACTTGGAGTGGACCTCGTTGCTGTCGGTCATCTTCTATTACTCCAACTGGAAGCTGGCTCTTCACTCCAACGAGCTCGGAGGGATCATCGCGCCGGGGCTGCAGCACGTCTGGTCGTTGTCGTTGGAAGAGCAGTTCTACCTGGTCTGGCCATGGGTGACCATCGTCGTGCTGAGCTATCGCCGGAGCCTCCGAACGGTCGTGTTGGTCCTCGTCTCTCTGATTGCCTTGATTGCGGTTCACCGAGCCCTGTATTACACCGGCCCCAATAGTTGGTACTCCGATTTCATTCGTACCGACACCCGCTCGGACGGAATCCTCCTCGGCTGCCTCATGGCCCACATCTGGATGCGCCGGCGCGAGCCCGTACGTGGTGTGAGGGTCGCTGCAACGGTGGGGACGATCTTCCTCCTGATCTGCCTTCCCCTGGTCAATACCACGGGTCCCTTCCTGTTCCGTGGCGGAATAACGGCTATCGACCTCGCGTGTGCGGCGCTGATTCTGGCCCTCGTGCAAGGCAATTGGATGGGGCGTCACTTCTTTCGCTTCAGGCCCTTCGTGATACTGGGCATGGTGTCGTACGGCTTCTACTTGTTCCACCTTCCGGTGTTCTTCGCGATCCGTTACTACGGCCACAGTTGGAACGAGGTTGTGAGGGTTGTCGTGGCCGTCGTCGCCACTCTGGCTCTGACCACAATTTCATGGTTCTGCCTCGAACGGCCGGCCCTCAACCTGAAGGATCGTCTGGAGGGTCGAGACAAGACGAGCAGGCTGTCGCTCAAGTCGATGTCCGGTGGGTTGTTCGTTGACCCCGACACCTCCCCCATCGTCCGGACCGAGATGGCGGAATCTGACACTGCCAAAGCCTGAATGGCCGCTTGCCCGGAGAGGCGAGTACCCTTCGGCGAGCGGCCATGGCGGTGGTAAATTGTGCCTGGGAACGAGCTCCCGAGGGCACACGGGAGACAGAGGCAAGGGGTCCTCGTGAGAGAGTCGGTAAGCGTCACTGGGATCGCGATGACACCGATGAACCGTCGCGACTTGGGTCCCGATTCGCTCGCCGTTCAGGCGGCGTCCGAGGCTCTCCTCGATGCGGACGTCTCGGCTGCCGATGTCGGGCTCGTTGTCTTGGGGAATGCGTTGGGAGGTCGGCTGTCCGACCAGGGTTCTATTCGTGGACAATCATGGCTTCGAGAACTCGGGTTGCAAGGCGTGGGAATCATCAACATCGACAACTCGTGTGCGGGCGGATCCTCGGCGCTGCACATGGGCATCATGGCGGCACTCGGCGGGGAGTCTCCGGTACTGGTGGTCGGAGTCGAGAAGATGTGGACCGGTGATCGCGCCGCAACCTTGGCTGGCATTGAGGACGGACTTCCGAGGCAGGAGCGGGCGGGGTTACGCGCCGAGCTCTCGGAGGCCTCCACGGGAAGCGTGTTCATGGGGCTCAACGCCCTCTGGGCCCGGCATCAGATCGCCGAACGCGGTACGACCCTCAGACAAGTCGCGGAGACGGCCGCAAAGGCACGCAAGCTGGGGTCCTTGAACCCTTTGGCGCAGTTCCAATCTGAGGTGACGGCCGACGAGGTGATGTCCTCGACACCGGTGGCCGGTCCGATCACGCGGCTGATGTGCTCGTCGTTCACGGATGGCGCCGCCGCGGCTGTTCTGTCCACTGGGAAGTTTCGTGGAGCACCGCGCATCCTCGCGAGCATCGTCAGGTCAGGTAACGGCGATCTGGAATTTCACGACCGGCTTGGTGTGGTTGCGGGCGAAGCGTGGAATGCGGCGAGCATCGACCCGTCGGATCTCGACGTCATAGAGCTCCATGACGCCACGAGCGCCGAGGAGCTGTATTCGATCGAGTCCCTCGGATTCTTCGACCCCGGCGAAGCCGGTGTTGCGACAGTCAATGGGGCGACGAGCCCCGGCGGGGGAGCCGTGTGTGTCAATCCGAGCGGTGGGCTCGTTGCCCGGGGCCACCCAATTGGTGCAACCGGTCTTTGCCAGCTGTTCGAGCTCGTCCAACAACTTCGAGGCCGATCCGGTTCGCGGCAGGCGCCGGGCGCCCGACTTGCGGCGGCGGTCAACGCGGGAGGGATCATCTCGGGAGATCCCGCCTTGGTGAGCGTGCACGTCCTCGCAGGCGACTGAAAGATCGCGCTCAGGGCCAAGGGCCGACGACGGGAGGCCCTCCGCCTATGTAGATCGTCTCTCCGGACAGGAAGCTGGCGGCCGCAGAGACCAAGAACAGGATCGGAAGAGCAATTTCCTCCGGGCGTCCGGCCCGACCGATCGAATTTGACTGCGCGGCAACCTCGTCCGGATCTCTGTCAACAGCCTTCATCGCTCGGGCGAACCCATCTGATCGTACGAATCCCGGAGCGATGCAGTTGACGCGGATGTTGTCGCGTCCGTACCTCGCGGCCAGAAAGCGGGTCAGGTTGTTCACGCCGGCCTTCGCCATTCCATAGGGCCCCAGACCCGGCATGGCGGCCAGGCTCGCGATGGAGGAGATGTTCACGATGTTGCCGCTGTGCTGCTCGACCATGAGGCGCACGACCTCTTGAGACAAGAAGAAGAAGCTCCGCAAGTTGAGGGCGATGGAATTCTCGAACTCCTCGAAGGTCCATTCGTCGAAGGCGAAGGCCTTACTTCCGCCCGCATTGTTGACGAGGATGTCGATCCTCCCGAATTGTTCGTGCGCAGCCTCGATCAGGGATCGACAGTCTTCCACCCTGCGCACGTCCGTCTTTTTCACAACGGCCGTGCGCCCGAGTTCCCTGATCGAGGCTGCCGTCTGCTCGAGATTCTCTTCTCGACGGCTTGCCAGCACTATGTCGGCGCCGTGGTCGGCCAGCACCTGGGCCGTCGCGCGGCCAATTCCTGTGCCGCCGCCCGTGATGACTGCTACCTGGCCGGTCAAGTCAAAGACGTCGGTTCCCATGTGCCCTTTTCGAGGATGGATAACTTGACGCGTACCAGGAACGGGTCCGCGCCAAGCGCTGAGAGTATCAGGGTTGGAGTTCTCATCGTCTTCGGAAGTCGGCCCCGGAGTGGCTCCACCTCGTGGCCGAACAGCGTTCGTATGGACGGGCGCTGCCGGTGGACCGGGGCGATCGGGTGGCAGGCGGGCCGGTACCCGGTGGGGGACGCCGCCTGCAGACAAAAGGCGTCCTCGAGCCAATTCTCTTGGGACAGCGTCTTCTTTGAAGACCTCATCCGATGCCGGTTTCCGCCACAATTTTGCTAAATTGCCGTCAGCCATGACGCCACACTCGCGGCAGCCGCGCATCGGAATTCTGCGCGTTGTAGAGAGTGCCTGAATCGCCGATGGTCGTCATGGAGGAGCGCCCAACCGAGCCGCCCAGGTCGGCGGTAGCAGCGGGGGATCCCCCGGCCTCACGGGCCCGTGCGTTCGCCGCCCGTCACGCAGACGGTCTGGCCGTGCTCGCCGTGATGGTCGTAAGCCTGGCTTCCGCCGCCTGGTTCACTCGGTCCTTCTATTACTTCCAGGACGACTTCATCTTCATCCGCCAGGCCCAAATGTCGAGTCTGTCATTTGCCTACCTGCGCGGTTCTCTCTTCCAGCACTTCTCTCCCGTATCGCGGCTGGCCGACTACGTCCTCGCTCATTGGTTCGACTCCAGCGTCGTCGCCGCCCACACCATTGAGTTGGTCCTTCTGGGGGCAAGCGTGCTCGCCTTCTCGTGGGCAATTGCGGAGCTCGTCGGACGTCACTGGTGGCGCCACCTCCTGACCCTCGCCTTCGCCGAGTCGTTGGCGCTGCTCCATCTGCTGGGATGGTGGACCGCGACCGCGAACATTCTGCCTGCGACGCTCTTCGGACTGCTCACGATCGCCGCCTTCCTCCGATATCGGCGTTTGGGGGATCGACGGTGGATCGTGCTCTCTCTGTTGAGCTACGCGGTGTCCCTGTGCACGCACGAGCAATCGTGGCTCGTCGTTGGCTATCTCTTTCTCTTCGACCTTTTGGTCTTCGCTCCCGGCGGCCGCTTCCGCGACGCTCTCGTCCGGTTGTGGCGAGAGGGCTGGATCTGGTTCGGCTATGGCTTGTTGACGGTCCTCGCCATGATCAATTACTTCCTCTTTTATTACGCTCCCGTGACGCCAAAGCCCACGATCGGCGAGTTGTTCCGCTACATAGGCATTCAGTTCACACAATCGTTCGCTCCCTCCGCCATGGGTCTACGACCACTCACAACGGGATGGACGAACACCACTGCCCTCGTCCTCGACTCAATCCTGTTCGCGGTCATTGTGATGGTGAGCATCTACCGGCGTCCGAGTGCCTGGCGTGTCTGGATCGTGTTCGCCGTCGGGTTCTTCCTCAACTCGTACATGATCGGGGCCAATCGTGTCGGCTATTTCGGTGTCGATTTGGGTCAGCAGCTGTACTACGTACAGGCACCGGCATATCTGTTCCTCCTCTGCGTCGGAGCCGCGTTTTCCCTCGACCCGTCGGGCGCGCCCTACGTGATGCGTCAGGAAGTCCCTTCACGGTCGAGAGTCCCGGCGCACCGTCGGCGAGCGAGCCGGCGCGTGCGGATCGGTCTCGTGACGTCCTGTCTCGTGGCGGTCGGTCTGTATGGCGTCGCCTTCGTCACGAGCGCAACGACCATGAACGTCAAAGATCAGTCAAACCAGGAAAGCGCGCTGACACGGGTCTATTTCACGAGGTTGCTCGGGCAGATGGACGCAGCGAGCAGTCATGGCTCGCAGGTGGCCGTTCTCAACGCGACAGTGCCGGTTGACGTCGTGGCCTCGGCCTTTGCTCCTTGGAATGAGCTCATTTACGCCCTGCCCGTAATCAGGCCGAATGTCGTCGTCGACGAACTCCGTCAGACGACCTTCGAGGTCACCCCCGCCGGAACACTGGTACAGATGCAGTTTCATGGGTCAAGCACGTCAGGCCTTCCCATCGCTGCGGTCGTTGGAAGCGCCGGCTTTGCGACTTCCCATCATGCCGCTGCCGGCGGGTCATGCTTTGCCAGCACCCGGCCCGGCGGGACGATCGACGTCCGGCTGGCGTCGCCGCTCAGCACGCCAGATGCCTGGCTCCTCGTGGGACTGACGTCCGCATCGGGCGGATCGGTGAACCTGTCGACGGTGAGCGACGGAGCAGCGGCTCCGGTGGGAACAATCGATATGGCGAGTACGAGCAAGACCACCGACTACCTCCTGCCGTTGTCGCAGCGCACTCTTGATGAGGTGGAACTCTCCGCTCAGACCGCCGGGCAGGATGTGTGCGTCTCGTCGATCGACGTCGGCACGTTCTCCCCGTCCGGAAACGAGGGCTGAAGACGGGGAGCACGACGACGCAGGTATGCGCCACCGTGTGATCCGCCGATGCCCGAGGCGGCTCCCGTCGCCCCGGAGGTCCGGCCGTCCGATCCGCGGATGGAATCTCCCGGTGTTGTTGCGCCCCGGCGGTCCGGGCTGATAGGAGCAGTGGACCTGATTTGGCCCGGGCCGACCCCGGGCTCACCGTCACGGGGGGAGCCCACACCATGAAGTTCGCGCTGTTCTACGAGATTCCCGTCCCCCGCCCGTGGGGCGAGGACAGTGAGCTGGTGGCGTACCAGAACACGCTGGAGCAGGCCATCGCCGGTGACCGCCACGGCTGGCACGCCTTCTGGACCGTGGAGCACCACTTTCTGCAGGAGTACTCGCACTGCTCGAACCCTGAGGTGCTCTACGGCGCCATCGCGGCGCGTACCGAGCGGATCCGCCTCGGCTACGGCGTGCGCCTCATGCCCAAGCCCTACAACCACCCGGTGCGGACGGCGGAGTCGGTGGCCGTGCTCGACCTGCTCTCGGGGGGACGAGTCGACCTCGGCACCGGTCGCTCGGCCACCAGGGCCGAGCTCGAGGGCTTCGGCATCGACCCCGCCGAGAGCCGCCGCATGTGGCAGGAGGCCATCGGCCACGTCGTGGGCTGTTGGACCAACGAGGAGTACGAGTTCGACGGCGAGTTCTGGCAAATGCCCAAGCGCCGAGTGCAGCCCAAGCCCTGGCAGAAGCCGCACCCACCGCTGTGGGGCGCCACCACCAGCGACGAGGGCCATGCCCAGGTCGGTGACCTCGGACTCGGGTTGTGCTCCTTCGCGGTGGGGCTGCCCCCGTCGGAGG
Source organism: uncultured Acidimicrobiaceae bacterium (assembly GCA_963736525.1). Taxonomy (GTDB): domain Bacteria; phylum Actinomycetota; class Acidimicrobiia; order Acidimicrobiales; family RAAP-2; genus Bog-473. The sequence goes on from CAVTPF010000014.1 coordinate 207,457, forward strand.
TCAAGCGCAAGATCGACATCTACCGGGAGGCCGTCGGGCGGTGCAGTGCGCCGCTCGGCGTCTTCGTGCACAACCAGGCGGCGACCTTCACCATGGCGATCTGCGGGCCCGACCGCGACAAGGCCATTGAAGAAGCGCGGGAGTCCTTCGAGTGGTACCCGAAGACGGGCGCCCGCCAGATCGCCACGCTCACCGACTGGATGGCCGAGCGCAACCAGGAGCTCGGTACCTACTCTTACGCGGCCGACATGAAGAAGACCGACGACGAGGGCACCCTCGACCTCCTGAGCCTGGAGTACCTCGTTGACGCCAATGCCTGCGTTCTTGGGACACCCGAAGAGTGTCTGGAGGCATGTCGGCAATATGAGGCCGCCGGGGTGGACCTGCTGCTCTGCCTGGTCAACCCCTACAAGATCTCGCACGAGTCCGTCATGCAGACGATCGAGCTCATGGGCACCGAGGTGATCCCGCACTTCGCCCCCTGAGCGTCTTGCCCCCCCGCCGGCAGAGCCGCATCGGGCAGGCTGGGGGGATGGCGAGGGGATCGGGGCGCCGGTGGGTGGTGGCGGCGGTCGCGGGGGCGCTGTTCGTGCTGCTCGCCCCGCTGGCACTGTCGGCGGGGCCCGTACCGGCCGGCGCCGCGAAGAGGGGCACCGCGCTGGCCAAGGCATCCACGTTGATCCACGCCGGCCACGTCGCCCTCTGGGACTGCCCGGCCAAGACGACCGAGCTGATGGTCGCCGTCAACACCTTGACGCTGCATCCGGGGGGATCGCTCGATATCTCCTTCACCGTGCGCAACGGCGGGACCTCGTCGTGCACCTACACCGCCCCGTACGCCGGCGTGGCACCCGGGCCCACCTCGACCACTCTGACCGCTGGGCCGTGCGGGTCGGTGGGTTACGACATCGTGGACTCGAAGCACCACAACGTGTGGCCCGGGGCGCAGGTCGTCAACTGTCCTGCGCTGGGCTTCGCGCAGCTGGCGCCCGGCGCCATGGTGTCCGGCACCGGCGCATGGAACCAGACGGAGCCGAACGGCGCGCACCGGGTCCCGGTCGGGACCTACACACTGGTCGTCGAGAACAAGCAGTTCAGCTTCCCCCTGCGCGTCGCCGGCTCCTGAAGTCGGGGCCACCGCCCGGTCTCTGCACACACTCCACCGGCGGGCAGCGACCGTTCTGCCCCGATGGTCGAGACTGCTCAACAGGTCAGCCCAGCTGGTGTCGACCTCATCGGAGAGGCCGCCGCCTTGTCGAACGAAGAGATCATGGATCGCCTCGACGGTCTCTTCGCCCAGAAGGCGGCCGTCGAAGGGGCGATCGTGGTCCTGCTCGGTGAAGTCGGCCGGCGGCAGGCCTACCGAGATGAAGGGGCAACCGCCTCTGAGCCCTGGGCCGTCGAGCGCTTCGGGGTCTCGACCCCGACCGCCCGGGCGTTCGCCCACCTCGGGGAGAAGGCCTGGGACATCCCGTATCTCGTCGGGTCGCTCTGTGCGGGTGAGCTGTCCTTTGACAAGGTCCGCGCCGTGGCCGACGTCGCCACACCCGAGACCGACCCCCTCCTACGTGACCAGGCCAAGGAGTGCTCGGTACGCCAGCTGGCCGACCTCGCCCGCTCCACCAGCGCGGCCAGCGGATCGTTGGACCGTTCTGAGCGCGACCGGCGCTTCTTGCGCTTCAACGAGACGTTGCGCACCATGACCGTCCAGCTCCCCGCGATCAGCTTCGCCGAGACCCGGGCCTGCCTCGAGGCTCGGGCCAGCGCCGTCCCCTCCGACGGCCAGACCCCCTGGGACCAGCGCCTCTGTGACGGCTTCGTCGAGCTGATCCGCTCGTCCACCCCGGGGCGGGGAGCGCAGACGTCGTCCAGCCCCTACTTCGTCGTCGTCCACGCGCCGCTTTCGGCCCTCGTCGAAGAGTCCGGCGAGCACAGCGCCTTGGCCGGCGAGCTCGAGCGCGACGGGCTGATCAGCACCGAGACGCTGCGCCAGATCGCCTGTGACGCCACCATCGCCATCGGGGTCGACGACGACGTCGGGCACACCATGTACGAGGGCCGGGCCCGGCGAGAACCGACCGCCGCCCAACGGCGGGAGATCGTGCGCCGCGACCGCCACTGCCGCTTCCCGGGTTGTACCAACGTGACCTTCACCAACACGCACCACATTGTCCCGTGGAAACCCGGCGGCCGCACCGACATCGACAACCTCGCGCTCATGTGCGTGCACCACCATCACCTGGTGCATAGCGGTGGCTGGACCATGACGGGCAACGCCAACGAGGAGCTCACCTTCGTCGGCCCGAGCGGCCGGGTCATGGTGACGCGCCCTTCGCCACGGTGGACCGTCGTCGCCGCCGGACCACGGGCCGGGTCGGGGTCGTCGACTGCTTAGGGGACGAGCGCGATCTTCCCCACGGCTCGCCGGCCCAGCAGGTCCTCGAGGGCGCCGGCCACGTTGTCGAGCGGGTACTCGATCGGCCGGACCGGGTCGAGCGTCCCCGCCGCCACCATGTCCAGCAGGTCGTCGAGGAGGGCACGTTGTTCGGCCGGGTGGGTCATGGCCCAGATGCCCCAGTCGATGCCGATGACGGAGCGGTTGCGCAGCAGGACTTGGTTGAGCGGCACGGACGGGATGTGGCCCGACGCGAAGCCGATGACCAGGTAGCGGCCGCGGTCGCCCAGGGCGCGCAGTGACGGCTCGGCCAGCGCACCACCGATGGGGTCCACGACCAGGTCGAGGCCGCTGCCACCCGCCCAGGCCCGCGCCGCGTCCTTGAGTGGCTCGGCGGCCGGGTCCAGCACCGCTTCGGCGCCCGCCGCGAGCGCCGCCGCCCGCTTGGCCTCGCTCGAGGCAACCCCCAGCACCCGGCACCCCAACGCCCTCGCCACCCCGATGGCGGCCAGCCCCACTCCGCCGCCGGCGCCGAGGACGAGCACGGTCTCGCCGGGCGCGGCCTGGGCGCGGTCGCGCAGGGCGAACAGGCACGTGCTGTAACTCTGGGTGAACGTCGCGGCCCGGGCCGCATCGAGGCCTTCGGGGAGTGCGATGGCCGAACCCGCCGACACGACGACGCGGCTGGCGAAGCCGCCCAGGCCCACCGACGCCAGCACCCGGTCGCCCACGGCCACCCCACTGACGTCGGGCCCGACCGCAACGACGTGCCCGGCCACCTCGCTGCCCGGCACGAAGGGGAGTGAGGGCTTGATCTGGTACTGCCCGGCCACGAAGAGGCCGTCGACGAAGTTCACGCCGGCCGCCTCGACGGCGACCGCGACCTCGCCCGGGCCGGGTTCGGGGTCGGGCCGTTCCTCCACCCGCAGCACGGAGGGCGGGCCGGGCTCATGGCAGACGGCGGCGCGCACGGAGCGAGACGCTACCGTTGCCGCGTGGACGCCATCCGCCCGGCCCTTCCCGCCGAGCTGGCGCTCCTGCCCGCCCTGGAGGCGGCGGCCGACACCGTGTTCGAGCCCCTCGGGATCGGGCCGCTGCCCGGTCCGGGCACCATGGAGGAGTTCGCCGCTGCGTTGGTCGTGCTGGTCGCCGGTGATCCGCCCCTCGGCTTGTGTCGCATCGACGGCATCGCCGGCGGCGCCCACCTCGAACAGCTCTCGGTCCATCCCGACCACGCCGGCCACGGCATCGGGCGTGCCCTGCTACGGGCCGGGTGCGCCTGGGCCGCCGCGCACGGCTACCCGGAGCTCACCCTCGCCACGTACCGCGACGTGCCCTGGAACGGCCCGTTCTACGCCTCGGAGGGCTTCGTCGAGAGGGGGTCCGTCAACGACTTCATGCGTGCCCGCGGCCTGCCGCCCGAGGAGCCCGTCATGACCCGCTTCGGCGTCCGCGTCCTGATGTGCCGGCGCCTGTGAGCTCCGCGTAGCGGAAGCAGCCGACCAGGTGGTCGTTGACCAGCCCGCTGGCCTGAAGGTGGGCGTAACAGACGGTCGGCCCGACGAATCCGAAGCCCCGCCGGCGGAGGTCCTTGCTGAATGCTTCCGACTCGACCGACACCGCCGGGAGCTGTGCCGTACGGCGCCACGTGTTGACCAGCGGCCGGCCGCCCACGAAGCCCCAGATGTAGGCGTCGAAGGTGCCGAACTCCTCCTGCACCTCCAGGAAGGCGCGGGCGTTGCGCACCGTGGCCTCGACCTTGGCCCGGTTGCGGATGATGCCGGGGTCGCCGAGCAGCGTCTCCACCCGGGCCGGGGTGAAGCGCGCCACCTTGGCGGCGTCGAAGCCGGCGAAGGCCTTGCGGTAGCCCTCCCGGCGCTTGAGGATGGTCGACCAGCTCAAGCCCGCCTGGGCGCCCTCGAGCACCAGGAACTCGAAGTGGATACGATCGTCGTGCACCGGCACGCCCCACTCGGTGTCGTGGTACGCAATCATCGCCGGATCGCTCCCGGCCCACTCGCAGCGCGTCGGCACGTCGCTCTTGCTCATGGCGCCACGCTAGGGGTGCCATGTGACGCTCCGACCCGGTAGAGCACGTGACGGCGCAGCGGGCTGTCCGGCGGCATGCCCGGGTGGTCGAAGTCGCCGCCCGCGTCGCGGGTCATGCCGATCCGCTCCATCACGGCTTGCGAGCGGGTGTTGCGCGTGGTCGTGAAGGCGACGATCTCGTCCAGCCCGGTCGCGAACCCGTGCTCCAGCGAGGCCCTGGCTGCCTCGCTGGCGTAGCCGTGGCCCCAGTGGTCGGGGTGGAGTCGCCAGCCGACCTCGACGGCCGGCGCGCACGGCAGCGCCGGGTTCACCCGGTGCAGACCGACCATGCCGGCGAACGGCGCGCCGCCGGCCACCTCGACCGCCCACAACCCCCAGCCTTCCCGGGCCAGCTCCTCGCCGTAGCGCTGCACCATGGCGTCGCTCTGCGCCCGGGTCGGTGACGATCCCAGCGACTCGACGACGAGGGGATGGGTGTTGAGCGCAAAGAAAGGTGCCAGGTCCACGGCCGTGAACGGTCGCAGCACCAGCCGCGCCGTGGCGATCGTCGGCCCCGACGTCGGCGTCGTCAGGTCCCCGCGCTCGCCGTCGCGGCCGTCTCGGCCGCCCACCGATAGTCCGCCTTGCCCGAGGGCGAGCGCTGGATCCGATCCACGAACACCACTTCCTTGGGCAGCTTGTAACGGGCGATGTGGGCCGAGGCGTGCTCCACGACGGACGCGCCGTCGGTCGTGGCGCCTTCGGCGAGCTGCACGATGGCCACCACCTCCTGGCCCCAGCGCTCCGAGGGCCGCCCTGCCACCACCACGTCGGCCACGGCCGGGTGGCCGGCGATGGCCCGTTCCACCTCTTCGACGAAGATCTTCTCGCCGCCCGAGTTCACCGTCACCGAGTCGCGGCCCAGGAGCTCGATCTGCCCATCGGCCCGGTGCCGGGCCCGATCCCCCGGGATGGAGTAGCGGACGCCGTCGATCACGGGGAAGGTGCGCGCCGTCTTGTCGGGATCACCCAGATACCCGAGCGGCACGTTCCCGGTCTGCGCCAGCCAGCCGTCGCCCTCGTGCCCCGGCTCGAGCACCCGCGTCAGCGTCTCGTCGACCACCAGGGTCCCCGGTCCCGGGAGGAACGACCCGACCTCGACCCCGTCCACCGAGGTCGCGTGCATCTGGGCCCCGGTCTCCGAGGAGCCGGCCGAGTCGGAGATGACGAGGTTGGGCAGCCGCTCGAGTGCCATGGCGCGCACGGCCGGGGTCAGCGGTGCGCCGCCGTTGCCGACGGCGAAGAACGACGAGAGGTCGTAGGTCTTCTTGTCGAGTTGCAGCACCAGAGGGCGCAGCACCGCGTCACCCACGATGGTCATGGTGTTGGCCTTCTCGCGCTCGACGGTGGACCACACGTCGTCGGGGTCGACGTGGTGGGTCTGGTCGGGGAAGATCAGCGTGGCACCCTGGGCCATGAGCATGAAGGCCGCCCACTGGGCCGCACCGTGCATCAACGGCGGCAGGATCATCAGCCGGAGCGGGAAGCTCTCGTGCAGTCGCTCGGTCAGGCCCTCGTAACTGGTCACGATCTCCCAGGTCCCCACCTTCCGACCGCCCATGGCGGCCATGAAGATGTCGTGCTGGCGCCACAGCACGCCCTTGGGCATGCCGGTGGTGCCTCCCGTGTAGAGCACGTAGAGGTCGTCGGGGGAGGGTTCGACCGGTGCGCCCTCGGGCGAGGATGCGGCCAGTGCCTCCTCGTACCACACCGCCCCGGGAAGGAGGGGGTTGCCCGAGTCGTCCTCGACCTGGAGCAGCACCTCGGGGGGCGAGTCCAGCGTGGGCAGCACCTCGGACAGGGTCGGGGCGAGCGTGGAGTGCAGGACCATGGCGCGTGGTCGGGCGTCGTCGAGCAGGTACCGCAGCTCCTCGCCGACGTAGCGGTAGTTGACGTTGAACGGCGCGACGCGGGCCTGGTACGAACCCAACATCCCCTCGAGGTACTCGTTGCCGTTGTAGAGGGCCAACGCCAGGTGGTCCTGGCCCGACTCCCAGCCCTGCAGCTCGCTGCGCTCGCGCTTCGCGCCCAGCCCGCGATCGTGCAGATACGAGGCGAGGCGGTGCGAGCGCTCCGAGACCTGTCCGTAGGTGAGGCGGCGATCGCGCCACACGATGCACTCCCGGTCGGCCAGGCTCTCGACGAGTGTGTCGAAGACCTTGGCCAAGTTGAACTGGACGTGGGGCACGGTCCCGCACTGTACCGATCCGGGTGGGATCGGCAAAGATCACGGCGTGGACGTCCGCAATCCCGCCACCGGGGAGGTCATCGCCAAGGTCGAGGGGCTGAGCGCGGCGGCGACCGACGCCGCCATAGACCGGGGGGCCGCCGCGTTCGAGAAGTGGCGGTGGGTGGCCCCGGGCGACCGGGCGCGCCTCCTGCGGCGCTTCGCAGCCGCGGTCGACGCGCACCGTGACGAGCTGGCCGCGTTGGAGGTGGCCAACGCCGGCCATGTCGTCGGCAACGCGCTCTGGGAGGCGGGCAACGTGCGCGACGTGCTCGAGTACTACGCCGGGGCGCCCGAGCGGCAGAGCGGCCGGCAGATCCCCGTGCCCGGCGGCCTCGACGTCACGTTCTACGAGCCGCTGGGCGTGGTGGGCGTGATCGTGCCGTGGAACTTCCCGATGGCGATCGCCGGTTGGGGCCTGGCGCCCGCGCTGGCCGCCGGCAACACCGTCGTGCTGAAGCCGGCCGAGCTGACCCCGCTCAGCGCACGGCGCATCGGCGAGCTGGCGTCGGAGGCGGGACTCCCCGACGGGGTCTTGCAGGTGCTGCCCGGCAAGGGCAGCGTGGTCGGCGCGCGGTTCGTGACGCACCCCGCGGTGCGCAAGGTGTGCTTCACCGGCTCCACGGAGGTGGGGCGCCAGATCATGGCGGGCTGCGCGGAGCAGATCAAGCGGGTGACCCTCGAGCTCGGTGGCAAGAGCGCCAACATCGTCTTCGCCGACGCCGATCTCGAGGTGGCGGCGGCGCGTGCGCCCTCCGGCGTCTTCGACAACGCCGGCCAGGACTGCTGTGCCAGGTCGCGCATCTTGGTGGAGCGGAGCGTCTACGAACGCTTCATGGAGCTGCTCGAGCCCGCCGTCGCCGGCGTCGCGGTCGGTGACCCCACGCTCGAGACGACGGAGATGGGCCCGCTCATCTCCGAGTCCCACCTCGCCACGGTGGCCTCCTTCGTGCCCGAGGACGCCCCGGTGGCCGTGCGGGGCTCGTGCCCCGAGGGTCCGGGCAACTGGTTCGCCCCGACCGTGCTCGCCCCGGTCGACCCGGGGGCGCGGGCCGCCACCGAGGAGATCTTCGGGCCGGTCGTAGTCGTCATCCCCTTCGCCGACGAGGCCGAGGCCGTGCGGCTGGCCAACGACACCCCCTACGGCCTCTCGGGCTCGCTGTGGACGCGCGACGTCGGGCGGGCGTTGCGGGTGGCCCGCGCCGTCGAGACGGGGACGCTGTCGGTCAACTCGCACTCGTCGGTGCGCTACTGGACGCCCTTCGGCGGGGTCAAGCAGTCGGGGATCGGGCGGGAGCTCGGTCCCGACGCCCTCGAGGCGTTCAGCGACGTCAAGAACGTCTTCATCAGCTCGGAGTAGCGGGCGCCCGCCCGCCGCAGGGAGGACAGTCATGCGCGAGACCACCCCGTACGCCCACCGCCTCGCCGACAGGGTCGCGGTCGTCACCGGTGGCGCCAGCGGCATCGGGCGCGCCATGTGCGAGCGCTTCGCCGCCGAGGGGGCAAGGGTCGCGGTCGTCGACCTCGACGAGGTGGCGGGGGGAGAGGTGGCGTCCGCCGTGGGCGGCATGTTCGTGCGGGCCGACGTCACCTCCTCCGACGAGGTGGGGGCGCTGTACGGCGAGGTGGCCGCCCGCTTCGGCGGGATCGACGTCTGTTGCAACAACGCGGGGATCAGCCCGCCCGACGACGACTCCATCCTCGACACCGGCCTCGACGCCTGGGAGCGGGTGCAGCGGGTCAACCTGACGTCGGTGTATCTCTGCTGCAAGTTCGCCCTGCCGCACCTGTTGGCGCGCGGCAAGGGCTCCGTCATCAACACGGCATCGTTCGTCGCCGTCATGGGCGCGGCGACGAGCCAGGTCAGCTACACGGCCTCCAAGGGCGGCGTGCTCGCCATGTCGCGCGAGCTGGGGGTCCAGTTCGCGCGCCAAGGGGTGCGCGTCAACGCGCTGTGCCCGGGCCCGGTCAACACGTCGTTGCTCCAGGAGCTCTTCGCCAAGGACCCCGAGCGGGCCGCCCGACGGCTGGTGCACATCCCGATGGGCCGCTTCGCCGAAGCGTCCGAGATCGCCGCCGCAGCGGCCTTCCTGGCCTCCGACGACTCGTCGTTCGTGACGGCCTCCACGTTCCTCGTCGACGGGGGGATCTCGGGGGCCTACGTCACGCCGCTGTAGGGGGCGTCACGCGGGTCACAGCCACGCGGATAACAATGGGTCGATGGGACCGACGGATGCGGGTGGGGCGGCGGACCCCTTCCCGGTCCAATTCGTCTCGCTCCACGGGCACCAGATCGGGTACCGGCGCGCCGGCCGGGGCCCGACGCTGCTGCTCCTGCACGGGATAGCCGGGAGCTCACGCACCTGGGTGCCGGCGATGCAGCTGCTGCAGCAGCACTACACGGTGCTCGCGCCGGACTTCTTCGGTCACGGCGAATCGGCCAAACCCTCAGGTGACTACTCGCTCGGGAACCTGGCCGCCACCATGCGCGACCTGCTGCAGCTGCTGGAGGTCGATCGGGCCACGGTGATCGGCCAGTCCTACGGTGGTGGCGTCGCGCTGCAGTTCGCCTATCAGTTCCCCGAGCTCTGCGAACGTCTGGTCCTGGTCGACGCGGGCGGGCTCGGACGCGAGGTGAGCTGGATCCTGCGTCTCGCCACCCTCCCGGCGGCCGAGTTCGTCATGCCGGTCCTGTTCCCCTCCTTCGCCCGCACCTGGGGGGACTCCGTGGTCAGGTTCTCGCGGGACCTCGGGATTCGCAACCCGCGGGCCGAGGAGGTCTGGAACGCCTACCGGTCCCTGACCAATCCTGAGAACCGGAAGGCCTTCGTCCACACGATGCGTGCCGTGATCGACCCGGGCGGGCAGTCGGTGAGTGCCATTGACCGCCTGTACCTGGCGGCCCACATGCCGACACTGGTCGTGTGGGGGGACAAGGACAGCATCATTCCCGTGGTCCACGCCTACAAGGTGCACGAGGCCATCCCGAACAGCGAGCTCAAGATCATGGAGGGGGTCGGCCACTTCCCCCACTCCGAAGAGCCCGTCCGCTTCGTCGAGATCCTCGAGGACTTCCTCCGCACCACGGATCCCAGCCACCTGACGTCGGACCAGAGGCGCGCCCTGCTGCAAAAGGGGCCCCGCTGACCCACGGCCGTGGGCGGGCCCCACCCCATCACCATGGGGAAGAGCTGGGGATGGCGGAGAGGGCGCTTGGGGATGACGTGAAGAAAGGTGGGGAGAACGTCTGGATTTCGCGAATGCCCATTGACCTTGCGTTGTCCGGAGAGCAACCTGTCTTCAGTTCGGAGACGAGAGCCCACCGAACCTCAAGCGAGCGCCGCAAGGTGCGAGCGAGGGAAGCTCGAAGGGAAGCCGCAAGGCGGACCGGAGGGAAGCCGAGAGAACGCTGCAAGGCGGGATCGAGGGCTGGCCGGGCACCCCGCAAGGGGGGCACGACCGGAGTGGGCAGGAGGTCCGGACTGAGGTGGTCCGTGGTGCGTCATGGTGGCTTCCCTGGAGCCGCGGTGGCCGGCTCGGGCGGGGGTTGTCCGACACGACCCCGGCGCGATGCCAGCGGATCATCATTGACGTGGCCCCGAGGAGCACGGGAGGCTTCGGCCGAACGGTTACTCGGGGTTGCGTCGCGTCTGGGCCACGGTCAGGCCAGCGAGGTCCAGAGGGCGTCCGGGCGTTCGCCCGCCGCGACCTGGCGGTTCAGCTCCGCCTGGACCAAGGAGAGGTCGTCGGGGTGGGTGACCCCGACGCAGCGGCCCTGGGCGGGCAGCACGGTGAACGAGCTCGTGGTGAGCGACTGGGCGACCACCTCGGGCAACAGGACCTCCGACTCCTCCGACGCGTCGACGGCGGCGTCCATGGCGGCCTGCAGCGTCTTGTGGAACTCGGGGGTGAATCCCCACAGGTTCATCGAGACGCGGGCGTCCGGCGACAGGGTGGCCGGCTGGCGCCCGTCCCCGGCTGCGAAGCGTCCGTCCGGCGTGGCCGTGACCTGGCGCCGTTCGTGGACGCCGAGGAGCCGTCCGTCCGCGCCGACCTCGCAGACGCCGCGGGTCACCGGCGAGTAGCCGATCACGGCGTCGGCCAGCCGATAGCCGACCAGCGCGTTGGCGCCGCCGTGGTCGCGCAGGTGCTCGGCCAGCAGTGCGCACCCGGCGCGGCCGTAGACGTCGTCGGCGTTCCCCACCCCGTAGGCGGTGCCGGCCACGTGGTCGGAGGCGCACAGGACGGCATGCACCGTGCCCAGCGGCGCGGGCTGCGTGGCGAAGCGCACGTCGACCGCCTCGGGCCACGTGTGCTCCACGTGATAGCGGATGGCGGGTCCGGTCGAGGGCCCCAGCACCATGACGATCGTGCCGAACCCCGCCGCCAACGCGTCGGAAGCGACCAGGTCGATGACCGCCTCACCGTGTGGTCCCACCGGCGCCAGTGGCTTGCAGCCTCCATAGCGCTTGGCCCGGCCGGCCGCCAGGACGACGAGCGCCGGGCCCGCCCCGTCGCTCATGCGTTCCAGCGGAAGACGGCGCTCGCCCACGTCATGCCGCCGCCGAAGCCGGTCAGCAGCAGGTTGTCCCCGTTGTGCACGCGGTCATGGGTGATGGCGTCGTAGAGCGCGAGCGGTATGGAGGCCGACGAGGTGTTGCCGTAGCGGTCGATCACCACCGCCGTCCGTTCCTCGGGTATGCCCAGCCGCTGGCAGGCGGCCTGAATGATCCGCAGGTTGGCCTGGTGGGGCACCATCAGCGTGATGTCGTCGGGTCCGAGGCCGGCGTCGGCCAGGGCGCGCTCGGCCGAGTCCACCACGACACGCACGGCCCGGCGGAAGACCTCCTTGCCGTCCATGAACAGGGTGCCGCCGTGCTCGCACTTGAGCAGGTGCTTGAGCGAGCCGTCGGCGTTCAAGTTCCAGCTGAGCAGGCTCCCGGGGCCGTCCACCGGCTCGACCAGGACGGCGCCCGCACCGTCGCCCACGAGGATGGCGATCTTGCGGTCGTCCATGTCGGTGATGCGCGAGAGGGTGTCGGAGCCGACCAGGAGCACCGGCCCCGATCCGACGGCGATGAGGCCGGCCACCGTGATGAGGCCATAGACGAAGCCCGAGCAGGCCGCGTTGACGTCGAAGGCGCCGCCCCGCAGGCCGATGCCGTGTTGCACGGTGGGAGCCGTCCCGGGCACGATGCTGTCCGGCGTCGTGGTCGCCAGCACGAGGTGGTCGATCTCCCCGGCACTCCGTCCGGCACAGCTGAGCGCTTCCTGAGCCGCCTCAATGGCCAGGCCGGACGTGGTGCCGCCGATGTGGCGCTCGCGGATGCCCGTGCGTTCGACGATCCACTCGTCGCTGGTGTCGAGGTTGGCCGCCATGTCGACGTTGGTCACGACCTTGTCCGGTACGGCGATGCCCCATCCGGTGATCCGGATCCCCCTCACGCGGCCGACCCGGCGCGCACGGCGTGGATGCCGACGAACCCGGCGTCCCCGTAGATGATGCCGCCGGTATTCACGGCCACCCCGATGCGTGCGCCGGCGACCTGGCGGGCGCCGGCGCGGCGGCGCAACTGCGTCGCCAGCTCGACCACCTGGGCCAGGCCGGTGGCGCCGAGGGGGTGCCCTCGGCCGACGAGCCCGCCGCTGGGGTTCACGACCAGTCCCGGAGAGTCGACGCCGGTGCCACCGGCCTCCGTGGCCGGCCCGGCCTCGCCGGGGGAGAAGAATCCGAGCGACTCGAGGGAGTAGAGCTCCTCGGCGGCGGTGGCGTCGTGCAGCTCGACGAGATCGACCTGCTCGGGGCCGAGTCCGAACGCCTCCCACGCCGATTCGGCGGCCTGGGTCAGCCGGTCGTGGTAGTCCAGCAAGCCGTTTCCCGAGCGCGCCACCGAACCGATGATACGAGGAGCCGCGGTGGGGGGCCGCACGGCCGGGCCGCCCACGACGATGGCGGCGGCGCCGTCGGTGAACGAGCTGCACATCAGCCGGGTCAGCATTCCTGCGACCTGGGGTGAGGCGAGGACCTCGTCGACGGTGACGGCGCGCTGGAACTGGGCCAGCGGGTTGCGCGAGGCGTGGTCGAAGGCCTTCACCGCCGCGCTGGCGATCTGGCGGACGGTCGTGCCGGTGTCGGCCGCCAGGCGGTGTGCCCAGGCATTGTTGAGGCCCATCAGGATGCTCCCGGCCGGGTTGTCGTCCTCGTGGCGCCGCTCGTGGAGGTCCCGCCGGTACTCCGCCGGGAGGCCGTCCTCAATCCCCGCGATCGTCCCGGAGCGGTCACCGGTCCACATCTTCTCGACGCCCAGCGCCAGCACCGGCCGGTCCTGGACCGTGGCCGCCATGGTCGCCAGGTGGAGGGACGAGCTGCCCCCGGCGCACGAGTTGTCCACGTTGATGATGGCCGCCTCGTTGAGCCCGGCCTTGCGCAGCCAGGTCTGCCCGCGCACGCAGCCCTGGTCGCTCAGCCTCCCCGCCATGGCGTTGCCGACGATGACGAGGCCGAGCTCGTGGGGGGACACGCCGGCGTCGCCGAGCGCCTCGTGCACCACCTGGTAGGCCATCGTGTCGGGCGCCAGGTCGCGCCGGCTCATGTCGGTCATGCCCGTGCCGAGGATGGCCACGTCCATGCTGGTCATGCCGGAACTCCTTTCAGGGCCCGCAGCTCGTCTCGTACGAACGCCGCTCGCAACAACTCGAAGTGCTCCACCGCGGGCGCTCCGGCCACCATGACGAGGATGTGGCGGGCCCCGGCGGCCGCGTAGCGCCAGAGGGCGGCGGCACAGGCCTCGGGGGGCCCGGCCACCAGGTGGCGCCCGAAGGCCTTGGCCGGCAGCCGGTACAGGTCCGAGAGCCAAGCCGCGCCGCGCGCCGAGGCATCGTCACCGCCGACGCAGGCGAAGACGACGACGCCGGCCTCGACGGCCCGGGGGTCGCGTCCCGCTTCGGCCGTCTCCCGGCGGAGTGCGGCCAGCGCGGTCTCATAGTCGTCTGGCGTCATGAGCAGGGGCACCCAGCCGTCCCCCACGGCCGCGGCACGGCGACGGGCAGCGACGCTCGAGCCACCGAACCACAGGGGGACGGGTGCCGACGCCGGTTGCTGGACATAGCCGGGGGCCCCGCTGTCGGCCCAGGCGGCGCGCAGGTGGGCGACGCCGTCGTCCATCAGCCTTCCTCGCCCCCCGAAGTCGACTCCGGCCCGTTCGTACTCGAGTTCGTGGCTGCCGACGCCGAGGCCCAGGACGAACCGGCCGCCGCAGAGGAGCTGGAGCGCTGTCGCCTGCTTCGCCACCGCCGCGGGCTGGCGCAGCGGCAGTTGCAGGACACAGGTCCCGAGGGTCGCCCGCCGGGTGGCCGTGGCGGCCACGGCCAGGGTGGTGAACGCCTCCCCGATCGGGTGCGGCCAGTACAGGTGGTCGACCGCCCACAGGGAGTCTGCCCCGGTTGCCTCCGCCTGCCGGCACAGCTCGGCCAGCTCGGGCGCGCTCCCGGTGCTACCCACGGTATCACTTGTGGTAGCACCGGCGCCGGAGAGGAGTTCTCCCTGCGTGGTGGGGGGGAGCACCAGCCCGAAGGCCGGACGGGGCGCTCCGCTTCCTACCGGGGTCACACCGACATATTAGGCCGGTGCCGCCGGGCTGACTAACCCGCAGGTGGCGGAGCGGCTCCCATCGGCGGACCGCCGGGGTGGGCGAGGACGGACAGGGTGCAGCGAGCCTCGCAGATGGCCCGGCCGTCGTCGTCGCTGAGCGAGATCCGCCAGACCTGGACGGTGCGCCCCACCCGCACCGGCGTGGCTTCCGCGGTCAGGTGCCCGCTGTGCACTGCACGCAGATGGCTGGCGTTCAGCTCTATCCCGACCACACTGCGGTCGGGCCCAGCGGCGAGCGCACCACCGAAGCTGGCGGCCGACTCGGCCAGCAGGGCCGACACGCCCCCGTGGAGGATCCCGTAGGGCTGGTGCACCTTCCAGTCCACCGGGATCCGCATCACCACGCGCTCGGGACTCGCCTCGACGACCTCGACGTCGAGCAGCTCGTGGACGCTCTGGCGGCCGTCGGGCAGGGCGGCCGCGTCGCGGCCGGGCGTGGGGGGTGGGGTGGTTGTCACCGCCGCAGGTTAACGGCGCACCGTTAACCTGAGCCACGTGTCCGACGTGGTCGACCTGCGCAGCGACACCGTCACAGTGCCCACCCCGGCCATGCGGCGCGCCATGGCGGAGGCCGAGGTCGGCGACGACGACTACGGCGAGGACCCGACCGTGCGCAGGCTGGAGGAGGCCTTCGCGCAGCGGCTGGGCAAGCAGGCCGCGCTGTTCGTGGCCTCGGGGGTGATGGCCAACCAGGTCGCAGTCCGGGTGCTCACGGCCCCGGGGACCGCGGTCGTGGCCGGGCGACGCCAGCACATCGTCGCCTACGAGTACGGCGCCGCCGCCCTGAACGCGGGCGTGCAGTTCATCGGGCTCGACGACCACGAAGGGATGCTGCGCGCCGACGACGTGCGCCGGGCACGGGAGGCGTCGGATCACCACCAGACCGCCGTGTCACTGGTCAGCATCGAGAACACGCACATGGCGGCGTCGGGTGCGCCCTGGTCCAGGGCCGGCCTGCGGGCGCTGGCCGACGCCGCGGGGCCCGTCGCCATCCACATGGACGGCGCGCGACTCTTCAACGCGGAGGCGGCGACCGGGGTCCCGGCGGGTGAGTGGGCGTCGGCGGCGACCACCGTCATGTGCTGCCTGTCCAAGGGTTTGTGCGCCCCGGTGGGCTCACTGCTGGCGGGGCCGGAGGACGTGATCGCCGAGGGCCGGCTGGCGCGCAAGCGCCTCGGCGGAGGCATGCGCCAGGCCGGCGTCCTGGCCGCACCGGGGCTCGTCGCGCTGAGGGACATGATCGAGCGGCTCCCCGAGGACCACGTGCGGGCGGCGCGCCTGGCCGAGGCGGTGGCGGAGCGGTGGCCCGGGTGCGGCCTCGACCCCGCGGCGGTCCGGACGAACATCGTGACGTTCCGGCACGCCGCGCCGGACAAGCTGCTGGCGCACCTGGAGGGCCACGGTGTGCTGGCCCATGCCATCGCGCCCGGCACGGTGCGCTTCGTCACGCACCGCGACGTCGACGACGCCGGCATCGCGCGCACCGTGACCGCGCTGGCCGACGCCCCCTCCGCTGACGCATCGTGAAGGTGCGGATCGGGATCAGCGCCGGAGGCGAGAGCCTCGGGCCCGAGGCCATGGTGGCGTTGGCACAGGGGCTGACCGACACGGGCTTCGACTCGCTGTGGCTGCCCGAGGTCCTCACCCGGCCCGGGCCCGATCCGCTCGTCGGGCTGGCGTGGGCCGCCGGGGCCTGCCCCGGACTCAAGATCGGCACCACCATGCTGCTGCCGGGCCGCAACCTGGTGTGGCTCGCCAAGGCGGTCGGCACGATCGACCAGCTCTCGGGCGGTCGCTTCCTCCTCACCTTCGTGCCGGGGCTGACCGTCGGGGGCGAGCGGAGCGCCATCGGCATCGCGACTGCCGAGCGCGCTGCCCTGATGGATGACGCGTTGCCGGTGCTCCGCCGCCTCTGGGCCGGCGACGTCGTCAGCCACGAGGGGCCGGCCGGCTCCTTCGCCGACGTCTCGGTCTCCCCGCAGCCCGTCCAGGATCCCTTCGACGTGTGGCTCGGCGGCAACCTGCCGGCCGCGCTCGACCGCTGCGGCCGCCTGGCCGACGGATGGCTCCCGGCGTTCTGCACGCCGGGCGACGCGGCCGACGGCAAAGCCGTGATTGAGCGGGTGGCGGCCGAGCACCAGCGCGCCATCAGCCCCGAGCATTTCGGGGTCAGCCTCGCCTACGCCCCCGAGGAGACGGACCTGGCCGCCCTCGCCTCGTCGCCCCTGGCCCGACGCGCCCGGGGCCGGCCGCTGGAGCAGATCCTCCCCGTCGGATTGACCGGACTGCGCACCATGCTGGAGCAGTTCCTGCAGGTCGGGTTCTCCAAGTTCGTCGTGCGGCCGGTGACGCCGCCGGGAGCGTGGCGTCCCGCGCTCGAGCGCCTGGCCGCCGCGGTCGGCGACCTGCAGACCTGACGGGTCCGCGCCCGGAGACGTGGACTGAGCCCCCAGAGGGCAGCGGATGACGGTGGCGCGGCGCCCCCTACGCTGCCTGGCATGCCCGAGCGACCTCTGACACTCATGGCCGTGCACGCCCACCCGGACGACGAGGCGATCGGGACCGGCGGCATTCTTGCCCGCTACGCCGCCGAAGGGGTCCGGACCGTATTGGTCACGTGCACGAACGGCGAGCTGGGGGACGCTCCCGGGGGGCTCAAGCCCGGCGATCCGGGACACGAGGAGCGTGTCGTGGTCCCGCTGCGCCGACGGGAGCTCGAGGCCAGCTGCGAGGTCCTCGGCGTGTCGCACCTCGAGCTGCTCGGGTACCACGACTCGGGGATGCAGGGCTGGCCGCAGAACGACGCGCCGGGATCGTTCTGGAGGACGCCGGTGCAGGAACCGGCGAGCCGACTGGCCGACCTGATGCGGACATACGAGCCGCAGGTCGTGGTGACCTATGACGAGAACGGCTTCTACGGGCATCCGGACCACATTCAGGCGAACCGGGTCACGCACGCCGCGCTGTCCGAGTGCGGCATCCCCGCCAAGCTGTACTACACGGCAATGGCGCGCTCGACCCTGCACGGCTTTCGAGACGTGCTGGCGGAGGCGGGCATCGAGGCGCCGGCCGAGGTGGAGGAGAACCCCGACTTCGGGACGCCCGACGAGCTCATCACGACGACTGTCGACTGCAGCGCCGTCGCGGGCCGCAAGTACGCGTCGCTCGCCGCGCATGCCAGTCAGAGCGACAACATCTTCTTCCTGCAGATGGGCGAGGCGCTGTTCTCCACCATCATGGGATCGGAGAGTTTCGTGCGGGCCGTCGACTCGACCCATGCGCCGGTCCCCGAAGACGATCTCTTCGCCGGGTTGCGCTGAGCGAGTCAACGGGACCGGGCCACGCCCCACCGGGAGAAGGGACGCAGGCCCGGCCCCGAGTGGTCCCTACGTCGCCGTGCCGGCCGGGGTTGAGCCGGGGCGAGCGTCGGGGGCCGATCCGATGAGGCACAGCACGGCGGCGAGGACGAGCACGGCCGACGCGGCGACCTCGACCGCAAAGGCCTCCTTGGCGAAGGGGGCCAACCACGATTCCTTGAAGCCGAAGAGCCCGCGCTCCACCGAGACGAGGAACCCGGCGATGGTGGACAGGGCGAAGCCGATCCCGATCACCGCCGCCCACAGCCGGCGGAGGGCGACGACGGCGACGCCGATGGCGAGCCCGGCGATCGACTGCAGGAGGAACAGCGGCCCGATGGTGGGGATGGAGCGGTACCCGTTCGGCTCGTTCCACAGGTGGAAGTGGACGTAGGCCGACCACACCAGGAGCAGGCCGCCCGCGGCGAAGGCGGCCGTCGCCACCAGGTCGACGGGCCGGTGGGAGCGGCCCGGACCACGGAGCAACAACGTCCTCGTCAGCTGCATGTGATCCATCCGGAGTCGGGCGGGGAGGCGGATGTCGGGCGTCGCCGTCGGCACGCCTGGTGATACGGATCCCGACGCCGCGCGGATTGTGCCGTGACCCGAGAATCCCGGCGGTGGCCCCGCCCGTACACCCGTCGATGAGAGAATCTCGCGTGGCCGAGGGAGAGCTGTCCGACGAGGGGCTCCTGGCCGGCATGGCGCTGGGGGAGCAGGCGGCGGCCGTCACGTTCGTGCGCCGCTACCAGCGGCGGGTCTTCGGGCTCGCCTATTCCATGACGGGCGACCCCGGCGTCTCCGAGGACGTGGCCCAAGAGGCGATGATCCGGGTCTGGCGCCACGCGCCCGTCTTCGACCCCAGGCGGGGCTCGGTGGCGTCGTGGGTGCTGACCATCACGCGCAACCTCGCCATCGACGCCCTGCGGCTTCGTCGTGCCGTGCCGACCGACCCGGACGACTTCGCCGCGTCGGCCGTGCGCTCCGGCGAGCACAACCCCGAAGACGCAGCATCGCGGGGCGACGTCCGCCACACCGTGCGTGCCGCCCTGCAGGTGCTTCCCGAAGAGCAGAGGCGGGCGGTCGTGCTGGCCGCCGTCTACGGCCGCACTGCGTTGGAGATCAGCGAGACCGAGGGCATTCCGCTCGGCACGGCCAAGACGCGCATCAGGACGGCCCTCATCCGCTTGCGGTCCGCGGTCGAACACGCAGAGGGGGTGAGCGATGAGCGATGAGATGAGAGAGCGCGGCTGTGGTGCGTGCTCGGACGACCTGGCTGAGCTCGCACTGGGTGCGCTCACCGGGCGGGCCCGGGCTGAGGCCCTGTGGCACGTGGAGAGCTGCCCCCGGTGCGCCGAGGAACTGGAACAGCTGTCCCGGGTGGCGGACACGCTGGTGCAGGTCACACCCGAGATCGAGCCACCGATGGGGTTCGAGGTGCGGCTCTTCGAGCGGATGGGCGTGGCCGACGACGTGCACCGGCAACGCCGCCGCGGGCGTCGGTCGCGGTGGGTGCCCGCCGTGGTGGCGGCCGCCGCGGCCGCGGCCGCCCTGGCGCTCGGTCTCATGCTGACCCTGTCCTCCTCGCCGGCACCGACCGTGTCGGCACCGGCGCGAACTTCCAGGGTGATGTCGGCCGCGCTGGTCGAGCACGGGGAGACCGTGGGGAAGGTCGTCACCATCGGCGGGAGCAAGCCCTGGATGTCGATGATGCTGGCCGACTCGACCGCCCGGGGGACCGTGAACTGTGTCGTCGTGACCGACGACGGCGTGACGCACCACGTCGGGACGTTTGTGGCACGAGAGGGATACGGGGCCTGGATCGCCCCGCTGCCTGTCAACCCGCTCGACGTACGCACCGCCGAGGTGGTGTCGCCCAGCGGGACGGTGATCGCCACCGCCACGCTGGGCTGACGCCCCTCAGTACCGGTAGGTGTCCGGCTTGTACGGGCCTTCGACCGGCACACCGATGTAGTCGGCCTGCTCCCGGGTCAGCGTCGTGAGCTTCACGCCCAGCGCGTCCAGGTGCAGGCGTGCCACCTTCTCGTCGAGGTGCTTGGGTAGGACGTAGACGTCGTTCACGTACTGACCGGTCTGGGTGAACAGCTCAATCTGCGCCATGGTCTGGTTGGTGAACGAGTTGGACATGACGAAGCTGGGGTGCCCGGTCGCATTGCCCAGGTTCAAGAGGCGTCCCTCCGACAGGATGATGATCGCGTGCCCGTCGGGGAAGATCCACTTGTCGACCTGAGGCTTTATGTTCACCCGCTCGACGCCGGGGGTCTTGGCCAGGCCGGCCATGTCGATCTCGTTGTCGAAGTGGCCGATGTTGCCCACGATGGCCTGGTGCTTCATGCCGGCCATGTGGGCGGCGGTGATGATGTCCTTGTTCCCGGTGGTCGTGACGATGATGTCCGCCTCCGGCAGGATGTCCTCGAGCGTCGTGACCTGGAACCCCTCCATGGCGGCCTGCAGCGCGCAAATCGGGTCGACCTCGGTCACGACCACCCGGGCGCCCTGGCCGGCGAGCGACTGGGCGCAGCCCTTGCCCACGTCGCCGTAGCCGCACACGACGGCGACCTTGCCGCCGATGAGGACGTCGGTGGCCCGGTTGATGCCGTCGACCAGCGAGTGACGGCAGCCGTACTTGTTGTCGAACTTCGACTTGGTCACCGAGTCGTTGACGTTGATGGCCGGGAACAGGAGCTCGCCCTTCTTGGCCATGTCGGCCAGCCGGTGCACGCCGGTCGTCGTCTCCTCGGTGACGCCCCGGATCCCGTTGGCGATGGACGTCCAGCGCTGGGCATCCTCGGACAGGCTGCGCCCCAGTAGGGCCAGAACGACCGCGAATTCCTCCGACTCGGCCGTCGCCGGGTCGGGCACCGCGCCCGCCTTCTCGAACTCGACGCCCTTGTGCACGAGCAGGGTGGCGTCCCCGCCGTCGTCGAGGATCATGTTGGGACCACCTTCGCCGGGCCACAACAGCGCCTGCTCGGTGCACCACCAGTACTCGTTGAGCGTCTCGCCCTTCCAGGCGAACACGGGGACGCCCCTGGGGTCGTCGACGGTCCCGTCGGGCCCGACAGCGACGGCGGCGGCCGCGTGGTCCTGGGTGGAGAAGATGTTGCAGCTGGCCCAGCGCACGCGGGCGCCGAGCGCCGTCAACGTCTCTATCAGCACCGCGGTCTGCACCGTCATGTGCAGGGACCCGGTGACGCGGGCGCCGGCCAGGGGCTGGCTGGCCGCGTACTCGGCCCGCATGGCCATGAGGCCGGGCATCTCGTGTTCGGCCAGCTCGATCTCCTTGCGGCCGAACGAGGCCAGGGAAAGGTCGGCCACCTTGAAGGGCAGGGTCGAAGTCATGAACGCTCCTTTGGCTCGGATGACACGCGCGTCGGCGCGCGCTGTAACGGGCGGGACGGACGGCGGAAGCGCAACGCACGTGCTCCGACCTCTGTCGGAGGCCGCGTACCCGTCCCGAATAATAGGCCCCCGGAGAGGAGCGGGCACACAATCCCCAGAAGGCCACCTCACGGAATCATCACACCCGTTCCGTACCCTGCTCAATCCCCCCAACGGGACAGCCTGAACGGCTCCCACCTGGCTCTGCAACCCCCGGCGGACTGGAAAACTCCTCGCTGTCGGCACAAGACGACCGATGGCATAGTGGGGGGAATGGGGCGCGACACCTACTACGACATATTGGGCGTGTCGGCCACAGCTCCACCGGACGAGATCAAGGCGAAGTACCGCAAGCTGATCCAGAGGATCCACCCCGATCTCGATGGCCCTGTCGCCCTGTTCCGGCAAGTCCAAGACGCGTACGAGGTGCTGTCGGACCCCGCCCGTCGGGCCGCCTACGATCGCTCGCTCATCGCACAAGGTGGTGCGGCCCGAACGCGGGTGGTCGGTTCGAGAGCCGAGGGGTTCCGGACGACCGCGTCCACCAGACCCCAACCCGGCCGCCACTTCGAGCCGGGTGGGGCGAGATCGACGGCAGCGCGGCCGTCGAGAGGGCTCGGTTGGCGTGCCCCGAGCCGGAACACCACCCAGAGCTTCACGACGTACCTGACTTCGCACCCCGCTGGTGTCGTTGCCATTGCCGGCGCAGCCCTGTTGGTTCTTGGCGCTGCGCTGGGCGGCGTCGGCCTCGTTGTGGCGTTGCTGGGCTGCGCCGTGCTGATCCTGGCGAGCATGGCGGCACTGGGCGGGCGCGGGGCGAAAGAGTGTGAGGCATACCAGCGCTCCGGCATGGCCGCCGTCGACGCCATGACCGGCCGGCAATTCGAGGTTCTCCTCGAGCACTTCTTCGCCAGCAAGGGGTTCCGAGTTGCCCGGCTCGGTGTGCGCCGAGACCTCGGTGCCGACCTTCTGCTCCACGATGGTGATGGGCGCACCATCGTGCAGGTGCGGCGCTGGACGGGGGTGGTCCACCATGATGCAGTGCAACAAGCTGCCGTCGCCAAGGCGCACTACGGGGTTGCCCGAGCCCTGGTGGTGACGTCCTCGAACTACTCCCAGCATGCCGTCACGGTGGCGAACACCAAGGGCATCACCCTGTGGGACAGGGCCACCTTGGCGGCCGAGCTCTCCACGTATCGTGCCGAACCGGTGCAATCCGGTAGGCAGCGGTTCTCCGCGGACTTGCGGGCAGGATCGCTGATATGTCTCGGCTTCTGTGCGGCGCTCCTCGTGGCCCTGGCCGTCGCCGGCACGAGAGCACGAAATCGGCAGCGGACCGAGCGACGTCGTGGATGACAGCCTCACGGCATGGCTGGGCGGCGCTCACTGCCAACCCCGATAGTCCCAACGCGACGCGCTCTCGGAGTTGGCGCCCGCGCTCTCGCGCTGTCGGGTGGGATCTAGAGTTCTCCGGCGGCGAGAAAACCCGGTCTCCGGTGTGGCGCGCGCGGGGCAAGGGAACACGGAGAAACCCTGCTGGAGAGGCACTTTGACTGAGGACTATGATCACGAAGTGGTCGGGGGCTTCGGACTGCGAGCGGCGAGGTCCTTGGCCGGCGGCGGTGCGTCACCGCCAGCGTGATGTCAGTCGCGACCGATCGCTACACCGCCGCCGGCGACGAGGCGGGAACCGCACCTGGTGACCGGCCGTTTCGTCCGGACGTTCAGGGTCTTCGTGCCGTTGCCATTCTCCTGGTCGTCCTCTTCCACGCCGGGATACCCGGAATCAGCGGCGGCTATGTCGGAGTAGACGTCTTCTTCGTCATCT
Source organism: uncultured Acidimicrobiaceae bacterium (assembly GCA_963736525.1). Classification (GTDB taxonomy): domain Bacteria; phylum Actinomycetota; class Acidimicrobiia; order Acidimicrobiales; family RAAP-2; genus Bog-473. The sequence goes on from CAVTPF010000014.1 coordinate 230,404, forward strand.
CGGGGTTCGTGATCACCGGCGTCTTGCTGAGAGAGCGAGAGGCGAGCGGACGTACCTCCATCCTGAACTTCTATGGACGTCGGGCACGACGCATCATTCCGGCGGCGAGTGTGGTCATCATCGTCACGGTTGTCGCCGCCTTTCACTACCTGGGCTCTCTGACGGGGCACGAGACCGCTATTGACGGCCAATGGGCCGCCCTGTTCCTTGCCAATCTCCATTTTGCCGCCTCGCAGACGAACTATCTGGCCTCGCAACGGCCGCCTTCGGCGCTGCAGAACTACTGGTCACTGGCGGTCGAGGAGCAGTTCTACATCGTCTACCCGACGGTCTTCCTGATCACCGCGCGGTTCGTCAGAGGGATGTCGTTGCGGGGCCGCCTGGCACTCGTGCTCCTCACCGTGATCGCAGCTTCGTATGCGTATTCGATCGTGTTCACGTCGACCAACGCGTCGAGTGCCTTCTTTTCGCCTCTCACGCGAGCGTGGGAGCTTGCACTGGGGGGACTCATCGCGGTCGCCAGCCAGAGCCTCCGACGCCTTCCCCAGACCGTGGCAGCGCTCATGTCGTGGCTCGGGCTCGCTGCGATTGTGGTGGCGAGCGTCACATTGACGTCGGCGAGTGTGTATCCCGGCGCCCTGGTGGCGGTACCCGTTGTGGGCGCTGGCCTCATCATTGCGGCCGGAACAGCGACTCCGACGTGGGGTGTCGAGTACCTGCTGCGGCAAAGGCCCTTTCAGCTACTCGGACTCATCTCCTATTCGTTGTATTTGTGGCACTGGCCCATCCTCATCATTGCGGCCCAGAGCCGCGGAGCAACGAGCCTGCCGGTCTGGGACAACGTCGCGCTCCTCGTTGTCGCAACGCTGGCCGCCACGGTGACGTATCGGCTCCTCGAGAACCCAGTGCGTCACTCGGCGCTCCTGCGGCGGAAACGATGGAACAGCATTCTCGCGGGCGTCTGCCTGATTGGAGCCACCCTCGCCGTGACGACCTACGAGCGGCAGAGGCCGACGGTCGATCTTGGCAGTCTCGCGTCGGCGACCTCGGGATCCGTATGCCACTCACCATCATCGAGCGTCGTCTCGGAGTTGCGATCAGCCTATTCCTCTGCCGGTTCCCACGCGACAAGAGACACCGACGCCCCATCACAGACCGTCCTGATCGTTGGAGATTCCACGGCCTGCACTCTGCTCCCGGGCCTGGCGGCCGTCGGACCGTCGTACGGCATGCAATTCGAGAACGGCGCTGTCATCGGGTGCGGAATCGTGAGTGGCGAACTCGCCCCCGCCTACGTATACGGCGTGAACATCGAGTCCTCCACCGACGCGTGTCAGGGTGAGGCCAATCGGGCCGAGACGCTGGCGATCGATCGCTACCGTCCGAGTCTCATCGTGTGGGGAAGCACGGACGAACACAGCTCGATCGTGGACGGGGGCAGGGTCGTGAATACGGGATCTGCGGAGTGGGAGTCGGTGATGCTGCGTCGAATGGAGACCCGCGTGCGGCAGTTCCTTGCGACCGGTGCACGAGTCATACTCGTGTTGGAACCACCGGAAGTGCACAGTCTCCCGGGGGCGAACCCCGGGAACATCGGCGAGTACTTGAACACGCCGTTGGCGCATGGTCAAGGCAGCCCAGACTCCGAGGACGTGGCCTACGGCAGGATGAACGCTCTGCTCCGTGAGGTCGCGAACCAGCACCCGGACAAGGTCGCCGTGGTGAACCTCGAGACCCGGGTCTGCTTCTCGGGTCCGCCCTGCCCGTACGTCGTGGATGCGTACGATCCGAACCCGACCTCGGTGCAGCAGATCCTGCGACCAGATGGACTCCACTACTTCGCGGCCGGGTCGCTCTGGGTCGCGAAGTGGTTGGTGCCGCGGATCGCGGCGGCGTCCAAGGGCCTGTCATGACGTGCGGCACCGCTCTACTCGGCACACCGGATCAGCTCGCTGTGGCGGGCCTCATGGAACGCTGGATGCGGAGAAATTCGGCCACAGGTCCAGGTCGATGTCCGGGAAGCGCCTGGAGAGCGCCAGCACATCCGGCGTGTACACGTCGACCAGCCGCCGGCGGACGTCTTCGTCCATGTCGGTATTGCGTGTCGTGACGTTGACCCGGTGCCCGATCGCCTCGGGGACGAAGGCCTCCAGACCGAGGAAACGGTACGTACGGGCGAGCTGGCCCGCGGGATCGGCCACGCAACGTTCGTATTGCAGGACGAGGATCTGCTCCGGCGGGAAGTGCCCAGCCCACCGACTCAGCGCGTCGTGGTAGAAGCCCCGGGCGACGGCGTCCTGGCACGCCTCCACCGTGACCCTTCCCCGGTCACGATGGTGGTGGGCGAGCCCGGAGCGGAAGCGCTCGACGGGGTCGCGCAGCAGTGCGAGCAGCCGGGTCCCGGGCGCGGCCCGGGCGAGCAGAGCGGGGACCCAGGGTAGGTAGAGGTAGTCGGGGGTCCACTCGCCCGCGAGGCGGCCGGGCGGCCGAGGGAACCACTCGTGGTAGAGCGAGCATTCAGCGGGCCCGAACGGGCGGGTCGCGTACCGGCCGAAGAAGTGGCGTTCCTTGTGGATGTCGGCCCGGGTGTAGACGCGGGGGTGCGCGCACACGATGTCGTACCACCAGGTCGTACCAGCCTTCTGCGCCCCGATGCCGACGAAGTCGGGTGGGCCCGTGACCTCGTCGCCTTCGGCGGACGGGGGCGTGGGGTCGAACCCGTCCTCCCAGGGCGCGTATTTGCCGAGGGCGTGCAGAATCGACCGCCTGGCCGGAGCGGGCAACCTGGCAAAGGCGGGCACGGCGACCCTGCGCAGGCCGCGCGGTTCGTCCTGGCCGAGACCACCCTGTCGGGGTGCCGTCATGACCCCGACGGATCAGCCACGCTCATGAGGGGCGCGTCGTCACTCGGGCGCACCCGGCCGACGCGATTCCGCCGGCGTCACCTTGGCTGTCACGTCCGCCATGTGCATCGATTGCATACCCTCGTCGACGGCCAACCGGTCGAACTCGTCGAGGACCTGCTCGAGCACGGCGAAGTTCTCGGCTCGGTTCTGCGAGAAATTGTGCGGATGCCACCACAGGTGGAAGATCTGGCCCTGTCGGGCGGCATGGCGCAGGCCTGAGCGCAGCCGCGCCAAGCGCAGTGGCTCGAGCCGCTTGCGTCCAGGATTGAACGGCCTCAAGAAGGCGCTCGCCGGCACATCGCAGAGGCCAGACGGGAGCAGGACGTCGCGCCAGTCCGTCGTCGGAGGGGGCGAGACGCCCGCATAGGTGTCGGCCAGCCGCGCGGCGCGGTGCACGATGCTCTGGTCGCCGCGTTGTCGGGCCCGGTGGCTCCATGAGCGCTGAGGACCTCGTATGCAGCGGAACCCGAGATCGAGGACGGCCTCTGTATACGCCGGGTTCCACTGATTGCGGGGGAGCACCAAGCTGGTGAGCTCTAGGCCGCGCCAACGCGCAATGGACTGCGCCGCCGCCAGATCGGCCCTGAACGCGGCGTCGCTTTGCCCGGGTTCGAGACAGTAGTAGTGGGAGAACGTGTGCGAGCCCACTTCCTGTCCGGCGCCGGCGCTGATCAGTTCGACAAGGGAGCCGGCAAGGTGCTCAGGGTCGTGCTCCTCGTCGAGTCCGATCGTCTCCACGTAGGGATCGAGCTCTGGTCGCGTGTAGCTCGGTCGTCGGCGGGGCAGGTGGGCAACGAGCTCACTTCGACTCGAGGCAAAGAGGAATCCGACGGTGGCCCAGGTGGCACGGATGCGCCGGGCCCCGAACAGCGACACCATGTCCTCCACGGCCCGGCGGGCCTCGGTCAGGCGTCCGTACAGGGGGTCGTCTCGGGTCACGTGATCGCGCACTCCCCAGTGCAGCTCGAAGTCGAGCGAGATGACCAGGGCTCCGGGCCGGTCGGGCATGCTCACCGCCTCCACTTCCTCACCGCGTCACTCCTCGTGCTCGCCACCCCTGTCCCGCGTCGGCGCCGCGGGCGGCATCGTCGCCCGGCGCCACCGATGGTAGTGGACGGTCAGCGGACGCCATGGCGCCAACGGCGCCAAAGGTAGCCCCACAAGGTGGGGTGGTAACGGAGGCCCGAGCCGGGCGCGATGCTCGACACCGGTTCCAGCTCCTTGCCTGCCATCACCCTGTCGATCTGGGCGCCGAGCAACGGCAGGCCGTGCACCAAGTGCAGGTTGGGGTAGGTGGCGATGGTGTCCTCGCCGGTGATTTCGAAGGTGGCCTGGGCGAGGATGCCCCCGGTGTCGATCCCGGGGTCCACCAGGTGCACCGTCGTGCCGACCCATTCCGGATGTCGCTCAGCCAGCGCCCAATACCCGCCGTGGACTCCCCGGTAGCGGGGTGTGATGCCCGCGTGCATGTTGATCACAGGGCAGCCCACGGAGCCCAACACCCGGTCAGCGATGATCCGAGTCCCGTGCACGACGATGACATCCGGCCGCAAGGATTCGAGCAATGTCACGGTTTGCGCGTCGTTGACCGACGGCACGCGGTACGAAGGAGCCCGGCGCGTGGTCTCGATCGAGGCGGTGTCCAAGATGGCAGCTCGGCGGCGCGCCCCGCGGCGCCTCAGCGCGGGCTGCAGCATCGCGACGAAGACGACCTGGCCGGCGGCGGAGAGCCAGCCCACCCGTCGTGCTCGCCGGCGGGCCATCCGCAGCCGAGAGGGTGGGTCCTCGACTACGACGGCCAGGTCGTGCCCTCGGGCGGCGAGGAAGTTGGCCACGATGTCCGTACTGGATTCCGGGCCGGCCAGGAGCACGATCCGGCCGCGGAGCGGTCGGGCACCCGCCGCGGCACCGGCCGGCGGCGGCTCCGTGTCCGTTGTCAATGTGCTTCCTGGAACCACGCCACGGTGGCCAGCAATCCCTCCTCCAGCGGAGTCGGTCGGACATCCGGGAACAGCCTCCCGAGACGCGTCTGGTCCGCCTGCGAGTCGCGCACGTCGCCCGCTCGCGGGGCGAAGTGATCGCGGCGCAGCTCATGGCCGACGACCTTCTCCAGCTCGCCGATCAGCTCCAACAGCGATACACGCGACCCATAGGCCAGGTTCACCGGTTCGGGATCGATGACGCGGCGACGAATCGCGTCGGCCAGCACGGAGACGACGGTGCCGACGAACGTGAAGTCACGGGTCTGGGTGCCGTCTCCGTGGACGGGTAGTGGATGGCCGGCGAGAGCGCATGAGACGAAGGTCGGCACCACGGCGGCGTACGCGTGTCCGGCCGACTGCAGCGGGCCGAACACGTTGAAAAAACGGAACGCGAGCACCGGCAGCCCGAACGACCGGCCGTAGGACAGCGTGTACGCCTCGGCGGCGAGCTTGCTGGCCGCATACGGGCTGACCGGCAACGGTGCCATGTCCTCACGTTTTGGCAGGGCGGCATTGGCGCCGTACACCGAAGAAGAGGAGGCGACGACGACGTGGGGCATGCCGTGGCGACGCGCTGCCTCCAGCACCATCATGGTTCCGGTGGCGTTGACCTGGTGCGTGGCCATGGGATCGGCCAGCGAGCGGGTCACGGAGGGCCGGGCGGCCAAGTGGACCACCGCGTCGGCACCGGCCATCACGCCGTCGAGATCGTCCGCGCTCAAGATGGAGCCCTCTCGGAGCTCGACCGACGGAGAGCTGGTCAAGTTCTGGCGGGAGCCCGTGGAAAGGTCGTCGAGAGCGACCACCTGACGGACGAAGCCCTCCCGGTCGAGCATGCGGCAGAGATTTGCGCCGATGAAGCCGGCGCCACCGGTGACGACGACCTTCACCGCCGGTGGCAAACGTTCACAGCGCCTCGACCCGCGGTCCCCGGATCCGGTTCCGGGTGTCGAGCACATACCGCGCCCGATTGAGGACCATGTCGTAGTCGAACGAGTCGTGATCAGTCACGACGACCACCGCGTCGGCGTCCTGCACCTCGTCTGCCGTCAGCTCGACGTGTCGCAGTTCAGTGGCGCCTGCGGCGACATGCGGATCGGCCACCCGGACGTCGGCGCCGAGCGACCGAAGGCTCTGGGCGATCACCACGCCGGGGGACTCGCGAATGTCACCGGTGTTCCGTTTGTAGGCCAATCCCAGGAGCAGCACCCGGGAGCCGTTGACGGAGCGCTTGATCCGGTTGAACGCGAGCGTCAGCCGGGACACGACGTAGTCGGGCATGTGCGCGTTGATGTCGTTGGCGAGTTCCACGAAACGGAACGGCTGCCCGAGGCTCCGGCGCACCTTCCACGACAAGTAGATGGGATCGATCGGCAGGCAATGCCCTCCCACTCCGGGGCCGGGTGTGAATCGGAGGTAGCCGAAGGGCTTGGTGGACGCAGCGTCGATGGCCTCCCAGATGTCGATGCCCATCGCCTCAGCGAACACGGCCATCTCGTTGACCAGTGCGATGTTCACGTGCCGGAAGGTGTTTTCCAACAGCTTGGTGAGCTCGGCCTCGCGGGTCCCCGACACGGGCACCGTTCGCTCGACCAGCCGGTCGAAGAAACCCTGCACCGCTTCCAACGACTCCTTGTCGATGCCTGCGACCACTTTCGGGGTGTTGGCGAAGCGCCAGGAGGCGTTGCCCGGGTCGATTCTCTCCGGGCTGTAGCCGAGATGGAAGTCGCGCCCGGCCACCAGCCCCGACCCCTCTTCGAGGATGCCCGCCACCAAGTCTTCGGTGGTGCCGGGATAGGTGGTCGACTCGAGGATCACGGTTGCGCCAACCCGGAGGGACGAGGCCAACATGGCGGCAGAGTCCGTGACGTGCGAGAGATTCGGCACCCCCTCGGTCAGCGGCGTGGGAACGTCGATGACAGCCACGTCGAACCCCCGCGTCCGTCCCGGGTCGTCGGTGGGCTCGTACCGCCCGCTGGCCAATGCCCTCGCCACCACCTCACTGGTTACGTCCTCGACGTGTGATTCCCCTGCGGCCAGGCGCTTGATCCGGGCCCCGTCGATGTCGAAGCCGACGACATCAAACCCGACCTCGACAGCGCGCATGGCGACCGGTAGGCCGGCGTAGCCCTGCCCGACGACGACCAGGCGCTCCGCCGTCGCATCACCCACTAGGTGCCCGCCCGTTCGGGCCTGTGGTCTGCGGACCCGTGGCGGTGGTGCGCGCTGGGGTGGCCGGCACCGTCAGTCCCGACTCCGGTCGTGCCCGACCCGAAGGGCTCGCCGTCGCGTTCGGGGCCGGCGATGGCGAAGAGAAGCCGACGCACCTTCTCCGCGTCACCTCGACGCGTGGCGTCGGCGAGCTGGCTGAGACACGAATCGAACCACGCCGTGGGCGCGCAGACCGGGAGCAGCCGCGAAATGGACGGGTGTTCGGTCCCCAAGACTTCCTCGTCAGGCTCCCGAAGGTCCTCCTCGAGCTTCTCGCCGGGTCGCATACCGACGACCTTTATTTGGATGTCCACGCCGACGCGCCCACCCGACAACTCGATCATCCGGCGAGCGAGGTCGTAGATGGGAACGGGTTCACCCATCTCGAGCATGAAGATGTCCCGGCCCTCCGAGAGCAAGGACGCCTGGAGCACGAGCTGTACCGCTTCTTCGACGCTCATGAAGAACCGGGTCATTCTGGGGTCGGTCACCGTGACAGGTCCACCGGCGGCGATCTGACGGGCGAACGTGGGAATGACGCTGCCTCGGCTCCCCAGCACATTCCCGAACCGGACGGCGGCGTAGGCGGCGTGCTCTGGTGACCGGCTCAACAGCACTTGTTCCGCGGCCCGCTTGGACGCACCCATGACGCTCGAGGGCAGCACGGCCTTGTCGGATGAGACCAAGAGGAAGCGGCCGACACCGACGGCGGCGGAGGCCTCAATGACGTTGAGCGTCCCGAACACATTCGTCCGTGCGGCTTCGACCGGGTAGTCCTCGAGCACCGGGACGTGCTTGTGCGCCGCCGTATGGAGCACCACGTCTGGTCGGAATCGTTCGAACACGCCGAAGAGGGCCTCGCGGTCGTTGATGTCGACAAGGGCCTGGTGGCACGGTCCCTCGACCACTGACACGGTGTCATGGAGGTGGGTCTCGTCGTGGTCGAGCAGCACGAGAACATCGGGCCGGAATCCGGCCACCTGGTGGCAGATCTCCGATCCGATGGAGCCTCCGGCTCCCGTGACCAGGACCCGGTGACCTTCGAGCGAGCGCCGAACGCCCTGGAGGTCGGTCGCGACCGGGGTTCGGCCCAGCAGGTCCTCGATGCTCGGCTCGCGTGCCCTCCGGATGGCGAACATTCCGGTCGGGCCGTTGACGACGTCGGACACCGTCGGCAGGACCTTCATGGTGATGCCGGCTTCCTCGGCCGATTGCAGCACGTTGGCGATCATCTCCGGCGAGGGATTGGGTATTGCGAGGAGTACCTCCTGGAGCATGTAGCGGTTCGTGGCGGCGGAGATCTCGCGGATGCTCCCGACCACGGGCACACCGACGAGTGACTTGCCATGCACCGACGTGTCGTCGTCGAACACGGCGACTGGGATCAGCCCGGCATCGGGGTGACGGAGCATCTCGCGCACAGCCGACGCGGCTGCGTCGCGGCTGCCGACGATCGCCACCCGCAGGCCGCTTCCTCTGGAGCCGCGCTGCCAGGCGAAGATGCGTGAGTGGAACCGGATCAGACTCATGCCGGCGGTCGCGAAGATGAGCCCGATGAACACCACCTGGGGGTGTTCCAACTGATATCCGGCGATTCGGATGACCGGATAGATGACCGCAAGAACGGCGGCGATCGTGACGGTCGAGAGGATCATCTGGCGAGCTTCTTCGAGCCCGGCGTGTTGCCACATGCGGCCGTACAACCCGTACGCCTGGTTGCTGATCAGGGTCGCGACTGCGATGGCCAGCACAAAGATCCCGTAGTGCCAGCCGTACTCGGTCGGCGCGACATTGCGCCAGTAGAAGACCTCGGCCGCGCTGTACGCCGCCACCACGCAGGCGGCGTCGAGCACCATGAAGAGGAGCTGCGCGCGCACGCGGCTGGCGCGCACGGCGATCCGATGCGAGAGGTCTCCGGACGGACCAGCTGACGCTCGGTCCGGCGATACCGCGGCCCCCGACCGGCCGGGATCGGAGTCCGTCATCTCGTCACGCCCAGCCGCGGTTGCTGCGGAGAAGCCGAACCCTGGACGGCCACCGCCCTCGTGTCACCCATACCTCCGTCCCCCGCACCCGCCGCGAATCTAGCGCGCGATCGTGCGTTCTTGAAGAGCCAATCCAATTCAGCCGCGCGTGCCACCTCCGGCCGGAGGGACCGTTGTGGAAGCGTTGTGTCGCTTCGGTCCGGTCGGCTCTATTTCGGCGCGAAAGGCGGTGTCAGCATTTGAACATGGCGGCATCGTGGACGAGGACGGGGAACTTTCACCGCCCTCGGGGGGTACGCAACGCCGGTGTCGCGGGACCCCCGATGTTGAATGGGCGCCCCGGGATGGTTAGCTTGTACGGCCACTCGGGTACGCATCTTGCGTCGAGAGAGTGGTCGGGAGAGTGATGGAGAGGGGCGACTACTGGAGTGCACTCGTTCGGGGCTGGTGGCTCATCGCCATCCTCGGACTCGTCGGGCTGGCCGTGGGACTGCTGCTGCCCAAGGCGAGCACGGTGGGTACCACCCACTGGGAGTCCACGTCGAGCATCGGGTCGGCTCCTCCGGCCCAGGACGGGAGCCTGTTCGGGGGCGGGATCAGCACCGACCAGATCCTCTACTACAGCAGCACCGACCAGGTCATGATCGACACGGCCAAGCTGGCTGGCCTGGGTTGGCCCCCCTGGCTGGTGCGAGATGCGATCACCCTGGTGGGCCCATCGACGTCCGGTTCGTCGTCGGGCACCGGCAACCCCGGTATCATCGATGTCACGGTCGCCGCGCCGACGAGCGCACAGGCGCTTACCCTCAACAACGCCTACGACGAGGCGATGCAGCTTGAAATCAACGCCGTGGCCACGCAGTCACTCCTCGGCGCTGAGAAACAGACGGAGACCACGCTGGCCACGATCGAGAACCAGATCGCGACCAACACCTACGCCCCCGGCCTCTCGGCCGCCGCTCTTGAAGTGCAGGTGGCGGCACTCCAGTCCCACCTGGCGCAACTCGTGGTCGAGCAACCCGGCAGCGGCTTCCAGGTGCTTCAGGCGCCCTCGGCCGTGAGCCTGACCAAGGTCATCACGACTTCGAAATTCAGCAGCCGTCCGCTGCGTGCCGCTGCCGGCCTCGTGATCGGTCTGGTCGTGGGGGCCCTGCTGGCCCTGGCGCTCTGGCTGCTGGACAAGCGCCTGAAGACGGCCAAACGGGCACAGGTGGCCTTCGGCTACCCGGTCGTCGCCGAGATCCCGACCGACTCGAGCGACTCGACCGAGCCCTATCGGATGCTCTGGCTGTCGGTGTTCCGCGAACCTCTCCCCCTCCCGCCGAGCGAGCAGAACGAACGTTTGTACGAAGGAGAGGACCCGGTGCTGGACTCCGGTGTCGGAAGTCGGGCGGGTCGGCCGGGGACGCTGTGACCCAGCCGGTCCCGGAGATCGCGGCGACCAACCAAGCGAACGCGGCCCGGCATGCGGCCCGGCGCGTGGTGATGGTGACCTCCCCCGGGCCGGAGGCGTCCCTGGCGGACGTGGCCACCAACCTCGCCACGGTGTGCGCAGAGGCCGGACAGCGGGTCGTGATGGTGAGCACCTCCGGCCTCGCGTCGCCGGAAGACAGTGCCGAGCTGCCGCACTCCACGCCTCTGTGGTGGAAGAACTGGCCGTCTCCTGGGAGCGGGGCTGACTTCAGGACCGAGGAGCGTGGCAGCCTGCTGAGCGGTCCCCTGAACCCGGCTGTCGTGGAGGACCTGCTCGGGGATACCGGTGTGCCCGGGGTGTCGCGCCTGGACCTGCGGTACTTCGTCGGCCATCCGACCCAGGTGGTGGTCCGCGTGCCAGACGTGCTCGACGCTCTGCGCCAGATCGTCGACGTGGTGATCCTCGAAGTCCCCTCCTATCTTTCCATTCACCACGGCGAGGGTTTGACGCCCCTGGTCGACGTCGTGTTGGTCGTCGGTGAGCGCGAGTCGACCACCGTGGCAGAGACGAAGCGCATGAGTGCGTCCTTGCGGCGTCTGGGAGCCCCGGTCGTCGGAATGGCTCTGACCAATGCGCGCTGGGAGACCGATCTCTGGGGCGTCGATTCCGAGCTCGAGACAGACGACGAGACGGACGACGAGCCGCCGAGCGGGGATCGCGATCCAGACCCGACGGAACAGGTCCCCGTCGCCAAGCCCGCTGGTGTCGTTCCGGCTGTGTCCCTCGACGACCTGTCCGTGGTCCACCACGCGCCTCCGGAGGCCTGAGCGGTTCGGACCGGCCAATTCCCATGCCCAACGGATAGCTGATGTCTTCGAATCCGATCGTCGCACTCTTCATAGCGGTTGTTCTGTTCGCCCTCGGTCGCATCGTGATCCGGCGCGTCACCGAGGCCGAGGGCGGCGACCCGTGGCTGGCCAAGGCCCTGACTGCCTGCCTGATCATCCACTTGATCTGCGCCCCGTTGCAGATCTGGGTCGTCGACCACCTCTACGGCGGGATCGCCGACTACAACCGGTACGACTCCCAGGGTGCGATCCTCGCGAACGGGTTCCGCCACTTCAATTTCTCGCTCGCACCCGCCAATCTCAGGGGGATCGACTCCGACGGGTCGGTGAGCATCGTGGCCGGCGTCGTCTTCGCGTTCACCGGCACGAACCAGGCGGGTGCCTTCGAGGTCTTCAGCTCGCTCTCCTTCATCGGGATCGTCTTCTTCTACCGCGCCTTTACGCTGACCTTCAGCGGAGCGGGCAGTCGCCGGTACGGGTACATGGTCTTCTTCCTTCCGGCCCTGCTCTTCTGGACCTCCGATGTGAGCAAGGAAGCCATCATGATCTTCCTGCTCGGCCTCACCGCGTACGGATGTGCCCGCATCTTGGCCCGGTGCGGCGGCATCGGCTCCTGGTTGCTCATCGTGGCGGCCTCGGTGGGCGGCGGCTTCATCCGACCGAACGAGATGCTGTTGGCCGTGGGGGGCTTCGCCATTGCCATGATCTTCCGGCCCGGGAGTTCCACCGGCCGATTTGAGCCAGGCCGCCGCACCGTCTCCCTGATCGTCCTCGCAGCGATGGTCGGCGCCGCCCTCTTCGTGACGCTGCACTTCCTACCGGGATTCAGCGGCACGAGTTCGCTCAACTCGATCTCCACGAACAACACGGGTACCGGCGCCGGTTTCACCAGCAGTGGCGTGAGCTATTCCGGCAGTCCCCTCGCCTACCCCAAGGATGTGTACGTCACCCTGTTCGACCCCTTGCCGTTCAATGCCCACGGCGGCGGTCAGTATTTCGAAGCATTCGAGAACACGGTGGTGCTCGTGGTGGTGCTCACGTCTCTCCGTCGGCTGCGCATACTGCCCCGTGCGGCGCTGGCGCGCCCGTACCTGATCCTGTGCCTGGTCTTCACCGCCGCGTTCGCATACACCTTCGCCGCCTTGGGCAATCTGGGACTGATCACCCGGGAGTCGACGGTCGTGCTCCCGTTCTTCCTCGCTCTGTTGTGCATTCCCCGCGGCCCTCGACACAGGCCACCCCGCTACGTCTGGGAGCTGCGGCGCCGGGAACGTCTGGCCCGTCGGAGAGCACTGGCGCGCCGAGCCGCTGGTCCGCCGTCGCGGACCGTGTCGACCTGACCGGCGAGCAGCGGCTGTAGGGCGTCCCGCCACCGCTGGCACATCAGGTCCAGCGTGAATTCCGATGCACAGCGCGCCCGGGCCGATGCCCCCATGGCTGACCGGCGCTCCGGTTCGTCCAGGAGCCGTCCGACCGCTGTGGCGATCGCGACAACCGAGTCGTCGACGATCACCCCCGTACGGCCGTCGCAGAGCACAGTGGTGGCGCCGGGCACCCTCGTCGAGACGGCGGGAAGTCCGCTCAGCCCCGCCTCGATGAGCACGCCCGGCATGCCCTCACCCGCAGGCCGGCTGGTGCAGACGAGCACGTCAGAGTGGCGGAGGATCTCGGGCACGTCAGCGCGAGGGCCGAGCAGCTCAACACCCTCGGCCGCCGCCAGCGGGGCCAGGGTGCCGGCGAGTGGCCCGTCGCCGACGATCAGCCCCTGCACGACACGGCCGTCGGCCCGGAGGCGCCGCACCACCTCGACGAAACGATCGGGTTGCTTCTGGGGCGTCAGGGCGCCCACGAAGACGAGTATGGGGTGAGCGGAGGCGGCCGGCCCCGAGGCGGGGTGGAACTGGTGGTGATCGCGTCCGTTCGGGATCATGACCGCTCGCCGAGGGTCCACTCGGAAGCGTCCGGTGCACTCGGCGAGCACCTCCTCACCGACTGCCACCACGAGGTTGGCGCGGGCCATGATGCGCCGCCATCTCCACACGTTGGGCCACGCCGGCGATCCCGCGTACGTCCCGATGACGCAGTAGACCACCGGGCGACCGGTGCCGACGACCGCCGGGAGGACGTATTTCATCGCGTCACCGCCGTGGGCCACCACCGTGGCCGGATCGAGTCGGGACAGCTCTCGACGCAATCGGAGGGCGAGGCGGAGATCGAATCCCTCGGCGGGGTGGCGGCCTGCCGGGTGACCGAGGGGCAGGTCGATCTCGACCTCGGGCGGCCCGTCGAAGAGGCCGAGCAGACGGTGGCGCACGACTCCTGGTTCGTCGAGCCCGTCGACCAGGATGCGTGCCGCGCGTTGGGCGCCTCGACCGCGTGGCGAGGGGATGACGTGCACGACGAGCGCACCGCCATCTGTCCCGAGATGCGCCGTCATCTCTGCGCTTCCTCCCTGGTTCTGGCCGGCAGCGATGGCACCGTAGCAGCGCAGTGCGGGCTGACGGCCCCCCGCACCGTTCCGCTACGATTGCCGTACCGGGGCGACGGCGGCGGCCGGTCAGCCGGTTGCGTCAACGCCGAGCGTTTTCCGGGGTGTGCATGCGTGCGTGGGTGGTCGCTTACGAATACCCGTGGCCAGCCAGCAGCGGGTCGCGGCCCCGCCTCCTCGCCTCGTTGCACGTCATCACGCCAGGGACCCATGCGGCCCTGGCCGGGGGAGCAGTGACGGCTCCATGAGGTCGCTGCTCGTGGCGCACGACGCGCCCTGGCCGACCGTCGGGGGCGGGCTCGTCCGTCTGGCCCAGGTCGTGGAGGCCGTGGCGTCGGTCAGCGATCTCGATCTGTTCGTCCTCCACGACCAGCGACAATCGAACATCGTCGTGCCGCCGCGGGTGGTCGTGACGCGTTCGGAGGGCGTGCAGTATCCGCGCTGGTCCAGCCAGCTCCGTTGGCGGACGGAATGGGCGGTTCGACGGGGCGTCCCACTCGAGGTCGTGAAGGCCCGAGCCGACAGTGCACCTCGACGTGCCCTGCGTGACTGGGCTCGCCCGCCCTATGACGTGGTGTGGTTCTCGACGGCAGCCGTCTACGAATGGATGGGACGGCCCGATTTCGGACCGGCCGTGGTGGACCTGATGGATCTCGAGGACATCAAGACGGGGCTCCGAGCCGAGCTGATGGCCCAACAGATGCGATCCGGCGGCCTGCGAAGCTCCGTGCGGACGCGCATGGCGTGGTACCAGGCTCGGCTGAATCGCCGGGACTGGCGTCGATTCCAGCAATCACTGGCGGCGCAGGTGGAGACGATCGTGGTCCCCAGTGCACTCGATGCCGTTCGGTCCGGATTGCCCAACGTCACCGAGATCCCCAACACGTACCCGCGACCAGAGCGGCCGGCGGGCAATCCGGCTGCTGGAGGTCAGCCGGTCGTCCTCTTCCAGGGGAGCATGGGATATCCACCCAACATCGACGCAGCGCAGTGGCTGGCGACGACAATCGCCCCCCTCATTCGGGCCGAAGTCCCGGCCACCGAGGTGCGACTGGTCGGCCGACCAGTCCCCGGTGTCACGCAGCTGCACCACCCCGGGACGGTGATCGTTGTCGGCCAGGTCCCTTCCATGGAGGAGGAGTTGGCTCGAGCTTCGGTCGCCGTGGTACCTGTCCGCTACGGCGGGGGGACGCGGGTGAAGATCCTCGAGTCCTTCGCCCACCGCGTCCCGGTGGTGTCGACGACCCTCGGCGCAGAGGGATTGGACGTCGAGGACGGCGTGCACCTGCTGGTGGCCGATGATCCACAGGCATTCGCCGCGGCGACGGTACGGCTGTTGCGGGACGCCGGGCTGCGGGTGCGCCTGACCGAGGCGGCGCACGCGCGCTACCTCGAGCGTTACGAGGGCCGTGTGGCGGAGGACGGGGTCCGCCGCCTCATCGAGGATCTGGCGGGGATGAGCACCCGTTCGTAGGCGTCCAACGTCTTGGACACCACGGCCCGGTCGTCGAACTCGGCCTCGGCTTTTCGCCGACCCGCGGCGCCCATCCGGCGCCGGAGGGCGGGGTCGCGCAGGAGCTTCTCAATGGCCGCAGCGAGCCCCTCAGAGTCGCGAAGAGGGACGAGCAGCCCGGACTGTCCGTGCGAGACGACCTGGCGGCAGCCCCGGATGTCGGTGGCGATCACGGGCAGGCCGCTGGCTGCTGCCTCCATGGCGGATCGGGGGAAGCCTTCACGGTGGGAAGGCAAGACGAAGACGTCGAACCCCGCATAGACCTGCTCCATGTCGTCCCGGCTCCCGGCGAAGACGATGCGCGCGCGGCGGCGGACGGCGTCCAGCTCCTCTGGCGGGACCGCGTCGGACTTGTCGGGATCGGCGCCCCCCACCACGACGAAGACGACATCGGGATGCGTGTCGCGCAGGCGCTCGGCGGCGGCAAAGAGCTCGCGGAAGCCCTTCTGCCAGACGAGGCGCGCCACGGTTCCGACCACGACGTCCCCCGCTCCGACCCCGAGGTCCACCCGGGCTCGTCGGCAGCTCTGCTCGCTCCCTCGGGGACGGAAGCGCTTCAGGTCGACGCCGTTGCCGAGCAGTACGAGCTTGTCTCGTGGCACGCCCAGACGGGCCAGCACGCGGAGGTCCTCGGGGTTCTGGACCAGCTCCGCTCCCGAGCACATCGACGCCGCTCGTTCCAGGGCGTACACCACGGCTCTGCGGGACGCCCGATCCTCGGGGCTGGCGTAGAGTCCGTGCACCGTGTTGACGATGCCGGGCACGCCTGCGGCACGGGCGGCCACGCGACCGTAGAGGCCCGGCTTGGGGTTGTGCGTGTGCACGATGTCGGGCCTGAGGCGCCGGAAGAGCCGCCAGAGCTCGACGAGCGCCATGGCGTCCTGGCCGACGGCGGTGGAGCGGGTGGCATGTCGCAGCGGCTCGTGACGGATGCCCCACGATTCGAGCTGCGGGACGAACGGTCCCGGCGCCGACGCTGCGACAACCTCCATGCCTGCCTCCGCAAATGCGCGGAGCTGCGGTCCGAGGAGCAGCACGAGGCTCATGTCGACGGTGGTGACATGGACCAGCTTCTTCCCGACCAGGGTGCTCAACGCGCCCGTGCCACCTGCAGGTAGATGTCGCCGACGGCCCGACTGGCCTCTGCGATGTCGAAGACGGAGCTCCGGAGCTTGGCCTGGCGGCCGAGACGCTCACGCAGTTCCGGATCCGACGCCAACCGCTTCATCGCATCCACCAAGGAACCGGGATCCCCCGCCCGCACCAGGAGGGCGTCGACCTCGTCCTCGAGGACCTGGGGCACACCGCCGATCGAACTGGCCACGATCGGCAATCCGACGCTGGTGGCTTCCATCAACGCCACCGGGAGCCCCTCTTGGGTCGACGCCAGGACGAATGCGTCCGCGCCCGCCAAGAGTTCCGGCACGTCGTCGCGTTGTCCGAGGAACTGAAACTGATCACCAAGCTGCAGCTCGACGTGACGTGCGTGCAAGGCGTCGCCCAAGGGCCCGCGTCCCACCGCGGCGATGCGGATCGGAAGACCGCCGTCGGCGATGGACCGGGCTGCAGTGAGCAACACCTCGTATCCTTTCTCCGGACGGAGATTGGCCACAGTCATGAACAGCAGCTCGTCGCGGTCCACCCCGAGCTCGGATCGCACGCGTGCCCGCAACTCTGCCCGGCGGGCGATCAGCGAGTCCGACCGGGAGAGATCGACCCCGTGCACCACGGTCGTGGCCCGCCGGCGCAATGAGGCCGGAAGGGCGTCGTAGGACGCCTGTGACACCGTCACCAGCCGTTCCCGCCTTCCCATGGAGGCTCGCAGTAGGGCCCGATTCACGAGCCTGGCCCGGTCCCACAAGCTGTGCTCGGTGTAGACGACGCCAGGGCGGTTGGCGCGGGGCAGGGAATCCACGACCAGCTGCCCGAGAGCGGCTGCGTACGGGAGGTGGAAGTGCACCACGTCGAAGCGCCCCCTCGCCAGCAGGCGCCGGAGGGCCACCATCCACCGCAGATCGGCGTTGTGTGCGGCACCGAGTGGGTGCACCGGCGTTCCGCCCGCCGTGATGGCAGGCACCAGTGCAGCCTGGTCTCGGAGCACGTAGGCCACCTCGTAGCGGAACCGGCGCCGGTCTCCCGCGGCCACAGTGTCCACCAGCAGCCGTTCGGCTCCCCCGTAGCCGAGACACTTGATGACCAGCAGCACCCGCACCGGATCACCGGGCGGATGGGTCTCCAACCCCTCTTCAACGCCCACCAGGAGATAGTACCGGGTGGGCCGGGCCTCTCCGGTGGTCAGCGGTTCCCGGGGTGCGCGATACTGGACGCTCCGATGTCGGTTGGGAACGAGGGCCTGTGCGGGCGGGCGGAGAGGTGACGTAGTCGATGACCTTGCCGACTCCCTCAGAGGGGGCGGTACCATTTGCCGCGGGAAGTATTGGGGCGGGCGAGGGTGCGTCCATGCCGGACGAGCCGGCGAAGGAGCTGATCTACCGGCACCAGGCGCGCATGGGGACGTCGCTCCGCGAGCTGTGGGCGAGCCGCGACATCATCTACACCCTGGCGGAACGGGACATCCGGGCGCAGTACAAGCAGGCCACCCTCGGGCTGCTGTGGGCACTGATCCTGCCCCTCGCCATGCTCGGCATCTTCACCATCATCTTCTCCCGGACGGCATCGAACGGGGTTCCCGGAATTCCCTACCCGATCTTCGCCTACATCGGGATCCTGTGCTGGACCTTCTTCTCCGGAAGCTTTGGGACGGGCGGCGTGTCGCTCCTGACCAACAACGCCCTCATGAGCAAGACCCAGTTCCCGCGGGAGTGCTTCCCTCTCGAGAGCATCGTGTTCACGGCAGTGAACTCGGTTCTGGCGTGGATCCCCCTGGTCCTGCTCTTCGTCTTGTATCGCTTCGTCCCCTACCCGACAACGGTTTGGGTGCCCCTGCTGATACTGATCGAGTTGGGCTTCACCATCGGAGTGACGGTCGCGATATCCGCTTTGGTCATCCAGATGCGCGACCTCGCCCAGGTACTTCCCATCGTCGTCATGTTGGGACTGTTCGCGACTCCGGTGATCTGGCAGTTCAAGCGCATCCCCGCCAAGTGGCAGATCGTGTATGGCTTCTTCAGTCCGCTCGGGCCCGTGATCGACGACACCCGCCGCACAATGCTGATGGGCCTGAATCCTGTTCCCGGACCTCTCCTGGCCGCCATCGTCGGCACCGTCTTCTATCTGGTCGTGGGCTATCGGATCTTCAAGCAATTAGAGGTGAATTTTGCCGACATTGCCTGACGGATCCATCCGCGTCGAGCACGTATGGAAGAAATTCCGCGCCGATCGCACTGCGCCGCTCTTCTACGACCAGATTCGGCGCTTGCAGCGTTCGTTCACCAAGGGGACGCGGAAGGACTACCGCTGGGTACTGAAGGATGTGAACCTCCGGGTGGAGCCCGGGGGAACGATGGGGCTCATCGGCATCAATGGCTCGGGGAAGACGACCCTTCTCAAGATCATCAGCAAGGTCACGTACCAGTCGGCTGGTCTGTGTCAGGTGCAGGGCCGCATCGGCGCACTCCTCAGCGTGACCAGCGGCATCCACCCCGACCTGACCGGACGCGAGAACGTCTACCTCTACGGCGCGGTCCTCGGCATGCGTCGCAAGATCACCCACGAACGATTCGACGAGATCGTCGAGTTCGCCGGGCTGACCGATGCGATCGATCGCCAGGTCAAGTTCTTCTCTCTCGGCATGCAAATGCGGCTGGGCTTCTCCATCGCTGCCTTCCTGGAGCCCGACATCCTTCTCGTCGACGAGGTGCTGGCCGTGGGCGATGCCAACTTCCAGCAGAAGTGCATCCAGCGGATCGAGGAGGTCGTGCGCCAGGGCACCACGCTCGTCTACGTCTCCCACGACCTGACATCGGTGGAGGCCACATGCCAACAAGCGGTGTGGTTGGCCGATGCGGTCGTCCGGGCTGCGGGTCCCACCAGGGAAGTGGCCGCCCTGTACCGGTCGTCCATTCAGGACGACGCGTCAGTGGCCACCTCCAACGATGGCGTCGTCCAAATGTTGAAGTCTTCCATCACCGGACCCGACGGAGGACCCGTCCTCTCGCTGGAGGACGCCGAGGTCCGTCTGATGCTCAACGCGCCCGAGTCGGTGGAGGCGGACTTCTTCGTCGGCATCTCACTGGGCACGGCGTTCCCCATCTTCATCACCAAGCACCACGGCGTGTTTCCGGCGGGTGACTTCGAAGTGAAGTGCCGATTGCACAATGTCCCTTTGCCCAAGGGTCAGTACTCCGTGTGGACGGCGATGACGAGCTTCGGCAAATGGGCCGACACCCCGCTGCTTCCTTGGAAGCCGGCGGTCACCTTCGATGCCTTCGGTCCTGACGTCCTCAACCCGCCGGAAGGAGTCATGGTGGCGGCTCCGCTGCACGTGGGCACCACCTGGGACATCGACTGACGCGTTGGCCCCACGTCCAACGCGGCCAGAAGTACCGACTAGGGGAAGAACGCGCGGTGCGTCACCGAACCGGCCAGCCGTCCGGCGCGTACGCCAAAGGTCCGCACCCACCGACGGCGTCGCGACGCTCTCACCAGACCGGGGCTGGTCGCGACCAACCACACCCAGGCCATTGCCGCGCCCCGAATGTCGCGTCGCATGCCCTCGGCGCGGTAGTGCCGGAAGAGCAACGGGGCGCACCGCCCGAAGGCCCAGCCGGCGTGGAACGTCGGCCTGCCAGGGGGACGTTCCCGCTTCGCCACCGCGGCCTTGTCGCTCACTGCGAAGCGATATCCGGCCAGTTGCAGCCTCCAGGACAGATCGGCGTCCTCTGACACGGGGATGGTCTCGCAGAAGCCGTGTACTGCTTCGAAGGCATCCCTGCGGACGGCCAGGTTCGCCCCCAGGGCGAACGGGAGGAACCCCAGCTGCCGGGTCGCTGCGGGCGCCAGATCCGAGGTCCGGCCGCCGTTCAGGGAGCTGAAGTCGTACACCCCGGCGGCCAGGTCGGTCTGGGCCAGTGCTGTCACCATGGCCGCAAGCCATCCCGCCTGCACCACATCGTCGGCATCACAGAAGGCCAGCATCCGGCCACGGGCCGACTGGACGCCGATGTTGCGGGCCGCTCCCGCGCCTGGACGGGCCGAGGCGTCCACCAAACGGACACGAGGGTCGCCCTCGGACCACCGCTCCACACACGTGCGGGTACCGTCGTCAGAGCCGTTGTCCGCCACGACGACCTCCCAGTCGCCCGGCAGGTCTTGTGTCGACAAGGCACGGAGTTGGTGCTCGACCCACGGCATGCCGTTCCTGACGGGCATGATCACGCTGACCAGCGGACGGTCGCTCGTGTCCTGCTCGTCCGCCACGTTCTTGTCCTCCACGTCCGTTGTTAGCCTATCGAGATGGGGGTGGCGTGAGAATCCAGCCGGACCCGTCGGGTGAGGCCGATGCGCGGCCGCCGGCATCTGTCTCGGCGGTCGTGCTCACCCATCGGAGACCACGACTGGCCACCGAGGTGGTGCGATCGCTCATTGAGCGAGAGGGCCTCCCGCCCAACCGGGTGGTGGTGGTGGTCAACGGGTCCGGGGGGCTCGATGACCCGACGTTGGAAGCCAGAGTCCGACTGGTCCGACTGCCGCACAATCTCGGGCCGGCCGGGGGGTTCGGCGCCGGGATGGAGGCCGCTTTCGCCGACCCGTCGGTCCGTTGGGCCTACCTGTGCGAGGACGACGTGGGGCTCTTCTCACTTCCCAGCCCGAGGTTGGCCGAGGTCGTGGCCCGGGCCGAGGATCGTGCCCGGCTGACTGGGAGACCACTCGGGGCGGTCGTGGCCTACGGGCGACTGTTCGTCGGACGAGGGTCTCACACCGTCAATCTTGTTCCTCCCAGCGGGGGCGCGAGCGCCGACGAGCTGGTCCCGGTCGATGTGGCCAGCTGGGGTGCGACGCTCCTGGCGCGACAGGTCTTCGACGCCGGTATCGTCCCGGACCAACATTGGTTCTTCGGTCTCGAGGACTTCGACTTCTTCTGTCGGGTCCGGCAGGGAGGATTCGACGTGCTCGTCGACGGCGTGTCGGCGCGGGCCGTGGCCGACGAACAGACGTCGGCGGGGCGAGCGAAGGCTCACGAGCGGCATCGCCCCACGGACGAACGTGAAATCTGGCGGTCGTACTACCACACGCGCAACTCCATCCTCCTGGCGCGGCGGCACGGACATCCCTCCTGGCACGTGTGGCACCTGGCCTACACGATCCGGCACCTGCAAAGTGCCGGTGGGCGCGAGGAGCGCGCGGCGATCCTCCACGGGCTCTGGGACGGTGTCATGGGCCGGTTTGGCGAGAACCGTGCCTACGGTCGGAGCGAGGGCGAGCTCACCGAAGCACACAATGATCCCGGCCCTCCGTCGTGCTGATGGTCGTGACGTGAGTCGTCGAAGAAGGGACTGACTCGTCATGTGCGGCATTGCCGGCATCCTCGACCCGAACGCTTCGACTGGCGCCGACCGTCTGGGCGCTCTGGCCTCGGCGATGGCATCGTCGCTGGAGCATCGTGGACCCGATGACGACGGTGTCTGGGTCGACGCGGACGCGGGCGTATCGCTGGGTCACCGCCGCCTTGCCGTCATCGATCTCGGACCCGGTGGAGCGCAACCCATGGTCTCGCCCGGAGGCAGGTGGGTGGTGTCCTACAACGGAGAGATCTACAACCACCGCGAGCTCCGTCATCGGCTCGAGCGTGAGGGGGCCCAATTCCGAGGTGTGTCCGATACCGAGGTCCTGGTGACCGCCGTCGAGCGTTGGGGAGTCCGTCGGGCGCTCGATGCCAGCGAGGGGATGTTCGCGGTTGCTCTGTGGGACAGGAAGGATCGTGCACTCCACCTCGTGAGAGACCGCTTCGGTGAGAAGCCTCTCTACTACGGCTGGGTTGGCCCGTTCTTCGCTTTCGGGTCCGAGCTGAAGGCTCTGTGCACACTTCCCGGGTTCACGCGCCAGCTCGATCGAAAGGCCGTCGCCAGCTATCTCCGCTACAACTGCATTCCTGCCCCGGACACGATCTGGCACGGTGTGCGCAAACTGCTGCCCGGCCATTTCGTGACAGTGACAGCGGCGCCGACCCCAGGCGTGCTTCCCGAACAGCGCTGCTATTGGTCCGCGGCCGACGCCGTGGCGCGGGCGCGCGGGCACCAGCTGAGCGGCTCGGACTCGGACATGACCGACCGGCTGGAGGATGCACTGTCGGAGGCGGTGGCCGCCCGGATGATGGCCGACGTCCCCGTAGGTGCATTCCTCTCGGGCGGGATCGATTCGAGCACCATTGTCGCCTTGATGCAGCGGCACGCCTCGGGGTCGGTCCGCACCTTCACCGTTGGGTTCGCCGATCGTTCCTTCGATGAGTCTGCCGAGGCGGCTGCCGTCGCTGCGCATTTGGGGACGGACCACACCGCGGTCCACGTCGGTGATGCTGAAGCGGTCGAGGTCATCGCCCGAATTCCTGACATGTGGGACGAGCCCTTCGCAGACGTTTCTCAGATTCCCACCCACCTGGTCAGCCGGGTCGCGCGCCGGGAGGTCACCGTGTCGTTGTCGGGAGACGGCGGAGACGAGCTGTTCGCCGGCTACAACCGGCACGCGTGGCTCGACCGGGTGTGGGGGAAGGCGGCGACCCTGCCGGGCGGGGCCCGCCGGGCAGCGGGCTCCACCCTCGGGCGCATCCCGCCCGGCGTGGTCGAGATGGCGGGTCGCGCCACCGGCATCCTCCCCGTGGGCTGGCGGGTGCGGAACCCGTCGACCAAGGTGGCCAAGCTCGCCCGGGTCCTCGCTGCGTCCGACCCGGAGGACGCATATCGGGCACTGACCACCCACTGGCCCGATGCGACGTCGGTGGTGCTCGGGACCGACCAGCGGGCAACGGCGCACGACACCGACGGGTCACCGGTCGCGGGAGGCGGGATCACCGAGCAGATGCTCTGGCTCGACCTGGTCCGCTACCTGCCCGACGACATTCTGGTCAAGCTGGACCGAGCGGCAATGGCGGTCTCCCTCGAGACCCGGGTCCCGTTCCTGGATCGACGGGTCCTCGACTTGGCCTGGAGCCTGCCCCTCCACGCGAAGCTGCGGGGAGGGCAGACCAAGTGGCTGTTGCGCCAGGTGCTCGAACGCCACGTGCCGGCGGCACTGGTGCAACGGCCCAAGATGGGGTTCGGCCTGCCTATCGGACCGTGGCTGCGGGCGGAGCTGGCCCCGTGGGCAGAGCACCTTCTCGACGAGCGACGCCTGCGTGACCAGGGGCTCCTGGACCCTGTCCCGATTCGCCGGGCCTGGGACCTCCACGCGTCGGGCCGGCGGGACCTCGGCTACGAGCTCTGGGACGTGCTCGTGCTTCAGTCATGGATCGACCGTTGGAAGCCGTGCCTCGGCTAGGGACTTCGGGTCACGGCGCCGGCATCTGTGAACCCGGGCGGCGAGTAATCTCTCAGCGTTGTCGGCGCTGACCGGATGGGCATACGGCTGGGCACGGCCTGGAGGCGATCGGGGGTGGCTGTGACCAGCGAAGGCGGGGCATCGTCCTGGGTGCGGATCGTCGAGTACCTGCGATGTCCGCTCTGCGGCTCGCAGTTGGCGCCCGAGTCGACCGGTGTCTGCTGTCCACGCGGTCATCGCTTCCCCGATGGATCCGGCTACCTCGATTTCTCAGCCGCCTCGCAGGCGGGCGGGACGACGGCACGCACGTTCTCCAGCTTCGGCTACGAGTGGAACGCTTTCGATGCGATCCGGGACGAGGACGAGTCGTTCGCCGCCATCTATTTCAGGGACCTCGACCTTCCGGGCCTGGCTGGACAGGTGGGCCTCGACGCCGGCTGCGGGAAGGGCCGATTCACCCGCGTGTTGGCCCGCTACCTCAAGACAGTGGTCGCCCTCGACGGCTCCGACGCGGTCCACGCGGCGGTCCACAACCTCGGGGACCTCGAAAACATCGGGGTGGTGCGGGCCGACCTCCGTCTGCCCTTATTCGCCCCGGAGAGCTTCGATTTCATCTCGAGTCTCGGGGTCCTGCACCATCTCGATGACCCCCGTGAGGGCTTTCTGCACCTGACGAAGTACCTGGCGCCCGGCGGGCAGATGCTCGTGTACCTCTACAGCCGCCCCGAGTCGATCAACGTGCGCGGCGCCGCCCTGGCCTTCGCTGCGGTACTGCGACGGGCGACGGTGAAACTGCCCCATCCGGTCCTCAGGGCACTGAGTGGTCCCATCGCCGCCCTGCTCTTCGCAGGCTTCGTCCTGCCGGGGCGATGGGGCGACCGGTTTCGTCTCGGCGCCCTCAGTCGTCTGCCGATGAGCACGTACCGGGACAAGCCCTTCCGCAGCCTCGTTCTCGACACGTTCGACCGCCTCAGCGCGCCGGTCGAGCATCGCTACATATGGGCGGAGCTCGAACCATGGTTCTCTGACGCGGGTCTCGTGGTCGATGCGGCGCGTGATGAGACGGGCTGGTTCGTGCTCGCGCACCGGGCATGACTGAAGCCACGACGGACCCGGATCCCGAGCTGCCCGAACCCTCGGTGCGGCGAGGGTCACGGGTACCCGACGATCCGAGGGTCTCGATTTGTATCCTGGTCCTCAGTCGGGCACAGCTGGTCCTCGGCTGCCTCGAGGCCCTGCGGCGACCGGGCGCCTGTCCCCCGAGCACCGAGCTGGTGGTGGTGGCCAACGGGACTCCCGCGGACGAGCTCGACAGCTTGCAGGCGCACGAGGATTTGGTCTTGGTCGTCAATCGCGAGAACCTCGGATTCGCGGCCGGGTGCAATCAGGCGGCGTCCGTGGCAAGGGCCCCGCTGCTTGTCTTCTTGAACGACGACAGCACGGTCGATGACGGATGCATCGATGCCCTGGTGCGGGCGGCGGCCGATGACCCGACGATCGGAGCGGTCGGGCCCCGCATCTTGGCGGCCGACGGCACGCTGCAGGAGGCAGGATCCGTCGTCTGGCGCGACGGGTCAGCCGCCCACGTGGGGAGGGGTCTGCCGTCGGGGTCCGGCGCCTATGAGAAGCCGCGAGACGTCGACTACGCCTCAGCCAACGGATTGTTGGTCACCCGCCAGGCGTGGGACGTCGTCGGCGGGTTCGACGAACGGTTCTTTCCGGCCTATTTCGAAGATATCGACCTCTCTCTGACGCTGGCCGCCCACGGTTTCCGGACTCGCTACGAACCGCAGGCTCGAGTGACCCATCGGGAGAGCCAGAGCACTTCGCGTGTCTATCGAGAGTTTCTGATGTCCCGGAACCAGCGGAAGCTGGTCGAGAAATGGGGCGATGCCCTCGACCGATTCGAGCCGCGGCCACCCAGGGACTCGGGGCCGGGCTTCGACGCCGCCGTGCAGCGGGCCGTTGAACGAGCAGACGCGGGTGGGAGGGCGCCCGGTCCAGCAGGCTCCGCTGCGTTGGTCGACGGGAGGTGTTCTCCGGCGACTGCAGCCCCCGCTCGGCTAGCCGCAGACCTGCACGCCGAATACCTGGCCTACCTCGAGCAACGCGTTGCCGACCGCGACCGACGGATCACGACGCTGGAGACGTACCTCTTGGGACTGTGGGGAGTCCGATTCCGTCGGTGGGTCGCAGGTCGCCTCATGCGGCGCCGGAGCTGAATCTGGCGGCTCGACGGCCCTGCGGTGTCGGTCAGCGGTTGGGCGGCATGCCCTTTCGGTCTTTGAACGCGACCACCTGGCGGAGGGGACGGGTGACCCGCCAGCTGGTCGAAGCCTGCATCTGCTCGTACAGCTCGGTCATGGCGGCCAGGTCGCGTCGCGTCGATTCGAGATCGGCGCTCTGTCTCTCGATCTCCCCGCGCGCGGCCTGGAGCTCTCCGCGGACGACCTGGAGTTCTCCGCGGACGAGCTGCATCTCGCCCGACGCCTCGATCGCCGCCACCTCCTGTGCGGCCACCGTTTGCCTGAGCTCATCGCGCTCGATCGACAGTGGCGCCAGCTCTTGCCGATCGGCCAGGAGTGCGGTCGTCCATGGGGACTCGGCGCCCGGGGGAGAGGAGGCCAGTGGACGGTGCCCGCCGTCGAGCGAGCCGAGGTGCTCGACCAGGCGGCGCTGCTCGTCGAGCAGGAGTTCCGAATCGCCCGAGGGCTGTTGGCGCAGCAATTGCGGGGAGACGGCGGCAGCGGCACGGGCGAGATCCCAGCGAGGGGCATGATCGGCGAACTGGGGGAGCTCTCCGAGCCAGGCGGCGATGTCGCCCAGCTTGCCCAGCGGATCCTCCACGATCGACTCGTATCGGGTGACGAAGGTGTCCACACCGACGAGGCCCGCCAATCCCGATCGGTTGTAGCGCTCCCACAGTGCGACGCCGTCGGCCAGATGCAGACCGTCCCGGGCCCGGAGTGAGCGGGCCACCGAGAGGGGCGAGCGCCAAATGAACACCGCAGCGACCGGCTTCGGCAAGTGGGCCAACCAGTAGGGGAGCAGCAGGCAGGTACGTGGGTCCTTCCACACCACTGGGCGAGCGTCCGGGAAGGCCTTGGCGGCCGGGACGGCGGGGTCACCGAGCTCTTCCACGGCGAGGTCGGGATCGGACTCCCAGCCGAGGTCGGGAGCGGGTGGCCGGTCCCACGTCCCACCGAGCCGTTCCAGGAGTGCGTCGTCGCGGAGCCCGAGAGCCTGGCTCTCCCAATGGTCAGGGTTGTCCTCTGAGGGTTCGAACCGGTCCAGTTCGACCGGGACCGCCAATCCGAGTTGGCCGAGGGCTCCGGTGACGGCCGAGGTGCCGCTTCGGTGCATGCCCACCACCAGCAGCCACGGTCCCACCGGCATGGTGGGTTCGACCGGAGCGGGCGCAGGGGTGCTCATGGGTGGCGTGCGGCAAGGCCTCGGCGGACGTCGCTCAGCGTAGCCGAGCGTAAACGCGCTTGAAGGCGGCGGCCCGGCGTGGCGAGCCGTACGCGACCTTCAGCACAAATTGTTTGGGACGGGACAAGGTGGGGCCCGGTGACCAGGTGCGCTGCGCGGCGACGGCGCGCCGGTTGGTTTCGCTGACCACCAGTCCGACCGAGGCCAAGTAATCGGCGACCGCCGCCGTGGCCTTCGGATCGATGGGCGGAGCAGTGTGCAGTCGGGCCGGCGCCACCGCCTCGCCGTACGAGCTGGGTGCCATGTCGACCGGGCGGGGCTCGAGCACCCACACGAAGTGGGTGACGGACCAGTTGGGATTGACTGCCTGCGCGGTGGCTTGGAGCGCGCCCACCATCTCCTCGGGCAGGCTGTCGCGCAGACCGGCGTCATATTGCTCGGAAAAGAGGGAATGGATGTCCTCTCTGCCCGCCACCTGCCACCCCGATCGGTCGACCAGGTGTTGCAGGGTGTCCTCGGTGAAGAAGCGTAGGTTTGCCTCGTTGAGGAGGCTGGTGTCCTGGACCTCGAACTGACCGCACAGGACCTGCAGGGCCATGTCCACGTGGGCGACGTGGGGGACCGCGATCAGCAGGGGGGGTGAGCCGTGGTCCAGCGACCAGGCCGCCAATGCGGTCAACAGCTCCTGGGGGTCTGCCAGGTGCTGGAGGACGTCGATCAGGAGCGTCGCACCGATGTCGTCGATGCCGTCGAGTGTCGCTTTCAGCGAAGCCACGTCGGTGAACGTGCCCGGCACCACGTCGATACCGGGGGGATGCAGTGTCGGTTTCTGCGGTGGGGCGTCTTGCTGCTCGACGAGATCGACCACCTGCCGACCCACGGACAGCTGGAGCTCCGCGAGCAAACCGTTGACCGTGACCATCACCTCGTCGAGATCCGACTGGTCGTGCCACGCGGCCTCTGTGCGTGCCCGTTCGGAGCTGGCTGCCGCCGGCTCTCCTGGAGCGACGGCAGTCTGGTCGGACGTCGGCTCCGTGGGGCCTTCGACAAGCACGGATCGGGTGGCTTCGAGGAAGGCCCGACCGTAGCGCTGGTCGGGTTCCAAGTGGTTCCCCTCGGCCCACTCGTTCCAAGCCAGGATGAAGAGGTAATTCTCCTCGGCGCGGACTTCGGCCAGCGAGTCGGCCGTGACCCTCAGCCAGTGCTCGTAACGAGCCGGGGTGGCGCCGTGGTAGATCGTGGCTCCCCGGGCCCGGCGGGCTGTGTTGTCCCATCCCACCATCACGGAGGGGAATCGCTTCCAGCGGCAGTCGAGGAGTTTCATGGCCGTCTCGGCGGCCGACTCGTAGTCGAGGATCCGGTGCCCTCTGAGCGTCTCGAGCGAAGGATGCAGCTGCTCCCCGAGGACGGGCATGAATCCCACCGACGCATCGAGGCCGAAGGGCGCGGGTCCCTCACCGCCGGGGGGTACGCCCCATGACTCGACCCAGCACAGGTAGAGATCGGGGAACCCGGCCTTTTGGGCCTCCGATCTCCAGATCTCGCTGGTGCGGCTGAGGTTCGGAATCAGCGTCGGCCGGTAGATGAGCATGAGCGGCCGACCGTCGATGGTGATGTAGCGAGGATCCTCGAATGCATGCAGCAGATGGCGAATGTGGGCGCGATCGTCCTCTTCGCTGAACTCCTGGCGCACGAGGACGTGACCCGTCTGTGAGTCCCAGCCCCGGGTCCATTCCTCGTTGGCCCAGCACAGCGCGAAGGGGAAGTCCGGCACACCGGACGCCAGCACCTCTTCGAACGGCCGCTCCAGGAGTCGGCGACCGTGGAACCAGTAGTGGTAATAGACGAACCCGTGCACACCGTGCGCTCGGGCCAATTCGGCCTGTGCGACCCGCACCTCGGGCACCCGCAAGTCGTAGTAGCCCAGTTCACCCGGAAGGTGGGGCTGATAGTGGCCGGGAAACAGCGGGCGGGCCTTGGTCACGTTGTGCCACTCGGTGAACCCCTTGCCCCACCACTCGTCGTTCTCGGGGATCGGGTGGTACTGGGGAAGGTAGAAGGCCAAGGCCTTCGGCTTGCCCGTGGTGTTGCTTGAATTCCCCCTGGTGTCCATGCGTTCAGAATACGACACGCGCGGCCATCTTTCCCAGGTCAGTCCCGGGCCTGCGCCGCGATGACCTCGATGATCAGCGCCTGGTCGTCGGGCGAGAGCGACGACCCGGTGGGCAGGCACAAGCCGTGCTGGAAGACCCCGGCGCAGTGGCCCGATCCCAGGAAGGCGGTACCAGCGAACACCGGTTGGAGGTGCAGTGGCTTCCACGTGGGCCGGGACTCGATGTCCGCGGACTCGAGTGCCATTCGCACCCGCTCCCGGTCCGCTCCGAACGCCGCAGGATCGATGAGGATACAGGTGAGCCAGTAGTTGGACGTGCCTGCCTGGGTGCGCGGCATCGGCGAGATCCCGGGCAGGCCGGCCAGTTCTGCCGCGTAGACCGCGTCGATCCTCTTGCGGCGCTCGATACGGTCGTCGAGCCCGCGGAGCTGGGCGCGGCCCAGGGCGGCAAGCAGGTTGGACAGGCGATAGTTGTACCCCACGGTGTTGTGCTCGTAGTGGGAGAACGGCTCCCTGGCCTGGGTGGCCAGATGCCGAGCCCGCTCGGCCAGATCCGGTGACCCGGTCACCAGCATGCCGCCACCACTCGTGGTGATGATCTTGTTGCCGTTGAACGAGAAGATCCCGGCGACGCCGAACGCACCTGCCGCCCGGCCCCGGTGGGTCGACCCGAGGGCCTCGGCCGAGTCCTCGATGAGTGGTACCTCGAAACGGCGGCATGCCGACTCCAACGCCGGATAGTCGGCGGTCTCGCCGTAGAGGTCGACAGTGATCACCGCGGCAGGAAGCCGACCGGTCACGGCCCTCGCGCTCAGTTCCTCCTCGACGAGGGCCGGGTCCAGATTCCAGCTGTCGGCGGAGCAATCGACGAAGACGGGGCGAGCGCCCAGGTAGGTGACGGCAGCGGCGCTGGCGATGAACGTGAAGGATGGAACGAGCACGTCGTCCCCGCGTGCAACGCCGGCCAACAGGAGAGCGAGGTGCAGCGCAGCGGTTCCGCTGGAGAGAGCCACGGCATGCGCCACGCCTGTCCTTTCGGCCATCTCACGCTCGAAGGCGTCGACGTCGGGCCCGGTGGGCGCGATCCAGTTGGATTCGAACGCCTCGAGCAGCATCTGTCGCTCTTCGGCTCCCACGTCCGGCGGGGACAGGTACACGCGACTCACGGCAGGGTTCCCGCGGTATCGCTCAATCCGCCGACGAGGGCGGCGGCACCGAGGACGAGCACCGCCACGGCCACATCGACTGTCACGGCGACGGCCATGGAGGCATGGCCTACCACGGCCACCAAGGTCATGATGGCCACCTCGACACCGATGTACGTCGCACTCGCAGCGGTGCGTGACCAACCCGTCGCCACCAGGAGGTCGTACGGATGGGCTCGGTCGCCGGCCAGGACGGAGCGCCCACTGCGCCGCCTTCTCACGATGGCGCACGCCACCTCGGCCACCGGGACGGCGAGCAGGGCCAGGGCTATCACGCCGGTCGCTCGGGGCGTCCCGACGCCCCAGGCAAAGGTGAGCAGCACGGTCATCGACGCCCCGATCAGGTAGGAACCCCCATCCCCGAGATAGATGCGGGCGGGAGGACGGTTGTACCAGAGGAATCCGACCAGTGCCCCCGCCAAGGAGGCCGCCATCAGCCGGGCAGGGCCTGGAACGATGACGGCGAACCCTACGGCCGCCACGGCCCCGACCCCGGCGGCCAGCATGTCGAGTCCATCGAGCAGATTGAAGCCGTTGATCAGGACGACACACGCCGCCATGACAAGGGGCACACCGAACCAACCCGGGAGGTGGACAGGCTGGATGACGGCGATGACAGCGCCTATCCCCAGTTGGGCGACCAGCCGCGCCGGAGCGGGCAGGTCGAAGCGGTCGTCGCCCAGCCCGACGGCCAGGGCAGCGGCCAGCGGGACCAGGGCGACGGGCCGACCGGTGCCTGCACCGATGACCACGCCGGCGAAGACGGCGACCCCGCCCAGGTAGGGCACCGGGGATTCTTGGCCCTTGAGGGCCCCAGGGCGGTCCACGATGCCCCAACGCCGGGCGATCACGATGCACGCCGGCACCGCCACCGCTGCGGCGAGGAGAGAGGCGGTGACCACGATGAGAACCTCCACCGTCACGACCCCATGTCGGGAGGGGCCGGCCACTGCATGAGGAGGGACTCGGTGCCGGGGTGCAACTCGAACCGCTCGGAGGTGTGGAACCCCGCTCGCCGGTACAGCGAAACCGCCCTCTCGTTGGCCGCGCCGACGACCACGTGGGCGGCGTCCTGCTTCTGCCGGTGGATCTCCGTGAGGAAGCCTTCGACCAAGAGCGTTCCCGCTCCCCGTCCCCGCTTCGTCGGGTCGACGGCGATCGCGAGCAGCTCTGCGCCCTGCGCCGTGGCGCCGGCGCCGTGGCGCAGCGTCTCGAGGACACGTCTCCACGACCGGACGAGCCGGCCGACGCAGGCGAGAGCGGCAGCCGCCCCGTCACGCCAGAGGAAGGACCGGTAGAGCCCGGCGACGTTGGTGGAACCGGCGAGGAAGCCCACGATGATCCCGTCGTCCTCAACGATCAGTAGGAAGGAACCCGGGGTCCGGGTGACCCGGCGGTACAGCCTTCGTAGGAACCGCGGCCCGAGGAAGCTCAAGAACCCTTCGCTGATCTGGCCGACGTGGAGGGCGGCGGCGGCGTCGGCGTCACCCTCTGTTCCGGTGCGAAGCTCCATGCCGTTCCACGTGCTCGAATCCATCGCCCTCGCCGTCGCCTCCGAACGCCTGCGAACGCCTGCGGTGGCAGGCCATCTCGTCACACACGGTGATGCGACTGCGATGGCGACATGGTACTTCGCCCACAGCGGCACCTCCTCAGAACCGGGCCGGCGTGGATGGCGACGGCAAGACGGAGCGGGCTACCATCCGGGTGCTGTCGGGGTCGACGACCCCACAAGGGGAGTGCTGTTCGAGCTGCGGAGGTGGGCAACATGTCGAGTACTGCCAGGTGGGTCATATGTGCGGTGTGCGCCGTCTTGGGCGTCATCGCACTCATCTATGCGATCATGTACCTGGCCATTCCGATCCATTCGCTCCCAGGATTCGTCCCGGGCAAGAAATCCATCAGCGGGCACTACCACAAGCGAGCTGCCTTGACCGCGGTCATCGGCATCGTCTTGTTGGCCATTGCTGCCTGGGTCGGATATGGAGCGCGGCGTTCGGCGGCAGCAGGCGCCGGACCGACGTCCGGAGCAGCCGGGGGCCCGGCACCCGACAGTGCGGACGTCGGGGGCGACGGGGGCGACGGGGGCGATGGGGGCGGTGCTCTCAGTTCCTAGGCGCACACCGCGCGGAAACGCTCAGCCTGCGCAGGGGCGAGGACGGGGCTGCGCCGCCATACTCTCTGGAGCGGATCAGCAGGTGCACCTCGAAGCTGAGTCGAGGGTGCGCACCGATTCCGGTGCGGCCGCAGGCTTGAACAATGAACAGGGGTTTCAGTCCCTACGGGGCGTTGCCTCGACGATGAATTGGTAGCCGAACATCGTCGGCCACACATTCGACAAGAGCCGATCTATGAGCCGGACAGTCCGGGCCTTGTCATTCTCGAAACCCAGTGCGTCCAGGGGCACCCCCACTGGCTCAACCCGTTGGATGGCGAAGCCCCGGCGTTCGATCAGCTTGACCAGACTGCGGCGGGTGAAGAACCTCACGTGAGTCGCATCCAGGATGCCCCGCTGGTCGTAATCGAACATCCCGAGGGTCGCCCGGAGCCTCGGGTACCAGTGGGCTACGTTCGGGACGCAAAAGATAGCGGTCCCGCTCGGCGACAAGACGTCCCTGGCCTGAGTGATCAAGGTTCCGGGACTGAGAACATGTTCGAGGACATCAGCCAACAGAACAATGTCGAAGCCTGAGCCGACTTCCGGTGGGATTCCCTCGTTGAGGTCGGCCCTGACGAAGTAATCCGTTCGCTCTCTGACCCCATCGATTTCGTTCACGTCGACGCCGACCACGTGGTGCCCCAAACCTCGTAACCGCTCAGCAAGCATCCCGCTCGAACAACCAAGGTCCAAAATTCGGCTCTGCGGTCGGTGCTGCAAGAGCTTCGTGATCCTGCCGTGTGAGCTGTCTTCGCTCGGCTTGAGCTGGTACTCCTCGACGAGCGCGATTCGGCTTCCGTCCCCGAAACCGGCCTTTTGCAGCCGGTAGGTGATCACGTCCTTCGTGACGTCAGCCGCATATCCCAATCCGTCGACATAACAGATCTCATCGCCGTAGTAGGTGGGGATGGGTACCTCGGCGATACGCATGCCTGCATCATGCAGTTGGATAATTATTTGTGTGTCGAAGTTGAAATCGTCTGTGTTCTTCTCGAACGGAAGTTGTTTGAGCGCGCTCACCGAGTAGGCGCGATATCCCGAGTGGAATTCGGACAGGTTGGTTCCTAGCGCTGCATTTTCGAACCGCGAAAGTAGGCGGTTCCCTACGAACTTGTAGAGCGGCATACCGCCCTTGCGAGCGGCGCCTTTGATCATCGTGCGCGAACCGAAAACAGCGTCGGCCTCGTCGTTCAGCAGCGGGGCGAGGATTTCCGGGAGGGACTCTGGCGCATACTGACCATCTCCGTGCAGCATGACCACGATGTCAAGCCCGTGCTCGATGGCGAGCTTGTACCCGGCCTTCTGGTTGCCGCCGTAGCCGAGATTCGTGGGTTGCCTGATCAAGGTGATCGGCAAATCGGACTGCTGTTGGTAGCCGAGGCCTACCAGATAGGTCGAGTCCTGGCTGTGATCGTCACTTACGATCACCTCTTCGATGTCAGCTTTCAGCTCAGCCGGGATACGATCGAGCACCTTCGCGAGTGTCGATGCTGCGTTGTACGCGACGACCAACACCCCGACCCGCTTCTTCTCGACGGATGCATCGGGGGCCACCTTCACGCCATCCACCACCCAGAACCCTCCAGACTCAGCCGTTCCCTTCGAGCATATCCAGTGGCACGGCGAAGCGAAAACGGGGCGTCGATCCTCGCCGTCCGCCCCTTGATGGCCAAGGGAGCCGTACCAGGAGCGTCACTGTTTTGCCGATTCCGGACGGCGACCTCGACTGACTCTTGAGATCAACCGTCGCCCGACATCGCCCCAACCCCCTGTTGCCGGGATCGCGGATCTCCGGAGGGCAAGTAGCCCTATGTCGACCCTGGAGGAACCCCAATCCCGCACTACCTCCTGTCGGAAGAGCTCTAGTCCCAGGGCCGCGCACTCGAGAACAACATCGTGAATGGTGCCGTGACGGGCGGGGTTCTCGACCTCCACTCCGAGATTGAGATTCCAAAGCTCGTCGGTGCCGCGCACGAGATCAATGGTGAGCACGACGAGGCCGCCAGGCCGGGTGCGGGCCGAAATGTCACCGAGGAGGGATCGGCGTGCCGCAGCAGTGACGTGTTCGATCACGCTGATCGAGTAGATACCGTCGGAAAGCGGTCGACGAGGGAGCTCGTCGAGTCTGCAGTTCCACGATCGGTTCGCGAGGCCAATGGACCCGTAGTCCAGGAAGTCCCATTCGTTCCAATCCGGTTGTGGCGGCCAGCTTCGAATGGTCGGGGACGGATCCACGGTGTCGACGACATAGCCACGGCTGGTGAGGAACGGTGCCAACGGGGTGACACCTGCTCCGACGTCGATGAGACGGCTTCCAGGTGGGAGGATCTCGGTGATCAGTTCGGCCACGACGGGGTACTCCCACAATCGAGGTGCATGATCGGGATAGAAGCGGGTTGTGTGGAGGGCATGCAGGCGTATGGTGATGAGCGCGAGCGGATCCGGGTGGCGCAGAATCAAGGGATCCAATGTGGCTGCCACGAAGTCACGGGGGTGCTTGTCCTCGGGAGACCTGAGGACAACGAAGGTCGAGAGATTGGCGTCGACCCGGACCGGATAGATCTCTGCATCGGGAGCGACGCGCCGCAGGGCGCCCGAGAGCGCTTCGCCAGAATCGTTGCCCGGGTCGGTGCTATTGCCCGCTGGGCCTTCGTATCCACGGATCACAAGGGCTCGGCACGTTGAACGCCACAGAAGATCCACAAGACGTGCGCATCTGGATGCATCCGTGGGGTGGGTCAGCTCATCGAGACAGAGAACGAGGTCAGCCTGGAAGAGTCGTTCGGCGAGGGTCTGCCCTACATCATCTGAGGGCGCAAATGCCGTGTACCGTTGGATCGTCGGATTCCGGCCGACTCCGCTGTTCGCGCCGACGTCGAGGACCGAGGATGGCTCAAGTGCGCTGATGAGGACGTCTACGATCCTCATCAGCTCGTGGTCCTGTTCCGGCGCTGATTGTGCCAGCCATTCTCGGTAGGAGGATTCGGGAGCAGCCTTCGTCCATACCTTGCGGGTCGCAGTATTGGCCAAAGCGATCTGCCGGTCGATCGAGGGTGCTCCCGTCGCCCGGATCTGACCAAGGCGGTCCAGCTCCTGGTGGTAGTGGATCACGGCCGGTTCCGGCGGGGCTGCTGGGATCCTTGTCGGGTCGTGAATGGGGGTGTTCCAGCGTACGTCGAGAGGGACGGAGGCAACGGTCTCGGCGGTCAGAGCCATCGCCATCGCCACCTGGTCGACGTAGACGGCCCAATTTTCGAGCAGTGCGAGTCGGTCGAGGAGCCAAGTGGCCCAGTGGGCCCACGCGGTCGCCACTCCGCGCAGGAGTGGACTCGGTACAAGGTACAGACCGCCGTTGTTGTTTCCCGAAACGGTCAGTTGGTCAGGTCCCCAGGGAAGCGGGACTACGGGCGGAGCGGACAGTCCCGCAGCGGCGAAGATGCGGAGAAGGACCTCCAGCGGGGGGACCGGAGCATCCACCAGCTTTCCAGCTACGGCGTCGTGCGGGACGTCGATCCGGCGGGGATCTTCGAGCACCACCACGTCGGTGTCGCACAGGACGGTTAATCCCGCGGCATCGTCTTCAGCCAGTCGCAGGGCGCCGGAGATCTTGTTGCAGTGAGGCGAGCGGTCGTCGAATCGATCAATGCCGCGTACAGTGACCCCCTCGGAACGGAGGAACTCGAGAACATCGGAGGTCGACGCGCCGACGGTGTGGACGACGAGATCGTCGGGCGAGACTCCAGCGACGTCAGAGAGCGCTGCGTACCATCGCAACGCGTCGAGATGGAAACGTGGGTGGTCGTCGACGACGCAGCTGAACCGTCCTCGAGGCGGGTCGGAACGCTGCGTGAGCGACGTCGATGCTTCCGGACTGCGGTGCGTGTGCAAGTCGTCAGGTTCTCCGGGTCAGGAGCCGACATGGTGAAGATGTCGATGCCTGACTGGCTACGGAGTGGCTGCTCTTCGGGCAGGGGGACTTCCTTATTCGTGACGGGAAAGCGTCAACCAGTCGCGGGTGGCCAACTGATGGACGTGCCCGAGTCGTACAGGTGCAGCCGAAACGCTGTCGACTCAGGGCAGTCGGCGATCGCGGCCACGTGCGCTCAGGTTCCATCAGGAGATCCTCAGGGGCCGGCGAGTGGGTTGTCCGATGGCCGCGGCCATGTCTCCTATTGACCTTCGTGACTCTTTCGCCGGATGCGATCGCGGTATCCGAGGAGCTTGCTGGCCAGTTCATCTGAGATCCCCAGATGCCGCTTCGCCCAGTCATACGCTCTGAGCATCTGCCGATCGAGAAAAATCGGGATGGCGTGGGCCCCGTCACCAGGTCGCGGCCGATACTCGGTTGAGCGAACGACGGGGTCCACCTCGATACTGAAGTAATAGAGCGCCAAGGACCGTCTCGCGGTCCCTTCGGGACAGCGCATCGGTTCCGGGTGGCCATGGAACGACGTTGCATCGGTCGTGAAGATCAGGACTCGGTTGGCAATGGGCCTGACCTTTTCGACGCACCTCTTCATGTCGGTGCTCCACAGTTCGAGGTCACCACCGTATTCGGGTTCCCAATCCTCGTTGAGGTACAAGATGAGGTTGGCTCGACGCTGCCAGTTGCGGTTGTGAGGATGGACGGTGAAGTCGGCATGGATGTTCAAGAACCCGCCTCTTGTCGACTTGTGGAGACCCCCTCCCTCCAGGGAAGGGTCGGCGATCAGGTCGTCCACACCGAGTAGCGAGCCGATGAACTGCACGAAGCGGGGTGAATTGAGCTCCTCGAGAATGCGCTGCAGGGTCGGTCCCCATGTAGCCGGATCGGTATTGCTGAACTTGCGTTCATTGATGTGTAGGTAGTTGTTCCACGTCTCGGGGTCGAGGGGTGGGAACTCGGCGATGGCTGCCTTCGCAGCCTCCGGCTCGAGGAATTGATCGATCACGATGTGTGGGTACGGCTCGGCGGACTGATATTCGACGTGGAGGCGTTCGGCCTCCCGCTCCAGACGATCGATGTCCAGGACGGGTACGGGCGTTTCGGTCTCGCTTTGGAGCCTCATCCTTTGGGCGTCCCTGCTCGCATGCCTACTGGCATCTGGGTCCTGCCTCCCTGGTATCGCCGGTAAGTCCGAATTGCTGCCCATCGTGAGCGTGCGCCTTTTGTGTAGCACGCATCCGGCGGTCGAGCCCGTCCGGTGTCACGCTCGACAGGGCGACGCCTCCAGCCGATCCACCGGGCCTCCTGTCCTGGGCCAACCCTACTGCGTCGTCGGCTTTCTGCCAGGTGCCGCACGCCCGGTTTCGGTCCAAGGGGAAGTGGATGCGCAAGACGGGCCTCCAGGGGTTGAGCCAAGAATTGTGCAAGATTTGATGGTAGCCACCCCAGGCGCAACGCCCCCGAGGTGCGTGGAGCGCACCAAATTAAGCGGGTCCAGGGTCGGCTGCAACCAGCAACGGTCTTCGGGACACCGATGCGCTTCGCATGCAGCACAATCCGGGTTTCGGAAGGCCACTCTGCTCGTTTCGGCGCCTCGCCCTCGAAACGCCCGCCTCGGTGGGCTCGGCGCGCCCGGCGGCGGGCTCCCGGATGCGAGCGGTGCACGTCAGTGAATCAGGCTCAGACACAGCGTTGGTCGAGGCGTGGGCTCCCTTTGGACCACCAAGACGTTTGATCGAGCCTGCGAAGGCGAAGTGATCGGGGCGACATGGACGTGCCCGTCCGTGAACGTCGACGATACTCGGGCAACCCCGTCCATTTGCACCCCCAGAGCGTGTTTGACCGGATCGGTAGTGACGACCACGGCGTGCGTCGTGCCGGTGTTGACCACAAACGATGCCGCCTCGACCAATTTCTTTGGCCCGCCGGTGATGGCGAACGTCATGTCAACGAGTTGCTGACTGATGGGCGTCTCGATCGCCGTGGCGGTGTATTTTCCCGTCTTGAGCAGCGGCACCGATTCCCTGGTCGTCGTCCGGGGAACGTTCACAGTCAGCCGAAAATTGTGTTGAAAGGGTCGGCCGAGTTGGACTGTGAGCCAGGTCGTCCGTGTGTACTGCTGACTCGGTACGGTCGAGTAGCTCTCCCCATTGGAGATGTAGAGACCGCTGCAGTGACCGATGACGTACAACTGGCCGGCCGGAGCCCATGGAGGCAGTGAGGTGCCCCGGACGACGCGGCCTTGCAACGGATGACCAGTAAGGTCGCTGACGGCCTTCTGGGCGCTGACGTAATTGACGGCTTGGGTGCTGGTCCACTCTTCATTTGGGACGATTCCCATGCCGATGTTGGCCGCAATGCTGAAGAGCGCCACCAGGCCGATCACCCCGAGCGCACTCAGCCGCACCCGGCGCCGCCGCCCTTCCAGTCGACGAAAGATGTCGGCCATTCCAACGGCACTGGCCAGCGCGAGAAATGGAACGAAGTCACCCAGATACCTCGGACCGATGTAGCCCCACAACATCAACGCGGCGCCGGCGCTCGCCGCGGCAACGAGGAGGAGGCGGGTCAGCGCTACTTTCCCGACCGCCTTGGGTCGAAAGGCCGTCACCAGACCCCAGATGCTCAGGAGGAAGAGCAGAGGTGTCGATGCCGGAACGCTGGCTGTCCGATACAACTTGTCGAAAAGTACGCCATTCAGGGCCTTCGGTGGGCTCGTGGGCAGCGTGATGAATGGGAACACACGGCTGATGCTCAGGTTGTCTGGTCGAAAGTAGGTGGCGATGTTGGTCGGCGCGTAGACGGTACCAACCTCCGAGTTGTGGTTAGCGAGGAGAAATCTCTGCCGATAGGCATTGACGTGGGACCAGACCTGATCCGTGATCGGAACCCCGAACGGGACACCGAACTTCGCATAGTTGAAGGCGCATCCCATGAAGAGCGGGATCAGGCCCGCCGCGAGCACAGGAACGAACCATCGTCGGTTCTCTTGTCCACCAAGACCGAGCAGGAACCAGACAGAAATGAGCCCGGCGCCTACGACGCACGCCCACCCGGTGGTCGCCCGGTCGAAATTCGCACACAAGATCAGCAGACCACTGGCGATGACGCGGCTCCATGACGGTCGCTCCATCACACCGAGGAGGGCGAAGATGCTGGCCACGGTGAGGCATATGCTCCACGCGATGTCCTCGTTGAAGACGTAGGGAATCGACGCCAGCAGCATCCAGACTGTGCCGCCCATGATCGTGGCCATGAGGACCCCGTACGCAGTCGCCTCGGTTCGCCCCATGGCGCAATCGCCGCGAACGAGGTACCGAACTCGCCAGAGCAAAAGCGAGGAGAACAGTCCGGTCAACAACCATGCGATGAGCATGGATGACACAGTGAGCTTGCCGTCCAGGCTGCTGGTCACGAGCAATATCGGCATGCGGATGATTGAGGGGAACAAGCCGAAGTACGTATAGGTCCTCCCGTCGTGCACGAAACCTTCGATGCCAAGAGCTCCGTTGGGCAACGACAGGTGGCCATGGAACATCGCGCGCGCCTGCAAGTCGAAGAAGTTGCTTTGGAAGATCGATTCACGGAGCGGATCGACGGGGCCCCAATCCGACCAGAGGATCCACACGAAGGGCACCGCCGTGAGCGCGACGGCGATCACTGCAGCCCAGGTGTATCGCCGTCGCCCGACATCGAGATCTGACCGCAGAGGCGCCTCGTCGGCTGCCGCGAGATCAGCCATGACTATTTCGTCCTCGAGGGAACCGACCCGACCCTCCCCGGGAGGAGCCCACTGAAGGGAGCTGGCCGGACCCTTCCCCATACGCGCTGAGTGTAGCGGAGAGGCCATGACGCGAAAGGTCGCTACCCATGCGCTCGACTCCGACGGGCACCCTTGGACGGGCACCCTTGAACGGGGCCACTGCCCTCAGGCGGCGACGGGTTCGACGGGATAATCTTTGACCCGTGAAGAGCCGGTTAGTGCGGCTGTGGCACCTCGCTCAGAGCCCTCAGGGACTGAAGGTACTCAAGTACACGATGGTGTCCGTGATTTCCGCTTTGACCTCGCTCATCATCCTCACGATCGTGTACGGGGTACTTCGCTTGTGGGGCGAGGTTGTCAGCACCCTCTTCGCCAACGTCATGGCAGGCATTCCGTCGTATTACCTCAACCGCCGGTGGGTCTGGGGAAAGGGGGGACGGTCCCATATCTGGCGAGAGCTGGTCCCTTTTTGGGTGATGTCAATTTCGGGCATCCTCTTTGCTTTGTACGCGGCTTCGTTGGCGCATAACTTCTCCGATACGCATCATCTTGGCCATCTGGCTAGAACGATCGTCGTCGTCGGGGCGAACATCGCGGCGTTCGGCATACTGTGGTTCCTCAAATTCCTTGTCCTCAATCGGCTGTTCGCGGAACTCGCCGATGCCGAAGTGGGTGCCTGAGGCATTCCGACCGATTTGTAAGGTGACTGCGTCAGCGGATGAGGCAAACATTGGCGGGTTCAGCGCATCGAACGGACGCGTTGGTGATACGCCCGACTACTCAGGCATTCTTCACCGCTTGGGCGGCCGTTTCTCCACGTGATGGCGACATGTCGATGGTGATGAGCATGGTTGCTCGGATTTGGCGTGGTCTCGCGTCTGAGGGTGGAGATTGCACGGGAGAATTTGGATGAGCATGTCCGGTCCACCGAACTCCAGCTTCGAGACGTCAACTGGGACCTCGATCACAGATCTCTCGCCCTCGCCATCGACTGAGGCGG
Source organism: uncultured Acidimicrobiaceae bacterium (assembly GCA_963736525.1). Classification (GTDB taxonomy): domain Bacteria; phylum Actinomycetota; class Acidimicrobiia; order Acidimicrobiales; family RAAP-2; genus Bog-473. Next base: position 271,780 of record CAVTPF010000014.1, read on the forward strand.
CACCAGCGCGACCGGCTCGAGAGAAGGGCACCTGGAAAGTGGGCGGATTGCACCCATCCATCGTCAAGGCGCTGACAGTCATCGGCTTCGCCGTTCCGGTGATCGGATACCTCGCTCTCCTTCGGCACTACCAGATGAATGCGCTGGTCGGAGATCAGTGGTACGACGTCCCGGTCATTCGTGCGTCGTACAGTCATTTTCCCGACTGGGCCTCACTGTGGGCCCTCCACAACGGCAATCGGATTTTGTTTCCTAATCTCATCGTCGTGGCGTTGGCCCATACCGTGCGCTACAACATCGAAGTCGAGCAGTACCTCAGCGCCCTCATGTTGTTGGCCGCCACGGCACTCTTCATCTTCTCCCACAAACGCCGGTCACCTCAAACGCCGATGCTGTTCTACTGCCCGATCGCCTTTCTGACTCTGTCGTTCGCCCAGTGGCAGAACACTCTCTGGGGCTTCCAAATGGCGTGGTACCTCGTTCTGTTGTCGCTCGCCGCGACCATCGCGCTCTTGGATCGGCCGTCACTGACTTTGCCGACCTTCATGGCCGCGGCAGTCGTGGCGGTCGTGGGCACCTACTCTTCCACACAAGGGCTACTCATCTGGCCAGTGGGACTCGTGCTGCTGTTGCTCCGAGGTCGGACGAAACGGACGGTCGTGAGCTGGATCGGGGTCGCGGTCGCAACCGCAGCACTCTATTTCTACAAATTCACCGTTTCGAACGGTGGGCGGGCCGACAACCCTCGCAATGCGCTCGAGCATCCGTGGGAGACCGTCAAATTCTTCGTGTACGCCCTCGGCGACATCGCCGGCGTACAGCCCCAGAATCGTGTACCCGCCAACGCAGGGGTGATGGTCTTCGGGGTGGTGATCCTGGTATTGGCCGTGCTCGTGCTCATCAAGTGGGGATTCCGCAGAGACGAGCACAGTGGGGTACCGATAGGTATTGCATTGATCGTCTTTGGACTTATGTTCGCTCTCCTGTTCACCGAGGACCGGGTTATCTTCGGCTTGGCGGCGGCGGCACAGTCTCGGTACACGACGAACGACATTCTCGTCCTGGCGGGCGTTTACTTGACGACTCTGAGCGGGCTCTCCGCAGACGTGCGAACGAGGGCCGAAGACAGGGGAGAGCAAGCGCGCGGGTTAACGCACGGAACCATGGCCTGGGTCAAGGGCCGCATCGATCGCATCGATCGCAAGACCATCCGATGGATTGCCATTACCGCAATCCTGATCCAGGTCGTGTCGAGCGTACATTACGGAATTCCGGGTGCCCGGTCGTTTTACGAGAACTCTGTCGAAAGTGCGTCCCTCACCCGAAACATCAATCACGAGTCGGATGCAACGGTGAGCTACGGACTCGGTATTTTTGTCCCTGAACCCGCACAGTGGTTCAGGGAACAAGCACAATTCCTGAGGGAGCATCACTTAAGTCTGTTCGGATGAACCGAGATCCCAGACGCGCATCGCGATCCGCCAAAGCCACCCCCTCCGCCAACCCAACTGTTCGAGGCTTCAATGGTGCATGCCACCGACTAGCATGGGTTGTGCCGCGCCGTGGCAGCCCACTCCGAACTGGTGTGGGTCACGCCCCCGTAGCTCAGGGGAAAGAGCATCGGTTTCCTAAACCGTGTGCGAAGGTTCGAATCCTTCCGGGGGCGCGACGTGCGCATGATCCCGTTCGGCGACCACAGGTCGTTGGGTCCCGCAGCGACGAAGGAGCGCTGGACGAGGTTCTCGGCGGTCGGGGCGTTCGTGAGGTTCTTCACCCCGCTTTTCGGCGGCGCGAGCATGCGGCGCGGGTCTCCCCTCGAGCGGACTCGTTCGCTCGAGGGCATCGGAGGGGGTCCAACCCCGCAGAATGGTTAAGCTCACGGGGGCTGGGTCGGAACTACAGCGAGCAAGGGCGGGAAGATTCAGGGATCGCAGGCGGCGGGTCACCTCAAAACCCCGACACTGAGACGCTCGACATCGTGGCACGACCTGCGGGTGCGGGTGCGGGTGCGGGAGTGTCGGAGGGGCGTTTGCAACCTTCAGCCCCCGGTTCTCCGGCGAACAGAATGGGGGTTTCCTTCATTGTGCCTATCTCGGAACGCGATCTGGCTCGTTGTGACGAATTCCCAACCGGCAGTGGGTCTGGCGCGCGAGGGGCGCCTCGTAACTCTGGCGACTGGTCCGGGTAACTCTGGCGAGAGGTCCGGCCGTTCCGGGTCGTTGCCCCTCACCGGCGACGGATTGTCCTGGTCATGGCACCACGAGGACGAACCGATTCGGCAACGAGCACGATCCCACTCATCTTGTCTCGAGCGTTCTCGTCGCGAGGGCGACCGTCGGCGCCTTTGGGATATTGTGGCCGCTCAAGTTCACCATTCTGAACCGGTTACTCGCGAAGATCGCGGACACCGAACCTGGGGCCGAACTGAGGTCGACCCCAGGGCTGAGGTCCGCCGGCGGACGCAGGGCAGGCTGGGGTCGAGGGTGCGTACGGACCGAGAACCACGTACGGGGGAAGAATCGATGGCCGAGAGGAGTTCTGTCCGAGGGTTGGGCTGTCGTCCGACCGGAGGGGGGGACCGGCGCCGACATCCGCCACCGCAGGACCAGCGCCGCCGGGGCTATCGCTGCGCGGGTATCCGATGACGAGCGTCGAGGAGCGGCAGTCCGGCGCGCCAGCCATCGTCCTGGTCCGCGTGGAGGAGGATCCAGAGAGCCTTCGGGCGCGCGACAGAACGGTCGATATCTATCAGCAGACCTTCGGGGACCGGCACTTCCAGCGTCGTCGAGGGGGTCCGTGATGGCCACCACCACCATCACCGGTCCGGAGCAGGTCGACGAGGGACGCGTCGAGGACCAGGGTGCCTTCACGACGCGCACGCCGGAGGAGATCAGCCGCCGGCGGTTCACCATCGCGACGGTGACCGGAACGGCGCTGACCCTGCCCTTCACATTGTGGCTGCTCTGGGATCTGTGGTCCGGCAAGGTCAACGTGATTCGAGGCGTCTCCTTCGACTACTTCTACGACCGCCAAGCCCGAGCCATGTTCCACGGCCACCTGTGGGTGCCCAACGGCGATTTGAGCATCGAGGCGTTCGTCCACGACGGCCACCAGTTCACCTACTTCGGGCTCTTCCCTTCGTTGATCCGGATGCCGATTCTGCTCTTCACCAGCCGCCTCGACGGCGATCTCACGGCTCCTTCGCTCCTCCTCGCCTGGTTCGCCACTGCCGTCTTCACCGCCCTGCTCCTCTGGCGGCTGCGGGTCCTCATCCGTGGCACCGCGCTCGTCGGTCGGGCCGAGGCGGCCTCGTATGGCGTGCTGATGGCCGGTGTGATGGGCGGCTCGGTCGTCATCTACCTGGCGGCGACGCCCTTCGTCTACAACGAGGACTTCGCCTGGAGCATCCCGCTCGTCGTCGGCAGCCTCTTCGCGCTGCTCGGCCTCCAGGAGCGGCCGTCGTGGGGCCGGGCGACTGCCGCCGCCGTGCTGGTGGTGTGCACGAATCTCGACCGGACACCGGGCGGCTACGCGGTCACACTCGGTTGCATCCTCGTGGCCGCATGGTTCGCCCTGGGCAAGGGGGGAACGGCCGCCCGTCGTTGGGCGATCCCGTTGGCGGCGATCGGCTTCGTTGGCTTCCTCCTGAATGCGGCGGTGAGCTACGCGAAATTCGGCGTCTGGGTCGGGCTGCCGATGCAGGACCAGGTGTGGACCCACCTCAATGCGTACCGCCGCTACTTCCTCGCCGCCAACGGGGGAAAGCCGGAGAATCTCGACCATATCCCGGCCCAGTTGTGGGCCTACTTCCAGCCCTTCGGAGTCCGCTTCTCCACGCTGTTCCCGTTCATCACCCCCCCCGGGTCCCCCGCCTCGGGCCTCGGAGCGGTGATGGAGTTGACCTATCCGACGGCCAGCATGACCACGACGGCACCGTTGCTCATCATGCTCGGCGTCTGGGGGGCAGTCACGGCGTTCCGGCGGCGGGGTCCCGGTCGTGTGCGGCTGGCGCGGCTGATCCTGGTCACCGGGGTCGTGGGGACGGCCGGGGTCGTCGTCTGGGGTTACATCTCCCAGAGGTACATCGGGGACTTCATGCCCTTCTTCATCGTCGCGTCGGCGATCGGCATGATCGAAGTCTGGCGCCTCCTCGATGGGCGCAGCCGCAAGGCACGGGGATGGGCGCTCGGAGGCCTCTTCGCACTCGCTGTCTATGGGGTCGCCGCCAACGTGGCGGTGGCAGCGTGGCCCGTCCCGCAATTCACACAGACCCAGCTGGCAGGGTTCGTGACGGCCCAGCAGACGTTGAGCCTCGGTTCGCTCGGTGCCAGCGTTCGGACCGGAGGGTCGCTCCCCTACTGGGGTCCCTCGGGCGAGCTGTTCGCGGTCAACCACTGCTCGGGTCTCTACATGTCGAGCGGTGACGACAGTTCGTCGGTGCCGGGCCAACAGATCGAGCACTACACCTGGATGCCGGTCGAGCAGAGCCCCGCCTTCACCCGCGAGATCGGGTTCACGTTCAACCGCCCGGCCAGCTCTCTGACCCATCCCGTGACCCTCCTGACATACGGCAGGGCGTCGCTCGTCCTCGTACCGGTTGCACCGGATTCCGTGCGCCTCGTGCTCGAGAACTCGGGAACCTCGATCGCGTGGCCCCCGGCGCATGGTTGGATCCTCCCGATCACGTATCTGCATGCGCAGAGCCGCTTCACCGTCACCGTCGATCCCAATCTCCATGCTCTGATCCTCACGTGGTACGGGTGGCAGTACCTCGACCACTACATCGCCGGACGAGGACCGATCGTCGTCCGGGCGACCCCTCAGCCCTCCCCGGGTACGACGCCGGTCGTCACGGTCGCGGACATCCCGATGGTGACGTCGCCCCATCCGATGGCGCTCTGCCACAGCCTGGTGGGCGACCGCTGACCGATGTTCGTATCGGACGGATACAGGGTGCAGACGGGAAGGCCGGCGACTGACCGTTGGATCGCCGTGGTCAACCAGGCTGTCAACGATCCCCGGCGCTTCGGGTTTGGTCCGGAGACCTTCCGGTCGTGCCGCCAGCCGATTCAGCCACCCCCTGGGACATGAGCGCCACCATTACCGACCTGGGGCCAGGCCAGACGATCGAGGATACCCAGGGGCTCCCGGATCGCGGAGCTGACCGCAAGCGCTTCACATGGGCCGTGCTCATCGGGATCGCAGTGATCACCGTGCCGTACCTCTGGACTCTCTGGGACCTCTGGTCGGGAGGACTCGACCCCCTCAGGAGCGTGGCGCCGTCCAACTTCTACGACATCCAGGCGCGGGCGTTGTTCCATGGTCACCTGTACATCCCGAACGGGTCGATCGGCGTCGAGGCCTTCGTGTACAACGGGCACGCGTACACCTACTTCGGGCTCTTCCCGGCTCTGCTCCGGATGCCGATTCTCCTGGTCACGAGCAGCCTTGACGGGCGGCTCACGGCTCCCTCGATCCTGCTGGCCTGGGTCGTCACCGGCCTGTTCACGTCGCTACTCCTCTGGAGGGCACGCCACCTCGTACGAGGGCCCATGCCACTCGGTTGGGGAGAGGCGGCCTGCTACGGAGTGTTCGCAGCTACCGTGACCGGTGGGAGCGTGCTGGTGTTTCTCGCTGCCTCTCCTTCTGTCTACAACGAGGACATGGCGTGGAGCGTGGCCCTGACGACGGGGGCGCTCTTCGCCCTCTTGGGTGTCCTCGAGCGACCATCGCGTCGACGAGTGTTGCTGCTCGGATGCCTCGTGCTCGCCGCCAACCTCGACCGCCCCTCGACAGGCTATGCCTGCGCTTTTGGAGCTCTGCTCGCGGCGGGCTGGCTCGCGCTGGCCCGAAGGGACCCGACGGATCGCCGTTTTGCCTTCTCCACCGCGCTTGCGGGACTGGTGCCACTGCTCGTCGCGGGCTTCATCGGCTGGGCGAAGTACCGCGCTCCCATCGGCGGCTACCCGCTGCAAGACCAGGTATGGACCCAGGTCAACGCCCATCGCCGGTACTTTCTCGCCGTCAACGGTGGTACACCGTTCGGCCTCCACTTCCTGCCGAGCACCCTGGTCGCGTACCTCCAACCGGCGGGACTGCACCTGACGAGCACGTTCCCCTTCATCACCGTCCCCGCCCACTACCCCCTCGCTGTGGGCAAGGTGGTGCTCGAGCAGACGCAGCCGACGGCCAGCATCCCGGCGTCGATGCCGCTTCTCTTCCTGCTCAGCTGCTGGGGCGTGGTGGCGGCGTTCAGGCCACGGGGCTCCGGGACCATCAGCCTGACCCGTATACCGCTGATCGCCGGGGCCGCCGGAGGGGCCGGCGTCTTCTTCTTCGGCTTCATCTTCAACCGCTACTCCGCCGACCTGCTCCCCTTTCTCATCCTCGCCGGCGCAGTCGGCCTCGTCGACATCTGCCATCGCATCGGCGGTAGGCGCCGCCTCGTCGTGAAGGCGGCGGCCTCGCTCCTGGTGGTGCTCGCCCTCTTCAGCGTGGTCGCCAACCTCGGGATCGCAGCCTCACCTGTTCCGCAGTGGACGTCCACACAGGCCAAGAACTACGTCACAACCCAACAGTCGCTCACTCCGGGCTCTCAGTCGGCCTCCGTGATCCGCAGTGGCTCGCTTCCATACTGGGCCCCGGCCAACCAGCTCTATGCGGCGCCGGGATGCACCGGTCTCTATCTGTCAACCGGCTATGCGTTCTGGGACTCACCGGGACAACAGATCATGCACTACACATGGATCCCGGTCGAGCAGGCGAGATCCATTAACACCACCGTCGGGCTCACCTTCAACGTGCCGCCTCAAAGCATCCGCACCGCCGTCCCGCTGCTTCGGTTCGGCTCTTCGACGCTCGTAGCCGAACCGGCGGGCGGCGGTCTCTTCAACATCCGCCTCGAGAACCCCGGAACTCCCCCCAACACCTGGCCGGACCCCGTCGGATGGAACTTCCCCGCCCATGAGCACCTCCAGTACCGTATCGACGTGATGACGGATCCGACGCTCAACCAGATCAACGTCACGTGGTACGGATCGACCATGTTTGTGCACTACCTGGGCGGAAAGGGCCCCGCTCTCGTCGCCGTGAGCCCCAGCGGGTCCCGATCGCCGGTGTCGGTGGCCGACCTGACCGGATCGTCACCTGACATGGGCCTATGCCGGCGTCTCCTGCACGGATAGGTTCCCCGATGGCGACCGGTTAGATGTCTGATCGGTCAGGCCGAGACATGGTCGACACAGTGACGTCGTCACGACCGGCTACAGGTGTCGAATTGCCTGGCCACGGAGCCATCGCGTCACCGCATTCGGACTGGCGGTCGTGGCTGATCCCCGTCGCGACTCTCGTCGGCTTCGCCATCCCCGCGGTGTCCTACCTCTGGATGATCCACGCCGACGGGGTCAACGTCATCTTCGCGGACCAATGGGACGACGTGGCACTGATCGGTCATGCGTACTCGGGGACCCTGCACCTCTCGACACTGTGGTCACAGCACTACGAGAACCGCATCTTCTTCCCCAACCTGATCGTCCTGGCCCTCGCCTACAGCACGCACTTCAACGTGGTGACCGAGGAGTACCTGAGCGCCCTCATGTTGTTCGGCGCCACGGCACTCGTCATCTGCGCGCACAAGCGTCGCTCACCGGGGAGGCGGTGGATCTGGTACTGCCCGGTGGCGTTCCTGCTGCTCTCGCTCGCCCAGGCCGTCAACGCACTGTGGGGCTTCCAGATGGCCTGGTACCTGGTCCTCCTCATGGTCGTGTTGGCCCTGTTCCTGCTGGACCAGGAGCCGCTGCGATGGCCCGTCTTCGCAGGCGCCATCGCGGCGGCCGTCGTCGCCAGCTTCTCGTCACTTCAGGGCTTGCTCGTATGGCCGGCCGGACTGCTGCTCATCTACCTGAGGCGCCGGGCCCCGCATCTCGCCGTTGCCTGGATCGGCTCCGCCGTCCTGGCCGGAGTGATCTACTTCGTCGGCTTCAACTTCAACGTCTCTCCGTCGCCCACCCAGGATCCGGCGGCCGTGCTCACCTTTTTCGTCCGCGTCGTGGGGGACATCGTGGGGGAGAGTCAGCCGGGCATCCTCGTGACACTCTTCGGCTCGGTGCTGGTCGTGACGGCGATCTGGGCGCTGGTGCGGTTCGCCACCTGGGGACGGACCAGCACCGGAGGTCGTCCCTTCGCCCTCTCGCTGATCCTTTTCGGGCTCCTCTTCTCGGGATTGACCGCGTACGGTCGAACTGGTCTCGCCGTCTTTGGATTCGACGTGGAGGACCGCTACACGGTCTTCGCCATCTTCGTCCTCGTCGGTTTGTACCTCGCCGTCCTGGACCCACCTGTCGCCTCCGAGCTGCGTCCGTCGGAACGGTCGCCGGCGGAGAGTGCTGGTCGCCACCGGCACGTCATTTCCGATCCCCTGTTCACTCTCGCTCGGGTCGTCGTCGGGGTGGGCATCGTCCTCACCGTGATCATCGGATCGGCCAATGGCATTTCCTCGGCGCGAGACATACGCCAGAACCGGCTCTATCTGGGACAGGTGACCGTCAGGGCCAACCAGTACCCGGATCCGGTCGTTCACAATCTCGATTGGCTGGAGTCGGCCCAGTCCCTTCGCCGTCGAATCACGATCGCCAAGGACGATCACCTCAGTCTCTTCGGCACAGGTGACGCAATGAGGTACCTGAGCGAAAAGCCGCTCGATCTCTACAGTTCGCCGTTACGCGCGGCCGTCACCCTTCCCCGTAACGGGTCGACGCTTCACGGCAGGCAGTACCTCGACGTGGCCGTCTCAGACCAGTTCGACGTCAGGAAGGTTGTCTACGTTCTCAGCGGCCCTGGCCTTGAAGCCAACACCATCGCCACTGGTGCTCGTACCAACTACGGCTGGATCGGCGGATGGAACACCTCGACAGTGCCCAACGGCAGCTACACGATCGAGGCGAAAGTCAGCGACTCGGGAGGTCGATCCGTCACGACACCTCCGGTCGAGGTGCGTGTGGAGAACCGATGACGCTGCTGAAATGGCCCGTGTCGCCGCGTTCACGGCTCGGATGGCAACACCGACCCCACCCGCATAGAGCGGTCCCCTCAAGAGGCTGACACGGCGATTGGTGTCGGGGGTCTGCCGACCCGGCGAGTACAGGTCGAGCCCGATCGGGTCCAGCAGGACACAGCTCATGGGCTGCGTCCTGCCTCGTCGGGGTGTATCCGGGAACTAAGCGACTGAATGCACCCGGAATTCCGAGAGTCCCAACAGGGCTTCGGTCACGCAAGCACCTTCGTGCATCGTAGAGGCCTCCGCCGTTGTGTCTTGGAACACTGCAACAATGCCGGAACCCGAAGAGCCCGCTTTTGATCATTGAGATCGCGCTGGCGCTGCCATACTTGGGGATGCCGTGGATCTCGAGAAGCGAACGTGCAGGATGGCGCGCAAGACGCTCCACCCCGTCCTCGTGGTGAGCTTCTTTCCCTCGTCGATGGTTCGCGGGTTGTAGGAGACGGGAATCTCGAGAATCTTATGGCCGTCGCGCAGCAACCGGCATGGGACTTCGGCATCGAAATCGAATCCGTCGCACCTCAGGTCGAGGGCCTCCGCCACGTCCGCCCGCAGCACCTTGTAGCACGTCAATATGTCGGTCAGGTGGGTGAAGAAGAGCACATTCGCCGACCACGTCAGGAGCTGATTACCGGCATAGCTCAGCAGGGGTGTATTGCCGCGTCCTCGGTCCTTGAAGCGTGATCCGAAGACTGCGGGTCGTCCTCCATCGACAAGAGGCTCGAGCAACAACGGTATCTGGGCGGGATCGAGCTCTAGGTCCGCGTCCTGCACGACCAGAATGTCGCCACTGGCCCGTTTGAATCCGGTCCGTACGGCGCGACCCTTTCCCCGAGCTTGATCTTCCAACACCAGCACGATCTCGGGGGAAGCCGGAATTCCCAGAAGCGCTTCACGTGTGCCATCGGTCGAGGCACCGTCGACGACAATGATCTCCCGTGCCATGCCGTAATCCACCGCGCGCACGCGCTCTACCAGCGTGACGATGGTCTGCACCTCGTTGCGCACAGGGATGATGATCGAGAGTTTCATTCGCGGAAAGCGGCAACGATGCGGGCGGCGTCCTCGAGTTGTTCCATTCTATCGATCGCGAGCCACGTCCCAGCGAACGGATACGCCTTGACGGTGCATCCCGAATCGATTGCGGTGTTCAACAGTTCAGGCATCTCGAACGCCTGCCCGTCTGGCACAAGCTCGAGGGCCGACCATCGAAAGACGTAGATACCGGCATTGATCGTGTCAATGACGGTGGGCTTCTCCACGACGCTGGTGATGCGATCGCCGTCAAGCTCCATGACACCGTAGGGATGTTTCAGCTGGAATTCCCGCGTGACCACGGTTATGTCGGAACCGCCCTTCTCGTGGAAGTCGATCAATCGGCGCATGTCGATCTCGGTGAGCAAGTCACCGTTCATCACGAGCAGGGAGTCGCTGTCCTCTGCAGTGTGTCCGAATTGTTTGCGAACAAGTGCGAGAGGCCCCGCCGTGCCGAGCGGTTCAGACTCTTGGGCATACTCGATATGCACTCCCAGGTGGGAGCCGTCTCGGAAGTACGTCTCGATCAGCTCAGCGCGATAGCCGACGGCGATGACGATGTCGCGCAGCCCAAAGCTCCGCAGGCGGACAATGATCTCTTCGAGAATCGGGTGTTCGCCGACCGGCAACAGTGGCTTGGGTATGGTGTAGGTGAGAGGACGCAGGCGCACGCCGAGACCACCCGCGAGCAGCACACTCTTCATACGGCATACTCCTGTGTTCGGTACACGTCGAGATGCGCCTCAATCCATTGAGTGGTCCGGCGAAGTCCCTCGTCGAGCGGGACCTCGGCGCGCCAACCAGCCAACTGAAGCGCCTTCGAGCTCTCGGCCTGCAGTCGAGATACCTCGCTCTTCTCCGGACGAACCCGACGGTCTTCGACGATGATCTCCAGATCATGACCAACGATCTGGGCGACCTGCTGAATGACGTCCCGGATGCTGACTTCGACTCCCGAGCCGAGATTCACCACCTCTCCGAGCGCGGCGTCGGAGGAAGCCACAGCCACGAAGCCACGAGCCGTATCCTCCACATACGTGAAGTCGCGTATCGTGTCTACCGCCCCCAGCTTCAGGCTCGCGCCGGTCAAGGCTTGGCTGATGATGGTGGGTATCACAGCCCGGGCGGACTGACGCGGCCCATAGGCATTGAAGGGGCGCACTACCGTGATAGGCATGCCGAAGGAGCGATGGAAGCTGAGACCCAATGCATCGGAGGCGATCTTGGTCGCGCTATATGGGGACTGCGCCTGCAGCGGGTGGTGCTCGTCGATAGGCGTGCGCAAAGCAGATCCGTAGACCTCACTGGTCGACGTGAGGACGACGCGCTCGAGGGTACCCAGCTCCTTTGCGACCAGGAGAACGTTGGCGGTCCCCATTATGTTTGTGTCGATCACCTCTTGGGGGTGCTCGTATGAGTACGGGATGCCGACGAGGGCGGCAAGGTGAAAGATGGCATCAGCACCGCGGATGATCTCGCGCATCGCGTCGACATCACGGACGTCACCGAAGGTGACCTCGACCTCGCGCATGACGGGCTCGGAGATGTAGCCGAGACATCCTCGTTCGGCACGAGAGGTATACCGCAGCATCGCCCGAACTCGGGCACCGGCCGCCACGAGTCGCTCAACAAGAGCGCTACCGATGAAGCCGCCTGCCCCGGTTACCACGACCGTCTTGTTTGCGAACTGCACGCACGCCCTTTCGTTGCTTGCCGGGAGCAAGCGCAGACATTACTACTCCGGCGTGCCTCCATGAGATGGAGCTGCGTCGACTGAAGATCCTGACCAAGGGGGTTGTCGGAAATTTGGTAGAGATACAGTCAGTCGACCGATCCGAACTCCAGGGATCGACACCTCGAGAGTCGGGCCCTCTTCCAAGAACCGGAAAACCAAGCCGAATGCGAGTCCGCGCAGCCGACCACATCGTGAGCAAGCTCAAAGAGCTCCCGTCGCTGTATGTCGTTTTGGCCCTGGCGGTCGGGACATTCCTCGTATTCGCCCAGCCGCCCGGTCAGGGTCTCGATGAGGTGAGGCATTTCTATCGGATCTGGACCTTCGCCAGTGGATCGTGGATTGATGCGCATGGCCGGACTGGTGGACCGATCCCACAATGCGTTGCCGACTATATGAATCGCTTTGCCAGTGCCTCCTTGAGGCGGGGACCCTTCTCGTTTTCTCAGTATTGGCAGAGCCCACAGCCGTGCAACGCCAGCCCCGTCTTCGGCACGTATGGGACCGCTGCATTCAATGCCCCCGTCGCCTATCTGCCGGCCCTTGTGACGGTTGCCGTCCTGCGAGCCGTGGATACGCCCATCCCGGTGATCTTCTTTGCGGGCCGTTTGGCAACGCTCCTCGCCTTCGTCGGCATCTACTACCTGGCGATTCGCCTGATACCCGTGGGAAAGCAGGTGCTGTTCGTGCTGGGCTTGTTCCCCACCACGCTGCTGTTGGCATCCACCTATTCGGCCGACCCAATGCCCATCGCTCTCGCGGTCCTCGCCATCAGCCTTACGCTGCGGGTCCGTCATTCCGAGGTGCCGGATCGGCACTCGTTCGTTTTCCTCTTTCTCATACTCGCGGCCCTCTCCCTCACGAAACCGACGATGTTCGTCTTCGCCCCGCTCTTGTTCATGGTGCCTGTCCCCACGATCGGCCGGGTGCGTCCCCATCCCGTGTTGCTCCAGGCCGGCGCCGCGGCTGTCGTTGTCGCACTTGCGGGCGTCTGGAGTTTCGTCACTCGTCACATAAGGTTCATAAACGTCTATGGTCTGAATCCACACAAGCAGATCGACTTCATCTTTCACGACCCGTTCGGCTACGCCTGGGTCCTGGCACGCACGTTCTTCGAGAGCATGGGAGAGGCGCGTTGGCTGCCTGGATTCGTGTTCTCGATCGGTTTTCCCCGACCCTCGGTTCCGGACAACATCTACGCCCCGGTGGGACTGGTGATCGTCGGTGCGTTGACGTTGTGGTACGCCTATCAGCTTCAGTTTGGCGAGAAGTATCGAGCGAACTACGGGAGGCTCACCCTGGCCTGGCTGCCGATCGTGTTGACCGTCGTTGGAATACTTCTGGTCGAGACGACACTGTTCGTCTACGGCACACCGGTGGGACTACCGGTCACCGATGCGCAAGGCCGATATCTCTATCCGTTCGTCGCCTTACCACTGCTGACCATCGACTGCTTTCGCCGCGAGAGGAGGATGCTGCGATCCACACGTTGGATAGTTGCCGGCACCCTCATCATGCTTGCATGGCTCGTCATCAAGATCTTCGTTCACGACTACAACCTCTAGGGGCAAATGCTTGACCACATCTTCACGGATAGGTCGAAGCCTCCCCACGCTCGTGTTCACCGCCCGCGCTGCGAGCCTTATCGCCGCTTCTGGAGGCCGTGTCGGCACGGTCGAATCCCGCGCACTCGGACGCGTCACTCCGGCAGAACCGGAGTGCACCAGAAGCAAACGGGCGTTGCATCCCTCCGGGGTATCAACAGCACCCACCATCGCACGATGCCTCGTTTCTCGTCGACGCCCGAGTCGGTGAGATCGACCCGCGTGTGCCACCGAACTCCACTGCCGCCACCGCTGGTCCCGGGGCGGCATGTCCGCCGATCAACTCGACGGTCGAGGAGCAGCGCTCCGCGCGAGGGGTTGGTCGAGGGCATGCAGATTACGCTGCGGAACTCCAGTGACTAGTTCAGTCTCGCGACTCGCCCCCGAGGGAACGCAGGGGTCCTTCCGCGGAGTCGAGCGTCCGCACGGCGCCACTTCAGGGCGGTTCCGGGGTGACATCGAAGGTATGCGTGCCATCGCGATCCTCGTGATCGTCGCGTACCACGCGGGGGTGCCGGGGTTCCCGGGCGGATTCATCGGCGTCGACATCTTCTTCGTTATTTCGGGGTTCCTGATTACCCGAAACCTTCTCGACGAATCGAGCGTGAACAACTCCATAGGGCTGGCTCGATTCTGGGCTCGGAGAGTCCGACGGTTGGTGCCGGGACTGGCTCTGATGGTCATGGCGACCCTGATTGCCAGCACGCTGATCGTGGCCCCTTTCGACATGTTGGAGATCTCGAAACAGGGAGCTTCCGCCGCCCTCTACGTCTCGAACATCGTCTTTGGGTTCCAGTCTCAGAACTATTTCGCATCAAATATCAACAAGAGTCCGTTTCTTCATACGTGGTCTCTGGGCGTGGAGGAGCAGTTCTACCTCGTCTGGCCGTTCGTTCTGTACGCAGCTCTCCTATTGAGCAGGCGGATGGGGATGTTGATACGCAGGCTGGCCGTTCCCATCTTTGCGGTCATTCTGGTCGCGTCGTTCACGGTGAATGTCGTCCTGACGGATGGCGGAAGCAACTGGGCATTCTTCAGCCTTCCGACTAGAGCATGGGAGTTTGCGCTCGGGGGACTGATTGCCTCACTGGCGGTTCGCAAGGTTCCCTCCTGGTGCAGTCTTCTCATGGGCGTGACGGGGTTGGCGGCGATCGTCTATGCGGACTTGGCGTTCAACGACTCGACTCCGTACCCGGGGACCAATGCACTCTGGCCGGTGGCCGGAGCTGGCCTACTCATCCTTGCAGGGCAGATCGTCGATTCGTCGAATCCCACTGTTGTCATGCGGATTCTCGGGACACGACCAATGAGGTGGGTCGGTCGCCTTTCGTATTCGTGGTATCTCTGGCACTGGCCCTTCATAATCCTTGCCGTACTGGCGGTAGGCAACAGCAGCGTGACCCTTCGAACGAGCGCAGCTCTTGTCTCCCTGGGTGTGGCGTACGTCGCATACCGCGTCGTTGAGAATCCGCTCAGATTCAGTCGGGCGATGGTTCGATCGCCACGACGGACGTATCTCGTTGGATTGGCGATAACCGCGATCACGATCGGGACGGCGAGCGGGGTGTGGGTGGAGGCGTCTCGCAGCACGCCCGCCTCATACGCACAGCTGCAATCTGCTGCGCTCAAGGTGTTCTTTCCGAGGTGCACGTCCGCTGAAACGCCCCAAGGCATCTCGTACTGCGCGGGCGGTGACCTCACGAGCTCCACCGTGGTGGCACTCGTCGGAGACTCGCACGCCGCCACTTGGTTCAATGAGTTGAGTGCCGTCGCTGCGAGGCAACACGTACGGGTCGACGGCTTCATGACGTCTGGATGCCCGTACATCCCGATCGTCGTGAAACCGGCCATTCCGAATGGACCGACGAGCACCTCGCAGTGTCTCGCGGCGCGTGCTCAAGGCATGCGCGCGTTGTCCCAATTGAAACCGGCGGGAGTCATCTTGACCGAACACGATCGACAATACCTGGGGCTGATCTTGGATAAGAATGGAAACGTGCCGAGTGATGCCGTGCAGGTTGATCTTTGGCGCACCGCCTTCGAGAGCTTTCTTCACCAGATGCAGGACCAAGGAATACGTCCCGCGGTCATACTCGACGATCCCACGCTTCCATACGAGCCCGCCGAATGCGTCTCACGGACGCAGTCGCTGGCAGCCTGCGAAGCCACAAGAGGGGCGGCGCTCTCAACGGGCGAGGCTTTGATGAGGGCGGAC
Source organism: uncultured Acidimicrobiaceae bacterium (assembly GCA_963736525.1). GTDB lineage: Bacteria > Actinomycetota > Acidimicrobiia > Acidimicrobiales > RAAP-2 > Bog-473. The sequence goes on from CAVTPF010000014.1 coordinate 287,421, forward strand.
CTTGGGGTGCTGAAGGCAGATAGGTCGGTTCCGGTATTGGCTCCCGCTGACTACCTCTGCGACGAGGCGGGATGCCCGTTGGAACTGCACGGCCACCTGCTGTACGCCGACACGAATCACTTGACGCTCGGGGCGACACAGCTGATGGAACCCCAGCTGTCCCAATTACTTGGATCTGTCGTCCATGGTGGCTGATCAAGCTGGGCAATCTGCCGTGACGATTTCTGGTTCGGAATCGTGTTCAGCCGCGCGGCCCCGACTTGTGGATCATCTGGACCCAAGGCTCGTCAATTTCGTCACGATCATCGGGTTCGGTGTCCCAATCGTCGGGTACTTCTGGTTGATCCTCCACTACGGGGTCAACGTCCCCTACCAAGATGGCTGGAGTGACGTCACCGTAATCCAACAGTGCTACTCGCACCCTTTCGGCTGCGGAGCGCTCTGGACGCAACACAATGAGGACAGGCTCCTCTTCCCCAACGTCATCGTCATCATCTTGGCTCACACCACGCGCTTCAACATCAGGGTGGAAGAGTTCTTGAGCGGCATGATGCTGGTCGCCGCAACGTTCCTATTGATCTATGCCCACAAGCGGCGATCTCCCGGGGTCCCGTGGCTCTATTACTGTCCCGTAGTCATTTTGGCCTGCTCCATCGTCCAGTACGGAGCGACTTTGTGGGGATTCCAGATGGCGTGGTATCTGGTCTTGTTGGCTTTGGCTTGCGTGGTGGTGTTGCTCGACCGCGACAAACTTACCGTCGTTGTACTTGCACTGGCCATTGCCGCCGGGGTGATAGGTAGCTTCTCATCTTTGCAAGGCCTGCTGCTCTGGCCGGTCGGTGTGGTGCTTCTCCTCTACCGTGGTCGCTCGCGTTCGATGGTGGCGACTTGGCTCGTCGCGGGATGCGTCACGGCCGCCGTTTATCTTTACCACTTGAACATCAAGGCGGGATCGGAACTGCCGAGCTCGCTAACACACCATTCGGTCTTTCCTGTCTACTTTTCGATCTTCGCGGTGGGTGATGTGCTCGGGGTGCCAATCAAGCCGGGTGGCAGCAGTGCCGGGATCTTCTTGTTCGGACTGTTCATCGTGGTGGTCGCGTTGGCGACCCTCGGTCTGTGCGGTCTGCGGCAGGACAAGACGGGCGCGGGGCCGGTCGGAGCAGCGCTCATCTGCTTTGGCCTCTTGTTTTCGGGTCTGGTCGCTCTCGGGCGGCACGGACTCGGCTACTGGGGCGCAAGCTCTTCGGGTTACACGATTTACGACGTCTGGATACTCATCGGTGTGTACATGGTTGTGCTCGATCGGATGCACCAAACGGCACGTCGTCGGGCTGATCCTCCCAGGAGAACCTTCGAAGGGTTGCTGAACGTGGAGGGACGAAATGCCTATCGATATGCGATGTGGATCGTGTTGGGCGTCATGGCCTTGCAGCCCATTGTCGGAATTGCCAACGGATTGGACGGGGCGCGGACCATCCACGCCGCCGAGCTCAAATCGGTTGCCACGGCTCAAAGAATCAACACGGCGAGTGACCTCCAAGTACTGGAGAACTTGAGCTTCTATCAATCACCTTCACTGACCAGAAAGCAGGTTCGCATTGCGGAAGCTCTTCATCTGACACTCTTTGCCGACTCTGATGGTTCGCTGGGGCATTCCGGTGCGATCGGGTTCACGGAAGCGCCAGACCCAGAGAGCGGTTCGCCCGAGCAATGATCATCCGGCGCATCTAGTTGCTGCAGTGCTTCGGACGAGTTCACGACGTGTCCTGCATCACTCGGTGACGCCGAAGTATGCGACTCTCGTGGAGAGTAGGCGATGCCCAGACCGGTGACGAAGTCAACCTTTCGTAGCTGGATACGAAGGTATCGGGTTCCTATTGGCCTTTGCGGCGCATTCGCCGTTGCTTACCTGGCGTTCAGCTTCGTTGGCGCTCCCCACGTTGTCGACAACTATCCGGATAGTCACACGTATCTCCCGATCAGCTTTCTCGGTCATGCACAAAGGCTCTGGACCGTGCCTCTCTTCTACTTCTTTGGTGGAAACGCCGCTGGGCGCGTTGCGCTGCAGACCATCTTCGGCGTGATCTGCTGGATCACGCTCGCAGTGCAGATCGGGCGCGTGATAGAGACGTCGGCGATTCGGCTGGTGGCGCAAGTCGTCGTCCTCTTGATAGGTCTTACCGCACCCGTGCTGCAGTGGAATCGAATAGTGCTGAGCGAATCGATCACGATCTCGCTGACGGTGCTGGTGTTTGCGCGCCTGGTTGGCGTTCGCCCGACGAATGGACAGCCGATCCCTTGCCGGGCTTTTGGTGGCGACGCTGCTGTGGACCTTCACCCGCCAGGTGCAGACCTTCGTCGTCGCGGCGCTCGTCGTGCCCATGGCAATCCTTGCCTGGCGTCGACCAGATGTACGCCGGGTGGCGCTCGTCGGGATCGCTGGAATCGGAATTATTGGGATCTGGGGAGCGGCGACTGCGCTCCAGACGTCGAAGACGCTCACCGAGGTGCAGGTCGCTGGCATCGTGCAGTTCCGCGCGATCGGCGATCCTGGGGAGATGTCATTTCTTCGCGACCACGGCCTGCCGAATTCCCTGCCCCTCGAACGGCAGCCGTTCAGGTCCGTTGGTCAGCCCGTGAATGTGACGCAGTTCGGCGATCCCTTTGCGGAATATCGACTCGTCGATGACCCAAGATTCAGCAGATGGGTCGACCAAGACGCTGATCATGTGCTCATTGAGTACATGATCAGTCACCCGTGGCAGTCGCTCAGTGACCCGCTGATTCACGCCCCGCAGCTTCTGACCATGAATCCCGATTACATCGCGACTCCCGCGCTTCCACAATGGGCGTCCACGACGGTCTACGGCGACCTCAGCTCTGTCATCGCCGACAACTCGCCCGCCGGCCCACCGAGATCATCTGATCCCATTTATGTGGTGGTTCTCCTCGCGATCGGGACGGCGTTGTTCGTGATCACGGCCCTGCGGGGTCGGCTTTCACGGACGACGTGGGTGGCCGTCGGAGCATTGGGATTCGCAGCTGTGTGGGCCGTCGCAATCTGGAATCTCGCAGCAACCGATTTCCCCCGTATCTTCTTGCCGACCGCTGTGCTCTTCCACGTCGCGATCGTTGTCGTCATAGCCAGCACTGTGGATGCGCTCTTCGCAGGCTCACCGCGGCAAGTGGCCAAGGGTCGTTCCCACGCGGGAATGCCATGAGTGCAACTGTGTGAAAGGGAGTGCGAATCAGGGTGACACCGAGAACACCCGCAGGTGACCATCCTGATTCGAAGCATAGAGATTGTTACCAGCGATGGTTGGTGGGCTCCAGAACCAGCCAACAGGAGCGCCAAAGATTACGCCATGTTTGGCGGGTCTCTTCGTCTCAGTGTATGAGAAGAGCGTCTTTCCGGTGGCGCTTGACAGCACGTCCAGACTTGGGCCTGCGCCAACGGCAACGAGGCCGGGGACCTCTGTCACCGCGCCGAGAACGCCACCCTGAAGAGGCACTTGCCATTCCGGCTGACCGGTAGCCGGGTCCAGCGCGGCGAGCGTGCCTATGCACGACGACCCGCTCACCGCGAGGCCTGCGACCATGACGGGTGATCCCGGCCCGGCCCAGGCTGAGGAGGAGATGGTGTTCAGGTCTTCACAGGCATTGCTTGCCACTGCCGCCGAGTTCTCGGCTGTGTACGTCCAGACGGGGCCCGCGGCGACATCGTTGCGGTCGAACGCGTAATAGACGCCGTTCTTGTTCACAGCCCCGAGTAGTTGGCGGTTGACCCCACCGATTGTGGCGCTGAAGAGCATGGGGCTTGCACCAAAATCGGCGTCTCCAACTTGTTGAGATTCAGGAAGGCTCCACGCCGATTTGACAGCCAGCGTGGTCGCGTCCAACTGGAGGATTGCCTCCTGCTCGGGTAATTGGCAGGTCGCGTTCGGATTCGATCGTAGACTTGCGTTGCTGGTGGAGACGAATATTGAGTTGCTGCTCGGGTCCACCGATGGTGATGACCAGACTCCCGGTCCTAGGCACTTCGCCGACGGCGAGAGATGGTTGATGGCTTGAATGGCACCCGTGGCGGCGTTGACTCGATCGATGCTTCCGTCGATCACGGGGCAATCGTTGAAGGATGCCACCCCCACGTAGATGCTCCCTTTGTAGAGGGCGGGGGAGGACCAGACCTCGTGTTCGGGCGGTGTCCCGAGACTCGTTGACCACACGACCGCCCCCGTCGAGGCGTTGAGCGCAACCAGTTGCCCAGCTCCTCCGCCAACCCACACCAGGTTCTCGCCATTGATGCTGCCAACGGTGGGAGAGCTCACGATTCCCTGTGTCGCCAGCTTGAAGGGACACGCCTTTGGCTTCGAGGCCGTGCCGAGGGCCGTTGACCAGAGGGACTTGCCAGAGATGCTCGTTGCGTGCATGTGGCCCGTCCAATCTCCCCAATAGACGACGCCATTGTCGACGACTGCCTGATCGGAAATTGAAGCAGCAACAGCGACGGTCCATCGTTGCTGGAGTCCGTCCGCGTTGGACGGTGTGATCGACGAAGAGGGGGAATAGCCGGTCCGCGAGTTGTTGGCGTGGTACGTAGCCAGCGGAAGAGCGTGCACAATTGTTGCAGTACTCGTGCTACAAGACGCCAGCAGGACAAGAACCATCAGCCCGGCGAGGGGAGCGGACCAGCGAGAACGAAATGGCCGCACCTGCGCTCTCTTCATCGGAGGACTTAATTCGCGCAAATCTTTATCCCTTCATCTCAGTAGGCGAGAGGAGCCTTCAGCCATGGTTGAGCACGTGTACGCCCGTGCACCCATGAACCTTAAGTCGGGCGCCCACCAAGACGCCAAGGCTGGCACCTAGTTTGTACGGCCATTCAGCCCTGTCTCCGGTCGAGGGAGTGTGGCCGGCGTGCCGAGGTCCTACATCTTCCGTCACGGAGAAGCATCTCCGTCCTTGCAATCGCTGGGCGACGCAGGCCCTTCCTGATCTCCAGTTGCCTCGGGGCCGCATTGGCCTGGTACGGTCCGCTGGACACGAAGTCAGGACCCGAAGCAGGACCTGAAGGGCAATATGGCAACCGTAGAGCAGCCGGTCGACGAACGGGCACCCTTAACACAACAACCCCAGCGTGTCGTCCACTTCTGGCGGTGGCTGGGCCTGATCACAGCCAGCGGGCTGGGCCTGCGTGTGCTTGTGATCGTGCTCTCCCGGCATGAGAAGGTGACAGGCGACGGTTACGAATGGTCCGCCCAGGGAAACCTGAACGCCGCCGGTCACTGGTTCGTAAGCCCCATCACCCTCCATCCAGACGCTCTCCGTCCTCCAGCGTGGGCGATCGTCCTCACCTTTTGGGCATGGTTCGGCCAGCACAGCTGGTTCTCCCAGCAGATCCTGGCGTGTGTCATCGGATCCGGCACAGTCCTGTTGGTCGGACTGTGTGCCCGGCGCGTGGCGGGAGACCGGGCCGGTCTGGTCGCTGCAGGCATTGCAGCGGTCTATGCCGGCTTGTGGGTCTACGAGCGGGCGATCTTGTCAGAGACCCTGCTGCTGCCCGAAATCGCCCTTTTCATCATCCTGGTCTACAGGTTCCGCGGTCATCCCTCGATCCGAGGGGCCGCCCTGCTCGGTGGCATGTGCGGAGTCATGGCGATGACAAGGTCCGAGCAGATTCTGACCTTTCCGCTGATCGTGCTTCCGGTCATTCTGGGGGTCAACTGGGGAAGCTGGCGGCGTGCCGTCACGTGGCTCGCCCTGGCGGCCGTCGTTCTGCTTCTCGTCCTCACGCCATGGACGGTCTTCAACCTCGGACGCTTCCAGCGCCCGGTGCTGCTTTCGAATGGATTTGGTCCTGCTATCGCCACCGCGAACTGCCAACCCGCCTATTACGGACCCGACATAGGGTACGGAGAGTTGGCCTGTCTGTACCCCTACTACGGAGGCGATCAGTCGGTCGATGACGGGAAGTATTTGCACAACGGGCTCAAATACGCGGAAGGCCACCTGAGCCGGTTACCGGTTGTTGTCTTTGCCAGAGAGGGCCGAACTTTCGGCTTTTGGAACCCTTTCCAGCAGACGAGCATTGATGGTCAGTGGATGGGTACCTGGGTGGGGGTCGCCCGGCTCGAAATGATCAGCTACTGGCTCCTGCTCGTGCCCGCGGTCATCGGGGCGGTGGCGCTTCGCCGCCGCCGCATCCCCCTGTATCCCCTCCTGGCCTTTGTGGTCGTTGTCGCCGTCACCGTTGCACCGAGTATCGGAGACCCGCGCTACCGAGCGGCCGCCGACGTCCCTCTGGTGGTGCTCGCGGCCGTCGGAATCGACCGTCTGATTTCCCGAAAACGGGCTGGCTCACAGCGCCGCGAAGAGCCCGCAGAGGAGATTGAGCCGACGCCTCCGACCGCGGTAGTGTCGGAGAGGCAGGCCACGTCTGCGCACGACTGATTTGGTTAGAATTGGCGAAACACATCCAGTGGGTCACTTCTTTTGGTAGCGGGACAGGGGCGCCAGGTGTCGGACATCGTGTCGTTGAGCGAGCGGAGCCATCACAAAGGTCGTAACGGTCATGAGCAGCCCGCTGTCGAGCTTCTCGTTCCCGAACACGACGTCCCCGATCCCGAAGTCTCCATCGTCGTCCCCGCCGTCAACGAGGAACTCACCATCTCTGAATTCGTCTCGTGGTGCCAACAGGGTCTTCGTGATGCCGGTGTGTGCGGTGAAGTCCTCATAGTGGACAGTTCGGACGATGCCACGGCCGATCTGGCCCTGGCCGGAGGCGCCCGCGTGCTCCGCACACCCAAGAGGGGACTGGGGCGGGCATACATAGATGCGGGTTCCTACATTCGCGGACGATACGTCGTCATGGGCGATGCCGACTGTACGTACGACTTTCGGCAGCTGGCTCCCTTCGTGGCGAAGCTCCGCGAGGGAAATGAGTTCGTGATGGGCTCTCGGTGGCTGGGCAGCATCGAGGACGGAGCGATGCCGGCGCTACACCGCTACGTGGGCACACCTGTCACCACTTGGATTTTGAACCTTCTCTACGGCAGCAAATTCACCGACATCCACTGCGGGATGCGTGGCATCAGTCGCGACGCACTACAGCGCATGGGGCTCGCCTCGCAGTCATGGGAGTACGCGTCCGAGATGGTCCTCAAATCCGTCTTGATGCAGCTTCGGACCACCGAGGTGCCAGTGGCGTTCTACCGCGACCGCAATGGCCGGGTGTCTCATCACAAGCGATCCGGATGGCTCTCTCCTTTCCTGGCGGCCTGGATCAATCTTCGGACCATGTTCGTCTTTCGGGCACAGTTCTTCATGCTCAAGCCCGGCCTCGTCTTGCTGGCTCTCGGACTTCTCCTCACGTTGCCACTGAGTTTCGGATCGATCACGATCGGGACCTATACGTTCAGCCTGTACTGGCAACTGCTCGGGGTCACGCTGGCTGTCCTGGGACTCCAAAGCGCGTTCTCAGGAGTTCTGGCTCAGGTGTTGTCCGATTATTCACAGCGGGCTGGAGTTCGCTGGAAAGCTCGCTTTCGTTACACCCGCACGGTCCTCTTCAGCCTCGCCCTCTTTCTCGTGGGCGCTCTCCTCGTCGGCATGCTCCTCGTCGAGTACTTCGTTCGTGGTCACAACCTTCCCGGCCCATCGTCGGCTGTGGACCACCTGGCTGTCACCGGCTTAATGTTTGTCATCATGGGTTTCTCGACGTTCTGCTTCACCCTCTTGCTCCACGCGACGGGCGTGAAGTTCGGCCGAAGTGCGGCGGCAGCCGACGACGGTGTCTAGGGCCGCCAGTCGGCCAGGATCCAACCAGGCGTTCCAGATGAACTTCACGGAGGGATTCATCGAGGAATCCATCCAGGTGTTGAAGAGGGTCGACCCATCGGCGGTTGAGGCGTGCGCGTCGGGCTTGGCCAACGTTCGTCAACGTGGAGGTCGCCTCTTCGTACTGGGTGTGGGCGGATCAGCGGGTCATGCCTCGCACGCCGTCAATGACTTCCGCAAACTGTGTGGTTTTGAGGCCTATGCGCCCACAGACAACGTGTCCGAGCTCACTGCCCGCATCAACGATGACGGCTGGGTCAGCGTCTTCTCGGGTTGGCTAGACGGATCGCACCTGAACGATCTCGACGGCGTACTGGTGTTCTCCGTTGGTGGCGGCGATGCGGAGCGGGGTGTGTCTGCCAACTTGGTCTCAGCCATGGAGTTCGCACGGGCCCGTGGCGCGTCGATCTTTGCCGTCGTGGGACGTGACGGCGGATACGCCGCGAAGGTGGGCGACAGCGTCGTGCTGATCCCCCCCCTGTATCCCGACCGGGTGACCCCGCATACCGAGGGATTGTGCGCGGTGATCTGGCACTTGCTGGTCACGCACCCCCTCCTGGCACGCCACGGCACAAGGTGGGAGGGGCTCAAGTGAGGTCCGAGCGGATTCCCGGCCTCACGAGTATCTGCATCGTGGGAGGTGCTGGATTCATCGGGAGCCACTTCGTCGACCGTTTCTTGGATGGCACCTCAACCGAATCGGTGACCGTTTTCGACAACTTTTCCTCGGGGCGAGAATGGCATCTCGATCGGCACACAGGAGATCCGAGGCTCCGCATAGTTCGCGGGGACGTCGCGGACTTCGATACCCTCGCCTCAGCGATGACCGGGATCGACACGGTCATCCACTTGGCGTCCAACCCGGACATCGCCCGCGCGGTCACCGAACCAGCGATTGATTTCGATTCCGGCACTCTTCTGACGCACCATGTGCTGGAAGCCATGCGGCTGTCGGGAGCAACGCGGATCGTGTACGCGTCGGGGAGTGGGATCTACGGGGATCTCGGTGAAGAAGAGGTTGACGAGGACCATGGTCCGTTGTTACCGATCTCGACCTACGGAGCCAGCAAGTTGGCCGGCGAAGCCTTGATCTCGGCGTACTGCCACATGTTCGGCCTCAGTGGCTTCGTCTTTCGTTTCGGCAACGTGGTCGGGCCCCGTCAGACGCACGGGGTGGGTTACGACTTCATTCGCCGGTTGTCGACCGATCCAGGACATCTGCTGATCCTCGGTGATGGACGGCAGAGCAAGTCCTATATCCACGTCACCGACGTCGTCGAGGCAGTTCTGTTGGCAACTGGTCGCACTTCCGCCCCTGTCGCCACGTACAACGTCGCCACCGGCGACTACATCACGGTCGGTGAGATCGCCCACATGGCTGTCGAAGTGATGAAGCTGGACCCTGAGCACACGGAGTTCGAATTCACCGGCACCGACCGAGGATGGAAGGGTGACGTCCCGGTCGTCAGGTTGAGCACCAAGCGCTTACGCGCCTTGGGATGGACCAACGCCATGTCCACGCGCCAGGCGATGCAGGCTTCGCTGCAGTCGACGCTCGAGGACGTCAATTCGGGAAGGCTCGCATGACGGGTCAACCCGTCCTGGGCCAGCCGGCCGTGTTCCTCGATCGAGACGGGGTGATCAACCGGCCGATACTCCGCCAGGGTCGACCGTACCCGCCCGCTTCCTTGGCTGAATTCGAGCTCTATCCGGACGCTGCCCCCTCGCTTCGCCGGCTGCAGGCGGCCGGATTTGCCTTGGTTGTCGTGACGAACCAACCCGACGTGTCCCGGGGGTTGCAGCGGGCGGAGGTGGTTCACGAGATCAACCGTGAACTGTGCAGGCGAGTCCGGGTGGCGGCGGTGTACGTCTGTTTTCACGACGACGCTGACGGATGCCGGTGCCGAAAGCCCGCACCTGGTCTCCTCCTCGACGCCGCTCATGACCTCGGGCTCGATTTGAGCAGGAGTTTCATGGTGGGCGATCGTTGGCGGGACGTGGAGGCGGGACACAGAGCGGGGTGCCGTACGGTGTACATCGACCGGGGGTACTCCGAACGCTCGCCTGAGGACGCGGACGTGGTCACCACGGGCCTGGCCGAGGCGGCGAGCTGGATCGAAGACAGGGGATATCGTAGCGGGCGACAGAGTGGGCGGGCGAAGGGGGGAGTGGTTTGCGAATAAAGGTGTTTGCCGATGGGGCGGACCTCGACGGAATCCTCCAGCTTGCCGCCAACCCTGTGGTCTCCGGATTCACCACCAACCCGACCCTTATGCGCAAGGCGGGTATCGAAGACTACGAGGGGTTTGCCCGGAAGGTGCTCGACCACGTCACGGACCGACCAATCTCGTTCGAGGTGTGCGCGGACGATTTCGACGAGATGAGACGGCAAGCTCACCGACTCTCGTCATGGGGACGGAACGTCTACGTCAAGATTCCGGTGACGAACACTGAAGGGGTCAGTTCGAATCCTCTCATCGCAGACCTCACGGCTGACGGCTTGCACCTCAATATCACCGGCATCCTCACCTTGGACCAAGTTCGAGCGGTGGCCGAGCCATTGTCGGAAAGCGCCGGTGCCGTGGTGTCGGTCTTTGCCGGTCGCGTTGCGGATACCGGTCGTGATCCAGTCCCGCTCATGGCGGCGGCCGTGGAACTGCTGCGGTCCTATCCCAATTTGGAACTGCTCTGGGCGAGCCCACGCGAGGTCATCAACGTGTGCCAGGCGGAATCAGTAGGTTGCCACATAATCACGGTCACTCATGACCTGCTCAAGAAACTGGGAGGTCTTGGCCGGAGTCTCGAAGAGGTGTCGCTCGAGACGGTCAGAATGTTCTACCGCGATGCCGTCGACGCGGGCTACCTGCTGTAATCGGACTTCAGCCGCACTGATGACAGTGACGGGACAACCCGAGAAAGACGACTGGAACCGACATTGGGGCACGTTCGGGGACGCGGTGTCGGGGAACCCCGCCACCGCCTATCGAAGCCGACTCATTGTCAAATTCTTGGGGAAGGTGGAGTCAGGTGCGGCAATTCTGGAAATTGGATGTGGTCAGGGTGAATTCACCCTGCTGTTGGCGGAGACGTATCCTCAGGCCGACGTGCGAGGGATCGACATCAGCGCCGAGGGCGTCGAGCGTGCTACCCGGACTGCGCACGACCGACACTTGTCGGTGCATTTCGCCCAACGCGACCTCTTGCAAGAGGCAGAACTCAGTGACCACGATCGCGGCCGGGCCACGTTGGCTGTTTGTTCGGAGGTCCTCGAACACGTGGACCAGCCCCATGTGTTGCTTCGCAACGCCGCCAACTACTTGGCACCCGGGTGTCGGCTCGTCGTCACCGTGCCGGGAGGTCCACGCTCGGCGTTCGATCGCCATATAGGCCATCGTCGCCATTTCACCGCAACGCGCCTCAGACGTCTGCTCGAGGAAAGTGGGTTCGAAGACATCGAGGTGCACCGAGCTGGGTTCCCGTTCTTCGATCTCTACCGGTTGGTGGTCATCGCGCGCGGCAAGCGCCTCATCGCCGATGTGGAGCAGTCGAACGGCGCACTGGACGACGGCACATCGGGTGCAGCTCTTCGATTCTTCAACAGCGTCTTTCGTTACAATCTGGACAACTCCCCGTTCGGGTGGCAGTTGCTGGCGGTGGCTCGACGCTCCGAGGATGTCGTTTCGTGATCATCACGCGAACACCCTTGCGCATTACCCTCGGAGGAGGCGGGACCGACCTGCCCTCCTACTACGAGCGATTTGGTGGCCTGGTCTTGTCGGCGGCGATCAATCGCTACATCTACATAGCCATCAACCGCACGTTTACCGACGACTACTTCCTCAAGTACGCCAATCTCGAAAGGGTTCAAAAGATCGATGACATCGAACATCCGATCATCCGCGAGGCTCTTCGCCTCCACCCAATCGGACCCTCTATCGAGCTGGTGAGTGTGGCAGACATTCCCGCCAGCACCGGACTCGGCTCTTCGGGAACGTTCACTGTCGGATTGCTGCGTGCAATCTACGCGTACCTGCGACAGAGTCTGACCACCGAACAGAATGCCGCAGAAGCATGCCATATAGAAATGGATCTGCTTGGTCGTCCGGTCGGTAAGCAAGATCAATATGCTGCGGCATATGGCGGTCTGCAATACATGACTTTCGCCACCGACGGCCAGGTGAATGTCGCACCTCTCGGGGTCTCCAACGACACCTTGCTCGATCTCCAAGAGCATCTCTGTATGTTCTTTACCGGCTATTCACGCAATGCTGACTCGATTCTCGAAGAGCAGCGCGTCGGCTCGAACAGTGGCGACGCCGATGTCGTGGACAGCCTGCATGTCATAAAGGCAATCGGCGAGTCCAGTCGTGACGCGCTGCAGCGCGGTGATACTGCAGCTTTTGCCGCTCTCATGAACGAACACTGGGAGCACAAGAAACGCCGATCATCCACCATGTCCAACCGTGACATCGACCGTTGGTACCAAGTCGGAATGGACAACGGCGCCCTCGGTGGCAAGCTGGTTGGCGCTGGGTCCGGTGGCTTCCTGCTGTTCTACACCAAGGACACCGATCGGCTCCGCGGGGCAATGAACGCCGAGGGTTTGAGCGAGGTACGGTTTCAGTTCGACCACGACGGGTCTGTCGTTCTCGTCCGGGATTGACATGCAGTGCGTCATTCTGGCCGGCGGGCTCGGTCGTAGAATGCTGCCCCACACGGAACGCCTACCCAAATGCCTTCTTCTCGTAGCCGGCCGACCCTTCGTGGATTGGCAGCTCGCATGGCTCGCAGCAGAAGGTGTCGACCAGGTCATCATGAGCATTGGGTATCGAGGCGACCTCGTCAGGAGCCATGTCGGTGACGGCAGTCGGTTCGGGCTCCAGGTGCGCTATGTCGATGATGGGGATGTTCCCTTGGGCACGGGAGGGGCTTTGCGCCTGGCAGTCGACGAGGGAGTCGCCGACCCGACCTTCTTCGTGCTCTACGGTGATTCGTACCTCCCGATTCATCTGGGCGAGGTCGAAACCGCATACACCAAGCAGAGTGCTCCGGTGCTTATGACGGTGTACCTCGATCGCGAAGGTATCGAACGCCCGAATGCCGTCTTCGACGGAGCGATGGTGACGCGCTACCAAAAGGGACTCGAGAATCCGCCCGAAGAAATGCGATTTGTTGACTACGGGCTCTCGGTATGGCGGCGAAGGGTCGTCACGTCAATGGTGCCGAAAGGTGCCGCTGCGGACCTGGCGGAACTGTTCATGGTGCTGAGTGAGTCAGGTCGATTGGCGGGCTTTGAGGCGCAAGAACGATTTTACGAGATCGGTTCTCCTCAGGGATTGAGTGATCTCGAGTCGCGTCTCCGAACAGGTGACGTTCTGGGGACCCCTCCCGACACCGGACGTTAATCTGTCCTCAATGTCTTGGCCCAAGGAGAGAGCTCCTCTGACCGAAGAGCAGTCGGCAATCATGGAGGACTGGATCAATGAATTCCTGACCTCTGTGAAGTCGTCGCATTTTGGATGGGTAAGTCGATTCGACCACACCTTTCCGGTCCACTCTGCTTCTCCAGCACTTCGAACGTTGGAGATCGGAGCGGGAACGGGCACGCACGTTCAGTTCGAACCGAGTGGGGACTACGTTGCCCTGGAAGCCTCTGATCAACTTGCCGCTCAAATTCCGCGACGCGATCGCTTGTCGGTCGTCGTCGCCGATTGTGAGCAAAGACTTCCGTGGGATGACGATTCGTTCGATCGGGTTCTCGCCATCCATGTTCTCGAACACCTCTACAATCTTCCAGCCGCTCTGGAAGAGATTGCCAGAGTGCTACGACCCGGCGGTATCTTCTGCGTCGTAATTCCCTGCGAGGGAGGTCGCCTGTATTCACTCGGGAGACGCTTTACCACCAAGCGAATGTTCGAGAAGCGCTACAAGAAGCCGTACGAGTGGATGATCCGACAGGAGCACTGCAACACGGCTCGAGAAGTGCTTACTGAATTGGATCGCCACTTCCACGTGCGTACGCGGACGTTCTTCCCGTTGCGGGTGCCGGCAGTGGACCTCAACTTGGTGATCGGTCTCGAGCTGTCGCTCGAATCGACCGAGGCTACGGGCTAGGGGTTGGCCGTTGACCCTTCCTCGTCTGCTGACCGTCGGGCGGCCGCCCCGTTGTTCCGTCGTTGATGCAGGTATGAGCTGGCGGCCTCGGCCTTGGCCTTGCCGCGGCCTCGCCGCCGAGGGAACGGTTTTGCTATATTCATCGCTCTCAAAGAGGGTTCGCAGGATGGAACAGGCCGGTGGCGTTTTGGCTCGGATTTCGATGCATCGTCGGCCTAGCTCGAATGCGGGAGGGCGGATCTGATGACACGCACAAGCGTCGACATCACGATTCCCGTATTGAATGAGCAGCGTGCGATCGAGAGCAATCTCAGCACTCTTGCCGAGTATCTGTCTGCGGAATGTCCCTATGACTGGTCCATCACGGTCGTCGACAATGGCAGCACGGATCGGACCTGGTCACTGGCGAATTCCTTCGCTGCGGCTCACCCCCACACGCGGGTGATCCGGCTTGATCGACCCGGCCGAGGCGGCGCACTGAAGGAAGCGTGGTCCACCAGTCGCGCCGACGTGGTCGCCTATATGGACGTCGACCTCTCGACTGAGCTCGAGTCCCTGGGACCACTGCTCGATCCCATAGTCCGAGGCGACGCCGACGTCTCGATTGGTTCTCGCCTCGCCCCAGGTGCCGTTATCGAACGAAGTGTGCAGCGCGAGGTCATTTCGCGCATCTACAACATGATCGCTCGGAGAGTTCTTCAATACACGGTCAGGGACGCTCAATGCGGTTTTAAGGCAGTCCGGGCAAGCCTGGCCCGAGACCTCATCCCGCGCATCGAGGATGACGGATGGTTCTTCGACACCGAATTGCTCGTTCTCGCATGGCGAGATGGACTGCGTATCAACGAGATCCCTGTGCGCTGGGTCGAGGACGATGACTCTCGAGTGCGAATCATAAGGACGGCACTCGATGACCTTCGCGGTATTCGGCGGCTGTCTCGTACCCGGGTGAAAGGCGGATCGATCCCTCGCGGCCGACCACTCTTGGACACTACGGAAGCCGTTGCATCTTACGGTGCGAATGAAGAGGAACGGATCGTCGACCTCGACTCGTAGGCGATTCCTTACGTACAAGTATGGTTCAGCTGTTGCGATCCCTTTCGGACGAGATGTCGTCTTCCATGCAGATCGGAATGCTCTGATACGCGGCGAGAGAGTTGAGGTAGCCACACACACACGCCTCAGTTTCACGCGGTGCTGCTACAACCGTCAGCGGAGAAGTGCGGCCCCACCTTGTACAAGGTGTAGCCGAAGTACCCAGGGAACGGTGCTGCACTTTGGTACTGACCTCGTAGAAGGACCTTCGAATCCCTGCCTGATGCCATCCATTTCGTCTCTGGTGGTGTTGCCGAAGCGATTGCCGATTTCGTCTTCACGACGTCGGTCGTGATGACTATGTAGGAGTAACGGCCGTCAGCAATTGCGTCTCTCCATGCGCGGCAAGAACCGAACGTGGAATAGGTTCCGTCAGAACCACGGATTCCCAAATATTGCACGTAGTTAGACAGATTTTTTCCATAGAACGGGTACTGCAAGAGTGCGAACTCGCCGATAACGCCTATTCGGATATTGTTCTCGTGTTGGAACCAGGTAGAAATCGGCGGCAATTCGCTACCAGCGGAACTGACGTATCGATCGCGGAGATAAGTCTGCTGAAGCGGAAAACCCGCGAGTATCACGATTGCACCTATGGCGATCCACAAGAATGTTGGAGTCCTTCGGCGCGACACCTGGCTTCTGTAGAAGAAGATCACCGTACCGATCACGAGCACTACGACTCCGATAGAAAGTCCGATGAGGGAATCAGTTCCCCGAACAGGGCCACCTACGAAATGTTGCGTAAAGAAGGTTGTCGGCCAGATCCCCGCGTCGAATTGGGTGGCGACGAGAATTGCCACATAGGCAAGCAGGACCCAGCGAGCTCTTTCCCTCAAGGCGAGCAGTGGATTGATCGGCAGCATGACGAGACCGAGGATCACGGCTGCATCGGCGTATCGGACCTGGTCTACAAAGAGTACGGGCACACCGAGGACAGTTAAGTACTGGGGAGTAAATACGAAGATGACTCCCGACGCCAGGCCCACCAAACCAAGGATCCGCTGCAGACGATCCCCCTTGACGATCGCCAGCACAAGGCCCAGGACGGACAGACCAAGGAGCGCCCACCATGCCGGCCCGAAGGCGAGTCGGAGTCCCGGGATGAAGTACTCGCGCCAATCGGTTCCGTTGAAGAAGAAGTGCGCAACGGTCGACGATGGAGTCGTCAGCCGGGGGCTGGGCAATGAGAACGGACCAAGTTTCAGGTGGAGAGGGGGGAGGGGATTTCCGACGGCTATGAGGTTTCTCCCGTACCAGAAGCCACCGGTGAGGAGCAGCGCAACCAACCAGATGCCAAAGCTCCGAATTCGCTTCTCGCGAGGCACAACGAACCAGATTCCAACAGTCAAGGCGGCGACTGGCCCAATGAAGGTCCACTTCGTGCCCAGGGCGAGTCCAGCAGAGGCAGCGGCCATGACCCAGGCGGCCCGTCGTGACCTGTCGCTGAAGACCCGAGAGTTGATGAGCAGGGCAACGGCGGACAGTGTCAACGCGAGCCCGACGACATCGTCGTAGGCGCCCCCCGGCTGCGTTGCGACGAGTCCTGGGGTGCCGAACAAGATCGCACTACCCGTCAGCGTCACGGCTCCGACGCCAAATGGGCGACCTATGCACCACGATGCCAAGAGCGCTACACCCAACCACAGGGTGTTGATGAGTGGCGAGAGCACGTCGTTTCCCATTGCGAGAATGCCGAAGGCGTGAATGAGCTCGGATGACGCCGGGAAGAAGGCCGTGACTGCTTGCGAATCGACGTAGTGAATCGCCGTGATGGAATGGTCCTGGACAAATCGGGCGGCGAACGGCATGTGATACCAGAGCGTGTCCGTGCTCAGCATGCCGTGGTGGTAGGCGGAGACCGTCTGCGTGCTCCACTCCGCGATGACCACTGACACGGCGAGAAGGGCCGCGACGTTCGCCACTCTGGACTCGGGTCGCTCCTCCGGAGTTTCCAGCGGCGCTGGCTCCTCGGAGCGTCCCCACGAGGATCGTCTCGCGGTCCAGATCGCCGCAAGTCCGAATACGGCCAGCGCGATGACGACGGGTGCCACTCGGTAGAGATCCACACTGCCGAGGATCTCTGAGCCACAGATCACCACGGTGAGATCCATGATGATCTCGACCAGTCGCGCCCGAGCGCCTTTCCAGTCGGCCATGAGCCGGTCGCGCCAGAGATAAGAACCGATATGGAGCGGGACCAACGCAACGGCCAAGAGGAGAATCCCCGTCAGATATCTACTCACGTTGGCCGCTTATCTCGCTTGCCTGGAGTCAGCTAGACCCTCGGCAGAATTGCGATGCCCTGGTCGTCGAACTGGATTGCACGAGAGCCAACACAAGTCCCAAGACCAGCGGTGTTCACGCGTCGACTGGTCGAGAGAGGTCGAGAACCATATGCCGTTCGGGCGTCGCCAAAACCGGGTGCTGCGCATGGCCTACCACAGTTGGTAACACCCGCCGAAGATAGCGCAACGCCATGCAAGTTGGCGAGGCAGCACGACGCCATGACGGCTTGGAAAACTGCGACCCCCCGTGCGTCGGTGCCGCCCTCGTGGCCCTCCTGCGGGTGGGCGAGACCTGCTTCCGGGTCCCTGTTTCGGCAAGGTGCTGAAGACCAGGGCGTCGGGTCCGGGCCAGAGGTCCCCATGACGCGGCGCCGCGATGCGAGCGCATCGGGCGCCTTCAGCCGGACCTGGGCGCCTCAGCCTGTTCGATTAGAGTGTCCGGGCGTGGACGTCATCATTTTAGGGGGCTGCGGTCACGTGGGGCTCCCGCTCGGCTTGGCCTTGGCCGATGCCGGGCTCCAGGTCTCACTCTTCGACACGAACGATGCGGCGGTGCGGCTCGTGCAATCGGGCTCCATGCCTCACCGAGAAGAAGGCGCACAGGAGGTGCTGGAGCGGACATTGTCCTCCGGCACCTTGACGGCCACCAGCGACCCGAGCTCGATCCAGTCAGCCGAGTGCCTGATCGTCGTCATCGGAACCCCGGTCGATGAGCACCTCAACCCTGATCCTCAGGCGGTCTTGAGAGCCGTCGAGTCGATCGAGGAGCACCTTCGGGACGGACAGCTCCTCGTACTGCGGAGCACCATCTTCCCCGGCGTGACCCGTATGGTCGAACGCCTTATCGAGCGGACTGGAAAGGCGATCGACGTCGCCTTCTGTCCAGAACGAATCGCCGAAGGCAAAGCGATGGTCGAACTGCACTCGTTGCCGCAGATCGTCTCGGCGCGTACAGCTCGAGGTTCAGAACGAGCAGCCGAGCTCTTTGGCAACATCGCCAAGACGATCGTCCAGATCCAGCCGGAGGAGGCGGAGCTGGCCAAGCTGTTCACCAACTCGTATCGATACATCAAGTTCGCCGCAGCCAATCAGCTCTACATGATGGCCAACGACTTTGGCGTCGACTACGAGCGCGTTCGTGCCGCGGTGGTGCAGGACTATCCGCGCGCTGCCGATCTTCCCGGGCCCGGTTTTGCGGCTGGGCCGTGCCTACTGAAGGACACGATGCAACTCGCCGCCTTCAACAACAACAACTTCGCCCTCGGTATGGCCAGTATGCAGATCAATGAGGGCCTTCCGCTGTACCTCGTTTCCAGAATGGCCGCAAAGTATCCTCTTGAGTCGATGACCGTGGGAATCCTTGGAATGGCATTCAAGGGAGAGTCTGATGACACCCGCAGCAGCCTCTCCTACAAGCTGAAGCGAGTCCTCAAGGTCCGTGCTGCCGACGTCCTGGCGACAGATCCCTACGTGACGGACGATCCCACGCTCAGCGACCTCGAGGAGGTCCTCGCTCGCGCCGATCTCGTCGTCATCGGAGCGCCGCACGACCTTTACGCCAAGACTGACATCGACCAACCGGTCGTGGATGTGTGGAATCTCAGAGGTGGGGGCGTGCTGGTGTGATGCCCCGTGTTTCCGTGGTCGTACCCGCCTACCAGGAGGGGGCCAGCATCGAGGATGTGATTCGCAGGCTCCTCGAGGCCGTCACCCTGTCGTGTGAGATCGTGGTCGTCGTCGATTCACCAGACGACAGCACGGTTCCGTACGTTGAGAAGTACGCTCGCATTGACGATCGGATCAGGGTGCTGCTCAATGACATTGCCCCGGGCCCGGCCCAAGCGATTCGATGCGGCATCGCCGATGCCTCGGCTCCTGTGGTCGTGGTGACCATGGCGGACGGCTGCGATGACCCCCAGCAGATTGACGACCTGGTGCGGTTGGTCGAGCGGGGCGTGGTGATTGCCGCGGCGTCTCGTTATTCGCATGGAGGTCAGCAGGTGGGAGGCCCGTTCTTGAAGAGCATGCTTTCCAGAATGGCCGGCCTATCGCTCTGGTCCTTGGCGCGCGTCGGCACGCGAGATGCCACCAACTCTTTCAAGGCCTACGACGCTGCCTTCGTACGCGATGTGGGCATAGCCTCCAACGCCGGCTTCGAAATTGGCATCGAACTGGTTGCCAAAGCGAGGCGGGCCCGGCTTCCCGTGGCCGAGCTGCCGACCATCTGGCTGGAGCGGAACCAGGGTGTTTCGAACTTCAAGCTCGCCGGCTGGTTGCCGGACTACCTGCGTTGGTGGCGCTTCGCTTTTGGCCCACGGTTGTCGGTCGAAGCCATCAAGAGGGCGACCGCAGAGACCATGGATGAGTGACCACTGGCTGAACCAGGGGGTGCTGCCTCACCCGGTCTAGGTGCTCCGCGTGCCGTGCAGTTCGACCCTCACATTGATTTCGGGATAGACGCGGACCATGAGCATGCTCGGCGGCTTCATGCCGAACTCGCGGATGTCGAACACGTACTCACCGGTCAACGACACGGTTTCTCCGTGGACCTCAATGTGCATCTCGTGCTCGAACGTACGCGTCTTGCCGTGGAAGGAGATGTCGCCCGTGACCATGTACCGCGGATGGGGCCTGCTTGCCGCGATCCGGGTCAGCTTGCCCGAGATGGTCGGGTAGTGCCGCGCGTCCACGCGCCGGCGCAGCTCATGGTCGTAGAGCTGGTTCCCCGACGTCAACCTCTCCACGGCGAGCTCCAGCTCCCCCTGGACTGGATGCTCCAGTTCCAGTGAGCCGTCTTCACGAGTCGACGTCTCGAACCAGCCGGTAATGCCGCGGGTCTCCGTGTTGATCGGGTGCAGGCTCGAACGACCGCTCACCCAGACGCACGAGCGAGAGGAGTCGAAGGTAAAGCGAGCTAGCGCCATGGCCGCAATCCAGTTCCGTTCCCCGGGGTGCTGTGCCGCCCGGATCCGTTGCAGGGAAGATCGAATACTGGCATAAAGACGGCGATCAGTCGGCTGCCGGCCGCGGCGCCTCGAATGCGGCATCTCGGTCCCGTACCGCTTGGCGCAGCCCGACCGTCGCGATCCGCTCGGAGAACGCCACAGCCTCTGGGGCACGATGACCGATGGCGTCGTTGAGAGCGGCGAACCGTTGGAGCTGCGTGCGCCCCATCATCTCGACACCCATGTTGACGACCCGCTTGTTGGCGACGAGCAGGTCACGCCCGATGAGGGACATCCGTTCGGCCAGCTCCAGCACCACTGCATCGAGGGCGTCGGCCGGCGCTGTGCCGACCACGAGGCCGAGCTCCCGTGCCTCCGCGCCAGAGACCGTGTCGCCCGTCAGCAGCAGCCGCTTGGTCCACTGCGGGCCGAGGTGGTACAGCCACATGTTGGTGGGCGGCACCCCCATGGAGCGCACCGGAGGAAAGCCGATGCGGGCGTCCTCAGCCGCCACGACAAGGTCGCAGTGCAGGGCCAGGTCCGTCCCACCGGCCAGGCAGTTCCCGTGCACCTGCGCGATGACGGGAATGGCGCAATCCCAGACGCGTCCCCACCCGGCCGCCATTGCCAGCATGGCGGACGCGTCTCCCTCCAGGGTCTGGTGTGGAGGGAAGTCGCCGGGATCGGTGTCCTCGGCGATGAACCCGTAACCCGACGAGAAAGATCTCCCCGTGCTGCGGATGATGAGCACGCTCGCCTCCGGATCGAGCTCCGCCTCGGCGACGGCCTGCAGGATCTCCCGGATGCAGCGCGGGGTCAGCGGATTGTGGTGATCGGGGCGGTTGAGCGTGACGCGCCGCACGCGACCGAGCTCCTCGAGGGTCAACGTGGTGAAGTTCGCCGTCACGGTTGGCTCCTCGGTTCGTCTCCGCCCACCAGGTGGGACTTGAGGATCTTGCCGCTCTCGTTGCGCGGGAGCGCGTCGACCACGGTAACGTTGCGAGGGACCTTGTAGTCGGCCAGGCGGGAGAGCAGGAACGAGCGCAGCTCGTCGGTCGAGACCGGTCGCCGGAGCACCACCCACGCCGCGACGTCCTCACCGAGGACCGGGTGCGCCACACCCGTCACCGCCGCCTCGGCCACCGCAGGGTGCTCGAACAGCGCCGCCTCCACCTCGCCGGGCACCACGTTGTGGCCGCCCCGGACGATGAGCTCCTTCTCCCGACCGACGATCCACAGGTGGCCGTCGGCGTCCAGGTAGCCGAGGTCGCCGCTGAGGAGCCACCCGTCGACCCAGGTGCGTCCCGTGGCGTCGTGGTCCGCCAGGTACGCCCGCGGGCGCCGCGACCCACGGATCGCCACCTGCCCCACGTCGCCGGGTGGGATGGTCGCCCCGCCCGGTCCCACGATGCGGACCTCGACGCCGGGGAGCGGCACGCCGACGGATCCGAGGTGCCTCCCGCCGTCGCCCATCGGCACCGCGGTCACGGCGCCGAATTCGGTCATGCCGTAGCCGCACAGGATCTCCACACCGGGCAGGCCGGTGCCGAAGCGGCGCAGCGTGGCGGCGGCGATCGGCGCGCTGCCGATGTTGACGACGGCCAGGCTCGAGAGGTCGGCGTCCCGGAACCGACTCGCGCCGACGATCAGCTCCACCATGGCTGGTACGAGGAACGCCGCCACCGGGCGGCCGCGTTCGACGGTGGCGATCCATCGGTCCGGGTCGAAGCGGGGCAGGAACCACCCGCTCAGCCCGCTGCGCATGGGGCCACAGACGAGGAGCGATCCGCTCGTGGTCGCAAAGGGAGACGAGGACAGGAAACCCAGCCCGAGCCAGGCCGACGGGACCCGCTCGGTGGCCGACAGGCCGCCGTGCCGCACGACGACGCCCTTGGGCCGGCCTGTCGTCCCAGACGTGTACATGATGTCGGCGACGTCGTCGGGGTCCGGTGCTTCTGGCAGGTCCCCGTCCGCGTGCACGAAGAGGTCGGCCCACTCGTCGGTCCCCGTGCAGACGACGTTCGGCACCGCCGAGCGAATGTCGTCGGGCGCGGCGCTGCACAGGACGACCGCCGCAGCCGCGTGCCGGAGGGTCCGGGCCAGCTCGGCTGGGGACAATCGGGCCAGCAGAGGCACCGCCACGGCACCGGACTTGTGGATGGCCATGTAGGCCGTCAGCCATTCGAGGGGCTCGTCACTGCTGATGACGAGGCCCACCCGGTCGCCCCGCCCGAGGCCCCGCTCTCTGAGGCCCCGGGCCAGCCGGTTGGAGCGACCGTGCCATTGGCCCAGGGTGATGGCGGACTCGTCGGCCAGGTTCCGCCAGGCCACGCCGTCGGGGAACGCACGTGCGAGCGCCGACAACAGCTGGGGCTGCAGCAGTGTCATGCCGCCGGGAGCATCAGTAGGGGTCGCCGCCCTCGAGAATCGTGCGGGGGTTGTCGACGAGCATCGTCGTGATGTCGGCTTCGCTGATGCCGCGCTCGCGCATGGCAGGGAGTACCTCGTCGGATATGTAGGTCCAGCGCCAATTCTGCGACCCGTCCATGACGGCGCGTGGAAACCAGTCGACGAAGCACATGGCGTCGTGCGAGAGCACGATGCGATCGGCGTAGCCACGCGCGCACAGGCGGCCCACGGCGTCGACCCGCTCCTCGAGGGTGATGCCGGGCAAGCCGAAATGGTCGAAGCCGAGGTACGAGCCGTTGTCGATCAGGCTCTGGTGGTAGTCGGTGCTCACCGTGCCGCCACAGTGGCCGATGACCACCCGGCCCAGGTCGACACCTTCCTCCTTGAAGATGCGCTGTTGCTCGAGCCCCCACGGCTCTGGCGGCGTCGGCGTGTGGGTCGTGATCGGCGTCCCGGTCGCACGGTGGGCCTGTGCCACGGCGCGCAGCACCCGTTCGACTCCCGGCGTGATGCCGGGCCGGTCAGACGCACACTTGAGGATGCCTGCTCGCACTGCGGACGTGCCGATGCCCTCGGTGATCTCGCGGACGAAGAGGCCGACCATCGGCTCGGGGCCGCCCAACACGGTGCCCGGGCCCCTGAAGTGGAAGTACATCGGGACGTCGTTGTAGGTGTACACGCCCGTTGCAACCACGACGTTGATCTCCGGCACTCGTTCGGCGATCGCGGCGATCCGGGGGATGTGCCGGCCCAGTCCCACGACGGTGAGATCGACGAGCGTGTCGATCCCGTGCTGCTTCAGCTCCCGCAATTTGGTCACGGCACGATCCCGCTCGGCCGTCTCGTCCCATTCCCCGGCCGGTTTCTCGATCTCCGGGCTCAGGACGAAGATGTGCTCGTGCATGAGGGTGCGCCCCAGGTGCGCTGCGTCGACCGGCCCTTGCACCGTGTTGATCTGGGACATGACCCCCCTTGCCGGCCGTCACCCGGTCGGCGCGGCTGATCGTAGCGGCGCCCGCCGATTCGGGGCGGCGTCCGTGGGGCACAATGTCACAGCAGGCCCACAGCGGGTCTTGCGAGCGTGTCGATTCGAGCATGGTGGGATAGGGGCGTCCTCACCGCAGAGGTACAGAGGTACTCCGTCCACATGTCACCCGTCGCCCAGCCGAACACACCCGAGAGCAGGGAGAAGATCCACTCACGGCTGCGCGCCCTCACCCGTGTGTCCGTCCTCGCCGCTACGGGGTTCACTGCTGCCATGGCCATTCTGGTGGCGCACGAGCACGCCGGGACGTCCGCCTCACCGGCCGACGGCACCCGCTCCGGTGCCAGCTCGTCCAGCTCCTCTTCCAGCTCGTCGTCGGGGAACACGGGTAAGTCAGGTAACTCGGGGAACACCGGCAGTTCGACCTCGATACCTGCGACCACCCCGATGAGGCCGGTCATCACGTCCGGGGGGTCCTCGAGGTGAGGTACGCCGCCGACATCCGTGAGCCCGTCCTGTTCACCCGCTCCTTCCGGGCTCTCGGCACCACGGCGACGGTCGTCGTCCAGGACGGGGGGGCGGCCGACCACGCCGAACGTGCGCTCGCCGCAGAGCTCCAGGCGATCGATGTGGCTTGTAGCCGGTTTCGCAACGACTCGGAGCTCCAGATGCTGCACGGCGCAGCGGGGCGTCCCGTCGTGGTGAGCGAACTCTTGTTCGAGGCGCTCGCAGTGGCTCTGGACACGGCAGAGCGCACCGGCGGCGCCGTCGATCCGACGATCGGCAACGCGCTCGCCGCCCTTGGCTACGACGCCGACCTCGACGAGGTGCGGTCGCGCCGCGCGCCGCCGCCGCGCGCGCTCGGGTCCGTGGCGGGCTACTCGCACGTGCAGCTCAATCCGCGGGATCGCACCGTCCGTATCCCACGCGGCGTGCGGCTCGACCTCGGTTCGACCGCCAAGGCGCTGGCCGCTGACCGCGCTGCGGCCCGGATTGCTGCGAACGTCGGAGGGGGGGTGCTGGTCAGCCTCGGGGGCGATGTCGCCGTGGCCGGCCCAGCGCCGGCGGGGGGATGGGCCGTCGGCATCGCCCGGGAATCGTCGACCCCAGCCGAGCAGGTCGACCAGGTGGTGGCCATCACGCACGGCGGTCTGGCCAGCTCGGCCACGGCCGTCCGGGCCTGGACGGCGGGCGGCCGTGAAGTTCACCACATCGTCGACCCGCGCACCGGCGACTGCGCCGAACCGTATTGGGTCTTGGTGTCCGCCACCGGCGGCAGCTGCGTGGAGGCCAACCAGGTGAGCACCGCGGCCATCGTCTGGGGCGCAACGGCTCTGGAGAAGCTCCCGGGGTTCGACCAGGCCGTGCGGCTCGTCCGCCACGACGGCAAGGTCTTCTCCGTGAACGGGTGGCCGATGGAGTCGACGTCGTGAGCTCGACATCCCTCTGGTACGCGACCCGCGCCAGCGGCATCATGGCGCTGATCCTGCTCACCGCGACCATGGTGCTGGGCATCACCACGACCACCCGCGCCCGATCCCGCACGTGGCCCGGCTTCGCGCAGCAGGAGATGCACCGTCGGATCTCCATGATCGCCGTTGTCTTCGTCGGGATCCACGTGGTCACCAGCGTGCTGGACACGTACGTGAACATCAGCTGGGCCGCCATCGTCGTCCCGTTCACGTCGAGTTATGGGCGGTTCTGGGTCGGTGTGGGGGCCGTCGCGCTCGATCTGATGGTCGCCGTGTTCGTGACCAGCCTGCTGCGCGCCCGCATGCGGCCGGGAACGTGGCGAGCCGTGCACTGGCTCGCCTACGCGAGCTGGCCGGTGGCCCTCGCCCATACCTTCGGCATGGGGACCGACTCGCGCGAGACCTGGGTGATCGCACTCGGCGTCGCCTGTGTCGCCTCGGTCCTGGTCGCTCTGGCCTGGCGGCTCCGGGTGGTCGCCCGTCAGACCTCGGCGAGGACAGCACACGCGGCCGTGACCGGCGTGCCGCCCAAGCACCTCGCGCTGACCCACCCGAGCAGAGCGGGATCACGTCGTGCATAGCGTGAGTGAAACCGCCCCCACGACCGGGCGCTACCGACTCCTTGGCCATCCGACTGATCTGGCCGGCCACGTGGCAACGCTCGGTCCGGCACCGCTCCCTTCCCCGGGTGCCCGCGGCTGGCGGGAGGCCTTCGTGTCGATGCTCGAGGCGTCCGGGCTCGGGGGGCGGGGAGGGGCGGGTTTTCCGGCCGCCATCAAGCTGGCAGTCGCACATGCCGCCGGGGGCGGCGGCACTCTCGTGGTGAACGCCATGGAGGGTGAGCCCGCCAGCGACAAGGACAAGCTGCTCCTGATCAGGTCGCCGCACCTGGTGCTCGACGGCGCCCAGCTGCTCGCCGCGGCCAGCGGTGCGCGGCGGATCACCGTGTGCGTGCCCGAGGGCCGCGAGCATGTCGCGGCCGCGGTGTCGGTGGCGATGGCCGAACGGGTCGCTGCCCGCACGGCACCGGTGCCCGAAGACCTGGTCCGACCTCCCGACCGGTTCGTGGCCGGCGAGGAGTCGGCCTTGGCGCGCTGGGTCGAGTCGGGCCACTCCCTCCCGTCCTTCCGGCCCGACAAGGGGACGGCTCTGCGCATCGGTCACAAGGGCGCGCTCGTGCACAACGCCGAGACGTTGGCGCACGTGGCCATGATCTCCCGCACCGGACCGGACGCCTTTCGTGCCCACGGGTTGGTGGAGGATCCCGGGACTTCGCTTGTCACCATCTCCGGCGCCGTCGAGCACCCGGGCGTCGTCGAGGTGGACCGGGGCACGCCGCTCGTCGACATCGCCAACCGGGCGACGCCGACCGGTCCGGCCCAGGCCCTCTTGGTCGGCGGGTACGGCGGCTCGTGGGTCGGTCCCGAACACTTCACGACGCCCTACGCCTCCCTTTCGCTGCGCGCCGTCGGGGCCACCGCCGGGGTGGGCATCATCATCGTGCTCGGCCAGGGCGCGTGCGGGCTGACGGAGACCGCGCGCATCGCTCACTACATGGCGGGCCAGAGCGCGGGCCAGTGCGGGCCATGCGTGTACGGGTTGCCCGCCATCGCCGACGACGTGACGCGGCTCGCGTACGGGCGCGTGGACCCCGGGTTGATGGCGCGGCTGGAGCGCAGGCTGCGCCAGGTGGACGGCCGAGGTGCATGCCGGCACCCGGACGGCGCCGTGAACCTGGTGCGCAGCGCCCTGCGAGTCTTCGCCGCCGACGTGGGTTCGCACGCCCGCGGGGCGTTGTGCCCACACTGGAACAGCGCGTCCCAGCTCCGGTTCCCCCAGCTTCCCAGGGCTGCGTGAGATGATCCGCATCCTCATCGACCCGGTCGCCTGCGACGCCTACGGCTACTGCGCCGAACTGTTGCCCGAGGCCATCACCCTCGACGAGTGGGGCTATCCGATCGTGGACGGCACGCCGCTGCCCGCCGATCTGGTGGATGCGGCCAAGCGGGCGGCGCGGGACTGTCCACGCCGTGCCGTCACCGTGCGAGAGCGCAAAGGAGCTCGCTGAGGTCCGCCGGCATCAGAATGGTCTGGTGGGCGGCGACGGACGCAAGGACGGGGGCGTGATCTCCGCCGGGCTGGTGATAAGGCCCGCCGCCGAGGCCGATCTCGACCGGGCCGTTCAGCTCCTCGTCCTCGGCGCCGTGCCCGGCGCGCCCGTCCGGGAGGACCCAACCGAGCTCGAGCCGTACCGTGCCGCGCTGCGCGAGATCCGCGACTCGGGCGCCACCGTGCTGGTGGCCGAGCTCGGCGGGGAAGTGATCGGCGTGTGCCAGCTGATCGTGTTCCGGCACCTGCAGGCACACGGTGGCCGCTGCGCCGAGCTCGAGTCGGTCCACGTGCATCCCGCCCACAGGGGCACCGGGGTGGGCACCGCCCTCGTGCGCGACGCCATCGGCCGGGCCCGGGAGATGGGGTGCTACCGCGTGCAACTCACCTCCAACGCGGCACGAGAGGACGCACACCGCTTCTACGAGGGCCTGGGCTTCGCGCCGTCGCACGTTGGCTTCAAGATGCTCCTCGGCTGACGCCACGCGCGGGGGCGACCTCGCACAGCGTGCGCCACCCCTGCGGGCTGAGGGCGTAGCCGGCGACGGCGCTGCCGGTGAACCAACGGTAGGACGCGGGGCGGACCAGGGTCGCGGCGGTGGCCGCGATGGGCAGCGACACGGTGCGCCAGTCACCCCTCAGCGGCAGGAGCTCTTCGCGCGACCCTGCGTAGTCGCCGCGGTGGGTCAGCGCACTGGCCAGCTCGGTCGCCACCGCGCGGCGCCGGCCGCACCGCTGCGCCGCGCCGAGAATCGCCATGAGCAACTGGTGGGTCGTCACGCCCGTTCGGGACGCGTGGTCCGCTGGTGACGCGCCGCCGGTGGCCGCGGCCAGCAGGGCGCCGACGAGGTCGGTGCCCGCCGCCCTGGCGTTGCCCGGTTCGACGAGGCGCGGGTTGACGTCGATCACCTGCGGTCCGTCGGGCGTCTCGATGGCGTCGACCGAGAGGGCCCCGTGCCACCCGAGGCGGCGACCCAGGCGGCCCAGCGCCTCGCGCAGCACGGGAACCTCGGTACTCCGCTTCACCGACGCGCTGCCGTTCACGCCCTCGCGCACGCGCTCGTTGGCGTGGAACGCGACCAACGTCCCGGCATTGAAGACGCTTTGGGCCATGACCAGGCGGCCTTCGGACGCCTCCTGCACGAGCACGCCTCCGTCCGCCGCCGCGCCGCCGCTCAGGAAACGCCCGACGGCTTCGCCGAGCTGGCCGGGGTCCTCGACCCGGAGGACGCCGGTCGAAGCCGTGCCGACCGGAGCCTTGATGTAGGCGGGGAAGTTGGTCCAGGCGTCGAGTCCCGAGGTGTCCTGCACCACGACGGCACGGGGTTGGGCGACACCAGCCTCGGACAAGGTCGCGCGGGCTGCAACCTTGTCCTGCAGGCGCCGCAGGGCGGCGAACGGCGGCACGGCCGTGCGCAGGCCGGCTGCGGTCAGGCGCGCCAGTTGGTGGGAGAGCACGGTCACCTGCTCCTGCGTGGGGAAGATCACCTCGACGTCGAGGGCGACGGCGTGCTCGACCAGTGCGTCGAACCACGCCAACGGGTCCTCTCCGAACGGGGGGACGCGTACGAGGTGCCGCACGTGGCGGGTGAAGCGGGCCAGGCAGAAGGGGTCGCTGACCGCTGCGAGGACCTCGTGGCCGAGCTCGTCGAGCGCGGTGGCGACCTGCCGGGAAGCCAGACCCGACCCCTCGGTCATGAGGACCCTCACGGAGATAAGTATATAACACATAGAAATGAAATCCCATTTCACAGGCGGTTGCCTCGAGACAGGTAATGATGTAATTTGGTAATATGACCGAGGACACGAACGACATCCGAAAGGGCGCGCAGCGGGGCCGGCGGCGCTCCTCCAGCCCGCCGCCGTCGGGCCCCGAGCAGGAGCGCCTGATCGGGGCCTGGTTCGCCGGTCGGGTGCCCGACACCTGGTTCGAGGGCAGCCCGAGCATCGAGATCGACGACGACGAGATCCAGGTCGTCGGCGCCCTGGCGCCCCCGCAGCTCCCCGCCGGCGCCGGTCAGGACGAGGTGCGGGTGGCCGAGCAGGCCCGCATCAGCGGGTACCGCGAAGAGAGCCGGGCCGCTCGCATGCGCATCGCCGACGAGGCGCAGCCGGCCTTCCGCCGCACCGTGTCATGGGGCGCTGTCTGCGGCGGTTCCACGGTGCTCTTCACCACGGCGGGGGTGCCGGTCATGACGCGGCTGCGCATGGGTGACCGCCGCGTGCTCGACACGCTCATCGACGCCGGCGTGGCCCGCAGCCGGAGCGAGGCCCTGGCCTGGTGCGTGCGCCTGGTGGCCCAGCACGAGGCGGACTGGATCGCCGAGCTGCGTGACGCCATGTCGGCGGTGCAGGAAGTACGGGACCGCGGCCCCAGGGGCGGCGACAGCACCGCCTGAGCGGCGCGGCGGGGCTGGGCTTGGCTCGGCGATACTGGGCGGCGTGGGACGACCCCCGCAGATCGACCGGAGCGCAGTGCTCGCCGCCAGCCTCGAACTGGCCGATGAGCAGGGCCTGTCTGCCGTGACCATGCAGGCGGTGGCGGACCGCCTCGGCGTCACCCCCATGGCCCTCTACCGCCACGTCGCCAACAAGGCGGACCTCCTCGACGGGGTGGTCGAGCGGATCCTGTGGGAGGTGGCGCTGCCCGACCCGGCCGACCCCTGGGCGGAGCGCCTGGCCATGTTGGCACGCGGCACCCGTGCTGCGGCGCTCCGCCACCCCCAGGTCTTCCCGCTCCTGTTGCAGCGCCCGGCGGTGACGCCCGGCGCCCGGCGGACGCGTGAGGCGGTCTATGCGGCGCTGCGCGACGCCGGCCTCGAGGAGCGGGACGCCGTCCAGCTGGAGAGGATCCTCGCCACCGCCATCCTCGGCTTCGCGGCCAGCGAGGCAGGCGGGAGGTTCGCCTCGCACTCGACCCGGCAGCTCGATGCCGACTTCCAGCTCCTCCAGGACACGCTGGCAGTCGCCGTGTTGCGTGCCGTGGAGCTCGCCACCGCCACCTGACGCGCTCCGCGTGTCAGCATGCGCCATGGCACTCGAACACTTCCATCAGGTCCAGGAGGACCTCCGCCAGCCGTACGACGCACTGAGGGCGGCCATCCCGGGCGTCATGTCGGCCTCCAGCGCGCTGAGCGCGGCCGCCATGGCCGACGGCGCCCTTCCGGCCAAGACCAAGGAGCTCATCGCCTTGGCCATCGCCGTCACCCGCGAATGCGACGGCTGCATTGCCGCGCACGCGCGGGGCGCCGCCCGGCGTGGCGCCACCACTGAGGAGGTCGCCGAGATGATCGGCGTCGCCATCTCCATGAACGGCGGGCCGGGAAAGGTGTGGGGCCCACGAGCCCTCGCTGCGTTCCAGGAGTTCTTCGGGGGCTGAACGCTCGGCGCACTCGACACGTCGACCGGGCGCCGTTGCCGGCGCCCCTCGTCAGCGCACGGGGACGGGTGTGAAGGTGCAGTCGAGGTGCTTAATGCCGTTGATGAACGGGGAGAGGAGACGGTCCGGCTCACCCGTCGCCGCGATGTCGGGCAGCCGTTCGAAGAGCCGCCGGAACATCACGTCGATCTCCTGGCGGGCCAGGTGCGCACCGAGGCAGAAGTGGGGGCCCGCCGCGCCGAAACCGATGTGAGGGTTGGGGTCGCGGCGGACGTCGAAGGTGAAAGGATCCTCGAAGACGTCCTCGTCGCGGTTGGCCGAGTTGTAGAACATGATGACCTTGTCGCCCTCGTGCAGCTCTGTCCCGCCGAGCACGGTGTCCGAGGCGACGGTGCGGCGCATCCAAATGACGGGAGAGCCCCAGCGGACGATCTCGTCCACTCCGGTGGCGGCGATCCCAACGGGGTCGGCTTGCCACAGTGCACGCTGGTCCGGGTGCTGGGTCATCGCCAGCAAGCCGTGGCTGATGGCGTTGCGGGTGGTCTCGTTCCCGGCCACCACCAGCAGGATGAAGAACGCGGCCACCTCGGTGTCGGTCAGAGCCTCGCCTTCCACGTTCGTGTTGACCAGGGCGGACGTGACGTCTTCGGTCGGGTGCTCGCG
Organism: uncultured Acidimicrobiaceae bacterium; assembly: GCA_963736525.1. GTDB lineage: Bacteria > Actinomycetota > Acidimicrobiia > Acidimicrobiales > RAAP-2 > Bog-473. Next base: position 318,719 of record CAVTPF010000014.1, read on the forward strand.
CCGGTGGCCGGCCATGTCGATCATCAGCACGTTGAGCTGTTGCGCCGCCATCATGAAGGCCGCCATGGGGTCGGAGCCCTCGGGCACGTACTCGGGATCGCCGCTCGAGAGGATGACGTTGGACGCGTTGAACACGGTGTCGTAGTCGGACGCCGCGATGCCCATCATGTCGCAGATGATCTCGAGGGGAAGCCGCGACGCCACCTCGACCACGAAGTCACAGCCGCCGAGGGGGGCGACCCGATCGATGACGTCGTTGGCCACGAGATCGATGCGGTCCTCAATCGACTTGACCATGCGCGGGTTGAACGCGGCCGACACGATCCGGCGCAGGCGGGCATGGCGGGGGTTGTCCATGTTGATCATGGAGCCGAAGAAGTCGAGCATCTCAGGGGGCATGTCCACGATGGACGTGGCGCCCCGGCCGGACTGGAAGATCTCGGGGTGCCGGCTCGCCTCGGTGATGTGCGCATGGCGGGTCAGCGCGTAGTAGCCGGGACCCTTGGGGATCACGTAGCTGAGCGCCTCGGGGATCTCGGGCTCCTTGAAGAAGGGCATGGTGCGTTCGCGCCGCAGCGTCTGGAACGCACCCTCCCGCTCGTCCCAGGGCCGCGCCCAGAACGCCATGTCGGAGAGGTCGATCTCGTCCGCTGACAGGACCGCGTGTGGCTGCACGGCGACCACCCTACCCATCTCCCTACACTGCGGGCATGTGCGACACGCTGTGCGCCCCGGGCGAGGCCGGCATGGTGTTCGCCAAGAACTCGGACCGCCCGCCGGGGGAGGTGCAGATCACGTGGCCGTTCGGCCGCCGTGCCTCGGCTGGCTGCACGCTGCGCACGCAGTACTTGTCCATCGGCGACACGGGCGCGCAGGCCACCTTCCTCTCGTGCCCGACCTGGCTCTGGGGGGCCGAGCACGGGGTCAACGAACACGGTGTGGCCATCGGGAACGAACGTGTGGCAACGACGCATGCCGCTGCCACCGCGCCGAGCGCCCTCATCGGCATGGACCTGGTCCGCCTCGGCCTCGAGCGTGCCGCGAGCGCGGAAGAAGCCGTCGACGTGATGGCCGGGCTCCTGCGCGACTGCGGCCAGGGAGGCATCGCCGACGCCGCCCACCAGGAGGCCTACGACTCGTCCTTCCTCGTCGCGGACCCCTTCGGCGCGTTCGTCATCGACACGGCGGGCTCCGACTACGCCGCGGCACCCTTCCCCGCCGGCACCGTCATCTCGAACCGGATCACCCTTGGCACCGAGTGGACCCGAGCCTCGCCCGGCCTGGCGCCGGGCGACGACTTCGGACGCTTTCGCGACCCGAGCGAGGACACGCGCTATGCCGACGTCCGCCTGGAGGCGGGCCGGCGCTTCCTCGAGGCGACCCCTCTGGGAGGGCTGACGGCCGCCGCCACTGCGGCCCACCAGCGTGACCACGGGACCGGGCCCTGGGGTGCGCCGGGTGCGCCGGAAGCGCCGCGGCCGGTGCAGCCACCGCCCGGGCAGATCGGCGAGGACTGCAGCGGGGTGAGCGTCTGCATGCACGTGCGGGGCCTGAGCGTCACCGCTGCGTCGATGATCGCCGTGTTGCCCCGCGACATAGGGGAAGGAGTGCCCCTGCGGGCGTACGTGGCGCCGGGAAGCCCGTGCTCCAGCATCTACGTGCCGGCCTTCCCGCGCACGCGGATGGGGCCGCCGCCCTTCGTCCCCGTCGAGCTGTCGGCCGAGGAGCTCTGGCATGCCGCCGACACCGTGCGCCGGCGCGTCGAGGCCGACCCCGAGTCGCTCGCCGAGGTGCGTGCGGTGCTCCAGCCCGTGGAGGACGAGCTCTGGGCCGACGCCGAGGACGTGCTCGAACGTCCGGACCGCTGGGCGGTCGTGGGCGTGTCCTGGGGGAGCAGGGCACTCCACGCGCTGCGTACCTGCATCCCCTGACTGCGGCGGCACCGGCGGTACGCTGCCGCCAGACCCAGTGCACTCCTACTCGCCAAGGGGGACGTCATGACCACCACGTTCGTACTCACCGACGACGACATCGCGATCGGCGACGCCGTCAGTGCGCAGCTCGAAAAGATGTGGGGCTGGTACCTGGTCGGGGGGATCATCTCCATGATCTTCGGGTTCTTCGTGATCAGCTACCGGCACGCCAGCGTGTACGCCATCGTCTACCTCGCCAGCGGGTTCTTCATCGCGGTCGGGGCCTTCGAGATCATCGGCGCCATCAGGATGGCCCGCCAGCGCTGGCTGCACCTGATCTTCGGCCTGATCTGGCTCGGCGTCGGCATCGTGGGGTTCGTGTGGCCCCACATCACGATCTTCATCGCCGCCGTGCTCATCGGATGGGCCTTCCTGGTGCTGGGCATCTTCGACATCATCGAGTCGATCCGGCACCACTACCTGCCCTACTGGTGGGCGTACCTCATCCGCGGGATCCTGGCCGTCGCCATCGGCTTCCTCTGCATCAGGCACCCGGGAGCACCGCTGACCGCTCTCGTCGTGCTGATCGGCATCCTGGCCATCCTGTTCGGCGCCGTCGAGGTCATCGGCGCCTTCTCGGCCCGGCACGCCACCAAGAACTGGGACGCCTACAAGGCGCAGCTGCGCTGAGGCCGGCGGGGGAGCGGCCGTGCGCCTCGCCAGCTTCTCCCTCTCGGGCGGGACTCCGCGCCCCGGCCTGATCGACGGCGATGACGTCGTCGACCTGAGCGACCCCTCGACCGGGCTGCCGGCGACGATGGTGGAGCTGCTGGCCCTCGGCCCCGGCGCCCTGGAGCAGGCGCGCCGCGTACCGGCCAGCGGGGCGGCCCGCCACCCGCTGTCGGCCGTGCGCCGGCACGCGCCGGTGCCCGACCCCCCCGCCATCCTGGCCATCGGCATGAACTACCGGGCCCATGTGGCCGAAATGGGTCGGGAACCACCCGAGTGGCAGTACTGGTTCAACAAGCAGCGGACCGCCATCGCGGGGCCCGGCGACCCCATCGTGGTGCCGACCGTGTCGGACATGGTGGACTACGAGGGCGAGCTGGCCATGGTGATCGGACGGCGTTGCCAGCACGTGCCCGCCGCCCGGGCCCTCGAGGTCGTGGCGGGTTACACCGTGATCAACGATGTGAGCGCCCGCGATTGGCAGTGGCGCACACCCACCTTCACCATGGGCAAGTCGTTCGACAGCCACGCCCCCTGCGGGCCCGAGCTGGTCACGGGCGACGAGCTCGGCGACCCGGGTGCGCTCAGGATACGGACGTGGGTGAACGACGAGCTGCGCCAGGACTCGACCACGGTCGACATGATCTTCGACTGTGCGCACATGATTGAGTACCTGACCACGGCGTTCCCGCTCGAGCCCGGCACGATCATCGCCACCGGGACCCCCGCCGGTGTCGGCGCCGGGTTCGACCCGCCTCGGTTCCTGGCCGACGAGGACACCGTGCGCATCGCGATCGAGGGGATCGGCGAGCTCTCGAACCCCGTGGTGCGGGGGGAGGCGCCCCAGCCCGTCGGGTTGGACTGAGACGCAGGGGGCCTACGCCGGCGGCGTCTCCGCCTGCATGGCGCGTAGGCGATCCGCCAGGCTCGACATGACCTGCAGGGCGAAGGTCGGCGTCTCGCCCACCAGGAAGAGGAACCGCCGCTTGTCGATCACGGCCAACGTGGAGTCCTCCATGGCGGTGGCCGTGGCGCTGCGGGCCGACGCGTCCACCAGCGCCATCTCGCCGAAGGTCTCGTCCGGTCCAACCTCGACGGACCGGCCGTCGGCGAGCCGGAGCTCGACCTTGCCCTCGACCACGCCGTACATCTCCTCCCCGGTGGAGCCCGCCTCGAAGATGACCGTCCCCGCGGGAACGTCCCTCGTGTCGGTGGCAGCCTTGAACACTCCCAACACCTTCACGCCCATGGACCTGTCCCCTTCGTCGTGCCCGGTCCGCGAGCGGCCGGAAATCTCCTGGTGGCCGATACTAACCCTCGTTGCGCGAGACCGGCCCGGCCGACCGGGGCCGACCGGGGCCGACCGGGGCCGACCGGGGCCGACGGGGGCCGATCGGGGCCGACGAGGTCACGCCGCCCTGGGTCGCACGGCACAATGGAGGCATGACCGAGACACCGTCCGAACTCAGCGCCACCGAGAGGACGGATCGCCTGGAGAAGCTCCAGGCGATCATCGACCTCATGCGACCGGCCGTGCAGGCCGACGGCGGCGACCTCGTCCTGGTGAGGGCCGACGTCGAGACGGGCGTCGTCGAGGTGCAGCTGCAGGGCGCCTGCAGCTCCTGCGCCGTGAGCTCGGCGACCCTGTCCGGCGGGGTCGAGCGGATCCTGCGCGACCGCCTTCCCTGGGTGACCGAGGTCGTCGGGGGGCTCGACGATTCGCTGAGCCTCGACGAGAGCGCCGCGCTCGGATCCGGCGGGTACGTCCCCAGCCTCTGAGGCGGGGCTGCCGCAACCCCCTCGGATGGCTCGGCCTCGAGACGGCCCGCAGATTTATCCGTGCCACGATCCGAATAGCCCGATTGATTAGTTAGCCCAACTAACTATAGTGGGTGCCATGCGCGCACCGACCGTCCCCGAGACCCGCGACGACGTGGCTGGCCGCCTGCGCACCGCCGTCAACCGGCTCCAGCGGCGGCTGCGGCAGGAGTCTTTGGGCGGCCTGTCGCCCGCCCAGGCCTCCGCACTCGGTTCGGTCAACCGGCACGGGAGCCCGACCCTGGGAGAGCTGGCGGCCATGGAGCAGGTCCAGCCGCCGACCATGACCAGGATCGTCGCCAGCCTGGCCGAGGCCGGCATGGTGACACGGGTCGCCGATGCCAACGACCGGCGCAGCGCCCGGGTGCGCATCACCGCCGCAGGGGAGCGGTCGCTGGAGCGCATGCGGACGCGCAAGAACGCCTTCCTGGTGCGCCGGCTGGCCGAGCTGGGCCCCGACGAGCAACGGCGTGCGGCCGAGCTGGTCGCGTTGCTCGAGCACCTCCTGGAGGAGCCGTGAGGCGCCGGGTCAGGGATGCCGGCCGCCGCACCTTCCGTGCCATCTCGGTGCGCAACTACCGGCTGTACTTCACGGGACAGGTCATCTCGGTCTCCGGCACATGGATGCAGACGGTGTCGCAGGCATATCTCATCCTCTTCCCCCTGCACGGCACCGGCGTCGACGTCGCCATTGCCACCAGCCTCCAGTTCCTGCCGCTCCTGCTGTTCGGCCCGTTCGGCGGTCTGATCGCCGACCGGCTCGACAAGCGGAAGGTGCTCTACGCCACCCAGGGGACGGCGGGGATACTCGCGCTCATCCTCGGCGTGCTGGTCGTGAGCCACGCGGTCGGTCTGTGGCAGGTCTACCTGCTGGCGGCGGGCCTGGGCGTCGTGAACCTCTTCGACAACCCGGCGCGTCAGACGTTCGTCTCCGAAATGGTCGGGCTCGAGCTGCTGCCCAACGCCGTCAGCCTCAACAGCGTGTTGATGAACTCCGCTCGCGTCATCGGGCCGGCGATCGGCGGGGTCCTCATCATCACGGTGGGCGTGGCCACCTGCTTCTTCCTCAACGCGGCGTCGTTCGCCGCCGTGATCGTGGCGCTCGCCATGATGCGCGCGTCGGAGCTCTACCGGCGCCCCGGCGTCAGGCGGGCCCGGGGTCAGGTGCGAGAGGGCCTGCGCTACGTCTGGGCCACGCCCGACCTGAAGATGCCCCTCATCGCCATGGCGGTCGTCGGGGTCTTCGCCTTCAACTTCACGGTGACCCTGCCGCTCCTGGCCAAGTTCACCTTTCACGGCGGCGGCGGCCTCTACAGCTGGTTCATGGTGGCCATGGGCGCCGGCGCCGTCGTCGGCGGCCTGTTCACCGCCTTCCGCAGCCGCCCCTCCACCCGCCTGCTGGCCTACATCGGCCTCGTGTTCGGCGCCGCCATCCTGGCCGTCGCGCTCGCGCCGAGCGAGTCCTGGGCCGTCGTCCTGCTCGTACCGATGGGCGCGGCGAGCATCTCCTTCGTTGCCACCAACAACGCCACCCTGCAGCTGCGGGCGGAACCGAGCATGCGTGGCCGCGTGATGTCGCTCAATGCGATCGCGTTCCTCGGCAGCACGCCGATCGGTGCGCCCCTGCTCGGCTACCTCAGCGACGTCACCAGCCCGCGGGTGGCCCTGGTGGTGGGCGGCGTGGCCACCCTGTGCGCCAGCATCCCACTGTTCCTGCTGGCCGCCCACCAGCGCCGGCGCGGCACGGAAGGGCTCGTGGTCGGACCGGACGGCGCGGCGTCGACGAACGTGGTCTCCCTCCCCGCGGCGGCGGTCCCGGACGGGGTCTACGAGCGACGGGAGCGCCGCACCAGCTGAGGAGCGCCGGCCCCTCAGGCCGGGTGCACGAGCTCCTGAGCCACCGGGGACATGACGGCCCCGAACTCGACGACCAGTGAGATCAACAAGTCGTCGACCGAAATGATCCCGGCCAAGTCCTCGTCCTCGAGCACCGGGAGGCGCCGCGCCGTGGCGGTCTTGAACACCTTGAAGGCCTGGAAGACGTCGGACGATCCCTGAATGGTCACCGGATCCGCCGTCATGACCGATGCCACGTCGGCCGTGGGAGGCATGCCTTCTCCGACGCCGCGCACGGTGACGTCACGGTCGGTGACGATCCCAACCAGGCGATCGCCCTCCACGACCAGCAGTGATCCAACCCCGTGGCTCCCCATCAGCCGTCCGGCCTCCTCCAGGGTGCAACCGGGAGGGACGGTCACCGGAGCGGACCTCAGGCACTCTCTCACCAGCATGTCGGTGCACCCCCTTCGGACCGCTCGGCCTGTCGGCTCATGACCCGCATCATCGTCCGGCGCGTCGGTCCAGGCTAGGGGAAAAGGTCACCGCCGGCCGTCAACCCAGGTCGTCGAGCAAGCCTCTATCCCGCGTGACGGCCAGCAGCTCCAGCTGGTTGTGCACGCCGAGCTTGCGGTACAGGTTCTTCACGTAGCCGCGGGCGGTGTTCACCGTGATGCCGAGCCTGGCCGACGCACGCTGCAGGTCGACCCCGCTGACCAGGAGCCCGAGGATGTCCTGCTCGCGCCCGGTCAGCTGGCCGTCGGCCCCGTGGGACCGGGCGGCCCGTCCCGGAGCGGCGGCGCACAGGAGCTCGACGGTGCGCCGGTCCATGGTGAAGCAGCCCTCCGTGAGTGACGGGATGGACTCGACGACGACGCGCAGGCTCGCCGTCTTGGGCAGGAGCGCCGATGCGCCGGCCCGAGCCGCCTCGCGCACCAACGAGGCGTCGGGAGCCCGGCCGGTGAGCACGAGCACGCGCAGGTCCGGCTGGGTGGCGCGCAGCGTCTGGGTGGCCGCGATGCCTTCGGTCACCACCCCGGCGTCGATGATCGCCACGTCGGGCCGGGTCTCGCGCGCCCGGTGCAGCGCCTCCTCCGCCCCGGGTGCGATGGCGACACACGAGGCGCGGGCGGAGGCGTTGATGGCGAGGGCCAGGGCCTCGGCGAACAGGGGCTGGCCGTCGACCACCATCACCTTGATCGTCCCGTCGCCCGTCATGCCGGTCCCCGCGCCGGCTCCGGTCTGTGCGCCTGGCCGGGGCGCAGCGTGCATAGGCAAGCTATTCCCGCAACCAGGGAAGTTATCCCTGGGCCGGCCCGGCCGTCGGGTGACCGGACGCGGGAGGGATCGCCCCACCACCCCTACGCCGGCTTGGGCTCCTTCGGCAGCCCGAGCGCGCGCTCGCCCACGATGTTGCGCTGGATCTCTGCCGCACCGCCCCAGATCGTCTCGGAGCGGGAGAAGAAGAACAGAGACTGCAGGTTGTTGACGGGGTAGTTCGCCTTGCCCCGGCGTGCCCCCGGCAGCAGGGTGTCCTCGCTGTCGTCGCCGAGCAGGATCTGGCCCTCCATGCCGAGGATGTCCATGGCGAGGAGCATGGTCTCCTGGTGCGCCTCGGACCAGAACATCTTGTTGCACGCACCCAGGGCGGCCGTCGTGTGCGTGCCGTTGAGGACGTCGGTGAGTGTGCGGTACCCGTTGATCTCCATGATCTTGATCTTCGACCACGACCGGGCCAGGCGCTGGCGGGTCAGCGGGTCGCGGTCGCGTCCCTTCTGGCGCGCCACGCCGAGGATCTGGTTGAACTCCTTTTGGAACCGACGGTGGCCGGTCGTCGAGGACGTGCCCCGCTCGAAGCCCAGTGTGGTCATGGCGACCTTCCAGCCGTTGTTCACGCCGCCGATCACGTTGTCTCTCGGGCAACGAACGTTGGTGAAGAAGACCTCGTTGAACTCCGAGGAGCCGTCGACCTGCTCGATCGGCCGCACCTCGACGCCCGGCTGCTTCATGGGTACGAGGAGGTAGCTGATGCCCGCGTGCTTGGGGGCGTCGGGGTCGGTGCGGGCCAACAGGAAGATGTAGTCCGCGTACTGCGCCTGGGTGGTCCACACCTTCTGCCCGTTGATCACCCATTCGTCCCCGTCGAGCTCCGCCCTGGTCTTCAGGCTGGCCAGGTCCGAGCCGGCGTCGGGCTCGCTGAACCCCTGGCACCATGAGATCTTCCCCTGCAAGATGCCGGGGATGAACTGCTTCTTCTGCTCCTCGGAGCCCCACTGCAAGAGGGTGGGGCCGACGAGGGTGTCGCCGAAGAAATCGGCCCGCAGGGGCGCGCCGGCCCGGGCGAACTCCTCGTTGAGCACGACCTGCTGCAACAGGCTGAGGCCCTTGCCGCCGTACTCCGTCGGCCAGCTGGCGCAGATCCAGCCGCCGGCGAACAGCTTGGCGGTCCATTCCTCGTTGAAGGCCCTGCGCTCGGCGGGCGTCATGGAGAAGCCGGGCTGGCCCCAGCCGTTCGGCAGGTTCTCCTTGAGCCAGCCGGCGATCTCGACCCGGAATTCCTCGGCTTCGGGTGGATACGTGAGGTCCATGGGCTGCACGGTACCGGAGCCGGCGGCCATCCCCGATACCGGACGTCCGCCCTGGTCGCCGTCGCCGTCGGCGTTGTGACCCGGGCCGACGCGCTCGTGGCCGTGCCCGCTCGGCTGCGTCGCCGGCCCCGCCGGTGTGCCACCGCCGCTGCGCGCCGCCGTTTGCGCCGGACCAGGGGGTTCGGGGAGGCTATGCGGGCCATGGTGGGACGAGTCGGGACATCCTTTGCCTAAGACCCCCCGCCAGAAGTGGATCGAGACCAAGGAGTCGTGGGAGCGGTCCCGCCACATTGAGGTGCCCGCCCCGATTGCCGCCGCGCCGCCGCGACCTGGGGGTCTGCGCGTCGCCTTCCTCATCTACCGGGGCAACCCACGCTGTGGGGGGCAGGGTGTCTACACCCGGCACCTGACCCGCGAGCTGGTGACCCTCGGCCACTCGGTCGAGGTGTTCTCGGGCCCGCCGTGGCCCGAGCTCGATGCGGGCGTCGGCTTCACGCCCGTCCCCGGCCTCGACCTCTACCGGCACCCCGATCCCTTCCGAGTCCCACACCCCAAGGAGTTCACCTCGCGTGAGGACTGGGTCGAGTTCGCCATCATGTGCACGGCGGGGTTCGGCGAGCCGCTGGCCTTCTCCCAGCGGGCCCGCCAGCTGCTGGCGCGGCGCCGCCGCGCCTTCGACGTCGTGCACGACAACCAGTGCCTCGGCACGGGCATGGTCGGGATGGTGGAGGACGGGTGGCCCCTCCTCACCACCCTGCACCACCCGATCACGGTGGACCGCCAACTGGCGCTCTCGCACACCACCAACCCCTGGCAGCGCTTCACCACGCGTCGCTGGTTCGGGTTCCTCGGCATGCAGGTGCGGGTGGCGAGGGCACTGCCTGCAGTGCTGACCGTGTCACAGAATTCCCGCCAGGACATCGCGGCGGACATGGGTGTTCGACCCGAGCGGATGACGGTCGTCCCCGTGGGTGTGGACCACACCGTCTTCCGACCCAACGAAGAGGTGACCCCCAAGGCGGGACGCATCATGGTCACCTCCAGCAGCGACGTCCCCATGAAGGGCCTCGTGCCCCTCCTGGAGGCCGTGGCCAAGCTGCGGACCGAGCGCGAGGTCGAGCTGACCGTGATCGGCCGCCCCCACGAAGGAGGCCGGGTCGACAAGGCCATCGCGCGCCTCGGGCTGTCCGGCGCGGTCCACTGCGTCAGCGGGATCAGCGACGAGGAGCTCGCCCGCCTGTACGGCGAGGCGGAGGTGGCCGTCGTCCCGTCGCTCTACGAGGGCTTCTCCCTACCGGCGATCGAGGCCATGTCCTGCGGTGTTGCCGTCGTGGCCACGACCGGCGGTGCCCTGCCCGAGGTCGTGGGGACCGATGGGGAGACCGGGCTGCTCGTCCCGCCCGACGACCCGGGTGCGCTCGCCGCTGCCATCGGGCGCCTGCTCGACGATCCCGCGCTGCGGGCCCGCCTCGGGGCGGCCGGCCGGCAGCGCGTCGTGAGCCGCTTCACCTGGCAGGTCACCGCCGCCGGGACGGCCGACTGCTACCAGGCCGTGATCGAGGGCCGGCCCCTGCCGGGCGCACCGGCGGCCGCCGGCCCCGCCGGGTGCGACGTCGGCCATGGACGCGGCGTCGTGCTGACCGTCGACTACGACCGACTGGGCGTCGGCCCGGGGGACCTGCTGCTCGACCTCGGCTGCGGCTTCGGCCGCCACGCGTTCGAGGCCGCCCGCCGTGGCGCCGCCGTCGTGGCCCTCGATGCCGGCGCGGACGAGGTGGCACAGGTGCGGGCCACCGTGGGCGCCATGGTGGAGGCCGGAGAGCTGGCCGCCGACCACGCCGCGACGGCGGTGCAGGGGGACGCCCTGGCGCTGCCCTTCGCCGACGCGACGTTCGATCGGGTCATCGCCTCGGAGGTGCTCGAGCACATACCGGACGACACCGCCGCCATGCGCGAGCTGACCCGCGTCCTGCGCCCCGGAGGGTCGATGGCGGTCACGGTGCCGCGCTGCGTCCCAGAGGCCGTCAACTGGGCGCTGTCGGACGAGTATCACGACACCCCCGGCGGCCACGTCCGCATCTACCGCCGCTCGACGCTGGAGAGGCGGCTCGCCTCGACGGGGCTCGTGCCGATCGGGTACCACCACGCCCACGGGCTGCACTCGCCCTACTGGTGGTTGCGTTGCCTGGTGGGGCCCTCCAACGACTCGCATCCGGCCGTCGCGGCGTATCACAAGGTGCTGGTCTGGGACATCGTCAAGGCACCCTTTGTGACACGGGCGGCCGACCGGGTGCTGAGTCCGGTCATCGGCAAGAGCCTGGTGGTCTACCTGTCCAAGCCCGGCGGCGAGATCGCGGGGCTGGCCGACGAACGGCCCAACCTGCCGCGGGGCGTGCCCGGCCGGCGCGGGCCGACCACCCCGAGCCAGGGAGCCGCCGCATGACGACCGAGGAGATCCGCTCGGCTGAGGTCATCATCCCCGCAGTGCCCGGGGTCCTCTCCAGCTCTGACGTCCTCGCGACGGGCCATGCCATCGCGGCGGTGCAGCGCCCCGACGGGATGATCCCGTGGTTCGAGGACGGCCACTGTGATCCGTGGAACCACGTCGAGGCAGCCATGGCGCTGACCGTCTGCGGCCTGGTCGACGAGGCCGTCGACGCCTATCGCTGGCTGGCCGACCGCCAGCTTGGCGACGGCAGCTGGTTCAACTATTACCAGGGCAACGCCGTGAAGGACCCCCGGCTCGACACCAACGTGTGCGCCTACCTGGCCGCGGGAGCCTGGCATCACCACCTCATCACCGGCGACGTGGAGCTCCTGGGGGAGCTCTGGCCGACGATTGAGAAGGGGATCGACTTCATCCTGCGCTGGCAGCAGCCGGACGGGTCGGTGCTGTGGTCGCTCGACTCGGCCGGCAGGCCGGAGGGGTACGCGCTGCTCACGGGCTCGTCGTCCATCTACCACTCCCTGCGCTGCGCCGTGGCCGTCGCAGAGTGCCTGGCCAAGGACCGCCCGGACTGGGAGCTTGCCGCCGGGCGGCTCGGCCATGCGGTGGCCCACCACCCGGGCGCCTTCGCGCCCAAGGTGGAGTTCGCCATGGACTGGTACTACCCCATGCTCTCGGGCGCGCTGGAGGGCGAGGCGGGCCGCCGCCGCATCGCGGACGGATGGACAGCGTTCGTCATGGAGGGTCTCGGGGTGCGCTGCGTGTCGACGGGTGACTGGGTCACGGCGGCCGAGACGGCCGAGTGCGTGCTCACGCTCGACGCGCTGGGCATGGACGGCCACGCGGTCGAGCTGTTCGTTGCGGGCCAGAACCTGCGGCTGCCGGACGGCTCCTACTGGACGGGAATGGTCTACCCCGAGGAGGAGACCTTCCCCAAGCACGAGCGCACGACCTACACGTTCGCCGCCATGGTGCTCGCGGCCGACGCCCTCTCGAGCACCACCCCGGCCGCGGGACTCTTCCGCGGCGAAGGCCTGCCGGCGCCGCTCGACCTGGCCGAGCCGCACTGCGGCGATGCCATCGAGGGTTGCACCGTTTCCGACCCGCGCCGCCGCTGACGGCGCCCGGCCCGGCTCAGCCGGCGGCGGGTGCGACCCGGCGCAGCACGCGCAGGCTGCCGCAGGCGCCGTCGTCCACGAACTCGCCCGAGCCGAGCGCGCCGAGGTAGAGCTCGTAGGGCGGCCGGCCTCCGTCGGCCGGGTCGGGGAACACGTCGTGGATGGCCAGCCATCCCCCCACCGCCACGTGCGGCGCCCAGCCCCGGAAGTCCGCCCAGGCGGGATCCTCGCCATGGCCCCCGTCGACGAAGCAGAAGGCCAACGGCCGGTCCCAGCGCGCCGCGAAGGTCGGGGAGTCGCCGACGACGCCGATGACCGACGCCTCCAAGCGGGCACCGGACACGGCACGGCGCCAGTGCCGCAGGGTATCGAGGCGGCCCTCCTCGGGATCGACGAGATCGGCCTCGTGGTACTCCCACCCGGGCTGATTCTCCTCGGAGCCCCGATGGTGGTCGACGGAGAGCAGGACGGCCCCGGTGGCCTCGGCGGCCGCGCCCAGGTACAGCGTGGACTTCCCGCACCAGGCGCCGATCTCGACGAAGGTGCGCGGCGCCGCGCCCGGGAGATCGTCCCGTCCGGCGCGCAGGGCGGCGACGAACAGCGCCTCGCCTTCGTCGTCAGGCATGAAGCCCCGCGTCCGCCGCGCCAGCTGCAGGAGCTCCTGGACGCGCTGGGCGGAGCGGTCCTGGTCCTGCACCGGTGCCCGGACCATCAGGAGCCGGCGCCGGCCGCCCGCAACGAGGCGGTCAGCCCCGACCGCTCGCGCGCCGCGAAGGCGACGTTCACCCGGAGCCGCTCGACCGACTGGGCCACCCGCCGCGGTCCCGATGCCAGCGGATGGTCGTCGAGGAACGCGATGGCGTCCTGGGCGAACTCGGCATCGGCACAGAGCGCGGGCAGGGACTCCACAATGCGGGGTGGGGCGTTCTTGGGGAACCGGTCGAGCATCGCCTCCCAGTTCTCGGTCAACCTCGTCCACACGGCCCGGTTGCCGACGGGGTTGGCCAGGAGCGCGCTGATGACGACGAAACCGTTTTGGCTCCGCACCTCCGTCATGGCCAGGTCGAACGTGCGCAGGCAGAGCTCGACGTCGGGGAAGCCGGCCAGCGCGCCGAGCGATCGCATCTCCTCCTGCGGCGTGGAGGCGGACCGATACCGCTCCAGGAGCGCGTCGTAGTCTGCGGGGCGAACCAGCTGCGCCACGACCGCCAGCGTCGCCGTCTCGATGTCGGCAGGAATGGCCGGGCCCGAGCCGCCACCGATCGGCGAGGCATCGAAGCGGTCTGCCGCTTCGGCCCGGACCTCCTCGTCCGCCCCGACGGTGCCCATGAGGTTGATGGCCAGGGCGCGCAGCATCGGGGTGCGCTCGCTCTCGCCGGGCACGGCATCGAAGCCCAGTCGGCGATAGGTCGGGCCGACCAGAGCGGCCGTCGCGTCGTGCAGCGCAGCCTCGTGCTCGGGGAGCGCGATCCGGTGGCACAGCCCGAGGGCGCCGGCAACGGGGGACCATGGTGCCGGGTCCGGCTCGGTGCCCAGCCGCGAGGCCAGGACCAGGAATTCCCGCAGCCCGCAGAGCCCGGCCAGGGTGGTGGCCCAGGTGTCGGCGAGCAGGTTGGCCCGCTCGAGTGGGCTCAGCTCGGGCAGGTGGGCGGCCAGCGCGAGGCGGTGTTCGGTCTCGTAGCCCACCCGGAACATGCCCCAGCCGCCCGCATTGACCAGTGCCAACCCGAGACGGGCCTCCTCAACGGGAACGGGGTCGGCCGGGAGGACCAGATGCCGTACGGGGGCGCCCGGGTGCCCCTCGGCCGGCAGCGCCCTGACCGCGACGGGCACGTTCCACTCCGACCCGATGGAGGAGGTCGTGCCGGCCGGCACCGGCCCCAGGGCGAACGGTTGCTGGCGCAGCGTGTCGCCGTGCAGCGACACGAGCGGATGGCCCCCTTGGAGGATGAAGGTGTCCATGACGTCGCGCACCGGCGCCCCGCTGGCGTCCTCCAACGCGTTCCACAGGTCGGTGGTGACCGTGTTTCCGTAGGCGTGCTGCTTGAGATAGGTGCGCACGCCGTCGCGGAAGACGTCGGCCCCGATGTACTGCTCGAGCATGCGCAGCACGCCGCAGCCCTTCTCGTAGGTCAGCAGGTCGAACATCCCCTCCGCCTCCTTGGGCGGCCCGACGGGGTACTCGATCGGACGCGTCGAGTGCACGGCGTCGACGGCGAGCGCCGCCTCGCGCGACGGGGCGAAGCCCACCCAGCGATCCCACAAGGGGCGGAAGGCGTCCACGCACAACGTCTCCATGAACGTGGCGAAGGCCTCGTTCAGCCAGATGCCCTCCCACCATTTCATCGTCACCAGGTCGCCGAACCACATGTGTGCGAGCTCGTGGGCGATCACGTCGGCCACGCGCTCCAGCTCGGCGCGCGCCGCCGCTGCCTGGTCGACGAGGAGGGCGGTGTCGCGGAAGGTGATGCACCCCAGGTTCTCCATCGCGCCGGCCGCGAAGTCCGGGATGGCGACCAGGTCGACCTTCTCTCCCGGGTAGGGGATGTTGAAGTAGTCGGTGAAGAACCGCAGTGCGAACGCACCCATCTCCAGGGCGAACGCGCCCAGGGCGCTCTTGCCGGGGGTGCACACCACCCGGAGCGGCACGCCGTCCACGTCGACGGTCTCGCTGGTCTCGAGCTTGCCGATCACGAACGCCACCAGGTATGTCGACATCTTCATGGTGGGCGAGAACCGGATGCGGCGCTTGGCACCCACCTCGTCGATCCCGACCACCGGGGAGTTCGAGATGGCCTCGACGTCGGGGTCCACCACCAGGGCGATCTCGAAGACGGCCTTGCGGTCGGGCTCGTCGAAGCAGGGGAAGCAGCGGCGGGCATCGACGGACTCGAATTGGGTCGTCGCGATCGTGTGCGTCTCACCGTCGGGGCCCGTGTAGGTCGATCGGTAGAACCCGCGCAGCTTGTCGTTGAGGGTGCCGGTGAAGCGGCAACTGACGGTGCACGGTCCCGGCGGCAGCGGCGAGGAGGGCCGGAAGGTCACCTGCTCCAGTTCGTCGTCGAAGGTCACCGTGCAGCCGAGCGTGGCCCCGTCGGCCAGCTGCACCTCGGCATCGCTCACGGCCAGCTCGGCCGCGTTGAGCACCACCGCGTCGACCGCCTCATGGACGACGACGTCGATCGCGACCGTGCCGGAGAAGGTGGCCGACGCGACGTCGGGCTGAATCTCCATCCGGTACGTCTCGGGTTCGACGGTCCGAGGGAGGCGAAACGCCTCCGAGCCGGACGCGACAGCAGACGTGGGACCTGGTGACATTCGGTGAAGGCTACCCGCCGGACCGCGAGTAGGTTCTCGCTCCGTGCCAGTACAGGACGCTAGGAAGGCCTCCCAGGCCGCTTCATCCCCGGTGAATGACGAGGAGACGCACGATCTCGACGTGGTGGCGATCGGGTCGCCCCTGCTCGACGTGATTGAGACGACCAGCGACGAGCAGCTGGCGCAGGTCGGCCTGGAGAAGGGGTCGATGACCCTGATCGACCTGGTCACCGCCAATGCCGTGCAGGAGTTCATGGGCACCCCCCGCTACGTCTCCGGCGGCTCGGTCGCCAACACGACCGCCGGGATCGCCGAGCTCGGGGGCGCGGCGGGGTTCATCGGGGCTGTGGCCGACGACGAGGTGGGGCGCACCTACACCGAGAACCTGCGGGCCGCCGGTGTCGAGTTCGAACCGCACTACAGCGAGTCGGCCGCCGGTGACGGGCTGGGGACGGGGCGCTGCGTGGTGCTGATCACCGAGGATGCCGACCGCACCATGGGGACCTACCTGGGCGCGGCGTCCACGCTGTCGCCCGAGGGTGTGCCCACGTCGTTCGTGGCGCGAGCGTCGGTCGTCCTGCTCGAGGGCTACCTGTGGGACGTCCCGGCGGCCAAGGAGGCCATGCGCCACGCCGCGGCCACCGCCCATGCCTCGGAGGGATCGGTCGCGCTGTCGCTCTCCGATCCCTTCTGCGTGAGCCGGCACCAGCGCGAGTTCCTCGACCTGCTCATCGACGACGTCGACATCCTGCTGGGCAACGAGGAGGAGCTCACCATGCTCTTCGGTGCCTCCTCGCACCGGGCGGCCATCGACGCAGCCGAGGAGACCGGGCTGCTGGTGTGCATGACGCGCGGCGCCCACGGTGCCGTCGTGCTGACGGCTCGGGGCCCCGAGGAGGTTCCGGCGGCCGCGGTGGAGCGGGTCGTGGACACGACCGGCGCGGGCGACCTCTTTGCGGCAGGGTTCCTCTTCGGCCTGACCCACGGGATGGGCCCGGTGGAGAGCACCCGCCTCGGTGGCCTGTGCGCGGCGGAGGTCATCTCGCACACCGGCGCCCGGCCTGAAGCCGACCTCAAGGCGCTGGCCGGCGGCGCCGGCCTGCTGCCGGGGTTAGCGGGCGGCGTGTGAGCCTGTCGATCGGGATCGTCGGGCTGCCCAACGTGGGCAAGTCCACCCTCTTCAACGCGCTCACCCACAACGAGGCGCTGGCGGCCAATTACCCGTTCGCGACGATTGAGCCCAACGTCGGCGTCGTCGCCGTGCCCGACCCACGGCTGGCCGAGCTGGCCGAGCTCTACGACGGTGCGCCGGTCGTCCCGGCGTCGGTCACCTTCGTCGACATCGCCGGACTCGTGCGCGGCGCGTCGAAGGGGGAGGGGCTGGGCAACCAGTTTCTCGCTGCCATCCGCGAGACCGATGCCATCTGCCAGGTGGTCCGTGCCTTCCATGACGACGACGTCGTGCACGTCGACGCGCGCGTCGACCCTGCCGGCGACATCGAGACGGTCAACACCGAGCTGATCCTGGCCGACCTGCAGACCGTGGAGCAGCGCCTGCCCCGCCTGGCCAAGGAGGCACGCGCCAACGCCGCGCTGAAGGCCAGGGCCGACGCCGTTGCCTCAGCCGAGCGCGTGTTGGGCGAGGGCCGAACCATCTCGAGTGCGGCGGCCGGCGGTGACGTGGATGTCGCGCTGCTGCGCGACCTGCACCTCCTGACGGCCAAGCCGTTCATTTACGTGTTCAACGTCGACGAGACGTCCCTGAGTGACGCGGATCTGGCCGCGGGTCTCGTGGAGAGCGTGCGCCCGGCGCGCGCCGTCGTGCTGTGCGCCCAGATAGAGGCCGAGGTCGCCCTCCTCGACCCCGAGGACGCCAGCGAGCTCCTGCGCAGTTACGGGCAGGAGGAGTCGGGGCTCGAGCAGCTGGTGCACGTGGGCTTCGCCACGCTCGGGCTGCAGACCTTCCTGACCGCCGGGCCCAAGGAGGCCCGCGCCTGGACCATCCACGTCGGCGACACCGCCCCCAAGGCCGCCGGCGTCATCCACACCGACTTCGAGCGCGGGTTCATCAAGGCCGAGGTGATCAGCTTCGACGACCTGATGGCGGCGGGCTCGGTGGCGGCGGCCCGCAGCGCCGGCAAGGCGCGTATGGAGGGCAAGGAGTACGTCATGCGAGACGGCGACGTGGTCGAGTTCCGCTTCAACACCTGAGGGCGGATCAGCCGTTGGGGTTGGGGCTGTTGACCGAGAAAGCGGTCGTGATCTGCTGGCCTTTGGCGCCGAGCACGTACCAGGGCCCGCCGTCTTGATCGATCCCTTGGCCTGTGACCATGCCCGGTGTCACGTCCAGGTTGTACGTGTAGAGCGGATGGCCGCCGTAGGAGAGCTGGGTCGAGCCGTCGGGACGGCGCACGGTGCCCACCAGGGCAGGGTCGACGCCCTTGCCCACCCGCACCGGGCCGGACTCCACGAGCGGCGGCCACTGGAGGACGCACGGATCGCCGACGCAGGCGCTGCGCGCCGGCGTGTCGGGGACGAAGTCGTAGAGGGTGTTCCCACTGCCGGTGGCGAGGATGGGCCCGACCGGAGAATGCTGGAGCGTCAGCGTGAGGGACGTGTCGGTGGTCGGCGGCGCCGACAGCGTCGTGACGTCCGAGCCGCCGCAGGCGGCGAGCGCGACGGACAGGACGGCCAGGAGGGCGAGTCCTGCCGGGACGGTGCGGTTGGCGCGGCGCAGCGGTTCCAGCGTCACGAACCCGCGGTGGGCACGTTGGTGCCGAGCACCCAGCTGATGGACGCCAGTGCGTCCGCCGTCGACCAATTGGGCTGCTGGGGGTGCCGCAGGTCGTGCAGGCCGCCGGCGTCGAGGAGCGAGGTCAGCTTGGAGTTGAGCCGGCCCGCGAGGTCCGGTGCGGTGGCGTCGACGAAGCGCTCGCGTCCATGGGGGTCGATGAGGATGTAGCCGTCGGTGTGGTCGACGTCGTAGGTCAGCGGCAGGCCGGTGAGCCAATCGGTCTTGGGGGGTTGCTCCTCGGGGACGATCTGGTACTCGACACCGAACGGCTTCCAGAACGCTGCCACGTTGGCCGGCGTGCCGGTCCAGAGGTCCCAGTCTGCCCCGAATTCCCTCTGGTAGGCGGCCAGCCGTGCCACGGTGTCACGACCGGGATCGACGGTGGCCTCGACGAAGACCACCCTGTTTGCCTGTCCGGCCGCCCGCAGGTCGCGCTGCAAGGAGATGAAGGCGCCCGTGACGAGCGGGCACTCGTCCTGGCAGAGCGAGAGGAAAGGCGCCAGGACCACCACCTCGCCGCGCAGTGCAGCCAGGGACACGGCCTGGCCGCGCTGATTCACGAGTGGGACGTGCTGCGGTGTCGGGCGGTTGGTCACCAGGCCCAGGTCCGGTGGCGGTGCGGCGGGGGCGCCCGAGCCGCAGGCGGCGAGCAGGAGGGCGGCCGCGGCCGTCGCCGACACCATGACGCCGTGACGGACCCGACGCAGGGGGTTGCGGGTCAGGCGTTGTCCTCCCCGGGTGGCAGGAAGGTGAAGGGGAGGTCGGCCAGGGAGATGAGCGTGGAGGCGATCCACCGGGTGAGGCCGTCGAAGACGGGCGCGATGGTGTCGGGATCCTCCAGCTGCTGCTCGCTGAAGCGGACCGAGCCCTCGTAGGTGGCCTCGGCGGCCCAGCGGAGGCCACCTCCGTGGGCGTCGCCGTCCGTGCGCACCTGTTCGATCGTGGTGGCCGTGCGGACGAGGTCCATCGGGTCGCCCAGCGGTCCGGTCATCGGCAGGGCCGCCATCACCTTCTCGGTGTCGGGGGCCTCGGCCATGCGTTGGACGCGCAGTGCCACCTCAATCACCACCTCGGGCAGCTCGTCGGGCGGCTCGCCGATCGACCAACTGCGGTAGGAGGACTGGCTCCACGTGGGCCAGTCCACCGAGACGTCGGCCCGCACCCGCGGCGGTTGTTCCTCGCCCGGCAGGCTGTAGGAGGTCTCCCAGGAGACGTCGCCGAGGAAGACATCGACCTGGAATCGCTCTTCGACGGCCTGTCGCTGCAGGAGCGCACGGTCGAACGAGGCACGCATGGTCCCGATGACGTCGACGAGGAGGTGGTCGAGCACGCCGCACGAGGATAGGCCGACCGCCGGCGGTGGCGGCTTCGCCCCGCTCAAGGGGGGTGCCGGGCGCCGACTGTTACCGTCTGATGGGTGAGCGATGGGTCGCGGTGGCTCGAGCGCCGGGTGATCGCCTACGCGCACCAAGGCGGGGCGTGGGAATCGCCATCCTCGACCCTCCACGCGATCGCCCACGCACTCGAGGCGGGTGCGACCGGCATCGAGCTCGACGTCCACGCCACTGCGGACGGCGAGCTCGTGGTGTGCCACGACGCCACCGTCGACCGCACGACTGCTGCCTCGGGCACCATCGCGTCGTTCACGCTGGCGCAGCTCCGCCAGATGGACTTCTCCTATTGGTGGATGCCCGGCGCCGACGTCACGCCGGGGCGGCCCGCGGCCGAGTACCCGTTCCGGGGCCGGGCACCCGCCGACCCCGCCTTCGGCATCGCCACCCTGCGTGAGGTGCTCGAGCGGTTCCCCGGGGTCGTGCTGAACCTCGACATCAAGCAGACGGCGCCCGTGGTCGACCCCTACGAGGAGGCGCTGGCCCGGCTGTTGGCCGAGTTCGGGCGGACCGAGGACGTGATCGTGGCCTCGTTCCTCGACCCGGTGACCGACGCCTTCCACCGGTTCGCCCCCGCGGTGCCCATCTCGGCGGGGACCATTGCCACCGCGCACGCGTGGCGGGCCGTGCAGGCCGGCGAGGACGTGCCCGACATCCCGGCGGTGGCATACCAGGTGCCCGAACGCCAGGGGGACCTCGTCGTGGTGGACGAGCGGTTCGTGGCGGCGGCCCACCGGGCCGGCAAGGCCGTCCACGTGTGGACGGTCAACGACGTCGAGTCCATGGAGCGGCTGCTGGGCCTCGGCGTGGACGGCATCATCTCGGACCGGCCGGCCACACTGTGCGGCGTGTTGGCGTCGAAGGGTGTCGCCTGGGACGGGCAGTGAGCCGTCAGGCGCTCACGGCCGGTCCGGCCGCTGCGCCGCCAGCGGACCCCGGGGCGTCAGCCGCGGCCGCAGTTCGGCTTCTTGCCGTGATTGGCCTTCTTCTTGGTCCTGAGCTTGCGCTTGACCGTTCGCTTCGACATGAAGGAGAGAGCCTAGTCGGCTGGCGGAGGCCGTCCGGTAGCCTCGTCCGCATGCGGTCCGGATGGCTGCTGCGGGACGGCGACGTGGTGTGCGCGCTCGAGCTGGCCGACTCGCCGGCCGAGCGCGGCGCACTGCGTGGACGCAGCGGGTGCGAGGGCGCGCTGCACGTCGAGGGGGCCCGCGCCGTACACACGGCGGGCATGAGGTTCCCCATCGACGTGGCCTTCCTCTCGACGGATCTCACGGTCGTGCGGGTGGCCCGGCTCAAGCCGTGGCGCGTGGCCATGGGCGGCCGAGGCGTCCGCAGCACGGTGCAGGCCGAGGCCGGCTCGCTGGAGCGCTGGGGGGTCCGCGTGGGCGACCAACTCGAAGTGCACGAGGTGCCCGACGGTCGCGTGAGCGACGGGTCTTGAGCAACGAGGGCCAGGGCCGGCTCGTCCTCGTGGCCACGCCGATCGGGAACCTGGGCGACCTCTCGCCCCGGGCGCGTGAGGTGCTGGCGACGGCCGACCTGATTTGCTGCGAGGACACGCGCCGGACACGGGCCCTGCTCACCGCGGCCGGCGTGACGGCGGGCGGCCCCAACGGCGACCGCCTGCTCTCACTGCACGGCCACAACGAGGCATCGCGGCTCGAGCGCGTGGCTTCGGCCGTGGCGGGCGGCGCCACGGTGGCCGTGGTCAGCGACGCCGGCACGCCCGGCATCTCGGACCCGGGCGGTTGGCTGGCCTCCCGCGTCGCCGCCGACGGACTGACGGTGAGCACGGTGCCCGGGCCTTCGTCGGTGTTGGGCGCGCTCGTGGTCAGCGGCCTCCCGGCGGATCGCTTCGGCGTCGAGGGGTTCCTGCCGCGCAAGGGCCCCGAGCGCCGCGGTCGCATCGCGGCCGTCATGGCCGATGCCCGTACCTCTGTCGTGCTGGAGGCACCCGGCCGTGTGGCGGGCACGCTGGCCGAGCTGGCCGCCATCGACCCGGGCCGACCGGCGGCCGTCGTGCGCGAGCTGACCAAGCTCCACGAGGAGGTCTGGCGGGGCGCGTTGGGCGACGCGGCCGACGCGTTCGCGGCGCGGGAGCTGCGGGGCGAGGTGGTGCTGGTCATCGGAGGGGCACCGGCGCCGTCACCGCCGACCGAGGCAGACGTCGAGTCGGCCGTGCGGGCCGCGCTGACCGACGACCCGACGGCAGGGCCCCGCCAGGTGGCCGAGCTGGTGGCGGCATCGCTCGCCGTGCCGCGACGGCGCGCCTATGAAGCGGCCTTGCGCATCCGAGCGGGCGGCCGCCGCGACGCGGGAACGTCCGGGCCCTCCTGAGCGCGCCGGTACGCTACCGGCGGTGCCCCCCTACTTCCTGACCACGCCGATCTACTACGTCAACGACGCGCCGCACGTGGGCACGGCGTACACGACGGTCAACGCCGATGCCCTGGCGCGCTGGCACCGCCTGCTCGGCGACGACGTGTGGTTCATGACCGGCACCGACGAGCACGGCGCCAAAATCGTGGAGGCGGCCGAGGCCAACGGGATGACCCCGAAGGAGTGGACCGACCGCACGTCGGCCCGCTTCCTGGAGGCCTGGCGACGGCTCGGCATCTCCTACGACGACTTCATCCGCACCACCGAGCCGCGGCACTACGCGGTCGTCCAGCAATTCCTCCAGCGCATTTACGACAACGGGTTCATTGAGCTGGCGCCCTACTCGGGCCTCTACTGCGTTGCCTGCGAGGACTATTACACCGAGGATCAGCTGGTGGACGGCAACTGCCCGGTGCACGGGCGCCCTGTCATCGAGATGCGCGAAGACAACTACTTCTTCAAGCTGAGCGCGTTCGAGCAACCCCTCCTCGAGTACTACGACACCCACCCCGACTTCGTCCGCCCCGTGTCCAAGCGCAACGAGGCCCTCGGGTTCATCAAGGGTGGCCTGCGCGACGTCTCCATCACCAGGACGTCGTTCTCCTGGGGTGTGCCGGTGCCCTGGGACAGCGGGCACGTGTTCTACGTCTGGTACGACGCGCTGATCAACTACCTGACGGTCGCCGGCTACGGCAGCGACCCGGAGACCTTCGCGGCGCGCTGGAGCGCTGCGCACCACCTGATCGGCAAGGACATCCTCAAGTTCCACTGCGTGTGGTGGCCGGCGATGTGCATGGCGGCCGGGATCACGCCACCGGCGGAGATCTTCGTGCACGGCTATCTGCTCATGGGAGGGCAGAAGCTCGGCAAGACCATGATCGCGAGCGGGTTGGTGGGCGCCGGTGAGGGGGCGCCGCCGCTCCGGGTGACCGACGTGTCGCCGCTTGCACTGGCGGACGACATCGGTGTGGACCCGCTGCGCTACCACCTGCTGCGCGAGGTGCCGCTCGGCGCCGATGGCGACTTCTCTTACGAGGGCATCGTGGCGCGCTACAACGCGGACCTCGCCAACAATCTGGGCAACCTCGTCTCGCGCGTCACCACGGTGGTGCATTCCAAGTGTGCCGGGGTGGGCCCGGCCTGCAACCCGGAGAGCGCTCTGGGGCCGGTCGCCGCCGGTGTGCGGCAGGCGGCAACCGACGCGTGGGCTCGCTGGGCGCCGCACGAGGCGCTCGAGGAGACGTGGCGGCTCATCGGGTCTGCCAATGCGGAGCTCGAGGCCGCAGAGCCCTGGAAGATGGATCCCGGTCCCGCCGTCGACGTGGTCCTCGGGGACGCGCTCGAGGTGTTGCGCATCGTTGCCGTCCTCATCGCGCCCGCCATGCCGTCGACGGCGGCGGAGGTGTGGCGCCGCATCGGGGTCGCGGGGGACCCCACCGCGGCCCTCCTACCCGGCGATGCCGGCTGGGGCGGCTACGCCGGGGGTTCCGAGGTGGTCAAGGGAGACCCCTTGTTCCCGCGTCGCAAGGCCTGACGTGGGTGGCTGGTTCGACTCCCATTGCCACGTCCAGGAGGAGTTCCTGAGCCAGGAGGGCGGGGCCGCCGGCCCGGCGGCGGACCTGGAGCCGTTCCTGGCCCGGGCGCGCCACGAGGGCGTCGAGCGCCTGGTGTGCATCGGGACCGGCCCGGAGACCTCGCTCCAGGCGATCGACGTGGCCCGCGCCGCCGCCGCTGCCCGGTCGGTGCCCCGGGCCTGGGCGTCCGTCGGCCTGCACCCGCACGAAGCGAGCGAAGGGGTGGACGAGGTGGCGGCGATCTTGGCTCGCGAGGTGAGCGTCGGCGATGGTGCGGTGGTGGCCGTCGGCGAGTGCGGGCTCGACTACTACTACGAGCACTCGCCGCGCGACGCGCAGCGCAGCGCCTTCGCGTCGCAGATCGCGTTGGCGCATTCGTACGGCCTGGCGCTGGTGATCCATGCCCGCGACGCGTGGGCCGACCTGTTCGACGTGTTGAGCGTCGAAGGCGTGCCCGAGCGCACGGTGCTGCACTGTTTCACCGGGGGACCCGACGAGGTCGATCTCTGCCTGCGCGCCGGCATGTACGTCTCGTTCAGCGGCATCGTCACGTTCAAGAACGCGGCGGATGTGCGGGACGCGGCGGCGCGCTGCCCACTCGACCGCTTGCTCGTCGAGACCGACAGTCCCTTCCTGGCGCCGGTGCCCCACCGGGGCCGCACGAACGAGCCCTCTTATCTCCCTCTGGTGGGCGAGGCGATCGCCGCGGTGAAGGGTGTCAGCGTGGACGAGGTCAGGGAACGCACCGCTGCGACCGCAGCCATCGTGTTCTCCACAGACAGCTAATGAATGCGTTGTTGTGCGTAATACGAGAACCATCTGACCAGGGTTTTTGACGTTGATTTCGTCAAGAAACGTCCTCTGAACAGGGAGTTCATCAAAATGTCACGCAGCGCACGCCCGGTGACCTGGGGAAATAGCACTCGAAATGGCTTCACCCCATTTTCTGGTTTGCGCATTTCGGGAATGGTTATCTAACTTCTTCGAAAACCCCTCGTCACCCGTGTGTCGGCGCGGGTGCACTGTGTCCCCGGAGAAGGGTGGAGCCCTGCGGAACCAGAGCACTGGGGGGAGGCGTCTCGGCGTCGCCGCAGTCCTTTGCGGCGCGTTGTTCGGCGCGCCTCTCCTGTTGCTGCACAACGGAACGACGCACTCGTCACGCGCGGACGCGGCGACGCGCACCACGCGCGACGCGCACGCCTCGGGGGTGTACCCCGCGTCGCATCTCGACGGCGTCAACTTGCACTCGCATCTCGTCGCCTATGACGCGCCGGCGACGACCACGACGACCGCGCCGCCCGTGACCACCACGACGGCTCCGGCACCGACCACCACGACCACGACCACGGCACCACTGCCGCCTCCGACCACCACCACGACCACGGCGCCACCGCCACCACCACCGACGACCACGACGACGACCGCGCCGCCCGCACCGACGAGCGAGGAAGCCGGCGAGGCCACCTGGTACTCGGAGGCACCCGCGGGCATGTGTGCCAGCCCGACCTTGCCCTTCGGGACGGTGCTCACCGTGGTCAACGCCGCGACGGGTGCCTCGACCACCTGCACCGTGGACGACCGCGAAGGGGCCGGCTACCCCCGCGTGGTCGACATGTCGCCCGAGGGCTTCGCCCAGATCGCCGACCTCAGCCAGGGAGTGGTGGACGTCACAATCTCCTGGTGACCCATTCCGGCGCCGACATCGCCCAGCTGCTGTCGGCGCACGGTCTGCGTCCCAGCCGGGCCCTGGGGCAGAACTTCGTCGCCGATCCCAACACGGTCCGGCGCATCGCCCGCCTCTCTGGCGTCGCCGCGGGTTCCCATGTCCTCGAGATCGGGGCGGGTCTGGGCTCGCTGACGCTAGCCCTGGCCGAGACCGGTGCCTCCGTGGTCGCGGTGGAGACCGATGGCCGGGTGGTCCCGGTGCTGCGCACCGTGGTCGAGCCGGCCGGCGTGGAGGTGGTCGAGGGGGACGCCCTCACCATGGACCTGGCGGGCCTGCTGGCCGAGCGCGACCCCGGCCCGTGGAGCATGGTGGCCAATCTGCCCTACAACGTGGCCACGCCCCTCGTCCTGCGCATGCTCACGGAGGTGCCTGCGGTGACGAACCTCCTGGTCATGGTGCAACGGGAGGTGGGTGAGCGCATGGCGGCCGGGCCGGGCGATGAGGCCTACGGCGCAGTGTCGGTGCGCATCGCCTACTTCGCCCGCGCCGAGATGGCTGGCCGCGTCCCCGCGTCCGTGTTCATCCCGCGGCCGCGGGTGGAATCGGTCCTGGTGCGCCTCGAGCGCCTCCCCGTCCCCGCCGTCGACCCGGCGCTCGTCACCTACGAGCGGCTGAACGAGGTGGTGCGGGCGGGCTTCGCGCAGCGCCGCAAGATGCTGCGCCGATCGCTCGCCGGTGTGGTCGAGCCTGCGGCGTTCGAACGGGCCGGGGTTCGGCCCGATGCGCGGGCCGAGGAGCTCGCCGTCGCCGAGTGGGGCAGGCTGGCGGAACTGTGACGAGGGTCCTGGCCCCGGCCAAGTTGACGGTGTCGCTGCGCGTGACGGGAGTCCGGCCCGACGGCTACCACGAGCTGGACGCAGAAATGGTCACGCTCAGCCTGGCCGACGAGCTCGTGTTCGCCGACGGCGCGTCGGGCCTGGAGGTGGTCGCCGAGCCGGGGACGCGGGCGGGCCGGCTCCCGCCCCCCGAGGGCGACCTCATCGCCCGGGCCCTGTCCGCCTGCCGGCGCAGCGCCTCGGTGCGGCTCACGAAGCGGATTCCGCTGGGCGGTGGTCTGGGCGGCGGGTCGGCCGACGCCGCGGCCGTGCTGCGCTGGGCCGGGTGCACCGACCCGGCCGTGGCGGCGGCCCTGGGGTCGGACGTCCCCTTCTGCCTGGCCGGGGGACGCGCCCGGGTGCAGGGGGTGGGGGAGCAGGTGACCCCGCTGCCCTTCGAGCGTCGCCGTTACCTGCTGGTCCTGCCACCCTTCGGCGTCGACACCGCCCGCGTCTACCGGGCCTGGGACGAGGGGCACCGGGGGCCAGGCCCGAACGCACTGACGGCGGCGGCGCTGGCCGTCGAGCCCCGCCTGGCGCGCTGGCGGGACGCGCTGGGCGGGTTGACGGGTGCCGAGCCCACGCTCGCCGGCAGCGGGTCGACGTGGTTCGTCGAGGGTGGTCCGGCGGAAGCGGGGACGCCGACGGTTCCCGAGGTGCGCGTCGGGGCCGAGTCGGCCCGGTTGGTGCGGGTCTGCACCGTGCCGTCGGGCTGGGAGGGGCAGGGGGCTGAGACGGGAGAAGGCTGAGACGGGAGAAGGCTGAGACGGGAGAAGGCTGAGACGGGAGAAGGCTGAGACGGGAGAAGGCTGAGACGGGAGAAGGCAGAGAAAGGGGCGCCTGGTCGGCCGGGAGGTCTACTTGCCTGCCCTGCGCTGCCAGCGGGTGGCCTTCAGCATCTTCTTGTGCTTCTTCTTGCGCATCCGCTTGCGGCGCTTCTTTATCAGTGATCCCATGTCGTGCGGCAGGCTAGCGGTCCGGGGGGCCGACTGCCAGGTCACTCCCGGCCCGAGGAGGCACGCATGGGCTTCGAGATCGTCCGGCTGGACCACGTGCAGCTGGCCATGCCGCCCGGCCGGGAGGCGGAGGCCGAGGCCTTCTATTCGGGGGTGCTCGGATTCGAGCGGATCCCCAAGCCCGAGCCACTGGCGGCGCGGGGCGGTTGCTGGTTCGTGCGGGGTGAGACCGCGGTGCACCTCGGCGTCGAGGAAGAGTTCCGCCCGGCGCGCAAGGCGCATCCGGCGTTCGTGGTGCGGGACCTGCCCGACCTGGAGGAGGCGCTGACCACGGCCGGTGCCGCGGTGCGCCCGAATCCCGATCGCCAGCCGGGTCGTGGTGCCTACGTGGACGACCCCTTCGGGAACCGCATCGAGCTCATCGCGGCGGACTGACCGGGTCGTCGCCGTGGCTCGACCCGGGCACCCGAAGAGGCCCCGCCGACAGGTCTTCCGCCTCGGCCGGTGGATCGCCGGGCCCGGCCACCGCCGGCAACCGCATCGACATCCGCGCCCCACCCGCGGGGTCGTTCTCGGCCAGGATCGTGCCGCCCTCGGCCTTGACGACCTGGGCCACGATGGCGAGGCCCAGGCCCGACCCGGGCAGGCCGCGGGCGGCGGGGGAGCGGTAGAAGCGATCGAAGATGTGGGGCAGGTCCGCCTCGGCGATGCCCGGGCCGTGGTCGTGGACCACCACGGCCCCGTCGCGGCACTGCACCGACACGCTCTGGCCCGGCGGGCTCCACTTGCGGGCGTTGTCGAGCAGATTGCCCACGGCGCGGGCGAGACGGTCGGCGTGGCCCTCGACCCAGCAGGGCTCGGCCTCCAGGTCGAAGGTGACCTGAGTGGTGCGGCCGTGGGTGTTCTGCACCGCAACGGCATCGCGAACGAGCAGGTCCAGGCGCACCGGCTCCGGGGCCGCCGGTTGTTGGTCACCCCGGGCCAGCTCGGCCAGGTCGCCGACCAGGTCGGTGAGCTCTTGCAGCTGCACGAGGACGTCGTCGACGAGCACCGAGCGGTCCTCCTCGCTGAGCTCGTCGATCCGCCGGATCACCTCGAGGTTGGTGCGCAGGCTGGTCAGCGGAGTGCGCAGCTCGTGCGACGCGTCGAGCACGAGCTGGCTCTGGGCCCGACGCGACGATTCGAGCGCCTCGAGCAGGCGGTTGAACGTACGGCGCAGCCGCCCGAGCTCGTCGGGGCCACCGGGGGAGAGACGACGCGAGACGTCGGTCGTCTCGGCCACGTCCTCGACCGAGTCGGTGAGCGAGTTCAGCGGGACGAGCGCGGTCCGGGCCACGAGCCAGCCCAGCACGACCGCGAGGAGCACCCCGATGAGGGCGACGACCCCGAGGAGGAGCGCCAGCGTCTTGAGCTCTGCGCTGGCGTTGAACAAGGTGGCCAGCTGCAGCGCGCCTCCGTTCACGAGGATGCCCGACTCGACCGGCGTGCCGGCCGGGAGGTGCTCGACCAGCTCGCGCATCTGGTTCCCGTCCACGGTGACCGTGGTGAAGAAGGTCGGGGCCAGGTTCACCGCGACCAGACGCACCTCGCCGGTGACGGGCAGGCCTCCTCCCGCCACGACGGCACCGCTGGTGTCGATGACCTGGCCCAGCGTCGCCGTGGTCGACCCGATCTCCTGCCCTGCGACCACCCGCTGCGCCGCCGTGGTCAGCGAGTTGTCGGCCGCCTGGAGCAACGTGTTGCGCGCCACCAGGTAGGCGCCGAGCGACGCCGCCAGCACCGCCACGACGACGGCGACCGTGGTCGCCAAGACGAGCCGGGTGTGGAACGTCACGCGTCCCGCAGTACGTAACCCACGCCGCGGACCGTCTGGATGCAGCGCGGTTCGCCCCCCTCCTCGAGCTTGCGACGCAGGTATCCCACATAGACGGCGAGAGAGTTGGTACCCGAGTCGAAGTCGAAGCCCCAGACCCGGTTCAGCAGAACCTCGCGGGTGAGCACCTGGCGCGGATGCCGCAGGAACATCTCGAGGAGGTCGAACTCAATGCGCGTCAGCGTGAAGGTGCGCTCACCGCGCTGGCCCTCACGGCTCGAGAGGTTCAGCGCCAGGTCACCCACGCGCAGCAGGCCGCCTTCACCCTCGAAGCGCCGCCGCAGGAGCGCACGCAGCCGGGCGAGCAGCTCCGCCAGGGCAAAGGGCTTGACCAGATAGTCGTCGGCGCCGGCGTCGAGGCCCTGGACACGGTCGTCGACGGCATCGCGCGCGGTGAGCATGAGGACCGGCGTGTCGTCGCCCGCGTTGCGCATACGCCGGCAGACGGTCAGTCCGTCGAGGTCGGGCAGCCCGAGGTCGAGGACGAGCGCGTCGGGCGGGGTCTGTGCCAGTGCCTCGAGCGCCTCGCCGCCCGAGGGGACGGTGATCACGTCGTAGCCCTCCAGACGGAGGGCTCGGTCGATCGATCGGCGGACGGCCAGGTCGTCGTCGACCACCAGGATGCGCACGAGGCACCAACCTACCGCCGAGCCTCGCCCGGGCAGCGGCGGTGGCGTGCCTAACCTCTAGTGGTCCGAGTGGTCTCCCGCTTCGGTCCGGGGTAGTTCAATCGGCAGAACGTCGGCCTTTGGAGCCGGATGTTGGAGGTTCGAGCCCTCCCCCCGGAACGTCACCGCCCGGTGGCTTTGTCCCGTTCGGCCAGCTGCGCCAGGTATTCGTTGTAGGCGGCGAGCTCGGCGTCCTCTTTTTCGGGGCGGTCGGGCTTCTCGGGGCGGTCGTGTCCGGGTGGGGTGCCGTCGGCGGCCTCGTGCACGAAGCGCCACCACATGTAGACGGCGTAGGCGGCGAAGATCGGCCATTCGAAGACGTAGGCCCAACTCAGACTGTTGCCGCCCAGGGCGCGGGAGATCTGCCACAGGCACAGGGCCAGGAAGGCGGGGACCACGATCAGGATCACCACATGCAGCTTGAGCGCACGGCGCGAGAGCCAGACGTGCTTGTCCATCATGCGCCGGGGAAGAGGAAGTCGGCGATGATGCCGGCCAGCTCGAGCGGCCGATCGCCCTGAATGCTGTGGCCCGCCCCCTCGACACCCATCACCACGGCGTCGGGCTGGCGGCGCAAGAGCTCGGCCACGTCCGCGTCGTCGACGACCGACCAGGCCAAGGCGCGCACCAACAGGAGGGGGATCGTGAGGCGTGAGATCGCCTCCCACCAGTCGGCGAAGTCGGGATGGGTACCGGGGGGTTCCGTGCGGAAGCGGGCGTAACGCCACACCCAACTGCCGTCCTCGCGCTGGACGGCATTGTGCAAAATGCCCCGGCGCAGCGAGGACTCGGACCGGGTCGGGTTGTGCTCCTTGGTCCGGGCCAGCAGGTCGTCGAAACTGTCGAAGCTGGCGGGCCCGTTGACGAAGTTGGTCACGGGTGCTGCCTTCTCCGCATTCACGCCGGGCGTGATGTCGACCAGGACGAGGGCCCGCACCAGGTCCGGTGCGTGGTCCGCCAGTGCGATCGACGAAATGCCGCCGAGCGACATGCCGACGACCCCGCGCGCCTCCGGGGCGAGCTCTGTAACGACGGTGGCCAGATCACGGCCGTTACTGCCCGCCGAGATGGAGCCCTCCGGCCCGCCGTCGGAGTGCCCGTGACCGGGCAGGTCCACCGCCACCAGCGGCCGGCCGAGGGCCAGAGCGACCGTGTCCCAGGTGTGCGCGTTCTGCGCGCCGCCGTGGACGAGCACGAGCTCGGGCGGTGCCGTGCCCCAGACCAGGCTCGACACCGACCGACCGGGGGAGACCTCGACGTCGACCCGGCGCACCGCCGGGGGGCCGTCATAGGGCAGGCCGTACTCGGCCGCGTTCTCGTGGAAGAGCCCGAACTCGTCGTAGGGCACCATCTCCGGCACGGCTACCAGTGTCCCATACGCATGCCGACCGGCCACGCGGGCTAAGAATGCGGCGATGCACGAACGCCGCCTGTCCGCCGTGGTCCTGGCCGCCGGGGAGGGCACCCGGATGCGCTCGGAGCGCCCCAAGCCGCTCCATCTCCTGTGCGGCCGCCCCATGATCCTGCACGTGCTCGACGCCATGGCCGAACTTGACGTGCGGCGTGTCGTCGTCGTCGTGGGCCACCGCGGCGAGTGGGTCACCAAGACCCTGGTCCAGCACGCGCCCCCGGCGATGGAGATCGAGTTCGTGGAGCAGCTGACCCAGTCGGGGACGGGCGACGCCCTGGCGGTCGGGCTGACCGGGTTGCCCGACGACGACGACGAAGTCGAAGACGTCGTCGTGCTCCCGGGTGACACGCCGCTGTTGCGCCCTCAGACCTTGGCGGCACTGGTGCGAGCACACCGCGCCGAGGACGCGGGCGCCACGCTGCTGACGGCGGTGGTGGAGAACCCCATGGGCTACGGCCGTGTGGTGCACGGCAAGGACGGCGACGTCGCCCGGGTGGTGGAGGAGATCGACGCCACCGCCGACGAGAAGGTGATCGACGAGGTCAACACGTCCATCTACTGCTTCCGGCGCAGCATCTTGGCGCCGACCCTGCGCCGGTTGAGCCCAGCCAACGCACAGGGCGAGTACTACCTGACCGACGCCGTCGCCGTCCTCTCCAGCGCGGGTTACCGGGTCCGCTCGTTGGTGCTGCCCGATTCCATGGAGGCCGCCGGCGTGAACGACCGAGCCCAACTCGCCGTGGCCGAGGCAGAGCTCCGCGACCGGATCAACGAGCGCTGGATGCGCCGCGGCGTGACCATGTGGGACCCCGAACGCACCTACGTGGACGCCGCGTCCCGCCTGGAGTCCGACGTGTCCCTGCTGCCCGGGGTGATCCTGCGCGGCAGCTGCACCGTGGGCGCCGGGGCGGAGATCGGCCCGAACAGCGTGCTGACCGAC
Source organism: uncultured Acidimicrobiaceae bacterium (assembly GCA_963736525.1). Taxonomy (GTDB): domain Bacteria; phylum Actinomycetota; class Acidimicrobiia; order Acidimicrobiales; family RAAP-2; genus Bog-473. Next base: position 351,012 of record CAVTPF010000014.1, read on the forward strand.
ACGACGGTCGGCCCGGGTGCGGTGGTGGCGGAGAGCGTGTGCACCCGCGCCGTCATCGGCGCCGGGGCCCGTATCGGCCCCTACAGCGTGCTCGAGCCCGGGGCCGAGGTGGCGCCCGCAGCCGAGTTGGGGCCCCACACCGTGCTCGCCGCCCCGGACGCCTGAGCCCGCCCGCGGGACGGCCGTGGGTCGTCCGACGCCTCTCGTGTCCCGCCCGGGGTGCCGGTTGTCCCGGAAAACTATAAACTCATACGTTTATAGTCCGGGGAGCACGTCCGGCCGGGATGCTCGGTGCGAGGGCGCCGTCGTGCGGGCCGCCGGGCGAGGAGCGCAGGCGGGGAGCGCAGGCGGGGAGCGCAGACGACGCCACGCGCAGCGGGGCAGTAGCGTGGCGTCGTGGAGTTGATACCGCGGCGTCGCCTCGAACTGGTCTCGGGTCGCTCGCACCCGACGTTGGCCCGTGACATCGCGAGCCACCTCGGGGTGGAACTCGGGGAGGCCAACCTGCGCGAGTTCGCCAACGGCGAGATCTACTGCAAATACGACATCTCCATACGCGGCTGCGACGTCTTCATCATCCAGACGCACGCCACCCCGGTCAACGACTCGCTGATGGAGCACCTCATCATGATCGACGCCGCCAAGCGGGCGTCGGCGAAGCGCATCACCGCCGTGTGCCCCTACTACGGCTACTCCCGCCAGGACCGCAAGGCGACCGGGCGTGAGCCGATCACCGCCAAGCTGGTGGCCGACATGCTCTCGGCCGCCGGCGCGGACCGCGTCATCAGCGTGGACCTGCACTCGGGGCAGATCCAGGGCTTTTTCGATACACCCTTCGACCACCTGGTGGCGGCGCCGGTGCTGGAAGGGTACATGCGCGAGAACTTGGGCAACGACGTGGTCGTAGTGGCACCGGACGCCGGGCGGGTCAAGGTGGCCGAGCGCTACAGCCAGCATCTCGGCTTCGACCTCGCACTGATCCACAAGACGCGCCCCGCGGCACCTACAACGAGGTCAAGGCGCGTCACGTCGTCGGAGACGTGGAGGGCCGCCACTGCGTGCTGATCGACGACATGATCGACACGGCGGGGACCATCTGCGCCGCCGCGGAGCTGCTGTCCGAGGCCGGGGCTTCCGACATCTCCGCCATGGCGACCCACGCTCTGCTGTCCGATCCCGCCGTGGACCGCCTGAAGGCCGCGCCCATCTCGCGGGTCGTTGTGACCGACACGCTGCCGGTGGCCGAGGACCGCACGTTCGACAAGCTGGAGGTCCTCTCGGTGGCCAAGATCATTGCCGACGCCATCGACGCCGTCTTCGAGGACACCTCGGTGTCGGAGCTCTTCGGCGGGGACAACCTGGTCTAGGGCCACACCCCGGGGCCCGCTGGTCGGGAGCCCGGCGGGGCGGCTACGCTGGTAGGCCGTCCGCCGGAGGCCTGCGGCCAACCGCCCTCCGCGCTCGCCGCTCTTGCCACCTGAGGAGATCCGTTATGGCCGAAGTCGTCCTTGCTGCCGAGGTCGGGCGCCCGCTCGGCTCGCGCGCCGTGCGCCGCTTGCGGCGCGAGGGGAAGATCCCCGGGGTGATCTACGGGCACGGGACCGATCCGCTGCCCGTGGCCGTGGTGGCCCGGGAACTGCGGGCCGCCCTGAACACCGAGGCCGGTGCCAACCAGCTCCTCTCCCTCGACACCGGCTCGGGCACCTACCTGGCCCTGGCGCGCGAGATGCAGCGCCATCCCGTCGCCCTGACCGTCACCCATGTCGACTTCGTGATCGTGCGGCGCGACGAGGTCATCAGTGCCGACGTGCCCATCACCCTGGTCGGCGAGGCGACGGAGGTGAACCATGGGGACGGGCTCGTCGAGCAGCAAATGTTCACGCTGCCGATCAACGCGCTGCCGACCGCCATCCCTTCGTCCATTGAGGTGGACGTCAGCTCGCTCACCATCGGAGGACAGGTGCGCGTGTCGGACCTGGACCTTCCGGCGGGCGTCACCACCGACACCGACCCGGAGACCGCGATCGCCATCGGGCAGCCACCGCGCGTTGTGACCGCCGAGGGTCTGGCGGAGGGCGAGGGAGAGGAGGGGGCCGAGGCGGAGACCACCGCCGAGGCGACCGGGGAGGCACCCGAGGCCGCGGGCGAAGAGGGCTAGGCCCTGCGCCGGCCCTTTGCCCGGTCGGAGCGCCGGGGCACGCCGGCGGACCTGCTCGTCGTGGGGCTCGGGAATCCCGGCGCCGAGTTCGCGGGCAGCCTGCACAACGCCGGGTCGGACGCGGTGGAGCTGCTGGCGCGGCGTCACGGCGGAACCCTGCGAGCCGAGAAGGGTGTCGCGGCAAGGGTGGCGGTGGTCGCGTTGGGCGGCCGCCGCGTCGCCCTGGCCGTCCCGACCACCTACATGAACGAGTCGGGCGTCGCGGTGCGCGCCCTGGTCAAGAGGTTCGGGATCGACGACCTGGCATCCGTCGTGATCGTGCACGACGAGCTCGACCTGCCGCCCGGCACGGTGCGCCTGAAGTCGGGGGGCGGCCTCGCCGGGCACAATGGACTGCGATCCATTGCGTCGCACCTGCACTCGTCGGATTTCCTCCGGGTGCGCATCGGCGTGGGCAAGCCGCCGAGCGCGGCGCGGGGGGCGTCGCACGTACTGCGCCGGCCGCCCAAGAGCGTGCGGGAGATGCTGGCCGTGGCGGTCGAGACGGCGGCGGACGCCGTGGAGCGCCTCGTTGCGGACGGGATGGACGCCGCCATGCTGTGGTGCCATTCGTTGCCTTCCTGAGCGATGACGTCCCTGCGCCCCACCCCCTCGACCAGCTCGACGACCTCGATCCCCTCCGCCGGCAGCCTGGCCGCGCTCCCGCGCCTGTTGCGCTCCGAGCCGGCCGTCGGGGCCCTCCTCGGCGCAGTGGATGCCACGGTCGCCGTCCCCGAGGCGGCGCAGGCCGTGGTGGCCGCCGCGCTGGCGGCCTTCAGCGAGCGGGCGCCGATCCTCGTGGTCACCGCCACCGGTCTCGATGCCGAGCGGCTGGCCGACGACCTGACCTGCCTGCTCGCCGTGGAAGAGCCGGACGACGAGGCGGCCGGTGTCGTCGGCACCCTTGCCGGCCCGGTCACGGTCCTCCCCGCGTGGGAGACGCTGCCCTTCGAGCGCGTCAGCCCAGAAACCGAGACGATGGGGCGACGCCTCGCCGTGCTGCACGCGCTCGCCGGTCAACGCAACGGCACCCTGCTGCCGCGGCCGAGGGTGATCGTGGCACCCGTGCGCGCCCTGCTGCAGCGGGTGGGGCCCCTGGTGGGGGCGGAGCCGATCGTCATTCGCCGCGGGCAGCAGGTCGACGTGGGCACCCTCCTGCCCGAGCTGGTGGCCAGGGGTTACCGCCGGGAGCACCAGGTGGAGCACCGCGGGGAATTCGCCGTGCGCGGCGGCATCGTCGATGTGTTTCCCGCCACGGCCGACGGCCCCGTCCGCATCGACCTGTGGGGAGACGAGGTCGACCGGCTCACCGCGTTCTCGGTGAGCGACCAGCGATCGTCTCACGACATCGCCGGCGTGGCGCTCTACGGTTGCCGCGAGCTGGTGACCACCCCCGAGCTGCGCGCGGTCGCCTCGTCGCTCGTGGCACGGCGACCTTGGGGGGCGTCGGTGTGGGAGCGGCTGGCCGACGGCGAGCAGTTCGACGGCATGGAGTCGTGGCTCCCCTTCCTCGACGACGACGAGCGGGTCGTGCCGGACCTGCTCCCGCAGCGGGCACAGGTCGTCCTCGTCGAGCCGCGGCGGATCAGGGACCGGGGAGCCCAGCTGCTCGACGAGGAGGCGGCGCTGGCCGAGACGCTCGCCGCCACATGGGGGGCCGAAGACGGGGAGCGGAACGGGAATGGGTTCCCCCGTCTGCACGTGCCGTTCGACCGCCTGCTGCGCGAGTGTCCTGCGGGTGTCGTCGCGCTGCCCACGGTGCCCGAGGGACCGTCCGTGCCGTCTGTGGTGGTGCGTCGCTTCGACCCCGTCGCGGGCGACGCGGCCCGCTTGAGCGAGGGCGTGACCCGGCTGGTGGGCGACGGCTATGCGGTGACGCTGTGCGCCGCCACGGCCCACGGCGGCGCCCGCCTGCAGAGTGCCCTGGCCGACGAGGGGGTGCACGCCCCGCTGGTCGAGACCGCGCCCGGCACGCCGGGTGCGGTCGTCGTGGTCGCACCGGTCACCAATGGCTTCATCCTCCCCGAGGCCAAGGTGGCGGTCCTGTCGGAGACCGACGTCACGGGCCGGCGGATGCCGCACCGGCGCGCCCGCCCCCGGGCCCGGGCGGCGGACGGGTTCTTCGACGACCTCGAGGTGGGGAGCTTCGTCGTCCACCGGCAGCACGGCGTGGCCCGGTTCGAAGGCGTGACGACCAGGACCATGGGCGGGACGACGCGCGACTACCTGATCCTGCAGTACAGGGGCTCGGACCGCCTCTACCTGCCGGTGGAGCAGATCGAGGCGATCACCCCGTACAGCGGCGGCGAGTCCCCGACGCTGTCGAAGATGGGCGGGGCGGACTGGCAGCGGACGCGGGCCCGGGCGCGGGCCGCGGCGGGCGAGGTGGCGGCCGAGTTGGTCGAGTTGTACCGCCGACGGCTCGCGGTCGAAGGGCGCGCGTTCGGCCCCGACACGCCGTGGCAGGCCGAGATGGAGTCCTCGTTCGGATTCGTCGAGACAGAGGACCAACTGAAGGCGATCGCCGACGTCAAGCGCGACATGGAAGAGCCGCGGCCGATGGACCGCCTGGTGTGCGGTGATGTCGGCTTCGGCAAGACGGAGGTGGCGGTGCGGGCCGTCTTCAAGGCGGTGCAGGATGGCACCCAGGCGGCCGTGCTCGCGCCGACCACGCTGCTCGCGAGCCAGCATGCACAGACCTTCGCGGACCGCTATGCGCCCTTCCCGGTGCGAGTCGAGATGCTCAGCCGCTTCCTGTCCCCCGCACAGCAGAGGGCCGTGGTGCAAGGGCTCGCCGACGGGAGCGTCGACGTCGTCATCGGCACGCACCGCCTGTTGGCACATGACGTGCAGTTCAAGCAGCTCGGCCTCCTGGTGGTCGACGAGGAACAGCGCTTCGGGGTGACCCACAAGGAAGCGGTCAAGCGGATGGCCGAGGGCGTCGACGTCCTGACGCTGACCGCCAGCCCGATCCCCCGGACCTTGGAGATGGCCTTGACCGGCATTCGGGATCTCTCCATGGTGAACACCCCACCGGCCGACCGCCGCCCCATCCTCACCTACGTGGGCGAGCAGGATCCGTCCGCCGTCTCCGAGGCGTTGCGGCGCGAGCTGCTCCGGGAGGGCCAGGCCTTCTACGTCCACAACCGGGTCTCGGACATCGACCGCGTCGCCCGGGAGATCCGTGATCTCGTCCCCGAAGCCAGGGTCGCGGTCGCCCACGGGCAGATGGACGAGGGGAGCCTCGAGACGGTGGTGCTCGACTTCTGGCAGCGCCGTTACGACGTGCTGGTGTGCACGACGATCATCGAGTCGGGGATCGACATGCCCTCGGTGAACACGCTGATCGTCGACCGGGCGGACCTCCTCGGGCTCGGCCAGCTCCACCAGATCCGTGGCCGGGTGGGCCGCGCCGGGCAGCGGGCGTACGCGTACCTGTTCCACCCGGCCGACCGCATCCTGTCCGAGCAGGCCTACGAGCGACTGCGGACGATCGGTGAGCACACGGAGCTGGGCTCTGGCTTCAAGATCGCGATGCGCGATCTCGAGATCCGGGGGGCGGGCAACCTCTTGGGCTCGGACCAGTCGGGGCACATCGCAGCCGTCGGCTACGACCTCTACGTCCAGCTGGTGGCGGAGGCCGTCGCCGAGGCCCGAGGGGAGGCCCGCCCCGCGCCCCCCAGCGTCTCCATCGACGTGCCGGGTGATGCACACCTGCCCAAGGACTACGTGGCCGCCGAGGACGCCCGGCTCGAGGCCTACCGCCGACTGGCGGCGGCGACCTCGACGGCCGACGTCGACGACATCGGGGTCGAGTGGGCCGACCGCTTCGGCCCGCTGCCCGCCCCGGCCGAGGGGCTCTTGGCGTTGGCTCGGCTGCGGGCGGGCGCCATGGCCCGCCGGATCGGCGAGATCGTCATGAGCTCGGTCCGGCCCGGCGGCACGCGCCAGCCGGTTGTGCGGCTCTCGCCGGTGACGCTGCCCGCCAGCGCCCAGGTGCGGCTGAAGCGCCTGGCCCCGGGGGCGACGTACCGGGAGGACCTGGCCCAGCTCCTGGTGCCCGTCCCCGCCGGTGGACCGGCCGCCGACACGGTGCGCGGCGTGATGGAGGAGCTGATCCCCCTCGGCGACGCCGGGGCAGGCGGGGACACCTTGTAGCATGCCCGGCGCGTGAAGCGGCTCCTCGTCCTCCTCGTCATCCTGGCCGGCGGCTTGACCGCTGCTGCGCTCACGGTCCCCACCAACGCGGCGGTGGTGAACGGCACCGACATCAGCCAGCAGTCGCTCAATGCGGACGTGAGCGCCATCGCTGCCAGCCCCTATTACCAGTGCTACCTGAACTCCCAGGCGTACCTCACGTCGAGCGGCAACGCCGAGCTGCCGCCGGTGGCCGGCGCCGGCCAGGGGCAGAATCCCGGCGACAACCCGACGGCGAGCAGTGCGTTCGTCGCCACCTATCTCGACACCGAGATCGGCCACCAACTCGTCCTCCAGCTGGCGGACCGCCGCAACGTCACGGTGACCGCTGCACAGCTGGCCGATGCCCGCACCAATCTGAGCGGGCAGATCTCGTCGGTCATGTCCGAGATGACACAGACCGAGGAGGCACAGAACCCCCGCTTCAGCTGCGGCTTCACGTCGGTGCCGTTGAGCGGGAGCGAGGTGTTGAGCACGATGCCGGCGTCGTTCGTGAACGAGCAGGTGCGGTTCGTGGCCACGGCCACCGCACTGCAGGAGGACCTCGCCGGCGTGGGCTCCAGCGAATCCGACCTGCAGGCCTACTACGAGAGGCACCAGGCCGAATTCGACACCGCCTGCTTCACGGTGGCCGCCTACTCCAGCGAGGCCGAGGCGCAGGCGGCGGCGGCCACGGTGGCGTCGGGGACGCCGTTCGCACAAGTCGTCAAGCAGGCGGCCCAGGGCGGCCCGCAAGGCTGCGACGCGCTGGCCGACCTCGCCGCCAAGTTGCCGGCGAGCGCGAAGCTCGAGAGCCTCGCGACGGGTGCGGTTTCGAGTCCCCTCGACGACAACGGGACCTACTTGTTGCTGCAGATCACGTCGCGGACCGCGACGCCGTTCGCCAAGGTCAAGGCGGTCGTGGCCGACGTCGTCGAGGAGGCGGGGGCATCGCGCACGCAGAAGGCGATCACGGCGGCCGAGCGCCGAGCCTCGGTGAGTGTCGACCCACGCTACGGGGTGTGGGTCCCCGTCCAGGCGTCGGTGTTCACGCCGCTGACGCCGGCGACGTCGGACGTCCTGAATCCGTCGGCGAACGAGGCCGGCGCGGCATCGGCGACGTCCAGTTCCTCCAGCGGCTGAGCGTGCCGCACCACCGCCCCCACATCACGGTGGTGGGCCTCGGCCCGGCCGGCACCGCTTTGCTCGGCGCCGGGACAGCCGCGCTGTCGGGCGGTCGCGCGCACGTCTACCTCCGGACGGCCCGCCACCCGGCGGCGGCCCACTTCGAAGGAGCCCTCGCCTTCGACGGGCTGTATCAGGCGGCGTCGACGTTCGACGAGGTCTACGCCGCCATCGTCGAGGAGCTCGTGGCGGCGGCGGGTGCTGTGGCCCCTGAACCGGTCTTCTATGCGGTGCCCGGTTCGCCCCTCGTCGCGGAGCGCAGCGTGGAGCTGCTGCGCACCGACGAGCGGGTCGATGTGACCGTCCTGCCGGCTCTCTCCTTCTTGGACCTGGCCTGGGCTGCACTGGGCATCGACCCGTTGGCCGAGGGGGTCCGCCTGGTCGACGCCGCGGCGTTCCCGGCCGTCGCGGCGGGTGAGCGCGGCCCTTTCCTCGTCGCGCAGTGCTGGTCCCGGCACCTGCTCTCGGAAGTCAAGCTCAGCGCACCGGACGGCGCCTCCTCGCTGCCGCGCCCGGTGCTCCTGCACCATCTCGGGCTCGAGGACGAGGTGGTGACGGCGGTCGACTGGTGGGAGCTCGACCGCACGGTCGAGCCGGACCACCTCACATCGCTGTACATACCGTCATCGCCTGTGCCTGTGGTCGAGGCGGCGGGAGAGCAGGTGGCCGGTCTCGTCGCGCTCATGGACACGCTGCGGGAGCGCTGCCCGTGGGACCGGGCGCAGACCCATGCCTCGCTCATGCCGCATCTCGTCGAGGAGTGCTACGAGGTCCTCGACGCCCTCGCCACCCTTGTCGCAACCGGTGCCGGCGAGGCGGACGGCGCCGACAACGCCTTCGCGCACGTGGAAGAGGAGCTGGGTGATCTGCTGTTCCAGATCGTCTTCCACGCCCGACTGGCCTCGGAGGAGGGGCGATTCGACCTGGCGGCGGTGGCGCAGGGTGTGCACGACAAGCTCGTGCACCGCCACCCCCACGTGTTCGGCGACGTCGACGCGACCAGCGCCGACCAGGTCGTGTCGAATTGGGAAGCCATCAAGAAGAGCGAGAAGGGGAGGAGCAGCGTCACCGAGGGGATCCCGACGGCCCTGCCCGCTCTGATGCTCACCACCAAGCTGGCGCGCAAGGCGCGCGCCATCGGCCTGAATCCCGACGACGCCACGGTGAGGGACGCTGCGTCGATCGCCCTGGCGTCGCTGACCCGTCGCGCCGACGGTACGGATCCGGAACCCGACGACCCGTTGTCGACCGACGCCCGTGACGTGACCGAGCAGGTGGGTGAGGTCCTCTTCGCCGTGGCCAACCTCGCGCAGCGTCTCGGCGTGGACGCCGAACAGGCGCTGCGCGACCGCGCACTGGCGTTGCGCGCCGACATCGTGGAGGCCGAAGGCGTCCCCGACCACGAGATTGGCAACCGCTAACCTTGCCCCCGGTGTCCCACCAGGGAAGGACACCCGAGGAGTGATGTCGTGAGCACCATTGAGCACGTGATCGGGCGCGAGATCCTCGACTCCCGCGGCAACCCGACCGTCGAGGCTGAGGTGCTCCTCCGTTCCGGTGCCCGCGGCCGAGCCATCGCACCCTCGGGTGCCTCCACCGGCATACGCGAGGCGGTGGAGCTGCGCGACGGTGGAGACCGCTTCTCGGGCAAGGGTGTCCAGCGGGCCGTGGCCAACGTCAACGGCGAGATCGCCGACGCCGTGCGCGGCCTCGACGCACTCGACCAGCGCGCCATCGACTACACGATGATCGATCTCGACGGGACGCCCGACAAGGGGCGGCTCGGTGCCAACGCCATGCTGGCCGTGTCGATCGCCAGTGCCAAGGCACTGGCGGACGACCTCGAGATCCCTCTGTACCGATCCATCGGGGGCACCAACGCCCACGTGCTGCCGGTGCCGATGCTCAACGTGCTCAACGGGGGGGCGCACGCCAACAACTCCATCGACTTCCAGGAGTTCATGCTCATGCCGGTTGGTGCTGCCTCGTTCGGTGAGGCCTTGCGCTGGGGGACCGAGACCTACCACGTGCTGCGCTCCATGCTGGCCGAGCGCGGGCACTCGACGGCCGTGGGTGATGAGGGCGGCTTCGCGCCCGACCTGCCTGCGAACGAGGACGCGGTGAAGCTTCTCCTCCAGGCGATTGAACGTGCGGGCCGCGTGCCGGGGGACGACATCGCCTTGGCACTCGACCCCGCCACCAGCGAGCTGTGGCAGGACGGCGCGTACGTCCTGGCAGGAGAGGGCCGGAAGCTGACGTCCGCCGAGCTCGTCGAGTACTGGGTCGACCTGGTCGACCGGTACCCGATCGTGTCCATTGAGGACGGGATGGCCGAGGAGGACTGGGACGGCTGGGCTGCCCACACCGAGGCGCTCGGGCGGAGGATCCAGCTGGTGGGCGACGATATTTTCGTCACCAACGCCGAGATCCTCGAGCGCGGCATCCGTGAGGGCGTGGCCAACGCCATCCTCGTCAAGCTGAACCAGATCGGCACGCTGACCGAGACCCTCGAAACCGTTGCGCTCGCCAACCGGGCCTCCTACGCCACGGTGATCTCCCACCGTTCGGGCGAGACCGAGGACACGACCATCGCCGACCTGGTGGTCGCGGTGAACGCGGGGCAGATCAAGACAGGCGCCCCGGCCCGCTCCGACCGCGTGGCCAAGTACAACCAGCTGCTGCGGATTGAGGAGGACCTGGACACCTCCGCCAGCTTCCCCGGCCGTGCCGCCCTGTCCGGCGAGGAGGTCCGGCGTGGCGCGGGGTAGTCGGACGGCGCGCCCGCGCCGGGCGCAGTCAGCCGCGGGCGTCGCCCGCTCGCGGCTCGTGTTCGCGGGAGCCGTCGTGGCCGCTGCGGTGGTGCTCTTCGCGTGGTTCCCCGCGAGCTCGTTGCTCAACCAGCGATCCGACCTGGCTGACTCCGAGGCGCAGCTGGCTGCGCTGCACAAGCAGGACGCCGCGCTTGCCCAGGAGAAGAAGAACCTGAGCGACGCCGGGGAGATCGGGCGAATCGCCCGCGAGCAGTACCAGCTGGTCAGCCCCGGACAGCAGGCCTACGAGGTGCTCCCGCCGTCGGGCGCCGCCGCGGCCGGCACGCCCTACGCCGGGGATCCGGGGTCCGACGGCCCGGTTGCCCCGTCGGCGACACCCGAGCTTCCGCCCGGCGGCGTCACCACCACGACGACGCCGTCGGACCCGCCGGGCGCCCACGCCAAGTCGGCCGTCGGCACTCCGTCGGGGACCGGACTGTTGTCGCGCATGGTGCACGCCCTCGAATTCTGGCGTTGAGCGCGGCCGGACACGCCGGCGCGGCGGGGAGGGGCAACGACGAGGAGGTGGCCAGGCTCCTGGGCCGGGACCCGGGGGGCCGCTTCACCGTGGTGGTCCGGCGGGACGACGGCAGCCCCGTGGTCATCGCCAACGAACCGTTCCTCCAGGACGGGACGCCCATGCCGACGCGGTACTGGTTGGTGGACCCCGAGTTGCGCGCCAGCGTGGGCCGACTGGAGGCCGCCGGCGGGGTGCGCGAGGCGGAGGAGTACGTCGACGCCGAGGCGCTGGCCGACAGTCATCGTCGGTATGCCGCCGAACGCGACGCCCTCATACCCGTCGACTGGACGGGGCCACGGCCGAGTGGAGGGGTGGGAGGCACCCGCCGGGGTGTGAAGTGTCTCCACGCCCACGTGGCCTGGTGGCTTGCCGGTGGGGACGACCCGGTCGGCGCATGGGTCGCGCAGCGCCTGGAGCTGACCCGGTCCCCTGAGTGAGTCGCGCCAGGCGGTGTGCTACACCACACCCGTGCAGGAGACCGGAGCCGTGGCGGCAGTCGATTGCGGCACCAACTCGACCCGCCTGCTCGTCGTCGGACCGGGTGGTGATGCCAGGAAGCGGGAGATGCGGATCACCCGCCTGGGCGAGGGCGTGGACGCGACCCACCGCCTCGCGCCGGAGGCCGTGGAACGGACGCTCGCCGCGCTCAGGGACTACCGGTCGATCATGGACGCCGAGCGTGTCGGCGCGGCCCGCTTGGTCGCCACGTCGGCAGTGCGCGACGCCGAGAACGGGGACGCGTTCTTGCGGTCGGCGGCCGAGATCGTCGGCGTGGGCGCCGAGTTGTTGTCCGGCACCGAAGAGGGACGTCTGTCCTACGCCGGAGCGACGGCCGACCTGGCCGCGCCGGCCGGACACGTCGTCGTCCTCGACATCGGTGGCGGCTCCACCGAGATCGTGACCCTGGAGCACGGGGAGGTTGTCTCCATTTCCCTGGACATCGGCTGCGTCCGGCTCACCGAGAGATACCTGCGGGGAGACCCGCCCTCGGCGGCAGAGGTGGACGATGCCGTCACCGCCATCGGCCGTGAGCTCAGCCGTGCCCGGCGCGCCATCCCCGAGCTCGGACATGCACGTCGGCACACCATGCTCGTGGGCCTGGCGGGAACGGTCTCGACGCTGGCAGCGTTGGAGTTGGGTCTCACGGAGTACGACCGTGACCGCATCCATCATGCCGTGCTGACACGCCAGGCCGTCGGGCGTTGGTGCAAGGTCCTGCAGTCGGAGCGGGTTGCGCAGAGAGCACAGCGAGCCGCCATCACCGATGGTCGCCAGGACGTGATCTTCGGAGGTGCGCTGGTGCTCAACGAGGTGATGCGCACGTTCGGGCTGCAGGAGTGCCTCGTCTCCGAGGCCGACATTCTCGACGGCTTGGTCCTCCACCTGCAGTCCGAGCCCACGTGACGGGCGACGCTCGGAGATACCCGGGCCGGACCCTTCTTGGTGGAGCGTGGCGGACCCGATCGCGAGTGCCATGACGCTTGGACAGGCGACGGTCGAAGACAGCCCGCCGACAACGGTCACGCGTCAGGCAGGCGTGGCGACGTCATTCCGGCGGTCAGACGTGCTGGCGACGGCGTCGATCGTCGTCGCCTACCTGGTGTTGGCGATGCTCGCCAACTGGAATGCCTGGACGACCGGCGCCACGAGGGCGTTGCAGGGGAGCCAAGACCCCAAGCTGGACGCGTGGTACATGGCGTGGACGCCCTTCGCCGTGACGCACGGCGTCAACCCCCTGTTCAGCCATTGGGTGAACGTGCCGTACGGGGCGAATTACGCCGCCAACGTCGCGATACCCCTGCTGGCACTCGTCGCCAGCCCGGTGACGGCGATCTGGGGCCCGGTGGCGGGGACCAACTTCATCATCTCCCTCGCCTTCTTCGCATCCTCCATCGCGGGCTATTGCCTTGTCCGTCACTGGACGACGTGGCGTCCGGCTGCGTTCGTGGGCGGTCTGCTCTTCGGGTTCTCCCCGTACATGGTCGCCGAGGGGACCGCTCACCTTCACCCCATGTTCGTTGCCCTGGTGCCCTTCATGTTCATTGTGCTCGACGAAATCCTGGTCCGTCAGCGCTACTCGACTCGGCTCCTGGGCATCCTCCTGGGTCTTCTCATCGTCGCGCAGTACTTCATTTCGAGTGAAGTGCTCGCGTCGTCAGCGGTGCTCGCCCTCGCCGGGGTGATGTTGGTCGCGTTGTTCAACGTGGGCAGGGTTCGCCCGCACGTGATCAACGCGCTGCCGGCGCTGGGCATCGCGATGGGCATCGCGGTCGTCGTACTCGCCTTTCCCGTGTGGTTCACCGTGCGGGGCCCCGAGCACTACACGCTGGTCATCCCGTCGGGGCACTATCAGTCGGACCTGTTGAGCGCCGTCCTGCCCACGTCGAACCAGCTCATCGCTCCGACGGGCGCCACGGTGATCTCTGACCAGTTCGCCGGCAACCTGTCGGAGAACGGTGCGTATCTGGGAATCCCGTTGGTGCTGGTCATGCTGGTCTCGGTTGCCGTCTTCCGCCGATCCAAGGTGGTCGTCATCGCGTTCCTGCTTGCGCTCGTCGCGTACGTCTTCTCGCTCGGGTCACCGCTCTTGGTCGGCAACGACGACACGGGCTTGCACCTGCCGGGCGGGATCTTCCACCACCTCCGCCTCCTCGAAGGCGCCGTGATGGCCAGGTTCGCGGTGTACGTCTTTCTCTTTGCCGCCCTGGTTCTCGGAGTGTCGATGGAGCGGGTGCGGCGCTGGACCGGCTGGTCGAACCGCTGGATGGGGCCGGTCGCCGCAGTAGGGCTCTCTGCCGCGGCCCTGGCTCCGCTCCTGCCTGCGTTGCCCTACGCAGAGGTCGCGGTGGACACGCCCTCGTTCTTCACGACGTCAGCAGTGGACTCGGTGCCCGAGGGTTCCGTTGCCGTCGTGTATCCCGTGACGACACCGGTGAACGCCGACTCGACACTCTGGCAGGCCATGGCGGCGATGCGGTTCAAGATGCCGGGCGCCTACGCGCTTGTCCCGACCCCTGGCACCGGCCTGAGCGAATGGGGGTCGCAGACGCTGACGGGGAACACGCTCAATGCAGTGGAGTCAGGCGCACCGGTGCCGGAGACAGCGGCCATTCGCAGCGAGCTCCTGGCGCAGTGGCGGGTATGGAAAGTCGAGACGATCATCGTGGGACCCGCTCCGTATGAGACAGCGGCCCGTCAACTTGTGTCGTGGCTCGTCGGGAGACGACCCGTTCAGCTGCATGGCGTGTACGTCTGGTACGGGGTCGAGCGGAGCACCGGCACGTGAGACTCCGAGACCCCCGATCGCCTACAGAATCCCCAGATCACGGAGGGCTTCGTCGACCCCAGTGGCGTAGGCCTCGGCCGAATAGGCACGACAGCTCCTCCGGATGTGTTCGCTCAGCTGCGCCGACCCACGAGGATCGCCGAAGAGTCCTGACACGATGGCGACACACTCGTCGAGCGTCGAGAAGGTCGTGTCACAGCCGAGCGTATGCACGACCTCGCGTGGTCCTCCCTGCCCGTACACGACGGGAATGCACCCGAAGCTCGCTGCCTCAATGGGCGTGATCCCGAAGTGCTCGAGCCTCTCCGGAAACTCATCGGCGTCCACGCCGAAACCGGCCGCATGAATCAGCACCGCAGAACGTCCATACAACGAGGCAAGGTCGTCTCGCGAGATGTTCGGATGGAAGGTGCAATTGAGCCCGCCAGCCATCTCCCGGAGCTCCTGAAACCTTCTCCTGCCGTCGGGACTGGGGTGGATGGAGCCGGCCAGCGCGAGCTCGAGACCCTTCGTGCCTCCTGCGGCGATCCTTCGGAAGGCGTCGATGACCACATCCTGGCGCTTGTTGTGGGCGCCGACGAAGAACCTCCCGACGGTCAAGACGGTGGTGCGGTCGACCCACGGGATGCCGGGGGTGGCGCCCGCCCAGGTCGCGGGCGGTGGGATGACGCGAACCGGCGGGGCCGGCACGCCGTAGTGCCGTACGAGTCCGTTCACGTTGCGACGGACGAAGTCGGAGTACACCCAAATTTCGTCGTAATCCCCGAGCAGCTTGCCCCATTCGGCGACCTGCTCGTCGGGAATGTAGAAGGGGAACTGCAGCTGGTACACGCATCGCTGGCCGAAGGCGGGCACGGGGGGGACGATCGTGTTCCCCAGCACGACGGCGAAACGGCAGTCATCAGCGTCCAGGAGCTCCCGGGGAACAGCGCGCCCGATCACGCGAGAGAAGCCGAACGTCGCCGCAACCTGTCCCATGCGCAACGCGCTGTACCGGTGCGGCGTGCTGAACACGACGTTGTCGACACCGAACAGCGAGGACAGGTGTGAGGCCAGTTCGAACAGAACCCGCTCGCCCCCTCCGGGGACCAGGTGGTAGGGGGAGTAGAGGACGAACTGCGGCTCCCGATCCCTATGCCGCTCGACGACTCGGTCGGGAGCCGAGCTGCTCGGCGCGTGCAGTGTGGGAGGCAAGGGAGGAGTGACGTCCTTCAGGTGGCCGGTTTGGCGCGCTTCCAGCCAGCCCCCCCACTTGGAAACGAATCGAGCCCGATTGATTTCCGAGATGTCGTGCAATTGCAGCCTGGGGTCGGACGTCGTCTTGCTCTCGATGTGGACGACCCGCGCCGCCGGATTGACGATCACCTTTCCGCACTGAGTCCACAGTTTCAGGCACAGATCGACATCCTCGTAGTAGGCGGGCTCCCATTCGAACCCGAACCCTCCCACCGTGAGGAAATCCGCCCGCCGCATCATGAGGCAAGCCGCCGAGCAGAAGTCGACGGTACAGGGCACGTCGTAGTGGTCGGGGCCCCATACCGCGCCCTTTCCGACCTGCACGACGTCACCTGTCGGCAGGGCCATGCCTCCAACCTCTTGCACTCGTCCATCGGGATAGAGCAGCATCGGACCCACCGCCGCGACCGTCGGGTCGTTTCGCATGCTGTCGGCGAGGGCTTCGATCCATCCCGGCTGCACAAACGCGTCGTTGTTGAGGAAGACGATGTAGTCGCCGTGCGCGAAGTCAACGCCGATGTTGTTTCCTTCACCGAAGAATCGGTTCTCTCCGACTTCGACCAGCGTGAAATCGTTGTGACGTTGCCGGTCGTGCAGCAGGGAGAGCTCTTCGCGCTCCGAGCCGTTATCGACGACGATGATCTCTCGGACCAACGCGCTGCGGGCATGAGCCAAGGCGTCGAGACATTCGAGCGTGGTCTGCGCCCGGTTGTAATTGAGGACGATGACCGAGACGTTGTCGTGAAAGGGATCGGGCGAAGCGACCAAGATGCGACGTCCGGACTAGGTCTCGCGTGGTTCGGCTCGGCGCCCCATGATCTTCGACACGAGACGTAAGGGCGCGGTGAGCCGCCAAGAGCTCGATGTGTAGATGTCGTCAATGACGCTTTGCGCCGTGGCGGCCCGACCGGCGTACGCCAGCACGCGTTGCTCCTGCTCCTGGAGCAGGCGGTCCTTGTCCTCCAACTGGGCGGTGTACCGCGCCGCGGACGTTGAGATCTTTGCGGACAGGACGTCGAGGCGGTCGAGGAACTCTTTCACGACATGCTCCCGCTCCGCACGGGCAGCCTCCACCTGCGCCGCCAGCTCGGCCCGCGCGTCGGCCACATCGACGGTCAGGCGAGTCGTGAGATCCTCGTAGGCCCGCAAGGCGGATCGCAGGGCTTCCAGTTCGGCATGTTGCCGCTCCATCAGACCCGCGACGATCGCCAGCACCCGTGCCGGCACGTTCCGCAGACGTTCGACCATGGGCACGGCTCCCTCGACCGGCACCTGCGCCACCAGTGCCTCCGTCGTCAGCCCGAGGGGGAGGGAGAGAGACGGGTAGCGGTCGGACACCAGCTGCTTCGCCTTGGCGAAGTTGGCGGAGAGGTCGGCCGCCGTCGAGGTGACCACGACCGTGGCCCCGGGGGCCAGGACGTCGAACCAACCGGGAAGGTCGGGGAACGCCATGTCGTCGAGATCGAACAGCGACAGGTGGAGGAGGTCGACCTTCGGGCCCGCGGCCAGCGCCGCCAGCGATTCCACTTCCTCGCCGGGCGTCACGGCCAGTCCGGACCTGTGTGCACACTCGGTCACGACGTTCCCGAATGCGTCCTTCTGGGAGCCGACGGCGGCCGAAGACACCGGGAGCCGGACGGCGAGGCACCTGCAGTCGGCACCGCTGCGCTGAACGGCGTGGCAGGTCGAGAGAAGCGACTCGCGGTCCCCCGGGCCGAGCTCGACCGTGACCGAGGGGCGCGCGGTTGTGATCAACCAGGACACGAAGGGCGAGAAGCGGCGCGGTGCGAGGTCGAGCTGCCCTGAGGGCTCGAGGTGCAGGAACTCCTCGAAGATCGAGACTTCCAGAAGGGAGTCTGGCGCGGGTGCGGGCGCGGGCGCGACTGCCGTCTCGCCGAGTGATGACTCTGGTCCGCCGGTCACGGGACTGAAGGGTTCATGGAGATCACGGGAAGAAGGAATTCGCTCTGACCTGCTCGTTCGGCTCTCGGCACCGGCTGCGGTCTGCGGGAGCGAGCCGGCGGCACCGCTCAGTTCCGGCGTCATCTTAGCTTGTGACCCATTGTCAACCCGGTCTCGGACGGGTCCAGAGACGTCGAACGAGCTGCGCCGGTCACACCTCGGCCAGGAGCGCCTTCAGTCGCGTGACGAGTGCCCCGGCATCGCCGTAGCCCGCATCGGCGTAGCGCCGGCCCCTGCGCGAGGCCTCCGACCGGGCGGTGTCGCTGCCGAAGGTGGCGACGGCCTCGAGCAGCTCGAGTTCGTCGGCGAATGTCGCCCCGCCGCCTGCCAGTGCGTGGGCCGCGCCGGCCTCGGAGCTCTCGGGCACGATGATCGGCGTGCCGAAGCGAAGCGCCTCGATGCACTCGCGGGC
This sequence comes from uncultured Acidimicrobiaceae bacterium, assembly GCA_963736525.1. GTDB lineage: Bacteria > Actinomycetota > Acidimicrobiia > Acidimicrobiales > RAAP-2 > Bog-473. The sequence goes on from CAVTPF010000014.1 coordinate 368,796, forward strand.
GATGTGGGGTCCCGGGGCAAGGTCGATGCACGCGTTGGCGTGCGCAACGAGGCGCCACAGGTCCATGCGGGTGTCCACCGAGACGCTCCCCCGGAGCGCCCGCCCCCTCCAGGCCGACGCGATGCCGTCTTCGACGACGACGACATCGGCGTCGCTGAAGGCAGCGCTGACCCATGCGGCCGCCGGGGGTGGGGCATTGCCGCACCGGGTCCGGTCGGACAGCACGAGCTGATAGCCGGTGAAGCCGAAGCCGTGGTGCCGGTGCAGCTGCGCCAGCGGATTCACCGGGACGTGCACCTGCACCGACAGCGGCGTGTCTGCGGTCAGCAGGTGCAACCTCTGCCAGGTCGGATCGAGATCGTCCGCAGAGGCCGAGAGATACAGCACGGCCCGCGGCCGAGCGTGGGCAAGAAATGTCGCTACCTCCGGCGTGAGCTCGTCGACGAAGACAGTGTCGTCAGGGGACAGACCGGCGAGCCAGTGCAGGTCACCGCGATCGCCCATGCCCTCGAGGTCGAATGCCCCATCCGGCTCGCTGCGCGCGAGTGTCCCGGGAACGAGGACGGACACCGGCAGGCACCGTGTTGCCGCTCCGGCGATGGAGCGGATCACGAAGGCAAGCTCCGATTGGCTGTCGCGCCAATGGCAGCTGACGACAACCGCTCCCGGCTGACTCATTCCGTCGGTCGTTGCAGCGACGTCACCATGCGCTGCAGATGATGGACCTCCGCTCGCAGTTGTGCGATCTCCTCGCTGAAGGTGCCGGTCACGTCGGCCGTCACTGCCTCCTGCACCGCCAGTCGGTCAACGAGAAGATCGGTGTGGTCGGCGACGGCCGCCGTCGCGTCCGCCAGAGCGAACAGAAGCCGACGATCCGACCGGCCGGAGACCCGACCGGCCCACATGCGCAGTCTGCCGCCGAGCGAACTGCTCGCACCTAGGCGCCGGTTCGACCACTGGCGGCGGAAGAGTTGCACGACGCCGACCTCGGCGACGTGTCCGAGCGGTGGCGGAACGTCGGCCGGCTGTCGCAACATGCGGGGCGGCCGTGCGGCAACGTCGGCTATTGCTTCGTGAGGGTCGCGTACCATGACTTCCAGGCGTCCTCTTCTTCTGGCCGCGCCAATCCGCACGACGGGTCCGCTCGAGTGAGGTGAGCGTTGAGGTAGGGATCTCCCCGAGTAATGTAATCCCTCCATCGATCGACGAACTTGACGATGTCACCCACGCCGCCCGAGGTACCTCGGCTCGGCGACTCATGGTGGATGAGCTCGGCGGCGGGCTGGTACACGGTGCGGTAGCCCTTGGTCGCGGCACGCAGGCAGTAGTCGACGTCGTTCAGATTGACGCCGAGCTCTTCGTCGAAGCCTTCGAGGAGGTCAAAGACGAACCGACGGGTGGCCAGGCACGCACCGGTGACCGCCGAGCATTCACGGGGCACCGTTGCCATCCTCAAATAGCCGGGGGCATCTCCTGGCAGGCCGGCCAGGACATGTCCGGCAGCACCAGCGAGGCCCACCACGAGGCCACAGTGCTGGAGGCGACCGTCGGGATAGAGCAGCCGTGCCCCGACCGCACCGACGTCGGGCCGAGCCGCCTGGGCGCACAGCGCGGACAGCCAACCCCCGCGTCGGGCCTCGATGTCATTGTTCAGGAACACCAGGATCTCCCCCCGGGCCACTCGCGCCCCCGCATTGTTCAGGGCGGCCCAGTTGAACGGCCGGGGATCGGACAGGACGCGCACGTCCGGGTGGTCGGCGAGACGCTCGACCAGTGTGAGGGTCTCCGGATCGGAGGACCCATTGTCGATGAGCACGAGCTCAACGCCATCGTGCGTGCCCCGCGCGGTGTCCCGAATGGTCTCCACGCAGGTCCGAAGGAGCCGAGGCTCGTCGCGAAACGGGATGAGGATGCTCACCGGCGCCCGCGTGAACGAGGGCGGCACCATCCGGCCGTCGCCAGCTCCGGGGCCGGCCGAACCCGCTGCGGAATCGCCCTGGTGGTGTCGGACGTCGCTGGAACGAGGTGAGGCCGCAACGGTTGCCTCGAGCGGTCCGTTCGACCGATGGCACAGGACCTCGGGAACGTGCGTCACTACCGCGGCCATGGCGCACGCGTGCAACGCGCACGCACGCTCCCCCGCGTCAGCCCCGGACGCGACACGCTCGGGAAGGTCGAGCGTCAGTGCGGATCCGATGGCGAGCGGACGTCCGACATAGGCGGACGACAGGAGGAAATCGGGAGAGAAGTCGGGCTTGAGGTGCGCTGACGCGAAGGATCCGTCGGCCTGCATCTCGTCCTCGTCCGCGTACACGACTCCGTCGGGCGCGAGCGCGCCGCTGAGGAGGGCGACCGCGTCCGGAGCCCAGACGTCCCCCGGGAAGATGAGGGCGACGGCTTCGCCGCGTACGGCATGCATCCCCTGCCGGAGAAGCTCGGCATCCGGGGTGTCGCGGGTGGCAATGACGGAGCGAGCGCGGCGCCGCACCCGGCGGGACGTGCCGGACCGCATCACGGCGTCCAGCCCCGCGGACGGCTGACCGGCGGCCACCACGGTGAGCGACCACCGGGTGCTCGTTTGCCGGTGGAGGCTCTCGAGCGTGCGGCCGACGGCGTCGCGGACCGACTGATCCGCGACGCCGGAGACGATCATCACCAGATTGAGGGTCACGTGGTCGAGGGTCGACGCCCTTCTCCTCGTGCGCGCCCGCTCGTCCTCGCGCCGACGGACCCACGCCGAATAGGGCCCGGGATCCTGGCAGACGTCGGGAGGGAGTGGCGGCAGCGCCCTGGGGGCAAAGAGCACCCGTTCCACGCAGGCAATCTACCGGAGGTTCCATGCGTCGTCGGGCGCGTTGGCGCAGGTGAGCGTGGACCTGCCACCATGCGCCGGTGGGGATAGCCGACCGCCTGCTCATGGGACCGGGACCTTCGAACCCGTACCCGGAAGTGACCATGGCGCTGGCCGGACCGTTGTTGGGGCACCTCGACCCCGATTTCCTGCGGCTGCTCGACAGCACGAACGACCGTCTGCGGCGCGTCTTTGCCACCTCGAACCGGCTGACCCTTCCGATCAGCGGGACCGGATCCGCCGGGATGGAGGCGTCCTTCGTGAACTTCGTGCGGCCCGGTGACCCCGTCGTGGTCGGCGTCAACGGCGTCTTCGGGGAGCGGATGTGCGAGGTGGCGTGCCGCCACGGCGCCGACGTCGTCCGCGTCGAGGCCGAGTGGGGGGAACCGCTCGACCCCGGACGGTTGCTCTCGGCTCACCCCTCACCGGCGATCATCGCCGTCGTGCATGCCGAGACCTCGACCGGCGTGCGCAACGACGTTGGCGCTCTGGGCAGTGCCAAGGGGGACGCACTTCTCCTGGTTGACATGGTGACCTCGCTCGGGGGGATCGATGTCGCCGTCGACGACTGGGCCGTCGACATCGCCTACAGCGGTACGCAGAAGTGCCTTGGTGTCCCACCGGGCCTGTCACCGCTGACGGTCTCGGATCGGGCCGTGGAACGAGTGGTCGAGCGGCCAACGAGCTGGTACTTGGACCTCAACCTCCTGGCTCGCTACGTCACTGACGACTCGGGTGCGGGACGCGTGTACCACCACACGGCGCCCGTGGCGATGGTGGCGGCGTTGCACGCGGGCCTGGGCGTGCTGCTCGACGAGGGGCTCCCGACGGCGTGGCAGCGACATGCCGAGTGCGGACGGATGTTGCAGGACGGACTGATCGACCTCGGTCTCGACCTGCTCGTCGCGGCGGACCACCGGCTGCCGCAGCTCACCACCGTCGTGGTGCCCGCGGACGTCGATGAGGCCGACGTACGCGGGGAGCTTCTGCGGTCCTACGACATTGAGATCGGGGCGGGTGCCGGCCGGCTGGCCGGCCGCGTCTGGCGCATCGGCTGCATGGGTCACACGGCGCGGCCGAGGAACGTGTTGGCGTTGCTGGGTGCGCTGCGCGAGGTGCTCGGACGATGAGCGCGGCGAGAGCCGTGCGCCATGCCCCCCTGGAGCTGCGGGGAAAGCGGGTGCTGTTGCGTTCGTTGACCGAGGACGACTTCCCTGCGTGGCACGAAGTGCGCACCCGGTGCGCCGACTGGCTCTTGCGCTGGGAGCCGCGACCCAAGGGCGCGCCCCCGCCGTCGGAGGACCGGCCGAGTTTCGCCGCGCGGTGCGGCATCCGCGAGCGCGAGCGGCATCTGGGCACCGGCTACGGATTCGGCATCTTCGTGGGTGAGCGCTTCGCCGGCGAGGTGACCCTGTCGTCCATCCAGCGGGGGCCGTTCCAGAGCGGGTTCATCGGCTACTGGGTCGACGAGGCACTCGCCGGCCGGGGGCTCGTGCCGGAAGCTGTCGTCGTCACGTTGCGGTTCGCCTTCGAGGCCATTTCGCTGCACCGGGTGGAGATATCGATCATTCCGAGGAACCAGGCCAGCCGGCGGGTGGTCGAGAAGCTCGGCATCCGCGAGGAGGGAGTGGCGCTGCGCTTCCTCGAGATCGACGGCGTGTGGGAGGACCACGTGCGCTATGCCATCACGGCCGAAGAATGGGCCGTGCGCGAGCCGCAGCTGGTGGCGGATTGGCTGGGCTCCTGAGCGTCAGACCTCGTTGGTGCCCAGCACCGAGGGCGAATGGCGGAAGAACTGCTCCACGTCGTGCTCGTACGTGTACGACTGGGGCTGCCGACCGGATTGCCGACGGAGCCGGAGCGCCCTGATGAACGTGCGCACGGCTCCGGTGCTGGTGGCGTTGTAGGTGAAACCGGTCGCGGTGAAGCGCCGCGTGTCGACACCCCGTCCATAGCGGAGGAGGTCCGCCAGCTCCTCGGGCAGGTCGAACAGACGCGCCAGTGGGCGGATCTTCAGGGGGCTGTACGGCGACACCGGTACCAGGCGGGTGCCGCAGATCCCGGCCACCTCGCTCCAGGGAAGCCTGCCGTCCCCTGCCACGTTGTAGAGGCCGGGGATGCTGCCCTGGGTGACGTGGAGCAGCGCCCGCACGACATCGTCCTCCTCCACGAATTGCAGGAGTGGATCGAAGCCGAAGACGGCCGGGCACACCGGTCGCGACAGGTTGCGACTGATCGGCGTCTGCAGGTGCGTCCCGAGGACATTGGCAAAGCGAAGCACCGTCACCCGGGTCGCGGGATTGTCCTCGGAGAAATCACGGACGAGCCCCTCGGCCTCCACCAGCGCGCGTTCGACGCTGTTCTTCACCGGGCTGGTGCGCGGCGTGTCCTCGCAGAACGTGTTCGGATCGCTCGCGGCGGAGCCGTAGACCAGGGTCGACGATTTGACCACGATGTGGCGCACGGACGATCCGGCGGCTCCGGCGGCCGCCAGGAGATTCATGGTCCCGATGACGTTGATCTCGTGCATCGCCCGCTTGGGCACGGTCGTCGAGTTCGTGATCATGAACGTATGGAGGATGGTGTCGACCTGGGTCGCCTTCACAATCCGGTTGAGGATGGAGTAGTGCTGGTCGGCCCGGACGAATTCCGCCCGCTCGAACGGTACCGACGGGGCGCGGGTGCCCATCCCCAGAATGACGTCCATGGAGGGGTCGGACTCGAGGGCCTGAATCATGCGGCCACCCCAGAAGGTGTCGGCACCCGTGACGAGGACGCGCCGGGTCATACGTGCCTCAACCGAACCACACGCTGCGACGGTCGCGCAGCATGTCGTAGACGGCCTCTTGGAGCAGCGTGCGAACGTTCTCCGACTCCTCCATGATCCGGCTCTTCGAGTACCGCTCCTGATCGGCCGGCACGTCGAAGCGCACCGGATCGAGCACGCGCAGCTTGAACTTGGCGGGGAACGGCGTCACCACGCCGAGCGGGCCCATGGCGAGGACGTTGGCGGTGACGGGGAAGTAGGGAACGCCGAGGGCCTTGGCCAGCGTCGGCACCCGCAGCAGCACGGGCATCGCCTCCTCCGACCCGATGACCGCGATAGGGATGACGGGGACCCCGGCTCGCATGGCGATCTCGACGAAGCCGCCCCGTCCGAACCGGCGCAGCTGGTAGCGGTCGGTGAAGGACTTGGAGGGGCCCTTGGTCCCCTCGGGGAAGACGAGCGCGAGCTGCGCTTGCTCCTTCAGCAACCGGTACGCGTTGGCGGGTCGGGCCGAGACACCGCCGGCGCGTGCCCACAGGGTCCCGACGACGGGCACGGTCCTGAAGAAGTAGTCGGCCAGGCCGTAGACCGGTCGCTCCAACTCCTTCTCAATGCCGTGCATGATCACGGGGGCGTCCGAGGGAATGGCGCCGGCGTGATTGGCGACGAGCAGTGCACCGCCCCGGGTCGGGATCTTGTCGAGCCCCTCCCACTCGACGCGGAACCACTTCGAGTAGACGGGCTCGTAGAGCGCCCGTGCCAGCGCTCGGGTCCGCTCCGATCGACCCCACTCGTCGACGTCGGACAATCGCGCGACCTCCTCGTCGCCGGCGTCTTCGGCCGGGACGCGGATGGGGACGATGGCGGTCGATCGGTCCTTCGCGCCCACAACCGGGCGCCCGCTGGCCATCGGGCCATCGTACCGAGCGTTCTGCCGGGAATTTCGTGGGGGCCCGGACGGGCGTCAGCCCCCGGTCCCGGACCTCGGCACCCCGCGCCGGGAGGCCTGCCCCTCTAGGGCCGGGCCGCCCCGATGAGGCCCTCGGTGAAGATCGGCGCGTACGACACGGTGGACCCGGTGAACGGCGCCTGAATCACGGTGTCGGTCCCGTAGGGCCCCGAGCCGGCGTACATGACGACGTGGTCCACCTGGTTGTCACCGTCGAGATTGAAATAGAAGAGCAGGTCACCCGGCTCGAGGGCATCGAGGGACACGTGCTGCAGTGCGGGCCACTGCGTCTCGGTGGTCCTCGGTATGGACACGCCGGCTTGCGCCCAGGCCCACTGGACCAGGCCCGAGCAGTCGAAGCCCGCTCCCGGATCCTCCCCGCCGAAGACGTAGGGGACGCCCAGCTGGGAGACCGCGGCCTGCACCGCCGCCAATCCTGCCCCGCTGCCATCAGATGATCCGCCGACTGGGCCCGTGGTCCCACCGGCCTGGTTGGCGGCGTCGGTGGCGGCCGCTCCGCTGGACGACCCGCCGACGGCTCCGGCGACGGTCGCGGCGGCGGCGGCTGCCGCGGCCGCCTGCTGTTGGGCCGCCGCACTGGCCGCACTGGCCGCGGCGGCGGCCTCCTGCTGCGCCTCTTCGATGGCGGCCTGTGCGACCTCCTGGGCCAGTTGGCCCTGCACCTGGTTCAGCGTCGCCTTCGTCGCTGCCGCCTCCTGTTCGTTGGCCTGCGCCAGCGCCTTAGTCTGTGTCGCTTCGGACTGAGCCTGCGCGGCCACGGCCTGCTGTTGGACCTCCTCGTTCTGCAGCGTCGTCTCGGAACGTTCCAGCGCGGCTTCGTCCTTGGTCAGGTTGCCGACGATCTGGTTGGTGTACTGGTTGCGCGCTTGGGTCAGCGTCGCCGAGGAGGAGAAGTACGAAGCAAAGCCCGTCTCGGGAGTGCCGTAGACGTACGCGGCGACGGCGTCGCTGGAAACGAGTCGTTTGTCGACGACGACCGCGGCCCGCGCGCTGGTCAGGCTGGCCCCAAGCGACTGGAGCGCGCTCTGCGCGTTCTGCAGGTCTTGGACGGCCGTGTTGTACTTGTCGTCGAGGACGGAGGTCTGCTGCTCCTCCTCGGTGAGCGTGCCCTCTATCTGCGCGACTTGCGACTGCGTCGCGTTGATCTGCGACTGGTTCGGTGCCGGTCCCGGCAACGTGGTCGAGGTCGAAGAGCCAGTGGCGCCTGCGCCGGGCGCGACCGCAGCGGAGAGCCACGCGCCGAGGAGCCCGGCGATCATGGCCGCCCGGACGAAAGGGGTCCGCCCGCGGACAGTGCTCCGACAATTCACTGCGCCCACGGCACAAAGCGTAACGGTTGCTTGGTGGCAATCTCGGCACCTGGACGTTTCCGTCTGGTTGCAGCAGGAGTTCGCGGGCCGTTCACCTCCCGGACGATTGACCCCGCACGCCTCCGTCCGTAGGGTGCCGTACGTGAAGGGAGTCGTGTCCGTCGCGTCGGGTCGGCTCAGGGGCGTGTGGCGCGGGGACCTGTGGTCGTTCTCGGGCATCCCCTATGCGCGCGCTCCTGTCGGCGCGCTGCGGTGGCGTCCACCGCAGCCACCTGAGCGGTGGGACGAGGTGCGGGACGCCTCGACGTTCGGGCCGATCGCCCCGCAGTCGGCCGCGGTGCCCGGCATCACGAGCCCCGCCGACCCCGAGACCTCCGAACCGCACAGCGAGGACTGTCTCTCGCTCAACGTGTGGACCCCCGAGCTGACCGACGCGCCCGCGTCGGGCCGCGGTCGCGGTCGGCCGGTGATGGTCTTCATACACGGAGGTGGCTTCACCTCGGGCAGTGGGTCCGTGTTCTTGTACCGGGGTGGCAATCTCGTGCGCAACGGCGATGCCGTGGTGGTCACCATCAACTACCGGCTTGGTGCCCTGGGTTTCCTGGGCCACCGCGGCCTGGTCGACGCCGATGGCCTGATCGGGAACTGGGGCATCCACGACCAGGTGGCCGCCCTCCGTTGGGTCCGCGACAACATCGGAGTCTTCGGCGGCGATCCGGGCAACGTCACCATCTTCGGCGAGTCAGCCGGTGCGTTCAGCGTGGCCACGTTGCTCGCGACCCCCGCCGCCGCGGGCCTCTTCCGGCGCGCGGTGGTGCAGAGCGGCGGCGTGCACGTGCACGCGGTGGAAGAAGCGGAGCGATCGGCGGAGCGGCTGGCAGCCGTGTTGGGAATCGCGTCGTGCGACCGGGAGTCGCTGCAACGGGTGCCCGCGTCGGAGTTGGTTGCCGGAACCGAGGAGATCGCCAAGCGGCGGCCGGACCCGGGCATGATCCCACTGCCCTACCTGCCGGTGGTGGACGGCGCCTTCCTGCCCGAGCATCCTCTCGCTGCGGTGGCGAGCGGCGCAGCTGCCGGCGTCGACCTGCTGATCGGGACCAACCGGGACGAGCTGACCCTCTTCGGCCTCGGGAACCCGGCGCTCATGGCGCTCGACGAGGACGGCGTGCAGCACTGGGTGGCCAACGCCGTGCCGGACATAGCCGCCCCCGGGGTGATCAGGGCCTATCGGGAGGCCCGGCGTGCCCGATCGGAGCCGGTCGAGGCCAAAGACATATGGGTGGCCGTCGGTACGGACGTCGTCTTCCGCTGGCCGAGCCTGCAACTCGCTGCCGCGCACGTGTCCCACGGCGCGCGCACCTACATGTACCTGTTCGACTGGGAGTCGCCCGCCTTTGGCGGGTTGCTCGGCTCCTGCCACGCGCTCGAGTTGCCGTTCGTGTTCGGGGCCGTGCACCTGCCGGTCGTGCAGCTCTTCTCGGGGGGAGGGCCGGCGGTCGAGACACTTTCCGAGCAGATGCAGCGGGCGTGGCTGGCCTTCGCCGCCAACGGGAACCCCTCCCACGAAGGCATCGGCGAATGGCGACCCTGGGATCCCGCACGACGCGCCACCATGACGTTCGGCGCCAGGACCGAGCTGGTCGACGCGCCCCGCAACGAGGAGCTCGCCGTGTTGGAGCGCCATCGCCCCCTCGCCTCGGGCCTGCCCGGCTGACGCCGTCGACTCGACCGACGCCGCGTGGGGTGGCTCGTCAATTGGGAGGGTTCCCGCGATGCTGCCGAGTCCGGTCAAGAATGTCCCCCCGGGGGGCGTAGCCCAACAGGCAGAGGCAGGGCGCTTAAACCGTCCCCAGTGAGGGTTCGAATCCCTCCGCCCCCACGATGTGAAGTCGCGGACCATGGCGCAGGACCTACACCGGAATCGGGACCGTTGCCCGTCCCGCGTTGGCTGGCAGGGGTAGGCGCGAGGACTAGGGTTCGCAGCCGTGGCGCACACGCACGATACCACCTCGTCGGGCCCCGCCGCGACCGTTGCCGCGCTGTACATCCCCCCGGCAAACGCCGAGCACCTCCTCGTCGCCGTCCGCTCGCTCGGTGCGGCGGGCATCCCCGTGGTGGCCGGCGGGGCGGCGGGCGAATCCATCCTGCCGTTCCGCGACATTGGCTGTGAGTGCATGGTTGCCACCAGCCCGGCGGAACTCATCAACAAGGTGTGGTCCGTCCACCGGGCACCGGTGCTCGCCGTGGGGGACCCTGTCACTCTTCCTGACGACTTTCTCGAGCCTGCGCTGCAGCTGCTGCAGAGCGACCTGCGGTTTGCCTCGGTCTCGTTCTTGAGCAATGACGCGGCCTATTTGAGCTTCCCGACGGACATCGAGGGAAGAAGGCTCCCCATTGAGGGTCACGACGCCCGGTCCATCACCCGACGGCTCCGTCAGCTCGGACCCGTGACGCCACCCACGCCGATCCCCGCTGCCACCGGGGCGGCCGTCCTGCTTGCCCCCTCCGCGCTCGGTGCCATCGGAGGGTTGCTCGCCGGGCCGAAGGGTTTGCTGGAGGGCACGTTGGCCGAGTTCTCAGCGCGGGCGGCCGCGCGTGGCTTCGTCCACCTCCTCGATGACCGCACCTATTACGCACGCCATCGCGCTCCCGGATGGTTGCCCTCGGCAGCCGACGTGGTCGACGACCTCGAACCCACGGAGCGCCATTGGATTCACGTGCGATACCCGAATCAACTCGCCTTGGTGGACGGCGAGGTGAAGACGGTCGCCTCGCCGCTCTCCCTCTCGCGCGGCCTCGCGCGAGTGAAGACGCTCGGGCTCAGAGTGGCCGTGGAGGGGTCGTACCTCGGACCACTGCAGATGGGGACCCAGGTTGCGATACTCGCGAGAGTGGAGGCGCTGAGCCGCCGCGAGGATGTCAGCGAGGTCGTCGTGGCCATCCGATCGGACATTCCGCCGTACGCGCGGGATGTGCTGACCGCGCCGAAGGTTCGCACGCTCGCGGTCACCTTCGAACAGCTCGAGCAACTGGGCCGTTGCGACGTTGCGCATCGGATGGTCCAGCCGGACCAGTGGTTCTCGGTAGCGCAATGGCGGGCGATCGCCGACCGCGTCATCGTCACGGTCCTCGATCTGATCGCCTACCGGAACGGCGCCTATCACCGGAGCACTCACGAATGGCTCGCCCACCGCGACGCACTCCGACGTGGGTTGGCGGAGGCTGACGCCGTTACGGTCAGCTCCGAAGACGTCCGTCGACAGGTCGAGATGGAGCGTTTGCCCATCGACCCCCAGCGACTGCACCTGATCAGCGAGGGAGCCGACCACCTCCGCGGCGACGAGCCCGTGGAAGTGCCTTCCGAACTTCTCGCACGGGGTTTCGTCGAAGGTCAATTCATCCTGTGCTTGGGCACCGATTACTCGCACAAGAACAAGGATCTGGCGTTGGCGACCGTGGCCGAGCTCCGCCGGCGCGGCTTCGCCCATTCGTTGGTGATGGCGGGCCCGACCGTGCCCCACGGTTCGTCGCTGCTGAGCGAGAGCAACGTGATACTGCACGAGCGTGAGACGCTTGCCCGCGATGTGTTCCTGCTCCCCGACCTTCCCCCCGCCCAGCGCAACTGGCTCGTGCGCCACGCCGACCTCGTGTTGTACCCCACGTCGAGCGAGGGTTTCGGGCTCGTGCCCTTCGAGGCGGCCCGATTCGGGACGCCGACGGTCTTTGCGGGGTTCGGGCCGCTGGCCGAGCTGGCCGCCGCCGTTCCGGTGGTCGCCGCCGATTGGTCGCCCGAATCGTTGGCCGCGGCGGCCGAGAAGCTGCTGACCGACAACGTGCTGGCGAAGGCCCAGATTGCATCATGTTTGGACGTTGCGACGAATTACACTTGGGCTGCGACCGCGGAGCGGCTGACCGAACTCTATCGTCGCACGATGTCGTTGCCGCCCCGATGAGCGGTGTCAGCCCAGCGGCGTGAGGAGGTCACGGTGAAGGAAGTGCTGGAAGAGGAACTGGACCGGCTGTCGCTGAACCAGGCGCTCGTCGACACCGAAATGGCCACCGCCCGGGTGATCGATTTGACCGAGCGGCTCGTGGACGCCCGACAGCAGATCATCACCCTTCGCACCGAGCTGGAACACCTGCGGATCGAATACACGCAGTACCGTGCGGAAGAGGATCGGATGAAGTCGTCGCAGGCGTTCAAGTTGGCCAACCGGATCTGGTCGTTGCGGAATGCCCTCGGCCTCTAGTTCGTCGGGAGCATCGAGCGTTCCGAATTCATCGAGGGCTTCGCGGAAATCAAAAGGAGCTGCTTCGTGGCGAGTGCTGGTCGCCCTTCTCGTCTACAACGGCGAAGAGTTCGTACTTCCCTGCCTTGAGTCCCTGTCGCGGCTCGACCCAGGACCACACACCGCCGATGTTCTGATCCTGGACGACGCCAGCCCGGCCCCCGGCTGGAGTGACCGCTGCCGCGAGATGGCTGTCGGGATGGGTTTCGGGTACTACCGGACACCCCGCAACCTCGGCATCCCGCGCAACATGAATCTGGGAATGCTGCGCGCGCTGCACGCGGGATATGACGCGGTCATTCTCCTGAACTCGGACACCGTCGTGCCGAGGAACCTGGTGTCGACCCTGATTCGGCCGCTGTTGGACGACCCGATGCTCTCTTCGACGACGGCGTGGTCGAACAACGTCAGCATCTACTCGCTTCCCAACAGCGATCCCGATCGTCTGGGATCCCAGCCGGACCTGGTGGACTGGGTGTCCGAGCTGGCCGACGAGGAATTCGCGGGCCAGGCCATTCCCATCCCTTCGGCCGTGGGCTTCTGTATGGCGATCCCGACTTCGGCGATCGACGCAGTCGGTCTCATGGATCCCGTGTTCGGTCGCGGCTATTCGGAGGAGATCGACTGGTGCCTCCGCAGTCACGCGTTGGGCTACCAGTCCGCCCTGGCCCCCGCATGCTTCGTCTATCACGCCGGGAGCGGAATCACGAGAGCCGAGGGGTTGATCGGGCAGGGCGATCACATCGTGCACGCCCATCAAGCGATCATCGACACGCGCTACCCGTTGTACTGGGGGCAGCTCAGGGCCATCGATGCCTCCAGCATCCTCGACGGACTGCGGGAGCGGGGACTGAGACGCATCCTCATTGCGGCGGCCCGCCGGCACGGGTACCGGCTTGAAGCGAGCCGGCTCCATGCGCGCCCCGGCGAGACGGACATCGTGCGCTTCCGGGTGGATCCCGACGGCGAGTCGCCGCTCATCACGGCGGCGTACGAGGGATTTGAGACGTCCTTCGCGGTCGGGGAGGGTGGCGTGCTGCCCACGGTCGAGTCGATCGTCGGTCAGCCCCCTCGGGAGATCCGTATCTTCGACTGGGGCCGACTGGCCGAGGCGATCGACGGGGCGTCGGTCAGCCGGCCGCCCTACCGTGAGCGGGTCTTCTGACGTGCCGGGCGCCCGCGAAGCCGTGACCGCCGGGAAGCGTGCCGTCCGTCGCGGGGCAGAGGCCATTGCTGCTCGCCAGGCTCCGCAACTCGTGGCACCGCTGCAGGGAGGACCGTTCGAGCCGGTCGAGACCGACGTCGGAACGCTGTGGATGCTGACCAGCGACGAGGTCATGCGCCCCTACCTCCAACGCCGTCAGACCTGGGAGGAGGACACGGCTCGGCTCCTCGCCGCCCTGCTGCGTCCCGGCGCCCGCTTCCTCGACGTCGGCGCCAACGTCGGCTACTTCACGATATTCGCCCACAGGCTGGGACTGGGTGTGCGAACCGAAGCCGTCGAGCCCCAGCCCGTTGTGTTCGACCTTCTGCAAGCCAACCTGTGGACGAACGCGGTGACGGCGGGCACCCACCGGGTGGCACTCGGGCACACCCGGAGCCTGATTCCGATGTCAACGCCCCCGAGCAATCCCGGTGATGCACGGATCGGCGCCCGGACGCCTGATGGACGGTACGACCTCGTGGTCCCGATGTTGCCGGCGGACGAGCTGTTCCGAGGCCGAACCTTCGACGTGGTCAAGATCGACGTGCAGGGCTTCGAACCGGATGTCGTGCTGGGCATGGAGCGGATTGTCCGTGACTCACCGGCGATCGTGCTCGTTGTGGAGTTCTGGCCCAAGGCTCTCGTCGACCGGGGCCTCGATCCGGCCGAAGTGTTGGACCGTTACCGGCGTCTCAGGTTCCACATCTCGGTGAACGACGACTGGGGCACGGGCACCTGTACCGCCGACGAGATCATTGAGCACTGTCAGTCCGCCGGGCCGGACGGGCAGGTCAACCTGGTCCTGCGGCGCGACGAATAGCGAATCCACGGCTCTCGGGCATCGGATGACTGGAATTACGTCGCCAAGGTCCGCCCGCGACGGCTGCTGGTCGCGGAGATCCCAAGCATGTGGCTGGAGCGATCGATGGGGGAATCGTACTTTGAGATGCGCAGTTGGATCCCTCGCTACCTGCGGTGGTATCTCTATACCTTCGGTCCACGGATCGACGATGCGGCACCAGGTCGGGATTCATACGACCCCCAACTGGGCGGGCCAGAGAAGAGCCCGGCTCCGGTACGACGATGATCGAGCAAAAGGAGCATGATGAGCAACGTCCTGGTGACAGGGTCAGCCGGATTCATTGGCGGGTACGTCGTGGAGGAGTTGCTGCGGCGGGGTCATAGCGTCGTCGGTCTCGACAATTTGTCGAAGTACGGCCCGGTGACGAAGTCCTATGACAGCGACCCCCGGTACACCTTCGTCGAAGGAGACGCGCAAGACGTTCCCCTTCTCGGGAAGCTCCTCGAGACGTGCGACCATTTCATCGCCGGAGCGGCGATGATCGGTGGGATCTCGTACTTTCACACGTACGCATACGACCTCTTGGCGACCAACGAGCGGATCATCGCCGCTTCATGTGACGCGGCGATTGAGGCGCATCGAGCGCACCATCTCAAGAAGGTCACCTATGTGTCGTCGTCCATGGTCTTCGAGTCGGCGGACTCCTGGCCGTCCGAAGAGGGGCAAGAACGGCGGATTCCGCCGCCCTTGTCCTCCTACGGGTTTCAAAAGCTGGCGGTGGAGTACTTTGCCAGGGCGGCGTACGACCAGTACGGACTGCCCTTCACCATCCTCCGTCCCTTCAACTGCGTGGGGATCGGGGAGCGGCGGGCAAAAGGTGACGTCGAGGTGCTCTCGGGCAACGTGGCCCTCGCCATGAGCCACGTCGTTCCGGACCTCGTCCAGAAGGTGGTCAAGGGTCAGGACCCCCTGCACATCCTCGGGGACGGATCCCAGGTTCGGCACTACACCTACGGGGGCGACCTCGCCGAGGGCATCGTGACCGGCATGGAGCACCCCGATGCCATCAACGACGACTTCAACCTGTCGACGTCGGTTTCGACCACCGTGCTGGAGCTCGCCGAGCTCATCTGGCAGAAGGTCAACGGTGACCGTCCCTTCCGCTACGTCAGTGACGATCCCTTCGAGCACGACGTTGCCCGTCGGGTGCCATCCACCGAGAAGGCGAAGAGGGTGCTCAGGTTCGAGGCGACCACCGGGCTTTCGGACATGCTCGACGAGGTGATCCCATGGATCAGAACGGCCGTGGCGGAGGGAACCATTTAGGACTGCCTGCGGCCCCGGCGCGGCTCAGGCGGCGCCGGGACGACACGCTTGGGCGCTGACAATGCCCGGAGGGGTGGGGCTGTTCACGTTTCGCCAGAACGAGATGTGCCAGTGCACGCCCGCTGCACCCTGGGGCGCCCACCGCACCGACACCGTGCCACCGGCACTCACCTGCCCGATCGGATTCAACGCGTACTGCCCCCCGAAGGCGCGAGCTCGCAGCACGACGGCGCCCGTCGGCGGTGCGGTGACCAGGGCCGTGCCGGTCTCCGGGAGCGTGAAGGCGAGCACTCCACCGTCGTCGTACAGCGGAACCGGAGTGCAGTTCGCAGTGGGAACGGCCGGCTGGACCATGAAGGGGCGACCATGGAGCAGCACCAGGTCGGCGTATTGCAGGTTGTAGGCGGCGGTGCCCGCACCGAGCGATTCCGCCGGCGAGCCGAATTGCGCCACCGCCTGCAGGTAGGTCCCGGTGAAGACCTGGGGCATTCGAGCGACGTCGGGTTGAAAGGACGGAGGCAGCACCGATCCGGCCTTTTGGACGGCGGCAAGCTCGGCTCGGACGGTGGCGGACGTGCCGGCGAGGGACGCGCTCCCCTGCTCGAGGGGCGAGGCGTTCGCCGAGATGACGACGGCGCACAGGACGACGATGGCCACCAGGCCGATCCGTGCCACTTGGCGCCGCCGACGCCCCGCGCCATGCGCGTGTAGTCCAACACTGCGGACCGCGCCCGCCGTGAGCAATGCCGCCGACTCGGCGATGACCAGGAGCAAGAACACAGCTCCGGGGTACAAGTACCGGCTCGGATCCGGATTCGAGGCGCCGCGGGCGACGGCCGTCAGCACCCAGAAGGTGACCGCACCGCATGTCGCCATGGCCAGGCGAGCCGCTTGCCCGGGGGAGCGGATCAGGGCAACCACGGCCGCCACGGCGACCGCCAGGATCAGCGCTCGGCCGGGCCACACGCCGAGCCCGATGATGGAGCCGGCGGTGGCGGCGGCGACGGTGGGCAGGGCGTGGACCACGGCCGACGGATACAGGGGCGAGCCGGATCTCCCCTTGGCCAGGTACCAGGCGGCCCACAGGACGCCAGGTACCACGGGTATCCACAGCCGCCGCCAGGTGTCGCGGCGCCATGCGAGCTGGACGGTCATGCCGACGATGAACGCCACACACACGTCGGAGCAACCCACCGAGAACAGAAGACAGGCGAATGCGCCACTGTTGCTCCAGCGGCTCGGACGGTCGAGCAGATTGATGGCGGCCAGGCCCGCGGCCACGCTGCCGAGAAAGCCGATCTGAAAAGGCCACAAGAGGTCCTGCCAGGCCGGCCCGAGCAGCATGAGCGTGGCGGCCATGCTGGCCGCCACGACGGGGTGCACGCGGGTCCTGGTGGCGACGTAGAGAAGCCAGCCGACCAGGACGTCAAGGAGAACGAGAAGGAGGCGGTAAGGCCAGTAGTGGTGGAGTCCCACCGTATCGAGCATGAGCCGGTACACCGTGTACGGCACCATCTGGGTCTGCCCGTTGTGGCTGGCCAGAACGTTCTGCAGATACGGGCCACTCGCCGACTGCACGAAGTTCCATTCGTCGTAGAAGAAGGTCAGGCCGCGTCCCAACACCATGAGCCAAATGACCGTCGTGGCCGCGGCCGCCCAGAAGACGAGGGAGCCGGCGGCGCGCGCCGGATTCAGTCGGTGCGGGGTGTGGGCGGAGTCGCTCGCAGGTTCCGGCGAGACCTCGGTCCCGCTCCTGGATGCGTCACCGCGCGTCGTGGACACCGGACGCCGTCTCTACGTGGAGGACTTGCACACCGGTACTGCAGTACGAGCCGACGCTAGCGGCTGGCGCCCGGGCGGTATGACACCTGCACTCGGACACCCTACGGTTGGGATGACCCCTGGCGCACGGATGCCTCGAGGCGAGTCGAACGTCCGCCCACGGGCGCACAGGCTGCCATGACGACGGGCGGTACCGGTTCGCTGTCGCTGTCGTCTCGCACAGTCTCGGGATGATAGTTGACCCCCTCTGCGGTCGAGGGGCGCTCTGGGCCGTTCGGACCAGCGCCAGACGAGCGCGCATGATCCGCCGAACGACGGACCGTTCCGTTGCGTGACCAGCGCCGAGGTCGAAATCGCCGTCCTGGGCCCCGTCACGATACGCGGCGCGGTCCGGCCGTTTCGCCGCTCGGCTTCACTCGAGCTCGTGGTGTACCTGGCCTTCCACCGGCCGGGGGCGCGTCATGCCGAGTGGGCGCTGGCGATCTGGCCCGATCGGCCTGTGTCACTGCCCACCGTGCACTCGACCTGCTCGGACGCCCGGCGTGCCCTCGGGCGTTCCGCCGACGGCAGCGAGCACCTCCCTCGCGGCGGCGGCCTTCTGCGACTGGGCGGCGGGGTCGGCACCGACGTCGACCGCTTCTCCTCGCTCGCGGCGTCCGACGATCCGGATCACCTCACCGAGGCGATGACCCTCATCAGGGGTCCTCTCTTCGCTGGTCTCCGGCGCACCGATTGGGCCGTCTTCGACGGCACCATGTTCGACATCGAGTGGTTAGTGGTGCACACGGCCCTGCGCGGCGCCGAGGCGTTCGTCGGCTGCGGGCGGGGCGCCGAGGCGGAATGGATGGTCCGGCAGGCGCTGATCGTGAGCCCGTACGACGAGCGTCTGTACCGCGCCCTGTTGCGTGCCACCGCAGCGCAAGGCAATCGGGTCGGGCTTCGTTCTGCGATGGCACAGCTGCGCACGCTGGCTGGGGAGGCTGTTCCCCGGCGTGCCCGGGCGCGAGGCGGGTGGGAGAGCGCCGGGGACTGCCTCCATCCCGATACCAACGCCCTCTACCGTGACCTGCTGGGCGGTTCGCCTGTCGCGGGAGGGCATCCCGCCAGGCTGTAGGGTTGCCTCCCGCCATGGCGAGAAGCTCTTCTGGGAAATCGGTCGCCCGCGCCGCCGCAACGGGCGGCGGCGCGACCTATCGCGGGCAGATGCCGGTGAACTGGTATGCCGCGCTGGTGGTGATCGTCCTCATCGGGCTGGGGTCGGTCGCGTTCGCCAAGTACCACTACGACCAAAGCCCCGTGGTGGTCGAGCCCACGACGAATACGACGTGGCACGCCGCGCTGGCCTTCGACATCTGCGGGACGACGGAGCCGGCCCTCCCGGCCTCGCCAGCGAGTGCGACCACGGGCCTCACCACGACGGGCGACGGAGTCCTCCTCATCGCACCGAAGAACGCAAGCGAGGCGGGCAACAACGCGACGCTCGGCAAGTTCGCCGACGGCTACACCGGATTGACGTTGACCAACACCTCCTTGAAGTACCCGTCGGCCAAGAGCCCTCTGTACACGAACGGAGAGAAGTGTCCAGCCGGCACCCCCGACGCGGGCAAGGTGGGTGAGGTGCAGGCCCGGTGGTGGGTGGTGTCCACCCAGACCAACAAGCACAATGAGCTCGAGCAGGTCGGTGGCGTCACGACGGTCAAGCCCGCCAGCCTGAAGTTCGCCAACCGGCAGCTGATCACGGTCGGCTTCGTGCCCGACAACGTGTCATTGCCCAAGCCGCCTGGCACCACCATCGTCGCACTGCTGCAGGTGTTGTCCGGCAGCCAGCCCGTCGCCACGACGACGACTACCGCCGCGGGCGCGACCACGACAGCGCCCCTGGCGACCACGACGACGGCGCCGTCCACGACGACGTCGAAGCCCTCGTCAACCACGACGACGAAGTAATGAAGGCGGTCGTCCTGGTCGGGGGCGAAGGGACGAGGTTGCGCCCCCTGACGCTCTCGTCGCCCAAGCAGATGCTCCCCATCGTCGGGGTGCCCATGATCGAGCGCGTGCTGGGACACCTCGCCGCCCACGGCGTCGACGAGGCCGTGCTGTCCTTGGGTTACCTGCCCGACGCCTTCATGGAGGCGTATCCGGACGGGCGCGCGGTCGGAGTCAGGCTCACGTACGCCGTGGAGCCCGAGCCCCTCGACACGGCCGGCGCAGTGCGGTTCGCTGCCAAGTACGCCGGTATCGCGGAGACGTTCGTGGTGGTCAACGGGGACGTGCTGACCGACCTCGATCTGACGAGCCTCGTGGCATTTCACCGCCAGCGGGGAGCCGAGGGAACGATCGCGCTGCACCCCGTCTCCGACCCCTCCGCATTCGGGGTGGTACCGACCGACGAGGAGGGCAGGGTGATGGCCTTTGTCGAAAAGCCCCCCGCGACGAGGCCCCGACGAACGAAATCAACGCGGGCACGTACGTGCTCGAAGCGTCCGTGCTCGACCGGATCCCTGAGGGTGGCCGCGTCTCCATAGAGCGGGAGACGTTTCCTGCGATGGTACGCGAGAGAGGTCTCTTCGCCCGGTCCGACGACCGCTACTGGCTCGACACCGGTACCCCTTCTGCCTACCTGCAGGCCAACTTCGACTACGTCAACGGGAGGCGCGGACCCCTCGTCGTGCCGGCGTTGGTCGACCGGGGTGACGGCGTGCTGACGGAGGGGAGGAGCGAGATCGACGGTGAGGTCGTGGGACGAGCAGTGATCTTTTCCGGATGCGTGATTGAGCCCGGTGCCCGGGTCGAGCACAGCATCGTCGGACGCGGCTCCATCGTGTCCGCCCGCGCCGTAGTGGCGGACTCCGTGCTGATGGATGACTGTCGCGTCGCCGAGGACGCCAAGGTGGCCGGCTCGGCCATGGGCCCCCGGTCCATCGTCGGCCAGAGGGGGGACGTCAGACCGGTCTCCGTGCTCGGCGCCGATGCGGTGGTCTCCTCGGGGACGCTGGTCGACGGCGAGCGGGTGTCGGGCTAAGAAGTCCCGGCATGCGCACGCTGGTGACGGGAGGAGCCGGTTTCATCGGTTCCAACCTCGTTGATCGCCTTCTCGTCGAGGGGCACGAGGTCGACGTGATCGACGACTTCTCGACGGGCTCGCTGTCGAACCTGGCCGAGGCCCGCGGCAGCGCGGGCCGTGCGCTGACCATCCACCATCTCGACATCACGGCGCCCGCCGTCGTCGAGCTCATGGGTCGCCGGCGCCCCGAGCTCGTCTTCCACCTGGCCGCGCAGGCCGACGTGCGGGTGTCGGTGGCCCGGCCCGCCTTCGACGCGACGGTCAACATCGTGGGTTCGTTGAACGTCCTGGAAGGCGCGCGGCGGGCGGAGTCCGAGCGGGTGGTCTTCGCCGCCAGTGGCGGCACGCTCTACGGCGAGCCGGCGCCGGAGGATCTCCCGGTGCGAGAGTCACACCCGCAGCAGCCCCTCTCGCCCTACGGCGTGGCCAAGAAGTCCGTGGTCGACTATCTCGTGGCGTACCGGGAGCTCCATGCGCTGGAGTTCTGTGCACTGGCGCTGGGCAACGTCTACGGGCCGCGGCAGGACCCGCACGGTGAGGCCGGCGTCGTCGCCATCTTCGCCGAGCGGATCCTGCGGGGCGAGCCCGTGACGGTCTTCGGCGACGGCCAGCAGACGAGGGACTTCGTCTTCGTCGACGACGTGGTGGACGCGTTCGTCCGCGCCGCGACCCGGGGCGGCGGTCTCGTCTGCAACATCGGGACGGGGCGAGAGACCTCGGTCAACGAGTTGCTCGACACGATGGCGCAGGTGTCCGGCGTGGAAGTGGAGCGGGTCGCGGCACCGCTGCGGCCCGGGGAGCTCCTGCGTTCCAGCCTCGATGTCGAGCGGGCGGCCATACAGCTCGGATGGCGGCCGTGGACGGACCTGGCCGACGGGACGCGTGCCGTGCTCGACTTCGTGGGCAGTCGGCTCGGCTGAGCACCTGTCAGCGGAAGAGGTCTTCCTCCGGTGGCCGGATGATCTCGGCCCCCACCGACGCCGGCCGTAACCATTCCGGCGGCACCCCGCGCACGATCGCCACGGGGATGCCGCGGTCCTTGCCCATGACCAGCTCGGCTGCCGACGCCAACTCGTCGGCCACGCAGATCTCCGTCGCCACGAGCTCGCGGCCACCGGCGTCGCGGGTGCCCTTCAGATCGAGCACCGCAGCCACGCCGGCGCACCCGATGGCGACGTCCGTCACGCCACGCCGCCAGGCGCGGCCGAAGGTGTCCGAGACGATCACCCCGACGTCGACGCCCAGTGCGCCGTGCAGGCCGGCGCGGATGCGCCGGGCCGAGCGGTCGGGGTCGGCGGGGAGGAGGGCAGCCGTCCCGTCCGCGACGTTGGACAGGTCGACTCCCGCGTTGGCGCAGACGAAGCCGTGTCGGGTCTCGCTGATCACGAGATCGCCCCGGCGGCGCAGGATGCGCACCGACTCCTGCGCCACGAGGGCCAGCTTGGCCGCCGGGTCGCCGTGGTCGACCGGCACCAGCCTTCCCTCGGCCTTCGACACGATCTTCTGCGTGACCACGACGACGTCGCCGGCCCGCACCTCGGCCCCCCCCGGTCGCGCCGGGGCCACGACGCTCGCAATGAGCGCGGCCAGGTCGGCCCCGGGCGTCACTTCGCCGATGCCGTCGATCGGGAGCACCACCACGCCCTCAGCCTGCGGCACCGACCACCACCTGGGCCAGGTCGGCGGCCCGCTCCGGTGAGCTCATGACGGTCGGGGTCACGATGCAGCGGACCCCTTGGGCCTCCACCGCGTCGGCCAGAGCAGCGTCCGCGACGTCGATGACCAGCGTGCCCACCCAAGGCGCGTACAGCCGGGCCACCCCGACCACGGAGGCCTCGCTCCCGAGCTCGGCCAACAGCCGGTCGGCGGGGCCCTTGAGCGCGGCGCCGGCGACGATCGGTGAGACGGCCACGACCCGCTGCCTTCGGTCCACCAGGGCCTGGCGCACCCCGGTGACGGCAAGCAGCGGCCCGATGGAGACGACGGGGTTCGAGGGGCACACGATGATGGCGTCCGTCTCCGCCAGGGACTCCATGACACCGGGGGCGGGCCGGGCAGAGACGTCCCCCTCGAACCGCACGCCGCCGACCGCCACGTCGTGGCGGAGGCGGACGAAGTAGTCCTGGAAACCCACCTCGGTGCCGGGCGGCCCGAGCTGGCTGGTCTCGGCCAAGGTGACCCGGGTGCGCAGCGGGTCGTCGGTCACCGGCAGCAGGCGCACCGCCACGCCGCGCCGGTGGCACAAGGCCGCGGTGACCGCACTCAGCGGCTGTCCCTCATGGAGGCGGCCGGTGCGGAACAGGTGGGTGGCCAGGTCGCGGTCGCCCAGGCGGAACCAGTCCTCGCCGTCCAGCCGGGCCAGCTCCTCCATGACCGCCCAGGTCTCGCCGGCCACGCCCCAGCCGGTGTCGCGGTTGTCCATGCCGGCCAGCGTGTAGGTGACGGTGTCGAGGTCGGGACTGATGTGCAGCCCGTGCAGGACCATGTCGTCGCCGACGTTCACGATCGCGGTGATGTCCTCCGGAGGCACGACGCGCACGAGCCCAGAGAGCATTCGGGCGGCCCCGACGCCGCCGCACAGGGCCACCAGCACGCCGCGAGCATAGGAGGGGCCCGGCCCCGTCCTTTTCGGCCGCCCCCGGCTACTGCCGCGGCGGCCCCTGGTACCATCGCCGCCCGCCATGCCAGTGCGCATCCCCCCGGAGCGGCACGGAACCGTGGTGTCGGTCCTGCGGGAGGCGGCACGGACGAACCCCGACGTCGAGGCCTACGTCGAGCCGGCCGGGATCCGGGAGCGGCGCTCCCTCACCTTCGCGGAGTGGGACCGCGCGGCCGACGGGGTGGCGGGCCACCTGGCCCGCCGCGGCGTGTCCAAGGGGGACGTCGTCTGCCTGCTGCTGCCGTCGTCCATCGATTACGCGGTGCTCTACGCCGCACTGCTGCGCCTCGGTGCGATCACGTCGGGCATCAACCCCCGCATGGGCGGCGGGGAGGTGGCCTCCATTCTGGAGCGGGCCGCCCCGGTGCTCGTCGTGGCGGACCCGGAGGCGGCGCCATGGCCCGATGCCCCGGGCATCGAGGTGGTGGAGCGATCCGAAGCGGTGTCGTCGTGGGCCGGCGACCCGCCCGCGCACTGGCCCGAGCTGGCGCCGCACGACGCCGTTGCCGTGGTCTGGACCAGCGGCACCACGGGCCGCCCCAAAGGGGCGCTGTTCGATCATGCCAACCTGGCCGCCGTCGCGCGCGGCACGGACGTGCTGAGCCAGCCGGGCGACCGCCGGATCTCGCCCCTTCCCTTCGCCCACGTGGGCTACATGACGCGGGCGTGGGACGAAATCGCCAACGCCGTGACGACGATCATCACGCCGACTCCCTGGCGGGCCGACGACGCCGTCCGCATCATGGCGAGCGAACGGGTGACCGTCGCCCAGGGGGTGCCGACCCAGTATTCGCTGATGCTGGCCAGTCCCGAGCTGGACCGGGCCGACCTCACCGCGCTGCGCGTCGCCGGCACCGGTGCGGCGCGCGTGCCGGCCGCGCTGGTGGCCGAGGTGCGGCGGCGCTTCGGCATACCCGTCGTGGTGCGCTACACCTCGACCGAGGCTTCCCTGGGCACCGGCACCACGCTCACGTCGTCCGACGAGGAGGTGGCGACCACCGTCGGGCGACCCGTCGCCGGGGTCGAGCTGGCGATCGTCGACGACGACGGGCGACCGGTCGCCGCGGGCCGTGTCGGCCGCGTGCGGCTGCGCTCGGCCGCCACCATGCGCGGCTACTTCGGGCACGGCCCGGGCCGGGGACGCCGGGTCGAGGAGCTCGTCGACGCCGCGGCGACCGCGGCGGTGCTCGGCGGTGAGGGCTGGCTCACCATGGGCGATTTCGGGTCGGTGACGCCGGAGGGAAATCTCCAGCTGGCGGGTCGGGCCCATGAGCGGTACATCCGAGGTGGCTACAACGTGTACCCGGCCGAGGTCGAAGAGGCCCTGTCCTCCCACCCGGCGGTGGCCCGGGTGGCGGTCGTCGGCGTGCCCGACGACGTCCTCGGCGAGGTGGGTGTCGCCGTCGTGGTGGCGGCCCGCGGGGCCCCCGCCCCCGAGATCGGCGCACTGCGCGCCCACTGCGCCCGGCAGCTGGCCGATTACAAGGCCCCGGATGCCCTGGTGGTGGTCGACGAGCTGCCCTTGACGCCCATGATGAAGGTCGACCCCACCCGGCTCGCCGACCTGGCCGCTAGGGGGGCGGAGCACCGGCGCTCGGACCTGGCCAAGAATCGTCGACCCGGCTCGGGGGTGCTAGGCAGTGGCCACATCGGAGAGGCCGACGAGAAGGAGCGTGCATGAGCCCCACCACCAGAGTCGGGGAGGCCGACCCCAACCGGGGGACCGCACCCGAGGCGATTTCGCCCGGCCGCTACGAGGGCCACGTGGCCGTGGTCACCGGGGCCGGTTCGGGGATCGGGCGAGCCACCGCCCGCCGCCTGGCCGCCGAGGGAGCCGCGGTCGCCTGCTTGGACCTGGCCGGCGATGCCATCGATGCCGTGGCGGCAGAGATCAACCGGGAGGCGGCAGACGCGGGCGGGCGCGCCATCGCGCTGCGCTGCGACGTGACCGACGAGGACGGGGTGGCGGCGGCGGTGTCGCAGGCGCGCGAGGAGCTCGGCCACATCACGAACCTGTGCAACATCGCGGGCATCGGCGGCTTCGCCCACACGCCCGAGCAGTCGCTGAGCGGCTGGGACCGGATCATCGCCGTCAACCTCACCGGCACCTTTCTCATGTGCCGCGCCGTCTTGCCGGGCATGATTGAGCACGGAGGCGCCATCGTCAACACCGTCTCGACCGCCGGCATGATCGGCCAGCCGTACTCGGCCGCTTACTGCGCCTCCAAGGGGGGCGTCAAGCTCCTCACCAAGGCCCTCGCCGTCGAGTACGTGGCCCGCGGCGTCCGTGTGAACGGCGTCGCGCCCGGCGGGGTGGACACCCCGATCATCCACAACTTCGGCCCCCCCAAGGACGCCGACTGGAAGCTGATTGAGCGGTTGATGACCCCGATCGGCTTCGCCTACCCGCACGAGATCGCGGGTGCCTTCGCGTACCTCGGCTCGCACGAGGCGGACTACGTGACGGGGGCGATCCTGTCCATCGACGGGGCGATCACGACCTGAGCGGCCTCGACACGTCCGGGGCTGTGGAGCCGACGCGCCTGCGCGTCTCGCTCGACGCGACGCCGTTGCTCGGCCTCCCGACCGGCGTCGGGGCCTTTTGCCAGGGCGCGCTGGCGGCGCTGGCGGTGCGCCCCGGGCTCGACGTCCGGGCCTTCGCCGTCAGCTGGCGTCGTCGCGGGCTGCTCCAGGCCCACCTGCCCGCCGGTGTGGCGGCCCATCAGCGGCCGATGCCCGCTCGGCCCCTGCACGCGCTCTGGGCCCACGGCGACGCCCCGTCGCTGGAGTGGTTCGTCGGCCGCGCCGACGTCGTGCACGGGACGAACTTCGTGGTGCCGCCGACACGGCGCGCCGCGGCGATCGTCTCGGTGCACGATCTCACCCCGCTCCATCACCCCGAGCTGTGCAACGAGGCGACGCTGGCCTATCCGGGGCTGATCCGGCGTGCGCTGCGGCGGGGAGCGTGGGTCCACGCCGATTCGGAATTCGTGGCCGGCGAGGTCGTCGAGGCGTTCGGGGCCGACCCGGCCCGGGTCCGCGTCGTCAACCCCGGCATCCCCGAACTGCCTGACATCGGCGACGATGCCACCGCTGCGCTCGGGCGCTGGCTGCCGTCCGGGACGACGCGGTACTGCCTGGCCGTGGGAACAGCAGAGCCCCGCAAGGACCTGCCCGGCCTGGTGCACGCGTTCGGCCCCGTGGCGGCCCACCAGCGCGACGTCGCGCTGGTGCTCGCCGGCCCGCCGGGTTGGGGCGAGGCGGCATTGGCTTCGGCTGTCGACGCGTCCCCGGCCCGGGACCGCATCGTCCGCACGGGCTGGCTGCAGGCACGCGACCTCGCCGCACTGCTGGCCGGGGCGAGCGTCCTCGTCTATCCGTCGCTCTACGAGGGGTTCGGGTTCCCGCCGCTGCAGGCCATGCGGGCGGGGGTGCCGGTGGTGGCCACCCGAGCCGGCTCGCTGCCCGAGGTCCTCGACGATGGTGCCCTGTTGGTGGAACCCGGGGATCACGACGCGCTCGTCGGGGCCCTCGACGCCTGCCTGGGCGACGAGTCGCTGCGGGCGCGGCTGGTCGCGACGGGGAGGAGTTGGTCGGCGCGGTTCACCTGGGAACGCTGCGGCGAGGGCCTCGAGCAGCTCTACCGCGACGCCGCGGGTGGGGCGGCGTGACGGGGCCACCGTCGGTGCTCCTCGCCGTCGAACAGCTCCGGCGCCAGGTGCCCGGGGGGATCGGTGCCCACGCGCGCGGGTTGCTCGGCGGTCTGGCCCAGTGCAGCGGTGAGGACGAGCGCGTCAGCGTCACGCTGCTGGCCAGCCGGGCGCCGGGCCACTTCGTCGGAGCGGCCAGCTCGTCGCGCGACCCCCTGGCCGCCTTCGGCCTACCCCTCAGGGCCGCCCGGCTGCCCGGCCCGCTCCTGACGCGGGCGTGGGACCACGGCTGGTGTCACGCCCCAGAAGGATTCGATGTGGTGCACTCGGTGTCGCTGGCCGCACCCAGGCTCCGGCGATCGAGCCGGAGCCGTCTGTTCGTCACCGTCCACGACGTCGCCTGGCGCCGCCATCCCGAGGCCACGACGCTGCGGGGGCGCCGCTGGCACGAAGGAGCACTCACCCGGGCGCGTGATTCCGGAGCGTCGCTCGTCGTCCCCTCGCAGCTCGTGGCCTCCGACCTGACTGCGTACGGGATCGACCCGGACCGGATCACGGTCGTGCCCAGCGGTGCCGACCACCTGCCGGCCCCCGACGCCGCCGCGACCGACGAGCTGCTCCGGCGGGCCGGTGTGCCCGGCGAATTCCTCCTGTCGGTCGGCACGCTCGAGCCGCGCAAGAACCTGGATCGTCTCGTCGCCGCCTTCGGCCGCGTCCGGCCTTCGCTTCCCGCGCCGTGGCCACTGATCGTCGTGGGTCCGGCGGGCTGGGGGGCGGGGCCGCGGGAGCCCGACCATGCCGGCGTCGTGTTCACCGGTGCCCTCCCGGACGCCGTGCTCGCGGATCTCTACCGGCGTGCCCGTGCCTTTGCTTATGTGCCGCTGACCGAGGGTTACGGGTTGCCGCCGCTCGAGGCCATGCGGGTCGGGACCCCGACCGTGATCTCCCCAGAGGTGCCCAGCGTGCACGACCTCGGCGCGACGGAGCCGGCGGCCGCCCGGATCGTCGATCCGCTCGACGTCGAGGACATCGCGGCCGGTCTCGCCGCCGTCCTGACGGACGACGTGCTGCGCGCGGACCTGGCGCGACGGGGCGCCGAGTACGCGTCGACCCGGACCTGGCATGCGACGGCGCGCCGGCACGTCGCCCTCTGGCGTGCGCCCACATGAACGGCCCGCTGAAGCTGGCGCTCGACGTGTCGGCGGTCCCGGTCCGTCCCGGAGGAGCCGGCTACTACACGATGGCCCTCGCCCGCGGCCTGGCGGGGCGCGACGACGTGGACCTGACCCTGGTGGCGCGCCGGGGTGACGAGACGCGCTGGAGCGGGCTGGAGGGAGCGGTGGTACGCGGTGCGGTCCCCGCCTCGCGGGCGGCGCGGCTGGGCTTCGAGCAGCTCGGGCTGGCCTCGGTGCTGCGTTCGCTCGGGGTGCGGGTCCACCACGGCCCGCACTACACGATGCCGGCCCGGTCGCCCGTGCCGTGCGCCGTGACGATCCACGACTGCACCTTTTTCGACCATCCCGAGTGGCACCTGCGGTCCAAGGCCCTGTTCTTCCGGCGCGCCATCCGTCGCGCCGCTCGTCACGCGGGCGTGCTCATCTGCGTCAGCCAGGTGACCGCCGACCGGCTGCGGGCAAGCTGCGAGGTGCGGGCGCCGGTGGTCGTCGCGCCGCACGGCGTCGACCACGCGCGCTTCACGCCCGCCGAGCCGATGGAGGGTGCCGACCGCGCCGAGCTCCTCTCCCTCGGTGTGCCGGCCGACCGGCCCCTGGTCGTCTTCGTGGGCACGCTCGAGCCGCGCAAGGGCGTCGGCACGCTCGTGGCCGCATTCGACGTCGTGGCCACGTCGGATCCCGACCCGGTGCTGGTCCTCGGCGGGCAGCCCGGCTGGGGGATGACCGAGACCGAGCGCGCGCTGGCTGCCGCCGGCCACGCCGATCGGATCGTGCGGACGGGTTACCTGCCGGACCCGGCGGTGCCGGCGCTCCTGCGGCAGGCGTCGGTGGTCGCCTACCCGGCGTTGGAGGAGGGCTTCGGGCTCCCCGCCCTCGAGGCCCTGGCCTGTGGTGCACCCCTCGTCACGACGGAGGGCACGGCCATGGCCGAGGTGACCGACGGGGCGGCGCTCCTGGTGCGGCCGGGGGACGTCGAGGCGCTGGCCGGCGCCCTGCGCGCGGCACTCGACCAGGGACGTGGTTCGGCTCGCCGGGCGCAGGGCCTGCAGGTGGCCGCTCGGCACACCTGGGAGGCGAGCGTGACGCAGCACGTGCACGCCTATGCGGTGGCGGCCGCGGCCTCGCAGTAGGGTTCGGCGGATGCGGGCGCTCATCACCGGCGGGAAGGGCTTCGTCGGACAGTGGCTGGCGGCGCACCTCAAGGATCACGGAGACGACGTCGCCGTCGTCGACATCGAGACGGATGTCGCGGACGGCTCCGCCGTACGGCGGGTGATGAACGACGTCCGACCGGACGCGGTCTACCACCTTGCCGCCATGACCCACGTTGGTGAGAGCTGGGAGCACCCGAGCCAAGTGCTCCGGGTCAACGTGTTGGGGACCGCCGAGATCCTGGCGGCCGCGCGCGGGCTCACCGTGAGCCCGCGCGTGCTCGTGGTGAGCTCGGCCGAGGTGTACGGCGTCGTCACCCCCGACCAGCTCCCGCTGGGGGAGGACACACCCACCGCCCCAGCCAGCCCCTATGCGGCGTCCAAGCTTGCGGCGGAGGCCGTGGCGCTCCAGGCCTGGCGCGGCTACGACCAGCCCGTCGTCGTGGTGCGGCCGTTCAACCACATTGGCCCCGGCCAGTCACCCAATTTCTTCGTGCCCGCACTGGCCAAGCGGATCGTCGACGCCCGACGCTCGGGCGCCGGTTCGCTGCGCGTCGGAACCTTGACCACCCGGCGCGATTTCACCGACGTGCGCGACGTCGTCGTCGCCTACCGCCTGCTGATGGAGAAGGGCACCCCCGGCACCATCTACAACGTGTGCTCGGGCTCCGACGTCGCGATGTCCGAGGTGGCGGCACGGCTCCTCGAGCTGGCCCAGGCAGACCTCACGCTGCAGACGGACCCCGAGCTGGTGCGCCCGGTCGACGTACCAGTGCTACGCGGCGACCCGGCGACGCTGCATGAGGCAACGGGCTGGCAGCCCGTCATCCCGCTCGCGACGACGCTCGCCGACGTCCTGGCCTCCTGGGAGGCGGACTGAGGGCGAGCGTCGTCGTCGTGTCGGAACGGTGGTGCTCAGGCGTTCACGAGATGCCGGATCTGCGTGCGGACCTCGCGGGCCTGCTCCCGGGCCTTGGACGTCAGCTGGGTGACCGTCGGGGGCAGCTTCTCCTCCAACGGCTGCATGGTCGTCTCGACGAATTGCACGGCAGACTCGGCCAGGTCGTCGATCTGCTGGAAGCCCTTGGCCACGCCGTGGCGCACCCCGTCGATGTGCTGGTCCAGCGAGAAGTCGTGGGACAGCTTGTTCTTCAGCTCGACCCGCTGCACCTGGACGCGCTGGTAGCCCAGCACGCCGAGGCCGACGGCGACGTATGCGGCGTCGCGGGCGAGGTCGGTGACACCCTTTGAGAGGGTGTTGATGTTGGTGGTCATGTCGGGCATGGGGAGCCTCCTGTCTGGTCGGTTCTCTCGAGATAGGTCCGCTGGGGCTCGTCAACCGGCCCCTGCGTATATGTACAAGAGTATCACGCTTGTTAAACAGTAGCAAGCATCAGGGGTGAAATTCGTGTTCGCTCCGTGCCTGCGTTGTGCGGGATTTGTGCCTGAGAGCCCGATGACGGACCCGATAACCTCTGGCACCTGATGGACGCCCAAGTGCCGGCCGTGGTCGCCGTCGTGGTCACGACCGACCCGGGCCCCTGGTTCGAAGAGGCGCTCTCCTCGCTGGCGGCGCAGGACTACGGGGAGCTGTCCGTCCTGGTCCTGGCCGCGGGAGACGAGAGCGCGGGGGTCACCGAGCGGGTGGGCCGCATCCTGCCCGACGCCTTCGTGCGCCAGTTGCCCGGGAGGCCCGGGTACGGCGCGGCCTCCAACGAGGTGTTGGGCATGGTGGAAGGGGCGGCGTTCTTCCTGCTGTGCCACGACGACGTTGCGTTGGACCCCGACGCCGTCCACAAGCTGGTGGAGGAGTCCTTCCGCTCGAACGCCGGCGTGGTGTCGCCGAAGTTCGTCAACTGGGACGACCCCGGCATCCTCCTGCACGTCGGGATGAGCTGCGACAAGACGGGCGCCGTCATCGACCGGGTCACGGAGGGAGAGGTCGACCACGGGCAGCACGACGCCGTACGCGACGTCTTCGTCGCTCCCGGCGGCTGCATCCTCGTGCGGGCGGACCTCTTCGCCGAGCTGAAGGGCTTCGACGCCGGCATCGTGGCCATGGGGGAGGACCTCGACTTGTCGTGGCGCTGCCAGGTCGCCGGGTCACGGGTCGTCGTCGCGCCGGAGGCGCGCGTGCGCCACCGCGAGGCGGTCGCCGGAGGGTTGGAGCCCCTGGCGGCCGGTGCCCAGTCCGAGGGCCGCCATCCCGTCACCTTGCAGATGCTCCAGCGCAGGCACGAGCTGCGGGCCGTGCTCAAGTGCTACACCAGGATCCACCTGGTCCGGGTGTTGCCGCAGGCCGCACTGCTGGCCTTCGGTGAGGTGGTCGTGGCGGTGCTGGCGCGTGACCGCGACCGGGTGCGTGCCGTCGTGGGCGCCTGGAGGTGGAACGCACGCCGGCGGGCCGAGATCTCGCAGCTCCGGCGCGAGCTGGCCCGCCATCGCCTGTTCCCCGACGCAGAGGTGCGCCGATTGCAGGTGCGGGGGAGCGCGCGCCTGTCGCAGTATCTGAGCAGGCTCTCGCACCAGGGCCTGGCTGCGGCCAACGCCGTCGTCGTCTCCCGGGATCACCCGCAGCGCGACGGCGAGTACGCCGAGGTGGCGGTCCTGACCGGGAGCGTCGGGACGGCCTTCAGCGAGGACACCGACTTCGACGAGCTGGACGACCTGGGCCGGCGCGCCGGGCGGGACCGCTTCGGCCGCAGGGTGCGGTCGGCCCCGCTCACCACGGGCCGCCAGCGCGTCGCCGCCATGGTCATCGCGCTGGCGGTGATCGCCCTCGGCACCCGTGACCTCTTCTTCGGGACGCTGCCCCTCGTCGGCCAGCTGGCGCCACTCCCGTCCTGGTCGGTCAGCTGGCACCACTTCTTCTCGGGCTGGCAGTCCGCGGGGGTCGGCACCACGGCACCGGCCTCACCCGCCTTCGGCATCGTCGGCATCACCGGCACCGTGCTGTTCGGAGCCATGGGGACGCTGCAGAGGATCCTGCTCCTGGGGTGCATCCCCATCGGGGCCTGGGGCGTTTCCCGCTTCATGCGCCCGCTCGTCTCGCCGCGGGCGCGCGTGATCGCGGTGATCTGCTACCTCGGACTGCCGCTGCCCTACGGCGCGCTGGGCACCGGACGCTGGGACGGCCTGGTCGCCTACGCCGCCTTCCCGTTCATCGCGTTGCGCCTGGCTCGGGCTGCCGCCGTGCCGCCCTATGCGGTGGAGCCCGGGCCCACCTGGCGTTCACGTCCCGTTGGTCAGGTGGCCATCCTGGGCGCCGTCATCGCAGCGGCGGCGGGCTTCGCGCCGGCAGTGGTGCCCCTGGTGGCCGCCACCGCGCTCACCTGGTCCCTCGCCTCGGTGCTGGTCGGGGCACGCGACGCGGTCTGGCGGGTCCTCGTCGTGGCGGTGGAGGCGATCGGCGTGGCGCTCGTGCTCGTCGCGCCCTGGGTGGTCGGGACGGCGTTGGCGGGCAAGGCGTCCGTCGGGATCTTCGGCCTCCCCGTCTCGGGCGCAGCGGTCCCCGGCTGGGGCGAGGTCATCCGCTTCGCCATCGGCCCGGCGGCCCGCTCGCCCCTCGTCTGGCTGCTGGTGGTGGCGGCGGCGCTCCCGCTCGCGCTCGGGCGCGGCATCCGGCTCACGTGGGCCGCCCGCCTGTGGGTCATGGCCTGCGCGTCGTGGGGCCTCGCGCTCGCCGCCGGCCGTGGCGACATGGGATCCTTCACGCCCTCGGAGTCCGTGGTGCTGGCACCGGCCGCGCTGGCCGTCGCGGCCTGCGTCGGGCTCGGCATCGCCGCCTTCGAGAACGACCTCACCGCCCGCGAGTTCGGGTGGCGGCAGGTCGTCAGCGTCGCGACGCTCGTCTTCGTGGTGCTCGGTCTCCTCCCCGTCGTCGCCGCCGCCGGCGGCGGTCGCTGGGACCTCCCCTCCCAAGGGGTGGAGCAGCCGCTCGCCTTCCTGGCCCACCCTGG
This sequence comes from uncultured Acidimicrobiaceae bacterium, assembly GCA_963736525.1. Lineage (GTDB taxonomy): Bacteria > Actinomycetota > Acidimicrobiia > Acidimicrobiales > RAAP-2 > Bog-473. The sequence goes on from CAVTPF010000014.1 coordinate 401,755, forward strand.
CACCACCGGGGTGGGACGGGTCTTGTGGTTGGGCGACCCCCGCGCCCTGCCCGTGGGTGGCTGGGCGGTGCAGCCGGGCCTGGCCTACGCGCTCACACCCGAGGACCTGCCCGACTCCTCGCAGGTGTTCACACCGGCCGGATCCGGTCCGGCTGCCCTCGTGGCCGACGCCGTCCGTCTGGCGGTGGCGGGAGGGACCGTGCATCTGGGACGCCTCCTGGCACCCGCCGGTGTGCGCTACGTGGTGGTGGTCGACGGCCTTGCGCCGTCCATGGTGGGGACGGTGACGCCGTCGGTCAGTGCGCCACCGCCCGCCGGACTCGACACGGACCTGCTCGAGCAGGACGACCTGCAGGTGGTCCCGAGCCAGGCGGGCGTCCAGATCTTCGAGAACGGCGAGACCATGCCGGTCACGGCCGAGCGGTCGAGGCCGCTACCGGCCGTGCGCACCTGGTCGTACCCGGCGGCCGCCGACGTGACGGGCTGGCGGCCCGTGCTCAGCGAGCTGTCGAGCGGCGCGCCGGCGTCCGGCCCGGTCGTCGCCGGGACTCTCTACGCGGGCTACGCGCCCGCCGGCCACTTCGCCGTGCGCGTGGATGGGCACACGGTCGGGCAGCGGCCGGCATTCGGGTGGGCCGCCCAGTACGCCGTCGCCGCCACCAAGGGGCGCGCCACGCTCTCACTCTCCGAGTTCCCCTACGTCCCCCTGGCGGTCCTGCTCGAGGCGGCGGTCTGGGTGGTGCTGGCGGCCGCGCTGCTCGGCCGGCGACGCCGAGCGGCGGGGCCGCGGCACGACGCGCTCTCGCCCGCGGTGGGGCACGACGCGCTCTCGCCCACGGTGGGGCACGACGCGCTCTCGCCCACGGTGGGGCACGACGCGCTCTCGCCCACGGTGGGGCACGACGCGCTCTCGCCCGCAGTGAGGGAGGAGCCGTGAGCCCGGCCCACCACCGGCCGCAGCGGCGCTGGCGCGTGCTCCTCGTCGTCGTCGTGGTCGTCGTCGGCGTCGGCATCGCCACTGGGGTGCGGGGGACCCAGGTGCCCGCAGGCGCGCCGGCCAACCCGGTTGCCCTCGTGAGCGCGCCCGACGCAGAGTCCTCCGCCTGGTATTGCACCGGGCAGTCGCTTGCCTCGGGGCTGTCGCCCGGGTTCCTCGTCCTCACCAACACGACGGCGAAGTCGGTGACCGGGGCGATCACCGCGGTGAGCGACGGGGGTGCCGCGGTGCACGCCGCGGTGGCCGTCCCTGCCTACGGTGTGGTGGCGCCCTCGCTGCCCTCCCCCTCGTCGGGGTCGTGGGAGGCCCAGACCGTGACGCTCTCCGGCGGCGGGGTGGCGGTGAGCCAGGCGGTGCACGGTTCGTCGGGCTGGTCCGAGGCACCGTGCCAGAGCACGATGGCGGCCACCTGGTATTTCGCCGGCGGGACGACCGCCAACGCAGATCCGCTCTACGTCTCGCTCCTCAACCCGACGCCGACGCCCGTCGTGGTGGACCTGGCCTTCGTGACGCCGTCTGGTGCGGTGCACCCGATCAACTACCAGGGGATCGTGTTGCAGGCCGGCCAGGTCCAGGTGATCAACGTGGCCTCCGAGGTGCAGAACGTGTCGATGGTCAGCACCGTCGTCACCACCCGGACCGGGCGCGTGGTGGCGACGGAGGTGCAGGGGTTCTCGGGGGGCTCCGGTGGGCTGTCCCTCGTGCCGGGCGCGTCCGGCCCCCAGGCGCACTGGATCATCCCGCAGAGCCAGGAGGTGGCGGGGGGCTCCAGTGCGATCGACGTCTTCAACCCCGGGACCTCCGTGGAGTCGGTGACGGTGCGCCTGCGACTGGGTTCGGTCCCACTCGCCCCACTGAGCGCCAGGGTCGCGCCGGGGACGACATGGGAACTGCGGACCAGCAGCCAGACGCGGATCCCCGACAACGCCACCTACTCGGCCGACATCGAGGCCACCGGCGGGCCCGGCGTCGTGACCGCACGTGTGGTCGTGCTGCCGGCGTCCGCGTCGTCGCCCCAAGCCGGGATGGCCGTGGCCGTCGACGGTCTGAGCAGCACCCCGCGCACGGGGGCGTGGGTGGTCCCGCCGCCAGGCCCGAGCGCCAACCCGGTGGTGAGCGGCGCCACCCCTCACTACCTGGCGCTCGTGAACACGTCGGGTGCCGTCGAGCGCTACAGCGCCTCGGCCATGACCGCGTCCGGCGCGCACCCCATCGCGACCGGCATGGTTGCCCCGGGCGCCCTGGTGCTCGTGTCCGGTTCTGCGCTCAGCGCGGTCGGCCTGAATCAGATTGCCGTGGTGGCCGACGGGCCGATGGCGGTCAGCGAGGACGTGAGTCCCTCGGGCGGCGTCGGGGTGGTCACGATGCCGGGCATCCCGCTGGCGCCGGCCATCGGCCTCTGACGCCCTCGGCTCAGAGGTTGTGCCGCTGGTAGCGGCGCCACAGGGCGCGTCCCCCGACCGCGAGGACGGCCAGGCAGAGGAGAGCGAAGAGCACGGGGCCGGCCAGGCGCACGACACCCTCCACACCGGCCACGAACCCGCCGATGCTGTCGTGCCAGGCCCGGACGAGGCCCGATTCGGGCAGGGGGCTCGGGTGGGGGGGCGGCGTGCCCTCGCTCACGGTCACCGTCAACGTCGAGTACGACGTCTCGCTCGTGAGGACCTGCAGCTGACCCTGCAGCTGCTCGATCTGGGACTGAATCGTGTCCAGCTGCTCCTGCACGGCCAGGACGTCACCCACCGTCGTGGCCTTGGCCATGATGGTGAGGTACTGCTGGCGGCTGGCCTCGAGCGCGGCGATGCGCGACTGCAGGTCGACGTACTGAGCGGTGACGTCGGTGGCCTTCGTCGTGAGGCTGGAGGTCTTGCCCAATCCCTCGGCCTGCTTCAGCACGGCGGCAAAACTATCCACCGGGACCTGGAGGGTGACGCTGCCGTAGGGCGTGCCGCCCGTCTGGGCGCCCGTCTGCGTCTGCGAGTTGGCCACGAAGCCCCCGTAGGTGCCGGCCAGTGCGGTCAGCTGCGTGACCGTGCGGCCCAGCTCGTCGTGCCCGACCGTCAGTCCCAACGTGCCCGTCTGCTCGATTCTGGCCGGCTGGCCCACGGCGCCGTTCGGGAGCGATTGGGTGCCCGGCGTCGTCGGGGTCGTGACCGAGGGTGTCTGCGCCTCCGCCTTCTGCGCCCCATTGGAAACCCCGAAGCCGGGCGACGCGGCAGCGCCCGGGGCGTGCGCCGAGCCGCCCGCGGCCAGGCCGGGCGGGACGGTCGTGCTCACCCCGCGCGGTGCCACCCGGCCGGTCCGCGGCAGGCTCGAGGTGAGCGTCGGACCCGACGGGCCCCGCACGAGCGCGCCGATGGCGCCGGCGATCACGAGTGCGACGACGATGCAGGCGGCCGCGGAGAGGACGCGGTGCCTGCCGGCGGTGCCGACCAGGCGGCGCACCCGCCCCGCTCGGGCGCCCTCGGACGGGAGCGCGATGTCGCCGTCGGCCCCCGCGTCGCTGTCGGCCCCCGCGTCGCCGTCGGCACCCGCGTCGCCGTCGGCACCCGCGTCCGGCTCGGCACCGGCGGCCGGGGCGCGGGTCGGGCGGGTGGCCCGGCCCAGGATGTCGGCGGCGCCGGTGCGGGGCACCTCGAACGACGCGCCGGCATGGGCGAGCAGGGCGGTGAGGCGGTCGTCGTCGAGCATCGTCATGGTCCGGTGTCCTCCGCGGGGGCGCGTCCCCGGCGCCGGCCAGGGAGCACAAGGCGGGGTCGGCCGCCAGGCGGCGGCGAGCCTCGTGCAGGCGCGACTTCACCGTCCCCTGGCGCCGTCCGATGGCGAGCGCGATGTCGCGCTCGCTCAGGTCCGCGTAGTACCGCAGTACGACGGGGACGCGCAACGACAGCGGGAGACGTTGCAGCGCGGCGAGCACGGTCTCGGCCACCGCATCCTGTTCGGCCATCGCCTCCGGGCCGCCCCCGGGCTCGGGCACGTGGGCCAGTGGCTCGTCACCGGCACGGCGGTCGCGGTGAGGGATCTCCCGGCGGAGCTTCGAATAGCACGAGTTGACGACGACGCGGTAGAGCCACGGGCGGATGCTGGGTACCGCCGAGAGCGAGTCGCGGAAGCGCCAGGCGCGTAGATAGGCGTCCTGCACCGCCTCCTCGGCGTCGGCCCGGTTTCCCAGGATCAGGCAGGCGGTGCGGAAGGAGGCGACGTACCCGTCCTCGAGCCAGTCTGCGAGCTCGTGCTCCACCATCCCCCTCCATGACGCAGCGGGGGCCGGTTTGGTTCGGTCCCGCCGCTGGATCCCCTCCGCGGGCGGTCAGCCGGCCGCGGGCCCTCCCGGTGCTCCGGCCGAGGGGTCGGCGGGCGGGGGCCAGGGCGGGGGTGGCCACGATTCGGCATCGCCAGGGTGGCCGGACGGCGGCGCCGGCGCCGCCGGGACGGCCACGGGCCCGGAGGCGGTGCTGGCACCCGTGCCGGCGCCTTCGCCCACATGCGGACCGTGACCGTTGCCGGCGCCGTTGGCGCCGTTGGCGACCGGAGGGCGGATGGCGGCCTCGTTGAAGTGCGGCACCGACTTGACTCCTTCGCCGTGCACCGGCGACCCGTGGGCCTCGTCCACCAGGCGGGCCACCTCGGCGCCGTCGATGATCTCGTTGTCGAGCAGCGCACGAGCGATGGCGTTGAGCCCGCCCCTGTGCTTGCTCAGCACCTCCATGGCGCGCTGCTCCTCGGCGCGCAGGATGCGCTCGACCTCGTCGTCGATGATCTTGGAGGTGTCCTCGGAGTAGTCACGCGTGTGCATGAGATCCTCGCCCAGGAAGACCTGGCCTTGCGACCCCCAGGCCATCGGGCCGATGGCGTCGCTCATGCCCCACTCGCGCACCATCTTGCGCGCCAGCTCGGTGTTGCCCACGAGGTCGTTGGCGGCGCCCGTCGACAGATCGCCGTAGACGAGCAGCTCGGCGCACCGGCCGCCCATGCGCACGCACAGGGAGTCCTCGATGTACTGGCGGGGGTGAATGTGGCGCTCCTCCATCGGGAGCTGGTGGGTGACACCGAGCGCCATGCCCGTCGGCAGGATGGTGACCTTGTGCACCGGGTCGGCGTGCTCGAGCACGTAGGCCAACACCGCGTGGCCACCCTCGTGGTACGCGATGCGCTCCTTCTCGGCTTCCGAGAGCACCATTGACTCACGGCGCTGGCCCAGCAGCACCCGGTCGCGCGCCGTCTCGAAGTCGGCCATGGCGATTTCCGCGCTGCCCCGGCGCACCGCGTGGAGCGCCGCTTCGTTCACGAGGTTGGCCAGGTCGGCACCGCTCATGCCGGGGGTGCCCCGCGCCACCACCCCGAGGTCGACGTCGGCGGCCATCCGCTTGCCCTTGCAGTGCACCTGCAGGATGGGGAGCCGCTCCTCGAGGTCGGGCAGTGGCACGACGATCTGGCGGTCGAAGCGCCCGGGCCGCAGCAGCGCGGGATCCAGGATGTCGGGCCGGTTGGTGGCGGCGATCATGACCACACCCTCGGCGGTGTCGAAGCCGTCCATCTCCGAGAGCATCTGGTTGAGCGTCTGCTCGCGTTCGTCGTGGCCACCGCCCAGGCCGGCCCCGCGCTTGCGTCCGATGGAGTCGATCTCGTCGACGAAGACGATGGCGGGCGCCTGCTTACGGGCGGTCTGGAACAGGTCGCGCACGCGGCTGGCACCGACACCCACGAACATCTCCATGAAGTCCGAGCCGCTCACCGACATGAAGGGCACACCGGCCTCGCCGGCGACGGCCCGGGCGATCAACGTCTTGCCGGTGCCCGGGGGCCCCACCAGCAGGACGCCCTTGGGGATCTTTGCCCCGATCTCCTTGAAGCGGGCGGGGGTCTTGAGGAAGTCGACCACCTCGCTGATCTCCTGCTTCACCCCCGTGTAGCCGGCGACGTCCTCGAAGGTCGTCGAGGGCCGGTCGCTGCTGAAGGTCTTGGCCTTGGAGCGGCCGATCGACATGATGCCCGACATCTGCCCCCGGGTCTGGCGCCCGATGAAGTAGATGAAGGCGGCGCCGATGCCGATGATGAAAAGGTAGGGCAGCAGATCGCTCAGGAGGTTCGACGACGGGGTCGGGAAGCTGACCTCCACGCCGTCGTTGCGCATGGTCGACACGTCGTTGGGCAGCGAGGGGCTCGGGCCCTGGACCTGGTAGCTCGTGCCGTCCTTCAGGTTGCCGGTGATCTCACCAGTGGAGTTGGAGATCTTGGCCGTGGACACCTGCTTGGCCTGAACGTCCTGCATGAACTTGGTGTACGTGATCGTCTTGGCGTTCGTCGTCTTGATCGTGCCCACCGCGAGCAGGATCGCCACGATCCCGATGGCCAGGACCCCCCACAACCAGCGCCAACTCTGGCCCGTCGGTGCCCCCTGCGGCGGGCCCCCGTCGCCGCCCACGGGCGCGTTCGGTCGGCTCGCCGGCTTGTCCGTGCGCTGTGGGCTCACCCCTGCCATGCTAGGCGCCCCCCTTGCGCAGCGGTGACCGCCCCGTCGCGACGCCCGCGCCAGGTCTCCCTGCAGGTCGCGGGCGCAGCCGGCGCCGATAACGTCTTGTCGATGACCGATTCCGAGCCTGGCGGGCCGGCTCCCGGCCCGACGAGGCCGCCCGCACGACCCCCCGGGCCCGTCCCGGCCGGGTACGTGCCCCGCGAATGGCTCCAGCAGGCGCCGCCACCGCCCCCGCCGCAACCGCCGGCGCCCCTCGATCCGGGGTACGCGGCGGCGCGTTGGCCGACGGTCGCCGGCCATGACGGCACCGTGCCGCCGCCGCCGCAGGCCCCGGGTTTCTCGCCCACCTGGTCGGCCGCCCCGCCACCGCCCGCACTCGCCGCGGGTGACGCCCCCTTCCTCGACACCCCGTGGGTCCCGCCGCAGACCAAGCGCCAGGCCTGGATGTGGTTGGTCTACGCGGTGGCGGGGTTCCTCGTCGGGCAGATCGGTGCGCTCATCTTCGGGGTGGTGGCGGGCGCCATCGCCGGCAAGACCACGGCGCAGATGCAGGCCATCGCCACGGCGGCCGTGCCCCCCGAGTGGTACGTGGTGTCCACACTGCTGGGTCTCTGGATCGGGTTCATCGGCGCGCCGTGGCTGGCCAGCCGGACGCAGGGCACGCGCAACTTCGTGCGCGACCTCGGGCTGCGCTTCCGGCCCATCGACCTCGTCGGCATCGCGATCGGGATCGGGGGGCAGATCCTCGTCGCCGTCATGTACGCGCCCTTCCAGCACGACATCCACGACTTCAACGGCCCTTCACAGCGTCTCACCGGGGGTTCGCACGGCGGCGGCTTCGTCATCATCGCCATCGCCACCGTGGTCTTCGCGCCGGCCATGGAGGAGCTCTTCTTCCGCGGCCTGCTGCTCAAGGCCCTCGTCCGGCTGTTCACGCCGCTGCAGGTGGCCGGCGGCGCCAGGGCCGCCGGAGTCGTCCTGGCCGTCATCGCCGACGGGCTGCTCTTCGGCCTGGCCCACGGGGAGTGGGTGCAGCTGGCCGGATTGGCCGCCTTCGGCATGATCCTCGCCGCCGTGTCCTACCGCACCGGTCGCCTCGGCATGAACATGGTGGCCCACGCCACGTTCAACCTGGTGGCGATCATCGCCATCGCAGGTGGTGGGAGCGGGCTGATCCACTGAGCACCCGGCGTGACGGGCCGTTCAGGAGGGCCCGTCACGGCCCGTTGCCACTCGTTGCCACTCGTGCCACTCGCCGCCATTCGGATCGCGCTGCGGGCGGCCCTATGGTGTAGCCCGTGAGCCGAATGGACCAGGTCTTCAAGGCCTACGACGTGCGCGGCACCGTGCCGGACCAGCTCGACGCGGACATGTGCCGGGCCATCGGGCGGGCGATGGCGCGTTTCGCCGGTGCGCCCGAAGTCCTGGTCTGCCGGGACATGCGGGAGTCCGGGGTCGCGCTGGCCGGCGCGTTCTCCGACGGGGTGCGTGCCGAGGGGGTCGACGTCACGGACCTCGGGATGGCCTCCACCGACTTCTTGTACTTCGCGTCGGGACACCTGAATGCGCCGGGTGCCATGTTCACGGCGTCGCACAACCCGGCGCGGTACAACGGCATGAAACTGTGCCTGTCGGGAGCGCGCCCGATCGGGCGCGACACCGGCCTGGCCGACATCGAGGCGGACGCCGAGAAGCTGCTCGGGGAGTCCACCCCGCTGCTCGAGGGCGCGTGGCGCCAGCTCGACCTGCTCGACGCTTGGGCCGACCACGTGGTCTCGTTCGTCGACCTCGGCTCCCTGCGACCGCTCAAGGTCGTGGCCGACACGGCCAACGGCATGGGCGGCCTGGTCGTGCCCATCGTCTTCGACCGGCTGCCCTTCTCGGTCGAGATCCTCTTCCCCGAGCTCGACGGCAACTTCCCGAACCACCCGGCCGACCCCATTCAACCCGAGAACCTCGTCGCGCTGAAGAAGGCTGTGCTGGAGCAGGGCGCGGACATCGGCCTCGCCTTCGACGGCGACGCCGACCGGGTCTTCCTGGTGGACGAGAAGGCGGAGCCGGTGTCCGGGTCCCTGACCACGGCGCTGGTGGCCGCAGCCATGCTGAAGAAGCACCCCGGCGAGACGATCCTCTACAACCTGATCTGCTCGCACGTGGTGCCCGAGGTCGTCGCCGAAATGGGCGGCACCGCGGTGCGCACACAGGTGGGCCACTCCATCATCAAGCAGGTGATGGCCGAGACGGGCGCCGTCTTCGGCGGTGAGCACTCCGGTCACTACTACTACCGCGACAACTTCCGCGCCGATTCGGGCATCATCACAGCGCTCATCGTGCTGGAGCTGCTGAGCCAGAGCGGCCAGCCGCTCTCCGCCCTGCTGCAGCCCTACCGGCGCTATGCGGACTCGGGGGAGATCAACACAGAGGTGTCGAGCCCGGCGGCCACGGTCGCCGCCATCGCCGAGGCCGAGCGTGCCGCGGGGGCGTCGGTCGACCTGCTGGACGGACTGACCGTGGAGCACGCCGACTGGTGGTACAACGTCCGCCCGTCCAACACCGAGCCACTCCTCCGGCTCAACGTCGAGGCGAAGACGCCCGAGCTCTGTGCGGCCCACGTCGCCGAGGTGCGAGCGCTCATCGCCGCCCATGCCGGACGCCGCGCCGACCCGAACGAGGAGGCCCCATGAGCCTTGACCCACTCCTGCTCGACGTCCTGGCCTGTCCGGTCGACAAGGGCCCGCTGCTGTGGTTCGAGGACGAGGACATCCTCTACAACCCGCGGCTCAAGAAGAGCTACGCGGTCGTCGACGGCGTGCCCGTTCTGCTGGTGGACGAGGCGGCCGACGTCGGCGACGCGGAGCACGAGCGGCTGATGTCCAAGGCTGACGCGGAGAAGGTGCGGGCCACCGGGCCAGCCGAGGTGTGACCGGCCCGCCGTACCTCGACACGCTCGGGATGTGGGAGGCGGCCGCCACCCTGCCCGAGCAGCTGTCCGAGGCGTTGCGCGCGGCGGACGGTGCGTTCCGGCGGGCGGCGCGGCGAGAGGCCGCATCGTGGCGCGCCGTCGCCGCATTCGGGCTCGCCGCCGGTGGGACGGCGTGCGAGGCCGCCGCCGCCCTCACGGTGCGGCAGCTGCCCGTCCCGTTCTGGATCGGGCACGGCACGACGGTGCCGGCCTTCGTCGATGGCGCCACCTTGGTCCTCGCGGTGTCGTGCTCGGGCGCCACCGAACAGACGCTGGCGGCGGCCGAGGAGGCGGCGGCGCGCGGCGCGACCGTGATGGCGGTCGGCGGTGATGCAGGCGGCGCGCTGGCCCGTCGGGCCTCCGACACCGGCTTCGCCTGGTGCCCGGTCGCCCCGTCCGGCCCGACGGCGCGCACCGCGCTCGGCGCGGCCACCGTGCCGCTGTTGGTCGCGCTGAGCGCGGTCGGCCTCCTGCCCGACGCCGGGAGGTCGGTCGCCGCAGCGGCCTCCGCCCTCGCGCGCCGGCGCGACGCGCTCCTCGGGGACCGCAGCGAGGCGGGGGATCTGGCTCGCCGCATCGGCCGGACGATCCCGCTCCTCTACGGATGGGACGGCATCGGGGCCGTGGCGGCCCGCTGGTGGAAGGCGCAGGTGAACGTGAACGCCAAGACGCCCGCCGTCGCGGCGGCGCTGCCCGGGGTCGCCCACGACGAACTGGCCGGGTGGGGCCAGGACGGCGACGTCACGCGGCAGGTCGTGTCCCTCGTGTTGCTGCGGCACGGCGGAGAGGGGGCGCAGGCGGCGGATCTGTTCGAGCGGGTGCGCGCCGCCACCGACGAGGTCATGGCCGACGTGCTCGAGGTGCGCGCCGAAGGGGAGGATGACCTCTCCCGCTTCTTCGACCTGGCGTTGCTCGGGGAATTCGTGTCGCTGCACATGGCGGGCCGCGAGGGTGTCGACCCCGGCCCGGCCCCGGCCCTCGAGGAGGCGGGAGGGACCGCGCGCTCGAGCTAGCCGTGCGTCAGTTCAGCCGCTCCACGATCATGGCCATGCCCTGGCCACCGCCGACGCACATCGACTCGAGGCCGAAGGTCTTGCCCGAGTCCTCGAGCCCGTTGAGGAGCGTCGTCATGATGCGGGCGCCGGTCTGGCCGAAGGGGTGGCCGAGCGCGATGGCCCCGCCGTTCACGTTCAGCTTGTCCCAGCCGATGCCGAGGTGCTTCGCCGAGGGGATGACCTGGGCGGCGAAGGCCTCGTTGATCTCCACCAGGTCGATGTCGTCGATCGTCATGCCCGCCCGCGCCAGCACCTGACGGCACGCGTCGATCGGCCCGAGACCCATGATCTCGGGGTTGAGACCCGACACCGCGCTGGCCACGATGCGCGCCAGCGGGGTGATACCCAGCTCCTTGGCCTTGCTGTCGCTCATGACGATGACCGCTGCCGCGCCGTCGTTGAGCGGGCACGCGTTGCCCGCCGTCACCGTCCCGCCCTCCCGGAACACCGGCTTGAGCCCGGCCAGCCCTTCGAGGGTGGTGTTCGGCCGGGGACCGTCGTCCTTGGTGACGACGGTGCCGTCGGAGAGCGTGACCGGAATGATCTCGCGCTCGAAGAACCCGTTCTCCTGCGACGCGACCGCCCGGGTCTGCGACAGCAGCGCGAAGTCGTCCATCTCCTGGCGGCTGACCTTCTCGTACTCCGCCACGTTCTCCGCCGTCTGCCCCATGGCGATGTAGACGTCCGGCAAGCCCGCCGGCGGGGTCCACGGCTCGGTGACGGCGGGGGCCCGCACCTTCGTCCTCTCCTCGGCTTCGGCGAATTCGGGATTGTGCGGGCCGGTGTCGGATGCGCCGTGCAGGTACCGGCTCACGGTCTCCACCCCGGCTGCGATGAACACGTCCCCCTCGCCCGCCCGGATGGCGTGGGCCGCCATGCGGATCGTCTGGAGGGAGGACGAGCAGTAGCGGTTCACCGTCACCCCGGGCACGTTCTCCAACCCCGCCAGGACCGCGGCGACCCGCGCCACGTTGTAGCCGGCCTCGCCCGCCGGCTGCCCGCACCCGAGCAGCACGTCTTCGACCTGGGCGGGGTCGAGGTTCGGCACCTTGTCGAGTACGGCGCGGAGCACCAGGGCGCTCAGGTCGTCGGGCCGGCACTCGACGAGCGAGCCCTTGTTGGCCCGCCCGATCGGGGTACGACCGGTGGCGACGATGACGGCTTCAGGCATGGTGACGGCTCCTCGATTCGATCGTGTGCCAGGGGCCCCGCCCCGCGGCGGATTGCAGGTTACTTCCCGGTACCCGTCCCCCTTCCGGGGGCCCATTGGCCGCCCGCTCGAAGCGGACTGTAACGTGTTCTAGCGCGCCGAGGCTGCACGGCCGGACCGGTGACGACGTGGCGTTGACGTGGGCCGATGCAGCCGCGCCAGCCGGGAGGGACATCGATGGAAATTGCCTACACCGAGGAGCAGCAGGCGCTGAAGAGTGAGCTGCGCGCCTACTACGAGAACCTGCTCACCCCCGAGGTCGAGCAGGAGCTGTCCCAGGCGGGCGGCGTCGGCCCTGCGGTGCGCCGAGTGGTCAAGCAGATGGGCCGGGACGGCTGGCTCGGCATCGGATGGCCCAAGGAGTGGGGCGGGCAGGGCCGTTCCGCCATTGAGCAGTTCATCTTCTTCGACGAGTCGATGCGCAGCGGCGCGCCCGTTCCGATGCTGACCATCAACACCGTGGGACCGACGATCATGAACTTCGGCACGCAGGAGCAGAAGGAGTTCTTTCTCCCCAAGATCCTCGCCGGGGAGATCCACTTCTGCATCGGCTACACGGAGCCCAACGCGGGCACCGACCTCGCGTCGCTGACCACGCGGGCGGTGCGCGACGGGGACGAGTACGTCATCAACGGCTCGAAGATCTTCACCAGCCTGGCCGGCGATGCCGACTACATCTGGCTGGCCACGCGCACCGATCCCAACGTGGCCAAGCACAAGGGGATCTCAATGTTCGTGGTGCCCATGGACACCCCGGGCATCCGCGTCGTCCCCATGAAGCTGCTGGGCGACCACAACATCAACTACACCTTCTACGAGGATGTCCGCGTCCCGGCCTCCAGCCTGGTGGGGGGCGAGAACCAGGGATGGAGCCTGATCACGAACCAGTTGAACCACGAGCGAGTCACCCTGTGCTCGCCCGGCATCATTGAGCGCATCCTCACCGACGTGCGGGCGTGGGCCCAGGCCACCAAGCTCCCCGACGGCCGGCGGGTCATCGACCAGGAGTGGGTGCAGGAGCATCTGGCCCGCGTGCACGCCGAGCTCGAGTTCCTGCGCCTCATCAACTGGAAGGTGGCATGGCAGGGCACCCAGGGGCATCTCGACGTGGCCGACGCCTCGTCGATCAAGGTCTTCGGGACGGAGTTCTACCTGCGGGCCTTCCGCGCCCTCCTCGAGATCGTCGGGCAGGCGGGGTACCTGACGCGCGGCTCACCGGCGGCGGTCGTGGCCGGGCGCCTGGAGATGTACGCCCGCTCCATGATCATCCTCACCTTCGGCGGAGGCACCAACGAGATCCAGCGGGACCTCATCGCCATCTTCGGCCTCGGCATGCCGCGGTCGCTGCGCTGAGCCCGGACCGACCAGGAGGACCCATGGACTTCAACTACAGCGAAGAGCAAGAGGCCGTCCGCCAGCTCGCCGCGCAGATCTTCGGCGAGCGGTCGACGCACGAGCGGCTGAAGGAGATCGAGACGACGGCCGGCGACGAAGGCCCCATCGACCGCGACCTTTGGCGCGAGCTCGCGGCCGCCGGCCTCCTGGGCATCCACCTCGACGAGGGGGTCGGTGGTGCGGGCCTCGACTTCGTGGCCGCCTGCCTGGTCATTGAGGCGGCCGGCCGCACCGCGGCCTACGTGCCGGTCGTCGAGACCATGGTCTACGGAGCGGTGCCCATTGCGCGGTTCGGCACCGAGGCCCAGCGCAAGGCCTGGCTGACCGGCGTGGCCGCCGGCGAGACGATCCTCACCGCCGCCCTGGCGGAGCTGGTCGGCGAAGTGATCCTTCCCGGCGGGACCGAACCCGCCACCACGGCGACGGCGCAGCCCGACGGCACGTGGGTGCTGTCGGGAACAAAGGCCTGCGTCCCGGCGGCCCTGGTGGCCGACGCCATGTTGGTCCCGGCGACGTGCAAGGCGCCGGACGGAGCCGTCACCGGCGTCGGCGTCTTCATCGTCGACAGCGACGCGGACGGTCTCACCCTGACGCGGCAGTCGACCACGACGGGGCGACCGGAGGCGATCGCCGAGCTGGCCGACGTGCGCGTCGGGGCCGATCGGCTCCTCGGCGAGGACACCGACGGGGCCGCGGTGATCGCTCTCGTCACCGAGTTCGCGACGACCGCGCTGTGCGTCGAGGAAGCGGGCGCCTGCGCCGCCGCATTGGACCTCACCGCCGAGTACACCAAGACGCGGGTCCAGTTCGAGAAGCCCATCGCCACCTTTCAGGCCGTCGGCCAGCGGGCGGCCGACGCCTACGTCGACACCGAGGCGATCAGGCTCACGGCGTGGCAGGCGGCTTCGCGACTGGCGGCCGGGTTGCCGGCGGCGTCGGAGGTGGCCGTGGCGAAGTTCTGGGCCGCCGAGGGGGGGCAGCGAGTGGTGCACGCGGCGTCGCATCTCCATGGCGGGGTGGGCGTCGACCGCGACTACCCGCTGCACCGCTACTTCCTGCTGACGCGCCACATCGAGCTGACGCTCGGGGGGGCCAACGAGAGCCTGCGCCGGCTGGGGCGGATGCTGGCGGAAGAACCCGTCTGAACAACCCCCCCCGACCTTCTCTCTCCACACTATAAACGAGAAGGTTGATAGTGTGGAGAGACACTCAGCCACGCGTCAGCGTGGCGCCGGGCGGCATCTAGGGCGTGCCGGAGGAGAGGCCGAGGCCGTAGCCGGCCAGGAACACCCCAGCTTCCTCGTGGCGCGGGTACGCACCGGCCAACCTGTGGAAGGCGGGGGAATGGTCGGGGTGCGTGAGGTGCGCCACTTCGTGGACCAACACTGAGTCGAGCACCCAGTCGGGCACGGCGCGCAGGCGGTGCGACACGCGGATATGGCCCGTGTAGAACGAGCACGAACCCCAGCGGGCGGTCTGGTTGGTCACCCAGCGGACGGACGCGGGACGGGCGCCGACGAGGTAGCGGTCACTCAAGGCGATCGCCCGCGCCATGAGCTCGTCGTCGCCGAGGGGAGCTTGGAGGCGGTGGCGCGTGAGCAGCCGCTCCACCAGCCAGTCGATCGTCTTCTGTCGGGACTCCCCATCGAGGTGCGCGGGCAGCGATACCACGATCCGCCCCCCGACCCACCGGGCCTCCGACGTCTTCTTCCGGCGGGCGCTCACGCGGACCTCCACCTCGGGCGCGGACCCGACCGCCGTTGTCGTGTCGGACGACGGCTCGGACGACGGCTCGGACGAAGCCGGCTCCGTGGAGGTCGGCGCGGGGGGCGCCGGCTCGGACCCGAAGAGATCGGAGACGTCGAAGAGGGTCATGGCGGAATTGTGGCTCATGTGTGTGACCGTGCAGTGAATGGCTGGTCAGCATCCCTGCAGCGGGGAATGCACGGACCTACGATCGACCCGCCCGCGACATCGGCCGTGGGCAGACTGGGAGGACCGACATGGCCGTTCTGTTGGCAGCGGGTGGCAGCGGCATCGTCGTCATCATCTACATCGCGGTCGTCGTCTTCGAGATCGCCGCGTTGTGGCAGGTCTTCGTCAAGGGTGGTCGCCCCGGCTGGGCCGCCATCATCCCGTTCTACAACTACTACGTGCTGCTCAAGATCGTGGGACGACCGGGGTGGTGGCTGATCCTCTATTTCATCCCCATCGTCAACATCATCGTCTGGATCATCGTGGCCATCGACTTGGCCAAGTCGTTCGCCAAGAGCAGCGGCTTCGCCGTGGGCTTGATCCTGCTGGCCTTCATCTTCATCCCGATCCTCGGGTTCGGCCCGGCGTCCTATGTGGGGCCGGCGGCCGGTGGACCGAGGGCCATGACCGTCTGATCTCCCGGTCCGCGCGTACCGGCGCCACCGGACGACGCGCGACCTAGCCGAGCACGAGCTCGGCCATGGTGCGCAGGGTCGTGACGTCGCCGTTGATCAACATGGTGGTGGCGCGCGACTCGCGCCACGCCTCGAGGTCGTCCCGGATCTTCTCCACGGGGCCGACCAGCGCGATGTCCTCCACCATGGCGGTCGGGACGGCCGCCATGGCGTCGTCCTTGCGTCCGTCGAGGTAGGCGTCCTGAATCTTGTGCGCCGCCTCCTCATAGCCCATGCGGGCGAAGACGTCGAAGTGGAAGTTCATCTCCTTGGCCCCCATGCCGCCGATGTAGAGGGCGAGGGAGGGCCGGAAGGCGTCGGCCGCCGAGTCCGTGTCGTCGCCGATGACGGTGGGCGCGAAGGCCAGGACCTCGAAGTCGTCCGCGCGGCGGCGCGCGCCGGGCCGGGCGAAGCCCTCGTCGAGCGACGCCTCGAAGGACGACATGGCCCTGGGGGAGAAGAAGATGGGGAACCAGCCGTCGGCGATCTCGGCGGCCAGGGCGACGTTCTTGGGTCCCTCGGCCCCCAGGATGATCGGGATGTCGGCGCGCAACGGGTGCACGATCGGCTTGAGCGGCTTGCCCAAGCCGGTGCCGCCCGGGTAGGGGAGCGGGTAGTGCGGGCCGTCGTTGGTCACCGGCCGCTCGCGGGCGAGCACCTGGCGCACGATGTCGACGTACTCGCGGGTCCGGGCCAGCGGGGCCGGGAAGGGTTGGCCGTACCAGCCCTCCACGACCTGGGGGCCGGAGACGCCGAGGCCGAGCACGAAGCGCCCGCCCGAGAGGTGGTCGATCGTCAGCGCGGCCATGGCCATGGCCGTCGGCGTGCGGGCGGACAGCTGGCACAGCGACGTGCCGAGGCGGACGCGCTCGGTGCGCGACCCCCACCAGGCCAACGGGGTCAGGGCGTCCGAGCCGTAGGACTCCGCCGTCCACACGGAGTCGTAGCCGAGGCGGTCGGCCTCCGTGACGAGCTCCACTGCGTTGGGCGGTGGCCCCGAGCCCCAATAGCCGAGTTGCAGGCCGATCTTCATCGTCTTCACGGGCGGCTCCTCTCGCGTCGGGTGAGAGTGTGTCAGACCTTGGCGACGATCTCGTCGGCGAACCACCGGACCGGGCCCAGGCGCGCGGCCAGGGCCTCGTCGTCGGGGGTGCCCGGCGCGACGTCGACGAACATCCACGGCGCGCACACGAAGTCCGTCACCCCGGCGTCGGCGAAACGCCGGTACAGGTCGACGTCGGGTCGCTCGTTGAGCGAGAGGTAGATGGCGAAGCCCTCCTCGTCGCGCCCGGCCTTCTTGAGTGCTTCGTGCAGGTCGGCGAGGTGCATCCACGCCTCCTCCTCGCTGTAGGCGCCGGCGGCGATCCAGCCGTCGCACAGCTCAGCAGTCCGGCGCAGCGCGACGGGGGAGTGGCCGCCGCCGATGATCGGCACCGGATCGGTGGGGGCGGGCTCCATCTGGCACGGCGGGACGTCGTAATAGTCCCCGTGCCACTCGACCCATCCGCCCCCCCACAGGGCGCGCAGGGCGGGGATCATCTCGTCGAGGCGCTTGCCGCGGCTGGCGAATTCCTGCCCCGTCAGGTCGAACTCCTCCTTGGACCAGCCCACGCCGATGCCGAGGCGCAGTCGATTGTCCGACAGGACGGCCGCGGTGCCGACCGTCTTGGCCACCGTCATCAGGTCGCGCAGCGGGGCGATGTAGATGCCGGTGGTGAAGAGCAGGTTCTCGGTGGCGCCGGCGCACGCGGCAATCACGCACATGGGGTCCGGCCACGCGGTGTCGTCGTCCCAGCCCGGCGCGCCGTCCTCGCTCTTCGAATAGGTGTAGCGCGACGAACGCTGCCGCGGGTTGAAGAGATGGTCCGAGACGTACAGGCCCGCGTAGCCCAGGCCGTCACACACCCGAGCGAGGGGAAGGATCTGGCGCGTCGGCAGGAAGGCGACGGCCTGATGGAAGCGGACCTCGCGCGCGCCCACGGCGGCGACCTCAGCGCGCCCGAGCGGGAAGCGGCGTGCCCCCGATGGGAGCCGAGGGCGCGAAGGCCACGGGGATGTGCTTGGTTCCATTGATGAAGTTCGATTGCAGGCGCTGGACCTCCCCGCCGAGACGGATGTCGGGAAGGCGCTCGAGCAGGCGGTCGAACATCACCATGATCTCCATGCGGGCGAGGTTGGCGCCCAGGCAGAAGTGCGGGCCGCCGCCGCCGAACGCGATGTGGTTGTTGGGTGAGCGGGTGACGTCGAAGGTGCCAGGGTTTTCGAAGGCCGACTCGTCGCGGTTGGCCGAGATGTGCCAGAAGACGATCTTGTCGCCCTCCTTGATCTCCTGGCCGCCCATCTCCATGTCCTCGGTCGCCGTGCGGCGGAAGTGCATGACCGGGGTGACGTAGCGCAGCATCTCCTCGACGGCGCCCGCCAGGAGCGAACGGTCCTTGCGGAGAAGCTCCCACTGGTCCGGGTGGTCGAAGAAGGTGGTCATCGCGCCCGACATGAGGTTCCGCGTGGTCTCGTTGCCGGCCACGATGAGGAGCATGAAGAACAGGTCGAGCTCGAGCTCGTTGAGCTTCTCGCCCTCCACCTCGGCATCGATGAGGACCGAGACGAGGTCCTGTCTCGGCTGCAGGCGGCGCTTGGAGGCCAGCTCCTCCGCGTAGCTGAACACCTGCATGGCGGCCTCACCGGGGTCGGCGCCGGGGATCTGGTACTCGGGATCGTCGGCGCCGATCATGCGGTTGGACCAGTCGAAGACCATGCGGCGGTCCTCCTGGGGCACGCCCAGCAGTTCGGCGATGACCAGCAGCGGGAGCTCGGCCGCGATCTCCTCGACGAAGTCGGCGGTGCCGCGCTCGCACACCGAATCGATGATGCCGTCGGCGTACCCGACGATCTGCTGCTCGAGGTCGCGCACCATCTTGGGGGTGAAGCCCTTGTTGACGAGGCGGCGGTAGCGCGTGTGCATCGTCGGGTCCATGTTGACCATCATCAGCTGCTGTTGGGCCAGCTGGTCCGCATCCATCTCGTGGAACAGCGAGGTGCGGCGGGCCGAGGAGAAGTGCTCCCAGTCGCGGTTGACGTGCACGCAATCGTCGTAGCGGGTGATGGCCCAGAAGCCGCCCCGCGGAGCGGACTCCTCGGGGTGCCAGTAGACGGGTGCCTCCCGGCGCAGCTCGGCGAACCAGTGGTGGGGCACGCCGGCGACGAAATTTCGCCCGTCGATGAGGTCGATCTCCTCGAGGCTCAAGGACCCCCCTTTCGGCTCCCACCCCGGCGACGGGAGCCTGGCCTTCCGTGGCCATTTTTAGAACGTGTGTCAGTTGATCATAGGCACGGTCGACTGCTGCGGGAACCCGGAGAATCCGGGGAGGAGGTGTGATCGACCTGACGCGGGCGGGGTTGACAACCGTGATCCACAAGTAAACACTTGTACAAGTGACTACTTGTGCTTATCACCCACGAAAGGACGAACGATGACCATCGCAAACCCCAAGGCTGCCTCGACCGACTTCGAGGCGGTCAAGACCTTCACCGCCCGGCCCGAGGCGGTGCTCGCCGCGCTGCGCACGCCCGAAGCCGTCACCGACTGGTGGGGTCCGGCGACGGGCTCGGCCGACGTTGGGGGCACCCTCGAAGTGTCCTTCGTGGGCAGGAATCAGGTGATCGTGATGCACGTGGAGCCGGCTGGGGAGAGTCGGGTCGTCTGGCGTGTGGAGCGGGCTCCGCTCACGCCCGAGTGGGACGGCACGACGATCGTCTTCGACGTCGCCGCCTCAGGCGACGGCTCCATCCTCCACTTCCGCCATCGCGGTCTCACCCCGCAGCTCGAGTGCTTCGACATGTGCCACGAGGGCTGGACGCACTATCTCGGCAGCCTGGTCTCCTACGCCGACACCGGCGAGGGGCAGCCGAGCCGGCACGAGGCGTCTTGATCAGCTCGGCAGACGGAGGATCGATCCCCGCGGCCGCCCCAGCCTCGAGAATGGCGGCCTGATGCCGGCGCCCGACGACACCGAGAGCCCTGCAGGAACAGACGTCGTCCTGCGGGCGCTTGCCGATCCGCACCGGCGCGAGATCATTCGGCTGACCCGGAACGCCGAGCTCCCGGCAGGACAGATCGCCGCGAACTTCGACCTGACGCAGCAGGCGGTCAGTCAACACCTGACCGTGCTCAAGCGCGCCGGTCTGCTGGAGGAACGCCGTGAGGGCACCCGCCGGCTGTACCGGTTCCACTCCGACTCGCTGGCGCCGGTGCGCGCACTGCTCGACGAGTTCTGGCCGGACGCGCTGGAGCGTCTCAAGCGCGCCGTCGAGCGGGATCACCCGAAGAGAGGAGCGAGGGGCTCATGACGGCTTCGACGCCATCGACATCCGAGATGCCACCGATCACCGCCAGCGTGCGCATTGCCGCGTCGCCCGACGTCGTGTTCCCCTACTTCACGGACCCGGCGTTGGCCACGAAGTGGATCGCGGACGCGGCGCATCTCGACGCCCGACCCGGCGGCACATTCGCCCTCGATGTGCGCGGCAACCCGGCACGGGGGGAGTACGTCGAGATCGACCCGCCACACCGCGTGGTGTTCACCTGGGGCGTGGAGGGCCGGGGTGACTTCCCACCAGGAAGCAGCACCGTCGAGGTGCTCCTCGCGGCGGACGGGGACGAGACCGTCGTCACCCTCACGCACCGGGACCTGCCCACCGAGGACTACCGCCGCTCGCACCAGCAGGGCTGGGACGAATTCCTCGGACTGCTTGGCGAAGTGGCCGGTTCGACCGGCTGACCCCACCGATCGGCCGCGGACCGGCCGCGACAAACAAGAACATGTTACAGTTTTGCCACGAGCGCGGCCTTGACCTGGCAGGGACCGCGGAGTGCACGCGAGGCTGCCCCACAATGTTCCTCGAAGAGAGCCCCGAACAGCAGCAGCTGCGCGACGAATTGCGCCGCTACTACGCGGAGCTCCTGACCGACGAGGTGCGCGCCGGCCTGGCCGAGGGCGGCGAGGGTGGCGAGGCCTGGCGGGAGGTCGTGCGCCAGATCGGCAAGGACGGCTGGCTCGGCATCGGGTGGCCGCTCGAGTTCGGTGGCCAGGGCCGGCCGGCGACCGACCAGTTCATCTTCTTCGACGAGACGCGGCGCGCCGGCGCCCCGTTCCCCTTCGTCACCATCAACACGGTCGGCCCGACCGTCATGCGTTTCGGCACGGAGGAGCAGAAGTCCTTCTTCTTGCCCAAGATCCTGGCGGGCGAGCTCAACTTCGCCATCGGTTACACCGAGCCCGAGGCGGGGACCGACCTGGCCTCGCTGCGCACCCGGGCCGTGCGCGACGGCGAGGAGTACGTCGTCAACGGGGCCAAGATCTTCACGTCGGGGGCCGACATGGCCGACTACATCTGGTTGGCCGTGCGGACCGACCCCGACGTGGCCAAGCACAAGGGCATCTCGATCCTGTGCGTGCCCACGACGTCGCCCGGCTTCGAATGGTCCATCATCAACACGGTCGGCGGCCTGACGACGACGCAGACGTTCTACGACAACGTGCGCGTCCCGGTGGCGAACCGCGTGGGTGAGGAGAACGAGGGCTGGCGCATGATCACCACCCAGCTCAACCACGAGCGGGTCGGCCTGGCGGCCTGGAGCGGGCTGGCGCTCTCGCTGTACGAGGACATCGTGGCCTGGGCGGCGGGGCAGCAGGCCGACGACGGGAGGACGCTGATCGACCAGGGCTGGGTGCAGATGGATCTGGCCAGGTGCCATGCCGAGCTCCAGGCGATGTGGCTGCTCAACTGGCGCATGGCCGTCCACGTGGCCGACGGCGAGCTCACGGGAGCGGAGTCGTCGTCGATCAAGGTCTTCGGGACCGAACGGATACTCGAGGTGGTCCGCTTGCTGTTGGGGGTGGTGGGCACGGCCGGCTACCTCGTGCCCGGCTCGCCGGGGGCACTGCTGCGCGGCCGGGTCGAGGCGACGGCGCGCCAGGCACAGGTCAACACGTTCGGCGGCGGCGTGAACGAGGTGCAGCGCGAGATCGTCGCGGCGGCGGGCCTGGGCATGACGCGGGGGTCGCGATGAGCGCGGCCGCGGCCGCTGCGGAAGCCGGGTCGGGGCGGTTCGCGGAGCTGGCGGCGTTCCCCGATCACAGCGCAGCGCTGGCGGCACTGGTCGGCCAGGTGTCCGGGACGCCCAACCTGTCCCCCGACGCGGTGAACGTGCCGATGATCCGGCACTGGGTCGAGGCCATGGGCGACGAGAACCCGGTCTACGTGTCCGACGAGGCGGCGCGGGCGGCGGGCTACGAGCAGCTGATCGCCCCGCCGACCATGCTGCAGGCGTGGATCATGCGCGGCTTGCGCGCCTCCATGGCGGTGGAGGAGGCCAGGGCCGCCGGGGCCGAGCAGGGGAGCGGCCCGAACGACATCATGATGGGCCTGCTCGACGACGAGGGGCTGACCTCGGTCGTGGCCACCAACTGCGAGCAGCACTACGGGCGTCCCCTCGTGGTGGGCGAGCGGTTGCTGGTGCGCTCGATGATCGAATCGATCTCCGATCCGAAGCGCACGGCGCTCGGCACCGGCCGCTTCGTCACGACGCGGATGGACTACGTGGCCGTGCCCGACGTCGACGTCCCCGCCGCGCCGGTGCCGGCGCAACAGGTGCAGACGCTCTTCGAGACCGGCGAGCCGGTGGCGACCATGCGTTTCCGGATCCTCAAGTTCTTGCCGCCGGAGCGCACGCCCGCGCGTCCCCGCGACCGCGGCCCGCCATCACGCAGGACAACGCGTTCTGGTTCGAGGGGGCTCGCGCCCACCAGCTGCTGATTCAGCGCTGCACGTCGTGTGGCACACTGCGTCATCCGCCCCTGCCGGCGTGCGCCCACTGCGGGTCGCTCGCGTGGGACACCATCGAAGCCAGCGGCCGGGGCAGCTTGTACTCCTTCGTCGTGGTGCACTACCCGCAGGTGCCGGCATTCGAGTACCCGCTGCCCATCGGCTTGGTCGAGCTGGAGGAGGGGACCCGTGTCGTGGCGAACCTCGGCGGGGTCGAGCCCGATGCCATCTCGGTGGGGATGGCGCTCCAGGCCGACTTCGTCGACTACGACGACGAGCTGTCCCTGCCCGTGTTCGTGCCGGCCCGCACCGCGGGGGAGGGGGACTGATGGACTTCAGCTTCAGCGACGAGCAGCTCGCGGTCTCCGAGGCCGCGACGCGCATCTTCTCGGGCCTGGTGGACCCCGAACGCGTTGCCGCGGTCGAGCAGTCGGACGAGCGGATCGACCGTGAGCTCTGGCGGGCACTGGCCGAGGCCGACCTCTTGGGCCTCGCCGTCCCCGAGTCCGACGGCGGTGCCGGCCAGGGGCTCATGGAACTGTGCCTCCTGCTGGAGGCGCAGGGCAACGCGGTGGCGCCGGTGCCGCTGTGGGCGACTCTCGTGCTGGGCGCCCTGCCCCTCGCGCACTTCGGCTCGGACGCGCAGCGGGCCCGATGGCTGCCGGGCGTCGTTGCCGGCGAGGTCGTCCTGACCGCGGCGCTGAACGCGAGCGCGTCCAGCCCGACGTCGTCCCCCGCCGTGCACGCGACGGCGCAGGGAGAGGGCTGGGTGCTCGCGGGCACCGAGATGGCGGTGCCCCAGGCCCATGTGGCGGACCGGATCGTCGTGCCGGCGCACGTCGACGGCGGCGGCGTGCTGCTGGCGCTCGTGGATCCGCGTGCACCCGGTGTCTCGCTCGAGCGCGCCGTGACCACGAACCGCGAGATCCACCCGCACCTGCATCTCGCCGGCGCGGAGCTCGGGCCCGAGGACGTCGTGGTGGGACCGGACCTGGGTCGTGCCACGCTCGGTTTCCTCCTGACCGCTGCGACCATCGCCCTGTGTGCGATGCAGGTCGGCGTGTGCGAGGCCGCGCTGGCACAGACGGCGGCGTACCTGAACACGCGCCACCAGTTCGGGCGGCCGCTCAGCACGTTCCAGGCCACCATGCTGCGGGCGGCGGACGCCGCCATCGACATCGAGGCGATGCGCGTCACCTGGCAGAACGCGGCCTGGCGCTTCGACACCGGCCGGGACGCCGCTGACGCCGCGCGGGTGGCCAAGTGGCAGGCGGCCGAGCGCGGCCAGCGGACGGTGCACGCCACCCAGCACCTGCACGGCGGCATGGGGGCGGACATCACGTACCCGATCCACCGCTACTTCCTGTGGGGCAAGCAGATCGAGCTGTTGCTGGGCGGTCCGAGTGCACAGCTGGCCCGTCTGGGCGCCTGCATCGCCGAGCAGGCTCTCGCCGACGCCGAGGCGGGCCGATGACGGGCCCGGCTGATCCGGTGCCGGGGCCGACGTACTCCGACGTCTCGGTGGGCGACGCGCTGCCGACGCTGGTGCTGCCGATCACCCGCACGTTGATCGTGTCGGGCGCCATTGCCAGCCGCGACTACCAGGACGTGCACCACGATCAGGTGCTGGCCCAGGCACGCGGCTCCAAGGACATCTTCATGAACATCCTCACCACCAACGGGCTGGTCGGCCGGTACGTCACCGACTGGTCGGGCCCGCGCAGCCGCGTGTCGGAGGTCAACATCCGGCTGGGTGCGCCGAACCATCCCGACTGCACCATGACGCTCACCGGCTCGGTCACGGACAAAGGACCCCTGGGTGACGACGGCCAGAGCGGCGTGGTGACCGTGACCATCCGTGGCGCCAACGACCTCGGCGACCATGTGACCGGTACGGTCAGCGTCGTCCTGCCCCTGGGGGGCGAGGCGGGGGACGCTTCGGACGGCGCCGACGCCCCGGGCGGTGCCGCCTGATGCCGCACGCCTTCTCGGGACGGACCGCCATCGCCGGCATCGGCGCCACCGAATTCTCCAAGGCTTCGGGACGTTCTGAGCTCCGCCTCGCCGTCGAGGCGGTCGACGCCGCACTCAAGGACGCCGGGATCGCACCGTCCGAGGTACAGGGCATGGTCACCTTCAGCTCGGACACCAATCCCGACATCGACATCGCCCGAAGCCTCGGCATCGGCGAGCTCACCTTTTTCAGCCGGATCCACTACGGCGGCGGCGCCGCGTGCGGCACCATCCAGCAGGCCGCACTGGCGGTCTCCTCCGGCGTGGCCGACGTGGTCGTGTGCTACCGCGCCTTCAACGAACGCTCCGGGAGCCGCTTCGGCACCGGTGTCCAGGGGAGGGCCGCGGTGCCCACGGCGGAGAACGCGCACATGGCGTCGTACTTGCCGGTGGGCCTGCTCACCCCGGCTTCGTGGGTGGCCATGGCGGCCCAGCGCTACCTCCACGTGACCGGCGCGACGAGCGAGGACCTCGGCCGCGTCGCGGTGGCCGACCGCAAGCACGCTGCGACCAACCCCAAGGCGTGGTTCTACGGAAAACCCATCACGCTCGAGGAGCACCAGGCCAGCCGCTTCATCGTGGAGCCGCTGCACCTCCTCGACTGCTGTCAGGAGACCGACGGCGGGCAGGCGCTCGTCGTGACGTCCCTCGAGCGTGCCCGCGACCTACCCACGTCCCCGGTGGTCATCCGCGCGGCGGCACAGGGCTCGGGCGCCGGCCAGGACATGATGACGAGCTACTACCGCGACGATCTGCTGGGGCTGCCCGAGATGGCGGTGGTGGCCCGCCAGCTGTGGGAGACCTCCGGTCTCGGGCCGGCCGACATGCAGGCCGCCATCCTCTACGACCACTTCACCCCGTACGTGCTCTACCAATTGGAGGAATTGGGATTCTGCGCCAAGGGCGAGGCCAAGGACTTCGTCGGGGGCGGGCGCATAGAGGTGGGTGGTGCGCTGCCCATCAACACCCATGGCGGCCAGCTCGGGGAGGCCTACCTGCACGGCATGAACGGGATCGCCGAGGGGGCGCGCCTCGTGCGCGGCACGTCGGTCAACCAGGTCGACGGTCTCGAGCACGTCGTGGTGACCGCGGGTACGGGCGTGCCGACGAGCGGACTCGTCCTCGGCGTCGATCGCTGATCCTCGACCGCCCCGTCGCCCGGCTCCTCACGACGTGCCCCTTGGGTCGCGGTGGTGACCCGGCTGTTCCTTCGCCCGGCCGGGGATTTGGAATGCCCTGAACGTCTCTGACCTGGGGTGCAAGGCCCATTATTGGAACACGTTGCACTTTGACGAGGCCCATGCTACCGTCCCCGAAACGCCGGCGGAACGGACCGCGGCACGGGAGACGAGGACGTGCATCCCATGGAATTCGGCATCTTCAACGCCGCGTGTGTGCTGCCCCGGTACGTCGAGCAGCACGGAGCGTCAGCCGAGCACGACCGCATCATGGACGAGGTGGCGTTCATCGTGGCGGCCGACCGCGCCGGCTTCAAGTACACCTGGGCCTCCGAGCACCACTTCCTCACCGAGTACTCGCATCTGTCGGCCTCGGAGTCCTTCCTGGCCTTCGTGGCCGCCAAGACGACCAACATCCACATCGGATCGGGCATCTTCAACATCACGCCGCCGGTGAACCACCCCGCCCGCATCGCGGAGCGGGTGGCCATGCTCGACCACCTCTCGGAGGGCCGCTTCGAGTTCGGCACCGGCCGCGGCTCGTCCACCACCGAGCAGAAGGGCTTCGGGATCGAGGAGAGCGAGCTCACCCGCGACATGGTGGCCGAGACCCTGCCCCAGATCGTGCGCATGTGGAAGGACGAGGACTACAGCTACGAAGGCAAATTCTTCTCCATGCCCACGCGCAACGTGCTGCCCAAGCCTTACTCGAAGCCCCACCCGCCCCTCTGGATGGCGGCGGGCAGCCCGGGCACCTTCGACCTGGCCGCCGAGCTCGGCGTGGGCGTCCTGTGCTTCGGCTTCTCCACCCCGGACCAGTTGACACCGCTGGTCAGCCGCTACAAGGAGAAGATCCGGGACTGCACGAACCCGGTGGGCGGCTTCGTGAACAACAACGTGATGATCACGACGCAGATGATCTGCATGGAGGACGGTGCGAAGGCGCGCAAGACGTTCCTCGAGGCCGACTCGAACTACCACCTGAGCCTCGTGTTCCGCTATCTC
The DNA here is from genome assembly GCA_963736525.1 of uncultured Acidimicrobiaceae bacterium. Lineage (GTDB taxonomy): Bacteria > Actinomycetota > Acidimicrobiia > Acidimicrobiales > RAAP-2 > Bog-473. The sequence goes on from CAVTPF010000014.1 coordinate 428,300, forward strand.
GACACCTTCCCGCGGCCGCCGGGCATCCCCGAGTGGCCCGAGATCATCCCGGCCATGGACGCCGCCACGCTCGACGCGGCGATCGCCGCGGGCGTCACCGCGGTGGGCACCCCCGACGAGGTGGGGAAGGCGGTCGAGAGCTTCGTCGCCACGGGCGCCGATCAGCTGTCGTTCGGCATGCTGTCCACTTCCATGTCGATCGAGTCGTGCCAGGAGGCCGTCGAGACGTTCGGGAAGCACGTGCTGAAGGACTTCGACAAGGATCCCGAGCACCTGACGACCAAGCAGCGGCTGGCGGCCGGCGGGAAGTAGTCCCGGCGCCGGTGGCGGGAACCGCCCCGCTGGCCGGGCCTCGCGCTACAGCCGGAAGTCGCCCGCGCGCATCCTCCGGTCGATCTCTTCGGCCACCTCGGCGGGGCTGCGATCGCCGGTGTCCACCCGGTGGCGCTCCTCGACACCGTGGCTCTCGAATTGCCGCCACAGGTCGTCGACGACGGCGGCGTCGGCGAGCGCACCTGCATGCGGTGGTTCGACCCTGCGGTCCTGCACGCGTTGCTGCACGACGCCGACGGGGGCTCTGAGCACGGCGTAGTCGATGGCGATCCCGCGGGGCCCGCAGGCGGCCGCGAAGAGGTCGAGCATGAAGGGGTACAAGATCCCCTCGGCGACCGTGAAGTAGCCGCCTTCGGCGAAGGTCGCCACCGCGCCGGCCGCTGCGCGCAGCACGACCCTGTTCTGTCGGTCCGCCGCCTCGCGCCACGGCTCTATCGCCCCCCGGCGCAGCTTGGCGAAGAACCAGTCCAGGTCGAGACACGCCGAGAGCTCGTGTCGATCGGCCACCAACGGTGCGACGGTCGTCTTGCCGCAGCCGGGCGAACCGGTGAGCAGGAGCAGGGAGCCCGGAGCCATGGCTGCATCATCGCGTGGGGCTGGTCGCCGCATCCGACGGCCGCGTCGGGCGGATCGGCGACAGGACTAGCTTGCCGACGCGATGCCCACGACCGGCTTGTTGAGCACCGTTCCGCCCTCGGAGCCGTAGAAGTTGGCGTCCCCGTAGTTGAAGATGCCGCCGTCGGAGGCGACCAGCCAGTACCCGCCGCCGTCGGGGGAGGCCGCCATCCCGACCACCGGCTTGTTCAACGCGATGCTGCCGGCCGATCCGTGGAACCCGGCGTCGCCGAAGTTGAAGATGCCGCCGTCGGAGGCCACGAGCCAGTACCCCAGCGCGTCGGGCGTGGCGGCCATGCCGACGATCGGCTTGTTCAGGGGTCTGCCGCCCATGGAGCCGTGGAAGGCGGCGTCCCCGAAGCTGAAGATGCCACCGTCCGAGGCCACCAGCCAGTACCCGAGCCCGTCCTGTGTCGTGGCCATGCCGACGATGGGCCGGTTGAGCGGTTTGCCGCCCATGGAGCCGTAGAACTTCGCGTCCCCGAAGCTGAAGATCCCGCCGTCGGAGGCGACCAGCCAGTACCCCCCGCCATCGGGGGTGGCCGCCATGCCGACGATCGGGGCGTTCAGGGGTTTGCCGCCCTGTGACCCGAAGAACCCTGCGTCGCCATAGGTGAAGATCCCTCCGTCGGAGGCTACGAGCCAGTAGCCGCCCTTCGAGGGGGTCGCGGCCATCCCGACCACCGGCTTGACCAGTGGCAGGCTGCCGGCCGAGCCGAAGAAGCCGGCGTTGCCGAAGGTGAAGACGCCACCGTCGGAGGCCACCAGCCAGTACGAGGAGTTGGGCGGCGCCGGCGGCGGGGGCGACGGCGGCCCCGGAAGCCCGGCCGAGCCGGAGAACGCGACGACCTGATCGCTCGTCGGGGCCAGGAGCAGGCCGTCGCCGACGGACGGCGTCGGGAAGTGGTTGGCCTCGCTACCGATGGAGAGCTGTTGCGCCGTCGAACCGTCCACCGGGTTGATCGCGTAGAGCGAGCTGCCGCCGATCGACCACACCAGGCCACCTGCCGCAATCGGAGGTCCGTGTTCCCCGCCGGCGGCGGTCCAGTTGACGGCGAGCGCGGGAGGGGACGGGCTGGTTTGCACGGCCTGGAGCCCACCTCCGCAGGGCACGTAGACGACGGCCCCGACGACGGCATCCCCACCGTCGGCATCGGCTCCCGGGCACACGGGTGCCTCGGTGAGCTGCGAGCCGCCGTTGCCGCCGAGGTTCGCCTGGTTCAGCAGATAGCCCGTCTGCGACTTGCCCACCTGCAGGATCGTTCCGTCGGAGAGCAGCGCCGGAGCCGTCGAGCCGAGATCTTGGTCGTGCGAATTGTCGTAGGACCAGGTGCTCGGGGCGAACAGCTGCTCGAAACCGAGGGCGGGAGACAGCTCAATGACCGAGTCGCTGCCGTCGTATGGATTCGATGAGGACCCGTTGCCCGTGGCGGCCCAGATGTTCCCCGACGCGTCCACTTCGGGTGCCGCCCCACCCATCCAGACCGCCCCTTGGGTACCGGGGCTCGTGGTGTCGAAGTAGCCGACCGGCCCGCCGTCCTCGGGCGCCGAGACGATCCATCCGTGGTACGACGAACAGTCGCCGTCGTTGCCCCCGTATCCGAAGACGACGTTCCCGTCGCTCAGGTTCAAACCCGTGCGTTGCAGGATCGCCGAGGTGAGCTGCCCGGGAGGATCGACGGCCTCGTCCAGGAAGGTGGTGCCGGTGTACATGTCGAGGCCGACCAGGACGTGGGCGGGCGAGCCATTGCTCAGCTCATCCGCAACCGCGAAGATCTCGCCCCGCGCCGAGTCGATGACGGGGGTGCCGGTGATGCCGACGGTCGGGCCGATGTCGCCGCAGGGCAGGTCTCCCGAGGGAACAGGAGTCCCCACGTGGGTCGACCACAGGATGGCGCCGGTGTTCGCCGCGAGGGCGTACACCGTGTCGTTCTCGGTCGCCACGTAGACGCGCCCTGTCGCCTCGAGTGGCTCGCCGTAGACCTGGCCATCGAGTACCGGTGACCTCCACGCCGGGTTGGCCGGCGAGAACGTCACGCCGGAAGCGTCGACACCGCTGCCGAGCGGGTTGCCGTGGTACACGGTCCAGGCCGTTGCGGCGTCGGCGTGGGCCGTCGCCGCCACACTGGCACCGGCCGGGGCCGCCCCGGCCGCCATGGCCGACAGGACGAGGCTGATCGCCGCCCCGGCAATGACGATCGTCCGTCGTGCTCCGCGCGCCAGGGGACGCACCCCTCCGCTCGAGCTCAGCGTATCGGTCCCCCAGTGATGCGAGAACCGTAACGTGTTTGTGTCGCGGCTGTCGATGGGCCTTTCGGGCCATCGGAAGTTGCGACCCCGAGGAACCCGCGTTGGCTCAGCCGCCAGCCGGCGCCGCGGGCGCCTCGCCCCCGGCGTGCACGATCGCCGTTGCCCACGTGTAATCGGGCTTCCCCGAGGGCGAGCGCTCCACCGCGTCGACCACATGGAGGCGGCGGGGCAGCTTGTATCCCGCGATGAAGTGCCGGCAGTGCTCCTGCAGCGACTCCAGGGACGGCGCCTCGTGTCCCGCTCTCGGCTGCACGATGGCGGCCACGGTCTGGCCCCAGCGCTCGTCGGGCGCCCCGCACACGATGGCGTCCATGACGTCGGGATGGGAGCGCACGGCAGATTCGACCTCCTCGGGGAAGATCTTCTCGCCGCCCGAGTTGATGACGATCGATCCCCGTCCGAGCAACGTGATGGAGCCGTCAACCTCGACCGTCGCGTAGTCACCCGGCATCACGTAGCGAGTACCTCGCACCTCTATGAACACCTCGGCCGTCTTCTTTGGGTCGTTGTAGTAGCCGAGTGGGATGTCGCCCGAGCGGGCGATCTTGCCGATGACGCCCGACCCTGGCTCCACCAGCTGCAGGTTCTCGTCGAACACGACGGTCTTCCCGAGCAGATGGACCGTCGGGCCGCTCTTCATCGCCGTGTTGCCCGCCGTCACCACGGTCATCCCGTTGTTGCCGCCCTCCGACGAGCCGATGGCGTCCGTGATCACGATGTGGGGGAGACGCTCGAAGAACTGGTCCTTGACGGGAGCCGAGAACAGCGCCGCCGACGACACCACCGCCAACAGCGACGAGAGGTCGTGATCCGTCCCGGGGTCGGTCAGGGACTCGATCAGCGGTTTGCCCATGGCGTCCCCCGTGATCATCACGGAGTTCACGCGCTCCTCGCCCACCAGACGCCAGACATGGTGGGGATCGAACTTCGCCATCAGGACGATCTTGGATCCGACGAAGCTCTGCCCCATGACGCACCACTGCGTGGCCCCGTGCATGAGGGGCGCCACCGGCAGGTGCACCATCGGTCCCCCGGCGCCCTTGGCGACCATCACCGAGGGGTCGGTGATCCGCTCGTTCGTGACCGGGTCCGTGCCCCCGCCGAGGGCGTAGAAGACGTCCTCGTGCCGCCAGACCACGCCCTTGGGCATTCCGGTGGTCCCGCCGGTGTAGAGGATGTAGAGGTCGTCGCCCGAGCGCGGTCCGAAGTCCCGCTCCTCGGATTGATCGGCCATCGCCTGCTCGTACCCGATCGCGCCCGGTGTCGGCTCGACCTCGCTGCCGTCGTCGATGACGATCACGTGGCGCAGGTCGGGCAGCTCGGGCAGGAGCGCAGCGACCAGAGGTGAGAACTCTCGCTGGTACACCAGCGCCTTCAGGTCGGCGTTGGTGAGGAGGTAGTGCAGCTCGTCCTTGACGTAGCGGTAATTGATGTTGATCCAGATCGCCCGCAGCTTGAAGACGGCCCAGGCCGCCTCCACCCACTCGACGGAGTTGTAGGCGTAGATCCCGACGTGGTCCCCCGGCCCGATCCCCTGCGCCGCCAGGTGGTGGGCCAGCCGGTTCGCGCGCGCTTCCATGTCGGCGTACGTCCGTCGCGCGCCGTTGGCCACGAGGTATTCCCGCTCGGGGTAGGCGTCGACGGACGCCTCGAACAAGTCGGCGAGGTTGAACTCCATCCGTCTCAGGTTAGAACACGTTCTCGTTCTGCGAGTATTCGGCCGGTTGGGGCCGCCGGCCGGGGATGGTGTGGATGGGGACACTCTGTGCGTGCTCAGTCGAACAGTTCGGGCTCGCTGCGCGAGATCTCGTCCCACAGCGGCTGGAACGAGAACCATCCGGCCCCGTGCGTGGCCGTGCGGTCACGCGTGTAGCGCGCCCCCTCGTCGTCGATCAGCAGTGGCGTCCCGGCCGCTTCGGCCAGGAGCTGGGCCTGGCACGAACGCTCCATGGTGATGAACCACCAGGCCGCCTCGTCGACCGAGTGCCCGACCGTGAACAGCCCGTGGTTGCGGTGAATGGTCGCCTTGTGGGGGCCGAGTGCGGCCGCCAGGGCCTTGGCCGCCGCCTCCTCCAGCACGATGGCGCCACCACCCTCTTCGCACACCGTGTGGTCCTCGTAGAAGACGCAGGCATCTTGGGTGATCGGGTCGAGGGGACGTCCGAGCGCTGACCAGGCCTTGCCGTAGACCGAGTGCGCGTGCGCCGCCGCAATGACGTCGGGTCGGGCTGCGTGGACCGCCGAATGGATGGCGAAGGCAGCCGGGTTCACCGGCCGGCTCCCCTCGACGACCTCGCCCGAGTGGCTCACCAGGATCAGGTCCGAGACCCGCACATGGCGGAAGCTCATGCCGAATGGGTTCACCCAGAAGTGGTCGGTCAGCTCGGGGTCGCGGGCCGTGATGTGCCCGGCCACGCCTTCGGAGAAGCCGAAGCGTCCGAACAGCCGCAGCGCCCCGGCCAGCTTCTGCTTGCGGTGCAGGCGCTCCTCCTCCAGCGTGGTGAACGTCGGGGGGGTCGGCACGATCAGCTCGCGCTGGCCCCCGGGGACCCCGCGCGTCGCCGTGCGGGCCGCAGTGGAACGGGTCTGTGCCATGACCTCAAACTATCCTCCGTCCATGCCGTATCCCACCGCCGCCACCCGAGAGATCGCCGCCCCGGCCGAGAAGGTGTGGTCCCTCGTCTCCGACTTGCCGCGCATGGGGGAGTGGTCGCCCGAAAACGCCGGAGGGAGATGGATCAAGGGCGCGACCGGCCCGGCGCTGGGTGCCGTCTTCCGCGGTTCCAACAAGAACGGCTTCCGGCGCTGGTCCACCGACGCGACGGTGGTCGGCTACGAGCAGGGCAAGCTCTTCGAGTTCTCCGTGACGGCCGGGCCGCTGGCCGTCGCCAACTGGCGCTACGAGTTCGAGGGCACCGAGTCGGGCTGTCGGGTGACCGAGTCGTGGCGGGACAACCGTAAGCGTTGGTTCGTCGTGGTGGCGCGTGCGATGGGCGATCACAGCGCGGCGCACGCCGCGAAGGAGATGGAGGCGACGCTGGCCAACCTGGCGGCGGCGGCCGAGCGGTAGTCGACCGACGTCGGACTGAGCCTCCCGCGGGTTGGTCAACGGCAGAGCGTGGGGCTGCTCAGGTCCCGATCCCGACGATTGGCTTGTTCAGCGTGGCCCCACCCTCGGAGCCGAAGAACGGCGGAGTTCCCGCCCCCGGATAGCTGAAGATCCCCCCGTCGGAGCCGACCAGGTAGTAGCCGCCCGCGGCCACACCGATGCCGACGATCGGCTTGTTGAGGGTCAGACTTCCGGCGGATCCGAGGAACGGAGCGCCGAAGTTGAAGACGCCGCCGTCCGCACCGACCAGGTAGTACCCCCCGGCGGCCGTCACCGCCATGCCCACGATGGGCTTGTTGAGGGGCATCCCTCCTTCCGACCCGGCGAACACGGCGTTGCCGTAGGCGAAGACCCCTCCGTCGCCGGCCACCAGGTAATACCCCAGCCCGTTCGGGGTGCTGGCCATGCCCACGATCGGCTTCGCCAGGGCCAGGCCTCCGGTGGAGCCGTAGAACTGCGCGTCGCCGAAGCTGAAGACGCCGCCGTCGGAGGCCACCAGCCAGTAGCCGCCCCCGTCGCCGGTGACCGCCATGCCCACGATCGGCTTGTTGAGGGGCATGCCCCCCATGGAGCCGTAGAACTGCGCAGAGCCGTAGTTGAAGACGCCGCCGTCGGCGCCAACCAGGTAGTAGCCGTCACCGGCCGGCATGACCGCCATGCCGACGATCGGCGCGTCCAAGCCCATGCCGCCCGTCGAGCCGAGGAACGGGGCCCCAGGGCTCGGCTCGCTCGGCCCGAAGGCGAAGACGCCTCCGTCCGATGCCACCATGCGATAGCCGGTGCGGCTGATCGAAGCCTCGCCGCTGTAGGGCGCGTCGGTCACGCCCGCACTCACGACACCGGTCGCGACACAGGACCCACCGGCGAGGCAGGAGACGCCGAACCACAGTGCTTCGGGAGAGGACGGAGTGCTCACCGTGCCCAGGGTCCACGCGCTGCCGTTCCACCATGCAGTCATGACCTCGAAGTCTTGGCTGTTGGCATCGGTGAAGGCCGCGCCCACCGAGGTGCACGACGTCGCGCTGACGCAACTGGTGGCCAGCAACGCATCGCCGTTCGCGGTGGGCGAGGCGGGCAGCGGCGTCTGGGACCAGGTACCGCCGGACCACTCCTCGGCAAAGGCGACATCTTGCGTCGATTCGTCGAAACCGGTCGCCATGCAGAAGCCGGTGCCGGCGCACGACACGCCGTAGAACACCGGTTCGGTGGTGCCGCTGGGGTCCGGGGTCGTCGTGACACTCCACGAGGCTCCGTTCCACTGCTCGGCCAAGACAAGGTACGTCCCTGCGGCATGGGGCTGTGCCTGTGCCCGTGCCCGTGCCGGGGTCCCCAGCGGGGAGCCGGGAAGCCCGAGAGGTCCGAGCTGCGGCGGTCCCGACACCGGCAACCCGGCGCTCGGCACTGCGAACCCCGCTCCTGTGCCCACGTTGTACCCCACGGCCATGCAGTTGGCCGGCCCGGTGCAACTGAGGGCGGTGAACTCGTCGTCTGTGTGGTTCGCGATGCTCGGCGTGCTCGTGATCGACCACGACGTGCCGTTCCATTGCTCGGCCAACGTGTCCACGTTGCTCGTCGAGCCGTTCACCGCGGCGCCCGTCAACATGCACCACGTCGGTCCCGTGCACGACAGGCCCGACAGCCGAGCACTCGCGTACTGGCTCGGCAGTGTCGGGGTCGCACTCACCGACCAGTCGGCGCCGTTCCACTGGTAGGCAACCGGAGAGTCTTGGGAGTTGTTGGCGTAGACACCCGCAACCATGCAGAACGACGTCGACGTGCACGAGACGGCCGTAAGACCAACCGCGGTCGCACCGGGGAGGGCGGGCAGAGCGATCGTGTTCCACGCTGACCCGTTCCATTGCTGGACGTACGGCGACGGAGCCACCATGGCTGCGATGCAGAAGACCGACGAGACACACGAGACGTTCTCGTCGTAGGAATCAGTGCCGACCGCAGGGGGAGTGGTCGGTGTCCACTCCGTCGCGGCCACCTGCGATCCGGGACCCGGCGTCGCAGCGGCCGATCCCGCCGTGACGACCGAGCCCACGACACCGAACAGACCGATGAGTGCCACGAGGCACGCGCGCTGCAAAGACGACCGCATAAGTTCCCCTCCCAGGTGTGCCCGGACCGCCGACACCGCGAAGCTTGCTCGACGTGTACCGCCGAAGCAAGGACCCTCGGCCGCAGCGTGCTGGCGGCGCGCAGCGTGTGCCGGCGGTGCGGGTGTTACCGAGTCAACTGCTCGGAAGACTCCGGCTCCGAATGGAGCCGTCGCTCGACATGGGCGGCCGCTGCAGTGTCGCCCGGACCGCCCCGTCCGCGCAGCCGCTCCACCACGGCGCGCCGGTGGGCCTCGTCGACGTTGCCACCGTACTTGAACTTGGCCGACACCTGTTCGAGTCGGATCTCAATGCCGAGGATACCCATCAACTTCTCCCGGTGGGTGACACCTGGGTCGGCGACCGCGATGTCGGGCTGGAACGCCGACAGCTGTCGCCGCAGGATGCCGGCCACCGTCCCCGGCGTGGTCCGCTCGTCGTGCACCGTCGCCGTGCCGACCAGTTGCACCGCGCCGTAGTAGGTCGTGGGGACGCCGAGCGCGGGGTCTTCCTCGCCGATGGCCTTCCACGTCGAGGGGATGAAGGCCCAGTCGTCGGCGACGCTCAGCAGCACCCGCTGGTTCTCGGCCAGGGCGTGGAACACGGGGTTGGCCCGCACGAGATGCAGCCACACCGTGTCGTCCGTCAGCACGAATTGGGTGGGCACGACGATCGGCATCTCGCGCTCGGGCCCGCCCGGAGCGACCAGGTGCCCGAAGGGATGGGCCTCGACGAAGGGCCGCCACTCGTGCTCGCCGCAGGTGGCGTCGACCGGGGCGACGAACATCGTCACAGTCTGGCGCAGGCCGGCGCAGGCCGGCGTCAGCCCGAGGCCGCCCCGATCTCCTCCATCGACTCGGCCCGGTGGCGCTTGTAGTCGACCTTGCCGTTGGGCGCCCGCCCGATCGTCTCGACGGACCGCACGCGCCGGGGGGCCTTGTAGTGGGCCAGCCGCGCCTTCACGTGCTGAATCAGCTCGGCCTCACCGGGCGACGTGACCCCCTCGACCGGCTCTACGACCGCCACGATCTGCTCGCCGTAGGTCGGGTGCGGGATTCCGACCACGACGGCGTCGCGCACCGCATCGTGCGTCTTCAGCGCCTCCTCCACCTCCTCGGGGAAGATCTTCTCCCCGCCGGAGTTGATGCAGACCGACCCCCGGCCCAACAGGTGGATGGTGCCGTCGACATCGACCTGGGCGTAGTCGCCCGGGATGGAGTAGCGCACGCCGTCGATGACCTTGAAGGTCCGGTTCGACTTGTCCTCGTCCTTGTAGTACCCGAGCGGGTTGCGCCCGCCCAGCGCGAGCACGCCCACCTCCTCGGAACCGGGCGGCACCTCGCGGCCGTCCTCGGTCAGCACCTTGACGTCGGGCCCGAGCGTGAACGACGCCGTCTTTGCGGCTGCACCGCCGCCCGAGATGGACATGCCCATGCCGAGGGCCTCCGACGAGCTGAACGCGTCAGCCAGGAACATGGCGGCGTGATGGGCGAGCAAGCGCTCCTTGACGGGCTCGCTCCACATCGCGCCGGAGGAGATCACCATCAAGAGTGAGCTGAGGTCCCATTTCCCCGGGTTCTCGTCGAGGACGGCCAACAGCGGGCGGGAGAAGGGGTCGCCGACGATCACGAGCCCGTTGACCCTCTCGCGCTCGATGGTGTCGAGCATCTCCACCGGGTCGTACGTGCGCGACTCGAGCAGGCACACCCGTCCGCCCTCGGTGAGCGTCGTGTTCGCGGTGAAGGCGCCGGTGCCGTGCATGAGCGGGCAGGCGGGCATCAGGGTCACGCCGCCCGGGCTGGCCACCAGAGCGGCGCGCACGCCCTCCATCCCTCCGTTGACGTCGTAGTGGCGTACGCCGCCGTCGATCAGGCGGGCGAAGAGGTCGTCCTGGCGCCACATGACGCCCTTGGGCATGCCCGTGGTGCCACCCGTGTAGAGCATGTAGAGGTCGTCGCCGCTGCGCCCCCACGGCGCTGCGGCACGCCCGACCGCGCACTTCATCGCGTCCTCGTAGGGCGTGGCCCAGTCGGGGCAGGGCCCGGAGCCGTCGTCGACCCACAGCCAGCCCTTCACGCTGGGGACGCGGTCGAGGATCCCCTCAATGCGGTCGGCGAACGCGCCATGGAACACCACCGCCACCGCGTCGGCGTTCTCCCACAGGTAGGTCAGCTCGTCGTCGCCGTAGCGGTAGTTGGTATTGACGGGGACGAGGCCGACCTTCATGGCGGCGAAGGTGGCCTGGATGTACTCAGGGGCGTTGTAGAGGTAGACGGCCACCTTGTCCTGCCGGGCGACACCGAGGTCGAGCAGGAACTGCGCGACGCCGTCGGCACCGCGGTCGAAGTCGCCCCATGTCATGTTGCGGCTCCCCTGGGTGATGGCCACGGCCTCCGGTTGCACGTCGGCGACCGTCTCCCAGACGTCTGCGTAATTCCAGTCAGTCATGCATGCTCCGTTCGCCACCGTTCCAGCGCCGTCCGCCGACCCCCGTCAGCCCCGCCCCCGCCGACATGCGTGAAGCGAGACACGCAGCCTACGCTGCCGCCGTGGATCTCGGCCTGCCAGGCGGCGACGACCCCCGCCGTCGACGCGTCAGGGACTGGCTGGCCGAGCACCCCCGCCCGACCGGCCGCCAGCTCGCCGAGGCCGGCTACGTCGTGCCCCACTGGGCCCCGCCCTACGGCCTCGATGCCGACCCGCTCACCCAGCTGATGATCGACGAGGAGCTGCGGGCGGCCGGCGTGCGTCGCCCGGTCAACCCGATCGGCATCGGGTGGGCGGGGCCGACACTCATGTACGCCGGCACCGAGGAGCAGAAGGAACGGTGGCTCTGGCCGCTGCTCGCCGGCGAGGAGTTCTGGTGCCAGCTGTTCTCCGAGCCAGGGGCCGGCTCGGACCTGGCCTCGCTGACCACCCGGGCCGAGCGCGACGGCGACCACTACGTCGTCAACGGGCAGAAGGTGTGGACCAGCTACGCCCACATCGCCCGGTGGGGGATCCTCCTCGCCCGCACTGACCAGGCCGCCACCAAGCACATGGGCATCAGCTACTTCGTCTGCCCCATGGACGCCCCAGGCATCGAGATCCGCCCCCTCATCGACATGACGGGCGAGCACGCCTTCAACGAGGTCTTCTTCACCGACGTCCGCATCCCCGCCGACCACCTCGTGGGACCCGAGCACGGCGGTTGGGAGTTGGCCAAGGTGACGCTGGGCAACGAGCGGGTCTCGCTCAGTGGCGAGGGCGCGCTGTGGGGGATGGGCCCCACTGCCGACGACCTGGTCGACATCGTCCGAAACGCCGGCGGCACGCCGGACCCCGTTTCGAGGGACCGCCTCGTCGACGTCTTCATGGAGGGCCAGATCCTGCGCGTCCTGCGCCTCCGCATGGTGTCGGCCGTCCTCGCCGGCCGCGCCCCCGGGGCCGAGGCCTCGGTCCGTAAGGCGATCGCTGACGCGCACGGCCAGCACATCATGGGCGTGGCCCGCGACCTGGCCGGGCCGCACGCCATGCTCACCGGCTCGGGCCCGGTGGGCGGCTGGGGCCCGATGGGCGCCGCCCTGGGCGACCCGACGTGGTCCCGCGGCTTCCTCTTTTCCCCGGCGCTGACCGTGGGCGGTGGGACCGCCGAGGTGCAGCGCAACATCGTGGCCGAGAAAGTCCTCGGTCTCCCGCGAGACCCCTGAGCTCCGGCCGTCACGCGGTCGGTCCGGGACGGCTCGCCGCCGACCTGCGTCAGGTCCCGAGCGGCCCCGCGTGGGCGAAGCCCTGCCGGATGCCCTGGCCCGCCCGGGCCGTGAGCTGCTCGGGCTCGTAGAGCATGAGGTAGGCGTTGCGGGCGTGGTCCCGCGAGCGGTTCTTGAAGACCATGGCCAACGTCGCCGGATCGTCGGACTCGTCCTCGTGCACGAACACCTCGAGGATCGGCGTGTTCGTCATGAGCTGGGCCATCATGATCCCCGTCGACGCCTCGTGGGCGCAGACCTTGTCGACCTTCTCCCTGCCCGGCATCCCCAGGGCCACCACGATGCGGCAGCCCTCTTCTTCGATGAGCTTCTTGGCTGCCACGGCTAGGTCCTTGAAGCCGGGGACGGTACGGCGCACGGTGGTGAAGCGGGTGCCGTAGCCAGGGCACTCGGACAGCTCGCCGAGCGCCTCGGCGCCCATGTCGTAGCGGGCGAACATGGTGTCGACGACGCCGATCAGGTCCATGGCTCATTCTCGCGCAATGGACCCGCCGCCCCGGCTGCGACCAGACTTGGGGCATGAACACCACCAACTCGAGCCCGAGGTCCTGGGTCGAGCGCGACGCGGCCGTGGTCTGGCACGGGTTCACGCAGATGGCGGCGTATGTCGACAACGCACCCCTCGTCGTCGAGCGCGCCGAAGGGCGTGAGTTGATCGATGCCGAGGGGCGTCGCTACCTCGATGCCATCTCGTCGCTCTGGGTGAACACGCTGGGGCACCGGGTCCCCGAGCTCGATGCCGCCCTGGCGGCCCAGGCCGCCAAGGTCGCCCACTCGACGATGCTCGGGAATGGCAACACGGTCGTGGTCGAGCTGGCCGAGGCGCTCGCCGACGTCGTGCCCGTCGACGACCCACACTTCCTCTTCGCGGGCGACGGCGCCGTGGCGGTCGAGCAGGCGCTCAAGATCGCGTTTCAGTACTGGGTCAACGAGGGCGTCGAGAGGCGTACCTCCTTCTTGGCGCTCGGCGACGCGTACCACGGCGACACCATCGGCTCGCTGTCGCTCGGGGATGGCGGCGTCTTCAGCGCGGTGTTCGCGCCTTTGTGCTTTCCGGTGGTCCGCACGCCCGGATATGCGGACCCCGGCTGGGCGGCCAAGGCGTGCGCCGCGATCGAGGCGCACGGCGCGGAGCTGGCCGCCGTCGTGCTCGAGCCCCTGGTGCAGGGCGCGTCGGGGATGTTGTGTGCCTCCGCCGACGATGTGCGGCGGGTCGGCGAGGCGTGCCGTCAGGCCGGCACCCTCCTGATCTGCGACGAGGTGGCGACCGGGTTCGGGCGGACCGGCACGTTGTTCGCCTCCGAGCAGTGCGGGCTGCGTCCGGACCTGCTCTGCCTGGGCAAGGGGATCACCGGCGGGTACCTCGCCATGTCGGCGACGGTGGCGTCCGGCGAGGTGTTCGGCGCGTTCCTCGGCGCCGATCTCGGTCCGGAGACCTTCTACCACGGGCACTCCTACGGCGGGAACGCGCTGGCGGCGGGAGTCGCGCTCGAGCACCTGCGCCTCCTCGAGTCCTGGGACGTCCTGGCCAACGTGCGGGCGCGCGCGGACCAGCTCTCGTCCCTCCTCGGGCAACGGGTGGCCGGTCGGGCCGCGGTGCGCGAGATCCGCCAGCGCGGGCTGATGGTCGGGATCGAGTTGGCCCCGCCCGAGCCGGGGCTGCGGTGGGGGCGCCGCGCGTGTGCGGGCGCCGTATCGAGGGGCGTGCTGCTCCGGCCGCTCGGTGACGTGGTGGTGCTGATGCCGCCGCTCACCGTCACGGAGGACGAGGTGGTCCGGATCGTCGATGCTCTCGACGGGGCGCTCGACGACATGGCGTCGGGCCAGACGTGAGCGGGAGTCCCTGGGACGCCCGGATCCGTGACTCGCTCGCCCGGGTGGTCGACGAGGACCGTTGGCGCGCGCCCCGCGAGTTCGACGCGCTGGGACCGGCGGGCGCCCTCGAGGGGGCGCCGGTCGTGTCGTTTGCGTCGAACGACTATCTCGGCTTGAGCTCCCACCCGGCCGTGGTGGGGGCCGCCATCGAAGCCCTGGAGCGCTGGGGCGCCGGATCGGGTGCATCACGGCTGGTGACCGGGACGCGCCCCATTCACAGCGACCTCGAACTGGCCCTGGCCGATTGGAAGGGAGCCGAGGCCGCTGTCTGTTTCCCGACCGGGTTCGCCGCGAACCTCGGCGTGCTCTGCGCGCTCTGCGGACCCGGGGTCCGCGTCCTCTCGGACGAGTTGAATCACGCCAGCATCATCGACGGGTGCCGGCTCTCGCGTGCATCCGTCACTGTCTACCGGCACCGTGACCTCCAGCACCTCGAGGAGTTGCTGTCCGCCACCGGGAGCGCGACCCGCGGCCCTGCCGCGAGCCCGGCGATCGTCGTGACCGACACGGTCTTCTCCATGGACGGGGATGCGGCGCCGGTCGACGAGCTCGTGTCCTTGTGCGCCCGCCACGGCGCGCTGCTGGTGCTCGACGAGGCCCATGCCGTGCTCGGCCCGTCGGTCCCCACCGCACGCGGCGCAGCGATCGTCCGAGTCGGCACCCTCTCGAAGACGCTCGGGTCACTGGGGGGATTCGTCGCGGCGTCGCGTGACGTGGTCGACCTCCTGGTCAACCGGGCCCGTCCCTACATCTTCTCCACCGCGTCCACCCCTGCCGATGCGGCCGCGGCGCTGGCTGCGCTCGGCGTCCTGCGATCCGACGAAGGGGCTGCGCTCATGGCCCGTCTGGCCGCCCTGGTGCAGCGAGTCGTCGACGCGGGGTTGGCGGCGCCTGGTCACCCGAGCCCGATCATCCCCGTCGTCCTCGGGAGCGAGGCGCGCGCCGTGGAGGCATCGACGACGCTCCTGGCGGAGGGTCTGTGGGTGCCGGCCATCCGGCCGCCCACCGTGCCGACCGGGACGAGCCGCCTGCGCGTCACGCTGTCGGCCGCGCACTGCGACGAGGACGCGGATCGGCTGCTCACTGCGCTCCTGCGTGTGCGGTCGCCCCTGCCGGCCACGCTCTGAGCGGCGACGACGTGCGTCCCCACAGGCTGGTGGTTGTCGTCGGTACCGGAACAGACGTCGGGAAGACGTGGGTCGCCGCCCGCCTCCTGGGCGACCTGCGCGCCGCCGGCGTCACCGTTGCCGCCCGCAAGCCGGCGCAGTCCTTCGACCGGTACGACGACCCCTCGGCTCGTGATGCCGCGGTTCTCGGTGCGGCGAGTCACGAGGAGCCCGAGTCGGTGTGCCCCCCGCATCGTTGGTATGCGGTACCGATGGCTCCCCCGATGGCGGCAGACGTGCTGGGTCGTCCTTCGTTCGGCCTCGGCGACCTGCTGCGGGAGCTGTCGTGGCCGGGGAGGCCGGTCGACGTCGGCGTGGTCGAGACGGCCGGCGGCGTCCGTTCACCCCTGGCCGACGACGGCGACGGTGTCGCCATGTGCAGAGCGCTCGCTCCCGATCTCGTGGTGTTGGTTGCCGACGCAGGGCTGGGGACGATCAACGCAGTGCGGCTGACGGCCGACGTGCTCGACGCGCCCTGCGTGGTCGCACTGAATCGCTATGATCCCTCCTCCGATCTGCATGCGCGCAACCTCGACTGGTTGCGACGGCGTGACGAGTTGCGGGTGGTGGTGCTGCCCGGAGGGGAGGCGGAACTGGTGGCTGTCGTCCGCGGTGGCGTCGCCCCGCCGGGGCCACCGCCGCGGCCGGCCGGCGCCTCGTGATGTGCGGTGAGGCGCCTCGGCTAGCGTCTCGCCGAAACCACAAGGGGGCCTGGGAGTCGGGTGAAGCTGCAGGAGGCCGATGGACCGATTGCTGCGGTGATCGGTCCCGGATTCGAGTCGCCCACGAGAGAATGGGTCGTCGCGGCGCTCCTGTTCGGGCTCATGCTGGTCGAGGGCTTCCGGGAGGGCGGCTTCTGGCCGGGTGACGCGTTCGTCGCCGTTGTGGCGTCGATCGTCTTCCTGCCTGCTGCCCTGATCGCCAATCCGCCCGACCGCCGGAGCGCGGCGGTGATTGCCAGCCTCCTGGTGCTGGCGACGTGGTGGCTCGTCCGGGCGGCGACGGCGGGCCCCGTCGCCGCGTTCCTCCCTCTCGGGGCGAGCTTCGTGGCCTTTGCCGCGGCCTTCGCCGCGGTGCGTCCGCTCCGGGGCCGAGCCCGGGAGGTGGCGGCGCTCGGCGTTGCGTGCCTCGGGGCGACGGGGGCAGTCGTTGGGTTCGCCGGCTTGGTCTGGCGCTGGTACCCGATGGCCATGCCTGCGCAGGGCCTGTGGCGGCTGTCGTCGACGTTGACCTACTCCGACGCGGCGGGCCTCGTGTTGGGTGTCTGCCTTCTGCTCGCGCTGGGCTCGGACGTGTACCCCTGGGTGACCCGCGTTGCCATGTGCCTCTGCGCCGCCGGCCTCCTCGCAACGCAGAGCCGGGGCGCCTACGTCGCGTTTGCCTGTGCCGCTGCCATCGTGCCGTGGCGCCGCTTTTTGCAGTTTCTCGTCCCGCTGGTGTCGGGCGCCGCTCTTGGCATCGCGGCGATCGCCACCTCGTCCGACGTGGGCCATGTGCCGTGGTTGGGTGCGGTGTTCGCGGTGGCCGCCGCCGTCGCCGCCGTCGTTCGATGGGACCCACTCTCGGTGGGGTTCGGCCTCCGGGCGCGCATGGCGGTGGGTCTGGCGCTGACCGCGTGCGCCGCAGGAGTGGCCGCGCTGCTGCGTCACGAGCTCGCCGTGCGGGCGTTCGCGCCGAGCGATCAGGACCGCTCGGTGGAATGGTCTGCCGCGCTCCACCAGTGGAGTGGTGCACCCGTCCTGGGTGTCGGCCCGGATCGCCTGCTCGTCTTCCAAGCCGCGGACGGGACGTACGCACATTTCGTGCACAACGAGTACCTGCAGATTGCCGCCGATTGCGGGATCGTCGGCGTGGTGCTGCTCGTCGTGGCGGCCATAGCCGTCATTCGGGTTGCACGCCGCGTCGACGTGCTCTCTTCCTGCGCCACATCGGGGTTGCTGTGCTGTGCCGTCGTAGGAGTGCTCGACTTCGACTGGCATCTCACGTTCGTCGGTTTCCTCGGTGGATGGTGCCTAGGACTGGCAAGCACGGGGCGGAAGGTTCAGGCGGAACGGAGCTCCTGGTGCGCGTCGTCGCGGCAGCGGGCCACCCATCCGGTGGGGACCACGGTCACCGTCATGCGCCGCCCGCAGTCGGGGCAGAAGCGCGGGGGGTCGAGGGCGCGCCCACATCCGGGGCATGCCGTCGTGGGCCGGCCGCAGCCCGTGCAGTGAGTGGGGGACACCGGCCCGGTCACGTGGGGATCTTCCGGCCCTTCGGCGGGCTGCTCAGATGGCGGCGGTGAGGGCGCCGATGGGCATGCGGAGGTCCTCCAGCATCTGGAGGTCCTCGTGGGCGGAGCGGCCGAGCGTGGTCAGGTAGTTGCCCACGATCAGTGCGTTGATACCGGCCGTCATGCCGATGGCCTGCAGGTCGCGCAGGGTCACCTCCCGGCCGCCGGCGTAGCGCAGGATCACCGAGGGCAGAGCGAGTCTGAACAGCGCGATCCAGCGGACGGCCTCCCAGGCGCCGAGGACGGGACGGTCGCCGAGCGGCGTGCCGGGCCGCGGATTGAGGAAGTTGATCGGCACCTCTGTGGGCGCGAGCTCTTGGAGTTGGGTCAGCAGCTCGACCCTTTGCGCGTCCGACTCGCCGACGTTGATCAGGGCGCCGCAGCACAGCTCCATGCCGTGGGACTTGACGAGGCGGCAGGTCTCGGCGCGCTCGTCCCACGTGTGGGTGGAGACGATCGACGGGAAGTGCGACCGGGCGGTCTCGACGTTGTGGTTGTAGCGGTGCACGCCTCCCTCGGCCAGTCGGCGGGCCTGGTCCTCGGTGAGGATGCCCGCGCTGACGGCGACGTTCAGACCCGTCTCGTCGTGGATCAGGGGGACCAGGTCGAGGATGCGCTCGATGGTGCGCTCGTCCGGGCCCCGTACCGCGAGGACGATGCAGAACTCGGAGGCGCCGAGGGCCGCCGTCTCGCGGGCGGCCGCGAGGACCTCGGCCGGGTCGAGGAACGGCGTGGCCTTGACGGGGGTGTCGAAGCGGGACGACTGCGAGCAGAAGTGGCAGTCCTCGGGGCAACCGCCGGTCTTGGCGGAGAGGATCCCCTCGATCTCGACCTCCGGTCCGCACCACGCCAGGCGCACCTGATGGGCCAGCGAGGCGAGTGCCATCACCGCGCCGTCGGGCAGTGCGGCCAGCGCGGTCAGCTCGTCGCCGGTCAGGAGGCGGCGCTCGTCGAGCAGGGCGCGTTCGGCCGAGGCGATGACGGCCCGCCCCGTCGCGTCCAGGGCGATGTGCGGCGGGGACGGGGGCGGAGGTGGCGCGCTCGCCAGGGGCCCGGGGGTGCGAAGAGAGATGGGGCTCGTGGTGGTCACGTCGCCCACGGTAGTGGCAGGGTGGGGACCCCCGGTAGCTGACCGGTGGCAGGGAGGAGCGGCCATGGCCTGGGATTTCTCGACCGAGCCCGAGTTCGAAGAGAAGTTGGAATGGATGCGTGGCTTCGTGCGCGACGAGGTGTTCCCGCTCGAGACGTTGGATCTCACCTATGACCAGGTGCGAGTCGTCATCCGGCCGCTGCAGGAGCAGGTCAAGGCGCAGGGGCTCTGGGCGGCGCACCTGCCACCGGCACTGGGCGGGATGGGGTTCGGCCAGGTGCGCCTGGGCCTCATGCACGAGATCCTGGGGCAGTCGCCGCTGGCGCCGGTGGTGTTCGGCAACAACGCGCCCGACTCGGGGAATGCGGAGTTGCTGGCGGTCGGGATCGAGGCCACGGGCGACGAGGCGCAGCGGGAGCGCTGGCTCCAGCCGTTGTTGGACGGGGACCTGCGGTCCGCCTTTTCCATGACCGAGCCCCACACCGCCGGATCCGATCCCACGCTCCTGACGACGTCGGCGCTGCGCGACGGCGAGGAGTGGGTCATCAACGGGCACAAGTGGTTCACCAGCAACGGATCGGTGGCGGACTTCCTCATCGTCATGGCAGTGACCAACCCGGACGTCCATCCGTACCAAGGGTCCTCCATGATCGTCGTGCCCGTCGACACGCCCGGGGTCGACATCGTGCGCGACGTCGCGACGATGGAGGATCCGGACACGACCTTCGGGCGCTTCGGCAACCACGCCGAGATCGTCTACACCGACGTCCGGGTGCCGGTGGGCAACCTGGTCGGGAAGGAGGGCTCCGGGTTTGCCTTGGCCCAGCACCGCCTGGGCCCGGGCCGGATCCACCACTGCATGCGCTGGCTCGGCCAGTCCCGCCGGGCCTTCGACATGCTCTGCGAGCGGGCGGTGTCGCGCTACGCCCACGGATCGACCCTGGCCGAGAAGCAGACCATCCAGAACTGGGTGGCCGATTCGATGGCCGAGATGCAGGCCGCCCGGCTCATGACGTTGCAGGCCGCCTGGAAGATGGATCAGGAGGGGGCCTCGGCGGCCAGAGTCGAAATCGCCATGATCAAGTACTTCGGGGCGAAGGTGCTCTACGACGTCATCGACCGCGCCATCCAGGTGCACGGCTCCCTCGGCTTCTCGTGCGACCTGCCGCTGGAGTCGATGTACCGGGCGGCCCGGGCGGCCCGCATCTACGACGGGCCCGACGAGGTACACCGTCAGACGGTGGCCCGGCAGGTGTTGAAGGGCTATGTCGCCCACGAGGTGCCGACCGAGCACATCCCGACCCGGCGGGCCGAGGCGCAGCGGCGCTTCGCCGACCTCCTCGAGACGCTCACGGTCGACGCGTGACCGGCCGCGACGAGTGACCTGGCGCTACGAGGACGGCGGCCCGGCGCGCCTGCAGTCGGTGCCGGGTGGCCGGCTGGACATCACGCCGGGCAGCCGGTTGGAGGCGACGACCAGGATCGCCCCGGCGGCGACGATGGTCGTCGGCGACGAGCAACGGGTCCTCTTGTTGCGCCACACGGCCGGCGACCGGGCGGTCAGCATCGTGGAATCGATCGACCCCGAAACCGTGGACGTCGTGGCGAGCTCACCCGAGCTGGCCGGCGGCCCGGTGTGGCCGGGCGGCATCGGTCTGCACCCCTCGGGGGCCGTCCATGTGGTCTTCGGCAACCACGCCCACCGGCTCCATGCGGACCTGACGGTGGCGGCGACGCGGCGCCTGCCCCGGGACCGGCCGTACAACAGCTTCGTGACCGTGCCCGACGGCACACTCGTCACCAAGGACTTCGGCGGTTCGCGCCCGGGTCTCGGCGTGCCCCCCGAGGCCCGTGAAGGGTGCGAGCTGATCGCCCTCGACCCCGATTCCCTGGAGGTGCTGGCGCGGCTGATCCTGCCCGAGGCCTCCATCGCCCGCCTGTCGGCCGTGGAGAACGACGTGTACGTGGTGGGGGACACCAGCCTGTTCCGGGTGCGCTGGGACGGGACGGCGCTTCGACGCGACCGGCTCATGGAGGCGCCCTACCGGGTCCTCGACGGCCAGACCTATGGATGGGACTGCGTGCTGGCTCTCGGTGCCGCCTGGTTCCTCGACGACGGCGAGGGCAGCGAGCGTTTCGCCGGCACCATGCGCGGACTCGGGGTGTCCATCGCGCCCCTGCACCTGGTCCGGGTCGCGCTCGACTCGGGCATGGTCCGCCTCGCCGACGTGTGCGGGCTGATGGGCGGACTGGTCGCCAATCCACCGCTCGTCGACGAGGGGCGCCGGCTCGTCGTCGCCTACGACAGCGGCAACGGGGTGGTGGTGTGCTTCGACGCCGACACGCTCGAGGTCCGCTGGCGACACGAGCAGAACCACGCCAGCCACCTGCTGCTCTACGCCGAATCCGGCGAACTGGTGACGGGGGACGGCAACGACGTGGTGGTGCTCGACATCGAGTCGGGGGCCGAGCTGGCCCGGGTGGATCCGGGCCACGGCATCCAGAGCGTCTTGTTCCCCTGCCCAGGGCGGGGGCGTGACTTCTACGTGTGCACCTTCATGGGCGTCAGCCGGATCGAGGTCGTCGACTGAGGACGAGCGTCGGGGGCGGCCCCGGATATCGGTGCTACGCCGGCGAGTTCGGCGAGTGGCACACGGCCTCGATGTTGTTGCCGTCCGGATCGCGCACGAACGCCCCGTAGTAGCTCGGGTGGTACTCGGGCCACAGCCGGGGCTCGTGGAGCACCGCGGCACCCGTGCCCTGCGCCGCCTCGAAGAAGGCACGCACGGCGGGCCGGTCCGGCGCCTCGAAGGCGATGTGCGTCTCGCGGAAGCCCTCTCCGGTCTGCTGTGGCCCGATCCAGAACGTCGGCAACGGCGGGACCCCGTAGCCGATGGCGCCGCCGAACTCCATCAGCCGCTCGGCACCCAGCGGCGCGAGGACGGCGTCGTAGAACGCGGCGCTCGTGTCGACGTCGGCGCACTGGATGGAGACGTGGGAGAGCATGCCCCGAGTCTGTCAGGGGCGAAGGCCCCGCAGGAGAGATCGGCACAGCCGGTCGAAGCCGGCCTCCTGGTCCTCGACGAAGCCGATCCCGAGGAGCTCGAGCGAGACCCATCCGTGAATGGAGGCCCAGATCATCTGGGCGGTATCGGTCGGCGGTCCGTCGGCGATCACCCCGGCGGCCATGGCCCGCTCGACGGCGGCGGCCAGGGCGTCGAAGGCCCTGGTGCAGAAGACCAGCGTGTCGTCCCTCGGCTCGAACCCGGGGACGGCCCGCAGGAACATGACCTGGTACATCATCGGATGGGCCAGGGCGAGCGCCCGGTAGCGGCGGCCGGCCTCCAGCAGCGCCTCCAGGGGATCACGGATCTCCCCGATGGTGGCCATGGCCTCGCCCAGCCGCTCGAAGCCCTGGATGAAGAGGGCCTCGATGATTCCGAACTTGGACTCGAAGTGGTTGTACACGCCCATTGGGGCGACGCCGGCGGCGGCGGCGATCCGGCGGACCGAGAGGCCGTCGGGGCCCTCGGTCTCGAGGATCTCGGCAGCGGACGAGAGGAGCGCAGCCTCCATCCCGGCGCTGGGAGTCCTGGTCCGGCGGATTTCTGTCATGCCTCTAGCGTACTGAAGAACGCCGTGCTATAACAATAGTACAGCGTTCTACTCACCATCTCGGAAGCCGGTCCGAAAGGCGCGGGCGACGGCGACATCGGGCATGGGTGCTCCGTCGCTGTGCTGCTCGTCGTCTTCGCACTGCTCGAGTTGCGCACGGAAGGCCCGCTGCTCGACGTGCGCGTCTTCACCATCCCGCGCTTCAGCGGCGGCGCCATCTCCATATCGGTGGCCTTCTTCTGCCTGTTCGGGTTCATCTTCCTGATCACCCAGTACTTCCAGTTCGTCAAGGGTTACTCGACGCTGTCGGCGGGCGTGCACACCTTGCCCTTCGCCATCGTGGCGGCGATCGCCACCCCCATCGCCGCCGTGGTGGCGCTCAAGGTCGGGACCCGGCTCGTCGTGACCACCGGGCTGCTCCTCATGGGGGCCGGTCTGGTCGTCGCCGCCTTCAACTCGTCGGAGGACACCGCCTACTTCGGCCCGATCATCCTCGCCATGGTGCTGTTGGCCCTCGGGCTGTCGTCCATCACCGCGCCCACCGCTGAAGCGGTCATGGGCTCGGTGGCAGACGATCAGCGTGGCGCCGCCGCCGGCGTGAACAACACCACCAGGGAGCTGGGCGGCACGCTGGGCGTGGCGGTGTTCGGGTCGATATTCGCCTCGTCCTACGCGCCCAGGATCATCAACGCCTTCCGCCCCCTTCCCATCCCGGCCGGACCGAAGGCCGAGGCGAACCAGTCGGTGGCGGCCACGCTGGCGGTGGTGGCCCACGCCCCCCACGCCGTGCGCCCCGCGCTGGACTCGGTCGCGTTCTCGGCGTTCCACAGCGGCTTGGAGGTCGCCTGCGTCGCGGGCGCCGGGGTGGCCGTGCTCGGTGCCCTCGCCGCCTTCAGGCTCCTGCCCGGGCGCGCCGCCCCCGCCCCCGCCGCCACCGAGGAGCAATCCACGGCTGCGGCCTGCGAGGAGCTGGCGCTGGCGGGGGCCTGAGCTCGGAGCGCTACGCGAAGACCAGCGCAGCCCGCCGCACGCCCGCGATGACCGGGCTCGCGGTGCGCTCGACCGGCCCGGCCGGAGCGAGCGACTCGAAGCGATCCAACAGCTCGGAGAGCACCGCCCGGGCCTCCAAGCGGGCGAGGGCGGCGCCGAGACAGAAGTGCGGACCGAAGCCGAAGCTGACGTGTGGATTCGGGGTGCGGTCGATCCGGAACTCCCCGGCATCGGGCCCGAACACCGCCTCGTCCCGGTTGGCCGATGCGTACACGAGCAGCACCGGGTCCCCGGCGCCGATCGCCTGTCCCCGGATGGTGGTGGGGGCGGTGGCGGTGCGCATGAACGAGATCACGGGGGTCGTCCACCGCAGCATCTCCTCGACGGCGGTTGGCACCAGCGAGCGGTCGTCCCGCAGCTCCGACCACTGGTCCGGGTGCTCGGAGAGGGCGACCAGGCCGGCCGAGATGAGATTGCGCGTCGTCTCGTTCCCGGCCACCAGCAGCTGGATCAGGAACATCGCCAGCTCGGCCTCGCTCAGCTGGTCGCCCCCGTCCCCGTCCGGACCCCCCACGTTGGCCAGCACCGAGACGAGGTCGTCGGCGGGGGAGGCACGCCGCTCCTCGGCCACCCCGACGAGATACGCCCACATCTCCGCCTGCAGCTCTGCCCGCTCCGACTCGGAGCGCTCGCTCTCTCCGGGGATCACGGCCTCGGACCAGTCGAAGAAGCGGGGCCACTGCGACCCGTCCACGCCCAACAGTTCGCAGATCACCTGCAGGGGAAACGGGATGGAGAGCGCCCGCACCACGTCGAGCGCCTCGCCCCTCTCGATGGGGTCGATGAGCGCCTTCGCCTTTGCCGTCACCCCCGTCTCCATCAGCCGCACCATCGACGGCTTGAAGCCGGGCTGGACCAGCCGCCGGTAGCGCGTGTGCCGCGGCGGGTCCGTGTGCATCATGGTCGGCGGCGTGTCGTACGTCGTGCCGATCTCCTCGACGAGGATCCCACGCGAGCTGCAGAACCCCACCGGGTCTGCCCCGATGGCCGAGACCTCCGGATGCGTCGTGACCGCCCAGAAGCCGCCGCCCTCGCGCTCGACCCAGCACACGGGCGCGCGCCGACGCAACCGCGCGTACAACGCGAAGGGGTCACCGCCCGAGTACAGCGTCGGGTCGGTGAGGCGGCCCGCATCGGCGACCGCGCCGGCACCGGCGCCGGTGCTCATGGACGAGTCCCTTCCCCCCGGCATGCCCGATACTCAGACGATGATGCCGTTTGGCCGCGGATCGCCCTGGGCCTCGAGCAGGGCGTAGTAGGCCTCCAGGGTTCCGGACCCGTCGGAGACCGATTCGACGGACCCGTCCGCGGCCAGGTTCAAGAGCGCCCCCTCAATGATGAAGCACACGTCGGTATGGCCGTCGTTGTCCTCGGGGACGTGGAGGGTGTGCACCGAGTTCGCCGGTTCGTAGAGGTAGGAGCCGGCGGTGACGTAGAACTCGTACTCGAGATAGTGCCACCGCCCCGCCGACGTGAAGGCGTCCACCGAGCCGGTGTGGCGGTGGGTCTGCAGCTGCACGCCCGGGTTGAACCGATTGAGGATCACCCAGGTGCCGTGCTGGGAGTCGAAGCGCACCACCTTGAGCAGCACGCCCATCCCCGTGTCTGCCCACGGCGCATCCTCGGCGCCGACGAGGCGGACGATGTCCCTCGGATGGGCGGGTGTGGCGATCGACATGGTGTCGGCTCCTCTCGTGTGAGTCAGTCGGGTCTCGTGTGAGTCAGTCGGGTCGTCCGGATCAATCCGGCAGGGAAGCGAGCGTGTCGACGTCCAGGGCGGCCTCCAGGGCGGCGGCCGTGCGCAGGACGACCAGGTCGCCGTGCTGGGGGCCGACCAGCTGGAGGCCGATGGGGAGGCCGCCGCTGCTGAGTGCGACCGGGACCGTCGCGGCCGGGGATCGGGTCATGTTGAAAGGGTACGTGAACTGGACCCAGTTGGCTGTCGTCTCCCCGTTGACCGTGCTCGTGATCTCGCCGGCGAGCGGGGCAACGCCCGAGCATGTCGGCGTCACCAGGATGCGTGCGGTCCGGAAGAGCGCCACGAGGCGGAGGTTCATCAGGTGGAAGTTGTCGAAGACCTTGAGCAGTTGCTCGGCCGTCGTCGCCTCCGCCGCGTTCACCATATGGCGCAGCACCGGATGGACCTCGTCCCAGCGTGGATGGTCCATGAATGGTCGCAGAGTGCGCAAGGTGGCCGCCCCCGTCACGGTGAGGAAGTCACCGACGGGGTCGGCATCGAAGACGGAGTCCAGCACGACGACGTCGGCGCCCATGGACTCCATCACGCCGACGGCTCGCTCGCAGGCGGCGGCGACCTCGGCGTCGACGGTGGCGTAGCCGAGGGTCGGTGCGTAGGCGACGCGTACGGGGACGTGCGGGTTCTCGACGGCGGCCATCCACGAGGCCTCGGGCCGGGGCAGGGCGCGCAGGTCGGTGGGATCGGGGCCGACGGCGACATCGAGGGCGAGAGCGACGTCGGCGATGCGCCGGGCCATGGGGCCGTTGGTCGAGAGGTCGAGCCACCCCGGAGGGTTCGGGCCGCCAGCGGGTACCCGGCCGAGGCTCGGCTTCATGCCGGAGAGGCCGCAGCACGCCGACGGGATCCGGATGGAGCCACCCCCGTCGGACCCGGTGGCGAGCGGGACCATGCCGGCCGCCAGCGCAGCCGACGCTCCTCCCGACGAGCCGCCCGGGCCTCTGGACGTGTCGAACGGGTTCAGCGAGGGGCCGAAGACGGCGTTGGTCGTGTTCCCCATCCAGCCGAACTCGGGGGTGTTGGTCTTGCCGACGATGACGCACCCGGCCGCCCGCATGCGGGCCACGAAGGGATCGTCCACCGTGGCGGGTGGGTCGTCCGCATGCAGGGCCGACCCGTAGGTGGTGCGGAAGCCGACGGCGTTCTGCAGGTCCTTGACGCCGATGGGGATACCCGCCAGCGGGCCCGGATCCTCAGCGGCGACGATGCGCTCGTCGATGCCGGCGGCGGCATGGAGCGCCCGTTCGGCGTCGACGGCCACGAAGGCGTTGTAGATCGGATCGAGCCTCTCGATCCGATCGAGGGCGGCCTGGGCGAGCTCTCGTGCGCTGACTTCCCTGGCCCGCACCGAGCGGGCGAGCTCGGCGAGCGAGGTGGTGCGGAAGTCGATCTCTGCCATGGGCCTGCCCGCTCCGCCGCCCCGCCGCCCCGCCGCTCCGTTACGCCGCTGACGGCGAGAGGCCGGCCACGGCCTCGGCGAGGTCGATCCCGACGGGGATCACCATGGGGGCCGGGATGGTCACGCCGTGGTCGACGTACCGCTGCACGTGGGCACGGCACTCGGCCACCGATCCGTGCACGACCAGCTCGTCGACCACCTCGTCGGGAATGGCCTGGAGCGCCGCCTTGCGATCGCCGGCCGCCCAGGCGTCCCACATGGGCTGGAGCGCGGGACCGCGACCCAGCCAGCGGTGGAACTCGGCGTAGGCCTCGACGTTGAGGTAGGACGTGATCATGCGCCGCCCCAGCGTGCGGGCCACGCCGGCATCCTCGGTCACGATGACGAAGATGCGGGCGACGATCTCCCGCGGCGCGCCCTCGGCGGCCTTCTCGACCTCCGCGACCGACGTGGCGACGTCCTGGGCGCTGAGCCAATTGAGGATGGCCCCGTCGGCCTCGCGCCCCGCCAGATGCAGCATGCCGGGGCGGAGCGCCGCCAGATAGATCGGCGGCAGCTGCTCGGGGATGCGGGACAGACGGAAGCCCTTGACGCCGAAGGTGTCGAACTCCTCGGTGACCTTCTCGCCCGTGAACGCCAGCTGGAGGAACCGCAGCGTGTCGCGGACACGGCGGTACTGGTTCTCGAATGCCATGCCGTTCCAGTTGGCCACGATCACCTCTGACGAGGCGCCGAGACCGCAGGCGAAGTGTCCCGGGGCGGCGTCCGCCATGGAGGCCAGGCTCTGGGCGAGGAGCGCCGGACCGCGGGTGTAGGCGGGGGTGATGGCGACACCCAGGCGCAGCTCCGGCTCCCACGCCGCGGCAAGGGCGAGCGGTGTGAATCCGTCGGCCCCATCGACTTCGGCCGACCACAGGTCGGTATAGCCGAGCTCGCGGAGGCGGGCGAACCACTCGCGGTGGGCGTGCAGCGGGATCCCGTCGAAAGGAACGGTGATGCCCGATCTGGCCGGGGCGGTGCTCATGCCTCGAGTCGCTCCTCTGGCTTTGCGTCGACGGACCCGGTGGGCGGCGTCGGCGGCGCCGTGGACGTGGGCGTGGGCGTGGACGTGGGCGTGGGCGTGGACGCGCTGCGGGGCGGCGTCCTGGTCGCCGTGGCTGTGGGCCCGTCCGGATCGGGCTGAAACTCCGCATCGTCGAACACGAGGGCGAGCTCGGTCTTCTCCTCGGCAGCATCGTGGCGCGGCACCGGGAAACCCCAGCGCGCCATGCCCTCCTCCATGCGCCGAATCACGGTCTCGATGACCTCGACGCGGCCATTGCGCTTGTTCTCCGACGAGATCACGTCCCACGGGGCCAGGGGGCCGTTCGTCAGGCGCAGCATGTCGGACACGGCGCCGTCGTATTCTCCACGCTTCTCGCGATTGCGCCAGTCCTCGTCGGTCAGCTTCCACGTCTTGAGGGGGTCGTCCCGGCGGCGGACGAAGCGGCGCAGCTGCTCCTCGTGCGACATGTGCATCCAGAGCTTGATCACGATCATTCCCTCTTCGGCCAACGTGTGCTCGAAGTCGTTGATCTCCTCGTAGGCGCGGCGCCATTGCACCTCGGTCGCCAGGTTCTCGACGCGCTCGACGAGCACCCGCCCGTACCAGCTGCGGTCGAAGATCGTCATGCCGCCCCAGCCGGGCAGGGGCGGCCAGAACCGCCACAGGAAGTGGTGGCGGAGCTCGTCGGGCGTCGGCGCAGCAAACGGGGCCACGTGCACGTGACGGGGGTCCAGCGGCTCGACGAGACGCTTGATCGCTCCGCCCTTCCCGGCGGCGTCCCATCCCTCGAACACGATGCACACGGGGGGCCCGAGCTTCCCGTCGTTGAGCTGCCCCCCGTTGATCAGCCTGAGATGCAGCAGGCGCCGCTGCGCCCGGCCGAGTCGCTTGTTCTCCTCGTCCTTCGAGAGTCGGAGGGAGAGGTCGCTGTCCTCCAGCCTCGGGTAGCTCACGTCGCCTGTTGTAGCCGATCCACCAGGGACGCGCCGATTGGATCAGTGGCACCGCCGATTGGATCAGGGGACCCGGCCCGGCTCGATCCGACCGGGATCGCCCGCACGGCCTCGACCACCCGACGCACCGTCGTCGGCTCGCCGGCGATGACCAGCAACTCCTGGTTCGAGAGGCGTTTGACCTGCCCGACCTTTCTCCCGGACGGGTCGAAGATACCGATGCGGGCGCCGACGTACCGAGTCGAGTCGAAGGCGAGGGTGGCGACCTCCCGCCGCCGGCCACCGCCACCCCCGGCGCCGGCCGGGGTCGGGCGCTGGGTGGCGCACATCGCCTCCAGCTCCTCCAGCCCGAGCCACGATTCGTCGTTGTAGGACAGCACCAGGAGATCGCAGTCCACCGATTGGACGACCGAGGCGAGCGCCCCCGGCATCGTCCGCTTCGAATTGAAGGGCGATCGTGTGGTCGGGTCGCGGGCGTCGACCCGCTTGCGGGCCACGCCGTAGGCCTCGGGCGCATCCCAGGCGACCAGCGTCTCCCACACGTGGTAGTTGGTGAAATACCGGTGTTGGTTGTACGGCGGATCGAGGTACGCCAGGTCGAAGTGCCCAAGCTCCGGCGCCAGCCCCACCGCGTCGCCCCGGACAGCACGGCCCGGTCCCGCCAGCAACTCCGGCATCCGCAGCTCGAGCGGGTTGGACGATCGGGGCGCCCACTGCTTCACGTACGCCATCTGCACGCCGGTCGTCGAGTCGACCCGGTCCGCCGCCTCGATGAGGCTCGTCAGAAGGAGGGGGAAGAGGGGTGACCCCCCATACTCCGAGTCGAGCGCGTCGCGCACGGCATCGATCCGAGCGGCGTTGTGGGGTTGGAAGAACCGGGCCTGGCGGCTGAACGTCTCGTGCACGTAGCCCGGGTGGCCGGGGATCGCATTGAGGTGGGTGACGGCCGCCCGCAGCGCCCCCACGTCGATGGTGGCGGCATCCGCCTCGATGTAGGTCTGGGCGAAGGCGTGGGCGTAGCGAGCACTGTCGGCGGCGGTGACGTGCACGCCCTGAGCCTTGAAGGCCTGGGCGACGCGGGTGGTGCCGGTGAAGAGATCGAGCGCCGTGCGGGCGCCGGCAGCCCGGCAGATCTCCGCCAGCACGGGGACGAGGCGACGCTTGGAGCCCAGGTACTTGATCATCGCTCGCTCATGCGGCCGGCCATGAGGCGGTCACGGGGGCGCTCACCTGGCCCACCCTACGATGGGCCGACATGGCGTCCGGGGACCATCCAGAGGCGGCAGCGGCGGCGGACGAGGGCGCCGAATCGCACTGGGTGCGCTGGCACCGGCCGTACGAGGATCCCTCGTCGAGCCTCTCGCTGCGGATGCAGACCGTGCAGTCCATGGTGCGCGACGTCCTCGATGCCCTGCCCGCGTCCCACCCGGGACCGATCCGGACGGTGAGCCTCTGTGCCGGTCAGGGGCGTGACGTGATCGACGTGGTCGCGAGCCACCCGCGGGGCGCCGCGGTCTCGGCGCTCCTCGTCGAGCTCGACCCCGCCCTCGTGGCCTTCGCCCGGGACCGGGCCGCGGCGGCCGGTGTGGCCGACCGGGTCCGGGTCGTCGAGGGCGACGCCTCGCTCGCTCGCTGGTATGTCGACGACGTGCCCGCCGACCTGGTCCTGGTGTGTGGCGTCTTCGGCAACATCAGCCGCGCCGACATCACCGCCACCATTGAGGCGATGCGGGGGTTCTGCGCACCGGGGGGCCATGTCATCTGGACCCGGCACCGACGCCCGCCCGACGCCACCCCGGCCATCAGGGCCGACTTCGCGGCCGCCGGGTTCACCGAGGTGGCCTTCGTGGCCCCGGAGGGAACCGTGATGACGGTCGGGCACCACCGCCTCGATGCGGCGACGGGACCATTCGACCCGGACCGGGTGCTCTTCGATTTCGTCGGCGACGGGTTCGCTCCCGCGTGACTGCGGACGATCACGAACACGAGACGCAAGACGGGCGCCCGTCCCGGGCCGGATCGCCCGGGATGGAGTCGCCGGACGGCAGGCCGGCGGATGATGCCGAGCCACACTTCGAGGTCCCGGTCGCCCCCGGGCCCCCGCACGTCCCCCGGGGGCTGGAGCGGACGGCGCGCACGTTGGCCCGCCACCCGCTGCACCCCGTCGAGCTCGTCTCCATGGCGTGGCGGACCGCCCGGCTCGAGCCGGCCCGGGTGCTCGTGCCGGCCCTGGTGATCTTCTTCCTCGATGCCTTCCAGGGCACCTTCTTCACCGAGATCTCCACCGACCGCATGGGTCTGGCATCCCTCTTCGGGGCGGCCGTCTTCGGCGTGTCGACCCTGGGTCTGACGTTCTACAGCGGCATGCTCGAGCGGCTCGTCGGCGCCGTCGAGCGCAACGAGCCCCCGCAGCCAGTGGGGCACGTCCTGCGCACGCTGCCGTGGCTCCGCCTCCTGTTGGCCGAAGTCATCCTCGTCGTCGTCGACGGCTTCGCCGCTGCGTTCTTCGCCTTTCCCGGCCTCATCATCGATACGTTGTGCGCCCTCGTCGGACCGCTCATCAACCTGCTCGACTGCTCGGTTCGCGAGGCTTTCGGTCGCTCGGTGCGTCTCGTGTGGCCCCACTTCATGATCGTCTTCGTCATGATCACGCTGCCGCTTGCCATTGAGCACGAGGTGATCGTCCTGATCAAAGACCTCGTGCCCCACGAGCAGGTGACCCTGATCTTCCTCACGAACTTCGCCCTGGGCTTGTCGTTCGGCGTCGCGCTCGGCCTGGTGGAGGTCTCCTTGGCGGAGCGGCTCGTGAGCGGGGCGCACGGACCGGGCGAGCGCATCCAGCTCGGGGACGTGGAGCTGCCGGGGGCACCCAGCCTGTGAGCCCGCCCGGGATCGAACCAAACCCCCAATCCGGTCAACGTCCGGTGCACAATGGGAGCACACACCGAGGGAGGTGACCATGGAAGAAACGATCCACGGCACGACGATGCCCGTTCTCGAGCTGTCGCTCCAGCCGGGCGAGTCCGTCGTCTCGGAGGCCGGCGAATTCAGCTGGATGTCCGACGCCGTCCAGATGCAGACCAACACCGGCGGCGGCATGGGCGGCAAGGGGATCATGGGCGCGGTCAAACGGGCCGTCTCGGGCGCCTCGTTCATGATGACCACCTACACCGCGGAGGGTGGCCCCGGATCCATCGCCTTCGCGTCCAAGTTCCCGGGCCACATCTTGCCGATCGACGTGGCACCGGGGAACGAGTTCATGGTGCACAAGCACGGCTTCATGGCGGCCACGCCTGGGATCGAGCTCTCCATGGGGTTCCAACAGTCCTTCCGAGGCGGCATCTTCGGCGGCGAGGGCTTCATCCTCCAGAAGATCGGCGGCACGGGTCGTGCCTTCATCGACCTGTCGGGCGAGGTGATCGTCTACGACCTCGCGGAGGGCCAGACGATGCGGGTACACCCCGGCCACGCCGGCCTCTTCCAGGCCTCCGTGACCTTCTCGGTGCAGAAGGTGCCGGGCCTGGCCAACCGCTACATGGGCGCCGACGGGCACCACTTCGCAGTGCTGATCGGCCCGGGCCGGATCTGGCTGCAGTCGATGCCGCTGCCTGTGCTCGCCGGCGTGATCAGCGAGTACCTGCCCGACCGGGACGACCACCATGCGGCGGAGGGTGCCGCCGCCGGCATCGGCGCCACCAAGGTGTTGGGCGACCTCTTCAAGTAGGTCCGCGCTCTCTTCGAGGAGGCCGGCTCCGCGCGCCGGGAAAGGCACGTCGCGTCAGGTGGGTGATGCCGGGTCGGGCTGGTTCCACTCGATCCAGCCGGCGCCGGAGCGCCCGTCGGCGGTGTGGCAGCGCACCATGGCCCGCGGGAACCGGCTCGTCCGGCCGTCGTCGTTGCGCAGCAGGACCGGGCCGAAGGCGACGGGCGTCACGTCGAGGGCGAGGTCGTGCTCCCCGGCGGCGATCTCGATGCGGGCCTTCGTGGGAAATCCGTGGTCCCCGATGTCCTCGGTGACCGAGAGGCCCGTGGCGGGATGCACGGCGCCGGGCGTCTGGACGTATCCGAAGAAGACTGGGACGCCGGGCATCATGCGGATGTCGACCGCGTGGATGCGCGTGCCGTCGTCGAGGCGCATGGAGCACCAGCACCATCCAAAGGCCCACCAGTCGCGCACACCCCAGGAGTGGTCCCGCTGGCCCTGCCCGTCGACGGTGCGGCTTTCGCCGTCGACGGTGACGGTGCCGCTGACGAGGCAGGGGATCTCGTAGCGGGTCGTGACGTCGTAGTGGTACGGGACACCATCGGTCGTCCAGGTCAGGTCGAGATCGAGCTGGGTCGGGCGCCCCGACGACTCGCCTCGGGTGTACACGGTTTCCGGATGCTCGATCGTGGTGGCACGGGTGCGCGCCGCCAGGCGGAACTCCTCGAGGGGCCGGCGCAGGTCGATCTCCACCCGACCGAGGGAATCCGACTCGGACACCAGGCCGTTCCCCGGGGGGACCGGCGCGCCGTAGTCGACCGAGCAGATCCCGGGATGGCCGGGGCGGACGATCCAGGTCGTCCACCAGGCGACCTCGCGGTTGGGGTAGAGGCCGAGCCGGAGCCACCCGCCGAGGGAGCCGTCGGGCTGGACGAAGTCGCAGTAGTACGACTCGTTCCACAGGTCCTCGGGATCGGGTGTGTGCCGGGCTTCGTCGTCCGGCGACACGACGTGGGCCGCCGTCACCGACCTGCTCCCGGCCGCATGGCGGAGGCACCCGGAGGACCGGGGACCTCGACGACCGGATCGTCGCGGTCGTCGAACTCCGTACGGAGGGCCTTCGACATCACGGCGTGCTGGAAGTACAGCGTCGTGATGTACGTGAGCTCGAGGATGGCCACCTCGCCGAGGTGGCGCCGCAGCTCGGCGAAGAGCTCGTCGGGCACGCGGCCGTGGTCGTAGACGAGGCAGTCGGCGTAGGCCAGGACAGCGCGTTCGGCCGCGCCATAGGTGCCCTCGGGGGCGACGCTCCAGGCCGGGATGTGCGCGATCTGCTCCTCGGGCATGCGGAGCTCGCGCATCGACTTGGCGTGCTGGCTGAAGACGAACTGACTGCCCGCGGCCCAACCGGCGCGGATCTGGCCGAGCTCGCGCAGCCGGGGGTCGAGCGCGCGCGTGGGGGACTGGTAGAGGCCGAATCCCTTGACACAGTGATCGAGGATGTCGGGGCTGAGGGCGAACACGGTCCACCAGTCGCCCGTGGTGCCGTCCCATCGTCCGGGCTCGGCGACGGGGTCACGGCCCTCGAAGAGCCATTCGTACATGGTGGTGACGATGGGCGCGGTGGCCTCGTCCTTGGGGACCTGGCGGAGTCGGGGCATGGTGTGGTCGGTTCAGTCGGATTCGTGTCGGGGCTCAGACCGGGGTCGGTTCGCTGGGCAGCTCCGGCTCGGCCGACAGGTTGGCGTCGATGGCGCGGGCCGGTGTGTGGGAGACGTCGGCGAGGTTGAACTGGCGCATCCAGCAGGCGAACTCGAGCAGGATCCCGTCGGGGTCCTGGAAGTAGATGCTGCGGACGAAGACGCCCGAGTGCATGGTGTCGCTGATGCCCCACTCGGAGTCGTCGTGGTTGGCGATCTCGGTGCAGTCGATGCCGGCGGCGAGCAGGCGGTCGCGGTACTCCTCAATCTTCTCGGGCGCCACGTCGAAGGCGACGTGGTTCATGGACCCGATGGCGCTCGTGAGGTCCCCCTGGTCCGGGCGCGCCGCCGGTGCGCTGACGCCGGGCACCCCGTCGGGCGCGTCGGGGAACCAGAAGAAGGCGAGGCAGTCCCCGCCGCCGCAGTCGAGGAAGAAGTGCTGGCCCATGCCGGCCGGCAGCTCGATCGTCTTGACGAGCGGCATGCCGAGGACGTTGGTGTAGAAGTCCACCGTCCGCTCCATGTCGCGGCACACGAGCGCCAGATGGTTGATGCCGCGCAATTCGAATCCGCCGGTGTCGCCTGTCATGTGCCTGCCCTCCCTCGGCATCGTCCCCTCGGGCGTGCGCCGACGCCGAGCACAGGATAGGCCGCAATCTGGGCGCAGCCTCAGACCGTATGACCTCTCCAGTACGCGATGGACGAAAGGACGGTCATCATGGCGGCAGCGGGCTGGGTGCGCAGTCGGAGTGACCGAGTTGCTCCCGGTGGTGGGAACGCGGGGAGGGCCCCGACCGAAGGGGCCCGACGTGTCGGGGGCCTGGCCGTGGCCGGGGTCCTCCCCGCCGGACTGGCGCTGGCCGCGGGCCTCGCCGTCGCGCTGGCCGTCGCCAGCTCGCCGGGGCTCGCCGGGGCCTCCGTGGGGGCGGAATCGAGCGCCCACTCGCCCGCCCCGACCATCCGGATCTCGACGGCGAAGGTTCCCCACGTGGGGACGGTGCTCACGACCACCGCCGGCCTGACGCTCTACCGGTTCACCGTGAACCCGCCGGGGACGTCCAAGTGCACCGGCGCCTGTGCCAAGGTCTGGCCGCCGCTCATGGCGGCCAAGGGTGATCACATCGCCGGTCCCCACGGTGTGAAGGGGCTCTCGGTCATCGACGTCGGCGGCGGGCAGTGGCAGGTGGCGTTCCACGACGTGGCCCTGTACCGCTTCGAGGGCGACACCAAGAAGGGTCAGGCCAAGGGGCAGGGAGTGGCGGGCGACTGGTTCGCGGTGCTCAAGAGCGGCATCACGGCGGTTCCGGCTGCGGCATCCGCCGCCGGAACCGGGGCGGCCGCGACCTCCACCTCGACGACGGCGCCGGCCAGCTCGACCACGCAGCCCATGACGTCGACCACGCAGGCGCCGCACGCCGTGACGACCGGTCCGGCCCCGGCGGCGCAGGCCCCGGCGACGCAGGCGCCGGTCGCACCCCCGACGACCACGCCGACGACCGCGCCGACGACCGCGCCGGCACCACCACCCACGACCGCGCCGGCGCCCCCGCCGACAACCGCGCCGACCACGCCGACCACGTCGGGTGGGGGAGGGTACGGGTACTGAGGGCGGTGGGCATCGAGGGCGTCGGCGGCGGGGTGTAGCGGGCCGGAGCCACGCCCGGTTCGTCGCTCAGCTTGCCGCGATGCCGACCATGGGCGCGTTCAACGGGTGGCCTCCCATGGAGCCGTAGAACGGCGCGTCGCCGAAGGTGAAGATGCCGCCGTCGGCGCCCTGCAGCCAGTAGCCGGCGCCGTCCCTCGTGGCGGCGATCCCGACGATGGGCGCGTTCAGGTTCGTGCCGATCATGGAGCCGTAGGGCGCCGCGTCGCCGAAGTTGGCCACGTTGCCGTTCGCGCTGGCCATCCAGTAGCCGCTGGAGCTGTGCGTGCCCACCAGCCCGGTGATGCGGTACCCACCCGGTGCGAAGGCAGGCTGCCCCTCCCACTGGGCATCGCCGTAGCTGTAGACCTGACCGTCCGAATCGACCAGCCAGTAGCCGCCGTCGAGGAAGGACGGGGCGGCGGCCGTGACCGGGTAGGTCAGGTTTTCACCGCCGGCGGACCCGTAGAACGAGGCGTCGCCGAAGGCGAAGACGCCCCCGTCGCTGGCGATCAGCCAGTAGCCCCGCCCATCGAGAGTGGGGATCATGCCGATGATGGGCCGGTTGAGCGTCATGCTGCCCGTCGATCCGTAGAAGCCGGCGTCGCCGAACGCGAACACGCCGCCGTCGCTGGCCACCAGCCAGTACCCGCCGCGGTCCGGGGTGGGCGCCATGCCGACGACGGGCCGATTGAGCTTCAGGGAACCGGTCGATCCGTAGAAGTTGGCTCCGCCGAACGTGAAGACGCCCCCGTCGGCGGCGACCTGCCAGTAGCCCGGCGGGGGTAGGGGCGTCGAGGGACAGGTCGGGCTGGCGGCGGCGGAGGAGCCCCCGGCGGGATCGGGCGACAGCGACGGCACGGGCGGGCTGCCGCCCGTGCTGAACGTGAGATCGGCCAGGTACATGGGCCGGATGCCGCAGGCGAGGTAGCCGATGGTCGACCCCTGCCAGGCCGCGAAGGCCATGACGGTCTGCCCGGAGGGGAGGGAGTAGACGTTCGGACCGCCCGGGCCCGACATGCCCGGCGACGTGCTCAAGAGGGGGGCGGCGGTGGACTCGTCCGTGCACGGGGCGGCCGGACCGCTCGGGCACGAGGCCCAGCCGATACCGTAGGTCGAGGCACCTTCGTCGCTGCCGGCGTAGAAGAGGTAGTAGGCGTGGGCCGGTGTCTCCATCATGTTCGGTCCCTCGACGATGCCGTTCTGCCACGGCTCGTCGTCCGAGAGGATCTGGGTCGGTGTGGCAGCGGTGGGTGTCAGCAGGTTGGAGTTCAGCGGCACCGACCAGATGGAGGTGGTCTGTGGCGGCACGAGGTGGTTGCCGTCGTTCTTCCACAGCAGCCACGAGTTGCCGTTGTCGTCGGTGAAGATGTCGGGGTCGATGCTGCCGCCGGCCCCGGTCTGGCACTCCACGGGGCCCGATGATTGATCGGTGTAGGGACCGGCCGGATCGGCGACCGGCGCGGTGGCCACGCCGATGCACTGGTCGCCGGAGTCGGCGTCCGTCGCCGTGTAGTACATGACGAACTCGTTGGCTTGGCTGCTGTAGGCGACGCTGGGCGCCCACGTGTTGCCTTCCTGGGCCCAGCCCGGGAGGGCGGGAAGGGCGTCGAGGCTGGTCGGTATCCAGGTCGTGCCGTTGACCGACACCGACACCTGGATGTTGATGATGTGCCCCATCGCCGCAAAGTTCTGGGTGGCGAACCCGTAGTACACGCCGCCGTAGTGCAGGATGCTCGGGTCCGGGAAGTCGCCGGCATGGACGGGGGCCCAGTTGTTGCTCGAAGCGGCAGCCGGCGCGGCAGCGACCCCCGCCGTCGCGGCCACGGCGACGATCGAGAGGAGCGACGCGAAGAGAGCCGTCCGGACGGTCGACCGGTGGGCGAGGAACCGGCGGCCCAGTCGCTGCCGCAGGCCCGCGGTGGGGCGGCGCGGGTGCCGTCCGCTCGTGGAGCGGGGATGCAGCTGCCGGGTGCCGAATGGCAGGGGGGACACCGTCCTCCTTGTCGGGGTACGTGGTGCTGCCATGCCTCGCGTCCGGCATCATGCTATCGAGCCACGCCGGAGAGTTCTTTCGAACTTGCCCGAATTTGGTTACGGTCGTGTTTCGTCGACCGCGCGACGGCTGCTGACGTGTGCGGACGACGCGACGAAGGGAAGCACCATGACCGAGTTCCGCCAGGGCCTTGTCGACGGCGGGTTCAAACTGTTGAACCTGATGCACAAAGCGCTCCTGCGGGCGACCGGAGGGCGGTGGCCCAATGACCTGCGAGGCATGCCCGGGGTCGAACTGCACACCATCGGGAACAAGACGGGCCGCCGACGCTCGACCATGCTCACCTCTCCCATCCACGACGAGAACCGGGTGGTCCTGGTCGCCTCGAAGGGTGGCGACGACCGCGATCCCCAGTGGTACCGAAACCTCGTGGCCAATCCGGACGTGGAGATCACGATGCACGGTCAGACCCGCACGATGCGGGCCCGGACGGCGTCCGCCGACGAGAAGGCGGCGCTGTGGCCCGACATCGTGGCCGCCTACAAGGGCTACGGCGACTATCAGCAGCGGAGCAGCCGTGAATTGCCGGTTGTGATCTGCGAGCCCCGCTCGTCCTGATGTTCAGGGGCACCGGTCGAGCCTGAGCACACGGGCGCCGGTGCCAGG
Organism: uncultured Acidimicrobiaceae bacterium; assembly: GCA_963736525.1. Classification (GTDB taxonomy): domain Bacteria; phylum Actinomycetota; class Acidimicrobiia; order Acidimicrobiales; family RAAP-2; genus Bog-473. Next base: position 466,446 of record CAVTPF010000014.1, read on the forward strand.
TGCGGGGAGGTGGCGGTACGATGCGGCCAATGTCGATGGAGCCCGCCGGCTCACCAATTGAAGACGTGCAGGCAGGGACGGGACCCGAACCGAGCCCGGGGGCGGTGGGCCCCGCCTTCGACCTGAGCATGGCGGTGTCGCAGCTGGCGTCGAACAGCACGGACCTGCGGATCATGCTGAAGCTTCTCGTCGCGCAGCTGGCCGAGGTGTTGGGAGACCGGATCGTGGTCGAACGAGCGGGCCGGCTGCGCAAGTCCGACGACATCAAGTCGGTGCGGATCACGCTCGGGGACGACACCCTCGAAGCCCTGGTCGAGGGGGCCTCGGTGCGCTGCACCATCGGCCACTCCTCAGGGGGCATCCGCATCCGCAGCGAGCAGGTCGGCATGGACGTCTGGCTCACCCGGCTCCTCACCACCCTGCAATCGGAAGCCGCCCACAGCGAGCAAACCCGCCTCGCTCTCGAGAACATCGTGATCGGAGGTCCCACGTGACCGAGCAGTCGTCGGAACCGCAGGCGTCGACCGAGCCGCACGACCTCCCCAAGGACGCGGCGCACCGTCTGGAGGAGCTGGAGCACGGCCTCTTCACGTCAGACCTGTCGGTGAACGAGTTCCTCCTGGTCAAAGAGGCCGGGTTCCATCCGCTGGGCTTCGTGATGGGCTCGTCGATCTACCACATCGGGATCCAGACCCGGAAGTGGGGCGAGAGCCAGGAACTGGCCAAGCTGACCGAGGCCATGTACACGGCACGGGAGCTGGCGATGAACCGGATGGAGGAAGAAGCAGAGGAGCTCGGCGCCGATGGCGTCGTCGGCGTGCGCCTCGACGTCAACTACTACGAGTGGGGTAACGACTCGGCCGAGTTCATCGCGTTCGGCACCGCGGTGAAGGCCGAGGACGGAAAGTCCTATCGCAATGCCCTCGGCAAGCCCTTCACGTCGGACCTGTCCGGCCAGGACTTCTGGACCCTGATGCAGACCGGGCACGTGCCGCAGGCGCTCGTCATGGGTACGTGCGTGTTCCACATCGCGCACCGCAAGCTCACCCAGGCGCTCGGCTCCATGGGTCAGAACGTGGAGCTGCCCAACTTCACCCAGGCCCTCTACGAGGCCCGGGAGCTGGCCATGACACGCATGCAGGACGAGGCAGGGCGGCTCAATGCCAGCGGCATCGTGGGCGTCCGTCTGGAGGAGAAGTCGCACCAGTGGGGCTCGCACACCATTGAGTTCTTGGCGTTGGGAACGGCCGTGACCAAGGGCACCGGCGAGGTCACGCTTCCGAAGCCGATCACCATCATTTCGCTCGACAACTGATGAGCGAAGGAGACGGCGGCGACGCTGGCCACGCGGCGGGCGACCTCCCCGAGGCGGCGCTCCGTCGCCTGGAATCGACTGCCTTCTCGTCCGGCTTGACGGTGCCCGACTTTGCCGCCTGCCTCGAGCTCGGGCTGCAGCCCGTGGCTCTCGTCCAGGGCTTCTGCGTCATGCAGTGGGGCTGGTACGGCCCGGGCTCGGGCTCCATGCGCGGCCTGTCGCCCTACGCGCTCGGCCCGCAGGCCGCGGGAGCCTACAGCGAGACCTACCGGTGCCCCCACGGGTTCGTGTCGAACGAGCACCGGTCCTGGGGCCAGAACCTCGAGCAGCCCTGGGTGGAGGAGGCATGGGCCCAGGGGTACGGGACCGCGTACGGGCGGATGCTCGAGGAGGCCACCGCCCACGGTGCCCACGGCGTCATCGGGGTCGTCGACCGGGTATCCAACGTCGCCGATACCGGGACGACCGAGTTCCACTTCTTGGGCACCGCGATCACCGTCGAGGGCGGGCCACCGCCGGCCGGTGGGGTGCCGTGGACCACGTATCTCGCCGGGCAGCGGTTGACCAAGTCCATTGCGTCGGGCTTCATGCCCGTGGCGGTGGTGGCCGCCTTGGCGTCGGTGCGCGTGTGGGCCTACTGCATGACCGAGTACTTCATGGACGGCACCATGGGCTGGGGGGTGCCGGCGGGACCCCAACTGGTCGAGCAGGTGAGCAGGGCCCACATGGCCGTGCGCCAGCTGGCTCGCAAGCACGTACGCCAGCAGCTGGTCGGAGACGAGCTCCACGGCGCGACCATCGACGTCGTCACGAGGGAGCTGTCCCAGGGCGACGAGGTCATCGACTGCACGCTGCGCGGCAACCGGGTCCGCCGCTTCAAGGACTTCGACCAGGTCACGCTGCCACGACCCACGGTGCGCCTCGCGTGAGCACCGGCACGAACGGCGGGCCCAGCACCGGGACGACGGCGAAGGACGTGCGTGCCGAGATGCTCCAAGGAGCCAGGACCCTGGCCACCGCGGCACCCCCGTCGAAAGCGCGCGGCATCACCTCGGACCTCTCGGTCGACGAGGCGCTCCTGTTGCATGCCGCCGGCTGGGAACCCCTCGATCTGGTGTGCGGGGTGGCCGTGGTGTCGGTGCCGGTGGGGGTGTGGAACTGGGGGAGGGGGGCGATCTCGCTCGCATCGGACGCCCATGACGCAGCCGTGGACCAGGCGTCCCGGCAGCTGCGCGGCGAGTGCGGCAAGGTGCGCGGCCACGGTGTCGTGGGCGTGCGGGTCGAGGTGTCGGTACGCACGCATCACATCGACGTGGAGCTCGTCGGCACGGCGGTGCGGCCCATCGACGGGAAGGACGCCCGGGGTGCCGATGCGGCGCAGGCGATGCCGTTCGTGTCCGACCTCTCGGCACGCGACTTCACGCTGCTGCAACGGGCCGGGTGGATGCCCGTCGGTCTCGCGTTCGGCGCCAGCTTCGTCTACGCGCCCCGGCGCACTGCCGGTACGGCCATGAAGCAGACCACGCAGAACGTCGAGCTGACCAATTACACCGAAGCCATGTACTCCGCCCGGGAGTCCGCCATGGAGAAGATGCAACGCTCCGCGCTCCGCGTCGGGGGGCAGGGGGTCGTCGAGGTGAAGGTCACCGAGGGCCCGATGAGCTTCGCCCGCCACGCCGTTGGCTTCACGGCCTGGGGCACGGCCGTCACGTTGGTGGCCGAGGCACACCAGTTCGTCCGTCCCGAAGTCGTGCTGCCGTTGGACGACGCGGTGGTCACCTTCGAGGCCGAAAGCCTGCGCGGGGGTGGGGGAGGAGGTCGGCGCCGGTGAGCAGCGGGACGGACTGGGATGCGTGGGCGCGTGCCTACGAGGCCGTGAACGGAGCGGAGGAATTCGCCGCCCTCTTCGCACCGGGCGGCGTCTTCAGCGACCCGGTGACCCCCTGGACCACCGACGTGCGCAAGGTTGCCCGCGACACCGACGCCATCTTCCCCGACTGGGCGCAGCGGATCGACCGTATCCGGGGTGGCGACGACTGGGCCGTGTTCGAGTGGACCGGCACCGGCACGTTCAAGACCGGGGACGGCCCGGGGATCCCCATCACCATGCAAGGGGCGACGGTGATCGACGTGGACAACGAGGGAGGGGTCACGTCGTGGCGCGACTACCTCGACACGAACGAGCCGACCCAGCAGATTCAGGCCGGTCTGGAGGACCGGGCGGAGGGCACGTCTGGCTGAGCCGAGCCGTCAGCGTCCCCCCACGCGGCGTCAGGCCTGCTCGGCCACCGCCTTCACATGGGCCATGCGGGCGTCGCGGACCTCGTCGTACTGCTGGGCCGCCTTCTCGTCGTCCGCCATTTCGGCGTCGATGTCGGCGTCGGCGAAGCCGATCACCCCCATCTCCTCGAACGCCGAGCGAACCCTGGGGCCCCACAGGCCGATGTCGCGCAGGATGGGCACGATCCGCATGAAGAGGAAGCTGCGGAACACCCGAAGCGTCTCGCTGTGCTCGACGTAGGCGGCGATCTCGCTGGGTAGCCCGAGACGCTCCCACACCTCCTCGCCGAGGAAACGGTCGCGCATGCGATAGCAGGCCTCGATACAGAACTCCTCCCGGTCGTCGCGCTCCGCTTGCGTGAGCTGGGGGTAGTAGTCGCGCAACGCCAGACGCCCGAACATGACGTGCCGGGCCTCGTCCTGCATGACGTAGGCGTTGAGTGCCTTGGCCAGCGGCTCCTGGGCGTTGTTGCGGATGACGCCGAAGGCGGCCAGCGCGAGCCCTTCAATCAGGACCTGCATGCCGAGATACGTCATGTCCCAGCGGCTGTCCGCGATGACGTCGTCGAGCAGGCTCTTGAGGTTCTTGTTGAGCGGGTACACCATCTGCACCTTCTCGTGCAGGTAGCGGCTGTACACCTCGACGTGGCGCGCCTCGTCGATCACCTGCGTGGCCGCGTAGAACTTCGAGTCCATGTCGGGCACCGTCTGCACGATCTTGGCGGTGCAGATGAGGGCGCCCTGCTCACCGTGCATGAACTGGCTGAAGCGCCAGGCCTCGGTGTGCCGGCGCAGCTCGCCCTTCTCCTTGTCGGTCATCTTGTCCCACCACTCGGTGCCGAAGATGGGGACCATCTCGTCGGGCATGCCGACGGGGTTGGTCAGGTCGACGTCCTGGTTCCAGTCGAGGCGATCGCTGCCGATCCACTGTCGACGCGTGCCCTTGTCGTAGAGCCGGAGGAGTTGCTCACGACCGCCCATGTAGTCGAAGTCGAACATGGTGGTCGCCGGGGACTCGATGCCCCACTTCGGCTCGAAACCGAGTTCCGAGTCGGTGATGGATGGGCTGGTGGCCATGCTGCCCCCCTTGGTCAGTGCGGTTTCAGCCGCGGCGTGATCCGCCACGACGCAACGCTACTCCTGGGGCTGGGCGACGTCAGGTGGTGCTCAGTCAGGTGGTGCTCAGCGAAAATCGAACGCGACCTTTATGGCGCCGCTCTCCTCCTGGTTGGCCAACAGGCTGAAGGCCTCTCGCCATTGGTCGAGGCGGAAGGTGTGGGTGAGCATGCCGGTCATGTCGACCCGGCCCTGCTCGGCCAAGCGTAGGTAGTGGGCGATCCCGTGCATGCGGATGCCGTCGACCTCCTCGACACCGAAGGCGTTGGAGCCGACCCAGGAGATCTCCTTGAAATACAGCGGGGACCACTCCCAGCGTTCCGGGGCGTGGACGCCGCTCTTGACCATGGTGCCGCGTGTCTTGAGCAGCCGGACGCCGATCTCCGCGGTCTGCGCGGTCCCGACCGTGTCGTAGACCACGTCGAAGCCGCCCGGATGCGCCATGGGCAGCGCGTTGCCACCGAACTTCTGGAGAACACCGCCTGACCATGTGGCTGCCTCCTCGAGCAACTGTTCGACCGGGAAAGGGTCGACGATGTCGGCACCGAGCCGGCGCGCCAGGGCCGCCTGAGCCGGAAAACGCGCGACGACCAAGATTTCGACGTCGGGGTAGAGCGCGCGGACGATCGCCGTGGCGCATGCTCCGAGCGCACCGCCGCCGTAGACCAGCACCTTCCCTCCGGGTGGCGGCGGGTGCCTGGTGACCGAGTGCAGCGATACGGCGAACGGGTCGCCGAGCACGGCCACCTCGTCGCTCAGGCTGTCCGGAACAGGAATGAGCATCGACTCGTGCGCCGGGAGGTACTCGGCGAACCCACCGGGTGCGTCCTTCGACGTCCCCGTGTGGATACCCGCCGCGATCGGTCCCTCCGTGAAGTGCCAGCACAGGCTGTAGTCGCCCGCCCGGCACGACGCGCAGGGCGGGTCGATGCCCCGTGGTCCGCACGAGAGCCAGGGGTTGAGGACGACCCGTTGGCCCACCTCGAGCGTCGTCACCGCAGGCCCCACCTCGACGACATCTGCCACGACCTCGTGGCCGAACACGGTCGGAAACGAGAAGTACCCGTTTAGCGCGCTGTCACCCAAATCGTCCCCGAAGTCCATGAAGACCATCTTGGCGTCGGATCCGCAGATGCCGGTCAGGCGCGTCTGGGCCACCGCCCAGTCGTCTCGGACGAGCACGGGCCGCTCCAGGTCCTCCATGCGCATGGGTGTGCGTGAGAGCCCCACCATGAGGTGGTTGGACTCGTCCGGCGGCGTCCAGTGCTCGGGACGAACACCGTAGAGAAGACCTTGCATGCAGACGCTCCTAGCTGACGCGGCCGGCCACTCGGCACAGATGGAGGATGGTTGCGGGATCGATGACGTTGCTGTTCGAGTTGCCGGAGTTGAGGGCGAGTCCCAGGGCGATCAGCGCCAACCATCCGAACCCGACGAGGATGCCCGCCAGCGCGAGACCGCTGCCGCGCTGCGTTCCGCCGGATCGCCTGATCTGTGAACGGGCGACGAAGCCGAGGATGATGCCCGGGAAGATGGGCAGAAAGAACAGCCCGGCACACGAGCAGATCAGCGAAGCAACGGCGAGGGCGTTCGTCTTCGGTGCCGCCGCAGTGCCGTAAGGCGGGAACTGTCCCGAGCTGTCGTACGGCCCCGGTGTTCCTCCGTAGGTCGGTTGCCCCGGCGGCATCGTCCACTCGCTGCCGCCGTACGCCGGGGGACCCTGAGCAGCGGGTGTCACGGGCGGCGACGCGTTGGGTGGCGACGAAGCCGGGACGGTGGGACCCGTCGCGGGTGGTCCCGTCCACAGCTCGGGCGGATACCACTTGCCGTCGGACGCCAACCACCATCCCTCACCCTGCGAAGCGTCGCTCATGCCCGTGACCGTTCCGTTGGTGCTCAGTGCAGCACGCGAGCATACGGTGCACGCCTCTGGTGTGCCGTGACTCACGACGTGTACGGGCAGTGTCGGCACCGCGATCCACAGCACGATCCCCGCCGGGCCAGGTATCCGGCCGTCAGCACGAACAGTCCCGAGCGCGGATCGACGTAGGTATCAGCCCCCGCCCGCAGCGCCTCGTCATGGGCCCGGATGATGTCGTCGTAGCGCGGATCGTCCGGAGGCAACCGGTCGTACGGCAGCTCGGAAAGCGGCCTGTCGGCGAGCGGCTCCACCCCGGGCGAGTTCAGGCCGGTCGTCGTGTCGTATCCCGGCTCGCCCATGCGGCGGCGACCACGCGGCGACCGCCCTGCCCGGCCCCCTGTCGTCGGGACCGGGCAGACGACGCTACCTCTTGACAGCCCTCTTGGCCGGAGCCTTGCGCGCGGTGGTCGCCTTCCTGGCGGCGGCCTTCTTCGCCGGGGCCTTCTTCGCCGGGGCCTTCTTCGCCGGGGCCTTCTTGGCCGGGGCCCGCGTGGCGGCGACGGGAGCGGAGGACTTGCCCGCGGCGGCGACGGCGGCGTCAAGGGTGGGGAAGGCGCCCTTGACCAGCTTGGGCGCCTTGGCGGGGGCAAGCACCGCGTCCTTGAACGCCTTGACGGGCGTGATGCGGGCCTTCTTCGAGGCCTTGATGCGGATGGCCTCACCCGTTGCCGGGTTTCGGCCCATGCGCGCCGGCCGATCGACCTTGACGAACTTGGCGAAGCCGGGAATGGAGACCGGCTCACCCTTGGCCACGACGGCGGTGACGACGTCCGTGAATCCTTCGATGACGGTTATGACGGTCTTCAGCTCGACATCGGCCTGGACTGCGACAGCTTTTGCTAGTTCTCGCTTGTTCATGGCGCCCATTCTGGCCGACGCGCACCCTCTCATGCACATCTTTCCCACCTTTTGGTCGGACTTTCTGCTTCCATCGCCGCTTGCATGTGCTCGGTCACCCGCGGAGAGGGCGCCCTCGGAGGCGGCGGCACGTGCCTCCGTCGGCGGCTACGGCAGCAGCTGGCCCCAGTAGGGGCGGTTGGCTCGGCTCTTCTGGACGAGGATGATCACCGTTCCCCACGGGTCGTGGCACCACGTCGTTTTCAGCCCGGCCACGTCGGCTATGCCGCGTGTCAAGAACTCCACGCCCCGGGACTCGAGGTCGGCCCGGGTCGATAGGAGGTCGTCGCAGAGGATGCCGATGTGTGTCACGCCGACCATCGTGAGCGAGCGCTGATCGTTCTGGGCGGTGCCCCCGTCAACCGCGGGGTACTCGATGAGCTCCATCACGCGGTCGTCCCGACCGAAGCCGACGATGGCCGCCTTCACGACGACTGGGGACGGGATGAGCTCGCCCATGTCCCGTTCGATCTGCGGGCCCTCCATGCGGTAGGGCGGCGAAAGGACCCGGAGCCCGAGGACCTCGGAGTACCACCGGACGGCTGACTCCACGTCGGGGACGCAGACTGCCGTGTGGGCAAATCCGGTCAGCACCTGGTCAGCGTACGCCGCCACGGGGCGCTCCCGACGCCTCTCTGCGCGGCGGGATCCCCTAGCTCCAGCGCGCGATCTCGTGCCGCAGTCGCTTGTTCCAGATCCGGGCGTGGAAGTTGACCCGGCGTTCAACCTTGCGCATCACGATGATGCTCACGAACACCAGGGGCGCGAAAAAGGCCGAGAGTGCACTCAAGGCGACAATGCGGGGACTGCCCAGCTTTCTCGGCGACCTGTTCATGCCCTAGTCATAGTCGCGACACTCGCTCCGCACCAGGGCCATGGGGCCTCAGGATACTTGGCACAAGGGCCGTTTGGCGCTATGCAATGGGACGTGAGCCTGGGCAGATGGACGACATGACCTCCGAAGACGCGTCGGACGGCGGCGGCCGGTCGGTGGAGGTCGTTCCCAAGAAGACCCCCCGCGCGGCGGACGCGCCGGATTTCCGCGTGGATCCTGGTCGTGCTGGCGTCGCTGCTCATCCCGGTTTCGGTGATTTCGGTGTGGGCGATACGCACGGTGACCAACACCGATCAGTACGTCGCCACGATGGCGCCGTTGGCTCGGAATTCGATCATCGTTGACCACCTGGCCGCGAAGGCGACGGACGAGCTCTTCTCGACGCACATCGTGCAAGACAAGGTGACGGCGGCGCTTCCGCCGAAGGCGAAGCCGATCGTGACGCCGATCGTGGCGGAAGTGCACAACTACGTCTACGGCCTCGCCCTCCAGGTCTTCCAGAGCCCCAAGTTCGGCCAGCTGTGGGACTTTCTCAATCGGCATAGCCACGATGCCGTGGTCGACGTCCTGACCGGGAAGCAGTCGCCGCTCACGAAGAAGTTGGAGAAGGGCGGTGCGATCGTCGTCAACGTCACGCCTGCGCTCAACAACCTCATCACGGAGGCAAATTCACACGGTGTCACGCTGTTCAACCCGCTCAAGCCGATCCTGACCAAGGGCGACAGCCTGGGCGTGACCGTCGTCTCGAAATCGCAGGTCTCGAAATTCTCGGGGCTGTTCAACCTGATCGTGACCCTGAAATGGGTGATTCCGATCGTCGCCCTGGTGCTCGGGATCCTCGGCATCGTGGTTGCCGTCGACCACCGAAAGACCCTGCTCAGGTTGGCAATCGGAGTGGCTCTCGTCACCTTGCTGTTATTGGCCGGGCTCTCGGCGGGGCGCATCACCTTCCTCAATCAGGCCTCTGGCCACGCCTTCAACCGACAGGTGGCTGGCGCGGTCTGGGACACGCTGCTCCGCTTCCTCAAGACAGATCTGCGCTGGATGCTCCTCGTGTCGGTCCTGGTCGCGCTCGCGGCCTGGCTCGCCGGACCTGCCCGCTACGCCGTGTGGATCCGCTCGACCTGCGCCCGAGGTGGCCGGTGGGTTGCCGCCCAGACCCGGGGGCTGACGGCAGGCGCCGGGCGCGCCGCGGCCGGCTCGGATCGCGCGCGTAGCAGTGGAGCGTGGATTCTGGAACACCTGAACGGACTGCGCATCGTGGGCGTGGTCGTCGCAGCGCTCTTCATCGTCTTCGGGGGCAATCTGACGGGGTGGGGGCTCCTGGTCATCGTGATCGTGCTCGCCGTGTATCTCGGGCTCCTGCAGCTCGTCGCGGCCTGGGCTCGCAAGGTATCGACCCCGGTGGTGACCTGAAGCCTTCGTGGTCGCGGATGGGACCTTCGTCCCTAGCTCGGGCACGGCTCGAAGCGCACACTGTGATCCACATGTCAGATGGCCGTCGGGTGGCGGGCAGACCCAGAGCGGCCCCGGACGGGTCGCAGAAGGGGAGATGGTCGAGATGGCAGCTGTCACGTCGATCGTGGGACCGGTCGCACTCCTCGTGGCCGGCTTCGCAGCGTGATACGCGATCTGGCGACGCCGGTTCAACTCGTCCCTCAATCGGGTGCCCATCAGGGTGGAGCGCTATGCGCAGGTCCGGCACGAGGGGGTCGAATTGGGTGAATGTTGCGACAACCCCCCACAGTGACGCCCTCCGAGGCGTAGGTCCCTTTCGCCTCCGGATGCGGCCACAGAACCCGAGCCCATGTCCGATTCTTATGTTGTCCTTATCCGTGACCCGTAGCCTGGTGCCATGCGGTTGAGGTGGCGCGTCGGTCTGGTGGCGATCATCGCCGCTGCTGTTCTCGGTGGCTTCATGCCGCACGGCGTACTCTCCGCGGCCGATCGAACCGCCACCGAAATGGTGCAGATGGCCGAATCACCGGTGTCCATGCCGTTGAACTGCATGGACGTCACGTGCGGAAAGGGCAGTCCAGCAGTGGCGTCACCCACGCCGATGGTTGCGTTGGCCGCGCTGACGGCAGGCATGGCCGCTGCCGCCGTGGCCATTGCGGGCATCCGGCGCCAGCGGCGCCAGGTCGTGGCGTTGCCGGCGGGCGCACCCGATCCGCTGTTCCGCCCACCTCAGTTCTCCTAGCTCGGAACTGCGCGTCCGGCGTCGCCCCACCCGTCCTCTCGAGGGCCTGGTTGCGCCGTGCGATCCCGTCAGTCTGCGGGCCCCTAGGGCCTCGTATCGAGCATCCGAGGGCGTGCGCCATCGCCGCCCCGGTCGAACCAGGAGAACGAAATGTCGAAATCAACCACAGGGCGGTCGCCGTCGGCGCGACCGGCCACGAAGAACCCCTCCAACGGTGTTCAGTCAGCGCCACGACCGCCCGGCGCGAGGCCTGCGGGCAAACCCACACCTCCGAGGACAACGGGGCGGTCCCGGGCGAAGAGGCCTGCGACGCCCGCCACGCGACGAGGCAGCAACAGGGCGGCGCCGCCGAAGCGGAACAACGTCAAGGCGGCGAGCTTCCGCTCACGCCACCCGGTGGTCACGGCACTGGTGCCCGTGGGGCTGGTGGTGGCTGCGATCGCCACGATGGTGGTCATAAAGGCCACGGGAGGCTCGTCCGGACCGGCGGCGTCCTCCCACCTCGCGGCGGGCGGCTCGGCCTCTGCGGCCGATCCTGGGACCACCGCCTTGTCCTCGACCGTCGTGTCGGCGTTGTCAGTGCCGCCGTCGACCCTCGACGTTGTGGGCAGCCCGGGGAATGTCGTCCCCCCCAGCCGGACCAGCAGCGGCTCCATCCTCCAAGGTGCGGACGGAAAGCCCCAGATCATCTACGTCGGTGCTGAGTACTGCCCCTATTGTGCGGCGGAGCGCTGGGCCATTGCCGTGGCGTTGTCGCGCTTCGGGACGTTTTCCAACCTTTCGGGCACTTCGTCCGCCAGCGGTGACGTCTACCCCAGCACGCAGACGCTGTCGTTCTACGGCTCCACATACTCCAGCCCGTACCTCGACTTCCAATCCGTCGAGGAGGCCACCAATCAGCAGGTCGGCAACACGTATCAGGCACTGCAGTCGCCAACGGCTGCCGAGAGCGCGCTCTTGGCCAGCTACGACTCCCAGGGGAGCATCCCGTTCCTGGACATTGGCAACAAGTTCGTCATCACGGGTGCCAGTTACTCGCCGCAGGTGTTGCAGGGCCTGTCGCGGACGCAGATCGCTGACCAGCTCAAGGATCCCTCCAGCGCGGTCGCCCAATCGATCGACGGGACAGCCAACAACATCACCGCGGCGATCTGCAGCGTGACCGGCAACCAGCCGACCAGCGTGTGCACCTCGCCGGCGATCGCGGCGATCGCCAAGAAGCTGGGGGCCTGATGATGGCGACGACGAGGTCACCGACGGCTCCCGCGTGGGGGCAGGCGGTGTCTCTCGGGCTCTCTCTCGTGGCGCTGGCCGTTGCCGCATACCTCACCGCGACCCACTACACGGATCCCGCGTCGCTGGCCTGCCCGGATACCGGGATCGTCAACTGCACGCTGGTGACCACCAGCTCGTGGTCCGTCGTGCTGGGGGTTCCGCTGGCGGTGCTCGGGCTGGTGTGGGCCGCCCTCATGACGTGTCTCACCGTGCCGTGGGTCTGGCGTTCGGGTGACGTCTGGGTCGACCGTGTCCGCTTGGCGGTTTCGGGCGCCGGCGCAGCCATGGTCTTGTACCTGGTGTACGTCGAACTCTTCCGGATTGGCGCGATCTGCCTGTGGTGCACCGCGATGCACCTGACAGTGGTGTGCCTGTTCGGGGTGATCCTGGTGGCCCGGGCGGCCTCGAGAGGGGCGATTTCGGTCGGGGTCTGAGCGGGCTGGCGCCAGCGGTGGGGCGGAGGCACCCATGCGCGTGTGACCTTTGCCCCTATGGAGCGAACTCTCTGCTCTGCACAATGGCCGATATCGCCCGACTGTCCGAGCCGGAGCAGCGGGCGCGGTCTGGAGGAGACGGCAATGCGGAAGCGGAAGCATCAAGCGGGCAGCAGCAGCCTGGTTTCCGAGTGTGAGGCATTTCTCAACGGCACGCTGGCGGAGTACTGGGAAGAGAGGGGGATCGCGGTTCCCGTCTGGGCCTGGACCAATCTGTTGGCCCACGGGGCCGAGCCCCTGATCGGCGAGTGCGTGACCCGGCAGACCCCCTCCCGGCGGTGGGTCCGCAGCTGGCGCGTCGCCCGCTCGTACCTGGCCAACGAGGTCATCGACCTCGTCGATTCGCAGTGCACGCTGGCTGACATGCAGTCCGGCGTGCTCGTCCCGCTCGAACTCGAGATGGCGGCTCGCTCTGACGTCAGTCGATGGACACCCCGCCAGTGGGTCGACGCGGTCGACCACGCCATCCGTGGCCAGCACTCGGATGTGGAGCAGTGACCTCAGCGCGCGGGTGCTGGCTGTTCTGATTTATGGGGCGGTGCGGTCCAACCAGCGCTCGACGGTTCGTGCCAGCGCCGGGAGCGGGTCGCGCGCCACGGAGCACACCGGGATGTCGCACCAAGACTGGTTGGCCTACATTCTTGGTAGGCGAGAGGAGAGTGCAATGGGCACTGTGACGAACCGATCCAAGACCCCCGGCGTGCCCGTCCCCTCTGGTGGCCCTGCAACGGGCCACTTCCTGCAGCCGAAATGGGGGGAAAACCCCTGGGGCAATGGCTCCCTCCGCGACCGATTCGAGGTTGTCAGGCCTCTGATCAGCGGTGAGTCGGTACTCGATATCGGCTGCGCCTCACGGTACGGGAAGCCGGACTGGTTGCACGGACTCCTCAGCGAGCACGTGTCCGACCTTGTCGGCATCGACATCAATGAGAGCACGATCACGGCACTCCAGGCAGAAGGATTTGACGCCCGGCTGGCCGATGCCCGGAACTTCGATCTTGGGCGGACATTCGATACGGTCTTCGCCGGCGAGCTCATCGAGCACCTGGACGACGTCGGGGGATTCCTGACGAGCGTTCGGCGGCACCTCCGGCCCGAAGGCCGACTCGTCCTCACGACACCGAATGCCTTCTATGTCGGGAACTTCGTCTACCGGTGGGGTGGCCACGGTCAGGTGCACCCCGAACATACGTGCTGGTTCTGCGAAGACACCCTTCGACACGTGCTCGAAATCAACGGCTTCCGGGCCACGATTTCCTTTACCGGGCACACGAGCCCGACGCGCCTGCGGAAGATGGCGACGTTTTCGGCGCAACATCTTCTGCCACCTCGACTCGCGCTTGACACGCTGGTGGCGGTTGCAACCGTCGCGTGAGCTCTTCGGTTGCGGCTGACTCGGCGGGCCGATCCCACTCATCGGGAATAGACAACGGTGGAGGGGTCGCGGAAGACGGTCACCGATCCCGGAGGTACGGGTTGCGACGATGAGGCGACGGTGATCTTCCACCGATCGGCTCCCTCGGTCGGGGTGCAGATATAGCTGCTGGTCATCATGAATGCCCACGAGGCATTGTCCACGCAAGGTTCGTATCCCAATCGGGAGGCGGCAACAAGGAGCCCGACGACATCCATCCAGTCCGCGGTGGGGGCGCCCGGAGTGCCCAGCTGTATGGCCACGCCTTCATGCTTCTCGTCAGACGCCCTCTGGACGGAGGTTGCCATGGCGGGCAGGTTCGGATCTCCACGGTACGGGTTGTAGAAGCTTGTTTGGCTGGCGAGGATCAGCACCAGCCCGACGACGGCGAGGGCTGTCACTGCGGCAAGGACGGATCTCCTGCGCTCGTAGGTGAGTCGCCGGGCCGAAGCCGTGCGGACGCGGCTCCCGATTGCCATGACGAGCACGGCAAGCAGCAGTGGTGGGACCACGTAGTAGAAGTAGCCGGTGTAGACGAACGAGAGCTGGTCGACCCCCTTGAACCCGTAGAAGAAGACTTCGACGGTTGTCACGACCACTGCTCCCAGGATCGCGAAGTAGAAGAGCCGCTGTTCGCGGTCTGGCTCCCGCGCTCCCAGTGCGACTGCCGCGAGTCCGGAAAGGAGCAGGAGCGCACCCCCGACGTGCCCGCCCGGCCAGTACTGCGCCACATAGTGGACGACCTGGCTGAACGTGTGGGGGTTCGCCTGATTGTTGTTGTGGATGTAGTGCCAGTAGAGCGGCACCTCACCGGGCCAATGAAGGATCAACTCCAATGCGATCGGCACGAGGAAGATCACGACGATGACGATGCTCGCGACGAGAGATTTCGAGTGCGCGAGGAGTGCACTTCGTAGACGAGCTCGCCGGCGTGTGAGCAGGATCCAGGTCACCGCCACCACGACGACATACAGGCCCATGATGCCGACGAACGCGATGTGGCCGTGGACCAGGAGGCAGACGGCAAGCACGAAGGAGGGAAGATCCTCGAGCGCTCCAGTGGCAACTGACGCGCCAGCGACGACAGCCAGGAGAAATGGTGCGACGTACAGATACGGCATCCACGCCGACGCCCATGCAACGGTGCTGCCGGTGAGCAGCAACAGGACGCCCAGACCGAGCAGGGCGATGAGCCACGATCCGGTTCGGCGGGTCAGCACCAGCATGACCAGCGTGATCATCACCCCGCTCAGAAAAAAGACGCCGAGGAGCTGACCGTTGTACTGGTACGGCACGATGTGAAGGAGCGAGTAGAAGAGGTCCTGTCCGAACGATTGGATGTAGAGAAAGGCCGGCCCCGGATGGTTGAAGCCTTCCCGCGAGTAGTTCCCCACGAGAAGCTGAAAGTGGACGGCCTTGTTCACCAGGATGGAGTTGGCGGCGTAGTCGGTGTCCTCGCGAATTGGGTAGGAGAACACCGCATGCGTGCGTATGCACATCACGACGACCGAGAGCAGCCCGACGAGTGATCCGGCCAGAACCGAACCGGGAGGAAGCGGATGTCGCGGCAGCTGCCCGTGCGATGGCACTGTGCCCGACTGGCTTTCCAGCTCGAGTCGGCGACGCGTTTGCGATCGCTTGGTGTGGGCCCCGACCGTCATGTGCGCGTCTTATCGTTGGTCGCCCGCGTGCAGCAGCGCGGGGGCTCGCATGGGCCTCGTCGCCACGGGGACCCCCGCCCTCATGGCTTTGCTGATGTCGCTGAGCCTGTTTCGAATGGCGGTGCCGGCGGCAAGGGTGCTGTAGGACCGGCGAATGGTCCTCCCCGCTTCCTCGCCGATCGTCCGCCGCACTTCGGATCGCTTCGCCAGCAGTCTCATCCAGCGTGCCGCCTGGGTGATATCGGGTTCGGCCCACGACTTGCCAACCTCGTACAATTCGCCCATTCCGGGGTTGAGGTAGAGGTCACCCGGCGAGATGGTCCGCTCCCGGTACCCGACCATGCAGGAGTTCGACGGAGTCAGGAAGTCTTCGGGCCCGGAGAAGGCGGTCGCGATCACAGGCTTCTCGAAGTACATGGCCTCAGCAATACCGAGACCGAAGCCCTCTGCTCGATGCAGCGAGACGTAGACGTCGCACAACTTGACCAGCGCCGCGACCTCGTCAGACGCCATCTCGTGTTCGATGAGGATGCCGCCCACGCCTTCGAGCTCGCGGCGAAGGAGCGCCCGTGCTTCGGGAAGACGAGCGAGGTTGAGCACCTTCATGACCAACTGAACGTCAGTCCGGCCGCGGCGGGATCCGAAGGCCTGTCGGTAGGCGTCGATGATCCCGAAGGGGTTCTTCCGGGCGAACGTCGAGTGCGCATCGAAATGAAAGAGAAAAGTGCACGGGCGGTCGGGAAGTCCGAAGTCTCGGCGGGTGAGACCAGTGTTGATGGTTGGCTCCACCACGCAGGGCATGATCGTCACCTCGGTCTTCCCATGGCGGAGAAACATGTTCCGTACGAACTGGGTCGGAGCCCAGACTTCGTCCACCCGCTCGACGTCGGCCACGAGGTTGCTCGGAAGTGACCCAAGCTCCCAGAACCATGAGCCAATCGTGTGGTGCGCGGGCCGTTCCTTGCGCAGGTCCAGTCCGGTGAGGTCGCCCACCTCGTTGATGTTGAAGTAGCACACCTCGGTGTCGTGGAGGCGACCGGCGGGAAGCGCTCGGAGGTTTGGGGGGAACCGCGACGGTTCCATCGGGGCCCAGTACGGGATGTCCTCCAGGGAAACCTCGACGCCCGCACGACAAGCAGCGGCCACGGAGCGTCGCGCCGCCTCGGCCAGGCCGGTCGTGGCCGACCAGCAGCCGATCGCGGTCATGGCGACAGGCAGCGGTGGTCGCAAGGGTTCGCGGAGACGGAGATTGGTCATAAATGTGGATTTACGGCCGTGTGGCGATTACCGCATAGTCGGAGGGAACGGCGAACCGGGCGTTGAATGCATCGATGACCGGCTTCACGTCGGAGTACCAGGGCTCGCCCTCCACTGGGTCGGCTATGACGTATTCCCCCCGCGCCAGTCGCCGCACCTCGATGTCAACGATGCCGCGGCTGGCCAGGATGAACTTCAACAAGTCTGGCGGAAGCGGATGCCGATGGGTCGGATCGAGATAGAAGGTCAGCGAGCTGACCATGACGTTTTCGGGATTGGGCGTTTCGAAGATCATGACGCCGCCCGACTTCAGGGCCCGCATGCTCAGGTCGATGAAGTTGACCAACTCGCCGATGGGCAGATGCTCGACAACGTGGATCGCGGTGACCGCTCCCAACGTCGATGGCTCGAGCGATTCGAAGTGGGCGACTGCGTCGACGTTCAGGGCGGCGAGATCGCGCTCCTGACATGCGGCGACGCAGAGTGGATTGGAGTCGACGCCGTAGGCCTCGATCCCTGCCTCACTCAGCACGCGGAGCAGTTCGCCTCGGCCGCAGCCGACGTCGAGGACCGGTCCCAGGTCCTTGATCGACTCGAGATCCGGCAGGTACTCCCTCACGCGGTCCCGGATGACCAATTCGGGTCCTCGGAACGCCTCGGCGAGTGCTGCATCGAAGGCGTCGAGGTCGGGAAGGCGCCGGGGGCGGGTGGGTTCCCCGGAGACGGGCTCCGGCGTGGGGCGCTTGTCGAGGGCCATCTCCATGGCGGCCAGTGTCGGCAGCACGCTGGCCATGCTCATCGCATACGTCGAGCGGAACTCGTTGAGCTCGAGGGCCAACTCACCGATCTCCCGGCGGAGGATCCCGTCGGCGGCCACTTGGCGAGCGAAATCCAGCTCCCTGACGTTCTCGATCAGCTTGTCGTGTCGCGTGAGGATCTCCGCCACGGTCTCGAGGGTCGATTCAAAGCGCTCGAGCGTCTTCTGGGCTTCGTCCAGCTGTTCGACGCGAGCGTGGAGGGTCTCCGAGATGTTGGCCAGCTGCGCACGGGCATCTGCCAGCTGCGCCCGGGCGTCGGCCAGCTGCGCGTCCGTCCGGCGGTTGAGCTCGATCTGCCGACGCAAAACCGGCCATGAGAGGCGGGCGATCAGCCGATTCCACGGATGCTTCCACGATGGAGGAAGGCCTAGATCCGCGGGATCGTCAGCCGTGGCGCTACCGGCGGATGGGGAATCACCGTTCATGGCCACATACTAGGTTTGGGTGGTGCGGGCCGATCGGCATAGGACCCGCCGTCACGCGCTCTGGTGTGCCGCCCGTATGGGCGTCGGCAGCGCGACGGACCACGACGTTCGACAAGGAAGTCCCTTAGCATTGGTGCCGTGCCTTCCCAGTTGATGCCAGCCGCCGTCTACGTGGGCAACGGCAGGATCGCCGTTGAGGAGGTCCCCTGTCCAGAGCCGGGACCCGGTGACGTGCTCGTCGAGATTGCCGAGTGCGGGATTTGCGGATCCGATCTGCACATGGTCCTGGAGCGGTACGCCAAGCCCGGTGCCATCCTCGGTCACGAGTGGTCGGGCATCGTGGCCTCCGCACCTCGCGGCTCCGGGTGGTCTCCCGGTGATCGGGTCGTGGACAGTCCGACCTCGGGGTGTGGCGTGTGCCGGCCCTGCCGACGGGGGCGCCCTTCGGTGTGCCTCACGCGTGCCCCGACCTCCCACCTCGGGTACCGCGGTGCGTTCTGCCGGTACAAGACGGTCGCGGCCGACGGCCTGATCCGAATACCCGATTCTCTGCCGACCAGGGTGGCGGCTCTGACCGAACCGACGGCCATAACCCTGCACGCCGTCCGGCTGGCCGGCGTCGGTCCCGATGATCGCGTGCTCGTCACCGGGGCCGGTCCGGTCGGGCTGCTCATCGTCGCCGTGTTACGCGCACAGGGGTTATCCGACATCACCGTGAGCGAACCTTCCGATGTCCGGCGCCAACGGGCGCTCGAAGTCGGCGCCTCCCGGGTGGTGACACCCGACCTGCTCGTGGACCCGCCGATGGCGTTGCCGGTGGCGGAGCCCTACGCAGTCGCGTTCGAATGCTCGGGATACGCCAGAGCCGCCGAGGCCGCCCTCGGCCAGCTGGACTATGCCGGCACGCTGGTGATCGTCGGTACAGGTTTCGAACCACCTCGATTCAATCAGAACCGTTTGATCATCTTCGAGCTCGAGATCGTCGGCGCCTACAACTACAACGACGACGGCTTCCAGCCCGCGGTTGACCTCCTCGACAGCGGAACGTTGCCAGTCGAGTCGTTGATCGAACCCAACGACATTCCGCTCGGTGACGTGATGGACTCGATGGAGCGGCTCTCCCGGGGCGAGATCCCCGGCAAGGTGATGGTTCGACCGGCTCTGTCGTCATGAGCGGGACGCCATTTGCCCCCCGGATCAATCACGTGGCGATGAGTGTGGACGCCGACGTCCTCAACGATGAAGGCCGGGCCGCGCTCCTCGACTTCTTCTCGGAAGTCTTCGGATGGACTGAGGGAGACAACAGCACGGAAGAGGGGAATCCGCTGATCCTCTACACCGGGGCATTGGGCCAGTTCCTGTACCTGTTGCCGGCGAGGGACGAATACATGGTTACTCCGAACATGGACCACTTCGGGATGGAGGTGTCTTCGAAGGAGGAGTTGTTGGAGTTGCTGGAACGGGTGCGGGCGTACCAGCGCAAAGACGACCGTGTCAGTGTCACCGATGTCGGCGCCATGACGACGCGCTACAACGAGAACGAATACACGCTCACCAACGCCTACTTCCGGTTCTTGCTCCCGCTCTGGATCGAGCTCCAGCACATCGAGCAACGATCCGAGCACTGACCTCCCGCCCAATGTCGCCGTTGGGATCCGCGCAGGTCGCACGAGCAGATCTCACCGTGTGACGCGACTATCGAGATGGACGCGGACACGGGGGTTACCGTCTACTTCGCTCGTGCTCTCAGAAGGCGGGGCACGCGACGTGAGGGACGCGGGCGCGCACCTGCATCGCTTTGCGGGATTGTCCCTAGCTTCTGGCTGCGTCCATCCGTGACGATGGCGTTCTACGCGCATGCCTTCGAGCGGGCTGCGGCGCAGGCTGTGTCTGCCGTGGCAGACGCCTTTACGGCTTCGTCCGGCTCTAAGGCTGCCGGATGGTGACTGGCCCCCGCTCAGTGGCGACGCCATCGTCGTGCGAGGGTGGCCGGATGCTGAACGACGACCTGGCGACGACCTGGCCGTCAACGCCGCCAGCGTCTTCTTAGAGAGCGGGCTGACACCGGGAATCAGTAACCCGCCCGCCTCATACTGGGGAAACGAGTGGAGGCGATGAGACTCGAACCCACGAACCACTTGACTGCCAGACTCTTCCGACCCCATTCGTCCTTGATTGACGTTGGTCGTCTAGGTGCATCCACAAGGGAGAACTGAAGTCGGCGCCGTTGCGGAGGACAGCCCGAAGTCGTCCCGGTCCGTGCCAGCCGTGACCAAGATGTGCCCGCGTCCCACCGGTTAGGACACCAGCCGGACCGGAGGGGGGTGGGGGTTGCTCGGCCGCCCACGCCAGGCAAGGGGGACCCTGCGCGTCTTGCAAAGAGGGCACGCGAGGGCGGGGCCGACGTCTCCCTAGGTGGCTGATGGGACTGCCCCACTCCGGCAGCATCGAGTGGGATACCCATGCGTAACCGAGGCGAGGTCCCGACATGGGACGCTCCCGGTGGAGTTCTCTACCAGTTGACCGGAACGGGTTCCCGGATGGCACCGACGTCTGGAGCTGCCATTCGCCCTGGGAGTAGGTCTGAGATGTTGTTGGAAAGTTGTGCAGGTACCGGTCCGGTCGGCTCTACTCCCTCACCTATTGCACTGCCAGCATTAACCGAGACGAGAGCTGCGATTGAGATAAATGGAAAAACTCGCTGATGAAATCGCCGAGCAGTCGGCGTTGGTCGATGAGAAGCTAAATCTTGCCGACTTGTCCCTACAACAGGCGAGGACCGTCGCAGAACTCGTTTATGTAGTAGCGGTCCAATGCCATGCTCTTGATTCGCTGGGCACTCGGCTCGAAGGGTTGGAGAAGAAGGTGAAAAAGCTGCAAAAGAAGGCAGACGAACCGCAGAAGTAGGCCTCGCAATTGGCGCGAGCCGTCCCCCACCACCTTACGAACATCTCCACCAACGAGATCAGTTCAGAAGTGTACGCACGCTTCACGAGTTCCACTGCGTAGCGTCGGCCAGTGTCCCCCACCAGGAGCCGCCCCCTGGCATCGCCCCGATCCGGGGCAAGGGCACCGTCCTCCAAGCGGTCAGATTACGCCTTGGGTCTCACATTGATTTGACCGCGCAGTAATCGAGGATGACTGCCCCCGTTCACCTGAACCGGATCCCGGGCGCACCGTGCGGCACAACGGTGCCACCCCAGTGGCGACGGGCTCCGAAACTAACCCTTACTCCGCGCTGGAAGGAAGGTCGCCGCGTCCGGCGCACCGCCGTACACACGCACGGGACCACCCGCCGAGCGAATCAGTCTGATGCCGGGGCGACCCGAGACGTGAGGGACGAACTTGTGCCCTGCGCCCGAGAATGGAGTCCGCCGGCATCGGGCACGAGATGCGGAATGACGCCCGGCTGACCCGCACTCTCAGGTCCCCGTGTTGGGCTGCGCGTCACAAGCACCGCCGCACAGATGCCTGCGGCCAGCACAACGCCCAGTGCGGCCACAAAGAGCCGCCGTCTCAGCGTCAGTATGGGCTGGCGAGTCACATCCCATTCTCCCACCACCGGACGGAGCGTCTACGGCATCCCGATGGACACTTGGTGTCACCACTCCGCTTCCACACCTGGTGTCCCACTTCGCCGGGAGTGGGTTGCGTTATCTGCTCCCGAACGCGATTCGCGGCTCTTTGACTCGGGCCGACGCCCGGCCCAATCGGGTGATGAATTGCAGGAGTCGGTGCCGGGCAGCCTCGGCCGACGGTGTCAGACCCTGCCTGCCGACCACGTCCCAATGGCCTAGAACCACCGGCCGGAGGATGGCGTCATGGTGCACGCCCAGGTCGTAGATCCCAGCTCGGGCAATGGCCTTTGCGTGCTGGGCGAAGTCTGGTATGCCGGTACCGGGCATCTCGAACCTCAGCACTTGACGCTTGATGGCCTCCATCATCCCCGAAGGATCGATCTCCAGCGCGGCCGACACCAGATCTCGGTAGAAGAGGTAGTGGAGGTTCTCATCTGCCGCCACCCGTTTCATGACCGCGTAGCCCTCGGAGTCGGGCAACGCCTTCCCGGTGTTGTAGTGGGCGATTCGGGTCGCCAACTCTTGGAGGGCGAGATAGACGAACGCGTCGGCAATGGTCGCGGCCTGAGGGGAAACGCCGCCGGTGACCTGGGCCATCCGGGCCCGCTCCAGGTTGACGGGGTCGATGTGCCCGCTCATGATCAAGTAGTCCCGTAGGACGATCGAGTGCCGCCCCTCTTCGGCCGTCCACCGCCGGGTCCAATAGCCCCAGGCGCCGGCCCGGCCGAAGAGATTATCTATCGAAGCGAAGTAGTACGGCAGGTTGTCCTCGGTCAGCACGTTGACGAACACGGCACTGGCCACACCATCGGGCAGGGGTTCGGCGAACCCCACCTCTGGTGGCGGCCGCCACTCGACGAGGTCGTGGGGAAACCACTCTTTGGCCATGCCTGTATGGCGGTCGACCAAGTGCTCTGCGGTCGGTTGGAGTTCGGCGAGCATGGTCGCGTCATCCATATCCGGCCCTCCTCCCTTGGTGGTAGCCGTCCGCCGGACCTGCACGTACCGGTACTCCCGGACGCCGTGGGAACGAGGCAGCTCGCTCGGCAAAGATATCGCAGCTGTGGAGCACCACTTTCGGATCCAGTTCCAAAGCCGAAAGGTGGGGACATGGCGGACTGTGGAAGATCGAAATGGAGTGCCCCTCTCGCTGGTTCGGGCGTGTCCCAGCCGGGCCTGAGTTGGGCTCGACGCGCCGCGTCCCGAACGGGACCTACGTTTGGAGCTGCCGTTCATGCTTGAGGTTGCAGCGGCCTAGCCCCTACCGGCACGAGTAGGGCAGTGCTGACGACACCGTGACTGTACGTACGGGGGCACCCTCGCGGGTGAGCTTCACGAGGCATCCAGTGGGTACTTGCGACAGACTCGTGGGCGTGGACGAGCGACCCGATACCAGGTATGCCAAGGCGCCAGACGGGGTGATGCTTGCGTACCAGGTCACCGGTGATGGGCCGGTGGACGTTCTGTTCCTAGCAGCGCACGCTCTACCCATCGACTTGCTCTGGGAGGAGCCCAGCTTTGTCCACTTCGCCAAGCGTCTTTCTGGATTCAGCCGCACGGTGTGGTACGAGGCACGAGGCATCGGAGCCTCCGGCGGCGACAACCGCAACCGGGATTTCGAAGAAAGACATGCTGACCTGACGGCGGTCCTCAACGCCGCGGGGTGTGAGTGGGTCGTGCTCGTCGGAAACGCCATCGCAGGTCCGTACGTCATCCAATACGCCGCCGCTCATCCCGAGCGTGTGAGCGCCCTCATCCTGGTGGACACCTTCGCTCACTACCTACGAGAGGACGACTACCCGTGGGGGGTGCCCCGCGACGCCCTGGACCGAATCACCACTGCGATGGGGGAACGAACGGGAACGGGGGCGCTGATCGAGACCGTCGCTCCCAGCAAGGCAGGCGACGAAGGATTTCGCGCCTGGTATGCACGGGGTGAACGTCTGGGCAGCAGTCCTGATCAGACCGCCACCATTTTGCGGCGTGGTTTCAGCCGAGATGTGCGTCCACTGCTCCCCACACTCGCCCTCCCCACCCTGGTGCTCCACCGGGGTGGGAATCGCTTGATACGGGTCGGCGCCGGTCGGTATCTGGCCGAGCACATCCCTGGTGCCAAGTACGTCGAACTGCCAGGCGACGACCACCTGTTCTTTGTCGGCGACTCTGATGCCCTGCTCGACGAAATCGAGGAGTTCTTGACCGGCGGTCGCCAAGCCCCCGAGGGCGATGTTGTCACCACCACCATCCTCTTCACTGACATCGTGTCCTCCACGGAACAGTCCGCCCGCATGGGTCACCGCAAGTGGACGACGATGACCGATGAGCATGACGCCATGGTTCGTGCCGCCCTGGCGCGGCACCGAGGTCGTGAGATCAAGGCCATCGGAGACGGTTTCCTCGCCACCTTCGACGCCACCACTCGGGCCGTGCGGGCGGGGATGGAGATCGTGGATGCGGCGAAAGGAATGGGACTGGAGGTCCGGGCCGGTGTCCACGTCGGCGAAGTCGAGATTCGGCCCGACGACGTAGTCGGCCTGGCCGTCAGTATCGCCAAGCGCATCTGTGATCTCGCTGGACCTGGGCAAGTGTTCGTGTCCGAGCCCGTTAAGGGCCTGCTCGTCGGGTCGGGGATCACACTGACCGAAGAGGGCACCCATGTCTTGAAGGGTGTACCCGATGAGTGGGAGTTGTTCGCGATCCAAAGTTGAAGACCAACACTCTCGTTCGATCGCAGACGCCCCCTACTGTCGGCGGCAGCGACTCTGAAGGGTGCCCCAGAACATCGGGACGGTGGGGCGTTCGGCACATTCGAGATAGGGCCGAACGCCCGCCGGGTGTTCCGTATTACCCCCGACGCCGCTGGCGGCCCAGGTCTTCGGGTGAGACAGTGTTGGGCATGCTGGCTGCGTTCTCCATCACCCCGATAGGCACCGGCGAGTCTGTCGGCGACCTGGTCGCCGAGACAGTCCGCATCGTACGCGCAAGTGGCCTCCCCAACGAGACGAACGCCATGTTCACCAACATCGAGGGCGAGTGGGACGAGATCATGGCCGTCATCAAGGCGTGCGTGAACTCAATGGCTCAAGCCGCGCCCCGCGTTTCGGTGGTGGTAAAGCTGGACCACCGCCCGGCCGAACCGAGCGGCCGTATCCACCGAAAGGTGGAGTCGATCGAACAGAAGCTGCTGACCGAACACTGAGCAAGTGCTCAGTCAGCGATGGCGCGTGGGAATTCGCACGTCCATCGCCTTGTCGCAGCATGCCCCCGATTAGTGATGGGCCGGGCACCACCAACGAGATTCCACCCGGGTTCGCAAAATCCTCAAAAGAAAACGCCCGTCCCTCAATAACAAGGGAATCGGGCGTTCTACTTCAATTGTGGTTCCAGCGACACCTCAAAGGAGTGGACTTCAGCTGAGACATAAGGTCCCTTTGCCTTTGCAACACTTCTCGAACTCAGAAGTGGGTTGCCTAATACTTCCTGAGTCCGCCCGAAACTTCCGGGCAAATCCTCTTCGGCTGCCTCCGGAACTGGAGGTCATCAAAAGGTTTCTCCATTCGCAAACCTCCTTCCTCGGATCACTTCCTGTGGTCCACCTTGTATAACCCCGAGACGGCCCTAAATGTTCCCTGGGGCTGCTGCCGGATTCCAGTAAGTCGGGAAAGCGAGTGCCCTCTATCGCCGTAACGGGTGCGCGTCGGGAAAGCGAGTGCCCTCTATCGCCGGGACGTGGCGCAGCCACGAGGGCTGGTCAGTGCGGCGCCTGTGCTGCCGATACGCCTCCACGTCCCGTCGGAAGGATTCTGAGGGCCGAAGGGTTACCGCTGTCAGCCAGGATCAGTCGCTTGCACGCCGCACATCGGCAGCTTCGAAGATGCCTGGAAGCGTGTCCAGCGAGCCCGGGCGCCGTATTCGGTAACCCAACTCAACAACCTGAGCGATCTCGTAACCACCTGCCCACTGCCCCCGCTGATATCGAGTGCGGACTTCAACGCTCGACGCCACCTTGTGTAGCGGCTGTGTTGGTGCGACTACATCCTTGACGGCAAATCCTCCCCGTCCATCCGAGGTGCACATGGATGCTATGGCGGACGCAAACCGCACGAAGATGTCGCGGCTCCCATCGTCCGGTGTTAGCAGGCCGAACTCCCTTGTGGGGCTCGTCCACTTCATTGTGCCTCGGACCATGGCACGGCCTCCTTCAATAGATGCTCAGAAGAAGGCGTCGAGCCTGCACGGGACGACAACAGATCGGTCGTCCAACTTGAACAAGGCGTCACTCCCAAGGGGGGACAGTGTTTACGTTACTACAATGCGGGCCGGCGTAGCGAGAAGGATTGACCTCACAGCGATCTATCCCATACCGAATCAGGCACCATGGGGGCAGGGGAGC
The DNA here is from genome assembly GCA_963736525.1 of uncultured Acidimicrobiaceae bacterium. Lineage (GTDB taxonomy): Bacteria > Actinomycetota > Acidimicrobiia > Acidimicrobiales > RAAP-2 > Bog-473. The sequence continues at coordinate 492,325 of CAVTPF010000014.1, forward strand.
GTCGCAGAAGTACGGATCGGAATCCGGCAGTGGCGTACGGTCCACACTCCGCTCATGAAGAACGCGTGGTGGCTAGCTCATTTCGATCGGTTCATGCGGTGACGCAGCTGCCAGATGCGCAGTGATGCCACGATCCCGGCAAGCAGGACACCGCCAACCGCTGCAAGCAGCAGAGCGACGCCGAGCGGCATATGCACATGCACGGTGAAGAAGGACACCTTCACCGACTGGCCGTTCTGGATGATGAACGCCAGCAGGAACGCCAGCACCACAACGCCGATGATTACGCCCACCCAGGCTCCTGAGATTCGAGTGCGTCTCGTCGGACTTTCCGGAGCAGGTGTCGTCCGACTGAGCCCACTCGACGCCTCCGCAGGCTGCGGGGTGGGACCATCCGACGCCTGTGACTCATCACTCATGACGTCACGGCCCCTTTCGGACTCGGACCAAGGGTTTAGGCCCATCAATCTCATTGAGATCGGAGCCGCCGGGCTCGCAGCCGTAGCCGATGAGATCAAGCCGCATCGGAGTGATCACGGTTCTCTTTATCGACGGCCGCCGCCCCGGATTCCTCGCTGCCGGGTCGGTGGCGTAGGGCGGTGTCACCGCTGTGCGCCCGTGAGTCACGGAGTTAGTCCCGATGCGCAGTGTCCTTGGTCCTGTCGATCACTTCTCCCGCTTTGTGCTCGACCTTCTCGATTATCTCTTCGACTTTGTCCTTTGCGTGGCCAACCTTCTCTTTGGCCTGACCAGCTTGACGATCGGCCTTGCCTTCGGCTTGAAGGTCCTTGTCGCCTGTCAGGTTTCCGACTACCTCTTTCGCCTGGCCCTTAACCTGCTCGGTCTTTCCTGCCATGGTGGATCACCCTTCTTGGTCATCAGATGTCGCCTCGCCGAAACTCGGCTGGCAACCACACCTTCCACTCTATGGCGCAAGCGCAATCGCTCGACCAGAGGAATTGGTCCTTGCCACTCGACTTGTGGCTGGTACTGACTCGGGGCGGAGAAGCGTCTACTCAGCCGAACCATGTGACATTTCGGCGGACACCGCAGGTGAGGGGTACTTTGGGACCCATGTCAGTGGCGCCGTTCGACTGGTGACGCCGAACGCCTTGTGCAATAGACATGCAAAAGTAAATCCACGGGGGCATGATGGCGACTTTCGATCTGACAGATGAAGAGCGCAACATCGCTCTTCAGGCGTTGTGGAACTTCAAGCTCGCCCATGGACAACTGTCGGCAGGCGCCTCGGAGCAATCCCCAGAGGAACTCGCTGTCACCGCTCAATACCTAGATGTGATCGACGTCGTCCCAGCCAAGCTGGGTGGCAAGCCCAACTTTCCGTTTTTCGGGATCTACTCAGGCTGAACTTCTCCGTCAACATATTGAGGCCACGACGCTCTGCTCGATCGGCTGGCGACCCTTGGTGACACTCGTAACAGGCCTGCCCCCGTACAC
>CAVTPF010000015.1:0-112005 GCA_963736525.1 uncultured Acidimicrobiaceae bacterium
GCCGTCGGCTATTCATGCCGACCACTACCCAGTTGAACACTGGTTATTCGGTCGCTCTCGTACTACCGGCAGATGATTGGCCGCCTCCTCTCGCTTTGCGTGCATCGCGAGAGGAGCCCGCCCCTCACGGACCGGTCCCTACGGGTGCGACCGGGCTCTCACTATTTCGTTTTGAGGGAGCGGCCCATCGTGGCCGGTCCCGGTGACGTCGCCCCGGTGTGCGTGAGCACGGGTCGTGGTCCGAGTCGAGCCTTCGTTGTGCTCCTCGCGGCCCCGGTTCCGTGACGCTGCGCCGGCCGACCGCTCACCCCGTGCGTGCCCCGGCTGGGCGTTTGTTCTCGCTGTGCGTTCGTCGCACCGCGAGATGCCCAACCTCGGCGTGCGCTGTGCAGCCCCTTGAGAATTCCAAAGCGAGCACGAGCATCTTTGTTCTCCAAGCTACAAAGAGCCAACGGCGGATGCCTTGGCGCCTAAAGCCGAAGAAGGACGTGGGCGACTGCGAAAAGCCACGGGAAGCTGTCTACCAAGCGTCGATCCGTGGATGTCCGAATGGGGCAACCCAGCACCTGTCATGAGGTGTTACACCCGCCTGAATGTATAGGGCGGGGCGAGGGAACCGGGTGAATTGAAACATCTAAGTAACCCGAGGAGAGGAAAACAACAGTGACTCCCTGAGTAGCGGCGAGCGAAACGGGAAGAGCCTAAACCGTGCCGGTGTCAAAGCCTGGTGGCGTTGCCGGTATGGGGTTGTGGGACTCGAGAGACGGGACACCAGACCCGTCACGGAGTTACAAATCCAATGTCTAGTGGAATCAGTCAGGAAAGCTGAACCAAAGAGGGTAATGGTCCCGTACACGAAACGCATTGGACTCCGCTTGAGCACCCGAGTAGCGCCGGATCCGGGAAAGCCGGCGTGAATCTGCGAGGACCATCTCGTAAGGCTAAGTACTCTTAGGCGACCGATAGTGAACTAGTACCGTGAGGGAAAGGTGAAAAGTACCCCGGGAGGGGAGTGAAATAGTACCTGAAACCGTTGGCTTACAAACAGTCAAAGCGTCGTTGCTCCACCGTTGCCATGATCCCTTCGGGTGAGATTGGTGACACAAGGTGGATGTCAGCCGTGATGGCGTGCCTTTTGAAGAATGAGCCAGCGAGTTACGGTGTGTGGCGAGGTTAACCAGCGATGGGTAGCCGAAGCGAAAGCGAGTCTGAATAGGGCGTCGAGTCGCATGCTGTAGACCCGAAGCCGAGTGAGCTTGCCATGGGCAGGCTGAAGCGAAGGTAAGACTTCGTGGAGGGCCGAACCCACCTAGGTTGAAAACTGGGGGGATGACCTGTGGCAAGGGGTGAAAGGCCAATCAAACTCGGTGATAGCTGGTTCTCCCCGAAATGCATTTAGGTGCAGCGTCGGGTGTTCAGCATCGGAGGTAGAGCACTGGATGGGCTAGGGGGCCTACAAGCTTACTGACCCCAACTAAACTCCGAATGCCGATGCTCTAGAACCCGGCAGTGAGACCACGAGGGATGAGCTTCGTTGGTCGAAAGGGAAACAGCCCAGACCGCCGGCTAAGGCCCCAAATTCTTGACTAAGTGGAAAACGATGTGGGAACGCAAAGACAGCCAGGAGGTTGGCTCAGAAGCAGCCATCCTTAAAAGAGTGCGTAATAGCTCACTGGTCGAGTGGTCCTGCGCGGATAATGTAACGGGGCTCAAGTCAAGAGCCGAAGCCGCGGATTTCCGTCTTTGGACGGGAGTGGTAGGGGAGCGTCGATCTCGCAGAGAAGCGGTGGTGTGAACCGTCGTGGAGCGTGGTCGAGTGCGAATGCTGGTATGAGTAGCGAGAGAGGAGTGAGAAACTCCTCCGCCGTAAGCCCAAGGGTTCCTGGGGAAGGCTAATCCTCCCAGGGTAAGTCGGGAGCTAAGACGAGGCCGAGAGGCGTAGTCGATGCACAACTGGTTGATATTCCAGTACTACCGTGTCCGCGCCCATTCCAATCCAGGGGTACTAAGGGGATGACCTTCGGGTCGAGCCGACAAACCCTGGGGCGGACAGCAAAGGAGCGACGCAGGAAGATAGGTGAGCCCAGGCGTTGGTCGTCCTGGGGTAAGCGTGTAGGGAGGGATCTAGGTAAATCCGGGTCCTACTAATCCTGAGACGCGATGCCGAGCCGTTCCAGGCGAAGTCACTGATTCTATGCTGCCTAGAAAAACTTCTAGCGAGCTGACACGGTACCCGTACCCCAAACCAACACAGGTGGGCGGGTAGAGAATACCAAGGCGATCGGGAGAACTGTGGTTAAGGAACTCGGCAAAATTCCTCCGTAACTTCGGGAGAAGGAGGGCCCCGCCAGGGTGATGGACCTCGCGTCCTGATGCCCGAGGGGGCCGCAGAGAATTGGGGAAAGCGACTGTTTACTAAAAACACAGGAGCGTGCGAAGTCGTAAGACGATGTATACGCTCTGACGCCTGCCCGGTGCCGGAAGGTTACGGGGAAGGGTTAGTCTTCGGACGAAGCTCTGAACCTAAGCCCCGGTAAACGGCGGCCGTAAGCACAAGTTGCGGCTTCAGGGGAGTAATCCCTTGAAACAAACTCTGCTAAATGCTGGAAACTCCGAGTATCCGGCGGTACTCATCCTCGTCACACCCGTATGTTTGGGTGGTGGCGTGGAAAGTGAAAATCCGTCCGGTGCGGACAATCAGCAGGAAAGACCCCGTTCCTCTAACTGGCTGGATCGGATCCCAAGCGACCTGGGCAACTGGGTGGCCGGATTCGTCGATGGTGAGGGAAGCTTCAATGTCCCCATCCGTCGAGAGCGTGACCGTGGACTTCCATGGCGCGTCTCGCTGTCGTTCAACGTGTCGCAGATCGGCGAAGAAGCACCTGTGCTGCTTCGTTCGGTCTTCGGTATCGGGACGGTGCGAGGCCGCGGCGACGGTGTCTTCTATTACGAAGTCACCAAGCCCACCGATCTCGAACAGCGGGTGTTCCCGTTTTTCGATCGGTTCAAGCTGCGAAGTCCCAAACGGCAAGACCTCACGGTCTTCCGGGCGATCACTGAACTTGTCCTGTCAGGCCGGCATCTTTCAGCTGCGGGCATCGAGCAAGCCCTCGTCATGAGGGGTCCGATGAACCGTGGAGGGAAGCGTCGGCGTAGCGATGACGAGATCATCGCGACGTTGAGGAGCTGGGAATCCTCAGAGACCATATGCAGAGCTCCCTCTTAGAAGCAGAGGGATGAAGATATGGCCCACACCTCATGGCGACATGAGGATCAAGTGAACTATAACGGTTAGTTGATACCTGGCTGTTGTAAAACCCCGCTATATGCTGGAACATCCGAGTATCCGGCGGTACTCATTCATGTTTGACTCCGTTTTCGGGAGCGATCATGGAAAGTGAAAATCCGTCCGGTGCGGACAATCAGCAGGAAACTGCAGAGGCTTGCAGGATCCTCAGAGACTGCACGCGGGGCTCCCTGATCGGCGATTGCTGACCAGGGACGAAGATACAGTCCGACCCTCATGGCGACATGAGGAGCTAGGCAGAAATGACCCAGCCGCTCAAAGCATGTTTTGGTGAGTTGTCGGCATCAGTTTTGAGTAGTAACAAAGTGCCTAAGGTAGCGAAATTCCTTGTCGGGTAAGTTCCGACCTGCACGAATGGCGTAACGACTTTCCTACTGTCTCAACCACAGACCCGGCGAAATTGAAGTACGAGTAAAGATGCTCGTTAGCTGCATCAGGACGGAAAGACCCCGTGGACCTTTACTACAGCTTGATGTTGAGTTTTGGTACTATTTGTGTAGGATAGGTGGGAGACTTTGAAGCATTGGCGCCAGCCAGTGTGGAGTCAACCTTGAAATACCACCCTTTTAGTGCCGGGACTCTAACCTCGGTCCGTGATCCGGATCAGGAACAGCGTCAGGTGGGTAGTTTGACTGGGGCGGTCGCCTCCTAAAATGTAACGGAGGCGCCCAAAGGTTCCCTCAGGCTGGTTGGCAATCAGCTGTCGAGTGCAATGGCAAAAGGGAGCTTGACTGCGAGACCTACAAGTCGAGCAGGTGCGAAAGCAGGGCATAGTGATCCAGCGGTTGCTTATGGAAGCGCCGTTGCTCAACGGATAAAAGGTACCCCGGGGATAACAGGCTCATCTTCCCCAAGAGTCCATATCGACGGGAAGGTTTGGCACCTCGATGTCGGCTCGTCGCATCCTGGGGCTGAAGCCGGTCCCAAGGGTTGGGCTGTTCGCCCATTAAAGCGGTACGCGAGCTGGGTTTAGAACGTCGTGAGACAGTTCGGTCCCTATCCGATGCAGCCGTAGGAGATTTGAGAAAGGCTGTCCCTAGTACGAGAGGACCGGGACGGACGTAGCTCTCGTGTGCCAGTTGTCCTGCCAAGGGCACGGCTGGTTAGCGACCTACGGGTGGGATAAGCGCTGAAAGCATCTAAGTGCGAAGCCCGTTTCGAGATGAAATCTCCCACAGGGTTAACCTGGTAAGGCCCGTGGCTAGACGACCACGTTGATAGGCCGGAGGTGTAAGTGCAGCAATGCATTCAGCCGACCGGTACTAATCGGCCGAGGGCTTGGAGACCTACTCGTGCTCGTGCTCGCTTTGGAACGCTCAGGGGCTGCGGTGACGCAGCCACAGGCGCCGCTCCCTACCCGGTCAAGGGTGGTGCGCCGCCGAGCGCACGGTTTCCGGTGGCCATGGCGGCGGGGAAACACCCGTTCCCATTCCGAACACGGCAGTTAAGCCCGCCCGCGCCGATGGTACTTGGGGGGAGGCCCCCTGGGAGAGTAGGTCGCCGCCGGGATTTCTCATCGACGGGATCCCCTCAGAGCTCCGGCTCGAGGGGATTTCGTCGTCTTTGGGGCGTGGTCGTGCGCTGGACCTATGTTCGCTCGGCGACGATCACGTTCTGCTTCAGTTCGGGCACATCATCGAGGAACTCGGTCACCGAAAAATGTGGCTGCCACGCCCGCTGCGCATAGGCCAGTGGGATGCACGTCTCGCCATAGGCCTCCGAGGGAAGGCTGCTGCCGGCGCCGGTCGGATCGCAGCAGTATTCGCCCGCGTCGTACATCTCGAGGTACCGCTCGGTATCCAAGAAGGCCGTGCGCGCACCCATCGTGGCGAAGTTCCTGAGTGGACTGACCTTGCTGAGATCGGGCTCCTCGGTGCGTATCCTCTCGCACTCCAGGATGAAGTCCCGCTCCCTGGTGGTCACGACGAGCATGCCTCCCCTGCGCAGCAATCGCGCAAGCTCCTCGATCCATTGCAGATGGACCTCTTCGGTCAGATGGGAGAAGACCGAGAACGCAAAGATGAGATCGACCGACCCGGTGGGAACGTCGATCGGCGGGCGGAGTCCTATCTGCGTGAAGGTCGCCCAGGGATTGGTGGCTCGAGAGGCCTCGATCACCTCGCTGAGCGGGTCCACGCCCAGCAAGTTGTCCTTGTCGAAATCCTTGACGAAGAAGCGAGTGATGCGCCCCCAGCCGCAGCCGAAGTCCACTGCGACTTTCGGTCGCTTCGACGACGAGGCCCGAGAAACGAGCCGATAGAAGCTGAAGGCTTCGCGGAGCGTGGGCTCGCCGTGGGCCCCGGTGAACCGCACCTGGAGCTCCTCGGGCGGCATGGTCGGCAGGTAACCGCGCAAGGACGGAAAGGACCGCTCACCGTGCACGTTGAGCCAGTACCACTCCATCGGCGTCATTGAGCGGAACACCTTGTGCGGAGGGAGCGAGGTGGCCCTCGCCACCACCACATAGGGCGCCGCGAGAGCTGGCCGGGCCCACGAGCGCACCGTGTGCAGTGGACTCCGTGTCTTGTCCGTCACCAATTATCCGTTCTCGACCAATGACGCACGCCCCCGCGTGAACGATCCCGAGGCTCGAGGTATGAAGCTAGCGGACGTCACGACGCCCCTCGGGGCTGGAGCTCCTCCTCGGCCTCTGCTCGACCGGGCCGACCTCCCGGGACCGGCCGCGTAGAATCGACAGATGCCCCCGAGCTCCCCGAGGCCGAATCGTCGCGCCCCGTCGGCGCGCCCGGCGCGCCCGGCGCCCGGCGCGCCCCGGGAACTCTGGGCGCCCGGTCCCTCGCTCGGGTGCGACCGACGGGGCAGATCGGGGGAGTGCCGCCCACGGCCGGCCGGCCGGCGGCCAGGGACGACCCCCGACCGGATCTGGTGGCGGACGAGGCCGACAAGGCCAGGCCACCGGCGGTCCCCGGCCGCGAGCGTCGGGTGCCGGCGGATCGGGCCGCGGGGACGGCCCAGAGCGAAGCGGTTCGGGAAAGGCGGGGCGGCCCCGGACGGGAGCGACCAAGGCGGGCTCCCCGAGGCCGGGCCGACCCCGGGGAGGCGGAGGCGGGGGCAGCGCCCGGCCGACACGCGGCACAGGCACAGGTGCCCCCGCGGCCGACCACGGCGGGCGCGGCACGCGGCCCACCAGGACGCCGGACGACGACCGCCCGCTTCCCAGCCGGGCCAGGCAGTGGGGCAACGTGGCCCGGCGGGGAGCGCGAGAGGTGGCCCGGCGCGACCAGGAGTTCGACGAGTCGACGGGCGGATCCCCATCCGCACCTCCCCGAGGCGCCCGCTACGCCGACGACCTGGAACGCCAACGGCGGCGGGGCGCAGTGCCTCCAGCCAGACCCGCCGCCTGGGTCAGGGACGACGGGGCCAGGGACGAGTGGGAGGACTCCGTGCCCCGGAGCCGGGGTGGCAGGGGCACGGCCAAGGCCAAGGCGACGTCGACCAGGAGGGCGCACTCGAATGGCGACCCGGGCTCTAGGGCCTCAACCGGCCGCAGCGCCACGGCACGTGACGCCATCGCCGCCCTGTCGCCGCGGAACCTGCTCCCCCCCGAGGTCGCCGCGGACATCCGCAAGGCGGCCGACGTGGCCACCGCGCTGCACCGCCGGCATCTGGTGGAACGGGCCGAACTGGCGTACGGCGCCTACGAGCGCGGCCGCTACCAAGATGCGCTCCGGGCCATCAAGCCGGTGGCGGACGAGGCACCGGGCGTGGCCGCCGTGCGCGAGCTGGCAGGGCTGGCCGCTTACCGGAGCGGCAGGTGGCGAGAGGCGAGCCGCCACCTCAACGCGTTCGGGGTCCTGAGCGAGACGACCGAACACCTGCCGGTGCTGATGGACTGCCAGCGGGCGCTGCACAAGCCGAAGAAGGTGGCCGAGTTGTGGACCGAGCTCCGGCACAGCTCGCCCGACCCCGACATCCTCGCCGAGGGGAGGATCGTCGCCGCAGCGTCGCTGGCCGACACGGGCGACCTCAGCGGGGCCATCGCCATGCTGGCGACCGCGGGCGCGTCGAAGGCGCTGCGCAACCCCTCGGACCGCCACATCCGGCAGTGGTACCTGCTGGCGGACCTGTACGAGCGGGCCGGTGACGTCCCCCGGGCGCGTGAGTACTTCGAGCGGCTGCTCCGGGCCGACGCCGGCGCCTACGACGTGGCGGAACGCCTCCGTGGCCTGGGCCCCGAGCGCCGTCCGCGGCGGCCCAAGAAGACGAAGACCGCCCGACGGCCCAGCTCGGGCGACTGAGGCCGAGTCTGCGGCCCGGGGTCAGCCCGCCGCGGGCGCCGGGGCAGGCGTCGTGGTGGTCGTGGCGGTGGTCGGTGCCGTGGTCGGTGCGGTGGTCGGAGTCGGAGTCGGAGCCGTGGTCGTGGTGGAGGGGGGCGCCGTGCCGTAGTCGGGCCCCTCGACCGTCACCAGCGTGCCGATGGGCGTGAGTGGCCACACCAGCGCGGCGTCGGCGTAGCTCATCTCGACGCAACCGTTGCTCTGGGGAGACCCGTACGTGGCGCGGATGAAGCCGTGCAACGCGTCGCCCCCGTTGAAGTAGCTCGCGTAGGGGACGTTGGGGTCGTTGTAGGTGCTGCCGTCGGGATTCGTCCCTTTCATGTCCGAATAACGGACGTGCTCGAAGACGGCATAGGTCCCGTCGGTCGTGTCGGCGCCCGGTGCGCCCGTGTTGACGGCGATGCCGACGTACTGGGCGACCCCGTTGTCCCACAGCGTCAGGTTCTCGGGCAGCGCCTTGTTCACGAGCACGTACACGTACGGCGTGGCGTCCACCTTGCCGTTGATGCTGTCGTTGATGAGCGCGGTCCACACGGCGGGGCCCGCGATGCCGTCGACACCGAGGCCGTTCTGGGTCTCGAAGGCCTCGATGGCGGCCTTGGTGATCTCGTTCTCCGTGCCCTGGGTCCACTGCGAGGTGAGCTCGGTGGGCAGGCCCGGCCAGCGCCAGGAGAACGCGCCGGGCTGGTCCTCGGCCAGGTCGGCCCGGGAGGGGGTTGGCCCCGACGGGGTGAAGCCCAGAGGGAGGTAGTCGAGCTGGGCCAGCAGTTGCTGGAGCCGCAAGGTGTCGCCCGGCGCCACGTCGAAGGTCACGGCGTGCGACGACGCGAGGGTGGCCCCGTCGCTGCTCCGCACACCGGACGAGCCGCCCGGAACGGTGACGATCTCCTGGGAGGAGGGGATGAGGGGGGAATTGAGGTTGTAGGACAAGGTGGCCGGGCCCGTCTTGACCCACGTGCCGGCGATGGCGGGCGACAGCACCGGCGTCGACTTGCCGAGGGAGACCGGCGCCGAGAACGTCACCGAGATGGTCGAGTCGGGCGCCACGTCCTGAGCGCCCGACGCCGGCACGCTGGACGTGAGAGAGAATGACGTCGCCGAGGCGGCACCGTGCGATCCGGAGCGCGCTCCATGCCCACCCGAGCTCGATGCGTCGCGGGAGTCGGGGTGTTGCGGAGGGGACGACCCCGACGTCAGGAGCAGCACGACCGCGACGATGGCGGCCGCGCCCACGAGGAGCACCCACGGGTGCAGCCGCAACGGCCTGTTCGCCCGTGACTCGAGAACGTTCATGGCCTCCCCTCGCTGTCAGGATCTCACCCACTGGGACTTCCGACGCCACCAGCGTAGGGATCGGATCGCGGCGACATGCGTCATGGAACGGCGGAATTCCGGTCGTCGCCACGTGCTCGCCGCGCCCGTCGTCACCCTTCGTCCACACTTTCGTCACGCGGTCCCCCCGGTTGCCACGAGGCCACCGACGCACCCTCCGGTAGGCTGACGCCATGAGCACGAGCACCGATCTCCACGCGCTCCTCGGTGAGGACGCGGACGCCCTCCTCGGCTATACGGCCAAGGCATTCCCCGCAGAGAACCTGGTGCTCCCGGGTCCGGACTACCTGAGCCGCGTCTTCACCGACAGCGACCGCAACCCGAACGTGCTGCGCAACCTCGGCACGCTGTTCAACCACGGCCGTCTCGGCGGCACCGGGTACGTCTCCATCCTCCCGGTCGATCAGGGGATCGAGCATTCCGCCGCGGCGAGCTTCTCCAAGAACCCGGCCTACTTCGACCCGCTCAACCTGTTGGAGCTCGCGCTCGCCGGAGAGTGCAACGCCGTCGCCACGACGCTCGGCACGCTCGGCCTCGCGTCGCGGAAATACGTGCACCGCATCCCCTTCATCGTGAAGCTCAACCACAACGCGTTCCTGCACGTGCCCGACACCTACGACCAGATCATGTTCGCCTCCGTTCGCCAGGCGTCCGATCTCGGTGCCGTCGGGGTCGGCGCCACGATCTACTTCGGCTCCGACGACATGGACCGGGAGCTGCAGCAGGTCGCCGAGGCCTTCGCCGAGGCCCACCGGCTCGGGATGTTCACCGTGCTGTGGTGCTACCTGCGCAATCCGGCCTTCAAGAAGGACGGCGTGAACTACGAGGTCTCGGCCGACCTCACCGGCCAGGCCAATCACATGGGCGTGACGATCGAGGCGGACATCATCAAGCAGAAGCAGCCCGAGAACAACGGCGGCTACACCGCCATCGGCTTCGGGCGCACCGACCCCCTCGTCTACGACGAGCTCACGACCGACAACCCCATCGACCTCACGCGCTGGCAGGTCGTCAACTGCTACGCCGGCCGCATCGGCCTGATCAACTCGGGTGGCGAGTCCAAGGGCGACAACGACCAGGCCCAGGCCGTGCGGACGGCCGTCGTCAACAAGCGCGCCGGCGGCATGGGCCTCATCGTCGGCCGCAAGGCCTTCCAGCGCCCCATGGCGGAGGGCGCGGCGCTCATCCATGCCGTCCAGGACGTCTATCTGAGCGACCAGGTCACGGTCGCCTAGCTGTAGCCCCTGACGGGGCCGGCCGCGCCCGCCCAGGTCCGACCCTCCGCCGGCGGCCGGGCCCGATCCGCCGCCCGCCGACCCCGGGCCCTGGATGAACAACGTATGAAGATGGGCCCCCGCGCCCCGGGGGTAGGATTGGCCCGAACGAGCAATTCGGACGGAGAGTGCCGCGCGCCGTGCGGGCGGCGTGCGAGAGGGCCCGCTCTTGGGGGCCAGGAGGCGCCCACGTCCACGACATGAGACGAGGCAGCCCGTGGCATCGGGACCGCAACACGCAACAGAGCAGCTCGACCAGGTCATCGTGCGTTTCGCCGGCGACTCGGGTGACGGCATGCAGCTCACCGGCGACCGCTTCACCACGAGCAGCGCCCTCCTGGGCAACGACATGTCGACCTTCCCGGACTTCCCGGCCGAGATCCGCGCCCCGGCGGGCACGCTCAACGGCGTCTCGGCCTTCCAGGTCCACATCTCCGACCACGACATCCTGACCCCCGGCGACTCGCCGAACGTGCTGGTTGCCATGAACCCGGCTGCGCTGAAGGCCAACATCGACCTCATGGCCAACGGGACGATCCTGCTCGTCAACAGCGACGCCTTCGACGAGCGCAACCTGGCCAAGGCGGGCTACGAGACCAACCCCCTCACCGACGGCTCGCTCAGCGCGTACACGGTCTACGAGGTCCCCATGACCTCCATCACCCAGGAGGTCTGCAAGGAGGCGGGCGTGAAGCCCCGCGACGCCGAGCGCTCCAAGAACTTCTTCGCCCTCGGCCTGGTGAGCTGGCTCTACACCCGGCCGATCGAGCCGACCATCAAATGGATCACCGAGCGCTTCGCCGCCAAGCCCCAGGTGGTCGAGGCCAACACGCGGGCCTTCCGGGCGGGCTACGACTTCGGCGAGACGGCCGAACTCTTCGAGTCCAACTACGAGATCCGGCCGGCGACCTTCGAACCGGGCGAGTACGTGCAGGTCACCGGGAACCAGGCCCTCGCCTGGGGCCTCATCACCGCGTCGCGCCTCGCCGGGTTGCCCCTCTTCCTCGGCAGCTACCCCATTACGCCCGCCTCCGACATCCTGCACGAGCTGAGCCGGCGCAAGGAGTTCGGGATCCGCACCTTCCAGGCCGAGGACGAGATCGCCGGCATCGGGGCTGCACTCGGCGCGTCCTTCGGGGGTGCGATCGGGGTGACCACGACCAGTGGCCCGGGCCTCGACCTCAAGTCCGAGACGATCGGCCTGGCCATCAACCTCGAGCTGCCGCTCGTCGTGGTCGACGTCCAGCGCGGCGGCCCCTCCACCGGGCTCCCCACCAAGACCGAGCAGGCGGACCTGCTGCACGCCATGTACGGGCGCCACGGCGAGGCACCGCTGCCGATCCTGGCCCCCAAGACGCCGAGCGACTGCTTCGCCACGGTGATCGAGGCCACCAGGCTGGCGGTGAAGTACCGCACGCCGGTGATCGTGCTCTCCGACGGCTATCTGGCCAACGGGGCCGAGCCGTGGCGACTGCCTGATCTGGGAACCTTCGAGCCCATTGAGCCCGCGTTCGCCGCCGAGCCCAACCACGTCGACGAGGCGGGCAACCCGGTCTTTTGGCCCTACGTGCGCGACCCCGAGACGCTGGTCCGCCCGTGGGCCCCGCCCGGCCTCCCCGGTCTGGAGCACCGCATCGGCGGCCTCGAGAAGGCGGACGGCAGCGGCAACGTGTCGTACGAGGGTGTCAACCACGAGCGCATGGTCCATCTGCGGCTGGACAAGATCGCGGGGATCACGGCCGACATCCCGCCCGTCGAGGTGAACGACGAGACCGGCGACGCACAGCTGCTGCTCGTCAGCTGGGGCTCGACCTACGCCGCCGTGGCGGCCGGCGTGAAGCGGGTGCGGGCCCGGGGCATGAAGGCGGCCCACGTGCACCTGCGCCACCTGAACCCCCTCCCCCCCAACCTGGGCGAGGTGCTGCAGCGCTACGCACAGGTGCTGGTCCCCGAGATCAACCTCGGCCAGCTGAGCCGGATCCTGCGCGCCGAATACCTGGTCGACGCCCAGACCATGTCCAAGATGCAGGGCGTGCCGTTCCGCGTCGGAGAGATCGAGGCAGCCATCACCGCGCTGCTCGGAGGCAAGTCATGAGCGAGTCAAACGGCTCCAACGGTTCCAACGGGTCCGTCGCCACCGCCGTCCCCGTCACCACCCGCAAGGACTGGACCAGCGACCAGGAGGTGCGCTGGTGCCCCGGCTGCGGGGACTACTCCATTCTCGCCGCCGTCCAGATGCTCATGCCCGAGCTCGGCGTGCGCCGCGAGAACACCGTGTTCCTCTCGGGCATCGGGTGCGCCGCCCGCTTCCCGTACTACATGAACACCTACGGCATGCACTCCATTCATGGGCGCGCCCCCGCCATCGCCACGGGGTTGGCCACGACGCGCCCCGACCTCGACGTCTGGGTGATCTCGGGCGACGGTGACGCGCTGTCCATCGGGGGCAACCACCTCATCCACGCACTGCGCCGCAACGTCCGGCTGAACATCTTGATGTTCAACAACCAGATCTACGGCCTGACCAAGGGGCAGTACTCGCCGACTTCCGAGGTGGCCAAGGTCACCAAGTCCACGCCCTTCGGCTCGGTGGACACGCCCTTCAACCCGGTGTCGCTGGCCCTCGGGGCCGAGGCCACGTTCGTGGCCCGGACCCACGACATGGACCGGGCCCACATGCAGGAGACCTTCCGCCGCGCCCACCAGCACAACGGCGCCGCCTTCGTCGAGGTCCTGCAGAACTGCAACGTGTTCAACGACGGGGCGTTCGAGAAGATCACCAGCCGCGACGCCCGGGCCAGCATGCTCATCCCGCTCCAGCACGGCAAGCCGATCGTCTTCGGGGCGGAGGGGGCCGAGCGCGGCGTGGTCCAGCGGGCCGACGGATCGCTCGAGATCGTCTCGGTGGCCGAGGTGGGGATCGACGCCCTACTGGTGCACGACGAGGCCCGTGACGACCCCGGCCTGGCCTTCGCGCTCTCCCGCCTGGCCCACGGCCCCTACGAGCCGACGCCGATCGGGGTCTTCCGTGCGGTGGAGCGCCCCGAGTACGGCACGCAGATGGCCGAGCAGATCACCGACGCCCAGGCCAAGCGTGGATTGGGCGACGTGGCGGCGCTGCTGCGCTCGGGCTCGAGCTGGACGGTCGAGTAGCGGCCCGCCCGGCCCCGAGGCGCGGGCGCGGGGTCAGGCCCCCCCGGGATCCGGTCCGGCACCGGCAGCCGGGGCTCCCTCTGCCTCGACCTCGGCGCGGATGCGCTCGAGCGTCGTCTGCATCCCGTTGCGATTGGTCTTGCCGCGGGACCAGCCGAGCAGGGTCCAGTAGAGGCGCAGCCACCAGGTCGGGGAGAGCGTGAAGGACTCGGTCACGTCGCAGCCGTCGCCCGCCGGCGCAATGTCGTAGCGCCAGACGTTGAGGGGCTTGCCGTCCGCGCCGACCCCGAAGGCGAAGGTCCTGCCGGGCTCGCACGCCGAGACGGTGCAGGTGGTCCAGTAGATCGGCCCCTTGCCGTTGCGTTTGACGTGCCCCCGGAACTTGGCGCCCGGGGCCGGCCCGGTGGCGCCCTCTATCCACTCTGCCTCGAAGGTCTCGGGGCTGTAGCTGCCGATGCGGGTGACGTCGCTCACCAGCTCCCACACCCGCTCGGGTGAGGCCGCCATATGGACGGTCACGGCGTCGTGCATGGTCCTCCTCAGTCGATCTCGAGGGACCGGAACACCATGCCGGTCCGGGGCTTGGGGCTGAAGTACGTGGTCTTGGGCGGCATGCGCCGGCGATCCCGGGCCCACCCCTCTATCTGTTTGACCGTCACCGGTCGCAGGAGGAAGGCCGCCTCGCCCTCGCCGTGTTCGAGGGCCTCCATCGCCTCGGGCACGCTGTGGCGGTGCATCACCTCGTGCTCGGGCAGTCCCGCCAGCACCGTCGCGATGAGGTTCGAGTCGAGGTCGTTGCCGACCTGCTCCTGGACGTCGGCGTGGGGGAGGAGCAGGTAGGCGGCGCCGCCGGTCACGAGGGCCAGCGAGCCGGAGTCGGCCAGCGCCGTGACGGTGCGGTGGTCGGCGGCACCGGCCCGGACCACGTCGAACCATTCGCCGAGGGCGCCGACGAGGTCGAAGCCCTCGGGGAGGCCGCTGACGGTGCGGTGGATGGCGCCGACGGTCAGCTGGTCCTCGGACAGCTCGACGACCAGCGCCATGACGAGGTCGTAGGGCCCGGGGCGGTCGTCGTTGGCCGCTCGGCACTCGGCCTGGTAGGCGCGGGCCGTCTCGTAGCGGTGGTGACCGTCGGCCAGGACGACCGGGGCGGCCGCCAGCGCCGCTCCGACCGCGGCAATGGCGTCGGGATCGCTCAGGACCCAGAGCTGGTGGCGGACACCGTCGTCGTCGAAGGCATCGGCCACCGGCTCGTCGTCGGTGGGGTCGAACGTGGCCGTCACGCCGGACGCCATGGAGAGGCCCCAGATCGGAGAGAGGTTCGCCCGGGTGGCGCGCAGCAGATCGAGGCGGTCGCTCTTGGGCTTGGGCAGGGTCTGCTCGTGGGGGAGGATGTCGCTCTCCCGGCCCGGTTCGGCCAGACCCAGCGCGCCGATGACGCCGGTGGTGGCGCGGCCCGTCTGGTCCGTCATCCGATAGGGGTAGAGGCTCGGCTCCGGATCTGCCGCCAGGATGCCCTCGGCCTGCCAGCGGGCGAACAGGTCCGTCGCCACCGCGTAGCGGTCGCGCCCTCCCGACAGGTCGGCCTCCGGCAACTCGACCAGGACCGCGTTGGCCTGGTGTCGCGAGGCCAGGTGCACCCGCTCGGCCGACGTGATCACGTCGTAGGGCGGAGCGATGACCTGGGCGATGGGCACCAATTCGGGGCGGTAGCGCAATCCCCGGAACGGTTCGAATCGAGGCATTGCGCCACTCTGGCACACGAGGGGCCGGGTCGTTGCGGGGCACTCCCTTACACTCGGTGCGTGGAAGACGACGGGCTGGACCGGATCCTCACCGCCCCCAACGTCATCACCATGGTGCGCCTGCTGTGCATCCCGGTGTTCTTGTGGCTGCTCTTCGGACTGCATCGCCAGACGGCCGCAGCGGTGCTGTTGGCCGTGCTGGGCGCGACGGACTGGGTGGACGGCTACGTAGCGCGTCGCTACGGCCAGGTCTCGACCTTCGGCAAGGTCCTGGACCCGACCGCGGACCGCGTGCTCGTGGGCACGGCCGTGATCTCCATCATGGTCTACGGCGCGGTGCCGTTGTGGTTCGGCATCGCCACCATCGCCCGCGAGGTCCTGGTGTCCGCAATGGTCGTGTTGCTGGCAGCGCTCGGCGCGGCCCGGATCGACGTGTTGTGGGTCGGCAAGGCGGGAACATTCGGGTTGATGTTCGCCTACCCCACCTTTCTGCTCGGCGACGGGACCGCCGGCTGGCAAGAGCCCATTCGGATCATCGGATGGGTGACCGGCCTGGTCGGACTGGCCCTGGCGTGGTGGGCGGCGGGGAGCTATATCGGGCCCGCCCGCCGCGCGCTGCGCGAGGGTCGGGCGGCTCGGCGGAGCATCGCGTGAAGGCGGTCATCATGGCCGGAGGCGAGGGCACCCGTCTGCGCCCGCAGACCTCGAACCTGCCCAAGCCGATGCTGCCACTGGTGGGGCGCCCGATGATGGAGCACATCGTGTCGCTGCTGCGTCGCCACGGGATCAACGACATCGTCGTCACGGTCGCCTTCCTGCCTAACGCCATCCGCAGCTACTTCGGCGACGGGAGCGAGCTCGGCGTGCGCATGGTGTACGCCACCGAGGAGTCACCGCTCGGCACGGCGGGGTCGGTACGCAACGCCCGCGAGCAGCTGACGGAGAGATTCCTCGTGATTTCGGGTGACGTCCTCACCGACATCGACCTCACCTCGGTGATCGCGTTCCACGACGAGAACAAGGCGATGGCGACCATCGCGCTCAGCGCGGTCGAGAACCCACTCGAGTTCGGCATCGTGATCACGCGCGAGGACGGGTCCATCGAGCGGTTCCTCGAGAAGCCCGGGTGGGGTCAGGTGTTCAGCGACACGATCAACACGGGGATCTACGTCTTGGAGCCCGACATCTTCGAACTGATCCCAGAGGGCCGATCGGTGGACTTCTCGGGCGAGGTGTTCCCGGCCGCGCTCGAGGCCGGGGACCGCCTCTACGGCTACGTGGCGGACGGGTACTGGGAGGACGTCGGCACCACGGCGGCCTACCTCAAGGCGCACGAGGACATCCTCGACGGGAAGGTGCACGTCGACGTGTCCGGCTTCGAGCTGCGGCCCGGCGTGTGGGTCGGCAAGGGGTCGTCCATCGACCCGACCGTGCAGATCCATGCACCGGCCTTCATCGGCGAGAACTGCACCATCGACCGGGAAGCGGTCGTGGGCGCCTACACCACCGTGGGCGCGAACACACAGGTGGCGGAGCGGGCCGAGGTGCAGCGCTCCGTGATCGGCGAGAACTCGTATCTGGGCCCTGCCGTCCGGGTCGAAGGTGCGGTCCTCGGGCGCTCGTGCGACCTGCGGGTCGGAGCGCGCATCGAGCCCGGGGCCGTCGTCGGGGAGGGATGCCTGGTGGGGGCCCGGGCCGAGGTCCGCGGCGATGTCAAGGTCTACCCGTACAAGGTGGTGCAGGCCGGCGCCCAGGTCAACGCCTCCATCGTGTGGGAGTCGGGGGGTGCCCGCACCCTCTTCGGGGCCGACGGTGTGCAGGGGATTGCCAACGTGGACATCAGCCCTGAGCTGGCCGTCCGGCTGGCCAAGGCCTGGGCCTCGGGCTTCGAGAAGGGCTCCTACATCACGGCCTCGCGCGACACGAGCCGGATCGCCCGTGTCCTGAAGCGGGCCCTCATGGTGGGGTGCAACTCCGTCGGGGTGAACGTGAACGACCTGGAGTTGGCGACGGTGCCGGTGACGAGGCATCACGTCCGGGTGCGGGGCAACCGGGCGGGGCTGACCGTGCGCCTCAGCCCCGACGATCCGCAGTCGGTCGTGATCCGCTTCTTCGACGACCGCGGCATCGACCTCTCCGAAGCCGACCAGCGGCGGGTGGAGCGGATGTACCACCGCGAGGACTTCCGCCGCGTCACCGCGGGGGAGATCGGCGACATCGACTTCTCGCCGCGCACCATTGAGCTCTACACCGAGGACGTCGTCGAGGCATTCGGCTTGCGCCGGGAGACGGTGCGCGAGGTGAAGCTGGTGCTGGACCTGTCCTACGGGGCGGCGAGCTTCGTCATGCCCAATCTGCTCGCCAAGATGGGCGCCGACGTGCTCAGCATCAATCCGTACGCGCAGACGCCGGGGATGATCTCGGTCGACCGCATCGTGAGCGAGGCGAGGGTGGCGGATGCGGTACGCGGCTCGGGTGCGGACCTCGGCGCCGTGATCGACGCCGGCGGCGAACGCCTGACGCTCATTGACGGAACGGGACGCGTGCTGACGGACGACGAGGCGGCCATGGCCTTCATCGAGCTGTCGACGATCGCGGGGGACGCCGACCGCGTCGCGCTCCCGGTGACCGCGAGCATGCACGCGCTCCGCCTGTGCGCGGCACGCGGCGTGGAGCTGACGTTGACGCCACTCTCACCTTCGGGGCTGCTCGAAGTGGCCGCGTCCGGCGGCGTGTCGTTCGCGTCGGATCGGCGCGGCGGGTACGTCTTCCCGGCGTTCCTGCCCGCCTTCGACGGTGCGGCCGCACTGGCCCGGCTGGTCTCCTTGCTGGGCCGGGGCGGGCCGTCCCTGGCCGACGTCGTCGACGACCTGCCGACCATGCCGATCGTGCACGAAGAGGTGCCCACCCCGCTGGAGCAGAAGGGCCTGATCATGCGGACCCTGATGGAGCAGCTGAGCGAGGAGGGCGCCGAATTGGTGCTGGTGGACGGCATAAAGGTCCTGTCCGATGACGCGTGGGCCCTGGTCGTCCCCGACCCCGAGAGCCCCGTCACCCACGTCTGGGCGGAGGGGTCGGACGGGGCGACGTCGGCGGCGCTGGCGTCGTCGTTCGTCGACCGGATCATGCGGATGCTGCCCTAGCGGCGCACGCTGCAGGTTGGTGCGGCGGTCCGGTAGGGTCGCCACCCATGAACATCCCTGAGGACCTGCGCTACTCGTCGGATCACGAGTGGGTGCGCGTCGAGGGAACGCGGGCGCGCATCGGCATCACCGACTACGCCCAGGACGCGCTGGGCGACATCGTCTTCGTCGACGTTCCCGCGATCGGGAGCGAGGTCGAAGCCGGCGGGCAACTGGGCGAGGTGGAGTCGACGAAGTCGGTGTCGGAGATGTACGCACCGTTGGCCGGCACCGTCACCGCGACGAACGACGCGCTGAGTACAGCGCCCGAGACGGTCAATCAGGATCCCTACGGCGAGGGGTGGATCTGCGAGTTGGAGCTCGCGCCCGGCGCTGATCCGGGCAGTCTCTTGGATGCGGCGGCATACGGCGATCTGATCGCCGAATGAGCCTGCGTCCAGGCGCCGGATGACGCCACGAGAAGCGGGCCGTGGGGTGGGGTACCGTGGACGACGTGTTCTGTCACAACTGCGGGCATCGGAACCCAGAGGGCGTCAATTTCTGCTCCTCGTGCGGGCATGCCCTGCTCGCGGACGGAGATGACGCCACCATCACGCTCCATCCGACGGACGAGGCGGAGACGTCGGAGGAGCAGCCTGACGTCACCCTCGTGGAGGTGCCGCACGGCGCCGGGGTCCTGGTCGTCACCCGGGGCCCGAACGTCGGGGCGCGCTATCTGTTGGGGGACAAGGTCGTCCGGGCGGGGCGGCATCCCGAGAGCGACATCTTCCTCGACGACATCACGGTGTCGCGCCGCCACGTCGAGATCGCGCCCGTCGACGGGGGCGCGTATTCGCTGCGGGACGTGGGCTCGTTGAACGGCACCTACGTGAACAGGGAGCGGATCGACGAGGTGCAGCTCGCCCCCGGCGACGAGGTGCAGATCGGCAAGTTCAAGCTCGTCTACCTGGTGGCTGGGAACGAGTGAGCAGCCGTACCTACCTGTCCATCGGGGACGTCCTGACCCTGCTGCGGGAGGAATTCCCCGACGTCACGATCTCGAAGATCCGGTTCCTCGAGAGCCAGGGCCTGGTCAACCCCGAGCGCTCGCCCTCGGGGTACCGGAAGTTCTTCGACCACGACGTCGAGCGGTTGCGCTGGGTGTTGCGTCAACAGCGTGAGCACTTCCTGCCCCTGAAAGTGATCCGCGACCGCCTGGCCGGTGGCGAGCTGGACGACACGAGCGGCGACGGACCGAACGGGAAGCCGTCCCGGGCGACGCATGCGGCAGCGTCGTCGGCCGTCGCCGCCGGTGCGGACGCGTCGGTGGCGCCCGAACAGCCGACCAAGGCCGATGAAGAGGCGATGGCGCGGATCCTGGCCGACGCCTCGTCACGCCGGGCCGCCCGAACGCCCGAAGCCGCCCAGGCCCGGCGCGGGTTGCAGGTGGTGGAGGACGAGGGCCACGAGACGCCGGCGGGAACGAGGCCGAAGCTCGGCTCGGAGGCGGCCGTACCCAGTACGACGGACACTGCACAGCGCGGCTCGCGGCCGGTCGGTGCCGCGACGAGCGCGGCCAGCGCGCCGAGCGCGGCCAGCGCGCCGAGCGCGCCACCACCGCGGACGTCGGCGGGCGTCGCCAGCGCAGGCGGCACCGGTGGTGCCGGTGACACTGGTGGCGGCACGGGCGGCAGCGGGAGCGGTGGCAGCCGGAGTGGCAACGGCGGCGCGTCGCTCGCGCGTCGTCCCGAGACGGCCGCGGCGTCACGATCGGGCGCGGCCGCCGCCGGCGGAACAGCGTCAGGGGCTCGCAAGGGACAGCAGCCGGCCGCCCCTGCACCGGTGGCCACGCCCCCGGCAGCGGAGACGGGCGTCGTCACCGGCGCCAGCCTCACCACGGAGGAGCTGTGTGCGGCCAGTGGCCTGTCGGTCGAGGAGGTGGCCGGACTCGAGGCATTCGGCATGATCGACCACGTCACCGTGGCCGGCATCGACACCTACGACGAGGACGCCCTCACCGTGGCCAACCTGGCGGCGTCGTTCCGGGCCTTCGGGATGGAGCCGCGCCACCTGCGCCTCTACCGGAACGCCGTGGACCGGGAGATGGGGTTGATAGAGCAGGTCGTCATCCCGCTGCTGCGGCAACGGAACCCCGAATCCCGCCAGCGGGCAGTCGAGAGCGCCGACCAGCTGGCGGCGCTCGGCCAGTCGATGCGAGCCACGTTGCTCCGCCAGGAGCTCCGGCGGCATTTGGGGGGGTGACGCAGCGCCGTCATCGGGCGCTACATTTCTGTCATGGTCCGTGTGCTACTCCGAGCCGTCAGGGTGGACCTGCAGTCCAACACCCCGGTCCTGCTCCTGCAGGAGACCGAGGGCGAGGGGCGGACGCTGCCGATCTTCATCGGCAGCCCCGAGGCCACGGCCATCGCCTATGCGCTCCAGGGCGTGACGATGCCCCGGCCGCTCACGCACGACCTGATGAAGGACATGCTCGGCGCCCTCGACATCAGCGTCGAGCGGGTGATCATCACCGAGCTGCGAGCGTCGACCTACTACGCCGAGATGCACCTGGTGCGCGGTGAGGAGCGGACGATCGTCTCGAGTCGCCCCTCCGATGCCGTCGCCGTCGCCGTCCGCACCGAGACGCCGTTGTTCGTCTCCGACGAGCTGATGGAGTCCGAGGGGATCATCCTTGCGCTCGACGTCGAGGACGAGGAGGAGGACACGCCCGACGAGCTGGTGGGGCAGTTCCGTCAATTCCTCGACTCGGTGCGTCCGGAGGACTTCGAGGGGTGAAGCCCCGTCGCTGGGCGCTCGCCCTCCTGGCGTGCGCCGGTGTCGTCCTCGCGGCCTGCAGCAGCAGCCCGAGCACGCCCAAGAACGTGACGACGACCACCACGACCCCGTCGTCGACCACCACGACCCCGTCGTCGACCACCACGAGCACGTCGGCGCCCGCGTCGACCACGACCGCGGCGTCGTCGGCCTGCACCCACATCAGCGCCTCGGCCGGCCAGTCACAGGGGGCGGCCGGGACGATCACCGGGGTGATCACGGTCACCAACACCGGGCCGTCCTCGTGCAGCGCTGACGGGTACCCCACGGTGTCCCTGTTCTCGGGGAGCGGGGCGCCGCTCACCGTCACCATGGTCAACGGGCTGTCGGTGACCCTCTCGCCTCCGGCCAATGCGACACCGACCACCGTCGCCGTGGCCCCGTCGGGCACTGCGCAATTCGCCTACCAGTTCTCCGACGTGCCGGTCGGCGCCGAGACGAGTTGCCCGACGTCCGAGACGGCCAGCGTGACCATGCCGGGGGCGACGACCGCGTCGCCGAGCTTCGCGTTGGCCATCGACCCGTGCGGCAACGGGACGATCCGGGTCTCTCCGGTCTACACGCCCTCCTGAGCGTCGCCCGGGCTTCCCCGGGGCGTGCCTAGCCTGCCCCTGCCGGCGCGACCAGGATGCGCCCCCGCACGGCGGCGTCGAGCACCCGGCCGAGCGCCGCCGTCAGCCCGTCGAGGCCGATCTCCTCGTTGACCATCTCCTCGCAGTGCTGGAGCGGGAACGCCTCGGCCATGTCCGCCCACGCGGCGCGGCGCTCCTGTATCGGCGTCGTGACGGTGTCGATGCCCAAGAGCGCCACCCCGCGCACGATGAACGGGTAGACGGTGGTGACCAGCTCGTTGCCGCCGGTGAGCCCGCTCGCCGCCACCGCACCGCCGTAGCGGACCGTGCGGAGCGCCTGTGCCAGGGCCGTGCCGCCGACGCAGTCGACCACGCCCGCCCACAATTGGGGGCCCAACGTGCGGCCGTCATCCTCGGTGAACTGGCGCCCGACGACGCGGTCGGCACCGAGGCCCTTCAGGTAGTCCTGCTCCGCCGTCTTGCCCGACGAGGCCACGACCTCGAAACCGGCCTGGGAGAGCAGGGCCACCGCCGCGCTGCCCACCCCACCGGACGCGCCGGTCACCAAGACGGGCCCGTCCCCGGGCACCGTGCCGTGGTGCAGGAGGCGGCGCAGCGAGAGGAGCGCCGTGAAACCGGCGAGCCCGATGATGGCGGCGTTGCGGCACGTCAACGCGTCAGGCAGCGGCACGACCCAGTCCGCGGGCACCCTGGCGTAGGCGGCGAAACCGCCGTGATGCGCGACCCCGAGGTCGTAGCCCTGCACCAGCACCCGCTGGCCAGGCGTGCATTCGGGCGCCGTGCTCTCCTCGACGACGCCCGCCAGCTCGACGCCGGGCACGAGCGGGAACCCCCGTGCCACCCGGTTGCCCGGGCGCGTGACCATGGCGTCCTTGAAGTTGATGGCGGACCACTCGACCCGGATCAGGACGTCACCCGCCGGCAGGTCCTGCTCGGTCAGCTCGACGACCGCCGGCCGGATCACCTCGCCCGTCTTCGACAGGACGTAGGCCGGGAAACGCACGGGCTCACTGTAGAGGGAGGCGCGCGTGACTTCCGGCACCGGCTGGAGCACCGGGTACGTTCGGACCGTGACCACGACTGGAGGCTACGGGCGCTGGACCTCGCCGCTCGCGCCACGTGACGTGGCGCGAGCCAAGGTGTCGCTCTCGGACCTGTGCTCCGACGGCGACGCCCTCTACTGGCTCGAATCGCGCCCCGCGGAGTCGGGCCGCGTCGTCTTGGTGCGCACGGGCGCAGAGGGTCCCGTGGACCACTCACCGGCGGGCGTGAGCATCCGCAGCCGCGTCCACGAGTACGGCGGGGGTGCCGTCTGCCTGGTGCCGGGCCGGTCCCGAGGCGCCTTCGCGTACGTCGACCAATCGGACCAGCGGGTGTGGTTCTGCGACGGCGACGCCGGTGCGCCCCGGGCGCTGAGCGCCGTGCCGGCCGAGGGGGAGGTCCACCACCACGGGGGGTTGAGCGCGACGGCGAGCGGCGAATGGCTCCTGGCGGTCCGGGAGATCCACCGCGAAGGCCGGACGCAGCCCGCCCGCAGCGTGGTGGCGTTGGCGACGGGCGAGCGGACGGGCGAGAGCACGCTGCTCGAGGGGCACGACTTCTTCGGGTCCCCGCGCGCCGACCCGGCGGCGGAGCGCCTCGCCGTGGTCGTGTGGGACCACCCGGACATGCCCTGGGACTCCTCAGCCGTCGTCGTGCTGCCGCTGGCCCGCTCGGGGGGAGGCACCGCCCTGGTGGCCGCCGGCGCGCCGTGGCGGGTGGCCGGAGGGCCCGGCGAATCGGTGGGTCAACCGGCATGGCAGCGCGACGGCTCGCTGCGCTTCGTCTCGGACCGCACCGGATGGTGGCAGCCCTACGTCCATCCGGGACTGCCCGGTGTCGCGTCGGACCCGGCCGCGCTCACCGGCGTGGAGGCCGAGTTCCACGGGCCCGACTGGGTGCTCGGCCAGTCGACCATGGCGGAACTGGCGGACGGTACGACGGCGGCCCGCATGACGGCATCGGGCCGCGACGCGGTGGTCGTCCTGCCCGGGGCGCGGCCGTTGGACCAGCCGTGCGTGTCCGTGGCCGCGCTCTGCGCGCACGGCGACGGGTGGGCGCTGATCGGCAGCACGCCCGACACCGCGGCGAACGTCTGGGTGTGGGCGCCGGGCCACGCCGCCCGCCCGGTCCGCCCCCCGTCCGGCCTCGTGCCGCGGCGGGGCGACGTGGCACACGGGGAGCCCTTTATCCTGACCGGCCGCTCGGGGCGACGCGTGCACGGCACGCTGTACCGCCCGGCCCCGGGGGCCACGGCGGGATCTCCGGCCGCGGCCGGGCCGCCTCCGCTCGTGGTGTGGTGCCACGGTGGCCCGACGTCGTCGTGCCAGGCCGGGCTCGATCTGACGCTGCAATTTTTCACGAGCCGAGGCTTCGCCGTGGCGTGCGTCGACTATGCCGGCAGCTCCGGGTACGGGAGGGCCTACCGGTGCGCGCTCTGGGGCCAGTGGGGTGTCGCCGACGCCGAAGACTGTCTCGACGCGGCACTCCACCTCGCATCGCGGGGCGACGTCGACGCGCAACGCATGGCCGTGCGGGGAGGGAGCGCCGGCGGCATGACGGCCCTCAACGCGCTGGCGGCGGGGGAGGGGTTCGGGGCGTGCGTCTCCTGGTACGGCGTGACGGATCTGTTGGGACTGGTCGCCACCACGCACGATTTCGAGGCGCACTACACGGATCGGCTGGTCGGTCCGCTGCCGGACGCGAGAGCGCTCTATCTGGAGCGCTCGCCCCTCACGAGGGCCGGCTCCATGACGGGGTCCGTGCTGCTGCTGCAGGGGACCGAGGACCGGGTCGTGCCGCCGTCGCAGGCGGAGAGCATGCGCGACGCCCTTGCCGCGGCGGGGACCCGCTGCGACCTGCGATTCTTCGAGGGCGAAGCGCACGGGTTCCGGCGGGCCGACACGCTCAGCGCGTGCCTCGAGGCGGAGCTCGGGTTCTACCTGGAGGAGCTTCGCCTCTAAGATCGGTGGCGGATGGGTGCCGGCCCGCGCGGCTCCCGTATGCGAGGCTTTTCGAGACGCCATGCCGACGAATTCCGCGACGACGATCCCGACCTGGGCCGCCCCCGCCACTGACGCCTGGCGCCGGGCGTGGGCTCGGATGAAGCGGATCTCGCCCGAGTCGGGCGACGCGCTGTTGTACCTGGCCAGCGCCATCTTTGCGCTCCTGACCATCTACACCTCCACCAATGCGCTGTACCAGGTGTGGGGGCGCATGGCCCTGTCGCCGTTCGCCTTCGGCACGGTCGCCTCCGGCGTGCTCGCCTGGGTGGTGTGGCGCACCCGTCGGCGCCAGGCCGGCCACGCACTGACCAAGATCCAGCTGCGGCGCGCCTGGTTGGCCCGGATCGTGGTCGCCGTCTGCGTGTTCGCCGGTGCGCTGGCCATCCCGCTCGGCTTCGAGATCCTGTGGCGCTTCGACGGCGTGGCCGGCTCCCACCAGCAGCCCGAAGTGGTCACCGTCGAGGTCGGCGGCCAGGACCTCGTCCGGGGCCAGGACCCCTATCACGACCTGGTCCGTCTGCCGCATGCCGTCCGGTACCACGCGCCGGGGGAGCCCGACTACGCCGGCTTCCTGCCGTACCTGCCCCTCATGGCCGTGGCCGGGATCCCGAGCGAGATCTGGCCCAACAACGGGCTGAGCGACGCCCGGATCTTCTTCTGCCTCACCACACTGGCGGTGGCGGCCGTCGCGCTCTACCTGTGCCGGGCGAACGGGCGGCGCAAGATCCGCGCCCTGCAGGCGCTCGTGATCCTGCCGCTCGCAGCGCTGCCGCTGGCGACCGGGGGAGACGACATACCGGTCGCGGCCTTCCTGCTGCTTGCCATGGTGCTGGCGCAGCGGCGCCGCCCGTTCGCCTCGGGGGTCATCCTCGGGATCGCGTCGGCCATGAAGTTCACGGCGTGGCCATTGGCTGCGTTGGCGCTCTTCGCCGCACGCGACCGCGAGGGGAAGCGGCGCCCCCTGGTCATGCTCGCCGGCATGCTGGTCGTGGCCGTACCGACGATCTTCCCGTTCGCGCTGCGCGGGCCCTTCGCCCTCATCGACGACGTGGTGCTCTTCCCGCTCGGCCTGAGCGCCATCCCCTCCACGGCGGCCAGCGCGCTGCCCGGTCACGTGCTGGTCACTGCGTTCCCCTCGTTGAGCCGGGCGCTGCCGCTCTCGGTCGGCATCGTGCTCTCCGTGCTCCTGGCGCGCCACCTGTACCGGCACACACCGCGGACGGCATCGGAGGTCTGCAACATCGCCGGCGTGGTGATGTCGGCGCTCATCCTGTTGGCCCCGAACCCGCGGGTCGGGTACCTGCTCTACCCGATCAACTTCTTCGTGTGGGCCTACCTGCTGGCCGAGCCCGAGCCCGAGCCCGAGCCCGCGCCCGACCTGCTGCCCGGTGACGCGCTGGTGGCCGCCGGCAGCGAGCTCGGGACGGTGGGCGTCGGTTCGGGCTGACGTCGGCGGCGCACGCGTCCGGCCGAGTGGCTGTGCCGGCTACTGGTCGTCTATCTGGAACAGCCGGATCGTGAAGTCCGTCTGGCCGTGGGCCGGGCCCCCGGCGCTGAAGGTGGTGGCCGACACGGTGACGCCCAGCTCCCAGTAGTACCCGTCCGACCCGGCCAGCTTTCCCAGCACCTCGAGGGCACCCGGATCGTTGGCGGCCGGGCCACGGTCGAAGACCTGCCAACCCTCGACGCGCATATCGGCGGCGTAGAAGTTCATGAGGGCGGCCTGCGAGTCGTCGGAGCGCATCGTCACCTGGGAGTCGTACTGGCTGAACGCGTCGCTGTTGTTCTGATGGGCGATCCGGACCGAGCCGACCGGGACCGACACCGCGTTGACGATGTTCGTCGGCGGCTGGCCCGAGCTCACGATGGGCGCCAGCGCCCCGGCAGCAGGCTCCGCCTGCAGGGTCGTTCCCGCCACCGCGCTGGCGTTCCCGCCGTGACGAACCGGCGCCGGGGACTGCGACGTGACGATCCCGATGGTGACGAAGAGCGCGAGGATCAACACGGCCAGCCCGAGCACGATCATCGCGGGCCGAATGGACACACCGCCGGGCGTCGGCGGCCGTCGTGGCTCGGACGCGACCGGCTGGTCGCGGAGGATCTGGTCGGCGTCGTGCAGCGTCATGCCTCACCCAGCCTACGGCTGTCCGGACCACCCGAAATGGTCGAGCGGCCCGTGCCCGGCGCCCAGACGCCAGCCCGCGCCTCCGGCCAGAGCCCGGGCGACGAAGGCCTTGGCCTCCTCAAGCGCACGTGGCACCGCCATCCCGAGCGCCAGCTGGGCGGCCACCGCGGCCGACAGCGAGCACCCGGTGCCGTGGTCGTTGCCAGTCGCCACCCGCGGGCCGGGAAGCACGACCACCCCGTCGGGGCCGGCCACGACGTCGTCGGCGGAATCGGTGAGGTGGCCCCCCTTCACGACGACGTACCGCGCGCCCGTCTCCCTGATGCGCTCGGCCACCGCCACCCGCGCCTCGAGGCTCACCAGGGACTCCACCGTGGTGTCCCCGAGAACGGCTGCCTCCCGCAAGTTGGGTGTGACGACCAGCGCATGGGGGAGCAGCAGCCGCAGGTAGGCGTCGACCCCCTCCGGCTCCATGAGCCGGTGCCCGCTGGAAGACACCAGGACGGGATCGACGACGAGCTGGGGGAGCAGCCCCTCCGCCGCCAGGTGCGCCACCTCGTGGACGATCGCCGCCGTGGCCAGCATGCCGGTCTTGACGCTGCGCACGTCGAAGTCGTCGAGCACGGTCTCGACCTGTAGGCGCACGAAAGCGGGGTCAAGGGCCGTGACCCCGCGCACCTCGGCCGTGTTCTGCGCAGTGACGGCGGTGAGGGCGCACGTGCCGTGCACGCGGTGTGCCGCGAACGTCTTCAGGTCGGCCTGCGCGCCCGCGCCGCCGCCCGAATCTGACCCGGCGATGCTCAGCGCGGTCGGAGGAGTCGCGTCCGGCACCGGGCCACCATAGGGCGGGCACCAGGTATCGTCGTCCGGTGACACCGGACGACTCCAGAGCACGGACGGCGGGGCACGCGAGCGGCCTCCGCATCGCCGGCGAGGAGCTGGCGTCACCCCTCTTGCTCGGCACGGGGGGTATGACCAGCCTCGACGCGCTGCGTGCCGCGTTGATGGCCTCAGGGACGTCCATGGCGACTGTCGCCGTGCGCCGGGTCGAGGGGACGGGCAGGGGCACGCTGCTGTCGCTGCTGGACGAGCTCGGCGTGCGGGTGCTGCCCAACACGGCGGGGTGCGCGACCGCCTCCGAGGCCGTGCTCACGGCGAAGTTGGCTCGGGAAGCCTTCGGTACCGACTGGGTCAAGCTGGAGGTGATCGGCGACGACCGCACCCTGTTGCCCGACGCGGTGGAGCTCCTGGCGGCCGCGGAGCAGCTGGCCGAGGACGGGTTCGTCGTCCTGCCCTACACGACCGACGATCCCGTCCTGGCCTTCCGGCTCCAGCAGGTGGGCTGCGCCGCCGTGATGCCGCTCGGGTCGCCCATCGGCAGCGGGCTGGGGATTCGCAACCCCCATAACATCGCCCTGTTGCGCGAGGCCGTCGAGGTCCCGGTCATCCTCGACGCCGGCATCGGCACGGCGTCGGATGCTGCGCTGGCCATGGAGCTGGGTTGCGACGGGGTGCTCGTGGCCACCGCCGTCAACCGCGCCCACGACCCGGTGGCGATGGCGAGCGCGATGCGGCTTGCCGTCGAGGCAGGCGTGCAGGCGCGGCGGGCCGGGCGCATCCCCGTGCGCTTCCACGCCGAGCCGTCCAGCCCGCTGGAGGGCCGGGCGGATCTGGCAGCCGGGGGGCCGCCTCCGGCCGACTGACCTTGACGCGCCTTTGAGGGCTCCCTAAAGTTAGGGCAACCTAACTTTAGGACGGTCCAGGTCGGAGAGGTGCCAGGGTTCGATGCGGGACACGCGGTGGTCTGGTGGTGGTGCCGTCCGGCGGTCCCTCGCGGCGACAGCTGCCGCCGCTCTCGGGACGCTGCTCCTGGCGGGGTGTGCCCAGGGGACCGGTTCGGGTGGGAGTGGGGCGAGTTTGACCGTCTACAGCGGCCAGCACGTCCAGACCACGGACGCCCTGGTGGCGGCGTTCGAGCGGGAGAGCGGGATCTCGGTGAGCGTGCGCTCCGACGACGAGGACGTCCTGGCCGACCAGATCGTGACCGAGGGCGCCCACTCGCCGGCGGACGTCTTCTACACGGAGAACTCCCCGCCATTGCAGTACCTGGCCTCGAAGGGGCTGCTCTCCGCGGTCGACCCGACCACGCTGCGCAACACGCCGTCCCGGTTCAACTCGCCCGACGGGCAATGGGTCGGTGTGTCGGCCCGCGTGAGCGTCATGATCTACAACACCTCGCTGCTCAAACCGAGCGAGCTGCCCAGCTCGGCGATGGATCTCGCCCAACCCCAGTGGAAAGGTCGGATCGCCATTGCGGGAGGTGAGACTGACTTCCAGCCGATCGTGACGAGCATCGCCCGGACCTACGGGCAGGACGCAGCTTTGCAGTGGCTCGAGGCGGTCAAGGCCAACGCGGGAAGCCACGACTACCCCGACAACGAGACGATCACGTCGCAGGTCAACAGCGGACAGGTCGCCCTCGGCATCATCAACCAGTACTACTGGTACCGCGAGCGGGCCCAGGTCGGCGCCGCCAACATGCACTCGGCCATCGCCTACTTCGCCCCGCACGACGTCGGCTATGTCGTCGACGTCTCCGGCGCCGGCATCCTCAAGTCGTCCTCCAACCAGAAGGCGGCCCAGCGCTTCTTGGCCTTCCTGACCTCCGCGGAGGGGCAGGAGATCATCGCCCACAGCGACAGCTTCGAGTACCCGGTCGCTTCGGGTGTGACGACAGCCCAACCCGAGACGCCGTTCGACCAGCTCGAACCCAACGGGATCACGATCGCCGAGCTGGGTACCGGTGCCGAGGCGATCACGCTCCTGCAGGAGGCTCAGTTGCTGTGAGCGAGGAGCACGGGTCCCTCCCGCACCGACGCGAACGCCGCCGGCTTCCGCTGGTGCTGACGGTCGGTGCGCTGGTCGTCTCCGTGGTGGTCCTCTTGCCACTGGCCTTCCTCGTGGTGCAGGCGGTCCAGGTGGGCTGGTCCCAGCTGCACCGCCTCTTGTTCCGGCACCTCACCGCCGTGTTGGTGTGGAACACCGTCTCCCTGGTGGTGGTCGTCGTCGTCCTGTGCGCCGCGGTGGGGACCCTGGCTGCCTGGTTCGTCGAGCGCACCGACCTCCCGGGCCGTCGACTCTTCGCCATCCTCATGGTGATCCCGCTGGGCATCCCGGACTTCGTCGTCAGCTTCGGTTGGCGGGCGATCTTCCCGTCCATCGGGGGCTTCTGGGGCGCCGTCCTCGTGATGACCCTGGCCGTCTACCCCCTGGTGTTCCTGCCGGTCGCGGCCAGCCTGCGGGCCGCCGACCCGGCGCAGGAAGAGGTGGCGCGGTGTCTCGGTGTCGGGCGGTTGCGCACGTTCTGGGTGGTCACGGTGGGCCAGGCCCGCCTGGCGATCATCGGGGGGGCTGCTCTGGTCGGTCTCGTGGTGCTGGCCGAGTTCGGGGCGTTCGAGATCCTCGGCTTTCAGACGCTGACCACCGAGATCTACAACGAGTTCCAGGTCGGCTTCAACGAGCCTGCTGCCTGCGCGCTCTCCCTGCTCCTGGTCCTGTTCGGCGCGATGCTCCTGGCCGGTGAAGGTTCGGTCCGCGGCCGGGGCCGGACCTCGCGGGTGGGAGCCGGCGCGGCGCGCACCATGCGGCCGGTACCTCTCGGCCGGGCGCGCCCGGCGGTCGTGGTCGGGGCCGTTGCGCTCGTCGGACTCGCACTGGGGGTACCGGTGGGTGCCATCGTCTACCTCATGGTCCAGGGCGGCCAGAGCACGCTCCCACCGGCCTCCCTGTGGATCGCCACGGTCAACACGTTCGCCTACGCCTCCGCCGCCGGCATCGTGGCCACGCTGGCCGCGCTCCCGGTTGCGCTGCTGTCGGTGCGCTTCCCCCGCCCGAAGGTGATGGCTCTCGAGCGGACCAACATGCTCGTGCTCGCCGTGCCGGGGCTCGTCGTCGCGCTCAGCTTCACCTATGTCACCGAGCACTTCCTGCAGGGCCGCTTCTACCAGACCAGCCCCCTGCTCGTCCTGGCCTACGCCATCATGTTCTTCCCCCTCGCCGTCGTCTCCGTGCGTGCCGCGGTGGCCCGCTCGCCGGTCGGGCTCGAGGAGGTGGGGCGCTCGCTGGGCGTGCGCCGCCTGGCGGTCCTGTGGCGCGTGACGCTTCCTTTGATCGGGCCGGGTCTCGGTGCCGCCTTCGCACTCGTGTTCCTCGAGACGGCGACAGAACTGACGGCCACGCTCGTGCTGCACCCCACCAACGTCGAGACCCTGGCCACCCAGTTCTGGGCCTACCAGTCGAACCTGTCCTACAGCCAGGCCGCGCCGTACGCCGGGGTGATGATGCTGATCGCCGCGGTGCCCGGCTGGGTCCTGGGGCGCTGGTTCGACCGCCAGCCCGAGCGGGCCACCACGGGCGCGCCGGCGCAGGCGGTGGGGCCGGGACCGAGGACAATGGTGGCGGCATGAAGGACCTGCGGATCAGCAGCGCGACCAAGTCGTTCGCGG
This sequence comes from uncultured Acidimicrobiaceae bacterium, assembly GCA_963736525.1. Classification (GTDB taxonomy): domain Bacteria; phylum Actinomycetota; class Acidimicrobiia; order Acidimicrobiales; family RAAP-2; genus Bog-473. Next base: position 31,334 of record CAVTPF010000015.1, read on the forward strand.
CGCAGCACGTGCTGCGCGGCGTCGATCTGTTCGTCCCGCACGGGTCGTTCACCGCCATTCTGGGCGCGTCGGGCAGCGGCAAGACGACGTTGCTGCGGATCGTGGCCGGGTTCGAACGACCCGACCACGGTGAGATCAGGCTCGGTGAGGAGATCGTCGACGACGCCGGACACCGTTTCGTCGCCTCGGAGCACCGCCGCATCGGGTACGTGCCTCAGGAGGGAGCACTCTTCCCTCATTTGAGCGTGGGGCGCAACGTGGGCTTCGGACTCGCCCGGGGTCCCGGCCGGGCGACCAGGATCGACGAGCTGCTCGAGTTGGTGGGGCTCTCGGGATACCGCCGGCGCTATCCGCACCAGCTCTCCGGGGGACAGCAGCAGCGGGTGGCCCTGGCACGCGCCCTCGCCATCGAGCCCGACATGGTGCTGCTCGACGAGCCGTTCGGCTCTCTCGACGCCGCACTGCGCGCCTCGGTACGGGCCGACGTGCTCGGGGTCCTCCGTCGCGCCGGCACGACGTCGGTGCTCGTGACGCACGACCAGGACGAGGCCCTCTCCATGGCCGACCAGGTTGCCGTCCTGCGCGACGGCGTGATCGCCCAGCTCGACACGCCGGCGGGCATCTACGGCCACCCGGGGGACGCCGAGCTGGCCCAGTTCCTCGGCGAGTCGAACGTGCTCGAGGGCGAGGTGCGCGACGCGGTCGCCGTCACGGCCCTGGGGCGGCTGGCCGTGGGGTCGTGGTCGGGCCCGACCCGAGGGGGGAGGGCCCGGGTCATGGTGCGGCCCGAGCAGATCGCCCTGGCCGAGGCCCCCGAGGCCGAGGTCGAAGCCACCGTGGCCAGCTACGAGTACTTCGGCCATGACGCCGTGGTGCGGGTGCGACCTCGGGCGGGCGGTCTCCCCGAGTTGGTCGTGCGGGTGACCGGTGGATCGCCGCTGGAGCCAGGGCACCGGGTCGGCCTCGTCGTGCGGGGACCCGTGGTGGCCTGGCCCCTCGACCCGGCCGAGCGCGTCCCAGGCCACCAAAGAGCCCCCGAATAACGCCGTCGTAACTACTGCGGTGTCGTCCGGCGTCCACTAGAGTGACGGCCGGAGTGGCGGCAGAGGGAGGTGTGGTGACCGAGGATTCGGCAACCCGTGTCGGAGGGTTTCATGGGCCGCAGGTGTGCGGTCTGGTCGGGATCTCGTACCGGCAGCTGGACTACTGGGCCCGTACCGGCCTGCTCCAACCCTCGGTGGCCTCCGCCAAGGGCAGCGGGTCCCGGCGCATCTATTCGTACTCCGACGTGCTGGAGCTCAAGGTGATCAAGCAGTTGCTGGATGCCGGCGTCTCCCTGCAGTCGGCCCGGCGCGCCGTCGAGTGCCTCCGCGACGACCTCGGCTCGGATCTGGCATCGGCCAACCTGGTCCTCACCGGGACGAGCTCGGTGCTCGCCCGGTCGAATGGCGAGGTCGTCGACCTGTTGGCCGGCGGCCAGGGCGTGTTCAACATCGTGCCGTTGGCGGGCGTGGTCGAGGAGCTCGATGCGGACATCGTCGGGCTCGACACGACTGCGCCGGCCCCGCCACGTTCCCCCCGGGTGCCGGCACAACGGGCCGCCGGGGAGTGAGCGCGACGGACCCGGCGCGCCAAGGGCGAATGCGCCACCCGGCCTGTGCGCCCGCAGCAAACGTCAGGTTCGCCCATCCTTCGGAGCGCATCTTCGCCGCCTTGCTCGACCTGTCGGGCGAGCGGTGGGCGTACGAGCCGGTGGAGTTCCCCCTCGAATGGGACACCCATGGCTCGCCGGTCGCCGGTTTTCGGCCGGACTTCTACCTGCCGGATCGGGGCGTCTTCATTGAGCTGACGACGGCGGACCAGCGACTCGTCACTCGCAAGAACCGAAAGGTGCGCCGGATGCGCGAGCTCTATCCCGAGGTGCCCATCCGAGTTGTCTACCAACGTGACTTCACCTCGTTGGTGGCGTCGCACGGCCTCCTTCTCGCCACAGCCAGCGCCGCGTAGTCTGGCCCGGTGAACGCCGAGCGTAGCGGGGAGGGCGGCCCATTGCGCATCTCGCCGCTGCACGCGGCGCACGTCGCGTTGGGGGCCAAGATGGTGCCCTTCGGCGGATGGGAGATGCCGCTGGCGTACCCGGCGGGCACGGTCGCCGAGCACCGGGCGTGTCGTCGGACGGCAGTTGCGTTCGACGTGAGCCACCTGGGCACGGTCCGGGTCACCGGCCCCGAGGCCTTCGATCACCTGCAGCGGTCGTTCAGCAACGACTTGCGGCGGGTCCATCCGGGGCGGGCCCAGTACACGCACCTGCTCGACGACGATGGCTCGGTCGTCGACGACATCATCGTGTGGTGGGTCGACGAGGAGCGGTTCGACGTCATGCCGAACGCCTCCAACACGAGCGACGTGCGTGCCGCCATCGGCGGCAGCGATGTCACCGACGAGCGTGCCGTGATCGCGGTGCAGGGGCCCGAGGCGCGCGCCCGATTGGCTCGCGTGGCGCCTGAGGCGGCAGCGGTGCATCGGTTCAATGTCGAGCGGTTCGAGTGGGGCGGGGCGAGCTGCCTGGTCGCGGGCACCGGCTACACCGGTGAGGACGGCGTGGAATGCGCCGTTCCGGCGGAGGTCGCGGTGGGCTTTTGGGACGCCGTCCTCGGGCAGGGGATCGCCCCGGCCGGTCTCGGTGCGCGGGACACGCTGCGCCTCGAGGCTGGGCTGCCACTACACGGTCACGAGCTCGGACCGGGCATTACCCCGCTGCAGGCAGGTCTCGGCTGGGTGGTCGGTTGGGACAAGGGGGACTTCACCGGCCGGGCCGCGCTCGAAGAGGAGCGTGCCACCGGCCCCGCGCGGCGCCTCCGGGGCTTCGTGGCCGACGGCCGGCAGCCGTTGCGCGACGGGTCAGCGGTCTGCCACGGGCAGGACCGGGTCGGGATCCTGACCAGCGGGAACTTCTCTCCGATGCGCGAGCGGGGCATCGGGCTGGGCTTCGTGGACGCGGACGCGCAGCTGCTCGACGGCGACGCGGTGACGGTGGTCCAACGGGGGCGCGCCCTGGACGCGGTGCTGGTCCGCCCGCCGCTGTGGCCCGTTCGCGAGGAGAGCGAGTAGGCCGCCTCCCTCGGGGGCGTGTGCCGTATAGTGGTTTGCACAACTGAATACGCCGTTTGAACCGGAGCGCCAGAGTCCCCGTTGTACGCATGCGAGGGGACGCCGGAGGAGCAACTCTCCCCGAGAAACTCTCAGGCCGACATACCGCTCCGGCGAGGCAACTCTGGAAAGCGGGCGCCTGTTGTGTCCGCACCGAAGGTGGAAGCCGCCCACGTTGCGGTGAGGCTCTCAGGTCCGACGACAGAGCGGGGAGGCATCCGAAGAGTTCCGCGCCGTCGGCGGAGCACGAGTGAGGAGACCTCCGTGAGCGAACAGCGTGCAGCCGCCCAGAACGAGGACCTCGAACCGTTCGAGGACTTCCTGCGGCGCCACGTGGGGACCTCTGACGAAGAGCAGACGGCGATGCTCAAGGTGCTGGGGTACGAGAGCATCGACGCGCTCGTGGACGACGCCGTGCCTGGCGGCGTGCGCAGTCTGGGTGCCCTCGATCTCCCGGGGGCCGTCTCCGAGCGCCAGGCGCTCGAGGAGCTCCGCCAACTCGCCTCCCGCAACGAGATCGCCGAGCCGATGATCGGCCTCGGCTACTACGGGACGATCACGCCCGCGGTGATCAGGCGCAACGTGCTCGAGAGCCCTGCCTGGTACACCGCGTACACCCCGTACCAACCCGAGATCAGCCAGGGCCGGCTCGAGGCCTTGTTGAACTTCCAGACCATGGTGTGCGACCTCACCGGTCTCGACACCGCGAACGCGTCCCTGCTCGACGAGGGCACGGCGGTCGCCGAGGCGGTGACGCTCATGCACCGGCGGGCCACCGTGCCGAGCGATCGGGTCCTGGTGGACGCCGACTGCTTCCCGCAGACCATCGCCGTGCTGCAGACGCGGCTCGCGCAGCTCGGGATGGAGCTCGAGGTGGTCGACCTGACGGCGGGCCTGCCGGCGGGCGACTTCTTCGGCGTGGTCCAGCAGTACCCGGGCTGCTCCGGCGCAATCCGGGACTTCGCCGCCGTCACCGAGGAGGCACACCGACGTGGGGCGATGGTGGCGGTGGCCGCCGACCTGTTGGCGCTGACGCTGCTGAAACCGCCGGGAGAGTGGGGAGCGGACGTGGTCGTCGGTTCATCGCAGCGCTTCGGGGTGCCGCTGTGGTACGGCGGACCGCACGCGGCCTACATGGCCGTCAAGGCCGGGCTCGAGCGTGACCTGCCCGGACGCCTGGTCGGGCTGTCGATCGACGCCGAGGAACGGCCGGCCTACCGGCTGGCCCTGCAGACGCGCGAGCAGCACATCCGGCGTGAGCGCGCGACGTCGAACATCTGCACGGCGCAGGTGCTGCTCGCCGTCGTCGCGGCCATGTACGCCGTGTACCACGGGGCGGAGGGGCTACGCGGCATCGCCCGCCGTGTCCACGGACGGACGATGGAGCTGGCGACCGGGCTGCGGGACGGCGGTCTCGTCCTGGCGCACGACGAGTTCTTCGACACCATTGTCGTGGAGGCACCGGGGAGGGCCGTCGGGATCGTGGACCGGGCGCGGGCGCGGGGGGTGTTGCTCCGCCTGGTCGATGCTGAACACGTCGGCATCTCCTGTGGCGAGACCACGACCGCATCGCATGTGGCGGCGGTGCTCGACGCGTTCGGCGTGGATGGCGCATGGGACGGGGAAGCGGGGCGCGGCGACGCGCTGCCCGAGTCGTTGGTGCGCCGTGGACCCATCCTGAGCCATCCGGTGTTCAAGGAGCACCACTCGGAGACGGCGATGCTGCGCTACCTGCGCCTGTTGTCGGACCGCGATTTCGCTCTCGATCGAGGCATGATCCCGCTGGGCTCGTGCACCATGAAACTCAACGCGACGACCGAGATGGAGCCGGTGGGCCTACCCGGTTTCAGCGACATCCATCCCTTCGCACCCCCCGACAGCACGCCCGGGTACCTCTCGCTGATCGACGATCTCGAGCGGTGGTTGGCCACCGTCACGGGGTACGCCAAGGTGTCGGTCCAGCCCAACGCGGGGAGCCAGGGAGAGCTGGCCGGGCTGCTGGCCATCCGGGCCTACCACCAGTCCCGGGGCGAACCGCAACGTGACGTCTGCCTCATTCCCTCGAGCGCGCACGGCACCAATGCGGCGTCGGCCGTCATGGCCGGCATGCGCGTCGTGGTGGTCGCCGCACTCGACGACGGCGCAGTCGACCTCGACGACCTCCGAGCCAAGTGTGAGGAACACGGCGAGCGGTTGGCGGCAATCATGGTGACGTATCCCTCGACGCACGGCGTCTACGAGGAGGGCATCACCGACATGTGCGACCTGGTCCACCGGTACGGAGGTCAGGTCTACATCGACGGTGCGAACCTCAATGCGCTGCTCGGACTGGCGAAGCCCGGCGAGTTCGGTGGTGACGTGTCGCACCTGAACCTGCACAAGACCTTCTGCATCCCCCACGGGGGCGGTGGTCCGGGCGTCGGTCCGGTCGCCGTGGTCGAGCACCTGGTGCCGTTCCTGCCTTCGCACCCGATGCATCCCCGGCCCGAACAGCGCGACGGCATCGGACCGGTGAGCGCGGCGCCGTTCGGCAGCGCCGGGATCCTGCCGATCAGTTGGGCCTACATGCGGCTGCTCTCGGGTACCGGGTTGGCCCACGCGACCAAGTCCGCCGTCCTGGCCGCCAACTACGTGGCGGCGCGGCTGGCCTCGTCGTTCCCGATCCTCTACACCGGCGCTAGCGGTCTGGTGGCGCACGAGTGCATCTTGGACCTGCGCGGGCTCACGAAGGCGACGGGCGTCACGGTCGACGACGTTGCGAAGCGGCTCATCGACTACGGGTTCCATGCGCCGACGATGAGCTTTCCGGTGGCGGGCACGCTGATGGTCGAGCCCACGGAGAGCGAAAACCTGGACGAGCTGGACCGGTTCTGCGACGCCATGATCGCCATCCGTGCCGAAATCGACGACGTGGCAGCGGGGCGCTGGCCCGCCGAGCAGAGCCCGCTACGGGGCGCGCCGCACACTGCGGAGGCGCTGGTGGGGGAGTGGGACAGGTCGTACGACCGCCGGACGGCTGTCTTCCCGACGGGGCACACCGCGGGCAAGTACTGGCCCCCGGTGGCGCGGATCAATCAGGCGTATGGCGACCGCCACCTGGTCTGCTCGTGCCCACCCGTCGACGCGTTCGCGTCGACCTGACGGGACGGCACGGCGGCCACGTGCTGCTCAGGCCAACGCCATGAGCGCGATGCCCGCGGCCGCTGCGGCCAGGCAGACGGCCAGGCCGCCCAGCGTGTACACGAGCGCCTCCGTGCGGTGGCCGTTGCGGAGCAGGTGGATCGTCTCCCAGCTCGCCGTCGACCACGTGGTGTAGCCGCCGCAGAGACCCACGCCGGCAACGGCCAGAGCGTGGGGACCGAGACCGTGGTAGAGGGAGAGCCCGGTCAGCACGCCCAGGGCAAACGATCCCGACGCGTTGACCGTCATGGTGCCGACCGGGAGCGGATCGGGGCGCCGCAGCGCAACGTGGTGGATGAGAAGGGCACGCAGGACGGCGCCCGCGCCGCCGGCCAGCGCCACCAGAAGCGCCAGCCCGAGGGTGGGGGAGGAGCTCACGCCGGTGCCAACCTCCGTCCGAGGACGTCGCCTGCCACCACCAGCGTCACGCCACCGGCCACGGTGGCGGCCAGGTACGCCAGACCCGACGCCAGGTCACCGTGCTTGCCCAGGAGCACGGCGTCGACGGCCAGGGTCGAGTAGGTCGTCCATCCCCCAAGGAAGCCGATCACGAGGAGCGGCCGCGCCAGCGGGAACCGGTGTGCGGCGCGCTCTGTCAGCGGGACCATCAGCCCGATGGCCAGTGAGCCGGTCAGGTTGACGAGGAGCGTCACCCAGGGGAAGCCGCCCGGGGAGATCGCGTGGTGGGCCTGCAGCAGGTAGCGGGCCACGGTACCGAGCGCGCCGCCCACGAAGATGGCGAAGATGGTGGACGCGGACAACCCCAGCAGTGGGAGGGCGGCCTCGTCGAGCAGGTCGCGCTTCCGGCCGGGCGCGACCGGTTGGGATCCGTCGGTGGTCCGGGGCAGCTGCTCGTCCATGGCTCGGCCCTCCGTGCCGCCTGTCAGGAGCCATCAGCCATGTCGTGCCGGCGGTTCAGGGCAGTGCCCTCCGGCGGGACCCATCGCCGGTCACGTTGCTGCTGGCACCCATGCTAGCGACGCACGGCGCAGCGAGGGGTAGTGGGTCAGTTCGGAGGATGGTCCGGCGAAAAGTATCCGCCGCCTGACGTCCGGTCGCACACCTCGGTCGTCAGACCAGTCGTCTCAGGGCATGTAGGGGACGTCACGGACCGAGTTTTGCTGTCCGTGATGATTGCTGACGTGATGCCTCCACGCGGATAGCCAGGGTCGCGACCGGTTCGGATCGCCCCTCGGTGCTCAGAGACGCGGCCCCGGGGCACGCCGGAACTCGAAGGGCTCGCTTTCCCGCCCGGCGACGACGTACCAGCACTGGCCGGTGGAGTCCGAGTCGAGGATGCGCCGGAACGCCGTGACGACGTCGTCCACGTCGATGATCGGGAAGCCCATGTCCAGCAGCGTCTGCTCGGAGCCCTTGATGATGTTCGTGTAGGCAAAGGAGGGGCACAGCGCATGGACGCGGATGTCGTCCGGCGCGTAGACCGGGCCCAACGAACGCGCCAGGCCGACCACGGCATGCTTGTTGGCGGCGTAGATCGGGTCGAACGGCGTGGCCACCAGGCCGGCCATGGAGGCCGTGGCCACGATGGTGCCGCCGCCGCTGGCCTTGATGGCGGGCCGGGCTGCCGCAATGCCGTACACGACGCCGTCGAGGTTGATGGCCATGGAACGTCGGTAGGCCTCCGGGTCGAAATCGTCGCCCATGCCGCACCACGAGGTGACGCCGGCATTCAGATGCGCGATGTGGAGCCCGCCGAATGCATCGACCGCGCTGGCCACGGCGGCCGTGCTGGCGGCGGGGTCGGCTACGTCGGTGTGGACGAAGCGACCATTGAGCTCCTCGGCCAGGGCCTTCCCCCGCGCCACGTCGATGTCCGCGATGACGACGTGGGCCCCCTGGCCGGCCAGATGCCGCGCCACCCCCTCACCGATGCCGTTGCTCCCGCCGGTGATGAGTGCGACCTTGCCGTCCACGTCCATTGCCATGGTGCAGATGGTAGGGGAGCTGCTCAGGCGAGGGGGGATGGGATGGGGCGGGCGTGCACGACGCTCAGGTGTTGGATCGGACGCGTCATCGCCACGTAGAGCAGCCGCAGCCCGCGGCGGTCGTCGCCCGCGATGGCCGCCGGCTCGACCACGACGACCGCGTCGAACTCGAGGCCCTTGGCCGCCGGAGCAGGGAGGATCGTGACGGGTCGGGTCATGGCGTCGCGATCGAGCAACCCAACGTCCGCGTGGGGACGCGCCAACCGGGCGAGCGTGGGTGCGAGGTCGTCCGGCGTGATGATCGCCACGAGCGCGTGCTCGTCGGCCAGTGCGCGCGCCTCAGCCAGTGCGGCGGCGGCCAACTCGGCGGCGCCCACCGTGCGCACGGAAGGTTCCGTGCGGCCCGCACGGATGGAGGTCGTGGGTCGCACGCCGGGTGCGGCCACCGGCAGCAGACGAGAGGCGAAGTCCAGGACGCGGCCCGGTGCCCGGTACCCGAGGGTCAGCTCGTCGTGATGGGTCGGGGAGCCCGCCGGCAGGTGCGCCCGCACCTCCTCCCAGTCGGCATAGGTGAACGGGCCGGTGGCCTGGGCCAGGTCGCCCAGCACGGTGATCGACGCGGACGGGGCGCGCCGGGCGATCATGCGCAGTTGCATGGGGGTCAGGTCCTGCGCCTCGTCGACAACGATGTGCCCGTAGGAGCGGGTGCGGCCGCCGGTCAGGAAGGTGGCCTCGTCGAGCAGGGCGAGGTCGTCGGTGCTCCAGGCGGCCGCGGACGGCGACGCACGGCGGGACCGCAGGAGCAGCTCCCGTTCGGAGTCGGAGAACAGTCCGGCGCCGTAGCGCTCGAGCTGTGCCCGCGACGACAGCAGATCTCGGACCAGCGCCGAGGGCGAGACCGTCGGCCAGAGCGAATCGAGGAGAGCCGTGAAATCCGTGGTCGAAGTCAGCTCACCTTCGAACCACGCTTCGTCGGCGCCCAAGCGGGCCGAGGCGCGAAAGGCGCGCCGGGCCTCGCTGACGAGGCGCGCCCGCAGCGCCGTGCGGCCGGCCTTGTAGGGGGCGGGACGGGCGACGATGGACGCCACGAGCTCGTTCACCGTCGCGGCACTGAGGGTGGCGCGGGCGAAGCGCACACGCAAGCTGACGTCCTCTTCGAGGAGGCCACGACGACCCTGGAGGGCGCGCCACAGGAGCTCGCCCATCCGGGCGTCCCCCTTGATCCGGCGGAGCTCCATCGGCTCCTCCACCTTGACCTTGGCTCGAGGGGCGATGTCGGCGATGGTGGTCTGCACGACGGCCTCTTCCCCGAGCGAGGGGAGGACCTGCGCGATGTAGCGCAGGAACGCACGGCTCGGGCCGAGCACGAGCACGCCCTCCCGGCTCAATTCGGGGTGGTTGTAGAGGAGGAAGGCGGCCCTGTGGAGGCCGATGGCCGTCTTCCCGGTGCCGGGGCCGCCCTGCACGGTGAGCACCTGATGAAGCGGCGCACGGATGATTTCGTCCTGCTCGGCTTGGATCGTGGCGACGATGTCGAGCATCTCTCCCGTGCGGCCTCGCTCGAGCTCGGCCAGGAGCGCATCTCCACCGCGCAGGCGTGTGGCGCCCACCTCCTCGCCGGCCCCGCCGAAGAGGTCGTCGGCGACCGCAACGACGGAACGGCGGTCCACCATGATCTGGCGGCGCCGCGCCAGCCCGAGGGCGTCCTTCGCCCTGGCTCTGTAGAAGGGGACCGCGACGGGAGCACGCCAGTCCACGACGACCGGGTCGGAGCGCGCGTCCTCGACATGGCGCCGGCCGATGTGCCACGTGGCGCCCTCCTCCTCGTCGATCCGACCGAAGAGCAGTGGACGCGGGCTGTCGGCCAGCAGCGACACCCGCCGCGACAGGGCGGCCACGTAGTCCAGATCGGGGTTTCCCGCGGCGACGAGATCGCTGAGGAGCCGCTCGGCTCGCTGTCGCATGGTCGCGAGCGAGTCCAAGGCATGGTCGAGGTGGGCCTGTTCGGCGGCCAGCTCGGGGTCGGGGACGGGCTCCGCCACGGTCATCGCGCAGCCTGATCCTCGGCATTGCGCGAAAAAGCGGCCGCGCAAAAGACCCCGGACATGCCGGGGACACTAGTTCATTTTCGCCACCTGTACAAGCCCCTTACCAGGTATTTCACCTTCTTATCCGTCCGGACTTTGAACCTTTAACCAAGGGGACTTATCGCCCGTCACTTTAGTGAAAAAGCGGCCCCGAATCAAGTCCCTTTCTGGCGAGGGCCCGGGACCGCGGTGCGTCCGGTTGCCCCTGGCCGTCTGGCGTGGCGCCGGGATGGTGCGGCGTGTGCAGACGAGACCGGCGCAGTGACCGGCGCTGGACGGGCGCTGATCACGGCGTCACGGATTCCGGTTCCCGGAGCGTGCCCTCACGCGCGACGCACGTTCCTTTGTCTCCGGCTTACTGTGCGGCCGGCGTGTGAGCACTGCACCCCGGAGCAGTGGTGCAGTGCTCGGATCAAGTCCGTCGAGCCCGTCGCCGACCCTGCCGGTTTTCGTATGTAACTTAACATAATGAACATTATCGGCGGTAATCACCAACAAAGAGCCCAGCTCAGAAGGCTGCAGGTTGGCTCCTGCCAGGGTGCTCAGAACCAGAGTGAGTCGCTCAGAAGCGGCCAGATTCCGCCGAGGCCGTCCGGCGTGGGACCCGCGGCCTCTGCCAGTCGACCGGGTCGTCGCGTTGCACACTCGGCGTGCTGTCGCGCCCGCCGGCAACGCACGAAGGCGCCGGCAGTTCGCTGCGCGCATAAAGGGGGAGTCGGGCGGTACTCCCCCGCCGCCTCGGCGGCCGAGGCAGCACCGGGGCCGGGAGGACGGGGGGTTCGTGAAGGGGGCACGAATACCTCCCGGCTCCGGTGTGCTGTACCGACAGCATGCGACCCCGACATGTGAGGTCAGACAGTGCTCGCTGGGCCGCTCCTGAGAGGTCGCGAAAGGCACGAAAACGCTCTGGGCTGCTACTTTAGGCCCGTCTTACATAGAACACCAAGGTGGCTCACAGCTGGGATTCGGCTCATTGTGAAATGGCTCGGCTGAATTGGGTTCATGGTGCAAGCGGAATCGGGCGTGACCACGGAGAAGCCAGTCGACCTCACGCAGGAGTTGCCGCTTTCGGACGAGAACGAACTCCTCGTCGACGAGCGCTCCTTCTGGCGGCGGTACCGGGTGCCGATCGTCGTGGCGGTGGTCGTCGTGCTGGCGGGTGCGGGCGGCCTCATCTACTGGCTCACGTCGGGTTCCTCCACGCCGACTGGTCTCGTGATCTCGACGACCACCGTCCCGGTGACGACTGGCACGATCCAACAGACGGTGGCGAGCTCGGGCACCATCGAGCCGGCCACCCAGGCCAACCTCAACTTCGCCGTCTCGGGCACCGTCACCGCGGTGAACGTCAAGGCGGGTCAGACGGTGACCAGCGGGCAGGTGCTCGCCACCGTGGACACCACCGCACTGTCCGAGGACGTGAACGCCGACCAGGCCCAGCTCGATTCGGCCGAGGCCCGCCTGGCCAGTGACGAGGCCTCGAACGCCAGCGCGACCCAGATCGATTCCGACCAGGCCTCCGTCACCTCTGCCCAGTCGTCCTTGACCAATGCGCAGACGGCACTGAACGACGCGTCACTGACGTCGACCATCTCGGGCACCGTGGCATCGGTTGACCTTTCGGTGGGCCAGCAGGTGACCGGCACCGGCACCGGCACGGGTGGCAGCGGCGGAACCGGGAGCGCCGGCACCGGGAGCGCCGGCACCGGGAGCGCCGGCACCGGGAGCGCCGGCACCGGAACGGGCGCCAGTGACAGCAGCAGCACGGGAACGGGAACGGGAACAGGCTCCTCGTCCACCGGCCAGATCGTCGTCATCGGCACCAACTCCTACATCGTGAACACGACGGTGGACGACACCGAGATCGGCCAGATCGCCGACGGCGATCAGGTCGACATCGTCCCGACCGGTTCGACGGCCACCGACTACGGCACGGTCGCCTCCGTGAGCCTGATCGGAAGCCAGAGCTCCAACGTGACCACCTTCCCGGTCGTGATCAACGTCACCGGGGATCCCTCGGGGCTCTACGCCGGTTCGACGGCAACCGTGAACATCATCGTCAAGCAGTTGAACGACGTCACCGAGGTCCCGACGGCCGCCATCTCCTACTCCTCGAGCGGGCAGGCGACGGTCACCCAGGTCGTCAGCGGGTCCGATGTGGTGAAGCCGGTCACCGTGGGGGCGGCCCAGAGCGGTGAGACACAGATCGTCAGTGGCGTCACCGCGGGCGACAAGGTGAGCGAGCGGGTCGTCACGTTCCACGGTGGCGCCGGCGGCGCCGGCGGAGGCCTCTTCGGTGGTACGGGAGGTCGCTTCGGCGGTGGCGGAGGCTTGGCGGTGCGGCGGTGCCGGCGGTGGCGGCGGCTTCGGCGGTGCCGGCGGCTTCGGCACCTCGGGAGGCGGCGGGTGAGCCGAATGACCGAGGCCAGTCCCCCGGCGGGGACCCCGGTTGGCGCGGTGATTCAGCTGGAGCGGGTGACGAAGGTCTACCGGACCGGCTCCATCGCTGTGGCGGCGTTGCGCGGGGTGAGCCTGACCATCAACCAGGGCGAGTACGTGGCCGTGATCGGGCCTTCCGGATCGGGCAAGTCGACGCTCATGCACATCCTGGGATGCCTCGACACCCCCACCTCGGGTCAGTACCAGCTGGCCGGCGAGAACGTCAGCGGCATGAGCGAGGCCGCCCTGGCGGAGGTGCGCAACCGCCGCATCGGCTTCGTGTTCCAGCAGTTCAACCTCCTTGCCTCCATGACGGCCTGGCAGAACGTGGAGCTGCCCCTCGTCTACGGCGGGGTGCCGCGCTCGGAGCGCAAGGAGCGGGCCATGGAGGCGCTCGGCCGCGTCGGCCTGGCCGGCCGGGTGCACCACCACCCCGGGGAGCTCTCCGGAGGGCAGCAACAGCGCGTCGCCGTCGCACGCGCCCTCGTGACCGAACCCGACCTGATCCTCGCCGACGAGCCGACCGGCAACCTCGACTCGGTGTCCGCCGCCGACGTCCTGCGGCTCATGGACGAGCTGCACGAGGCCGGGCGTACCCTCGTGCTCATCACCCACGACGTCGAGGTGGCGTCCGCCTCGGGCCGGGTGGTCGGCATCCGGGACGGTCTGCTCACCGAGAACGACGAGCGCTTCGTTGAGAGCATCCGGTGAGTTGGCTCGAGACGATCCGGACCGGTATGAACGGTGTCTGGAGCCACCGGCTCCGCTCGGCCCTGACCATCTTGGGCATCCTCATCGGCATCGCCGCCGTCATCCTCACCGTCGGGCTGGGCGAGGGAGCCCAGGCGCAGGTCACCTCGGAGATCACCGCACTCGGCACCAATCTGCTCTCCATCACCCCCGGGAGCACGACGTCGACAGCCGGCATCCGCGAGGCGCTCGGCACGGCGTCGACGCTGACGATGTCGGACGCCTCGGCGCTCGCCTCGCCCGTGGTCGCGCCCGACATCAAGGCCGTCGCCCCCGTCACGTCCTCCTCGGAGGAGTTGGTGGCGGGCTCGAGCACGTGGACGACCACGGTCCAGGGATCGACTGCACCCTGGCTCAACGTGCACGGGCGCTCCATGGCGCAAGGTCGGTTCATCGACACCCAGGACGTATCGGATCACACCGCGGTCGCCGTCTTGGGCGCCACCACCGCGGCGGAGCTCTTCCGGGGCGTCGACCCCGTTGGTCAGACGATCGACGTGGGGGACAACGGCGTCCCGTTGACCGTGGTGGGAGTGCTGACGTCCACGGGCACCACGTCGTCGTCGAGCACCAGCGACCCGGACGACCTCGTCGTGATCCCGATCACGACCGGCGCGGAGCGGATCTTCGGCGGGACGACGCGCGACTCCCTGAGCTCCATCGTCGTCCAGGCCCGTTCATCGTCGGATCTCACGGCGGCCTATCAGGAGGCCGACCACCTGCTCCTGCAGCTCCACGGGATCTCGACACCGGCCGATGCCGACTTCACCATCACCTCGGAAGCGTCGGTGATCTCGGCCAACACCTCGGTGGACCACACCCTGACCATCCTGCTCGGTGGTGTCGCCGGGATCGCCCTGCTGGTGGGCGGCATCGGCGTCATGAACATCATGCTGGTCTCCGTCACCGAGCGCATCCGCGAGATCGGGCTGCGCAAGGCGCTGGGCGCCACCCCAGGACTCATCCGCCGCCAGTTCCTCATCGAGGCTTCCGTCCTGGGCCTGATCGGCGGTGCCCTCGGCGTCCTCCTGGGCTACATCGGCGCGACCTTCCTGCCGAGCGCCATCGGAGATCCGATCACCATCAGTGCCGTCGCAATGGTCGGCGCCCTGGCCGTGGCGCTCGCCATCGGCATCGCCTTCGGCGTGTATCCGGCCAGCCGGGCGGCACACCTGGCACCAATCGACGCTCTGCGTAACGAATAGAAGAGAGAGGGAACATCACATGCAGACCATGACCAGCCGAAGCGGCAGTCGCCGGCGCTGGACACGACTCGTCGCCACGTGCGCAACCGGGCTCCTGGCCGCCACGGCGATTGCTTCGGCCGCAGGTGCGGCCTCGACGTCGCCCAGCTCCTTCGCCGGTGCCACCGGGAGCGTGGCCGCGCTCTCCGGGGCCACCATGGAGGTGCAGAACCCGACCACGGGACAGACGACGGTCACCTGGACGCCGACGACGACGTTCTCCAAGACGGTGACCGAGGCGGTCAGCTCCCTGGCTGCCGGTGACTGCATCACCGCGACGGGGACCCCGTCGAAGTCGTCCAAGACCACGATCACCGCCCGCAGCATCACGATCACCACTGCCTCCTCCACCGGGTCCTGCACGAGCCGGACCACTAACGGCAGCACAGCGACCGGAGGAGCGCCCGGCGGCTTCCGCTTCCGTCCGGGCGGTAGTGGCAGCACGAGCGGGACGCGGCCCTCGTTCCCGGCCGGCTCGGCGCGGCGATTCGCCGGACTGGGATCGATCGCCATCGCGTCGGGCAAGGTGACCTCGGTCAGCGGCTCGACGGTCTCGGTGTCGGGCATCGACCTCTCGCCCGGCAGCTTCTCGAGGACTTCCACGTCGAGCTCCAAGAGCAAGAAGCCGACCACGCCGAAGACCGAGAACCTCAAGATCACGACCTCGGGATCGACGACGGTGACCGCGACGCAGGCAGCGGCGTCGTCGGCACTGGCCGTGGGTGATTGCGTCAGCGCCGTCGGGCCGGCCGCCTCGAACGGCGCGGTGACAGCCAACACGGTGCGCATCACCTCCACCGGAGGCACCTCGTGCACCGGTGGGTTTGCCGGCGGCGGCGGCTTCTTCGGCGGCGGTGGCGGCGGTGGCTTCGGCGGCGGTGGCGGTGCCTAATTCCGGCCGCTCGGGCTGGGGCCGGTCCGGCCACCGGCGGGTGGTCTTGGCCGGCGCGCTCGTCCTGCTGGTCGTGCTTGGCGGCGGGGCGGCCGCCTGGGCGACCGTGGGCAGCGGGAACTCCGGCTACCGGATGGCGACGATCGCCCGGGCCGACATCGGGCAAACCATGGACGTGGTCGGGACCGTCGAGCCGGTCAACGACGCGTCGGCCTCGTTCCAGGTTGCCGGCCAGGTCGCCTCGGTCAGCGTGACACCAGGCGAGCAGGTCACCGCCGGGCAGTCCCTGGCCACGCTCGACACGACGTCTCTGAGCGAGTCGGTCTCGTCGGCGCAGTTGACGCTCGATTCGGACGAGGCGAAGCTGACGCAGGACGAGACCAGCGTGACGCAGGCGTCGTCGTCATCGTCGTCCTCATCCTCGTCCTCCTCCTCATCCAAGGTGGGCTCGACGTCGTCGACGACGACCACCACCACGCCGTCCACGCACGGCGGATCGGGAGGCGCGTCGCAGGGCACGATCACACAGGACGAGAACACCCTCACCCAGGACCAGGCCAAGGAGGCGGCCGCGCAGCAACAGGAGGCGGCCGACCAGGCTCAGGAGCAGACGGCGTGTGGCACTTCGACGACGACCACTACCACCTCCACGACGAACCCCGCCACGTGCGAGGCTGACATCGCAAAGGTCGCGCAGGATCAACAGCAGGTCTCCTCCGACCAGGCGACGGTCGCCAAGGACGAGACCACTCTGGCGCAGGCCCTCGGCCAGCAGTCGTCGGGTTCGTCGGGCGGCACCGGAGGCTCGGGTGGCACCGGAGGCTCGGGTGGCACCGGAGGCTCGGGTGGCACCGGAGGCTCGGGTGGCACCGGAGGCTCGGGTGGTGGAGCGCAGGCCCCTCAGGCGGCCGCGGCGGCCGCCAGTAGTTCCACCGGCAACACCGGCACCGGCACCGGCTCGACCGGCACCGGCTCGACCGGCACCGGCTCGACGGGCACCGGCTCGACCGGCACCGGGGCGACGGGCACCGGCTCGACGGGCACCGCGGCGACCAGTAGCGGGGGCGCCGGCAACGGGTCCTCCTCGACCGACACCCCCCAGCAGATCGCCGCCGACCAGGCCGCCATCGACTCGGCGACGGCGGACCTGACGGTGGCACAGCAGTCTCTCACCGAGGCGAACCTGACCAGCCCCATCAACGGGACGGTGGTCTCGGTGGGGATCAACGCCGGCGACACGGTGAGCGCCAACTCGAGCACCGAGGTGATCGTGATCATCGGCACGCAGTCCTACGAGATCGCCGGCACGCTCTCGAGCACCCAGGTGCCCTCGGTGAAGGTCGGCGACTCGGCCGGCGTCCAGGTCGACGGCGTGGACGGCACCGTCGAGGGCACGGTCTCCCAGGTCGGACCCGTCCAGGCGAGCGATTCGGGCTACAGCTACCCGCTCGTCGTCGCGCTGCCGTCCTCGGCCACCGGGCTGTTCACCGGCTCGACGGCCAACGTCGTCATCGCCACCGGGTCGGTGGCCAACGTCGTCGCGGTGCCCACGTCGGCCGTACAGACCGTGGGGACGCGCTCGTACGTGACGATGCTCTCGAACGGCATCTTGACCCGCAAGGTGATCAAGGTCGGCATGGTGGGCGAGATCTACACCCAGGTCCTGTCGGGTCTGACGCCCGGTCAGAGCGTCGTGCTGGCCGACTACGCGGAACCGGTCCCCTCGTCCAACACGGACATCTTCGGTGGTGGTCTGGCCGGGTTCAACGGCGGCGGCGGCTTCGGTGGCTTCGGTGGCGGCGGCGGCGCCTTCCGCATCTCCCGGGTCGGCTCGGGCGGTGGGGGCGCCGCCAGCTTCGTCGGAGGCGGCTGAGCCGGCAGACCGACCACCACTCGGATCGGGTCGCCGGTCCGTCGCCCGCCGGCGGTGCGCCCTGCGTCACGACGCGTACGACGGGCCCTGAGCACTACGGTGGCGCCGTGCTGCCGATCAACCGCCGTCAGGCGATCCCCGTCGCGCACGAGCCCAGGCTCCAGGGCGAACCCCCTCCCCCGTCGTGACGGGCCGGCCCGACGAGGCGGTCGACGTGGTGATCGAGATCCCCACCGGCAGCCGCAACAAGTACGAGTACGACCACGAACAGCACGTGATCCGGCTGGACCGCCGCCTCTTCACCGCCACGACCTATCCGGCGGACTACGGCTTCGTCCCCGACACCCTGGCCGGTGACGGCGACCCGCTCGATGCACTGGTCCTGGTGGCCGACCCCACCTTCCCCGGATGTGTGGTCCGGGTGCGCATCCTGGGGATGTTCTCCATGCGCGACGAGAAGGGCGTCGATGCCAAGCTCATCTGCGTCCTGGAGCACGATCCCCAGTGGGACGGCGCCCACGGCATTCAGGACGTGCCCGAACACCTGCGCAACGAGATCGCCCACTTCTTCAGCATCTACAAGGACCTCGAGCCTGAGAAGTCGACCGAGGTGGAGGGGTTCGCCGATCGTGACCGCGCGTTGGCCGAGCTGGAGTCGTGCCGGCAGGCGTACCGGGCGCACGCAGGAAGCCACTGAGGAAGGGAGCACCCATGCCGTTTCCACGTGAGGAGGTCCGGGCCACCGTGGAGCGCTACCACGAACTGCGCCGCCGCATCGACGAGGGGCTCGAACCCGATGCCTTCGGCGTCCTGGCCGACTTCTACACCGAGGACGCCGTCTACGTCGACGGCGCCTGGGGTCGTCTCGAGGGCCGCGACACCATCGCCCACTGGTTGGTGGACTCCATGGTCGGCATGGAGGACTGGAAGTTCCCGATCGAGTTCACCGCGATTGAGGGCAACGACGTCGTCGTGAAGTGGACGCAGATCATGCCCCGCACCAAGCCGGACGGCACGCCGTACCGGCAGTCGGGCTACTCGCGGCTGATCTACGCCGGCAACGGCAAGTTCTCCTACGAGGAGGACACCTACAACATGGCCCACGTGCTCGAGGACATTCAGGCCAGCGGCTGGCAGCCGCGGGGCGGGCAGATGAACGTGCCCCCGGCGCACCCGGACCGGAACTTCGACGTCCCGCCCCGCGCGGCAGCGGATTAGGGCGTACCCCCCGTACTGCCGGAGTTCCCGAATCCCGGGAAGCCTCCCCCGCCGAAGGGGTTGGTCGTGCTGCCGGATGACTGCTGCTGCTGGGCTTCCTCCTGTGTGCCCAGCGTGGCCGTCGTCGTCCGCTTGCTGTCGCCGACGTAGTAAGTGATGCTCACCGACTGCCCCGGCTTGGCGTCCTGGACGACCTTCTGGAGATCCTCCGCCGAGCTGATCGCGGTGCCGTTGATGTCGACGATGACGTCGCCTTGCACCAGGCCTGCTTTGGCAGCGGGCGATCCGGAGACCACGCTGAGGATCACCGCGCCGGACGTCGGCGTGAAGCCGTATTGCTGGCGCAGAGCGGGTGTCAGCGTGGTGATGTCGACACCGAGGTAGCCGCCGCCGTTGCCCGACTGCCCGCCCTTTTGCAGCTGCGGCAGGAGGGACTCGACTTGTGCGATGGGGATGGCGAACCCGATGTTCTGTGAGTTCGTCCCGTCGCTCGAGGTACCGGCCACGGCGGTGTTCATGGCAATGACCTGGCCGGCGGTGTCGATCAGCGGTCCACCCGAATTGCCGGCATTGATGGCGGCATCGGTCTGAATGAGGTTCTGGAGGTTCTCGGTCTGGGTGCCCACCCCGCCCGCGCTCACCGAACGCCCAAGGGCCGAGACGATGCCCTGGGTGACGGTCGGCGTCCCGGCGGAGAGCCCCAACGCATTGCCGATGGCCACCACGGCGTCACCGACGACGGCCTTGGCCGAGTCGCCAAAGGTCACGGTCGGGAGGTTGGACGCGTTGTTGATCTTGAGCAACGCCATGTCCTTCGTCTGGTCGTAGCCGATGAGCGTCGTGGGTAGCGCCTTGGTCTGCCCGTATTCGGTCACCGTGATGGAGCCGGTGTTGCCGCCCTGGCTGTAGAGCTCAATGACGTGGTTGTTCGTGATCACCTCCCCGTTCGAGGTGATGATCATGCCGGTGCCCTCGTCCTCGTCCCCACCCGACTTCACGTCGATGGACACCACGGCGGGGATGACCTTGTCGACCAGCTGCGGGATCGTCACGTTCCCGCTCAGCACGGCCGCCCCGGGCGCGGCGGTGCTCTCGTGGATGGTCACATTGGACCCGCCGTTGTTGCCGTTGTTGTCGGCGAGGGCGGTGACGCCGGCGCCGATGGCCCCGCCGATCACCGCGGCGACGACCGCCACGGGCAGCCAGGCGCGCAGCTTGCCCGGGGCGCCCGTGGCGCCCTGGCCGGGCGGCACCGGGGGCGCCCCGACGAGGGTCGGATCGCTCGCCGGGGGGTAGGTGAACGGAACGGCCGGGGTCTCGGGCGTGGGACCGGTGGCCTCTGCGGCCGGGGCTCCCCACGCAGAGGGAGGAGGGTACGAGGACAGCGAGTCGGGCGTTGGATTCGATCCGGGACCGTTGGCCGGAGGCGGCACCGGCCCACCGGGCGTTCCCACGGCGGCCGGAGAGGCCGGGGACGCTTCCGGCGGACTCCCGGCGGATTCCCCGGGCGTCGGCACGGTCGGCGTGACCGGCTCGACTGCGGCAGGCACGTCCGCCGTGGGGGCGGCCGCATCGGACCCAGGTGCCGGCTGTTCGCTGTCCTCACTCATGTGGAACCTCCTGAAGGGCACAGGTCCGCCGTTGCGCTCCACCACGGTGGGTCGTCGCCCGTCCCGGCGCCTTCCGCACTCCGGCGGACGTCCGGCCATGTTATTGGATGCCGCTCACGGCTCGGCATCGGGGCGCGGTGCCGGGCGCGGTAGCGTGGCCGCCGCATGTCACGCCGGATCGACATCGAATTGACGAGCCAGACGGGCGACGGCTCGTGGACCTGGCGCGCCGCGGGGGCCCGTCAGCCCAAGGGAACCGTTGACGGTGCGCTGGTGCCCGCAGGCCAGGCCGTCGGGTCCGTGCTGCGCGCCGATGTCGAGGTGGGCCTGGAGGGCATCGAGGTCCTGTCCCTGGCTCCGGCCAAGCCCGCCCGCTCGCCTGAGAAGACGGAGGGGCGAATTGAGGTGAAGGGCACCCCCCGGCGGGCGCCCGACGTCTCGGTGGTCCTGGCCCCGGGCTCGGGCAAGCGTCGGCGGGACGAAGAGGGCGATCGCAGGGATCGCCGGGGACGCCGCGGTGCGGGGGCCGATGCGGAAGGCGAGGAGCGGGGCGAGCGCGCTCGGCCAGGGGGCGGGCCCCGCCGGCCTGGTGGCCATCGCCCCGGTGAGGGCGAGGGTCGCCCGGCACGTGGCGAGCGATCCGTGACGCCCACGTCGACGGCCCACCGCAACGCCATGCTGGCGGCCTTGCGGCCCGAGCAGATCCCCGTCGCCGAGCAGCTGCTGCGCGGTGGCCTGCAGGCCGTGCGCCAGGCCATCGACGCCCAGAACTCGGCCGCCAAGTCCAGTGGGAAACCGCCGGTCGCGGCGGAGGCGCTCCTGGCCATGGCCGACGAGCTCCTGCCCACGGTGCGGCTGGCCGACTGGAAGGACCGAGCCGCGGTCGCGCAGACGGCTGGCAAGGACTACCGCCTGCGCGAGCTGCGCGCGGTGGTGGCGGCGTCGCGCACCGTCAACCTCGACGAGGAGGGGCGCGCCACGGCGAAGGCGCTCCAGGAATCGCTCGACCAGCGTACGACGGCGCTGCGGGAGGAGTGGCTCGCCCGCATCACGAACGCGCTCAACGACGGGCGGGTGTTCCAGGCCGTCGAGGCCTCCATCCGGCCCCCCGAGCCCGGCACCCGCTGCCCGGCGGAACTGGCCGTCCGGCTGGCCGACGCCGCCGGTCAGGCGATGACGCCGGAGCTGGCGCCAGAGGACTGGATGCGGCTGCTGGATGCGGTCGTGGCGTCCCCGGTACGCCGCACGGTTCGCCCGGTCGGCATCCCCGACGACGAGGTGGCCCGCCAGGCCGCGCGGCATGCCGCGGGCTCGGTGCCTGCGCTGGCCAAGCTGCTCGGGCTCCGCATCCCGCCACCGCCGCCCCGGCGGGTCGACACCGAGCGCCGCTTCAGCCCAACCGGCGGCTGAGGGTCAGCAGCCGGGCCGTGAACCCGGCCGCCTCCAGGCGCTGCTTGGTCGTGCGGTCCCCCGGGAGCGCCAGCGCATCCACGTCGGTGCACCCCCAGGCGGCGCACCACTCGACGCCCGCCTCCATGAGTGCGGTGCCCACGCCGACACCCCGCGCGCCTGTTTCGACGTAGCAGGCCTCGATGAGGCCGCTGCGGCGCCCGCCCGCCGGCGGGGCGACGGTAACGCCGAGCAGCCCCACCACCGCGCCCTCGAACTCGCCCACCAGCAGGTGCGCCGCATCGCCGGGCCGGGTCCAGCGGTCGAGCAGCGTCACGGGCGTGGCGTCTCCCACCAGGGCCGCACCGCCGCGCATGGACGCCGCGCTCACCAGGGCCTGCGCGAGCAGGCGGGCGCAGGCCTGGCGGTCCCCCACGTCGGCCGGCCGCGCGAGCTCCATGCGCCTAGAAGGTCGGCGGCGCCGGTGGCCGCTCCTCGAGAAGCTGACTGGCCCGGTTGAGGATCGTCCGGCGGTTGCGCGTGGAGGCCTCGTAGCGCTGGACGGCTCGCAGTTCGTCCGGTCCCAGGCTCTCCAGCCGGCGGACGACCTGGGAGGCGCTCAGCGTGTCGTAGTCGGCCAGCGCGCTCCCCACGATCGCCTCCGCCGCCGGGTCGGGCTGGGGACGCGGAGGCACTGTCTCCGACGGCGCCTCCGCGTCCGGGCCGCCGGGTGCAGGCACGCCGTTGCCCAGGAGGTCGTCGAGCCGGTGCGTCATCTCTCGCTGACCCTTGTGCACGACGTAGCGCCCGACCAGTCGCGCGTTGCCGAGCTGGAGCTCCAGGCGGCGGCGCCCCTTCTCAATCAGGTCCGGGAGGTCCTCGACGACGGTCACCGCGACGCCGACCGGGGCAAAGAGGCAGAGATCGAGGGTACGGCGCAGCGGGCTCTTCTCGTCGGGACCCGTCTGCTCAGCCCCGGTGCCCTCAGACACAGTCCCGGCAGAGCATGTTCTTCTTGTCGGCGAGCTGGCTGGGGTGCTTGACGAGGAAGCAGGAGCGGCACACGAATTCGTCGGGCTGTTTGGGCAGGACCCGCTCGTTGCCCTCGGTCTTGTCCTCTTGGTCCGTCGCCTCCTCGTCCTCGGGCTCGTCCTCGACGACCAGACGCTCCTTGAGGATGACGTCGAGGCTGGCCTCGACGTCCTCGTCCTCGGGTTCCTCCTCTTCCTCCTCCTCGTCTCCCTCGCCCGATCGCTCGACGACCGCCGCCGGAGACGCCGTCAGGATCTCGTCGACGTCGACGTCGGCGTCCTCCTCGTCCTCGTCCAGGTCGGCGATGTCGTCTTCGTCGTCGACGGCAGGGACGATGTCCTCCAGCGCGTCCTCGTCCTCGAGGTCG
This sequence comes from uncultured Acidimicrobiaceae bacterium, assembly GCA_963736525.1. Lineage (GTDB taxonomy): Bacteria > Actinomycetota > Acidimicrobiia > Acidimicrobiales > RAAP-2 > Bog-473. The sequence continues at coordinate 54,511 of CAVTPF010000015.1, forward strand.
ACATCGAGCTCGTCCTCGTCGTCGAGGGCCTCCTCGACGTCCGCGCCGGGGCCCTCAACCTCCAGATCTTCGACTTTGGCCTTCTTCTTGGTCGCCATTGTGCCGCGGGAGCATAGACGGTTCGAGGGGCGGTTCAATCGCTGTGAACGGGGTCCCCGTCAGGGCCGCAGAGGGGCGGTGTCGGGGGCCCGGGGCGGGCGGGCCCTGGGGTCTTTGGCGCCATCTCGCACGCCCGGGGTAGCCAGACGAGCAACACGTTCTCTACTCGACCCCCAGGGCCTCTCACCGCCTCTCACAGCACATCCCCCCCTTACTGCTTCAGGGATTCCACATCGGCAGCTTCCTCAGGGGCGGCGGGGACTGCGCCTCACATTAGGCAAGCCGGGGGTGGGGTCGTCAAGAAGCTCCAAGGTGCCGCCACCAGGGAGAACAACGGTATTTCCTGGTCAATGCGTTGCAGATTTTTCCGCGCGCCGCCGCTCCGCCCGGCGCTCGGATTCGAGGCGTTCGAGGTCCGTCGAGCCGTGGTCCACGAAGGACATCGCCTCGGCCAGCGCCCGGTGTCCGGCCACCTCCGCGATGGCGCGGTGCATCTGTTGCGCCACCCTGCGATACGCGGGGTGACCCTGGGTTCCGGAGCGAAGTTCGGTCAGGTGCATGGCCTCGCGCGCGTTCATCTGCATGACGTAGCGGATGCGGTGCGCCAGTGCGACGGCGTACGAGGCCTGTTCGGGGAAGTCAGGCACCAGCGAGCGGTACAGGTCCTCGGCGCGCTCGATCGCTTCGTTGTAGCGCTGGTCCAGGCCGGCATCGGCGACGATATCGGGCATGTCGTAACCGAGCGAGACGCCCAAGCGTTGCCATTCGATGGTGAGCATCCGGTGGCGCTGGAGGTCGCGGAAGGCTCCGTAGTCGGTAACGAGCTCGAACCGATACTCGGTGCGCTCGAAGGCACGACCGGGCCGATGCCGCCGGTTGCGCCGTTCGCCCACGTACGCGCGCAGCAACGCCACGCGGTCCTCGTGGCCGAGGCGCCGGACTCTGCTGGCGGCCTCGCGCTCGGAGCAGTCCAGGTGGGAGAAACACGCTGCGACCAGGACCTTCTCCTCCCCGGCGGGATCAAAATCCAGCAGCGCGACCTCCGCCTCGCCGGCCTGCCATCCGGCGTCGCCGGCCGGTGGCACCGCGTCGGGCCACAAGCGCGCCACGAGGCGCGACGTCTGCTCGCGGGTGGCGGCCAGGTAGGCCGACCATTCGCCGCCACGCTCCGGCACGTCGACGCGCTGCAAGAACGACGGGATCACCTTGCGCAGCTCGACGAGCATCAGCTCGGCGTAGTGACGCGCCTCGGGCAACGGGTGCGCGCGCATGCGGAGCAACAGCTGCTCGTAGGACTGACCGGTCCCGTACATCCCGATGTTCGACAAGGACGCGGCGGGCAGGAGACCACGCAACGCATCGAGTGACTTGGCGCGGGTCGCCTGGCGGTACACGAAGTCGCTGTCGCCGGACTGCTGCGGGAATTGCTCGGCGATCCATGCCTGCATGCGTGGGAGCAGAGCGCTGTAGGTGTCGAACACCCGGTCCATCTCTCCGACGAAGCGGGCACCGTGCGGGGAGTCCAGCAACTCGGGAGGACGGTAGTAGCGGTACTGCCCGTTCTCGAGCCGCTGGCTGTACGCGATGTAGCGCGTCGACTGCTCGAGGTAGGACATGAGACGGCCCCACTCCAGGACCTTGGACAGCACGTTCGATGACTGCTCGCACGCGAGGTGGACCCCGCCGAGCTGTGCCACCGAGTCGTCGCCGTACTCGACGAACACTCGCTCGTACAGCTGTTCTGCTCGCTCGAGGCCCACCGTCGCGTCGACCGACGCGTCACCGGAGACGTCGAGGTCCCCGACGAACTCGTCGAGGAAGAGACGCCGCAGGCTCTTGGGCGAGCGGGAGTACCGGGCGAAGAGGGCGCCCTTGACCACCTCAGGCAGGTTGACCAGGGCAAATACGGGCTTGTCGAGGTTGGTGACGTAGGGGCGGAGGATCTCCTCCTCGTCCGCGCTGAAGCGCTCGTCTGAGTACGGGAACATGGCCCGGCCAACGATAGAACGAGGGTGACGCGACGGTGGCGGATGGCCTCAGCCTTCCGGCAACCCCCCCGCGACCACGCCCCGGAGCAGGAGATCGACCGCTTCCCGGGCCGCCGCAGCGACGCCCGTGTCGGCCGCCGTGTGCGAGACCTGCTGGGCCAGGTCGGCCACGGATTTCATCGTGCGCACAAAGTCCCCGGGCGCGAGCTCCCCGACGTCGCGGGAGGCCACGGCGAGGGCGGTGGAGAGCGGCGCCCCCCTCGCCCACGACGCCACGGCGGTCGAGAGGCCGGGTGCCGGCTGCCGGGAGCGCGGCACGAGGTGCGCCTCCTCAATGCCTCGGATCCTCTCGGCCATGGTGCCGACGGCCTCGCAGCGCCATGCGAGGTCGGCCGTCCGCTTGTCGCCCAGGCGGTCCTGCAGGTGCTGTCTCTTGCCCCGCCGTTGCCCGTGGTGGTGCCCCGGCAGCCGGCGGGCACGACGCGGTTCGAAGACCACGGCCGACAGTACGCCGGCGAACACCGAAGGTTCGGCGCCCGAGAGCACGTCGCTCCCCAACGCCTCGGCGATCAGCAGATCGGCCTCGTGGTAGATGCGCGAGAGCTGACGTCCCGAGGACGTCAGCGCCCACCCGTCCAGATAGCCCATCTGCTCGAGCACGGCGGCGCGGTGCCCGAGCTGCCGGGACAGGAGGTCGGGTTGGCGCGCCTGCCATTGCGCGAACGAGCGGTGCAGGACCTCGTTCGCCGTGGCGCGGTCGAACCGCGCCACCAGGTTGACCGCCAGGTTGTAGGTGGGCCGGAACGCCGAACGCAGGTCGGGTGGCGGTGCCGATGCCACTCGGGCAGCCTCCGCGAAGGTGATCTCGTTGGACCACGCGACCACGGCGTGTCCCTCCTCGTCCAGCCCGCGCCGGCCGGCCCGACCAGTGAGCTGGAGGTATTCACCCGACGTGAGGGTCGCCCGCCCGGCGCCGCCGTACTTGCTGAAGCGCTCGATGACGACCGACCGGGCAGGCATGTTGATGCCCAGCGAGAGGGTCTCGGTGGCGAACACCAACTTCAGCAACCCCGCGGCGAAGCACTCCTCCACCGTCTCGCGGAAGACGGGCACGAGGCCCGCATGGTGGGCGGCGACGCCGCGCTCGAGCCCTTCGAGCCATTCGTCGTAGCCCAGGACTCCAAGGTCGTCGTCACCGAGCGGTTCGACCCGTCGCTCCGCCACCTGGCGGATGGCCGCCCGTTCCTGGGCGTCCGTCAGGCGCACCCCGTCGCGCACCACCTGGCGCACCGCATCGTCGCACGCGGCACGGCTGAAGATGAACACGATGGCGGGCAGCATGTCCCGACGGCCGAGCTCCTCGACCATCTCGGTGCGCAGCGGCGCCCGATACGGCAGACGGGGCCCCCTCCCCCGGGCCTGCCAGTGGACCGGGCGGCCCTGCAGGGCGCGGCGTATGGCTTGGTCGATGCGCGCGCCCTCGCCGCCGGGCCGGCCGTTCTCCTGCAGCAACGGGCAGAGCAGTGTCTCCCCGTCCTCGCGGCGGTGCGCGGCGAAATGATGGCGCAGAACGATGGGCCGTTGCCGCTCGACGATCACGGCCGTGTCACCTCTGACGGAGCGCAGCCACCCTCCGAGCTCGTCGGCATTGTTGACCGTGGCCGAGAGGCACACGAAGCGGACCTCGGGCGGCGAAAGGACGAGCACCTCCTCCCACACCCCGCCGCGGTACGGGTCCTGAATGAAATGGACCTCGTCGAGCACGACGGTGTGGAGCCCCTCGAGCAGGTCGGAACCGGCCAGGAGCATGTTGCGCAGGACCTCGGTCGTCATCACCACGACCGGTGCCCGCGGCCGCAGGGTGGTGTCGCCGGTCAACAGGCCGACGTGGTCACTCCCGTAGGAGGCCACCAGCTCGGCGTACTTCTGGTTCGACAGCGCCTTGAGCGGGGTGGTGTAGAAGGCCTTGCCGCGGGCACACAGGGCGCGATGCACCGCGTAGGACGCAACGAGGGTCTTTCCGGAGCCCGTCGGTGCGGACACGAGGACGGATTTCCCTTCGTCGAGTGCGTGGAACGCCTCGTGCTGGAAGTCGTCGAGGTCGAACGGCAGGTTGGCTTCGAAGTCCTCCGCTCCGGCCCCCTGCTGAGCGGGCCATGGGAACGCCGTCAACGGCCGAGCAGCTTCCCGATGCCGATGGAGATGAAGTAGAAGGCGACGAGCGGTATGGCGAGGGCGAACATGGAGAACGGATCGGAGCTCGGCGTGAAGACGGCCGCGATGACCACGATGATGATGACAGCCCAGCGCCACGAGCGCAGCAGGCGAGCAGGCGTGACAACGCGCGCGAGTTCTAGTGAGACGAGGACCACGGGGAACTCGAAGGTCAGGCCGAAGATCGTCATCATGAGCAGGATCAACCCCAAATACGGGATGGGGTCGTAGATCGCCTGCAGGTTGGGACCGCCCACCGACTTCAGCCAGCCCAGGGCGTGTGGGAGTGTGATGTACGCCGTGGCCGCGCCGAGCAGGAAGAGCACGAACGCACTGAGCACGAACGGGACGGCGTAGCGGCGCTCGGACCCCTTGAGGCCGGGCGTCACGAACCGCCAGAGTTGGAACAGGATCACCGGGGACGACAGGACGAGGCCTCCGAACAGAGCGATCTTCACCCGCAACGAGAGGCCGTCCAGCGGGGAGGTCACGAAGAGGTTGCACGAGCCGTTGGAGGCGACCAGGAGGGAGCCGTTGGATTTGGTGCCGTGCACTGTCGATGCGTCGACGCTGCACAGCGGGCGGAGGAGGAAGTGCAGGATCGGTTCGTACGCAAAGACCGCGATGGTTGCCGCGATCACGAACGCGATCACGCAGACGATGACCCGCCGCCGCAGCTCGCTCAGGTGCTCCCCGAGGGTCATGTTGTCCGGGGACGGCCGGTTCTTCCGCTTGGCCGTGAAGGGCAGGGTCACCATGGGCGCGAGCGCGTCAGTTGAGCGTGGGATCGCCGGGCACGGTCACATCGGATACCCGCGGCGCCGGAGCCGGGCGCTCCACGTGGCTCGGACCCGGCGCGGGCGGTGTGGCCGGCGCGGGCGGTGTGGCCGGCGCTGCGGCGCCGTCGTGACCCGTGGCCACGTCCGCGGCTGCCACACCCGGCATGGCCGGCGGCTCGAAGGCGCCGTCGGGAGTCCCGTCCTCCTCATCCTGGCCGGACATGTTCGAGAGGTGATTCAGGAGCGCCGACGGCGAACGGGCGAGCCGGGCGATCTCCGACGTCGGCGGCAGGTCGGGCATGGAGGTACGCACCTCTGACTCCATGCGGTGGCGGAACTCGTTGAAGGAGCGCCAGGCGCCGCCGACCTGCCGGGCCACCTGGGGCAGCCGGTCAGGCCCCAGGAGGATGACGGCGACCACGGCGATCACGAGCAACTTGCCTGGGTCGAGGTTGAACATGTGCCTTCACTCTACGGTGCCGTCAGAGGGATTGGATGAGCCGCTCCACCCGCTCATCGTGTGACTTGAAGGGGTCCTTGAGGAGCACCGTGCGTTGGGCCTGGTCGTTCAGCTTCAGGTGCACCCAGTCCACCGTGAAGTCACGCCGGCGCTCCTTGGCCCGCTTCACGAACGCTCCCCGCAGGCGGGCTCGTGTTGTCTCCGGGGGCTTCGTCATGGCCTCCGTGATGGCCTCGTCCGTACACGTCCGCTCCATCTCGTCGCGCTGTTGCAACTTGTAGAAGAGCCCCCGGCTCCGGTCGACGTCGTGGTACATGAGGTCGATCATCGCAACCTTCGGGTGCGACAGCGAGACGTCGTGCCGTGCCCGCATGTGCTCGACCAGGCGGTGCTTCGCCACCCAGTCGCACTCGCGCCAGAGGGACGTGGGGTCGGCCTCCAGGCCCTTCAGGCAGTGCTCCCACATGTCGAGGGCCCGGTCCTCCTCGGGCGTGAGGCCGCGCCGGTCGCGGAACTTCAGCGCGCGTTCCAGGTACTCCGTCTGTATGTCCAGCGCCCGCATGTCCCGGCCGTTGGCCAGCCGCACCCGGCGCTGACAGGTGATGTCGTGGCTGATCTCCCGGATGGCCCGGATTGGGTTCTCGAGCGTGAGGTCACGGAGGACGGTCGACGAGTCCTCGAGCATGGCGAGCAGGATGGAGGTCGTGCCGACCTTCAAGAAGGTGGCGTACTCACTCATGTTGGAGTCGCCGACGATCACGTGGAGCCGGCGGAACCGTTCGGCGTCGGCGTGCGGCTCGTCCCTGGTGTTGATGATGGGTCGGCTGCGGGTGGTGGCCGAGGAGACGCCTTCCCAGATGTGCTCGGCCCGCTGGCTCAGGCAAAAGACGGCGCCCCGGGCGGTCTGCAGCACCTTGCCGGCGCCGGCGTAGATCTGACGCGACACCAGGAACGGGATCAGCACCTCGGTGTAACGGTTGAACTCGTCGTTGCGCTCGGTCAGATAGTTCTCGTGGCACCCGTAGGAGTTGCCGACCGAGTCGGTGTTGTTCTTGAACAGATACACCTCGCCGCGGATGCCCTCTTCGCGCAGCCGGGCCTGCGCGCCGGTGACGAGCTGGGCCAGGATCCACTCCCCCGCCTTGTCGTGCACCACGACGTCGCTGATCCGGTCGCATTCCGGGGTGGCGTACTCGGGGTGGCTGCCGACGTCGAGGTAGAGGCGGGCGCCGTTTTCGAGGAAGACGTTCGACGAGCGACCCCACGAGACCACCCGGCGGAAGAGGTAGCGGGCCACCTCGTCGGGGCTGAGGCGGCGCTGCCCTCGCAGGGTGAAGGTCACCCCGTACTCGTTCTCGACCCCGAAGATGCGCCGTTCCACCCCGCCCACCGTATCGCTGCCTATGCCAGGAGTTGTGCCAGCTCCGCTTCCTCGATCCGTCGGAAGGTGCGGCGCCCATTCCCCCGGCTCAGGATGGCCACCTCGAGGTCACCTGCGCCCAGGCTCCGGTCGGGACCGGCCAGGGCGGCCACGGCCGCCTTGATGGCGGTGGCCATGTCCCAGTCGGGCTGCCAGGCCGCCGCCACGCGTTCCGCGATGGTCTCTGCATCACCGCCGAGCACGGCGAAGCGGTCCTCGTCGGTGATCGTCCCCTCGTAGGCGATGTGGTACAGCTGGTTCTGGGTGTCACCGAGCTCCGCCACGAGGATCTCGACCTCCAGCGGCTTCATCTCGTGCGTGAAGACGTTGCCGAGGTACTGGGCGTAGAGGTTGGCCAGCGACCGGGCGTCCACGTCCTCGCGGCTGAACGCGTACCCCTTGGTGTCGGCGTGGCGCACACCCGCAACCCGGAGCTGGTCGTACTCGTTGTACTTGCCCACGCCGCCGAAGGCGATGCGGTCGTAGATCTCGCTGATCTTGTGCAAGGAGCGCGACGGATTCTCGGCGACGATGGCGATACCGACGTCGTAAGTGGTGGCAACCAGCGAGCGCCCGCGGGCAATGCCCTTCTGGGCGTACTCCGCCCGGTCCTTCATGACCTGCTCGGGCGCGACGTAGTAGGGCATGCTCATTCGGCACGCTCCGCCTGCTTGCGCGCGATGAGCGTGACGAAGCGCTCGGCCACCTCGTCTTCAGGCACCTCTCGGTAGCCCGTGGCGTCGACCACGGCGATGATCGGATAGATGCCGCGCACCGGATCGGGTCCGCCTGTGGCGGAGTCCTCGTCGGCCGCGTCGTAGAGCGACTGGATCGCCAGTTCCACCGCCTGCTCCCGCGGGAGGGCCTCGCGCCAGCCGAGCTTGATGGTGTTGCGGGCGTCACGCCCGCCCGAGCCGGTGGCCTGGAAGTCGGTGTCCTCGTACTTGCCACCCGTGACGTCGTAGTTGAAGATCCGCCCGGTGCCACGAGCCGTGTCGTACCCGGCGAAGAGGGGGACGACGGCGAGGCCCTGCATGGCCAGCGGCAGGTGCTGGCGGACCATTTGTGCCAGCTGGTTGGCCTTGCCCTCGAGCGAGAGGGTCGACCCCTCGACCTTCTCGTAGTGCTCGAGCTGGACCTGGAAGAGGCGGACCATCTCTATGGCCATCCCCGCGGTGCCGGCGATGGCCACCGCGGAGTAGCGATCGGCCGGGAAGACCTTCTCCATGGCGTGGTGGGCGATGATGTTGCCCGCCGTGGCACGCCGGTCGCCCGCCATCACCACGCCTTCGGCGTAGCGCAGCGCAACCACGGTGGTGCCGTGCGGCGCCTGGAGCGGCACGCCCGGCTCCGCTCCGCGCGCCGCTGTGTCCGGCCGGCCCGTGGTCAGGCGCAGCAGGCCGACGAAGTCCGGACCCGGATCACGCTCCGGGGGAAAGAGTGGGAGCGCCACGGGGGGCTATTGCCCACCCTTCTGTACGTAGTTGCGTACGAATTCCTCTGCGTTGTCCTCCAGGACCTCGTCGATCTCGTCCAGGAGGTCGTCGAGCTCGGCCTTGATCTTCTCTCCCCGCTCCGAGGTCGCCGGGGTCGCCTCGGCGACCTCGGTCTCGGTCTCGGTCGAGCGCGTGCTCCCCGAGCCCTTCCTCCTCTGTTCCTGTTCTGCCATCGTCGTTGTCCCCGTCCTGTGTTTCGACTTCTTCGCCTAGGAGTTGAGCCGATCGAGCAGGTCCGCCGGTCCTGTGCTCTGGGCCAGGAGCGCGCCCGTGTGCTCGGCTGTTCCCTTCAGGGGGTCCATCATAGGGACGCGCCGCAAGGGATCGGCTCCGATGTCGAAGACGAGGGAATCCCAGTTGGCGGTCACCACGGCGTCGGGCCACCGGGCCAGGCACTTCCCGCGGAACCAGGCCCGGGTGCCCGGCGGCGGCTCGGCCACCGCGGCCGCCACCTGGGCCTGCTCGACGAGGGCACGCATGCCCAGGCGCCCGAACACGGACTTGTCCTGCCGCAGGTCGTGATATTGCAGTGCCAGTGCCGCGATGCGGGGGTCCTTCCAGCCGCACGAGTGCCGGTCCTGGTACGCCAGCAGGAGTTCGCGCTTGGCGACCCAGTCCAGCGTGTTGGCCAGCGCTGCCGGGTCGGACTCCAGCCCGCCGAGGACCGCTTCCCAGTGCTCCATGACCATCGCTCCCACCGCTCCGTCGTCTCCGAGAGCGGACAGCCCGTGTTCTTCCGCGTACTTGCGGGCGGCGCCGAACAGCTCCCACTGCAGCTCGAGCGCGGTCGCGGTCGACCCGTCGGTCAGGCTCAGCGGTCGGGTCAACGAGAGGTCCGCCGACACCTGGTGCAGCGCACGCACGGGGTCCGACAGGGAGAGGTCGCGTGTGGGCCCCGCGTCGTCCTCGACCATGGCCAACACGATGGCCGTGGTGCCGACCTTCAGGAACGTGGCGATTTCGGAGAGGTTGGCGTCGCCGACGATGACGTGGAGGCGCCGGAAGCGCTTGGGGTCGGCGTGGGGTTCGTCACGCGTGTTGACGATCGGGCGCTTCAGGGTGGTCTCCAGCCCCACGATCTCCTCGAAGAACTCGGCGCGTTGCGAAATCTGGTACTCGACCGTCTCGGCGTCGAGCGCCGGTGTCTCCGTTCCGACCTTGCCGGAGCCGGTGAAAAGCGTCCGCGAGACGAAATGCGGGACCACACCATCGATCACCTTGGCGAAGGGCACCGCCCGGTCCATCATGTAGTTCTCGTGGCAGCCGTACGAGTTGCCCTTGCCGTCAGAGTTGTTCTTGTAGACGATGGGTGCCGGTTGCTCGGGCATGCGCAGCCCGGCGGCCGCCATGGCGCGGCGCAGCACCTCCTCGCCCGCCTTGTCGTAGACGAGGCATTCCAGCGGCGTCAGGCACTCGGGGCTCGAGTACTCCGGATGGGCGTGGTCGACGTAGAAGCGGGCGCCGTTGGTGAGCACGGTGTTGGCCAGATGTGTCTCCACCATGGGGGCCAGCGACCCTTCGCGAGCGAAGCCGCGCGCGTCGTTGCCAGGTGTCTCGTCCTCGAAGTCCCAACCGATCTGCTGCTCGGCATCGGCCGCGTAGGCGTTGACGAGGACCGAGGAGGCGGCGATGGGGTTCTGCTCGGGTCCGGGCGAATGGATGCCGTACTCGGTCTCGATGCCACAGACCTTGATGATGGCCACGGCACGACCCTAACTTCTAGAGGTACTGGCCGGTACCAACCCGCTCGATCGAACGGCCGCCCTGCACCTCTGGGTCCTCGGTGAGCAGGGTGCGGACGTACACGATGCGCTCGCCCTTCTTGCCGGAGATCCGGGCCCAGTCGTCCGGATTGGTGGTGTTGGGCAGGTCCTCGTTCTCCTTGTACTCCTGGCGGATCGACTCGAGCATGTCCGACGTGCGGATGCCGCCGGGCTCGCCGGCGATGACCCGCTTGATGGCCAGTTTCTTGGCCCGTCGGACGATGTTCTCGATCATGGCCCCGGACGCGAAGTCGCGGTAGTAGAGGATCTCCTTGTCGCCGTTCTGGTACGTGACCTCGAGGAAGCGGTTCTCGTCGTCCTCCCGGTACATCTCGACCACGGTCTGCTCGATCATCGCCCGCACCGCCTTGTTGGCGTCGCCCCCGCCGAGCCGGCGGACCTCCTCCGCATCGAGCGGCAGGTCGGGCGTGAGGTAGCGGCTGAAGATCTGCCCCGCCGCCTCCTCGTTGGGCCGCTCGATCTTGATCTTCACGTCGAGCCGGCCCGGCCGCAGGATGGCGGGGTCGATCAGGTCCTCGCGGTTGGAAGCGCCGATGACGATGACGTCGCGCAGCGACTCGACACCGTCGATCTCGGCGAGGAGCTGCGGCACGATCGTCGACTCCATGTCGGAGCTGATGCCGGTCCCCCGGGTGCGGAACAGGGACTCCATCTCGTCGAAGAAGACGATGACGGGCATCCCCTCGTCCGCCTTCTCACGGGCCCGCTGGAAGACCTGGCGGATCTGGCGCTCCGTCTCGCCGACGTACTTGTTCAGGAGCTCGGGGCCCTTGATGTTCAGGAAGAAGCTCCGGACGTTGTCGTTGCCCGTCTTCTCGGCGACCTTCTTGGCCAGGGAGTTCGCGACGGCCTTGGCGATGAGGGTCTTGCCGCACCCCGGGGGCCCGTAGAGGAGGATCCCCTTGGGTGCGGGCAGGGAGTACTCGACGAACAGGTCGCGGTGCATGTAGGGCAGCTCGACCGCGTCGGTGATGGCCTCGATCTGGGTGTCGAGCCCACCGACGTCTGCGTAGGTGATGTCGGGCACCTCCTCGAGGACGAGCTCCTCGCTCTCGAGCTTGGGCAGCTTCTCGATGAGCAGCTGCGACCGCATGTCCATGAGCAGGGAATCCCCCGCCCGCAGCCGAATACCCATCATGTCCTCGGAGAGCTCGGCGACCCGCTCCTCGTCCGCCCGGGCGAAGATGACGCAGCGGCGCCGGTCCTCGAGCTGCTCCTTGAGGGTCACGACTTCCCCGGAGAATTCGCCGTCGCGCACGAGCACGACGTTCAGGCTCTCGTTGAGGACGACTTCGTTGCCCTTGCGGATCGCCCCCGGGTCGATGTCGGGATGCAGGCTGACGCGCATCTTGCGGCCGCTGGAGAACACGTCCACCGTCCCGTCCTCGTTGACCCCGAGGAAGGTGCCGTAGGCCGCCGGCGGCTGGGTGAGCTTCTCGACCTCCTCGCGCAGGGCGGCCAACTGCTCCTTTGCCTGCTGGAGCGTGAACGTCAGCTTCTCGTTCTGCGAGGTGGCCTGGGCCAGTTGTCCCTTCGACTCGAGCAGTCGCTCCTCGAGCGACTGCACCCGGCCCGGACTCTCCTGCAGCCGACGCCGGAGCGCGTGGATCTCATCCTCGGCGTCTGCCAGCTCGGCGCGCAGTGCCTCGAGCTGGGCAGCGGCTTCGTCGGGAGTCGCGGTCACCAGGTGTCACCCTAGCCCTCGTCCCGGCGCGTCTGGCCAGCAACGTGAGTGCACCGTCCATGCACCGGGAAAGCGGGTCGGGGCAGGTAGCATGGAGGGGCCGCGAGGCCAGATTGACGGCTCCCGGCACGCCTCACTACGGTCCTCGTGGCCCGTCGGGCGGCTTCGACAAGGGAGAGAGACAGGTACATGAAGGTCTGGATCGACCAGGATCTTTGCACCGGCGACGGGCTGTGCGAGGAGATCGCGCCGGCCGTGTTCACTCTTCTCGACGACGGCCTGGCCTACGTGAAGGAAGACAGCGACGTCAAGAGCGACCCCGGCGGTTCAGCCGGGATGGCGGCGGTGCCGGGCGATCTGGAGGACGCGGTGGTCGAGGCCTCCGAGGAGTGCCCCGGCGAGTGCATCTTCATCGAGCGCGACTAGCGCCCGTGGGCGCGGCCGGCGTCTAGCCCCACCCAACCCGGAGCCGGTGCGCGGCGCCCCGGCCTCAGGCTTGCAGCCGCCTCGCGGTGGTGAGGAAGCCGGTGTGGCCGACCATGCGGTGATCGGGACGGACCGAGCGCGCCTCGACGTGCCAGGTGCGGCGCAGGATCTCCTGGGTCTCGGCCAGGCCGAACGGTGTGCCTGCGTCGTCGAGCGCCTGCCGCAACAGCGCGGTCTGGTTGATGGTGGGCAGGTAGGCGAGCAGGATGCCGCCCGGTCGGAGGGCCTTCGCCGCCGCGGGCAGCACCTTGTGGGGCTCGGGCATATCCAGCAGGATGCGGTCCAGCTCTGACTCGTCGATGCCTTCGGTCACATCGCGTATCTCCACGCGGTAGGGGGCGTTGGGCCCGAGAGCAGCCATGACGTTGTCCCGGGCCCGCCGCGCGAAGTCCTCGCGCAACTCGTAGCCGACGACCGACGCACCGGCGCGCAGCACGGTCATGGACAGCGCGCCCGAGCCAACCCCGGCCTCGAGCACACGCTGACCCGGCCCGATGTCGGCCGCGAACAGGATGGCACCGAGATCCTTGGGATAGATGACCTGGGCGCCGCGGGGCATCTTGAGGATCACGTCGCCGAGTGTGGGGCGGAGCACCACGAAGGAGCGGCCGGTGGAGCCGGTGACGGTGCAGCCCTCGGTCGACCCGATGATGTCGTCGTGGGCCAGGACGCCGGCATGGGTGTGGAACGTCGCACCGGCGACGAGCGTCAGCAGGTAACGGCGGTCCTTGGGGTCGATGAGCAGCACCCGCTCCCCCGCCGCGAGGAGGCCCGGCACGGGCGTCAGGCTTCGACGGCGGGGGTGGCGTTGCGGTCGCGCACCGTGATGAGCAGTTGCTCGCCGGGCGCGACCTTGACGGTCGACACGACGCTGGCCCGGTCGTTCAGCACCCTGCGCAAGAAGAAGGTCGCGCCGGCCAACAAGAACCAGTACCAGTTCCCCGCCAGGCCGCGACGGACCCCGGCACGCAAGAAGCGTCGTAGGAGCAGGTCCACCTCAGAGCCGCCTGATCTCGACGACCGCCGACTTGGCGCGGCCCCGGCGGCGCCCGGCCAGGAAGGCCAGCGTGATGACCAGGAGGCCGATGGCACCGGCGATGGCGAGCCCGCGGGGTGCGGCAGCTCGTGCGGTCGCCTCGCCCTCGCCCATGACCTGCGCGTACGCCGCCTGCAGGTCCTCGCGCGTGATGAGCCGCCCGTTGCTCCCGGCCTTCGTCGTCGTCGCTGGCATCAGCTCGCTTCCTCCTGTACGTCGGTTCCTCTCGCCTCGCGGCGGGCCACCACTTCGGGCAACTTCTCCTGTCCCGGCCCCGCGGTGATGCGCCAGGCGGCCACGCCGATGACGCCCACCCCGAGCACGACCACGACGGCGTAGGGCACCCAGGACCAGTCTCCGGTCAGCGCGGATCCCGTCTCCGTCTGCAGGAGCCGCAGCACCCCCATGAGGACCAGCAGGATGCCCACGGCCCAGCAGAACGAGCCCGCGATCCCCATGTAGAGGAACCGGCCCAGGCCCTTGAGAGGCTCGATGGTCTCCTGCTTGAGGTAGTCGACCGTCAGCTGAAAGGCGTCGTCGCCGGCGTGGCGCAGCCCGTGGCTGCCGTTGTCTGACCGTGGTGGCATGTGGCGCACAATCCTGGTCGGTGCGCCGTCGGGGCGCAAACACCGCCGCGGCGGTGCGTCAGTCGCGGTCCTTGTACAGGTAGGTGGACGAGGCCCGGGCGACCAGGCGCTCGGCGTCCTCGCCGGGTACGCGGGCCACGATGCTGGCCTCCACGAAGGCCACCCGCCGGCCCCCGGAGACCACCGCGGCGGTGCAGGTGAGCACCGCCTCCGGGGGGACGGCCCCGAGGAAGCTGATCTTCATTTCGGCGTTGGACGAGAAGACCCGGCGACCTTCGACGTAGGTGACGGCGGCGGCCCCCATGGCCGAGTCGGCGAACGCGCCGAGAAAGCCCCCTTGCATGATGCCGGCGGGGTTGGCGAAGCGCTCGTCGGCCCGCATGCGCCAGGTGCAGCGGCCGGGCACGGCCTTGTCCACGCAGGTCATCCCCAGCGTGAGATCGCTGTTTGGCGGCACCTGCATGCGGGAAGCCATGAAGGAGAAGAGTACGCGACGGCCCTCTCGACGGGCGGGAACGGACGGTTAGGGTTGACCACGTGACGCTGAAGACCTCCACCCCAGTCGTCCAGGACCCCAGGCTCGTCGAGCTTGGCATCAACGTCGTCCGGGGCCTGGCCATGGACGCACCCGAGGCGGCGAACTCCGGGCACTCGGGGACCGCGATGGCGCTCGCTCCGCTGGCGCACGTCCTGTGGACGCGCGTCATGCGCTACGACCCGAGCGACCCCGAGTGGCCCGACCGCGACCGCTTCGTCCTCTCGTGCGGTCACGCCTGCATCCTCCAGTACGCCATGTTGCACCTGACCGGGTACGACCTCTCCCTCGAGGACCTCCGCCAGTTCCGCCAGTGGGGCAGCAAGACGCCCGGCCATCCCGAGGTCCACCACACGCCGGGCATCGAGGTCACCACGGGCCCGCTCGGGCAGGGCGTCGCCAACGCGGTCGGTATGGCACTGGCCGAACGGCTGGTGCGCAACCGCTTCGGCAGCGAGGTCTGCGACCACCGCACCTTCGTCATCGCGAGCGACGGCTGCATCATGGAGGGCATCTCGCACGAGGCGGCCTCCCTGGCGGGCCACCTGGGTCTCGGCCGGCTGCTCGCGTTCTACGACGACAACCACATCACGATCGACGGACCGACCGAGCTGACCTACGACGACGACGTCGTGGGCCGCTTCAAGGCCTACGGCTGGCGGGTGCGCTACCTCGGGGAGATGGCGAACGACGTCGACGCACTGGAGGCGGCCATCGACGAGTCTCTCGACCACCCGGCGGACGGACCCGACGCCAAGCCCACCCTCCTCGTCCTGCGCAGCCACATCGGCTGGCCCGCCCCCCACCTGACCGACACCGCCAAGGCGCACGGCTCCCCGTTCGGCGAGGAGGAGATCCACGCCACCAAGGAGATCCTGGGCCTGCCGCCGGACGAGACCTTCTGGGTGCCCGACGAGGTCCGCGCCTTCTACTCGCAGCAGTCCGCGCTCGGCCGGAGCGCCCACGCCGAGTGGACCGCCCGCTTCGAGTCCTGGGACGGCGACCGCGCCGCCTGGGACGCCGCGCACCGCGGGCACGGGCTGCCCGGGTGGGCCGGGGACCTCCCCCGGTTCGAGGCCGGGACCAACCTGGCGACGCGCCACGCCGTGAACCAGTGCATCGACGCAACGGTGGCACGCATCCCGGGCCTCGTGGCGGGCTCGGCGGACCTCACCGGGAACAACGGTGTCCTGGTCAAGGGCGCCGAGCTGCAGTCGAAGACCACCCCCGGCGGCACCCAGGTGCACTACGGCATCCGCGAGCACGGCATGGGCGGCATCATGAACGGCATGGCGGCACACGGCGGTGTGCTGCCCGTCGGCGGGACCTTCTTCGTCTTCTCCGACTACATGCGCCCCGCGGTCCGGCTGGCCGCGCTGTCGGGGTACCACGTCATCTACTCCTGGACGCACGACTCCATCGGCCTGGGCGAGGACGGGCCGACCCACCAGCCCGTCGAGCACCTGGCCTCGCTGCGCGCCATGCCGGGGTTGAGCCTGCTGCGGCCGGCCGACGCCAACGAGACCGCGCAGGCCTGGCGCCTGGCCGTGGAGGGGTCCGGGCCGGTCGGCCTGGCCCTGTCCCGCCAGGACCTCCCGGTGCTGGCCGAGACCGCGGACCGGGCCGCCGCCGGTGTCGAGCGGGGCGCCTACGTCCTGGTCGACACCGAGGGGGTCCCCGACATCGTGCTCGTGGGCACGGGGAGCGAGGTCCAGCACTGCCTGGCGGCAGCCGCCACGCTGGCGGGCAGCGGCGTGCGGGCGCGGGTGGTGTCCTTCCCGAGCTGGGACCTCTTCGAGCGGCAGGACCGGGACTACCGGGACTCCGTCTTCTTGCCCGGGGTACCGGTGCTCAGCATCGAGGCCGGCTCCACCTTCGGCTGGGACCGCTACGCCGACGACGCCATCGGGATCGACCACTTCGGCGCGTCCGCTCCCGTCGCCGTCGTCATGGAGAAGTTCGGGTTCACCGCCGACCACGTGGTGGAGCGCGCGCGGGCCCTGCTGGCTCGGGACGGTTGCTGACGTGGTCAGCGGCGCGGCCGCCGCAGCGTGGCGAGACGAGCAACGACGAAAGGGGTTCCTCCGATGACCCGACTCCAGGACCTCTACGACATCGCCGGCCAGAGCGCCTGGCTCGACAACCTGCGGCGCGACTGGCTCCAGGACGGGCAGCTGGCCGAGCTCGTCCACCAGGGCGTGCGCGGCATCACGTCGAACCCGACGATCTTCGCCCACGCGATGTCCGGTCAGGACACCTACGACGACCAGTTCCGGGCCCTCATGAAGGACCACACGGTCGAGCAGGCCTACTGGGAGATGGCCACGACCGACATCAACGAGGCGCTGGCACTGCTCCGCCCCCTCTACGACGACAGTGACCACGAGGACGGCTTCGTGTCCCTGGAGGTGTCACCGTCGCTGGCCCACGACACCGAGGGCACCGTGCGCGCCGCCCGGGAGTTCCACGAGTCCATCGCCCGGCCCAACCTGTTGGTCAAGGTGCCGGCCACCAAGGAGGGCGTCCCCGCCATCCAGACCCTCATCGGCGAGGGGCGCAGCATCAACGTCACGCTGATCTTCGGCCTCGACCGCTACGGCGAGGTGATGGAGGCCTACCTGCGTGGACTCGAGGAGCTCGTCGCCGCCGGCCGCGAGGAGCAACTCCCCCACGTGGCCAGTGTGGCCTCGTTCTTCGTGAGCCGGGTCGACACCGAGGTGGACCGGCTCCTGGAGGGCCTCGCCGGCGGGGAGAAGGGTGACCCCGCCATCCTCGGCCTGCGGGGCACCGCCGCGGTGGCCCAGGCCCAGACGGCCTATCAGCACTTCCACCAGACCTTCGCCGGCGAGCGCTGGGAGGCGCTACGGGACAAGGGCGCCCGCGTGCAGCGGCCGCTGTGGGCGTCCACCTCGACCAAGAACCCGCGCTACTCCGACCTGCTCTACGTCGACAACCTGATCGGGCCGGCCACCGTCAACACCATGCCGGAGGGGACGCTGCGCGCCTTCGAGGACCACGGGACCCTGCACCGGACCGTCGACGCCGACCCCGACGCCGCCGCCGCCGCACTCGATCGTCTCCGCCAGGCCGGCATCGAGATGCGCGACGTGGAGCAGACGCTCGAGGACGAGGGCGTGCACTCCTTCGCCAAGTCCTTCGACGAGCTCCTGCAGTCGCTGAGCGACAAAGCCGCTACCTTCTGACCGAGCAGCACGACCGAGAGGAGCGCGCATGAAGATCGGCATGATCGGCCTCGGCAAGATGGGCGCCAACATGACCGAGCGTCTGCTCAAGGGCGGGCACGAGGTGGTGGCGTGCGACCTCAGCGCGGACGCGCTCAAGCAGGCGGCGGGCAAAGGCGCCGAGACGGCCACGACGCTGGCCGAGCTGGCCGGGAAGCTCACCGCCCCCAAGGCCGCCTGGGTGATGCTGCCGGCCGGCAAGGTGACGGACTCCACCGTCGAGGAGCTGGCCGGGCTGTTCTCCAAGGGCGACGTCATCGTCGACGGGGGCAACTCCAACTACAAGGAGTGGATCGCCCTCTCCAAGAAGATCGAGAAGAGCGGCGTCGGCCTCGTCGACGCCGGGACGTCGGGCGGCGTGTGGGGGCTGACCGAGGGCTACTGCCTGATGGTGGGCGGGTCCAAGGAGTCGGTGGCGGTCGTCGAGCCGGCCTTCCTCACGCTGGCGCCCGACGGCGGCTACGCCCACGTCGGGCCGGTGGGAGCGGGGCACTTCGTCAAGATGGTGCACAACGGGATCGAGTACGGGCTCATGCAGGCCTACGCCGAGGGCTTCGAGATCATGGACGCCGCCGACGAGTTCGACCTCGACCTGCACGAGATCGCCTCCATCTGGCGCTACGGCTCGGTGGTGCGCAGCTGGCTGCTCGACCTGGCCGAGCGGGCGCTGCGCCCCGGGGCAGGCTTCGAGCAGATCAAGGGCGTGGTCGCCGACTCGGGCGAGGGGCGCTGGACGGCCCAGGAGGCCATCGACCGGGGCGTGCCGGCGCCGGTGATCACGGCGTCGCTCTTCACGCGCTTCCTCTCCCAGGACCAAGACGCCTTCCAGCTCAAGATGCTCTCGGCGCTGCGCAACCAGTTCGGCGGCCATGCGGTCACGCTGGAGTCGGGCGAGCAGGGCATGGAGACGGAAACTCCGAGCCCGTAGCGGAGTGCTGACCCCCGTCGACGACGTCGCCCGTGCCTTCACCGACACGGTGGAAGAGGCCTTCGCGTCGCGCCCCGGGCCCCGTTTCGCGCTGGTCCTCTCGGGCGGCCCCACGGCACGGCAGTGCTACGAGGCCCTGGCCGCGGGCGACGGCATCGAGTGGGTCGTCGTCGACGTGTACGTCGGCGACGAGCGCCTCGTGCCACCCGAGGACGACGACGCCAACCAGCGCCTGATCCGCGAGGCCCTGCTCGACCGGGTGGGCCCCGTCGGCTCCTTCACGCCGATGCCGACGGAGGGACCGATCGAGGAGTGCGTGGCCGCCTACCAGCGGGTCGTCGGCGACCTGTCGACGGGTCCGGGCATCGACCTCATCCATTTGGGCATGGGACCCGACGGCCACACGGCATCGCTCTTCCCGGGCGACTCCAGCCTCGATGCCGGCCCGGGGCAGCTGGTGGCGGCCACCGAGGACCCCAACGGGCGCAATCCCCACCCGCGCCTCACCCTGACGTTGCCGGCCATCAACTCGGCCCGGCTCGCCGTGTTCACGGTGGCCGGCGCCTCCAAGGCCGAGGCGGTGGCGGCGCTCCTGCGCGGCGAGGACGTGCCCGCCGCCCGGGTGCACGCTGGCAAGACGGTGTGGCTGGTGGACCGCGCCGCCCTCGGCGACGCCTCCTAGATTGGCCTCGATGCTCTCCGACGCCGATCTCCTCAACACGCCCCTGCCTGATCTCACCACCCTGGCCCGGGCCGTACGGGACGGGGCGCACGGCAACCGCGTCACCTATTCGCCCAAGGTCTTCATCCCGCTCACCATGCTGTGCCGCGACCGCTGCGGCTACTGCACCTTCGCCAAGGCGCCGGCGCGCCTCTCCTCGCCCTACCTGACACCCGAGGAGGTGCTGGCGCTGGCCCGGGCGGGGCGCGCCGCCGGGTGCCACGAGGCTCTCTTCACGCTCGGCGAGCGCCCCGAGCTGCGCTACCCGGTGGCGCGGGACTGGTTGGCGGCCCAGGGCCATGCCTCCACCGTGGACTATCTCGCCGAGTCCTGCCGTCTGGTCGTGGAGGAGACGGGCCTGCTCCCCCACGCCAACGCCGGTGCGCTCCTCCCCGCCGAGCTGGCCCGACTGCGCCCGGTCACGGCCAGCCAGGGGATGATGCTGGAGTCGTTGGCCGAGGGCCTGGCGGCCCACCGGGGCGCGCCCGACAAGGAACCGGCCCGGCGGCTCGCCACCCTCGACGCGGCGGGGGAGCTCGCCATCCCGTTCACCACCGGGATCCTCGTGGGCATCGGCGACGCTCGGGCCGGCCAGCTGGCCGCCCTGCGGGCGATCGCTGCCTCGCACGCCCGTCACGGCCATGTGCAGGAGGTCATCGTCCAGAACTTCCTTCCCAAGCCCGGCACCGCCATGGCGCGGGCAGAGCCGTGCCCGCCCGAGGACCTGGTGTGGGCCATTGCGGTGGCGCGCCTCGTGCTGCCGCCCGAGGTCCACGTGCAGGCGCCGCCGAACCTGTCCGACGACCTGACGCCGTTGCTCCATGCCGGCATCGACGACTGGGGCGGCGTCTCCCCGCTCACGGCCGACCACGTCAACCCCGAACGGGCGTGGCCCGCGCTCGACGTGCTCGGCGCGGCGACCGAGGCGGCGGGGCACGTGCTGGCACCCCGCCTCACCGTCTACCCGGCGTTCGCCCACGACCCCGAGCGCTGGCTCGACCCCGCCCTGCGCTTTCCCGTGCTCGACGCCGCGGACGCCGAAGGCCTGGCGCGTGACGCGTCGTGGTGCTCGGGTGGCGAGGAGCCGCCGCCCGAGTTGCTCGACGCGACGGCGCCATCGACGTCCGGCTCCCGGGGCGGTGCGGTGGCCGAGGTCCTGGCCGGGGTCGCCCTGGGTCAGGAGGTGGGACCGGCCGAGATCGTGACCCTCTTCGGCGCGCGGGGCCCGGAGGTCCGCCACGTGGCCGAGGTCGCCGATGACCTGCGCCGCCAGGTCGTGGGCGACGCGGTCACCTTCGTCCGGAACCGGAACATCAACTATACGAACGTCTGTACCTTCAAGTGCCGGTTCTGCGCTTTTTCGAAAGGGCCGCTGTCGCTGAACCTGCGCGGCGCCCCGTACCTGCTGGAGCTCGAGGAGATCACCCGACGGGTCGCCGAAGCGGAAGCCGAGGGCGCCACCGAGGTCTGCCTCCAGGGCGGCATCCACCCCAACTTCGACGGTGACTACTACCTCCACGTCCTGGAGGCCGTGCGCGCGGGCTCGGCGGGCATCCACATCCACGGTTTCACCGCCCTGGAGGTCACGGAAGGGGCGCGGCGCTCCGGAGTCCCTCTGGCCGAGTACCTCACCCGGCTGAAGGAAGCGGGGCTCAAGACCCTCCCGGGCACCGCGGCCGAGATCCTCGACGACGAGGTGCGGGCCGTCATCTGCCCGGACAAGATCTCGACCGACGAGTGGCTCGAGGCCCATCGCACCGCACACTCGGTCGGCTTGCGCTCGAACATCACCATCATGTTCGGGTCGGTGGAGCAGCCTCGGAGCTGGGCCGGCCACATGGTGCGCACCCGGGACCTGCAGCGCGAGACCGGCGGCTTCACCGAGTTCGTGCCGCTTCCGTTCGTGCACATGGCGACCCCGATCTATCTGCAGCGCAAGGCGCGCCGGGGGCCGACCTTCCGCGAGGCCCTGCTCATGCACGCCGTGGCGCGTATCGCCTACCGGGGCGACATCGACAACATCCAGGTGAGCTGGGTCAAAATGGGGGCGGAGGGAGCCCGTCAGCTGCTGCGCGCCGGCGCCAACGACCTGGGCGGGACGCTCATGGACGAGAACATCTCCCGCGCCGCGGGCGCCCAGCACGGGCAGCGCATGGGCGTCGAGGAGCTGGAGGCCGTCGTGCGTCCCCTGGGACGGCCGTTGGTGCAGCGCTCGACGCTGTACGCGCTGGCCGCGGGCGCCTCTCCGGGCGCGTGACCAGCGAGACGGAGGAGGCCGCTCGGCGCAGTGCGTTCGACGCGCTGTTCGAGAACCACTCGCTCTCGCCCGCCCAGGCACGCGAGCTCAATGCCATGATCGGCACGCTGGGTGACCTGGCGCGCGAGGGCACATCGGTGGGCGACCTCAAGATCGCCAACGCCGCGCTGGCCGAGATGGCGGAGGCCTACCGCGTCTTCCGGCCCTACCGGCACATCCGCAAGCTCACGATGTTCGGGTCGGCGCGGACGCGGCCGGAGGACCCGGTGTACGTCCTCGCCCGCGAGCTGGCCGCCCGGATGGCGGCATCGGACTGGATGGTGGTCACGGGGGCGGGGCCGGGCATCATGGCGGCCGGGCTGGAAGGGGCGGGTCGAGAGCACGCCTTCGGGGTGAACATCCGGCTCCCTCACGAAGAGGAGGCCAATGCCTTCATCGCGCAGGACCCCAAGCTGGTCGAGATGCGCTACTTCTTCACCCGCAAGCTGATGCTCATAAAGGAGTCACACGCCTATGTCATTCTCCCGGGCGGCTTCGGCACCCAGGACGAGGCCTTCGAGCTGCTGACGCTGCTCCAGACGGGCAAGGCGGAGCCGGCACCCGTCGTCATGGTCGAGACGCCCGGCGGCACCTACTGGCACGCGTGGCTCCGCTTCCTGCAAGACGAGGCGATCGCCGCCGGCTGGATCTCGCCCGAGGACCGCGCCCTCTTCAAGGTCACCAACACGATGGAGGAGGCGAGCGCGGAGATCCTGGGCTTCTTCCGCAACTACCACTCCTGCCGCTGGGTGGGCGACCTCCTGGTGCTGCGCGTCCAGGTGCAGCCGAGCAAGGCGGAGCTGGCCGAGCTCAACCGGCGCTTCTCCGACATCGTCGTCCGGGGCAGCATCCGCCCGACCGATCCGTTCCCGCCGGAGCGCAACGACCACCCCGATTTGCCGCGCCTGGCCCTGCGCTTCGACCGCTTCCACTACGCGCGGCTGCGCCAGCTCATCGACGCACTCAACGCGTGTACGGGGTGAGCGTGTACGGGGTGAGCGTGCGCTGGGCGCGGCGGGCCCTGGCGGCGCTGGTCGTCTTGGCCGCGTTGGTCTGCGTGGGTGCACCGTCTGCGGCGTCCACCTCTCCCCCACCCGACTCGGTGGTGCCGTTCGGGAACACCGCCATCGGCGCCGATGCGGTGGAGACGCCCAATGCGCCCATGGTGGGCATGGCGGCCACGCCCGACGGCGGCGGCTACTGGCTGGTGGCGTCCGACGGGGGGATCTTCAGCTACGGCAATGCCGGCTTCTTCGGCTCCGCCGGTTCGTTGCACCTCAACGCACCCATCGTGGGCATGGTGGCGGTGCCACGCGGCGGCGGCTACTGGCTGGTGGCGTCCGACGGCGGCGTCTTCAGCTACGGCAGTGCTGGCTTCTTCGGCTCCGCCGGCTCGCTGGCGCTCAACGCCCCGGTCGTGGGCATGGCTGCCACGCCCGACGGCGGCGGCTACTGGCTGGTGGCGTCCGACGGGGGGATCTTCAGCTACGGCGACGCCCGCTTCTTCGGTTCCGCCGGCTCGCTGGCGCTCAACGCCCCGGTCGTGGGCATGGCGGCGGTGCCCGACGGCGGCGGCTACTGGCTGGTGGCGTCCGACGGGGGGATCTTCAGCTACGGCGACGCCCGCTTCTGGGGCTCGACGGGGTCCCTGCATCTGGACGCGCCCGTGGTGGGCATGGCCGCCGCGCCAGGCGGGGGCGGCTACTGGCTGGCGGCCCGCGACGGGGGCGTCTTCACCTACGGGGACGCGTCCTACTTCGGCTCGCTCGGTGGCCAGTCCCTGCCCGGCCCGGTGGTCGGGATGGCCGCGGCCCCGGGCGAGGGCGGCTACTGGCTCGCGCTCGGCTCCGAGCCCCTTGAGGGCAAGGTCGTCGGGATCGACCCCGGGCACAACGGGCTGAACTACACCGCCCCTGCCGTCATCAACCAGCCGGTCTTCAACGGCACGGGCGACGAGCCGTGCGACACGACGGGCACCGCGACCGACAGCGGGTACACCGAGGCGCAATTCAATTTCAACGTCGCGACGGACCTGCAGGCCGACCTGCAGGCCGAAGGGGCGACCGTGGTCCTCACCCGACCCGACAACGATGGCGTCGGGCCGTGCGTCACGACGAGGGCGGCCATCATCAACGACGCCCACGCGGACGTGGCGGTCGACATCCACGCCGACGGTGGGCCGCCGGGCGGCCGAGGCTTCGCCGTCGTGGAGCCCGAGCCGGACGGGCCGAACGACACGGTCATCGCTTCCTCGGCCGCCTTCGCCTCCGTCTTGCGCGACGACTTCGCGGCAAGCACAGGCATGCCGGTCAGCAACTACGACGGCGTCGACGGCCTGCAGCCGCGCAACGACCTGGCCGGGCTCAACCTGACCACGGTGCCCAAGGTTCTGATCGAGTGCGGCAACATGCGCAACGCCACCGACGCCGCGCTGCTCGTCACCCCCTCGTTCCAGCAGGCGGCTGCCGCGGCGATCGCGCAGGCCATCACCCAGTTCCTCACCGGCGTCCCCGGCTGACCCGGGTGACCTGCGACGGTCAGCCCCCGGAGCCGACGGGCACCCGGGCCAGGGTGGAGTAGACGTGGCCGTGGGGCGAAGGCTCCGAAGCGACGAGCTCGACGTGGTCGACGGAGAAGCGGGCCTGGAAGGGGATGCCGGCCAACGCCGCCTGGGCGGCGGCGCCCAAGCGCCCCTTGGCCCGGGCGAGGGTCAGGTGGCCGTTGAAGGGCTCATCCTGCGCCGGCACCGGGACGAAGGACGTGGTGGCCTCCCGCACGGCGCCCGCCAGCTCGTCGAGTCCGGACGCGGGGAGCTGCAGGACCCGGACCCCGGTGAACCACCCCGTCGCGGGCCCGAGCCGGCACTCGGCCGGGCCCCGCAGGGCAGCGGTCCCGGCACGCAACGCATCGCTCAGGAGGCCCAGCCGCTCGGCGGGCACGTCGCCCAGGAAGCGCAAGGTGATGTGCCAGCGCGTCGGACCCACGAGACGCAGGTTCTTGGCCCGGCCCAGGTCCAGCGCGGCGAGACGGGCGCGGGTGGCCTCGTCGGGCCAGGCGGCCACGAACGTGCGCACCGGGCGGGCGCCGCTCAGGCGCCGTCGTTGAGCAGCTCCCGACCGGAGCCGGCACCCTCGGTCAGCGCGGCAATTGACTTGTCGAGGGCCCGGCGAGCCTTCAGGATGCGGCGCTCCAGGGCCAGGGCCTCCCCCGTCTCCGCCGAGTCCGGGTCACCCGAGGTGGCGCGGCGCAAGGCGTCCATCGCCATGTCCGTCAGCTCCTCACGGATCCTCTCGAGGCGCTCTGCCACCTCCACCAAGGCCGCGGTGGAATCGCTCACTTGGGCAGCGGCGTGCTCTGGACCTCGTAGGCGCCGTCGGCGAACGCGGCCCGCATGACCTTCTTGTCGAACTTGCCGACGCTCGTCTTGGGTACCTCGGTGATGAACGTCCACTGTTCGGGAAGCCACCAGCGCGGCACCCGGTCGACGAGGAAGGCCACCAGGTCCGCCGGCGCCGGCGAGCGCCCCGGCTTGGGCACGACGGCCACCAGCGGGCGCTCGGACCACTTCGGGTCCGGGACCGAGATCACCGCCGCCTCGAAGACGTCCGGGTGGGCCATGACGGCGTTCTCCAGCTCCACCGACGAGATCCACTCTCCGCCCGACTTGATCACATCCTTGGTGCGGTCCGAGATCGTCATGTAGCCCTGGTCGTCGATCGTCCCGACGTCGCCGGTGCACAGCCATCCGTCGTGGAACCGCGCCGGATCCTCGTCCTTGTAGTACGAGCCGGTGATCCACGGGCCGCGGATCTCGAACTCCCCGACGGACTTGCCGTCGTTGGGGAGGAGGGTGCCGTCCTCGGCGACCACGCGCACTTCCACCCCGGCCACGATCCGCCCCGCCTTGACCTTGTAGTACATGTCGTCGTGGCCGTCGTGCTTGCGGGCGGGGGGAAGCCCGAATGCGGCAAGCGGGCTCGTCTCCGTCATGCCCCAGCCTTGGATGATGGTGACGCCGAAGCGCTGCTCGAAGGCTTCAATGAGCGATTGCGGGACGGCGGCGCCGCCGGCGGTGATGCCGCGCACGCTCGAGAAGTCGATGGGCGCGTGCAGCGCGAGGAGCCCGTTCCAAATGGTGGGCACGCCGCAGGCGAGCGTCGGGTGGTGTTCGTTGATGACGGCCGCCAGTTGCTCGCCCATCAGGAACATCTGCGGCATGATCATGTCGGTGCCCGCCATCCAGGCCCCGTAGGGCGTGCCCCACGCCATGGCGTGGAACATGGGCACGATGATGAGGATGTGGTCCGACTCCATCATGCCGACCGAGGAGGCCGCCTGCTCGGCCATGGTGTGCAGCCACGTGGAGCGGTGCGAGTACACGACGCCCTTGGGGTGGCCCGTGGTGCCGCTCGTGTAGCACATGGCCGCGGCGGAGCGCTCGTCGAGCGCCGGCCACTCGAAGCCGGGCTGCTCGGCGGCGAGCAGCCGCTCGTAGGACAGCGTCTCGCCGAGGGGCGAGGTGTCGCCCTCGCCGGCCACGATGATCGTCTCCACGGTCTTCAGCTCGTCCTTGATGGCGGCCAGCAACGGGATGAGGGACGCGTCGACAATGATGAAACGGTCCTCGGCGTGGTTGATCACATAGGCCAGCTGGTCGGCGGGCAGGCGGATGTTGAGCGTGTGCAGCACGGCCCCCATGGAGGGGATGGCGAGATACGCCTCCAGGTGTCCCTGGTTGTTCCAACAGAACGTCCCGACGCGGTCGCCTTGCTGGACGCCCAATCGGGTCAGGGCGGCCGCCAGCTTCTCGGCGCGCTCGGCCACCTCCGAGAAGGTGGCCGAGCGGTAGCCGCCGGCCTCGACCGTGACGACGGTGCTGTCGCCGTGCACCTGCTGCCCGTGCCGGAGGATGTCGCTGATCAGGAGCGGGGCGTCCTGCATGGTGCTCTTCATGCCCCAAGTATGACGACCGCGCCATGGCCGTGCCTCCCGGCGCACGGTCGCGACCGTTCCGTGCCATGGCGTTGCGACCGCAGAGCGGACCGGCCGACCCGCCGGCGACGGTGGTGGAGGGATGAGGGGCGTGGCGGCTGCCGGGGTGGCCGCGGGTCTGGCGGCCGGTCTGGTGGGCACCGCGGTGGTCGCCTCCGCCCTGTCCTTTCTGGGCGTGGGGACCGGCCCGCCGGCAGCCACAGCGGCGGCGGGCCAGATCCCGCCGGCCATGCTCTCCCTCTACCAGGATGCGGCGGCGACCTGCCCCGGCTTGCCCTGGACGATCCTGGCCGCTATCGGCACCGTCGAGTCCGACAACGGGCAGTCGACCCTGCCGGGGGTGCACAGCGGTGCCAACAGCGCCGGCGCCGAAGGGCTTATGCAGTTCGAGCCGGCGACGTTCGCCGAGTACGACGAGCCGGTGCCGCCCGGCGGCGCGAATCCGCCGAGCCCCTACGACCCGACCGACGCGGTCTACGCGGCGGCGCGCCTCCTGTGCGCCAACGGTGCGTCCGGTGGCGCCAACATTGCGGGCGCTGTCGACGCCTACAACCACTCGGCGTCCTACGTGACGCAGGTGCTGGCGCTGGCGCAGTCGTTCGGCGCGTCGACCACCGGCCCGTCGGGCACGGGCCTCGCGGGCCCGGGCGCCGGCGTCGTCGCCGTCGAGTGGGCGCTGGCCCAAATCGGCACGCCGTACGTCTGGGGCGGCGAGAGCCCCGGTGTGGGCTTCGACTGTTCGGGCCTCGTCCAGGCCGCCTACGCCGTGGCCGGCGTGTCGCTGCCGAGGGTGGCCCAGGACCAGTACGACGCCACGCCGAAGCTGGCGGCCGGCCAGGCCTTGGCCCCGGGCGACCTCGTGTTCTTCGGCGACGGCCCGGCTGCCATCGACCACGTCGGGCTTTTCGTCGGGAACGTGGATGGAGAGGACGTCATGGTCGACGCGCCCTACACGGGTGCCGACGTCCGGGCGGAGAGCTTCCCGGCGATCGTGGGCGCGTCGTTCGGGAGCCTGGTCTTCGTCGGGGCCACGCGGCCCTGAGCACTCGTGCCGGTCACGCGGCGCAGTCCGTGCGAGCAGACGGGCCACGGCAGAACCGTACCGCTGGCCGGCGTTTGGTGCATCGTGCTCGACCGTGCGCCGGCCCAGCGGACTCTGGCATTCGCTCAGCCGTCGGTGTATACACGCACGAAGCCGTAAGGGGGAGTGAGCCGTTGATCGACATGTGCCAAGGTCCGGGGTGCTTCGCGGCGAATGGCCGACCGTGGTGCCCGCTCGAATCCGTGCCGTTCTGATCCTCCCGGTGGCCTCCTCGCCTTCAGCAACGACGGTCTCTTCTGCAAAGAGGGCCCTCCCTGCGTGGTCCGGTCTCGTGGCGGTCGCTCGAAAGCCAGCCTTTGGATGGACGTGCCTCGGTCTCATCGTCGTCACGACGGGCGTCCTCGTACTGCTCGGGAGCGTGCCGGGTAGTCCACTGACCGGCCCCTTCCCGAGAGGTGCAGCGCCTCCGTCAGTGCTGACGCACCTGGCGCGCGCTGTCGGATTCGATGAGCTAAATGCGTCGCAGTCCCCGGTTCTCGCGTACGCGCTGATCACTGGTGCCTGCGTCGGATTTCTGGGCACGCTCCTGGCGGTCCGCCAGCGCGGCATTTCGAACAAGGCCGTCATGGGCTCTTCGATCGTGGTCATCGCTCTGGCGACCCTGGGACCACCCCTTTTCTCCCACGACCTCTACTCGTATGCCCTGTACGGTCGCATGTGGGCGTTGCATCACCTCAATCCGTACGTCCAACCGCCGTCGGCCGCCGCCAACGACCCGTTCCACCCCGTCGCGTCCAATGGACTTCGCTCCGTCTATGGGCCCCTCTTCACGGAGATCTCTGGTTTGATCGTCTGGATCTTCCGATCGCCGGCGGCCACTGTCGCGGCCTTCAAGATTCTGTCGGGAGGGTGTTGGCTCGGCGTGACGGTGCTCGCAGCTCGACTCGGTCGCCGCGAGGGCGTGATGCAGGCGGGTTTTGCTACTGCGGTTGTCGGATTGAATCCCGTTGTCATCTTGCGTGTGATTGCAGGCGGCCACAACGATGTCCTTGTCGCGCTGGCCATCGTGGCGGCCTTGACGGCGTGGTACGACGGTCACAAGCTCCTCGTCACCGTCTTCCTGACCCTCGGGCTGCTCGTCAAGATCGTGATGGTGGTCCCGCTCGTGATCTTCCTCTGGGCAATGATCCGAGCGGAGAGCACGGTGAGAGACCGAATCGTCACACTTGGCAAACACGTGGCCGTGATCGTCGGTCTGACCGCCGTCGCGTTGATCCCCTTCGGCTACTCGTCGCGCGCCATCTCATCGTTCTCGACGTTGACTTCGTTCAGCAACAGCAGCCTGCGGCCTCCGGAAGTCATCATTTCATCGGCTTCGGCATCACTCCTTCGGTCACTTGGGTTGCACCATCTGGTCACGCTCTCGAACGACTTCTTTCAGGTCGCGTTCCTCGGCGTTGCGGTCCTCGCAGTGCTGTGGCTGCTTCGGCCCAGCGATCGGCCCATCGCAGAGGCGGTCCTGCTCGGTCTGGTGATCCTCTTGCTCTGCTCGCGTTACCTGCAGCCCTGGTATCTCGCGTGGTTCGTTCCGCTCATCTGTTTGGTGACCAGAAGAAGGGTCTTCGCCATCGCCATCGCCTTTGCGCTCATTGCAGCGGAAACGGCGCTGGCCAAGAGCAAAGGGCCGATTCTCCCCTGGTTTGCTCGTTTTTCGTACGACGTATACCCCGTGGTGGCGTTCATCTTCCTCGTCGTGCTGCTGGCCGAGGTCGTCCGTCGTCCGAGCACTGCGGTGCCGGGGACCGACGTCGACGCCGTCGACGCCGTTGGGTGGACGGCAGGGTGAGGCCAGTTATGGGCAACCCCGCCTCGGCCGCCAGTGCCCGCTGCAGCCAACCCTCCGCTTATCCATCGCGCAACGATGTGATCGCGTGACGATGCGATTGACGGACGCCGACTACGAGGACCTGCTGTCGTTGCGCACCGGCCTTCGACGCTTCCTCCGCTGGAGCGAGCAACAGGCAGAGGTCGCCGGTCTGACGCCGGCGCAGCATCAGTTGCTGCTGGCGGTCCGCGGGCATGCCGATCCGCTGGGTCCGACCGTCGGGGAGGTGGCGGACTACCTCCTCTTGCGCCACCACAGCGCGGTGGGTCTCGTGGACCGGGCGGACGCCGCCGGGTTGGTCACGCGGGTGCGCGACCCCCACGACCACCGCGTCGTGCGCCTGCAGCTCACCGCGGCCGGCCGCAAGCGCCTCGAGGCACTCTCGGAGCTGCACCTCGAGGAGCTCCGGCGCCTGGGCCGTACGCTCCCCAGCGCGTGGCGTGGGCTGCTGCCGCACCAGCCTCTGCACGGCCTCGAGGGCCGCGGCTGAGCGCTCAGGCGGCGCGTCCCCGCAACGTCCGGTAGCGCCGAACCAGCGACGCCGTCGAGGAGTCCTGCCCGGAGAGGTCCGGGGCCGAGGGCGCGGTCAGGAGCGGCGCCAGTTGCTTGGCCATCACCTTGCCGAGCTCGACGCCCCACTGGTCGAAGGAATCGATGTCCCACACGGTCCCCTCGACGAAGACCGTGTGTTCGTAGAGCGCGACCAGCTGTCCGAGGACCGACGGGGTCAGCTTGGGGGCGAAGATGGTGGAGCTGGGTCGGTTGCCGGGCATCACCTTGTGCGGCACCAACTCGGGCGGCGTGCCCTCGGCGGCGATCTCCTCTGCCGTCTTGCCGAAGGCCAGGGCGCTCGTCTGGGCCAGGCAGTTGGCCACCAGCAGGTCCTGTTGCTCCCCCGTCTCGTGCGTGCCTTCGGCGAACGCGATGAAGTCGGCGGGGACCAGCTTCGTCCCCTGGTGGAGCAGTTGGTAGAAGGCATGCTGGCCGTTGGTGCCGGGCTCGCCCCAGAAGATCTCCCCCGTCTGCCCCGCCACCGGCGAGCCGTCAAGCCGAACCGACTTGCCGTTGGACTCCATGGTCAACTGCTGCAGGTAGGCGGGGAAGCGCGCCAGGCGGTGGCTGTAGGGCAGCACGGCATGGGTCTGCGCGCCGAAGAAGTTGTTGTACCAGACGTTGAGCATGCCCTGAATGACCGGGAGATTCTCCTCCAGCGGCGCCGTGCGGAAGTGCTCGTCGATCGAGTGGAAGCCGAAGAGCATCTCGCCGAAGGCCTGGCGACCGATGGCCACCATCAGCGAGAAGCCGATGGCCGAGTCGTAGGAGTAGCGGCCGCCGACCCAGTCCCAGAATCCGAGCATGTTGTCCGGGTCGATGCCGAACTCCGCCACCGCCTGCGAGTTGGTGGACACCGCGACGAAGTGCTTCGCCACAGCGTCCTCCCCGGCCGAGGCGCCGAGTCCTCTCAGGAGCCAGTCCCGGGCCGCTGCCGCGTTCGTCAGGGTCTCGAGCGTGGTGAACGTCTTGGAGCTGACGACGAACAGGGTCGAGGCGGGGTCGAGGTCGTGCGTGGCGGCATAGAGGTCGACCGGGTCCACGTTCGACACGAACCGGCTCAACAGACCGGGCTGGGCGTAGTCGACCAGTGCCGTCGTCGCCATGGCGGGCCCGAGGTCCGATCCTCCGATGCCGATGTTGACCACGGCGCGGATCCGCTCGCCGGTGGCGCCCGTCCATGACCCGTTGCGGACGCGCTCCGAGAGCCGGCCCATCTTCTCGAGTACTGCATGCACGTCGGCCGTGACGTTCTGACCGTCCACGGTGAGCTCGGACCCCGGAGGCATGCGCAGGGCCACGTGGAGCACGGCACGATCCTCGGTCGTGTTGATGTGCGCGCCGGCAAACATCGCGTCACGACGTTCCTCGACCTGCGCCGCCCGGGCCAGGTCCATCAGCAGGTGGAGCGTGTCGTCGGTGACCCGGTGCTTGGAGTAGTCGAGGACCAGGTCGGCCGCACCGGCCGCCAGCCGCGTGCCCCGCTCGGGATCCGCGGCAAACAGGTCGCGCAGGTGGCGTGCCGACATCTCCTCGTAGTGTGCCGTCAGCGCCTTCCACTCGAGTGTCGCCGTGAGGTCCATGCCTGGCAATCTACGGGTCTGCGAGGGCCGCCGCCCCCTTCTTCAGGAAGCTGATGATGGCCGGCATGGCCGCGCCGTCCTGAAGGAAGAAGATGTGGCCCCCGTCGAACATCGCCAGCCTTGCGCCGGGAATTGCCCTCGAGAGGAACTCGCTGTTGGCCGGCGGTGCGATGCCGTCGAATCGCCCGGCGCACACCAGGGTCGGGCAGGTGATCTGCCCCAACCGGTCGGCCGTATCGTGCCGGGCCCGGGCGGCAAGCTGGTTCCTGATGCCCTGTTCGGGCGGGGCGCCTTGGGTCCGCTGTCCGAGATCCATGCGTCGGGCGATGAGCGCAACCTGGTCAGGGTGTGCCGAGCGCCACGCCTCGTCCCACCGGGTGTCGAGCAGCTCCATCTGCCGTGCCAGCCGGTCCCCGGGCGGAAGGTCCAGCAGCTCGTGCAGCGGGAACGACGAACCAGCGCGACCCCCCGCCGATGTGCACGCCAGGACCAGGCGGCGAACCCGTTGCGGGTGGCGGATCGCCAGCTCCTGGGCCACCATGCCGCCGAAGGACACCCCGAGCACGAGGCAGTCCTGCCAGCCGACCTCATGGAGCAGCGCGGCCGCGTCGTCGGCGAAGTCCGCCATGGCGTAAGGCCAGGCGGGAACGCCGCTCTGCCCGAGGCCGCGCTGGTCGTACGCCAACACTTCGAAGGAATCGACCAAGGGGCCGTCGGTCACTCGCGGCCGATGGCGCAGGTCGGCCCCGGTGCCCGAGATGAACAAGAGCCGCTCCCCCGACCCCTCGAGCTC
Source organism: uncultured Acidimicrobiaceae bacterium (assembly GCA_963736525.1). Lineage (GTDB taxonomy): Bacteria > Actinomycetota > Acidimicrobiia > Acidimicrobiales > RAAP-2 > Bog-473. The sequence continues at coordinate 87,113 of CAVTPF010000015.1, forward strand.
GTAGTAGAGCGAGACGCCGTTAGCGAGGCAGTGGGGCACGGAGGCAGGTTATCGATCGGCTGACCGAGGCCACCTGAGTCTTCGCCGGGGAGGGGTCTTCGCGATGGACGGGTCTTCGCCGGATGTTTCTCAAGACTATAAGCGAACTCGTTTATGGTCTGGGAAACCATCCGGCCGGCGGACCCGGCCGCCGGACCCGGCCGCCGGACACAGGCCGACGGACCCGGCCGCGGGACACAGGCCGACGGACCCTGCCGTCCGGCAACTGGGTGCCGGATCCCCGTCCACCCCGCCCGCGCAGGACTCAGCGCAATGCCAGTTGGCCCGGCACGAGCGGCGCCGGCAGCGACGTCGTCCCCATCAGCCAGCGGTCCACCGCCGCCGCGCACGAACGCCCCTCGGCGATGGCCCAGACGATCAGGCTCTGGCCCCGGGTCTGGTCCCCGCACACGAAGACGCCGTCCACGTTGGTCGACCACGCCGGGTCAGCCACCACGGTGCCGCGCGGTCCCACCTCCACGCCGAGCTCGTCGACGGCGTTGCGACGCTCCGTGCCGACGAAGCCCATGGCCAGGAGCACCAGGTCGCACTCGAGCTCGAACTCCGTGCCCGGCACCGGCTCGAACACCGGGCGGCCATCCTCGGAGCGCATCTCGACGGTGTGCCCGCGGAGGGCTCGGACCGCGCCCGAGCCGTCGTCGACGAACTCGGTGGTCGTCACCGAGAACAGCCGCTCGCCACCCTCCTCGTGGGCTGAGGAGGTCCGGAGGATGAGCGGCCACAGGGGCCATGGGTTGTCGGCCAGGCGGTCGCTCGGGGGCTCGGCCATGATCTCGAGCTGGTGCACGGAGCGGGCGCCCTGGCGGTGGGCGGTGCCCAGGCAGTCCGCCCCGGTGTCGCCGCCGCCGATGATGACGACGCGCTTGTCCCGGGCGCTGATGGGCGACACCGCGAGCGCGCCCTCCTGCACCAGGTTGGAGGGCTTCAGGTACTCGAGCGCCAGATGGACGCCCGAGAGCTCCCGTCCGGGCACGGGCAGGTCACGTGGCATGGTTGCCCCCGCGGCCAGGACCACGGCGTCGAACTCGGCCCGGACCTCGGCGGCGGGACGCACCCGGACGTCAGGGGCACAAGCCGCCCCCAGTCCCCGCTCCTCGCCGGGCTCGGCGATCCCGGAACCACCACCGGCACCACCACCGGCACCACCACCGGCGGCACCACCCACTGACGTGGAGCACACGAAGGTGACGCCCTCAGCCTCCAACTGCGCCAGCCTGCGGTCCAGGACCGCCTTCTCCATCTTGAACTCGGGGATGCCGTAACGCAGGAGGCCGCCGGGCTTTTCCGCCCGCTCGAACACGGTCACGGAGTGTCCGGCCCGCACGAGCTGCTGCGCGGCCGCCAAGCCGGCCGGCCCCGACCCGACGACGGCCACCGACTTGCCGGTCCGCCCGCTCGGGATCTGCGGCGTCACCCAGCCCTCGTCCCAGGCGCGCTCGACGATCTCGTACTCGATTCGCTCGATCGTGACGGGGTCCTCGTTGATCCCGAGCACACAGGCCGCCTCGCAGGGTGCAGGGCACAGCCGGCCGGTGAATTCCGGGAAGTTGTTGGTCGCGTGCAGTCGCTCCATCGCCTCGGGCCAGTCGTCCCGATAGACGAGGTCGTTCCACTCCGGGATGAGGTTGCCCAGCGGGCAGCCGTCGTGGCAGAAGGGGATGCCGCAGTCCATGCAGCGTGCTCCCTGCTCCTTGGTCGCCTCCTCGCCGAAGGGCTCGTAGACCTCCTTCCAGTCGCGAAGCCTGACCGAGACGGGACGGCGTCGTGGCAATTGGCGCCCGTATTCCATGAAGCCGGTCGGCTTACCCATGCGCGGCCTCCATGACGGCTTCGTCCACCGAGCGGCCCTGTGCCTCCGCCAGGCGGGTGGCCTCCAGGATGCGGCGGTAATCCCGCGGCATGACCTTGACGAATTCGAGGACCTCCCTGTCCCAGTGCTGGAGCAGACGCGCCGCCACGGCCGACTCGGTCTCCACCTCGTGGCGCTCCACGAGCGACCGGACCTCGAAGCTGTCGGCGGGGTCCAGCGGCTGCACGTCGACCAGCTCGAGGTTGACCCGTTGCCCGAAGGTGCGGGCGGGGTCGTACACGTAGGCGACGCCGCCCGACATGCCCGCCGCGAAATTGCGTCCGGTCGGCCCGAGCACCACCACCAAGCCGCCCGTCATGTACTCGCAGCCGTGGTCGCCGACTCCCTCGACGACGGCGGTCGCCCCCGAGTTGCGTACGCAGAAGCGCTCCCCCACCTGGCCCCGGATGAAGACCTCACCCGCCGTGGCGCCGTAGAGGATGACGTTGCCCGCGATGATCTGCTCCTCGGCCTCGAACGGCGACCCGGCCGGGGGACGCACGACGAGCCGACCGCCCGAGAGCCCCTTGCCGAAGTAGTCGTTGGCGTCGCCGTACAGGCGCATGGTCACGCCCCTCGGCACGAACGCCCCGAAGCTCTGCCCGGCCGAGCCGGTGAAGGTCAGCGAGATGGTGTCGTCGGGCAGCCCGGCCGCACCGCGGCGCCGGCTGATCTCCGACCCGAGCAGCGTCCCCACGGTGCGGTCGACGTTGGTGATCGGCAACTCGAGCGACACGGGCGTGCCGTCCGCGAGCGCCGGTGCGCAGTCGTCGAGGAAGGCATGGTCGAGCGCCTTCTCAAGGCCGTGGTCCTGCAGCCGCATCTGGCGGCGCCCCATGGAGTCGGGGACGTCGGGCTGGGCCAGCACCGTCGACAGGTCGAGTCCCGCCGCTTTCCAGTGTCGCACCGCCGCGTCCGCGTCGAGCAGGTCCACCCGGCCGATCGCCTCGTCCAAAGAGCGCAGGCCCAGCGAGGCCAGCAACTCGCGCACCTCCTCGGCGACGTACTCGAAGAACGTCTGGACGAACTCGGGCCTGCCGCTGTACTTGGCCCGCAGCGACGGGTTCTGGGTGGCGATACCCACCGGACAGGTGTCGAGGTGGCACACGCGCATCATGATGCAGCCCGAGACGACGAGCGGGGCCGAGGCGAAGCCGTACTCCTCCGCGCCCAGGAGGGCGCCGATGACGACGTCGCGGCCGGTCTTGAGCTGCCCGTCCACCTGCACCACGATGCGGTCCCGCAGCCCGTTGACCAGCAGCGTCTGCTGGGTCTCGGCCAATCCGATCTCCCAGGGGATGCCCGCGTGCTTCAGGGAGGTCAACGGGGCCGCTCCGGTGCCGCCGTCGTGCCCCGAGATGAGCACGACGTCGGAGTGCGCCTTGGCCACGCCGGCGGCCACCGTGCCGACACCCACCTCGGCCACGAGCTTCACATGCACCCGGGCCTCCGGGTTGGACGACTTGAGGTCGTGGATCAGTTGCGCGATGTCCTCAATGGAATAGATGTCGTGGTGCGGCGGCGGCGAGATCAGGCCGACGCCAGGGGTCGACTTCCTGGTCCGGGCGATCCACGGGTAGATCTTGATGCCCGCGAGCTGGCCACCCTCCCCCGGCTTGGCGCCCTGGGAGATCTTGATCTGGAGGTCGTCGGCATTGACGAGGTACTCGCTGGTGACGCCGAAGCGACCCGAGGCGACCTGCTTGATCGCGCTGCGCCGGAGGTCCCCGTTCGCGTCCGGTGTGAAGCGGTCGGCGTCCTCGCCACCCTCGCCGGTGTTGGAACGGCCGCCGATGCGGTTCATGGCGATGGCCAGCGTCTCGTGCGCCTCGGCCGAGATGGAGCCGTAGGACATGGCACCCGTGGAGAAGCGGGCCATGATCTTCTCGATGGGCTCGACCTCCGCAATGGGGACGGCCCCGCCGGGGGCGGGCTTCAGGCGGAGCAGGCCGCGCAGCGTGCCCAGCTTCTCGGCCTGGTCGTCCACGGCGGTGCTGTACTCCTTGAAGATCTCGTAGCGCTTCGACCGCGTGGCGTGCTGGAGCTTGAAGACGGTCTTGGGGTTGAAGAGGTGGAACTCCCCCTCGCGCCGCCACTGGTACTCGCCGCCGACCTCGAGCTCACGGTGGGCCCGCTCGGTCGGCCGCGCCTCGTGGGCGTGGCGATGGCGCGTCGCCACCTCGGCGGCCAGCACGGAGAGTCCGACGCCGCCGATGCGACTCGAGGTGCCGGTGAAGTACTCGTCGATGAGCGCGCCGTCCAGGCCGATTGCCTCGAAGACTTGCGCGCCCGTGTAGGAGGCCACGGTGGAGATGCCCATCTTCGACATCACCTTGAGCACGCCCTTGCAGGCGGCCTTGATGTAGTTCCGCCGCGCCTGGCGCGGGGAGACGCCCTCGAGCAGTCCCTCCGAGATCATGTCGTCGATGGAGTCGAGGGCGAGGTACGGGTTCACCGCCGCCGCCCCGTACCCGATCAGCAGCGCCATGTGGTGCACCTCGCGGGCGTCGCCGGTCTCGATGACCAGGCCGACCTTGGTGCGGGTCTTCTCCCGCACGAGGTGGTGGTGGATCGCCGCCGTCAGCAGCAGCGAGGGGATGGGCGCCCAGTCGGCCGTCGCGTTGCGGTCCGAGAGCACGATGAGGTTGGCGCCGTCGGCGATGGCCGCCGAGACCTGGCGCCGCACCTCCTCGATGGCGCGCCGCAGCGCCTCGCCCCCCGCCGCCGTGGGAGCGCCCGCCTGACCCGCCTCGCGCACCTCGAAGAGGCCGTCGATGGCAAAGGCCTTGAAGCCCGGCGTCTCTCCGTGCTCGTTGACGTACATCAGCTTGGCCAGGTCGTCCCGGTCGATCACCGGCAGCGGCAGCAGGATCTGCCGGCACGAGTCCACGCCCGCCGCGAGCAAGTTGGCCTCGGGCCCGATGGTGGCCGACAGCGAGGTCACCAGCTCCTCCCGGATGGCGTCCAGCGGGGGGTTCGTGACCTGGGCGAACAGCTGGGTGAAGTAGTCGTAGAGCAAGCGGGAGCGGTCCGAGAGGACCGCGATGGAGGTGTCCGAGCCCATGGAGCCGAGGGGCTCGGCCCCCGTGCGCGCCATGGGGGCGAGGATGACGCGCAGCTCTTCGGTCGTGTAGCCGAACAGCCGCTGCAGGGTGACGACGCTCCCGTGCTGGGGGGTCAGCATGGTGCGTGCCGGCAGCTCCTCCAGCTTGATCTGATCGGCGGCCAGCCACTCGGCGTAGGGATGCTCGGCCGCCAGCTCGGACTTGATCTCCTCGTCCTCGACGAGGCGACCCTTGGCCGTGTCGACGAGGAACATGCGGCCCGGCTGCAGGCGCCCCTTGCGCACGACGCGTTCCGGAGCGATGTCGAGCACGCCGACTTCGCTGGCGAGCACCACCAGGCCGTCGTCGGTGACCCAGTAGCGCGCCGGGCGCAGCCCGTTGCGGTCGAGCACCGCGCCGACGAGCGTCCCGTCGGTGAAGCAGACCGCCGCCGGGCCGTCCCACGGCTCCATGAGGGACGCGTGATAGCGGTAGAAGGCCCGCCGGTCGCGGTCCATGGTGGTGTGGTTCTCCCACGCCTCGGGGATCATCATGAGCACGGCGTGAGGCAGCGTGCGGCCGCCCAGGTGCAGCAGTTCGAGCACCTCGTCGAAGCTGGCCGAGTCGCTCGCCCCCGGCGTGCAGATCGGGAACGTGCGCGAGAGGTCGCCCTCAATCAGCGGGGTCTCGAGGAGAGCCTCGCGGGCCCGCATCCAGTTGCGGTTGCCGGCCAGGGTGTTGATCTCGCCGTTGTGGCACATGTAGCGGTACGGGTGGGCCAGCGGCCAGCTGGGGAACGTGTTGGTCGAGAAGCGCGAGTGCACCAACGCCAGGCCGGATTCGAAGCGGGGGTCCCGCAGGTCGGTGAAGAACTGCCGCAGCTGCTCGGAGGTCAGCATGCCCTTGTAGACGATGGTCCGGGCCGACAGCGACGGGAAGTAGAGGCTGTCCACCGCGTGCTCGGCCCGCTTGCGCACCACGAAGGCCCGGCGCTCGAGGGCCATCGTGTCTACGTCCGGGTCCGACGGCGCCAGGAAGACCTGTTCGATCAGCGGCATGGCTCCCCGTGCCGTCTTGCCCAGGCCCTCGGGCTCGATGGGCACCGTTCTCCAGCCGAGGACCATCAGCCCCTCCGCCGACGCCGTCTGCTCCACCACGGTCCGCGCTTTGAACGCGTCGTCCGGGTCGGTCGGCAGGAAGGCGAGGCCCACGGCGTAGCCCCCGGCGCGGGGCAGGTTGAAGCCCGCCGCCGTGGCGGCCTCGGCCAGGAAGCGGTGCGGGATCTGCACGAGGATGCCGGCGCCGTCGCCCGTCTCGACCTCGGCGCCCGACGCGCCGCGGTGGGCCAGGCGCTCGAGGACGGTCAGCCCGCGGTCGACGATGTCGTGGTCGGGCCGGCCGTGCAGATCGGCCACCATGCCGACGCCGCAGGCGTCATGCTCGAATGCCGGGTCGTAGAGGCCAGTGGCCATCGGCGTCCTTCCGAAATGGGGAGAAGTTGAACGGCTACCGGGACGACGTTGGCCCGAAGGTGAGAGACCAGGATACACGACAGCCCTCCTAGGCTGGGCACGTGCCGTCGTGCGTGCACATCGTCGGAGGCGGGGTGATTGGCCTCAGTTGCGCCTGGCAACTCTCGTGCAGTGGTGATGAGGTCACGGTGGTCGCACCGGCGCCCGTCCCCGGGCGCGACGGCGCGTCGTGGGTGGCCGCCGGCATGCTCGCCCCGGTGACGGAGGCACAGTTCGGCGAGTCGGCGCTCACCGCGCTGCTCGTCGAGGGCGCACGCCTGTGGCCCGGGTTCGCCCAGGCGCTCGAGGCGGAGGTGGGGCTTTCCATCGGCTACGACACGACGGGCACGGTGACGGTCGCGCTCGATGCGTCCGACCGCGCCAGCCTCGACGACCTCTTGTCGTACCAGCACTCGCTCGGGCTGCGGGCGCACCGCCGCAGCGCCAGCGAGTGCCGCCGCCTCGTACCCGCCCTGAGCCCGTCGCTGCGCGGCGGCATCGAGGTGCCCGGCGACCACCAGGTCGACAACCGCGCGCTGCTCGCCGCGCTGGCGGCGGCGTGCCACGGACGCGGGGTGACCTTCGTCGAGGGGACGGTGGCGGCGCTCGAGGCCGGGCCCGAGATCGCCCTGGCGGACGGCCGCCGCCTGCGTCCGGACCACGTCGTCCTGGCGGCCGGGACCGGGGTGGCCGGCATCGCGGGGGTGGAGCGGACCGGTCTGCCCAACGTGCGGCCCGTGAAGGGCCACATCCTGCGCCTCGGGGGCGCCGTCACTCCCCTGGCGGGCGCCGGCCCGCTGCTCGGCCGCACCGTGCGGGGGCTGGTCCACGGCCGCTCGGTGTACCTCGTGCCGCGACGCGACGGCTCGGTCGTCGTCGGGGCCACCGTGGAGGAGCGCGGCACCGACACCGCCGTGGCGGCGGGTGCGGTCCACGAGCTCCTCTGCGACGCGCGGGCGATCCTGCCCGGGCTCGACGAGCTCGAACTGCTGGAGGCGGCGGCGGGGCTGCGACCGGCGATGCCCGACAACATGCCGCGCCTCGGGTGGACCGGCATCGAGGGCGTGCTGGCGGCCGTGGGCCACTATCGCAACGGCATCCTGCTGGCGCCGCTCACCGCCGCCGCGATCGTCGACCTGCTGGCCCGGCGACCGGTCGCCCGGCTCATCGGAGCACTGGCGCCGGCATGACCCACCTCGCCCTCAGCGTGAACGGGCAGCGGGTGGAGGTACCGGCCGGGTCGACGATCGCCGACGTGGTGATCGTCCTCACGCAGGACGACGACCCACGAGGGGTTGCCGTCGCGGTCGACCGCTGTGTCATCCCGCGCTCGGAGTGGGCGACCACCCCGGCCCGCGCCGGGTCGCTGGTCGAAGTCGTCAGCGCCGCCGCCGGGGGTTGAAATCGTTGTGAGCGGCGACGGACGGTGCCAGAATCGGTCGGTGCCCCCGAGCCTCCGCAGTGGACCGACCGCGTTCGTCCTCGCCGGCGGCGGCACCAAGGGGTCCTTCGAGGTCGGTGCGCTCCAGTATCTGATCGGCGTGGAGCGGATGGTGCCCGACATCGTCACCGCCACCTCCGCCGGCGCCATCGCCGCCGTCGTCCTGGCTCAGGCCCGCACCCTGCCCGAATTCACGCGCCGGGTCGCCGAGATCGAGACCGACCTGCTGGCGTGGACGCACACCGAGCACGTCTTCGGCAAGCAGGACTGGCTCGCCGACCTCGACGGGACGGCGCTCGGCCGCGAGATCCAGCTCGAGATCACCGAGGGCACGCGGCCACCGTTCCCCCTCGGTGGCGCCCCCGCCCCGGCCGACAGCGAGGCGGTGCCGGCAGCGGAGGAGGGATCGCGGCGCGGCGGCCGCCGCCGGGCGCGCCGGGCGCGTCGCAGACGCCAGCGCCACGTCATGCGCCTGATCGCCGGCGCCGGGCCCCGGCTCCCGCGGGTCTGGCGGCACTGGCGTACGAGCGGAAGCTCCGTGCTCAATCTCGAGCCCCTCGCCGAGGCGCTCCGTCACGGCAGCAGCGACGCGGTGCGGCCCATCGACACCGCCCTCATCAGGCGTCCCGGCCTCCACCTCCGCCTGGCCGTCACCGCATTGCGGGCCGGGGTCCTGCGCTTCGTCACCGAGGACGGGACCATCGTGGAGGCCGACGCCCGCACCCCAGCCCCGGGGCCGGCGGCGGGGCCGGTCGACCTCGTCGACGGCGCCATCGCCTCGGCCAGCGTGCCGATGGTGTTCCCGCCCCACACCATGGCCGACGACGACTACGTCGACGGGGGCGTCATCGAGATCGTCCCTGTGCGCGCCGCGGCGGACCTCGGCGCCACCCGGATCATCGCCGTGGTGGCGGTGCCGCTTCGCCTCGCCCGAGACGACCGCGACTACGCGGCCGCCCCCGTGGGTTACATCGGCCTGCGCTCCATGGGGATGATCGGCGTGGCGGAGCGTCAGATCGCGAACCTCGGTGTGCGCCTGCCGGAGGGCTCGACGCTCACGACCATCGACCCCCTGGTCGACGTCGTCGGGCTGTTCGAGGTCGAGCCAGGGCTGCTGCGCATCAACAAGGACTACGGCTGGCTGCGGGCGTCCGACGTCCTGGCCGAGGGCGACGCCGCCATCGTGGCCGACATGACGGAGGGCACGCACGCACTGGTGGAGGCCCGCCGCGAGGCCTGGCGGCTGGAGGAGTCACTGTGGGCCAAGGGCCGCGTCGACGGCACGGAGGCCGGCACCCTCGCGCTGGTGCGCGAGCAGAAGGAGCGCGTGCGTGAGCTGGTCGACCGGCGCAAGCAGCTCGGGTTCCTCCTCCCCGACGGCTGCGAGGCGTGGTGGGGCGAGTACGAGGTCCACGTCGCGGAGCGCCCGCGCGGCCTGCCGGCACGACCCGACGTGGCGCGCGGCTGACCCGTCGTCTCCCAGCGCTCAGACGGTCGGGCCGCCCAACCAGCCCCGGCGCCGGAACAGCGTGACGAGGAACACGACGGCAACGAGCTCGAGGCCGATGCCCAACACGAAGAAACTCCACGTGGGCGCCAGCCAGACCCGGACCATGTAGGCGAAGTTCTGCCCGAAGAAGCCGGTGAGGAAGCTGAGAGGCAGGAAGATCGTGGCGATCATCGTCAGCTGCTTCATCACGACGTTGAGGCGGTTCGACACGGTCGACAGGTGCGTATCCATGACGCTGCTCAGCAGGTCCCGATAGTTGTCGACCAGGTCGGCCAGGCGGATGAGGTGGTCGTAGAGATCGCGAAAGTAGCGCGTCGCCTCGTCGGTCATGCCGGGCACGTCGGTCACGCCCGCGTTGATGCTCGCCATCATGTCGCGCTGGGGCGCGACGAGACGGCGCATCTCCATGAGCGTGCGTTTCATGTCGAAGAGGTCGGCCAGCTGCGCCTCGGTCGGTGCCTTGAGGATGTCGTCCTCCAGCGCGTCGATGCGGTCGTCGAAGGCCGAGAGGAACGGGAAGAAGCTGTCCACCAGCGAGCTGACGACGAGGTACACGATGACGATCTGCGGCGACGCCGCATCGGCGGCGGGGTGGCGCTGCATGCGCTCGCGCACCTGGGCCAGCGAGGGGCAGTCCCCACGGTGCACCGTGACCACGTATCGATCGGTCCAGAAGCAGTGCACTTCTGCATTCCCCTTGTTGTCCGGATCAGCGCCCCGGGCCACCAGGTAGACGAAGTTGTCGTAGTCGTCGATGCGGGGCCGTTGCGAGAACCGCTCCGCCGCCTGCACGGCCAAGGGGTGGAACTGGAAGTGGATACGCAGGAGCTCCGCCACCTCGCCGTCCGCGGCGACGTCGTCGAGATCGAGCCAGAAGAACCCGGTGCCGGCCAGTGCCGCCAGCACGTTCTCCGTCGTCGCCACCTCCTCCCGGCTGTCGTGCCACAGCGTCCCCTTCAGCACGGCCACAGTCTCACGCCCGTGCCGCCGCCGGGGTGGGATGGGGACCGCGGACGTCGCGTCTAGCCGAATCGAGCGGGGTCGAGCGCGGCCGGCAGCGGGACCTCGTCGTCCGGCAGCGGGACCCCGGCGATGCGATGCGCCAGCACCCGGCCCGAGTAGGGACCCAGCAACAGGCCGTTGGCGCCGTGGCCGGTGGCCACGAAGACGTTGCGCCACCCCAGCAGGGGCCCGACCAGCGCATGCTCGTCGGCCGAGGTCGGCCGCAGCCCGACGCGGGTCTCACCGTAGGTCGAGTCCGCCAGCCCCGGCGCCACCTGGAGGCACTCGCGCAGCAGCTCGTGCAGGCCGGCCGCGGTCGCCGTGACGGAGAACCCGGCGCCCGTCTCGAAGGTGCCGCCACAGGCCACCCTCCCCCCGGGCCAGGGGACGAGATAGTGCGTCAGCAGCGGTTGCACGATGGGCCAGGAGCCGGTCTCCGCCTCGACCCCGAGGTGCACGATCTGGCCCTTGGTCGGCCCCACGGGGAGATCCCGCTCCAGCCACTCGCCCATGGCGCCCGTCCAGGCGCCCCCGGCGACGGCGAGGGCCGTGCACTCGACCTCCGGCCGGCCCTCCACGCGGACCGCGGCCACGCGCCGTCCGTCGCCGGTGCCGGCGGTGACGCCGTCCACGGCGCCCTCCACGAAGGCTACGCCGCGGGCCTCGGCGCCGCGGCGCAGCGCGGCGGCCATGCCCCGGCCGTCGACACGGGCCCCGCCCGGGGCGTACAGGGCACGGTGGACGGGGCCGAGGGGCGGGAACATGGTCACCGCGTCGGAGGGCGCGATCTCCGAGAGCTCCCCCGGCGAGCGGCGCAGGGCCATGTCGGCGAAGGGGGTGAACCACCCGTCCTCGTCCGCCCGCAGTCCGACGCGGATGGCCCCGCACACGCCGTAGCCCGTGCCGGCCATGTCGACGCCGTCGTCGGTGAGCCGCCGCAGCAACGCCGGGTAGTGGGCGCCGGCCTGGAGCACGAAGGGCCAGAGCGCCGGGTCGGCCTCTGCGTTGGTGGCTGGCGAGAGGATCCCGGCGCCGGCGTCGGTGGCCCGGCCCCGGTGGGCGGCGTCGACAACGGTGACCGTGGTGCCCAGGCAGGCCAGCTCGTAGGCGAGGGCCAGCCCCACCAACCCGCCGCCGACCACGGCCACGTCGCAGCGCTCCTCGCTCACGAGCACCGAGTCCACCAGCCCCGGCGCCGTCGTGCCAGTGACGGCACCGGGCGAGCCGGCCCGGCGCTGGGCCACACTGGCCGGCATGCACATCGTGCGCACGCCCGACGAGCGGTTCGGGGACCTCCCCGAGTTCCCGTACGCGCCGCGCTACTCGACGCTGCCCGACGGGGTGCGGATGCACCACGTGGACGAGGGACCCCCGGGTGCCGAGACCGTGCTGTTGCTGCACGGCCAGCCGACCTGGTGTTACCTCTACCGCGACGTCATCGCCCGCCTGGTCGAGCGCGGCCTGCGCGCGGTGGCGCCCGACCTGATCGGGTTCGGCCGCTCGGACAAGCCGCTCAGCCGTACGGCGCACTCGGTGCGGGCGCACGTGGAGTGGGTGGCGCAGTTCGCCGACGCGGCCGGCCTCGCCGGCGTCACCCTGGTCGTCCAGGACTGGGGCGGCCCCATCGGGTTGGGCCTGTTGGCCGCGCGCCCCGGGCTGGTGCGTCGCGTCGTGGCGGCCAACACCGCGTTGCACACGGCCGACCCCGCCCTGGCCGGCCGGCTCGCCTGGGCCTGCCACGCCGGCGCCGACGGCACCGTCACCGTGGCGCAGTCGCTGCTCGACTACCAGCGCCTCACCCAGGAGCTGACCCCGTTCCGACCGAGCGTGTTCGTGCAGGGTGCCACCGTGACCGAGGTCTCCGAACCCGTGCTGGCGGCCTATGACGCCCCGTTCCCCGACGAGGCGTTCTGCGCGGGACCGCGGCAGCTGCCGCTGCTGATGGGCCTGACTCCGGGGAGCGCGTGTGCCCGCCTCAACCGGCGGACGATGGACGCCTTGACCGGCTTCGATGGTCCCTTCCTCACCGCCTTCTCGGACGGCGACCCGGGTACGGGCGGCTGGGCCGAGGTGCTGCGCCAGCACGTCCCCGGGGCGGCCGGTCGGTCCCACGTGACCCTCGCGGGGGCCGGGCACTTCCTGCAGGAGGAGCAGGGTGCCGAGCTGGCCGACGTGGTGGCGGAACTGATGGAGGCGACGCCCCCCGGCTGACTACGGGGCCGGCGTCGAGTCGCCGTCGGAGCTCGGCGCGGGTGCGGGCGTGGCGGCCAGCGCCTCGGGCTCGGGTTCGGACGCCCCGGTCCCCAGCTGCGCCTTCAGGGCGGCCAGCTCGTTGTCGACCTGCGCGTCCTTGCCCACCTGGTCGAGCTCTTTCTGGACGTCATCGGTGCCCCCGCCGACGTCCTCGAGGACACCGGACTCGAGCAGCTCGTCGAGAGCGCCCGACCGAGCCTGCATCGTGGCGATCTTGTCCTGGGCCCGCTGCAGGGCCGCCCCGGAGTCGTTGAAGGACTTCGAGATGCCGGCGGAGCTCTCGTCGACGGTGGAGATCGCCTTGGCCGCGGTGTACTGGGCCTTGAGCGTCTCCTTCTGCGTGCGAAAGTCGTTGACGCGCTTCTGCAGCGCGTCGAGGGTCTGCGTGAGCTTCTGCTCCTCCTCGTTCAACTGCTGGATCTGCGGCTCCGTCTGGTCGATCTGCTGCTGCGCGGCCGCCTTGCGAGAGAGCGCCTCCTTGGCCAGGTCCTCCCGTCCGGCGGACAGGGCCTGCTTGGCCTGCTCCTGCAGGTGGTCGACGGTGTGCTGGAACTGCTCCTGCTGCAGTTCGAGCCGCTTCTTGGAACCGGCGATGTCGACAAGCGCCCGCCGCACCTGGGTGATCTGCTCGAGCATCTTCTCGTAGGAGAGATCGAGCATCTCGTCCGGCTTCTCTGCCGCATCGAGCGCCTTGTTCGTCTTGGCCTGCACGATGTCGTGTGCCCGCTGGAAGATGCCCATGATTCCCTCCCTGAGGGTCGATCCGTCGACCCCACCTTAGGTTCCGCTCAGCGCGCGTGCGGCGGCGCCGGGGGCACGTCGCCGAAGTCCAGCAGCTCCTCGACGACGGCACCCTTGGCCCGCGTGTAGCCCGGACGGTCGTCGGCGAACTCGTGGGCCAGCTCGCGCTTGGCCGACTGGTAGCGGCGGTGCGCCTCGGGGTCGTCGCGGAAGAGCACGGGAAAGCGCAGATAGTCGGTCCACGCCTGGCTGCCCCGCCCGACCACGTGCACGTGCACGGTGCGCAGGCCGCCCTCCCCGCGGACGAACAGCAGGCCGCCGTCGTCCCGCCTGTCGCCCTCGTAGGTGTAGGCATCACCGGCGCACAGGCGGGCTACGACGTCGTCGATCGGCACCTGGTCGCCGACGGAGGCGGCGATGTCGAGAATGGGCTTGGCCTCCATGCCCGGCACCGCGGTGCTCCCGATGTGCTCCACGGAAACGGCCAGGTCACCCAGGAGCGCGGCAACGGTCGCGCACTCCTGCTGGCCCAGCTCCAGCCAAGCCGGATTGTGCGGCGAGAGCCGCACCTCGGACGGGTCGAGACCCAGGGCGTCTCCGCCGGCGCCCTCCCCCCAGTCGTTCACGCGCAGACCCGCCCCACAGGATGCCGAATGTAGCCAGGCACGGAGGCCCCCAGACGCTTACGAGCCGGAGGCGGCGATGATGGACCCGTTGAGGTGCGTGCCCGACATGTCGCCGTCGTTCGGGGCGTCGCCGAAGCCCGAGACGCGGCCCTGGGCGGTCACGACCCAGTACCCCCCGCCGTCCGAGGTGTCGAAGATCGCCGTGGCCGGATCGAGCCCGCCCGCCGACCCGGCCGGCATGCTCCCCATGGCGGCGGCGTCACCGTAGTTGAACACCTGGCCGGCGGCGTCGAGGACCCAGTAGCCGTGGCCGCTCGGGGTCGCCACGGCGGAGGTGATGGCCGAGGACTGTGTTCCGGGTGCGCCGTAGGCGGTGGCGTCGCCGAAGGTGTAGACGCCGCCGGTGCTCGTGACCACCCAGTAGCCGTTCCCCGTGGCGTCGGGGACGACGGCCACCGCGGCACCGCGACAACCGCCGATGCCGGGGCAGGACCCCTCGAACCGGGCGTCGCCGAAGGCGAAGACGCCGCCGTCGGAGGCCACCATGAAGTAGCCCCCGCCGTCGCTGGAGGGGACCATCCCCACGATGGGGGCGTTGAGGCTGTGCGGAAGGCCCGAGCCGGCCGGGTGCAGGCCGGCGCCCGGGATGGAGCCGTAGAAGCCGGCGTCGCCGAAGGCGAAGATCCCCCCGTCGGAGGCGACGAGCCAATAGCCCCCGCGGCCGGCGGTCGGGGTGATGCCCACCACGGGCCGCTGGAGGTGCAGCGAGCCCGTCGACCCGTAGAACTGCGAGGACCCGAAGCTGAAGATGCCGCCGTCCGAGCCCACCAGCCAGTAGCCGTGCGACGGCGCGGGTGACGGCGGTGGAGGCGGAGGCGGTGGGGGTGATGGCGGAGGCGAGGAGGTCCCGTCGGCCGTGTAGGTGTAGTGGTCCGCCGCCGACACGGCGCTCGTGCCCGCCGGCGTGGTGACCGTGATGTCGACCGTGCCCAGGTTGACGGAGGGCGGGATGGTCGTGGTGATCTGGGTCGAGCCGTAGGTCATGGAACCGATGCTGGCCACGGTGCCGAAGTCGACGATGGGCGTCACTCCGCCGTCGTAGAAGTTCGTGCCCTGAATGGTCACGCTGCCGGAGGGCGTCTCCGGTCCGGACGTCGGCGAGACCGTGGTGACCGTCGGAGCGTTGGTCGGCGCGTAGGTGAACTCGTTGACGTCCGGTGTCCCGGTCGAGCTCGAGGTGCCCGCACCGGTGGTGACCGTCACGACGACCTGGCTGGTGGCGGTGCCGGCCGGATCGGCGGGCGCGTCCGCGGTGAGCTCGCCGTCCCAGTTCACGTGCACGCTGGTGGCGGCGACGCCGCCGAAGTACACCTGCGGCGTCGGGGTGGTCCCGAAGTAGTTGCCCTCAATGGTCACCGACGTGCCGGCCGCGGTGTTGGCCGACGAGGCCGGCAGCACTTGCACGATGTCGGGTGCGCTCGCCGTCGAGGGCGTGGGCAGGGCGCTGGGGGTGATCGTGTCGACCAACGAGTCCGCCGGGTTCGCCTGGTTGGCGAAGATCTCGGCGTACTGGCCGGCGGCCGTGTTCCCGTCTCCCATCATGGCGGTCTGGGTGCCGATCGTCGTGCCGGTCGTGGTCCAGTTGCCCAAGACGTTGTCGCGATGGCCCCAGCAGCCGGAGCTGCTGGGCGACGTGCAGTCGAGGTTGGTGCCCCCGTAACCGTCGTCGTACATCCAGGCGAAATCGGCGCCGAGCGGCGTGTAGTCCTGCGCGAAGATGGAACCGGCCGACGTGTAGCTGTAGCCGGCCGGAGGAACCGGGTCGGTACTGCTCTGGGCCCCGGACTGCGCGGCCGTGTTCAGGGAGGGGTCGAGGCCGGCGAACTCCGAGAGGCCGCGGTCGCCTCGCTCCTCGTCGGTGATGATGAGCTGCTGCATCGCAACGGAATCGGTCGCATAATCGCTTGGCAACACCATCGGGCCGAGGCCCTCGAGCCAGCGGCCGTAATTGATGTTGTGCAGCACCGAGTCGATGCAGCCCGCGCTGGTGTCGTCCACCGGACTGAGGGAGCAGTCCGGCATGACCTGGGGTGGCGCGCTGACCGATGGGTTCGATGGCGGCAGGATCCCGGCGGCTCCGGCCGTCGGCGCCGCGGCGGCGGTGAGGACCAACGCGGACGCCGCAAGGACTGCGACGGCGAAGACGAGGCGCGCCAACGATGTCGCTCTGGCGCGCGCGCCTGTGTGATGCCGCATCACGCTTCCGTTCGCCCCCTCGTGCCCAGGAAATGGATCAGCACCGGCAACGTAACATTTCGGTGCCGCGCGGCAGAGGGGCGCCAGCCCTAATTGTCGGCCGATTGCGCGTCATGGCGCGTGGTCGTGCTCGACGGGGATTCGAACGCAGTGAGCAGTTCGGGTGTGCGAGGAGTCGACCACGGCCACCGGATGGCCGAGTTGTGCGGGCATTGTGCCGATGGGTTCCAATGGCTCTACTCGTCTTCGGCCTAAATCGCCACAATCACTGTCGAGGGCGGGGTGAACGGGGAGGTCCTGGGGGGATCATCACCCCGCCCTCCCTACGGTGCGCGCTGCGGGGGTGGTCTCGGGCTCGCCGTATCAACGTGCCCGAGACGACCCCTGGCCCGGGACCAATCGGGCGACGATTCGGATCTTGCGCCGGCCGGAAAGGCACCTCTAGGGTCTTCGCCCGGGGGTGGGGCTGACGTTGTGCGCGTACGCGCAACGACGCCAACGCGGTACAGGGCGGGGTCCCCCGATGTCGGCGGGGGGCGCCCGCGGTGGAGGCGCAGAGCCCGACCCGGTGCGCCCGGCCGGTCTGAGGTGGCGCGAGCCCTGTGACCTGGGCCTAGGCGGACGTGGGCCGAGGCGTCGTTGACCGTGCTCTACGTCCGATCCTTGGTCCGGTTCAGATCGCATGGCCACTCTCGTCGAGATTCGGACCGGACCAGTCGAGCCGAAAGTTGAGCCGGAGTTGTGCGGCGACTGGTTCGAACGGCTCTGTCGGGGCGCGGACCGAGTCGCCAAACTCAGGTTCGAGGGCGGGGTGATGGGCAGGTCGGGGGATCATCGCCCTGCCCTCGCCATGACCGTCGCCGGCGGGCCTGGCAAGAGCTCACTCCACGTGTGCCGGCATCGTCACCGGAGGATTACCCGGGCACCGCCCTGTCGTAGGCAGCTCGGGCCTCCTCGATGGAGGCGAACGCTCCGCCCTCGAAGGCGAGCGCCGGCTCAATGGCGCCGTTGAGGGCCGAAAGGACGTCTTCGACGGCGGGGCGTTCTGGTCGCTGCAGGAGAGCTGCGAGGAACTGTGCCCAGACAAACGCTCCGCCGAGGGGGTCCTGAAGCCCTGCCGCGGCTGCGTCAACGTTGAACGTCGCCATCTCGGCGATGAACCCATGTCGGTCTTGACGATCGAGTACCTCGGCAGCGACCAGGTCGCGGGCGGCCTCCAACAGTTGTTGGTGAATCATTTGATCTCCTTGGTTACCATCTGCCGTACTCAAATGCCGACGGGCGCCCAATCGTTTTCACGCTATTAACGAAGCGTTCACCGAGGTGTCGCAATGGCCGCAACCTGCGACTGGTAGGACCTGAATGCATTGTCTCAGCGTCTCGGCCCCGCTCACCAACCCGCACCCGGGCGGCGGGGTCGATGCGCGTACACGGGCAAAAGGTGCGAATAGGGGGCGGGGCACCGGTGGATGCGGATTGACCCCGCCCCCAGAGATGATTCTGGCCACATGCGGCCCCACCCCAATAGTGCCCTCCGGACCATCTATTCACAATGTTCTGACAACGGTCTGCGTGGCGAGATCGTAGACGACGGTTTCAGCGAGGGCGATTCTTGGTTCCCATTCCTGCCGTGATGATCAGGACGGCCGCCCCGCCGCCATTGACGTCGGCAGTGTGCCAAACCCCTGGAGGATTGATCATCGCCTCGCCCTCATCGAGCACAGCCGACCGAATTTGTCCTTTGATTTCTTGGAGTAGTTCGATCGTCCCCTCGATGCAGACGACCAACTCATCCCTCATCGGATGTCCTTCCCACGACTCCGACGATGTCGTGTATCGATGCATCGAGACGAGCCGCCCCTCGACACCATCGGAATGAGCACGTGCTTCATAGTGCTCATACCATCCGTGTCGCCGGTGAACTGCTCCTGGGGAACGACCCTCGCCCCGAGACCCAGGTGGACCGGGTGCGTTTGGAGGTTGCAGACAGCACCATCCATGGCGTCAGTGTGACAACGTGAAAAGGCGTTGCCCATCCTCCGATCACCTGCCGGCGTGCTTGGACGCCTGGAGCCGGGAACCTAGGATCACATCGTGGCCATAACCCATCAACGCGCGATTGAACTTCGCAATGAACTGCTCGCGACCGACGAAGAACGCGGATTCGACTTCGAGACGTCTCTCGAGCTGGTGGATCAACTGATTGCCAGCTTGGAGGAGCTGCGGGGCCGAGTCAGGCCGGACTAGCTGACGTCGGGCGTCCTATCGTCGCGGCGTTCGGAGGATCGCCGTCGAGGGACGACGCCGCCGAGAAAGACCGAAACGACACAGCCCGAACTGGACTCTCAGTCGGGCTACCGGTCTAAAACTGACGGACGTTGCTTACATGGTGGCCCTCTGAAGAGAGGGCTCCATTGCACGATCGCGAGCAGCAGCGGAGGGTTACGCATCGTCTGGCAGTGATCGAGGCCTGCTCTGCCCTGGCGCTTCGTCCCCGTGTAGCCCGTCGTCCCTGTGTAGCCCGTCGTCCCTGTGGTGCCGGCGCGCCCGCTGTTGCCCGTGTTACCCAACATCGCACCCGGCAGAGTCGTCGTAGAGGCCGGACGGAAGATCGGAGTGGGAGGCAGTGCCGGAGTAGACGGCGGCGGGGGTGATCACCAGCTCGTCAGACCCTCTCGGTGTACTGCTCGGTGGCAAGCTTGTTGTACTGCTCGGTGAAAAGGTCGACTCATCGGGTGGCGGGCAGCCGCGAGGTGCTGTCTGATCGGTCAAAAGGGGAGCCCCATGGCTAGGTCCCTCCGGGGCCCGAAGAGCTCATGGATTACGATGCCGGATGCGGGACAGGCTATGGACACTTTGACCGTTGCGGACAACGCAGAGACTTTCGGCGCAGCCACCACGCGATCCCGTGCTGCCACTCTCGCCGGAGCCGCCTCAGTTATCCTTCTCGTCCCAGTGGCGATGTGCTGCTTGTTCATTTATCGATACGGCGCCTACTACGGCCACTGGAATGACATCGATCTTCTCACTCAGACCCACGCGCACCCACGTGGTCTTCTAGTTGGTCATCGCATTCTTGATGTTCGGCTTCAGCCAGTATGAGAACACCTTGATGGGCTACGGATTTTGGCTGCACCTGGTCATCGCAGCCCTCGCCGCGCCGACTTGTCCTGAACCTCCCGAAGGCGAGTCTCGTTATCTCGCTCTCGAAGCGATGGAGGGCGCCGTACTCCGAGGCTTGGCCTATCTCGTCGCAAAGGTATCGAGCGACTATCCCCGAAGGTCAGCCGACTTTCGAATCATGAACGCTGCAGGGCGACTGGTCGAGGAGCTTCCTGGTGCTCAGTTCCCGTACGGCTCGTTCGGAATCTCGCTCAGACGGACCTCGTGAACGGGGTATACACGGTGCAGAACACGGTCAGAGACAGCGCAGGACACCTGGCCACAAGCACGGCGGTGTCGATCGCTATCGAGAACCAATGAACATCCGAGAAGAAATCTCCAGCGCGGTCCGCGCTCGGAATGCAGAGCTACCTCCGTCAGGGCCCTCCACGTCGGCTGGTCGGTGGCGGGCGGCCGTCCCCGACATGGCGGGCGTCCTCTGTGTCAACGCGGTGGCCTTCATACTCTTGCTGCCGGAGGTCATCCACGGCATTTACCCCGGATTCACGTGGGATCAGTTCACCGAGCTTGTTCCTTGGTCGAGCCTGACATGGTCACAAGTGCATCACGGGCATCTACCGCTGTGGAATCCGTATAGCGCTCTCGGCACTCCCCTGGCATTCAATTGGCAATCTGCGCCTTTCAGCATCACGAGCATTGTCGGGTATTTGCTACCGGAGCACTGGGCTTACACCAGCTCGGTGGTGCTCAGCGCAATGATCGCCGGGACTGGTGCTTATCTGTTCGGACGCGTGCTCCGACTCGGCGTGCTCGGGTCGGCGATGGCGGGAGTGACCTTCGTGCTCTGCGGTTCGTTCGTCGGGGTGCTCGGCTGGCCCGCCGCCACTGTGGCCTCGTGGCTCGGCTGGTTGTTCGCCGCGATCGTCCTCGTCGTGCGGGGTCGCCGAAGAACCTGGTCTGTTGCATTCCTCGCGGTCATCGTCGCGCAGACCGTGTACGCCGGGCAGCTCGACATGCTCGCAATCGTGGCAATAGCCACCATGCTCTTCGTCTTCGCGTTGTTCGCCATCCGTATCCGGAAGGGGAACCTCCGAGCGCAATTGCGACCAGCCGGCGCCCTGACCCTCTCGATCGCCGCTGGGGCGGCTCTCAGCGCTCCGCTCCTACTTCCTGGACTCCAACTCGCGACTACGTCGGCGCACACGGATTATGTACAAAGCGGAGTCCTGACACCAGAGGTCACACTCAACGTCATCTTTCCTGCCATCGGTGGCCTATTGCCAGGTACGTACGGCTTTTACTACATCGGGTTGATTGGGGCCGCCCTGGCTCTCGTCGGCGCCATCGCGCGTTGGCGGAGCGTGGAGGTGTGCGCACTTGCCGCGATGTCGGTCGTCCTCGGCTGTGTCGCCTTCCTGCCCGTCGCCTACTCATGGTTGGAGCGCCTTCCCGAAGGCAGCAGCGTCCGGTGGGTCAGGATCACAGTGCCCTTCTGCTTCGGTCTTGCCATGCTCGCTGGCGTAGGCGCTGACCTGCTGGCGAGGCGCCCCTACCAGCGTCGGTTCCCACAGCTCTTGACGGCAGTGTTCGTCGGCGCCACGCTCTTGGTCGCCGGCGTCTGGGCATTTGCGTCGTCTCCCGTTCGGGCGGCGTTCCGGACGCAGACGTTCTTTTGGATCGCGATGAGTATCGTGGTCGGCCTGTCGATATGCGCCACCCTGCTGTACCGTCAAGCGCTTGGCCGGCGGACGCACCATCCAGACCAGTCCGGCCCTCCACTGAGGTCGCCGTCGAAGTCGATCTCGGGCCGGCTCGGGCGAGGCTGGTGGGCCGTAGTCCTCCTGATCACCTGTGAAACCGTCTTCTTGCTGGTTGCCGCAGGTCCGAATCTCGTGACGACCTCGACCATGAAGGTAACCCCGATCGACACAGCCCTGGCGAGCAAGGCCCGAACGGCACTCGTTGGATTCAGCGCCAAATTGTGCATAGGCGAACTCCCCATGACCCCCGAACTGAACGACGCGCTGGACGTCCGCGAGCTTCCGGCGTATGACCCCATGCTGCCGAACGCGTACTTCACGGTTTGGCAGGCCGTCTCGGGCACCAATGCCCGGCCCAGTGAGGTTTTCGCGGCCGGAACAACCTTCTGTCCAGCGATCACGAGCGCCCGCATTGCTCGACTCTTCGGGGTTGGCCTGGTCGTGACTCCGCACGGCGCACCCGGACCGTCGGGCACCGTCTTCGACGGCACGATTGGGGACGTCGACCTCTATCGGGTGCCGGGGGCTGCGGTCGCCACCGTCAGCCGGCTCCGGCCGGACGGCACCTTGCCGGGCCCGAATGCCTCCGGCCATACGGTCTCCGCGACCCAGCCATATCCCGGCGCCTGGAGGATAACAACCAGCCAACCGACTCGACAGGTACTGCGCGTACGGGTGACGAACGTCCCCGGTTGGCACGCCACCATCGACGGGCGGCCCCTCGCACTGCAGCCGTTCGACAAAGTCATGCTCCAGGCAAGACTGCCAAGAGGGCATCACACCATCCTCCTCACTTATTGGCCGACGGCCTTCACCGTGGGTCTGTGGCTGGCTGGGATAGCCGCCATCGCGCTCGTGGGCGCACTTGTGATCGATGCGCGACGTCGTCCTGGCCGAGCGAGACAGGCGCGGGCGCGCGTCATCGCTCGGTTCAGTCTGCACGGGACGATATCGACGACCCCGAGGACCGGGGTGGCATGACGTCGTCGCAGCGCGACGCTCATTGAGCCGCCGGGAGAATGAGCCCGGCGGCAGGGGTTATATTGCCGGGAGAGTCGCGCGGGAGCGGCTGAGCGCAGCACGTCGCGCCCGTTGGCGCGAATCGCCGCGTCGAGGCCGAGACGGGCGCGCAGCGACTCCGCTCTCGCTTCGAGGTGATCGAGCACCTTGTGAGCGTGACCAAGCTCTCGCTGCGCACGCTGGGCACGGCGGGCCATCGCCCTCGAAGAACAGGTCAAAGAGATCGACCGGATCCTCAAGCTCCTCGTCGCTGAGACAGTCCCCGAGCTGGGCACCGTCGACGGAGTGGGACCCGAAGTGGCCTCGGCGATCTTGGTAGCCGCCGGCGACAAACCCGAGCGCCTGAAGATCTTGGCCCCTCCGGAGAAGATGGCGCGCTACACCGCGTGGGTCATCCGCAGCCCCGACCCTCCGTAGGCGAGCCAGTGTCGCCCAGGTACCGGAACCGCGTCCGAAGTGTCAAGCAGGTACCGGAGCCACGCTGTCAACCATGAACCGGAATTTCACAAAAGCAAGCTCGGTGGCGCGCGTGGATTTCGCGGGGATGGCGAGAGGCCGTCGCAAGCAGGTCGAGACCCATGGCCTCTGACCTGGACTTCTAAGTCGGGCTGCCGGGATTTGAACCCGGGACCTCTTGACCCCCAGGTATTCCTCACTGAACGCTGTACTACGGGCCGTCTGACCTGATTGGGTAGGAGCGACGTGGTGGAAGTTAAGCGCGGCTCAGAGACCCCCTAGAGGACGGCGCTCGACCTGAAGCGGGAGCTTGGGCTTTCGGGAATTCGCTGTCATTTGAGAGCCCGCCAGTTCCCTGGGCTTTCATTGCGCTTTGAAAGCGGCCCGGGGCGCTCCGACTGCCGCCTCGCAGCCACAGTATGAGGTCCGAGCGTTCGCCTCCTTTCGTTCCGGCCAGTGGAATCCTTGAAATTGGCGGAACAAACTAGTGGCCAATGGTAGACGCGGGAGCTTCGGCAAGCGAAGACAAAACTGCTGAGCCACGACGTCCCTGGCTCGCCCCCGGCATGCTCGTCGCGCTGGCCCTCGCCTTCCGCCTCGTCCTCGGCCACATTTTCACGTATTACGGAGGCGATGACCCTGGATACACAGCAATTGGCAAGAACCTCGCCGCCGGACATGGCTACTCGATCGCGACAAACTCTCCCTATGTGGCAACCGACATCCGCTTGCCGGGATACCCAGCCTTTCTTGCATTTACCTTTTTGTTCAGTGGATCACACTGGTCGATCATCGTGCTCAATGCACTGCTTGGTGCGGCGACCACCTTGTTCGTATGGCTGATCTCGCGCGGATTGGGTCTCTCCCGGACTCGCGCGCTTTGGGCGACGGGCATTTCCGCGCTCTTCCTTTCCTCTGCTTCCCTTGCGGGCGGTGCCCAATCTGAAAACCTCTCGATTCCTGCCGTGTTGGCCCTCGTCTACTTCGTCCTGATCAAGCCCCCGAAGTCGAAAGTCTGGTTGTTCGTAGGCGGTAGCCTGCTGGCCTGGCTGGTCGCCCTGACCCGGGACGAGCTAGTCATTTTCGTGGTCCTGGTCGCCGTCGTAGCGGCGCGTCGAGCGCACCTGAAGGCAGTGACCTCCCTGGCGCTCATCCTATGCTTCCTCCTCGGCTCGGGAGCATGGTTCATCCGGAACGATGTGCAAGTCCATCGCACGGAATATGTCGACTCGGTGATCACCGATGAGACCATCGTGGCGTCCGTCAGTTGCAACCTGAAGTCTCCCGCCTATCAACAGGCCCAGTATCTGCTCACGCAGCCTTCGATCTCTCCCGCCGAGCGATCGAGCTACCAGCACCAGACTTCTGAGTACGTGAAGGAGACGTTGGACCATCACCTGACGACGGCTGTGGAAGAGAAAGCAAAGTACTACGCGGAGTCCCTGGTCCCTGTCCCGATCTTCGGGCTCATCTACGTGAACACCATCAACGCGCTGGGGTGGTTTGCTTGGTCGCTGGTGCTCCTCGTCATGTATCTCCTCGCGTTGGTCACGGCGACGCGCTGGTGGAAATCAGGGCGTCGAACGGACGTGGTGTCACTGTTGCTGTTTCCCACGTTCATGCTCTGCTTCGAAGTCTTCATCGACCCGGAATACCGCTACTGGCTTCCATCGGTCTTGCTGCTGTTGCCGATGGCAGTGGCAGCACTGTCTGCTGACACGTATGACTGGATGATGGGCGTTCGGGCTGAGGTGCCCAGCGCCGGGGCTGTCGGCGATCCGGCACCAGACACCAGGTCCAGCCGCACGGAGGGCTCGGTGGCCAGGCGCCTATGAACGGCTAAGAAGCAAGCCGACGACTCGCGGGGCCACCATCTCCTAGGCGGCACGGAGACCTGTCAGCCCTTCAGGTCGAGGAGGCCGAGCTGCTCGTGCACCGTGACGGTCACCGCAACGTCCCCGGCGGCTGGTAGGCCCGGTGGTGGCGCGCTCGCTGAAACGAGGGCACTTTGTCGCTCGATGTCCGATCTTTGATTCTGTTCGAAAAGATCCAATAGGCGACGCCCACGCCGAGAATCACAATGGCGTCGCCTATGGCGACCAAGAGCGTGCCGAGTCACACACTGTCATCCCACGGTTAAGCAGACTTCGAACGGTGTATGTCATTCCGGCCCGATTATGGCTATAATCCCAGCTAGTCGGGCTGCCGGGATTTGAACCCGGGACCTCTTGACCCCCAGTC
>CAVTPF010000016.1:0-370122 GCA_963736525.1 uncultured Acidimicrobiaceae bacterium
CGATGCGGGGGAGTCCAGGGGATCCGTCTAGGTCCACTGAACTGGTGTTATGTCTTAGCCTCGTCTGCCGAATTAGGTGTATCGCGACCCGGTATCGCTGAGATAGTGGGGTGAATAGTGGGGTGACGATAGTGGGGAGGGAGCTGCGGGTCCGGGGTTGACCCCACCGTGGGCCTCATCGGGTGTGATCCTCTACCGCTTGGCGAGGACAGCCTTCAGCCGTGGGCCAATGTTCGATCCGGTGGCCACGAGCTCATCGCGAGGGTATGTAAGCCCCAAACCGAAGCCCCGCTGCGCACAAGCGGTAGTTTGAGGTACCAAGATTTTAGGGAATCGATCGGTGCTCCGTTGGGCCAGGACGCGGCGACAGGACGTCAACAGGGCCGCCTTAACGCCGTCGCGGGTCACCGTCTGTTTGTCGGGCGAAATCACCGCTAGGGCCTTGGACCAGAGTTCGTCCGAAAGTCCGAGAAACGCCGCTACGTTCTTACCGCGAAGGTCTTGGAGCGAAATGCTTCCGGCCAAGTCGGCCGTTAGCGGGCCATAGGCTCTGGGCGTGTTTGACACGCCCACGTCCGAGCAGCAGTTGGTACTTGATTGGGTGGCCGAGGTTTATCTCGAGCATCGCCGCTGGCCCTCATGGGCATGGCTCGAGGAGAAACTGGAGCGGAAGAACCTTAACCCGTTGGATGTCTACAGCACGTTTGTTCACGAAGCCTCCGTGGCGTACGGCCCCGTCTTTCCACTGCGCCGGCCAGGGCCAGGGCCTCAGGATCAAGTGGGACTGACCGTGGCGGGATTTGCTCACGTCCCAGCAGCTGACACCCTGGTCTTAGCGGTCTTGAAGATGATCTCCAATCTGGGGATCTACCGAACCAACATCGAGTTGAACCCCTTCGATGCCGACAGGCCACGCGCTCCGCGCGACGCGGTACTGGACGGGGGCCTAAGCCACTCGCCGTACGTGCCCGCGCTGCCGACGTTATTGGGTAAGGAGCCTTCCGCCTACCACTGCATTTTCGAGCCGTCACCACTGCAGTGGGACCAGGTTTCGCTAGCTCCCGAAATACGTCGGTTTGCGGGTGTGCAGTCCGTTGAGGACTACCTAGCGAGATTGGGCACCTTGCTTGGTCATATTGGACGGGAGGATGTGCAGACGTTCTCGTCTCCGTTCTCCTTGCCTGCAGCGGCGGACTATTTGGACGCGGTATGGAGGAATCGATTTGCCGCACCGCTTGTCCGACCTCCGGGTGTGGAACGGTCTGCGCGGCTTGCATTTACGGCGACATCTGCCGAGGAGGCCGATTCACGGTTGAGCGCCTTGGCGGAGCTCCTCAAAGGCCTGGACGTTCCTGGAAAGCCCGGGGTGGATGGGCATGCCCTCCAGCGCCTAGTGCCATTCCTTCGGGAGCAGTTGCCGCCTGAGTCACACGAACGAATCGGAGAGGCAATCGCACTGCTAGACGCTGCCCGTCAGATTCGGGCCGGTGCTCAGCACGGCGGCGCTCAGTCCCGCGCGATTGAATGCTACGCCCGGCTTGGAATCTCGTATCCAGTCTATGACTGGCCGGCAGCGTGGCAGCGGGTCCAGGCCGTGGCCGCATACGCATTCGATTCCATCAGAGACGAGATACAGGCAAGCCAAGCGTGACCGCTGGACCAGGATCAGGCACGATCCGGGCCTTATTCGCTTTGTCCGGGAACGTCTGTGCGATGCCGGAGTGTGAAACCGTGTTGTTCAGGAGGGGCTGGGCGGGGGTGCGTGCCCATGTCGCGCATATCCGTGGCGACAAACCCGGTTCCGCTCGATTCGACCCGTCTATGACCGACGAGGAGCGGCAGCATTTTGACAACCTCATGGTCGTGTGTCCGAACTGCCACATTCTGATCGACACACTCGAGCGGGACGAGTACGGTCCGGAACGGCTGCGACACATCAAAACTCAACATGAGGAGCGAATGGGGGCTTCGCGGCAGGAATGGGCAAGTGAAGCTCAGCTCACCCGCTATGTCGGCCTGGCGCTGGTTCAGTTCGGTTGGGCAGGCGGTGTCGTTGCGAATCCCGGAACGGCGACTGTCGAGGCAACTGCAATGGACGCGTCGGCTCAAGCCGCAGATCGGGTTCCGCTGAGCGATGAGGTCAGAGACCCACCATCGACAAGCCCGAGCACCTTTGATGCAGCTGAGCCGTACGACGCGCCCGAGCCGTACGACGCCGTATCCGTAGCCGATGTGGGGGAGGGTCCGTCGGGGAGTGAAGTTCTCGAGTGGCTGAACGGGTGGTTTGGTCAATCGAGCGAGCATGTCTCAGTCGCCACCATTGCTCAAAATCTTCAACGTGACCCAGAAGCGGTTCGCCTCCGGCTGAATGAACTGGCCCAGAAAGGGCTGGTTCAGGTCATAGGCATTCCGGAAAGGCCGGAAGACTTTCTGACAGTGACCGGACTGACGGGCGCACCGCGCCTTTTCACCCTTGACGAATCCCGGCTTGACGGTGGGAACGTTCTCGGCTGAGGGATGCAACGGTCCAGCGCTCGTGCCTCTTCCGTGCCTGTGACGCATAGCACTAGGTAGCGTTGCGTCCCGCTCGGCGAACAAGATTGACCAGGTAAGAGCGCCGATCGAACAGAGACTGATGAGACCGCTGGCCTCGTAGTCATCCAATCCCAAGGTCGACTAGGGCCGTGGCGACGTAACGGCTATATGTGACAGCGGCGTCAACAGCCAGCTGTCCATGTCGGACTTCGAGGCCCTTTGGTGCCACAGGACGACCGTGCCCCTCTCCGTGTGAGTTACGCATTTCCGCCAGAGCATTGACGACGGTGGTCAGGCCTGCTTCGAATTTCACAGCAGATGCTTCAATGGCGGTAGTGCCTGAGGATTTTGCGCGAACCCGGTTTGATAGCTCCTGCCGGGTCATTTTTGCGAGCGCCATCAGGTCGTCAGCTTTCGGCGGTTCCACCCCCATCCGAATCAGGGCACCATTGCTCACTGCTTCGACAAGTTCTTTCGCGCCTCCAATGGCGCGTCGGACATTCCGCCGGTCCCGGATGGTCCCGATCCGCCTCTCGAGGTCGTCAACGACCTCCCTCTCAACGATCGGTGTGGACCTGAGGAAGTCGAGTGTCGAGGCGGGTGATGCGTGTCTCTGGCGCGTAACACCTTCGCCCAGCCGCTCTGATATGGAGCGCAGTTCGCCTACCCGCACCGTTATGGCGCGACGCAGGGCCGGAATATCCGCCTCGTTGATCCTTGGCGACCACGAAGGAGCTGGCGCAACACCGAACAGTTCCTTTCCACGCGCCCCGAAGAATCGTTCGAGCGCGCTCTTAGCACTCCTGTACCAGGCCCAATATGCCCTCTCCGCAGGAACCACATGACGGCCAACAGCGGCAACGCGCTCAAACGCATCAAGGCTGAGTTTGCCAGGGGGCGTCTCTGGTATGTCGGCCAGGACATTTTCAGCGGCGTCGAGACGACCCACGAGGTCTTCTCCAACGTGCACGCGTTCTCGAATCCGGCGACGCAACTCATCTGCTCGGCCAGCGACCAGTGGGGGCAGCGGTTCCACAACCGTAGTGTGTCAGCAACATAAGAAACCGTCGCAGCCAAACTCTCCCGGGCGCGCGAGTAGCGGCCCTCCGAGGACGCTCCACTCTTCGATGTGGTCGATGTGGCCCTGCCGCTCTACCTGGCCGCCACCGCCGCGGCCAGCGGCGCCTGCGACCGCCTGGTGGGCTAACGGGACCGGGAGCGCCGCCGACTCAGGTGGGAGCTGGGGGTCGCCGAGAGCATCGCCTTTCCCAGGTCACTCCCCGGATCGACGCCTCTCGGGTTCCCTGGACTCGTAACTGTCTCGGTTCCCCTTGGGCCCTCACCGCCCGAGCCGTCAGGCCGCGTTCTGGGGGTGGACCCTCCCGGCGGAGGTGCCGGCCCGAGTCGCTCGTCGAGTTCGTATTGGCCGACCTGCTTGCCCACTGGGGGTACGAGAACGACCCGCTGGCCCTCTTCGACGTCCTGGCTACCCTCCGGATCATGCGCACCGGTCAGGTCCCCTCGTAACCGATCCGTACTGCTGCGGCACGCCTCGGACCGCCCCTGGGACACGTCACGCCAATCCCGACAAGGCCCCAAAATTTCGACGCATACACATGCACCACCGCATCCCAAATGTTCGAAGGTCAAGGCGCTCGTCAGCTGAGGCTTGGAGGACGAGCGCAACGAGCACTCCATCCTCCTGACAAAGGCTGCTGCATAGAGTCACACAGTTCCACCAAGGTGGCGGAGGCCAACCCCACTGTCTCGCCGGACCCTGTCCTGGGTGACAGCTCCGGTTGATCTCCAGCCGTGGAAAGGACAAGGCGCATCCAGGCCGGCCCCGACGGGCCGGCCACATCCAGTGTGTCTAGGTCGATGACCGGGGCCCTCAAGGCCCGGGGGCCACACGTGTCCCCCTCGGCTGCGCCGGCCTTGACCGCCCCTCTCCGACACTGCGGCCAGATTTTTTTGATGCGATGTCCCCAGCGATGACCCCACGTCGCTTGGTGGGTGGCTGAACTGGACCTTTGGAGATCATCGAAGTGAGTGTCCTCGGCGTTCGCCAGGCATGCTCCGATCGAGTGGGGACGATCTGAGGACAATGGTGGGGACGTTGACGGCGCACACTCGCCCTCATGCACACGCCAAGCATCACCACAGCCGGCACGACCGGATCCTCGACCACCCTCATAGGAGATGACCGCCTGGTCCTCACCGTGGCCGAGGCCGGAGAGCTCCTCGGGATCTCCCGGGCCTTCGCCTATGAGCTCGTCGCCCGGGGCGAGCTGCCCGTCATCCGCCTGGGCCGGCGCGTCGTCGTCCCCAAGGTCGCGCTGCTCGCACTCGTCGGCGTCGACCCCTCCGAAGCCTGAGGGGTCCACTCAGAGCCCCTCGTGCTCTCCATCGGCAAGATGGTCACCGGGGCCGAGGCGTACTACCTCTCGATGGTCGCCGATGGGCGCGAGGAGTACTACACCGGGGACGGCGAGGCTCCGGGCACCTGGATCGGCTCCGGCACTGTCGAGCTCTGTCTCAGAGGTGGAGTGGCCGCGGTCGACCTGCGCAGCGTCCTGGACGGTATCCACCCCCACGACGGCACAGACCTCGGGTCCAGGCGCAGCGACCCTCGGGGTCGGGTGGCCGGCTTCGACCTGACCTTCTCGGCTCCCAAATCCGTCTCCCTCCTCTATGGGCTCGGCTCCTTCGAGACCGCGGCGGCGGTGGAGTCGGCCCACGATCGGGCGGTGGCCGACGGCCTCTCCTACCTCGAGTGCCACGCCTTGTTCGCACGCCGCGGCCACGGCGGGGCGGAACGTATCGCGACCTCGGGCCTGGTCGCCGCCGCCTTCGTGCACCGCACCTCGCGCGCCGGCGATCCCCAGCTCCACACGCACGTGCTCGCCGCGAATACCGTCCTCGGTGCCGACGGCCGCTGGTCGGCCCCCGAGGCCCGTCTGCTCTACTACCACGCCCGCACCGCCGGCTTTCTCTACCAGGCGTCGCTCCGCGCCGGGCTGGTCGAGGCCCTGGGCCTCCGCTTCGGTCCACTGCGCAGCGGCAGTGCCGAGGTGGCCGACACGGACCCCTCGCTGCTTCGGGCGTTCTCGACCCGGCGGGCCGAGATCGAGGAATACCTGTTTCTTCGCGGCGAGTCCTCCCGGCGCAGCGCCGAGGTGGCCGCACTCGCCACCCGGGAGCCCAAGTCGAGGCCCGAGCTGGCGCTGGACGGCGCTCCCGACCTCCGCCAGCGCTGGCGCAGCCAGGCGTTGGCGCTCGGTGTCGATCCCGACCACGCCTTGGGCGAGCGGGGGAGACCAAGGGAGGTGACCCTGGGACCCGCCCTGACGGAGCGCATTGCTCGCGAGATCCTCAGCCCTGAGGGCATCACGGCACATGAGTCCGTCTTCGAGCGTCGCGACGTCGTACGCGCCGTGGCCGAGCGTCTACCCGAAGGCGCCGCGCTCGCAGACATCGAGGCCCTGGCCGACCGGTTACTCGCGAGCTCAGAGGTGATCGAGCTCTCCGCCCTCGGGCGCGGTGGCGAACGCTTGTGCACGACGACCCAGCTCCTCGGGGTCGAGGCGCAGCTCCTCGAGCGCGCCGAGATCCACGCTCGGTTCCTTGGGCCTCGGGTGCACCACGAGCAGATCCGCGCTCTCCTCGCTGGGCATGCGTTGCTCTCCGAGGAGCAGCGCTCGATGGTCAGACAACTGGCCACTTCGGGCGCGGGTATCGAGGTCGTCGTGGGCAAGGCCGGAGCCGGCAAGACCACTGCGCTCGCCGTGGCCCGCGACGCGTTCGAAGGGGCGGGCTATCGGGTTTCGGGCACCGCGCTCTCGGCGCGGGCGGCCGCCGAGCTGCAACGAAGTGCCGGCGTCGAGTCGGTGACCCTGGCGCTCTTCCTGGGCGAGGCGGCTGACGGAACCCGGGTCCTCGGGCCGCGCGACGTGGTCGTCGTAGACGAGGCCGGGATGGTGGGGACCCGTGCCCTAGCCAAGGTGGTCGAGCTGGCGCACGACAGTGGCGCCAAGGTGATCCTGGTCGGCGACGCACGTCAGTTGCCCGAGATCGAGGCCGGCGGCGCCTACGGCCATCTGGCCACTCGCCTGGGTGCCATCGAGCTCAGCGAGAACCGCCGCCAGAGCGAGGCGTGGGAACGAGACGCCCTCGACCTCCTGCGCCGTGGCGAGGCCACTGCTGCGCTCAGTGTCTATGACGCCCACGAGCGCATTCACCTCGCCCCCACCATGGCCGAGGCCCGGGCCGAGATGGTCCGTCACTGGTCAGCGGCCCGGACTACGGGCACCGACACACTGATGCTGGCGGCCACCTGGCGAGACGTCGACGCCCTCAATGTCGTCGCCCGCGCCGAGCGCCGGAAGCGCGGCGAGCTGGAGATGACGTACTGGCGACCCAAGGCCGGTCCTTTGCAATTGGCGACGAGGTCCTCTGCCTGCGCAACACCCGGCGACTCGGGGTGCTTAACGGCACCCGGGGAGTTGTCTTCGCCCGGGACGCCAGCGGGCTCAGCATCGAGACCGACTCCGGCCCGCGTAAGGTGCCCAGGAAGTACATCGAGGCCGGCCACCTTCAACACGGCTACGCCAGCACCATCCACAAGGCCCAAGGCGCCACCTACGATCGCGCCTTCGTGCTGGCCAGCGAATCCCTGTCCATGGAGTCGGGGTATGTGGCGATGAGTCGGGCCCGCTATGGCTCCGATCTCTTCGTCGCCTCAGGTCCTTTCGAGCACGGTCACGGGCCCGACTCCGCGCCCGAAGAGCCGTTGGCCACGACGGCGGCCCGCCTAGCCACCACGCGGGCTAAGCATCTCGCCAGTGACTACACGCAGGTCCCGGCACCGAGGGGGATTGACCCCCGTGGTACCCAGTTGCTTGGATGGCCGGGCCGAGGGAAGGAGGTGGAACCAGCGATGCGACGCACGAGCGAGCACTGGGCCACTGACCTCTCCGGCCCACATCCTTCGCCCTGGATTACCGAAATCCTCGGGTCGCGCCCGGCTTACGTCGATGAGCAGCGCCGCTACGACGGCCTAGCGGCCGCCATCGAGGAGTACCGCCGACGTCACGGCGTCGACGGAGATGACGTCCTGGGAGATCGCCCAACCGAGGTCCTTGCCCGCCTGGCCTTCGACTCGCTCATCCAGCAGATCCGCAGCTACGAGCGGTCCCGTTGGCGCCAGCTCGCGGAGCACGGCCTCGAACCGCACGGCCTCGAACCGCACGGCCTCGAGCCGCACGGGCTCGATCTGGGCTGGGGCCGGTGAGACGGCGCAAGAACAAGAATCCGGGTGCGTCGACACCCGCTGACCTCAATCGCGACGACGGAGCGCCGCTCGTGCCCGAAGGGACTCCGGGACAGCTCTGGTGCGGCTGTTACGTGGGTGATCGACCTCATTTCGAGAATGTCCCTGGCGCCCTGCCCGTGTCCCCTATCTGGGCCGGGACCGAGACGGCGACGCTGATCATCGGCCCGCCCCGCTCGGGCAAGACCTCCACGCTCATCATCCCGAGCGTCCTCGACGCCCCCGCTGCGGTCGTGTCGACCTCGACCAAGCCAGACGTGTTGATGGCCACGGCCCGGTACCGCTCCGGTGAGGGCTATGTGCACCTGTTCGACCCGAGCGGAGCGCTGATGGTGCCGTCGTGGGTACAGAAGTTGCGCTGGTCACCGGTGGTGGGATGTGAGCAATTCGACCGGGCTGTCTCGATGGCCCACGGGCTCTCCCGAGCGGCCCGCCCGGGGGCGTCGCTCAGTGAGTCGGCCCATTGGGTCGAACGCGCTGAGGCGTTGCTCGCCCCGCTTCTCTTCGCCGCCGCTCTGAGCGGGCGTCCCATCGGTGCCTTGTGCCAGTGGGTGCTGGCCCGGGACCTGCGCGAACCGCAGGCTGTCATCGCCGAGTCGGGCCACGAGCTCGCCGCCTCCATCCTCTCGGGCGTGGCGGCCACCGACGAGCGGGAGCGCTCAGGGATCTTCTCGACCGCGGCCGGGCTGCTCTCGGCCTATCGCTCCGACGCCGTGCTCGTTGCGGCCGCCCATCCCACCTTCGACCCCGCTGCCTTCGCGGCGTCGTCGGACACCCTCTACATCTGCGCCCCCGCCCACCAGCAGGACCAGCTGGCCCCCCTCGTCGTGGCCCTGCTCGAGGCCATTCGGGCCGCCACCCTCGCCCGACCGGCCGAAGCCGCCCCGGTGCTCTTCGCCCTCGACGAGGTGGCCAACATTGCGCCGCTCTCTTCGCTGCCCGCACTGGCGGCCGAGGGGGGTGGACAAGGGCTGGTCACGCTGGCCTGCCTCCAGGACCTCTCACAGGCCCGGGTGCGCTGGGGGGAGGCAGCCGAGGGGTTCCTCACCCTCTTCGGTGCCAAGGTGGTCTTGCCCGGGGTCGCCGACTACCGGACCCTGGCGCTCATCAGCGCGCTCGGCGGCATGCAGGAGGTGCCGAGAACGACGATCAATCGCTACGTCGGCAACTATGGCCGCGTCCGCCCGTCGACCTCGACCAGCACCGTGTCCTTGCCTCGCTATCCCATCGACGCCATCGCACGGGGCCGGCCGGGATTCGGCCTCCTCATCTACGGCAACGCGATGGCCGAGGTGCGCCTCATGCCCTGGTTCGAACACGCCTACTTCGCGTCCATGGGTGGCTTCCACGAAGCGGACACCTGGGAAGAGCTTTGTCAGCTATACCCGCCGGGCTGACTACTCCTTGAGGCCTTCGGCCAGCCGGGCGAACTCCGTGGCGTCGTCGCCGAGCGTCACCTGCGCATCACGCCAGGCGCTCGCCAGCTCGTCGGTTCCCACGCCGGCGGCGGCGCGCAGCGCCCCCTCCCACAGAGCGAAGTCGAAAGGTGACGCCAGCAACCCTCGCTGAAAAGAGAACAGCGCGCCGGCGAAGTCGTGTGCTTCAAGTGCATGTGCAGCCATGCGCCGCGCCGCCGCCCGGATGGCGCGCTCCATCTCGGAGAGCAGGAACTCCCGTGCCGCCCACCCGAAGTCGACGTCGGCGAAGGGACGACCCCGTACGAGGGATAGGGCTGATCGCAGAGCGGCGGATGGGTCGGCGCGGGGATCTTCGGCCTCGACCACGAGCGCCTTAAAGCTGAGCCAGTCACAGCGGAGCGGTCCCGAGAGGCCGTAACCGACTCCTCGGGACTGAGGGAACAGCTCGGGGCCGAGCGAGCGCTTCAACTCCGACATGTTGTTGCGCAGGGTCTTGGCGCTAATCTCGACAGCATCGTCGGACGTTCGCCGCAGCGCCGCCCTCAGCTCCTCGCCGCTGACCGGCCTGCCCTGGTGCAGGGCCAGAAAGCAGGCCAGCTCGGTGAGGATCTTGCGCGTTGGGGTGATGAGCCATCCGCGCACCTCCACGGGCCCCAAGACGTTGACCTCAAGGGGGCCTACGTCGGACCGCACTCGAGGCGAAGACCCGTCTGTCGTCGTGCTGGCGCTCAACTCGTCGGAAAGTTCGTCGATCTCCTCGTCGTCATTGGGTTCGTAGTAGAAGGCGCTGTAGCCGGGCCGGCTGTGGGTGTGGCTGAACTCTTCCAAGGCCTCCGCGACATCAATGCCATCGCGCCGGGTTTCACCGTCGACCTCGACGGAGATCCTCGCAGTGCCATGCCGGGAAATGGCTGCCACTGAAATCTTCGGATCGATATCCGCCGGTGGGGGAGCGGGTTCTCCGGGGACGACCCAGATCCAGTCCCCCATACCACGCCCATGGCGTGCGACCACCCTCGGCCCGCGGTAGTGGTCGGAACTCGCCACGCATCAAAGTCTACAAATGCTGATGGCTCTAGCCTTTTCAGGCCGACATCTGGCGTTCAACGGCGAGGGAGGTGACTACTACCGAAGCGGCCCTCAACCAAGAAAACTCAGCCAATAAGCTGAAGGCCACCGCCGTTCTCGGCAATAACGCGACCTACTCACACACCTCGACGTAAGGCTTCCCGGTCAGCGCTCGCACCATAATCCTGGGGGGAGGAGCCTTGGCGGGAACTGACAAAGCCCCTGGGCCGACAATCACCGGCGACGAATTGCCGGTCGCCTCCCTGACCACTCGATTGATCTCGTCGACAGTCTGCTGGAAAAAGGCGGCCGCATCACTGGCACCCACAGACGGCCACAGAGCCGCGCACGCTGAGTCAAACGTGGCGGATTCCTTCAAGCTAAAGAAGGCCAAGAGTTCGACGGCCTTGTCGCTGAGATCGAGGCGCTGGGGCACCTATGCCCACGCCTCGCTTATCGGGTGAACCGCAGGCGTCGAGGAACCGTCTTCGCCAGGCGACACTCTCCCCCGAAGCTGTGCGGTCACTACCGCAAACTGATCAGCCGACTGACGAGCGTCATACACCAATGCAATGTTACCGTCGCGGAGAGTTGCCCAAGCGTCTTCAGCAGTCGGAGCTTCGCAGCCGCGGGCCACCTTCTACGACAATCTTGTGGCAATTCGATTTGTCACAGATGATGTGTCCTATCCGGTGACGTGATGGGGTACATGAAGGCGGTTGGGACGACATAGACCCACGGTCAAAGTTCAGCGCTACCTGGGGCTCCAACTCAGGCACGCGCCGCGTCATAGTTGATCCAGCGCCACCGTTGAGATGCAAGGTAGGTTCGAGGGTGTGAGCGCATGCTGGATATGCATAAGGGGACACACATCGGCATCGCCTGAACCGGTTGGATGCTGCAAGATATGCAGC
This sequence comes from uncultured Acidimicrobiaceae bacterium, assembly GCA_963736525.1. Lineage (GTDB taxonomy): Bacteria > Actinomycetota > Acidimicrobiia > Acidimicrobiales > RAAP-2 > Bog-473. The sequence goes on from CAVTPF010000016.1 coordinate 11,265, forward strand.
ATATTGGCCTGCGATGGTCATGGCGATCGCCTAAAGAAGGGTCAGTTTTGGTGCTACGTCTGCTTGCAGTTGGCGACAGTTGATCGAGCCACTGGGCAGGTCACCCTAAAAGGTGAACCCCTTTCCGACGACGACCTGGTTGCCTTGCTTGGCGAAACCCAGCACCGAAGCCCCGTCAACGGATATTTCGGGGAACTGGAAGGACTACTTTCTCCATCGTTCGTAGATTCAGTTGCTGCCCAACGGGGCGTCCATCTCGAGAACGAGGTTGCAGGCCCTCTAAAGGGGTCCGATCTAGTGCGACTTGGTGCAGCATTTCTCTCGACATGCGTCGGGTCCTCACGTTGGATGACCGAAGGTCCAGAGGGTCAGGAAGCGGAGTTCATCCAGGACTACGGACACCCATTCTTGAACGAGACAATGGGACTGGGCACGGGAACGGCGATCCATTGAGAGCGGGCACAGACGTCGACATAGGCGTCATCGCTGAAGCAACTACCACCAAAGCCCTGTACTTTCCCTCCGGTGTCTTTAGTGCGGCCTCCCCACCAGCCAGTCAGATTCTGTTGTGGAGCGCGGCCGACGAGAAGAAGCGAAGCGTCGTTGTCTCCGTCAGCCGCCCTACCGATGATCCCCCCGCTGGCGCCAATCCGATTTTGTTCGCGGCGTTGGGCGGAAGAGGCAGTGGTGAACTCGCCTGCAAATACCGAACCGCCACAACTTGGGACAAGCTGCGTTTCATCCCCGGCGTTTCCTTGACTGCGTTGGTGGCGATTGTCACCTTGGTGGCCAGCGGTCTCACGGCCTATGAGACCTTTGCTGGCAGTCTTCAATCATCGGCTTCCAAATCATTGGTGGGCTTCGCCGCCGCAGTCCTCTTGGTAAATAGCCTTCTGGCTCTCCTCACGGCGATATCCCAATGGCAGAAACTCGGGTCATAAACACCCCCCAACGGTCATGGTGACGATGACCCTTTCGTCTAGCTCCAACGGGTGCCTCGTCCATATGGTGACCGGCTTGGCCATGATCACGACTCGATCGCGACGACCTTTCAATCGCCAGCCGGGAAGGTCCACACAATCGAGAACACCGTGGCGAGAGCACCAGCAACGCTTCTCTGATCGACGGGAATACTCGATCTACCTCGATACGCTCCTGGTCTAGAGCGACGGCACCACCTGGCCGCTTGGTGGTCCTGAGCAAGCTCTCACGTTTGGCGACCGTCGGGCTCTATGCCTCGGGCTGTCTGGCCCCACAGTGCTGGCAGAACGTTGCATCGGCGGGAATCGTTTTCCCGCAGTCGACGTTGACGCACCGTTTCGTGTCCGGTGGCTCAAGTTTGTCGATGACCTTCTCAACTTTGTCACCCTCATCGAGTGCCTTGCTGATTGCCTTATAAACCTTGTACGCCAGAATGAACGGAATATGAAACCAAGCCCGCGGCCCTGAATCAGTCTTGGGGGCAGCATCTCCTTCGACGCTTTCGTTGGGCGGTTCGTCCTGAACCTCAACCATGCGAGGGATGATCGCAAACTTCAGCCTCAGAGTCAACGGTCTCGAGTCCGCCGAAACTGGCGAGGGTGCTCAAGTAATCTCGAATGTCATGGTGCAAGTCAGCAAGCTGGTTCAGCTTCGTGAGCAGTGGCAGGCGAAGGGGAGTCCTCCATGCGACCACCCCAAAGGTTGACAAGGAGTACTACCTCGGTTCTCAGACCGGCGATTGGGCGTGCACCGTCTGCGGCGAGTGCCCTGTGGAGCGAGGGCCGAGGTAGGGTCCACAGAGAAACTGGGTGGACCCGAGCAGTGCCCGCACCAATCCTGTCAATCGGTGACCTTGGATTGAATCAGGCCAAAACGGATGACACGCCCGTCGTCCAGGTGACCATGTCCTCAAGCAATTCTGTCGGCACGGCGGCGCCACCGAGAAGCTGCGCGATTCTCAATCGATCAAAGGGCACACCAACACGGGCACACATCATCTCCCAGTCAAAGGCGCTGAAGTCAGACAACGCCTCCGGTACGAACGGGAAAGCGAGTGCTTTACTAGGCGCGACTGCAAACGAGATCATTGCTCGCCAGACGTCGAGTTCGAGACTCTTAGTTTCCCAGTCTCCGCCGATTGCACATTGACAAAGCAGCACCGTATGTCCGCGGCGGTGGTCGAGAGGTCGCCACGCTGCTACGTCGACACTCATATCCCCGGTGTGGCGAGGAAGCTCCTCGGTGGCCCAAGTCAATCGCTCGCCCATCGTGGCAGCTAACTGCGTGAGAGCTTCGCCGAACTGGCGAGGATCGTCTCCAGTACGTGGAGATCCAAAACGCATGGATCGACCGCCCCAATAGGCAGAAAGTGCAGGCACCGTCAGCCGCTCGAATAGGCGTGCAGCGGTTAGAAAGTCCTCTCCGAGGCGGTAGACATGCCGCGCATTCAGCGCGCATAAGAACGCGTAAACCGGAGCATCGATCCACCTCGGTACGCGACGTTCGACGAGTGACGAGGTAATCGTTAGAGGATACGAAGCTCCAACCACCTCCCGGCGCGACGACAGCTCCTGCAGTGCGTCATCGACTAACGCTTCGGAGGCGAGGTACAACTCTTCTGGCCGCGTGTCCCTCGCATCCTCCGCCGCGTCAGGGTCGTACGAGGAGTCGTAGGCGGCTAGATCTTCAAGGCCGGAGCCCTCACCCAGAACATCGACCAATGCACTGCGCGACAGGTGTCCGCTGTCACCGAACAGGACCGTGATCTCAATCCAGTCCGCCAGACCAGACGGGAGAACGGACGCCTGCGGAAAGTCCAGCATGCCGGTTCAGTCAATCTTCTGGAGGAATAAGCGAAGAGCTGATTCGTTTGGCGATTTCCTCGAGGCGTCGCGCATCGTTCAGTAGGTCTTCATCGCCTGCGAAGTGGAATGCCTCGGCGTTGGCCGAAGCGGCATGCCGGTAGGCCAGGCGCAGTTCTCCGAGGACGCCGGTCCGATCAACCGGCCGTGCGCGCAGAGCGCCGTCAAGGTCACGCTCTGCTCGCAAAATCGCCAGCGAAGAGTCATCCTCCAGCGCTGAAGCGAGCTTGTCGAGCTTCCCGGGACTCCTTGATCACTCTTTCCGGTCCAAAAACATACGAGAGCAGTTCGCCAAGTCGTTCCGGGCCGTCGGCCTGAAGTGGTGTACGACTCTCCTGCGTTCCGTCAATCCACCCGTCGAGATGAAGGAAAGCTCGCGTTCGAGGATTCTGAAGGGCTCGGTAGTAAACTCCAAAGTGAAGAACAGCCGGTTCGACGTCGACTCCCGCGCGCTTTGCCTGTTCGATCGCGGCCCATGCGATGTAGTTGCGTCTGATGGTGTCCGAGCGGCTGCCTATGACCTTTCCGGCTCGGGCGAAGTCATACCCATGTTCCTCGACGAGCGAGTAAATGAATCGTGCCTTCGCATCAGCGGACCACGACATTAGGCCTGAGACGTGCCGAAAGCCGAGATATTCCAAGAGGCCCGACCGGTCTGTGTAGTTGCGAGTGGGGACGACAGACAAGTCGTGATCAGTTGCAAGCGCGGCCAGTTCATTCCAGAATTCGACTCGGCCGGTTAGTTGTCGCGCTTCAGCATCATTGAGCAACTTCAATGCCGCCAGTCGCCGATTGCCCTCGATGACCACTCGATGCTCACCATCGCTGGGAGTGGCGATCGTCAGAAGCGGTTCTTCCTCCCAGTAACCATTTTCAGCGAGAGACCATGCGATCTCTTCCGGGTCATAGTTCTTGACGAAGAAGACCAGCAAGTCTTCTTGCGGGGCTCCTTGCATCTCAGGCGGCAGCCGAAAGTTGTGGGGGTCGAGGTCCAGCTCCGCGACCCTCCATGGCTCCGTAGATGCGGGCACGCGGCAGAGTCTAGGGTGCATCCTGACCAGGAGGTTCGAGATTCCCAGGGGATGAAGGAGCTGGATTGGTTCAGCTCCTCTGTCGGGCCGATCCGTTGATGGGCCGGAGTGGCCGCTCATCGCATCGAGGTCCCGGGGCATATCCCGGCCCAGGTCTAACGTGACCAAGTAATGAGTGCAGCCCTCGACCTGCAGGCCTGGCTTAGGCAGCAGTGTGCCGAGTTTGTGTTCTTGCCAGCCGGTGTCTATGTCGAACAGGGAGATCACGATTGGCCCCTCATCGCCCATGACGGCGAGGAGCTAACCGTCAAGCTGGAAGAGGCTGGCCACTTGGTTTCGCTGCCCAAGGAATCGGCGGCACTGGCCAATGTCATCGAGGTGGCGCTGGTGGACTTCCTACTGGAGCGCCTGGAAGCCACGCTCGGTGCCGAAGGCCGCCGTGGCGAGGAGCGCAGCTACCCGGACCTGGAGATCAGCGGCGAAGCCTTTGGCGGCGGTTTCCACGCCGTCGACATCAAGATGGCCCGACTGAAAAAGAGCGGCGTCCAGACTCAGTCGCGCAGCACGCTCTACACCGGGAACACTTACTTCAAGTGGCCGACGATCCGCTGGCCGGGCATGTTCCGACCGTTCGATGATTACACCAGCCATCTCGACATTCTCGGCGTCTACCGTCTCGACGTCAGCTACCGCGGCCGGGTTCGTGACCTGCAACTGTTCATTCACGAGCCGTGGCGCATCGCCTCGAAGGAACGATCTAGCACAACTCGCGAGTACATCGGCGCGGTCATTGATGTGGCAGCCCTGCGCGAAGGCCGCGGGGAGTTCGAGACTGAAGCTGCCTTCTACAAGTACTGGCGCGCCTACCCCTTCCGCGTTCCCAAGGCTGTCGAGCGGCAGCTCCAGAAGGCGCTCCGCGAGCAACAGCCGAAGTAGGGCTGTCGCACCCTCCTCATAGTATCGAACATGTGTTCGCTTCTAGGTCCACCCGCCTAACCTGCGGTTCTGGCAGGATCGGTCGATGACCGATCACGGCCTGGCTCTGTCCCTGTTCTCGGGCGCAGGTGGCCTTGACCTGGGCATCGAGGCCGCTGGCTTTCGGACGGCAGCGGCGGTGGAGATTAACGACGAGGCCGCCGACACCATGGAGAAGAACTTCCATGGACTGGCCAGCCCGGTCATCCGCCGCTCGATCCTTGACCTCACGACCCGAGAACTCTTGCGCGCTCGGGGGCCTGAAGGGCCGGGAGCGCCCAGATCTGCTGGTCGGAGGACCACCATGTACCCCGTTCTCGAAGTCGGGCTTCTGGCTGGAGTGGAAACGGGCGGGCTTGGACCCCGACGCCAGCCTGCTGCAGGCCTACACCCGGGTCTTGGCTGAGGCCCGACCCCGCGCCTTCATTTTGGAAAACGTCTACGCCCTGACGTACAACAACAAAGCCAGTCGGCCGGCCTTTGATCGGTTGCTGAAGGAGATCGACGAGGCCGGGTACCACTGCCAGTGGGCCGTGCTCAACGCTGCCGACTATGGGGTGCCGCAGCTCCGTCCCCGGCTCTTCGTGGTCGGCACCCCGAAACGCAGCCGACTGCCGGAGCTACCCGAACCCACTCACGGCGGCCGGTGGGAGCGTCGCACCTCCGGAGGAGGAGATCGGTCCCATGTCACCACGGGAGAGGCCCTGGCGGGTCTAGTTGCCACGCCCGAGCCCGAGGAAGTTGTCCGTGGTAGCTGGGGCCACCTGCTGGCCGACATCCCGCCTGGCGAAAACTACCTCCACTACACGGCAGAGCGTGGACACCCCGAGCCGGTCTTCGAGTGGCGAAGCCGCTACTGGTCGTTCCTGCTCAAGCTGTCACCGGATCGTCCGTCACCAACCATCCAGGCTCAGCCCGGACCGAACGTCGGACCCTTCCACTGGGAGAACCGTCGACTGCGGGTGCCTGAGCTCAAGCGGCTGTTCACTTTCCCCGACGACTTCGAACTTGCCGGCCGTCGCGTGTCAGTGCAGGCCCAGATCGGCAACTCCGTTCCGCCGCGCTTGGCGCAGCAGGTCGCCAACTGCGTGGCTGACGCCATTCGCTAGATCTCATGCCCGAGCGGTGGCGGACCCCATTTGCGTCCAGCCCAGACGTTCACCGGAAGATGAGCAGGCTGGCTCGTCGGGACACCGCTCCGGAGTTGGCTCTCCGCCGCGAGCTGCACCGTCTCGGCTTTCGCTACTTCGTGCACCGCCGCCCTCTCCCAGAAGCTCCGACGGGAGGCAGACATCGTCTTTCCTCGGGCCAAGGTGGCGGTATTCGTAGATGGCTGCTTCTGGCACGGTTGTCCGGATCACGGCCGCCGCAAGCATCGAACGAACGGCTGGTACTGGCCGGAGAAGATCGAGCGAAACCGACAGCGGGACCGGGATACCGATGCTCGACTGCTCGCAGCGGGCTGGCTCCCGGTCCGAATCTGGGAGCACGACGACGTTGCCATAGCCGTAGATCGGATTGCCACCTCTGTGTGACCCGATTGGCCGGATGGTTGGCATCATCGATCTAGCCCAGATCCGCCTCACAGTCTCGGCACATCGACGCGCCGACTCGGAATGGCTTGATCATCTGGCACTCGGGGCATAACGGGTTCTTTACCGGATGACTGCAACCGCACCGCCAGCACTCCGGACATTTGCGACCTTTGCATTTGAAGCACCAACCGACGTCTCGCTCGACGCCGGGGTGCCACTCACAGAACTCGACCTTCTTCTTCCAGGCTGGCTCAGCTTCCTCGATGATCGACAGGCTGCCGTCGCTCGGCTTCTCGCTGAGCACCCCGATCGCCAACCCGTCGTGGACCGGAAGGGTGTCGCAGAACATCGACCTCGGGTAGCCGAGCCCGAACCGGTACTGCTCGGGCTGCGCAGTCTGACGGATGTTCAGGCCACGCGCTAGTGGTCCGTTTGGGTCAAGCGCGCTGTCTCTGGGCCACCACGCCGAGCCCATACGTGACGAAGCTGCACAGAACGCCACTGTCGCACCCTCCCTCAGCAGGACCACCGCGCCCGCCATAGGCATGACCTCGGCGACCCGGATAGCGACCGCCTCCCAAGAGGCTGGGCCTTTGTCGTGGATAGCGACGACGTGTTCGGGCTTCACCCGATCGCTCCCGATGGTCTCCAGCAGCAGTGCGTCCGGTACTAAGAGGTTGCCAGCGAAGCGGTGGCAGATGGCCTCCTCAGTCTGCGTGGCCCCAGCACCTGTAGAAGCGCCCAACACGTCAATGTCGTCGAGCAGGGCTTCCGCCACCGTCACCAGCAGGTGGTGACCAAGTTCATGGAGGATGGTGAAGCGAATCCGGGCTTCATGGACGTCATCGGCGTAAATGATCCACGGCTGGCTCGGGTCGATCTGGCTGTCGTAGTACCCATCGGTGGCGCACTGCCCCCTGGCTACCCGCGTACTCGGCAGGGGTTGGAAGCCAATCGGACCGAAGTAGAGCTCGATCGCTGTGGCCGGGTCTTCGCTCCGCAGGTCCGCCCGCTGGTCGTCGGTGAGGCGGGCCAGCAGCGCGCTCACGATTGATTCAAGGGTGGGTGAGCGAGCCCGGCTGACCTCCATGGGCCCGAACTACCGCTTCTTGAGGATCAGGGAGTAGGCGTCGAGGATGCGCCGCCAATCCTCTTCGGTGGGGTCGCCCTTACTGCGCTGCGGCGACGAGGCCATTCCGACCAGCAGCTTCCGGCGCATGGCGTCGACTGATTCATCCTGCCGATCGGCCAGCTCAGCCACAGTCTCCTGGAAGTCGGGGGAGCGGGCGAACTGTAGAAGTGACGGCGGTGCCGAGGCCAGCACCACCTGCAGAGACTCGATGGGGCCTTCGTTCCCTACCAGGCTCGCCAGCGGGACCTCCAGAGCCCGGGCCAGGGCTCCGAGGGCTTCGAGGGTCGGGTTGCCGCGTCCTCGCTCCAAGTTGGAGACGTAGGGGAGGGACAGACCGGACTGTTCGGCCACCTCGGCCAGGGTGCGCCCCAGCTCCACGCGTCGTGCACGCAGTCGCTGACCGATCGTCTCGCTCTCATTTGCCATGGTCTTTATTCTATAGAAATAGCTACCGCGCACGAGTATCCCCACAGTCTGCTATCCTGTCAGGAGAACTAGAGATACTGGTTCTCTCGGTGGAAGCCGAGCTGACCCATTCGACTGACCCGGAGTCTGTGCGTTACACCCCCGATGCAAGCTGACTCCATTCCTCATCGCATCGGGAGGTGCGCTGTTATGCAGTTTGAAGGAGCCAAAGTCACCGAGCAGGGCGTCACCTTCGGCATCGTGATCGTGAAGCCCCATGTCCTTGGCAGCACACAAGACCGTGCAGGAGCACGTTCGCTCGGCACCAGAGCCTTTGGTCGGATTCCGATCGTCCTGATGAGTCAGGACGGCCGCGGCGTGCCGACCTATCAGGGACGCCGGGACATCGTTCGTTTTCTCAGCAAGATCTCCTTCCGGCGAATCCCCTGGAAGAAATACACCCTCTAAGGAGACCAGGGAATCCAGCTATGGCATTCAAGAGCAGCAGCAACGGCCCCGTACCAGAGCTGCTGGGTTAGCGACGCCAGTCATGCCCGGCAGGCACGTCTTCTTCAGCTTCCACTACGAGCGGGACGTCTGGCGGGCGACCAACGTCCGCAACGCCGGGAAAGTGGATGCCACCGCAGCCGCGGGTTGGAATGACGCCTCGCTATGGGAGGAGGCGGAGCGCAATGGCGACTCCGAGATCAAGCGCCTGATCGATGCTGGCTTGAAAGGGACCAGCGTTACGGCCGTCCTGATTGGCACCGAGACGGCTAGTCGTCCCTGGGTGACGTACGAAATCGAGGAGAGCATTAAACGGGGCAACGGGCTGCTCGGAGTCCGAATCCAGCACATTAAGGACCAGGATGGTTATCGCAGCAGACGAGGGAAGGTCCCAAGGGCGCTGAGCGCTGGCAACTACCGGGTCTACGACTGGAACCGTTCTAGCTTCGGCCGTTGGGCCGAACATGCCGCCCTCGACGCCAACAAGAAGTGTCTTAGCCACGACCGGAAACAGTGCTTCATGTGTCGATGGCTGTGGTGGTGGTAGCGAGGTAGTCGATGCTCAATACCGACATAGGAGATTTCGATGAGCGAGCGTACAATCGTTGGTATATAAGGAGAATTTCTTAATGGCAAAGACCAAAGTATTTGTCAGCTACGACTTCGACAAGGATAAGTCGCTCTATGAGTTCATCATCGGGCAAGCCAAGCTCCCGGACTCACCATTTGAGGTCTCGGATCACTCTCTCAAGGAGGCGGCACCAGAGCGTGACTGGGAGACAAAGGCAAGGGCGGCGATCAGCCGGGCCGACAAGTTCATCATCATGCTTGGCCCTAAGACTCGCAGCGCCTCGGGCGTCAAGAAGGAAGTGGCGATAGCCAAGGACCTCGGCAAGACCCGGTTTCAGATCATCGGCTACCGCGACGGCTCGCGTGACTGGGCTGTTCCCGATGGTGGCGTGACCTACAACTGGAACTGGGACAACTTGAAGAAGCTATTGCCGTAAGGCATCTCCGGGAACATGGAAGCCAAGCTCCAACACCTACAATTTATCCAAGCCGTCATTGCCAGGATGGCGACCAACTCCTTCCTGTTCAAGGGCTGGGCAATTACTATCGCTGCTGGCCTGTCCGCATTTGCGGCGGTCGAGAGCAGAACGGCGCTACTGATCCTCGTGCTCGCCTCGACCGCGCTGTTCTGGGGTCTCGATGGCTACTACCTATGGCTGGAGCATTGCTTTATTGCCCTGCACAAGAAGGTGGCAGCTCAGTCCGAGGAGCAGATTGACTTCTCGATGACCCCGGATAAGACAAACGCACCATCCGAGTGGTTCAAAACTTGCTGGCGACTCCATCTGGGGTTGTTCTACGGAGCCATCATCGTCATTGACGTGGTCGGCATAATCCTCGTAAGGAGCAAATGATGGCACGGAGAGTGTTCTTCAGTTTCAAGTACGAAGATGTGTCGCGGGCCATGGTCGTCCGCAACAGCTGGGTGACGAAGGGCAAGGAGGCGGCCGGCTTCATTGATGCTGCCGACTTTGAGGCGCTAGAGCAGGAAGGAGAAGACGCCATCGAGGCCTGGATCGATGACCAGCTCGACGGCATAACGGTCACCGTTGTCCTGGTCGGCGAGGAGACCTGCTCCAGCAAGTGGGTGCAGTACGAGATCGACCGGAGCGCGGAGCTCGGTCACGGTCTCCTTGGTATCGACATCAGCAAGATCAAGGACCTTGACGGTGAGACTACCGAGCGCTGCGGCAAGATCCCCACTGGCTATGACTTCTACCTCTGGAACAAGGACGACGGATACAACAACATGGGTGATTGGATTGAGGCGTCCGCCACCGCCGCCGGCAAGTGATGGCGCCCTCAGATCGCGCTCCAAAAGATTGTGCATTCTGCGCCATCGCGCGGGGCGAAGACCGATCAGTGGAGGTGGTGTGCGAAGACGACGACTGGCTGGCGTTCTTTCCACTTAGTCCGGCAACCCCCGGACACACGCTCGTTATCCCTCGGACTCATGTGGCTGATCTGTGGGAGGTCGGACCTCCCCTGGATGCCCACCTCATGACAGCAGTGATCCGGGTTGGCCGTGCGATCCAGACTGCGGTCGCTCCCGACGGCATGAACTTGGTCACCAGTGCGGGGAGTACCGCAGAACAATCTGTGTTTCATTTGCACCTCCACCTTGTCCCCCGGTGGCAGCGAGATGGCATTGGCCGCATCTGGCCAGTCGAAGACACGTACCAAGACGCCGACCTGACAGATGTGGCGATGCGTATTCGAGAGGTATGCTCCGATGGCGCGTAGCGCTCCCTACGGAGATCATCGCGAGACGGTGCTAGAGCAAGCGGGACTTCAATCGAGTCAGGTACGTCCCCAGTGAGCATCTACATACTGAGTCGCACGTTGACGGCGGCTCCGGCCGACGCCGTACCTTTCTTGGAAGCCGCTGCCGACGACCTCGAGCTCGGGGTCGTCTGCCAGATCGACAGTGAAACGTCCGCCTTCGCCGCGGAGGCGGAGTACGGCGATGGCGTGGTGTTCGCCAACCCTGAGCCGGGTCAGGAGATCACCGACGCGGCACGGACCTTTCTTGAGCAAGCTGAAGGCGTTGGGGCGGTTGTCCTGCCGGTAGCCATGAGCGCCGAGACTCGCAATCCTCCATCGGTCGTGTCGGTGCATCAGAGTCATGACGTTGCCGATGCACTCCGCCGACGCGATCTCCCTCCCGACGAACTCAGTGTGGTCGCCCACGAGTTCTCGCGGATCGCGCTAGCTCGCGTCTTGCCCACGATGGCACTTGGCAACGTTCGATTGTTCCTCTGCCACCGCCGATTCGATGGGGAAGAGTTGGCTGCGGCCGTGGACAAGGAGCTCAGCAAGCGCCATTCGAAGTTCTTTCGTGATCTTGTGGACGTCCAGGACGGAGAGCCCGCCCAAGAGGTCATCGACGAAAATCTGCAGCTGGCTGACGTGGTGGTGTTCTTTGACACACCCGGGGCCGGCAAGTCCACCTGGGTAGCCCGCGAACTGGCGACGGCGCTGGGTCGCGGTATTCCTGTGCTGTGGATTCGTACGGGCCCCGACGGTCCAGAGCGTCCCCCTTTGCCCGTGCAACCCAGCGGGGCACCACATATCACCGCCGCCGATGTTCCAGAGAACTTGGCCGATGTAGCTGCGCTCGGCACATTCGCGGACAGGATCCTCACGGAAGCGGACACTCTCAACCGAGCCAGCCTGCGAACAGCACGCGAGACCTTCGCTCGGATCCGTTCGCGCTGCCGCAGTCTTGGTCGCACGGTTGAGACTCTCGACGCTCGCCAACAGATCTACGCCATCACCGAACCAGACGCTCCCGGCCCGTATCCCCGGCGGAAGTCGGTACATGTTGTCCAGCTTTTCGCTCGGCATCCGACGGCCGAAGATCAGCAGCAGCTCACTGCCTGGCTGGCCGAGAACGACTACGGCCCGCACGCTGCGGAGTGTCGGGCCTTCGACGCTGCCGTAATGCTCGATCCACTTCCTAGTGCACCGCTGAACTTTGGCAACTTCGGCGTATCGGAGTCAGCCACCGACTACTTGGGTCGCCTGCAGGAAGTGACTCCGGTCCGCGACGATCATCATGATGGGTCCATGCTCTTGCTCGGGGCCTTCCCTAGCGGGGTGGTCACCCACCAAGGTGTGCTCGAGGCCGTCCAGTCGGTGGCGGTGACTTGGTTGAGGTTGGGGGGACGAATCGTCTGCGGTGGCCACCCGACCTTCATTCCCTTACTGACTGAGGCGGTCCGTAGCGTCGGTGCGGATCGCGATCAGCTGACCGTCTACTGGTCGCGCTTCTTCGCCATCCCCGAGGCCATTGAGGCCTTGCTGACCCAGGCGGTCGTCGTTCCCATCGAGGCGGTCAACGATGACCGGGACCAGTCCCTGACGGCCATGAGACTGGCCATGGTAGGCCACAGCGAGCGGGCAGCCGTGGTTGGCATCGGTGGCAGAACCAGTGAACTCGGCACCCACCTACCCGGATTGGACGAAGAGGTCCGTCTGGCGCGTGCCGCACAGCTGCCCGTGTACCTCCTCGGTGCGACGGGAGGACAGACCGGCCAGCTAGCCCGGGATGCCGCTGCCGCTGGTTGGACATTTCTCGGTAATCCGCTGAGCCAGGCCGACAACCTCTTCCTGGCTGAGAGCGATCACTACGAGGCCATCGCTCGAACGATCTGGACTGGACACGCATGAGTCCGATCAGCGAGAGCCCGCTGCCAACTGCACCACGAAGGCCCCCCCCCACACTCGAATTGAACGGAGATAGGCATGGCCCGGAAGGTGTTCTTCAGTTTTCACTACCTACCCGACAGCTGGCGTGCTTCTCAAGTGCGACAGATTGGTTCAATCGAGGGCAATCAGGCCATCTCCGACAATGACTGGGAGAAGGTTACGAAGGCGGGTGATCAGGCCATCAAGAATTGGATCGCCAGTCAGATGAGCGGTAAGAACTGTGAGTTCGTTCTAATCGGCACGGCAACAGCCGGACGAAAGTGGATCAAGTACGAGATCGAGGAGGCCTGGAAGGCGAAGAAGGGTGTGGTCGGCATCTACGTTCACCACCTGAGGGACGCCAATCAGCAGCAGTCCGCCAAGGGCGCGAACTCCTTCTCGACGTTCAATATCAACGGAACGAACTTCGCTTCGATCGTGAAGGCATACGACCCGCCTTACACCGACAGCAAGCAGGCCTACAAGTACATTGCCGACAACATCGAGGCGATGGTTGAAGAGGCGATTGCCATCCGCGGTAGGTACTGAGCCCCAGTGGGTTGCAATGTTTGGGATAAGTGACGGGAGCCTTCGATGGCCTACTTGACTCGGGCTCAAGCAATCAGTGCATCCCAACGAGCATGGGGAACGCGCACCGCAGCTGAGTCGGCAGTCACGAAGTCACTGTCCACACCTGCCAGCACCGATTTCGATGTCTTTCTCTCGCACTCCTATGAGGATGCCGAATTGATAGCAGGCGTTGCGAGGCTCCTGGAAGCAGACGGTCTTACCGTTTACGTGGACTGGGACGTTGATCGCCAACTTGATAGAAGTGCCGTAACTCCCGCTACGGCAAAGCTGCTGCGGAAGCGGATGAACCATTGCTATTTCTTGCTATTTGTCAGCTCTGCAGCATCGCCCGGATCCAAGTGGATGCCGTGGGAGCTTGGCTACTTTGATGGAAGGCATCGAGGCCGCGTCGGAATTCTGCCGATTGTCGAACAGACTGGACAAGGTTTCCCAGGCCAAGAGTATTTGGACATCTATCCGTCGTACGAAGTAATCGACCTGAGGGATTTCGGTAATCAGTTAGCCCGTAGTACGAGTGCCACCAAAGCAATCATGCTACGAAAGGAGGCAAAGCGTTCCGCCTAATCTCTCAGACCACTTATGAACCGCCACTGTCCGCCGGCCTGGTGGGCCCTGGTCACTTGGTAAAGGTGTCCATGTCGCCGCGTTCTGACCCTAGTAACGAAGGGTGATGTTTGTTGGTCTTCGTTCTAGGCACCTGAACGACCGCATGTTCTACTGCTCGCAGAAAGGAGCTGCAGAGTGAAGACGCCACCCTCTGAGCGAAGTTGCACTGGAAAGGTGCGCCATCGCAACCTCTACGCGGCCAAGGCTGCAGCACGTAGGACGTCCTTCGGATATCCGCTGAGTTACTACCACTGTCCCTATTGCAAGAGCTGGCATGTGGGCCATATGCCAGCTCGTTTGCGGCAGTCCCTGCGGGATCGGGGCCGTCTGTGACCGGTCCGGGCGGAACCTTCGCTGAGCGTATTCTCCGAGTTCTCAAAGAGGCAGGGAAGCCCCTGGATGATGACCAGCTAGCCGCCGCCTTAGATGTGCGGCGCCAAGCCGTCAACCAGGAGTGCCGCAGACTGGAATCCCAGGGCCGGGTAGTTCGCCAGGTCTCGCTCGGAAACAAGATCCAGAACGTCCCGACCGGATCACCACCCGCGCCTCGACCGGAGCCAATGATCGACGTCCAGCCGGGGGACTTCCTGAAGGAGGACGAGGTGAAAACCGCTGTCCGGGATCACCTCCGGGCCGAAGGCTATGACGTCACTGTTGCATGGGGTCACGAGCGCGGCATCGACATAGAAGCGCGGCAAACCGGGAGATCGCATCCTCATCGAAGCCAAGGGCGAAGTAGCTCGCCAACCGCAGCAGGTCAACTACTTCCTGGGTGCCCTCGGCGAACTGGTACAGCGACTCGCTGATCCAGACGCCCATTACGGGCTGGCCCTGCCGGACAACCGTCAGTATCGGGGTCTCGTACAACGGCTTCCGGCCTTCGCGCGACAACAGTTGCGCTTGCGTGTGTACTTCATCTCCCGCTCCGCCGACGGTTATGGAGTCATCGAAGCATGAGCGGGTAACTGTTCTTACTAATGCCTACCTCCGCCGGACAAGCGCTACGCGTGATCGTTGCAACGGTGGAGTATGGGGTCGGATGTCTGCGCCCAGTGGTCAAATTGGTCTTTGTTGTTTGCCGCCCACTCGATTAGATCACCGTATCGAAAAGACATTTGACCATCGGCGTCCTCAGATAACACGACGCCAGAAAGTTCCACCAGTGCGTTTGCCGACTCCAGTCCCCACCAACGCTCAGCAAGTTCGGCAACCGTACACCGCTGATTGGCCATTTCTTGTTTGGACATCTTGCGTTGCTTTAGGCGTGGTGAGCGCGGAGGACGAGTCGCTGCCACAACGAAGGCCGACGGCTGCACCGACTTGTTTTGGCGGTTCGTTTGTCGTTGCCGTGGTGGCCGCCCCCTCCCATTTCGTGCGGTCACGACCTCCCGTTCATAGCGAGGCTTCGTGAGTCTCCTCGACGTATTCCTGAAGTGTCGCCGTCGCGAACGCGGTACGTCCTACCGGTGGAGACGGCTTCGAGATGCCCTCCGCGTATGAGTTCGTACACCGAAGCACGGCTGCAGCTCAGTTCCCCGGCGACCTGTGCCACGGATAGGAGCAGTGGCCGCTTCTGCTCCACCTTCTCGTCAATCAGCCGTTCGATGACCGGAGCGAGAGCATCACGCAGGGCATCAAGGACTTGGTCGGGCAGTTCAATCTGCATATAGCTGGCCTCCGTTTGTGTGCGGTGTCTCAACCGCGTCAGCTTGATCGCCCGAAAATCGGCGGTCGCGAAGGCCCCTTGACGGACCACGGCTACGAACTTATGTTCGTGGCCGTGGGGAGCCATTCCAAACTGACCGAAGACCGCCTGGCCAGCATCGAGCAGGCCACTCAGGAGCGCCACACCCTGAACGACCGGGTCATCATCGAGCTGGTCGAGGAAGTCCGGCGGCTTCGAGGGATCATTGCCGAACGCACCGCCAATAGGGGAGAGGGCACAGACATGGAACGCCCACCGGAGCCAGCGTGATCGAGGATCCAGGGGTTCCACCCTGCGTCTTCTGCGGTAAGCCGTCCTCAAAAACGGGCGAGCATGTCCCGCCCAGGTGGTTCCAGAAACGATGGTCTGGCGAAGGTCCGTTCACCTATGAAGTGAATGGCAAACCGATCACTAACCGAGATGGAGCACCCAGGACGGCGGACCACCTTCCGCCGAGCCTTCTTCCGGTCTGTGATCTCACGACCAGTCCGAATGACTGCAATGGAACGCTGAATCGACTGTACGAAGTACCAGGCAAGCCCGCGGTGGAGGCGGTCATCGATCGCAGCGAGGTCCTGAGTACAGCGGCCCAGGTGACGGACTTTGCAAGGTGGTGGGTGAAGACGATCCTGCTCCTGCAGCATCCGGCTTGCCGTAATGCCTTTCACGGAGTCGAACGTCCAGCATGGGAGCTGCCGGCATCGGTATACGACGGTCTCATCAGAGACATGGTGTCACCCGATATCTCCCTCTGGCTGGCGATGTCCGATGACGTACATGGAAGCGCACAGCTTCCTGGCACGATGCGCATTTGCCTCCCTACGAGCTTCAATCCTGAAGGCGGAGGTGGAGAGCCAGCGACCCTCCTGACAGGCTTTCGACAGGTGGGCACCCGAGTCCTGCAGGTTCAGGCGGTCGTTCATCCCCTATGTGACTTCGAGCACGCGCTCGAGCAAGCTGGCTTGGCTACTCGGCTCTGGCCCGAACCGCCCGAGTCCTTGGACATCAATGACCTTCCAATCTTGGGGGAAGTGGGACGTCGCCAACTTGGGGCTCTGTTCGTTGTTGCCGGATATGGCGTCAACCTCCCAGTCGGTGGGTGGCGTGATTATGTCGAGGCAGTGCCTGATGGCGGGTCCTTAGTGCCCGCGGTCCTGGTTGCGCCGCCGGCGGGTGACACGATCTGAGAACGCATGACTTCAAGTCATGATCCAAATGAGAGCCAATGACCGTCTGAGACGAAGCGGTCCATCAGCGTTCTGCAATCGGCTCTTACGACGGAAGGTAGGTCGAGTTTCGGAACATTGCAACGCTGGCGCCGAGGTGCTCGATCAAGATGTATGTTAAGGAACGCAGGGTAGTAGACGCAATGAGCGGGCCAAAACTAATCGGGTTTAAGCTCTTAGTAACCCATTGTTGCCCGGGTTAAGCGAGATTGGGTTTAGAGCCGCACAAATCCCAGTGTTTTTGGACAGCCGATCTATCGTACAATAGGGACCGTAGCTAGTAAATACTGATATGAACGGAGGTCTTGCAAATGCAAGTTACGGAATTTCAAGCGGAGATTGGGGCGTTTATCGATAGATGGTACGACAAAAGGAGATATGAGCCGGATGAGCTATTTACGGTCGTTCACCTTCTGGAGGAATTTGGCGAGCTCGCTCACGAGTATGTAAGCAAGAAGATTCGGCCAGAGCGCTTTAGTGAATCAAAACTCGACAATGCCATCGCGGACATGCTTCTGCAGCTGTTCGGCTTGGCCATTCAGCGTGGATTAGATATCGAAACCTTGGTTCTGAGTACCATTCGTGATGACACGCCAAGAGTTTCATAGAGGTCCGTTGCTATCATCTGACGAATCGATCTCCGATCGAACTTCTTCCCTGCTAATTCTGGCCGGACGGCCGGGCTTCTTTCACCGAGTTGACTCGATCAACAAGGCGCAAAGGTGGACGGCGGCTGTGATTTTAATCGGCTCTTTCGCCGGAGCCGGCGCCTTCTTCGCTTCGTCGTCAACTAACTTAGACCCATTTGCCACGATCCTGGTTTTCTCGCTGGGCTTATCAGGTTATCTATTTACGAATGCACATTCTCGTCATATTCAGGTGACTGAATATGCCCAAAAGACGCTTAACGGTCTGCAGTCCCGATGGGACCAGCTTAGGACCGATCCCACACTGCTTCGATTGCTAACTGAATCTCATGAAGAGAGTTCCTTAACCGGAGCCGAGCGCCTCATAGTCCGGTTGTATTTCGAGTCGCTTCTCGAAGAGTTCGCCATGATCATACATTACATTCGACGGGGCTACTTTCGACACACCGTCGAGTTCGCTCAAGTCTATGAACGGATGATCGATTCTCTATTCGACTATCCGTTTTTTCAAGCGGTATGGCTTGATCAGTCCGATCGGTGGGGTTGTGGACGAGTTCGGGATGCATTTGGGCAGGACTTGGTTCGGGTGGTGGACCATTGTGCCTCCCGAGATCATGGAGCAATCTCTTCCTTGCAATCATCTCCCGCCTTTGTAAAGGGCAGAATGGATGCAACGGTCAATTTCGACGAGCCTTCGTAATCTATGCAAATCGTCACAGCGGGTTATCTTGCAGTCGCCGATACCTTGCACATTCGTGAGTATCCCGCACTGAATACCGGCGCCATTGTGCAGTCCGTCACACAGAGCATCGTCGCGGATGCTCCACGAGTAGCTATCGGACTATCGAAACTGGGAGCAAGTTCCGCGTTCGTTGGAAACAATGTTGGTGATGATCAACCTGGATACGCACTGTTAGAGGCTCTTACAGAATCGGGCGTGCAGACAGCTACCGAAGTGGTCTCCGGAACCAGCTCTCCCAGGATCATCGTGCTGAGTGACGAAGCTGGCAACCGCGAGTGGTTTGCCCACATTCCCCAGGCGATCGAGGATCTTCGACATTGTGATCTTTCCCCACTGGAGGACGCAGACTTGGTCTATCTCGACGGTTACGAAATCCTGGATGCCTTCACGGACCGCGTCTTCGAGATGCTTGATTCGTCTGAAGGCGATGTGTACCTGAATCTCGGGGAGCGAGAAGTATCTGGGCCATCTCTGACGACCTTTGTACGAAGCGCGATCCGACCTCGAATCGTGCAGGCAAGCGTTCCAGATGAGTCAATCGCTTCTGCGAACTCGGCCTTGGAATCGATTCTGGATCTATTGGACCCGGAGATTGCTTTGGTGACTATGGGTTCAAACGGATGCCTGACATCCTATCGGGGTGAAATGTTTCATACGAGTTCCATCGATCTACGGTCGGTAAGAGATTGCAACAACGCAGGAGCGGCTTTTGCGGTCGGCGTATGTCGTGGCCTTTTATTGGGCGAGCGCATTGAAGATGCTGTTTCGCTTGGCTCGCTATTCGGGGCTATGAGTTGCGCGACCGGGGGATCCCTTTCGATATTCTCCCAAGGAGCAGTGGACGAGTTCCGAGAAGACCACGGTAAAGAGACTGAGAGCAAAAGATCGGCAGCGGGGTCCGAGTGAAACTGTTGTTAGTTGCTCCTTCGGCGGATTATGAGGCCGTATCCCCGCTTGGCCCTATGACACTTGAGCCGTTAGGCCTTATGTACCTTGCCGAAAGCGTATCCGACCTTGTCGATGTCGAAATAGCCGACATGCGCGTTGGCGCTGAGTCGTTTCTTCAACGGCTTGAGCGCAGTGCACCCGACATCCTCGGGATCTCATGCTTGACGTATCAGCTGCCGGTGGTTCACCGGATGGCGCGCGATGCAAAGAGCTGGAATCCAGAACTCAAGGTAGTTGTCGGTGGGCGACAGGCCACGCTTGAGCCCTCGTCGTTTGATCTTTCCTTCTTCGATGCCGTCATTGGTGGCGATGGCTCAGAGAAGTTTCGACAACTTCTTGAAGGGCTAACAACGCCTGGCCGCAGTTTCACCGATGAGGTTGTGGAGGGCCTCAAAGGTCCCCCAGCTCGCCGACGTTATCCTCTCCGGTCCAGATTCGACCTTCCCTACGACAGCTATCAGTTCGGCCCATTTGGTCGAATGGGCCTGGTCCAGACATCCAGCGGGTGTCCTCACTCGTGCAGCTTCTGCGATGTAGTGGTCGTCAGCCACAGGCGTTACGTTTCTAACCGAGTCGATGATGTCATTAATGACATCGTCGACAACGACGCCGGATCCATTCTATTTGCAGACGACGAGAGCTTCATCGGACATGGAGCCATGATGGATATGGGCCAGCGTTTGATGAATTCGGAGATTTCCCGCCGGTACTTTGCCATCGCGAGGGCCGCTACAGTCGCTCGATCGACCAAGCTATTGGAAGTCTGGAAGATGGCCGGACTTTATGGTGTCTTCATGGGTATTGACTCGATTCGTCAAGCAGTTCTAGACCAATATGGTAAACGAACGAAACTACAACATACGTCTGAAGCTATACACATGCTGAAGTCTCTCGAGATATCAATCTTTGGGAATTTCATCGTGGATCCATCTTGGTCTCACTCAGAATTCGTATACTTGGAGGATGCAGTGACGGAGCTCGGCATTGAGTACCCGTCGTTTAGCATCATGACGACCCTTCCTGGAACGCAAGGTTGGGGGTCCGTCGAAACCGGGAAGTACGCGCTGATGGATCTTTCTCACGACGTTGAGCGGCGAGCCACGAGCCACACTTTCGAGGAGGATTGGTTGCGGTTGAAGCAATTTGCCTATGAAGTGTCTCAGAACTCTGTACAGAGGTCCGGGTTCTAGTGGCCGGAGGCTCAGATGCAGACCTTGCCCGTCCTCTACTTCGATTCTATGACGAGGTCATAAACGAGGGAAACTTGGATACTTTGGATGATATCTACATTGTCGACTACGTCAATCATGCTGCACCATTCGGGCTTTCTAAGGATCTGGCCGGATTGCGGGATTTGATGGCCAGCTTTTCGGAAGGATTTCCCGACCAGCGAATCGTTGTCGATGAGATCTTCGTGGCCAATGACAGGGTTGTCTCAAGGTGGACTCTTCGGGGGACTCATTTGGGTGAGTTCCAGGGATTTGCCCCGACAGGTAGGCCGATCTGGTTTAGTGGCATCGACATTGAAAGGATTGTTGGAGATCGTATTGCGGAACATTGGGGAGCCGAGGATTTGTACTCGCTTTTCAATCAGATCGCTTAGGTCCTAGTCCCCCTCACCGTGTCCGACTATCAATTCGGCATTGTGGTCAGATTTATGCCGAGCGTTAATGAGCAGTGTTTTGATTTGTCCACGCGTCTCGGCAGCGCCGGAAAGACAGTTTTTCAGTTGAGTAGCCAGTCCGCACTTCCACATGTCACAATCGCGCATTTCAAGTGTGAGGAGGGGGAGGCAATGACGTGCTGGGCCGACTTGGCTCCCTGCATTTCAGCAACCTATGACATAGATCCGACAGTCTTCTACCTAGATCGAGTGGACGACGGTACGTGGTTCGGACTCGCAATTCGCCGTACCAAGGAACTGCAAGCATCGAATGACCTATTGTCGGAATACTGCCGCCGGTCGGGCCATGTCGTAACCACACCCTCGACCTTCGCCTACTGGCCCCATCTGACACTCGGGAAATGGTGTTTGGAGCCCGGCAACTTATTGCATGTCAGTTCTCTTGGTCCGCATCGTGTGGTCGGGTATCCCGCACTAGCCAAGATTGGAACATGGGGAGAAGTGATCCCTCCTGTTCTGGCATCACCGTAAGGGAGAAGTGGCGGCGCCCGTCATTTGGGTTTCCCTTGGCTGTGTCTCATCCTGACCCCAGACTT
The DNA here is from genome assembly GCA_963736525.1 of uncultured Acidimicrobiaceae bacterium. Classification (GTDB taxonomy): domain Bacteria; phylum Actinomycetota; class Acidimicrobiia; order Acidimicrobiales; family RAAP-2; genus Bog-473. The sequence goes on from CAVTPF010000016.1 coordinate 32,638, forward strand.
AGAGAGCGTCCGCCAAACGGTGCTTGGGTTGTTTGCCGAAGTGCTCAGCCACAGCGGCGACCGGACTTCCCCGACTCGTAAAGCTGTGTGGCTTCCTCCAACTCCAGGCCTTGCAGAGCTGGGTGCGTGGTCGCAGACCGTGGAGTTTGACCAATCTCAGCACGGTGTCTCGATGTATCTGGAATCGGGCAGCCAGTTCGTTGACGGGCGCACCGCCTTGGTAGCCCTGAAGCAGCGCTTCCAATTCGGATGGCGTCAGCCGCCGGTGCACATGCTTTCTGACCCGACGTCTGGCTTCCGGACACAAGGGTTCACGCCTGGCCTTCGGGCACTCGTTCGGCGACGGAAAAGGTCACCGTGGCGTCAACGGAAACGCGTCAATAGAAGTCTGGGCCGGCGAGCCGGACCTCTGGGTCGACGTCGTGGAAAGTGTCCCGCCTGGGTCAGCTCTTCGGAAAGAGGGCGGTGATGTCATCAGGGCCCACGATGCGGCCTTGCGTGGGGATAAGTAGGCGTTCGAGCCAACGGTCCGGCGGGAGCAGGCCCTCGGTCTTCGTACGCGCCTGACCGCGGGCCTCGGCACTTCCGTCGCCACTCAGCGCCGCGTACTGCCTCAGTCGGTCGGCAAGTATGTCATACAGGCGCACCGCAGCATCGTGCTGCAGAAGGGCGATCTTGTCCCTGGCTGCCTCGGCTGCACCGGCTGTCACGCTTGCCGCGGGGGAGAGGAGGCATCCAATGACTCGGGTCTTCGCTGCACGTTTGGTCTCAACCTCGATTTGCCCGAGGAGCTGATTGATTTCGGTTCGCGCGATCGTTTCGCTGCGGCCGGTCTTAACTTCCCATACCCGCCGCTCGCCTCTCTTGGTCGTCGACCATGTCCATCGGCAGTCGGTAGCGCTCTGCTCAACCTTGGGTGGTCTCCAGCCGGTAGCCCCAGCCAGTCGGGCGAGGACGACCAGGGCTTCACACTGCTCGTCGTGGCTGCCCATGAGTTGCATCCGGCCTTCCCTTAGGGCGGAATCGAGCCGAGTGCCCGACTCGCGATACCAGTCGTCCCAGGCCAGAAATAGTCGGTCGGTGTCATCGGTGCCGATTACCTCGAGGCCGGCAAGGTCATCAACGGTCCTGGACAGCCGTCGGAACCACGTCGTCCGGGGCCCGTTCGTCGTGGCGTCCTCCAAGGCGACTCTCGCCGCGACGAGGTCGTCATTGCGGCCACGGTCAAACAGGGCGTGTGCCTCGACGTAGCGCCAGAAGGCGGCGTGCTCCGTTTCCCCAGCGTCAGCAAGGAGAAGTGCGGCATTCGCTGCCGCCTTGGCAGCCGCAGCGTGGTCACCAACCCACAAATGAGCGGCTGCTGATACCTCGGCGTTGGCACTCGCCACATCGCGGCTCCCACCGGTCGTTCGGCCCGGCCGTGCTCGGCGAGCTGATCGATTCGGCCGCCCAGAGTCGCCACCGGCATACGAGGAAACCGGAGACCAGAAATCCGCGCAGGCAAGCAGCGTTTCCTCCCAGCCCTTGTCGTACAGCTCGAGTGCGTCGCGGATCGTGGGTCGGGTGTCATCTGGGATCGACGATCGAACGGCGGGGTCGGCGAGAACCTGTGCAAAGGTAGGGTCGAGACCGAGGTAGAGGGAGCGGTCAGACGCAGTCCGGTTGGCTCGGCCCAGCGCCTGCGTGACGCGTTGGCCGACCCGGTGGCGCATGAAGGATGCATCGCCGAGGTAGGCGACCACGAAACGCTCGAACTCGCTGCTGGCTTGGGGCACGGTGGTGATGATGACGAGCTTGCAAATGTCGCCCGGCAGGTCGAGGCCGTCATAACGGCCTGCCGTGACAAGATTGCCGATGGCGACCCGGCTCCACATCTCGACCATGTCGTCGTCACCCGGACGAAGTCGAAAGACGGCCTTTCCGGCGGCGATGAGTAGGTCTTGCAGTTCGTCTGCCTCCGCGTGACTGGCGCACAGCCAGGCAGCCCGCCCACCAGCCGACGCCACCTGTTCCAACGCCCAATCGAGCACGACATCGTCAAAGGGCCGACCCCTGGTTGGGTTAAGTACCAGACGACGCTGACCAGTAGCTCCTGGCGGAAGCGGCTGGTCGGGTTCGAGACGGGTCACCGGGCCGCCGCCGATGCGACGCTGGAGGTCGTCCATGGAGCCGAGCGTGGCCGAGAGGAAGATACGTCGTTTGGCTCGGCTGTACCCCGGATTGAGTGAGGTGGGCGGGTGATAGGGCCTGATTTCGATTCCGGAAGATCCGATCAGCACGCCGCAGCGGCTCAGATGGTCGCGGACCGTTGGCCAGACCCATCGAACATTGTCCTCTTCCACGAATAGTGACGACTCGATCGCGTCACGAACAGGTCCCGAAATCGCCGACCAGTCGCTGAATGACAAGAGCTCGGGAGGCGTGCCTGGCGCCGCGGTGCCGTCTTGCATTGCACGCAACCCCGCATAGGCGTCGGTATGGGCGACAACGAGGTTGCAGATATCCCGGTAGAGCTTGCGTGCTGCACCCGTCTTGTCTGGGATGCGCAGCGTCTGGAGGGAGCTGAGCGGCTGTTCGGCCAAGTGGGCGTCGTCGAAGATCACAACATCGGCCGGCTTGGGCACGGGCTTCGAGTTGAAGTACACCCAGTAGTTCATGACCCCCACTACCTGGGCTTGGTGATAATCGTCCAATTTGGCTCCGCCATAGTCCCCCGATGCGAAACGAACGACATCCAGACCCAGCCTCTCGGCCTCCTCCTTGACCTGGTCGGCCAGATGGCGAGTGCCGGTCAAATAGGCCACCGAGAGCCCTTGCTCCAAGAACCAGTCGCCGATGAGCAGTGCAACCAGAGTCTTTCCCTCGCCAGTGGGCATCTCGATGCCGAGGTCACCAGTGCCGAGGTGGTCCCGGGCATAGCTGGCGAGGACCAGCCGCTGGCTTTCTCTCAGGGACGGGAACGCCGGGGACCCGAAGGATCTCAGGCGTTCCTCGAAGTCCGGTGACCCAGTCTGACTCACGATCGCCAGCCTATTTCGGTCTCAGTCGACCAATGGCTTGAACTCACCACGTCTGGCTCGTGGTTCAGAATCACGCATTCACTGATGACGTTAAGACGTCGTAGCCGACCACACCTCTACCGGTTGCTACGCCGCAGGCGTTCACCAAGCACGACCCGTCTACCCCTTGCCGTGCACGATGCGGCCAAGGTGTTCGGCAGCCCGCTTGTCCGACGAAGCTCGGGACTTCGAATAGTGGCGGGTCAGCACCTGCGTGCCCGTGTCCCTGCCGCTGGGCCACCACGCTGACGTTGAACCCGGCGTCGAGAAGCTCCGACGACGTGAACTTGCGGAGGGCGAGGATCGAACCGTCGAAGTCGAGATCGCCATGGCCCGCTGCCCTCCCCTGTTCCCGGCAGTCCGCGGCCGCCACGGCGAGGTTCGCCCACCGTTCGCTGCGTCCCAGGGCTTTCCCGATGTCGCGAAAGGACATGCCACCTGTCGGCAGCGGACCGGTTTTGCCCGGTGACCGTGGTGGGGGAGTTGACCGTCGGAGCCGCAGGGCCTCGTCTTCGAGCGCCACGACGTCTGGATGTTTGTCTTCGATTCCGAGATAGCCCTTCAACACCCCAACTCGTTTCGTCAGGTGGTCGGGCGGCATGGGCGCCGAACAGTCCGCCACCAGGCTGAAGAGGAAGGGATCTGCGGCAAGCTCGAGGCCGGCGGCCGCAGCTCGCTCGTCCATCTCATCGCAGTGTCGCTTCAGCATGGCCGTCGTCTCAGCGTCAACATGGAACGTCCTGCTCCGGCGGGTCTTGGTCCCCTTGACCTTGCCCGACGACGTGATGGCCGACGCAATCGTGATCTGGCTCTTCCTCCAGGCCACCGCCGAGCGGGTGATGCCGACGAGCTCACCCCGCCGGATCCCAGTCACCGCTCCCAGCACCAGGAGCGGAGCGATATCTGGGGTCATCTCCACCGCGGTCGATAGGAGCATGGATAGTTCGTCGATCTCGGGCGGGGTCCGCTCCTTCGAGCGGTACAGGCTCGTCGGCAGCTGGAACTCGGCCATGGGGTTCCTGGTCGTCATGCCCCGCCGCTTGGCCCACCGAAAGAACGGGGTGTAGAGGCTCTTGGCCTGATTCAGGCGAGAGGCGCTCAGGCCGTCTCGGCGCATCGCACCAAACAGCCGGTCCATGGTGGCGCTTTCTATCCGTTTGACCGGCTGGGCCCCGATGGTTGGGGAGAACCATCGCTGGTGGAGGTAGCGGTAGTCGGCAATGGTCTTCTCGGCCCGACCCTTCTCAGCTGCCAGATACTCGTCGAGAAATCGAGCCACTGCCTCGTCCACCGTGATGTCCCGGAGGTCCTGGGTCTTGGGGAGCTGTGAATCGGTCATTTCGTCCACAAACTCCGCCAGGCGAGCAGCCGCGGCCGCCTTGCTCTTGGCGGGGACGGTGCGGGTGAACGATCGCGGCCGACCGTTCTCCCACCGGCCCAGGCTCAACCGGAGCTCCCACATCCCGGGCCGAACGACGCGCATTGAGCCCGCTCCCTTGCGCGCTCGTGCTTGGCTGCGTGGCTTTGCTTCTGGCGCGCCTTCTATGCGGAGGTGGTCGACGCGCACGCAGGCCGGATTCGTCGCGCATGTGAGCACTCGTTGCGTCGGTGCCGAGCGCGCCGTGCGCCAACTCCCAGGCCACACGGTGAGCCGTCACTCCGACGTTGTCGACTTTCATCCGACCCGTTCCGCGTTCGGGATTCACACTGCCGAGCCAGAGGTGGTGCTCGCCTGTGCGGTCAACCAGACGCTCGAAACGCGTCGCCAGGTCTTCGACCTTTCGGCCCATGCATTAAGGGTATCGGTTGGGTGTATCGAAAGGTGTATCTGGGGTGAATCGAGCTTCCGTGTCATGGCGATACACTTAATCGATCGCTCGCAGGGCTTCTACCTGGACCTTCTGGTGCGCCCCTCGGGATTTGAACCCGAAACCTGCGGATTAAGAGTCCGTTGCTCTGCCGTTGAGCTAGAGGCGCACCGCAGAGTGTAGGCGAGCGAGGGTGTGCGCCCCGAAGGCCGACAGGTCTGCGCGCCACCCGCCCCCGGTTTCGCCGGTCCGGGTTCGCGGTCCCGGACCGGCGACCCCCCCGGGGACACCCGTCGGTGTTACTTCCCAGAAAACGGTGCGGCGCGACGGTAGCACAGCCCCCGGGAGGCTGACATGGGCGTCAGATACACTCGCCCCCTGGTCCGCCGGGTGCAACCGGCGCGCGGGGACGGCAGCGGACAGGCCTCCGGTGGAGCCAGGAAGGGAGAACGGTGGAGCTCGAGTTCACGGGCGAACAGGAGGAACTTCGTTCCTCGGTGCGTTCGTTTCTCGAAAAGGAGTGCCCCATCGACCTGGTCCGCGCCGTCGTCGAGACCGGGGAGCCACCCGAGAAGCTCTGGGCCGCCATGGTCGCGTTGGACTGGCCGGCATTGGCCATCCCCGAAGAGGACGGGGGTATCGGCCTCACGTTCGTTGAGACAGCCGTGGTGGTCGAAGAGCTGGGCCGGGTCGTTGCGCCCGGACCGTTGTTGCCCACCGTCACGCAGTTCGCCCCGTTCGTGCGCGAGGTCGGGACGCCCGAGCAGCGACAACGATTCCTCTCGCAGGTGGCCGCAGGAGCGGTGACCGGGACCCTCGCGCTCGCCGACCATCCCCGTGGGTGGGCGCTGCGCGACGTCACGATGGCCGCCGAGCGGGCGAAGGGCGGCTGGGTCCTGCACGGCACCAAGCTCGGCCTGCTCGCGGGCGCCGCCGACGAAGTGGCGGTCGTGGCGCGGGTCGGCGAGGGAATCGGTGTGTTCGTGGTCCCCGCCGCCGAGGCCGCGCTGGAACCGGTGAAGTCGCTCGATGCCAGCCGGCCCCTCTCTACCGCCACGCTCGAGCAGGTCCTCGTCCCCGACGACCGTGCCCTGGGCGAGCCTGGGAGCGCGGCTTCGACGGTGGGCGCCACGCGCGCCCTCCAGGAGGCGACGGTGGCGCTGGCACTCGAGACGGTGGGCACCTGCGACGCCCTCTTCCGCCTGGTGCTGTCGTATGTGAAGGATCGCAAGCAATTCGGCGTCCCCGTCGGCTCGTTCCAGGCCGTCAAGCACAAGATGACCAACATGTTCATCGCCACGGAGCGTGCCCGCTCCCTGTGCTACTTCGCGGTTGCGGCGCTCGACGAGGAGTCGCCGGAGCGAGCCACGGCGGTCTCCATGGCCAAAGCGGCCAGCGACGACTGCCAGCGACTGGTGTGCCGTGAGTCCCTCCAGTCCTTCGGCGGCATCGGGTTCACGTGGGAGCACGACGCCCATCTGTTCATCAAGCGGGCCGAGACGGGCGGCGCCCTCCTCGGCGGCTCGGCCGAGCACTCGCTCGCCGTCGCGGCCGCAATGGGGGTCGGCGCAGGCTGAGGGGGCAGACTGGGCGGGTGCGCCCCGGCGAATGGCTGATCGGATCGCTCGACCTCGCTCCGCACCCCGAGGGCGGCTGGTACCGGCGCACATGGATGGCCGCGGCGCAAGAAGGAGAGCGGCCCGCCGGCAGCGCCATCTACTACCTCCTGCTCGAGGGCGAGGTCTCCGCGCCGCATCGCATCGACGCCACGGAGGTGTGGCACTTCTACGCCGGTGACCCGCTGGAGCTCACACGGGAGTGGCCCGACGGGCGCCGCGACGTGCACATCGTCGGTCCCGACGTGGCGGCGGGTCAGGCGCCGCAGGTCGTGGTGGAGCCCGGCGTCTGGCAGGCGGCACGTCCGCTCGGGCGCTACTCGCTCGTCGGCGCGACGGTGGTGCCGGCCTTCAGCTTCGACGGATTCGAGCTGCGTGCGGAGCCCTGAGGCCGTCGCCGTCCCGACAACGGTTCTGCTAGGCAGGACGTACGCGCCCGACGCGCACGAGGAGGCCACATGAGCGAGCGCCACGAGCAGGGCCTGTCTGCCCTACTGAACGAGACCCGGACCTTCCCTCCCCCCGAGGCGCTGGCCAAGGACGCCAACGCCCAGCCAGGCATTTACGAGGAGGCCGCAGCCGACCCGCTCGGCTTCTGGGAGGCCCAGGCGAAGCGCCTCACCTGGGCCGAGCCGTGGTCGCAGGTCCTCGAGTGGGACCCTCCGTTCGCCAAGTGGTTCGTCGGCGGCCGGCTGAACGTCGCGGTCAACTGCGTCGACCGTCACGTCGAGGCCGGCCTCGGCGACCGCGTGGCCTTCCACTGGGAGGGCGAGCCGGGCGACACCCGCACCATCACCTACAGCGAGCTGCTCACCTCGGTGTGCCAGGCGGCGAATGCGCTGACCGAGTTGGGCGTGCAGGCAGGGGACAAGGTTGCGATCTACTTGCCGATGGTCCCCGAGGCCGTGATCTCCATGCTGGCCTGCGCCAGGCTCGGTGCGCCCCACACCGTGGTGTTCGGCGGGTTCTCCTCCGACGCGCTCCGCAGCCGCATCCTCGACTGCGACGCCCACTTCGTCATCACGGCCGATGGCGGCTACCGGCGGGGCGCCGCCAGCTCGCTCAAGCCTGCCGTCGACGAGGCGGTACGAGAGTGTCCCGATGTCGAGCGGGTGCTGGTCGTACGGCGCACCGGACAGGACGTCGCCTGGGACGAGCGCCGCGATGTCTGGTGGCACGAGGTGGTGGACCGGCAGCCGACCGAGCACGAGGCTCGGGCGTTCGACGCCGAGCATCCGCTGTACATCATGTACACGAGCGGGACTACGGCCAAGCCCAAGGGAATCCTGCACACGAGCGGCGGCTATCTCACCCACGTCTCGGCGACACACCGCCTGATCTTCGACCTCAAGCCGGACACGGACGTGTTCTGGACGGCGGCCGATATCGGCTGGGTGACCGGACACAGTTACATCGTCTACGGGCCTCTTGCCAACGCGGCCACGTCCGTTATGTACGAGGGGACGCCGGACACGCCGACACGCGACCGCTGGTGGGAGATCGTCGAGCGTTACCGGGTCAACATCCTCTACACCGCCCCCACGACCATCCGCACCTTCATGAAGTGGGGGGAGGAGGTCCCCGGCCGGCACGACCTCTCGAGCTTGCGTCTCCTCGGGTCGGTGGGCGAGCCGATCAATCCCGAGGCGTGGATCTGGTACCGGACCCACATCGGCGGGGAGCGGTGCCCCATTGTGGACACCTGGTGGCAGACCGAGACGGGCGGCATCCTCATCACCCCGCTGCCCGGTATCACCGCCACCAAGCCCGGGGCCGCCATGACGCCGTTCCCCGGCGTGGCGGCCGACGTGATCGACGACGACGGTCGCTCGGTGGGCAACGGCGAGGGTGGCTATCTCGTGCTCACCGAGCCCTGGCCGGGCATGTTGCGCGGGATCTACGGCGACGACGAGCGCTACAAGGAGACGTATTGGTCGCGCTTCCCCGGGCGATATTTCGCCGGTGACGGCGCCAAGCGCGATCAGGACGGCGACCTCTGGTTGCTCGGACGCGTGGACGACGTCATGAACATCTCGGGGCACCGCATCTCGACGACCGAGGTGGAGCACGCGCTGGTGGGTCACCCCTCCGTTGCCGAGGCGGCGGTCGTCGGCGCCGCCGACGCCACTACCGGCCAGGCCATCGTGGCGTTCGTCACCGTCAAGGGGGCCAACGATGCGGAGGGCGAGGCGGGGGAGCAGCTGGTGCGCGACCTGCGCGAGCACGTGGCGCGCGAGATTGGTCCCATCGCCAAGCCGCGCCAGATCATGTTGACCCCCGAGCTGCCCAAGACGCGCAGCGGCAAGATCATGCGCCGTCTGCTGCGCGACGTGGCCGACGACCGGCCGCTTGGCGACGTCACCACGCTCCTCGATCCGACCGTAGTCAATTCCATCAAGGATCACATGGCCGAAGGCGGCGACGACAAGGAATAGGCCGACGGTCCGCCGGCCGGACGAACGGTCCGCTCAGGCCGGCGGGTGCACCTCCAGCACGGTGGCGGAGCCCATGCCGCCCCCGGCGCACAGCGTGCCGACGCCGATGCCGCCGCCGCGGCGCCGCAACTCGTGGAGCAGCGTGACCAAGATGCGCGCCCCCGACGCGCCGACAGGGTGCCCGATCCCGACCGCCCCGCCGTTCACGTTGACGATGTCGTGGGGGAAGCCGAGCTTGCGGGAGCAGGCCACCGACATGGAGGCGAAGGCCTCGTTGATCTCCACCAGGTCGACGTCGGACTCGCTCAGCCCCGCCCGGTTGAGCGCCCGCGGGACGCACACCGTGGGGGCGAGGCCGGTGCGCGCCGGCTCGATCCCGCACGAGTTCCACGACCGCACCGTCGCCAGCGGCTCCATTCCGTGGGCATCGGCGTAGGCCCGGGCCACGACGACCAGGGCGGCACCGCCGTCGGCGATGCCCGACGAGTTCCCGGCCGTGATCGTGCCGCCCGGCCCCGTGAGGGAGGGGAGTGCGGCCAGCTTCTCGAGCGAGGTGTCACGGCGCGGGTGCTCGTCCACGCCGACCGTGATCGTCTCGCCCCGGCCCGCCGGCACCGTCACCGGCACGATCTCCTGCGCGAAGCGGCCGTCGTCGGTGGCGGCGACCGCGCGCATGTTCGAGTGGTACGACCAGTCGTCCGACTCCTCGCGGGTGATGCCGCACTCGCGGGCCGTGTTCTCGCCCACGGTGATCAGCATGTTCATGTTGGGCGCCTCGGGCGAATCAGGGTGGCTGGGCGGATTGAACCGCTCCACGCTCCCGAAGGGGAAGGGCGACTTCTCGAACATGAGCGGCGAGCGGGTCATGGACTCGACCCCGCCGGCCACGACGGCTTCAGCCATGCCCGAGCGGATGTTGGCGGCCGCCTCCTGCACCGCCATCATCCCGGTGGCGCACTGGCGCTGTACCGTGCCGCCCGGTGTGTCGGGCGGGAGGCCCAGAGCGTTGGCCACGTAGCGTGCCGTGCAGCCGCCACCCTGGAGGACCTCACCGAGGATGAGGTCGTCGATGTCGCCGGCGTCGAGCCCGGCGGCCGCAATGGCGCCGGCCACGGTCTGCGCGCCGATGTCCTGCAGGGTGAGCCCGGCGAGGCCGCGGCCGGACCGGCCGATGGGGGTGCGGACGGCGGCGACGATGACGGCGTCGGTGACTTCGCTCATGAGTGCCTCCTCAGGCCCGTACGAAGACGGGGATCGTGAATTCGTCGGAGATCGGTTGGAACGTCACCTTGAGGGGCATACCGACCCGCAGCTCCTCGAAGGGGCAGTCGACGACGTTGGTCATCATGCGCGGCCCCTCGGCCAGATCGACGATGGCCGCCACGTAGGGCACCCGGTCCCGGAAGGGCGGCATGTCGTTGCTGTAGATCACCGACCAGGTGTAGAGGGTTCCCTCGCCGCTGGCCTCGTACCACTCGACCTGCTCGCTCCAGCACTTCGGGCAGAAGGGCCGCGGGTAATAGGAGAAGGCGCCACAGTCGAGGCAGTGCTTTATCACCAACCGCTCCTCCTTCGCCGCTTCCCAGAACTCGATGGTGTCGCCCTCCGGCGTCGGGAGGTCGAAACGGACCGTGCTCATAGCGCCTCTTCCCTGTCGTGCTTCCCTGTCGTGCCCCGGCGGCCCGCGCTGCCGACGGCGTGCAAACTCGGTGGTCAACCCCGGGATTGACCCCCGCGGGCGCATCGGCCATGCTGCAACGAACCTGACACCGGCGTCAACTTTTGGCGCACGACCAGCCCTTGGGGGGACCGCACTGTGTTGATGGACGACCACCTGGCCCGGATGGCCGACGAGTTCGGCGACCGCACGGCCTTCGCGGTGGTCGACGTGGGGTCGATGACCTTCGCCGAGTGGGACGGAGCAGCCAACGCCCTGGCGCGCCGGCTCCTCGACGCCGGTCTGGAGCCGGGTGGCCGCGTCGGCATCCACCTGCACCCCGAGCTCGCGCTGCGCTGGCTGGTGGCGTACTCGGCGGCGCACCGCGCCGGCGGTGTGGCGGTGCCGATGAACCCGCGCCTGGCCCCGGCCGAGGTGGCCCACGTGCTGGCGCACTCGGGCGCCACGGCCGTCGTGGCCGACGGCGAGCTGCTCCGGAGCGATCTCGACGCCGCCGGCGGTCGCCTCGTCGCCCTGGTCGATGCCGGGACGGACGACGGCCCGGCCGGGCGGCCGGGCTCCGAGGTGCCGGTGCCGGTGCTGGCCTGGGCCGAGGCCACCACCGGGGACCGCTCGCCCTTCCAGGCCCCGCGCCAGCCCGACGACCTGGCCGACATCCTCTACACCTCGGGAACGACGGGCCGGCCGAAGGGGGTGGCCGTGCGCCACTCCAACGGCTCCATGATCGGCAAGGTGGAGCCGAACTGGACGGGAGCGGGTTGGCTGCACGCCAGTCCGCTGTTCACCTTTGCCGGCATCGCGCTCGTCTACACGCCCATGAAGCTCGGCCTGCAGGTGATCTACCAGCCCCGCTTCGAGGCCGACCGGTGGCTGCGCGTCGTCGAGGAGGAGCGCCCCGTGGCCGTCTTCCTCGTTCCGACCATGGCGCACCTGCTCATCGACCATCCCCGCTTCGCGGAGGCCGACCTGTCATCGGTGACGATGTGCTCGGTGGGCAGCGCACCGCTGGCGCCCTACGTCGTGGAGCGGCTGCAGGCCAAGATGCCCGATGCGCTGGTGTCGAACAACTACGGCATGACCGAGGCCGGGTCGGCCTACTGCATCATGCCGCAGGGCGAGGCGGTGAAGCGCCCCGGCTCGGTGGGCCAGATCGCCCCCCCGGCCGTCGTGCAGATCGTCGACGAGCACGGTCAGGTCCTGCCGCCGGACGTGGTGGGAGAGGTGCGGCTCCAGATGCCGGGCCGCCAGCGCGAGTACTACAACGACCCCGAGGCCACGGCGGACACCTGGAAGGACGGCTGGCTGGTGACCGGGGACCTCGGCAAGCTCGATGCGGACGGCTATCTCTACATCGTCGGCCGCTCCAAGGACGTGATCATCCGCGGCGGCAACAATGTGCACGCCACCGACGTCGAACACGCCCTGGTCCAGCACGAAGCCGTGAAGGAGGTGGCCGTCATCGGCGCGCCGCACCCCGTGCTCGGCGAGGACGTCGTGGCCTTCGTCGTCCTCCAGCCCGGCGCGCGGGCCGACGCCGACGAACTGCGCGCCTTCGGCCTCGAGCACCTGGCCGACTACAAGGTGCCCCGCCGGTTCGTCTTCGTCGACGCGCTGCCGCGCAACCCGACTGGCAAGGTCGTCAAGCCCGAGCTCAAGGCCAGGCTGGCCTCTGCCCCGGCCTGAGTCTGTCGCCCGGGTGACGGAACGGCGCGTGGATCCCCTGCACGACCTGACGCTCGGCGACGTGGTGCGCGAGCACCGCCGCAGCCGCCCGCAGCGGACCGCCCTCGTGTGCGGGTCCTACCGCGGCACCTACCCCGAGCTCGACCGGCGCACCAACCGGTTGGCCAACGCATTCCTCGCCGCCGGACTCGGCCCGGGCGACCCCGTCCTGTGGCTCGGGCAGAACTGCCACCGCGTCATCGAGGGCCTGGTCGCTTGTGCCAAGGCGGGCACGGTGTTCGTGCCGGCCAACTGGCGCCAGAGCCCGGACGAGCTGGTCACGCTCCTCGATGACGTGGCCCCCTCGCTCGTGATCTGGCAGGAGGAGGAGATCGGGGCGTCCGTGCACGCGGCGCGCCGGCAGTGGGGCGGCACGGCGCGCTGGCTGCGTCACGACGCGGCCTCTACGTCCGAGGACTCCTACGAGGGCTTCTTGGCCACCGGGGCCCCCGATGACCCGCAGTCCGCCGCCGACCCCCAGTCCGCCGCCGACCCGGCCGCCCCGGTCATCGCGCTCTACACCGCCGCCTTCGGCGGACGGCCCAACGGCGCGCTGCTCTCGCACGATGCGGTCCTGTGCCAGGCCCTCATGGTGGCGCTCGTCCAGCGCATCACCGAGGACACCGTCTACCTGAATTCCGGGCCCATGTTCCACATGGCGACGCTGATGACGACGTTCGCCGCCCTCCACATGGGCGCCACCAACGTCATGACGCGCCGGGTCGACGCCGAGGAGCTGTGCCGGCTGATTGAAGCCGAGCGGTGCACCTACGGCTTCGTCATGGGACCGACCTCCGCCCAGATCCTGGAGGTCAACAAGGACCGGCGCTACGACCTCTCGTCGCTGCGGACGTTCGGCGGCAACGCGGCCTGGAACGCCATGGTGCAGGTCGACGACAGCCCCTGGGGCCGCCATCCCGCCGGCTACGGCCAGACCGAGGCCACGGGCATGCTGACGTTCAACGCGCTGGGCATCGGCACCGCCGGCACCAGCGGCCGTCCCTCGCCCTGGGTCCAGGTGCGCATCGTCGACCCGCAGGGCAACGAGGTGCCCGACGGCGAGACCGGCGAGATCGTGGCGCGCGGCCGGGTGCTCACCAACGGGTACCTCGGCCGGCCCGAGCTCAACGCCGAACGCACCCGGGGCGGTTGGTGGCACACGAGCGACCTGGGCCGTCGCGAGCCCGACGGGTCGATCACCTTCGTGGCGCCCCTGACCCGCATTGTGAAGTCCGCGGCCGAGAACATCTACCCTGCCGAGGTGGAGGGTTGCCTCAACCGTCACCCTGGGGTGAAGGAGTCCGCCATCATCGGCGTGCCCGACCCCACGTGGACGCAACGGGTGGTGGCGGTCGTGGTCCGCGCGGACGGACCGGAGGGCGAGGCGGTGACAGGGGAAGACCTGGTGGCGCACTGCCGCTCCCTCATCGCCTCCTACAAGAAGCCCGCACGGGTCGAGTTCGTCGACGAGCTGCCCCGCCAGGGCTGGGCCATCGACTACGACGCGCTGGACGCGCGTTTCGGTGGTGGGGGTTACCCGGGCGAGGGTGCGAGCCGGTGACAGGCCGCCCGCGTCCCCTGCACCGTATGAGAGTTCAGGTCGTCCATCCGGCCGACCGGACCAGAGCCTGTAGCGCCGCCATCTGCTCGCAGTAGTGCGCCGCCGAGTGGTGGTCGAAGCGCACGCTGAAACCCGTGGCGCCGAGGGACACATAGGAGGTCAGGAACTCGGCCGTCCGGTCCGGCTGGCCCAGGGGGTCGATGGGCGGTTCGGGGGCCAGGATCAGCTTGAGGGAGCGGTTCCCCTCCCGGCTGGCCAGCATGTCGACCACCCTGGCGTCGGTGAGCAGGTCGGTCAGCTCGCCCAGCTTGAACCCGAAGGGCATCCAGGCATCTCCGAGCTCGAGGGCGCGGCGGAGGGAGCGCCGCGTGCGGCCTCCCACCCACACCTCGACCGCACGGGCGAGGCCCGAGGGCTCGACGATGAACCCCTCGAAGTCGTAGTGCGGCCCGTGGTACTCGGGCACCCGGTGTCCCCAGGCGGCGCGGATCGCCCGGATCGCGTCGTCGGAGCGCTCGCCCCGGCCCTCGAAGGCGTGCCCGAGGACCTCGAACTCGGGCTGGAGCGATCCCACGCCGACCCCGACGATCACCCGGCCCTCGCTGAGCACGTCCAGCGTGCCCAGCCGCTTCACCAGCTCCACTGGATGGTGGTACGGCAGCACCACCATGTGGGTGAGCAGGCCCACGCGCGAGGTCGTGGCGGCGAAGTAGCCCAAGGTCGAGAACGGGTCGAAGTACCGCCCGCCGCGTACCGTCGACGCCGCGGCAGGGATGGCGATGTGCTCGGAACAGGCCACCCAGTCGTAGCCGAGCCTCTCTGCCTCCTGTACCACCCCGACGATGTCGGGCACGGTGGCCGTCGCCTCCCACTCCGGAGGGTCGAAGCGAGGGTTCATGTGCAGCGCAGGCGTCACGATGCCGAGAGCGAGCGCCATGCCTGCAACGTATCCGTCGCGGCAGACCCGTGCCCGACCGCGCTGGGACCAGGGAGTGATCGATCGGGACCCGGCCGCATGTGACGCACGGATGAACTCTGCGGGCGACGGCGCCAGACGCGTCACCGAGAGGGGACGCGGGGCCGTATATTGGAGGACCGTGACACATCGCAGCGCGACGAGCAGCCGGACGGGCAGCCGACTGGTCCCGTTCCCTCGGGCCGGCACTTCCCTCGGTCAGTCGCGTGCTGCCATGTCAGAGGTACAGATCTGTGGGATCCCCAAGCTGAGCGCGCGGGAGGTGGCCCCAACGCCGTAGAAGGACTCACACAGAGTCCCGACGTTGCAGAGCCGCTTCCTACCGGGAGCGGCTCTTTTCGTTGGGATCGACGACAGCCCCGAGCGGGTGGCGATGTGACGCAGTGTCGGGGCAAGACCAAGCGGGGGCAAGACCAAGCCGGGGCAAGACCAAGTGGAGCAGACGGTGCACGACACCTCCAGTTCGAAAGCGAGTACCACCATGACGACCCAGCTCTGCCGACGCTGCCACTTCCACCCAGCGTCTCCTCGGATCGCGGGGTACTGCTCGTGGGACTGCCACGACGCCGACGACGACGACGAGAGCGACGAGGAGGGGGAGCAGGCGGCCTGACCGGTGGGCAGTGTCGCCCTCCGGGTCGGCTCAGCTTGCTTCGTCCGGGAAGCGCAGACGCGCCAGCTGTGTGGCCTGCGCGACCACCTGGCCCCGGCTGTCCCACAGCACACAGGTCTCGTCGACCATCCCGTCGGCCACCAGGTTGGCCGTCATGCGGATGCCGAGCCAGTCGGGCGCAGGGCGCGCCCGTACGTAGACCGACATCTGCAGCGTCGGCACCCAGCCCGTGGAGCCGATCATGAGCGTGGCCGGCGGGATAGCGTCCACGAAGAAGAGCAACGACAACGGATCGGGCTCGCGCCCATCGGTGAAGCGGCTCCAGCCTCGCAGCTCGGCCGGCCCGTCGGGGGACGGCGGTGAGTCGGCGTAGGGGAGCGTCGCCGGGTCCAGTCGCAGATCGAGCACCTCCATGATGCCGACCTGCACGCCGCCCGGCAGGCGGGTGGGCAGGCGCACGCACCGCTCGGGCTCGGGGGCGCCCAGCGGCGCTGTCCCGTCGTAGCGGGCGGTGGCGCACGCAGGTAGCGCGGACAGCACGAACACCGCGTCGACCACGTCGGCGCCGCCCTGGGTGAGCACGGCGCGCACGTGGGAGGCGGACCGACCCGTCCGCAACACCGCCGTGCGCACGGCGGCCGGCCCGAGGTCAGGGGGCCGCAGGTAGGTGATGCTCGAGGACACGACCTCCCACGGCGCGTCGCGACCCGCCCGGCCGGCGATACGGGCCGCCCGGCCGAGGACGGCGAGCAGGTAGCCGCCGTTGGGCTTGTCGCCCACGGTCCACAGGTGGTGGATGTCCGTCTCGAACCGGTCGGGATCGGCCGTGGGCTGCACCGCGGTGGCGGCGTCAAAGGAGAGGTCGCCAGGCCGCCGCATGCACCCGAACCTACTGGCGGCGAAGATGGCGCATGACGTTCGACATGGAGGCCACCTTCGGGGACGACTACCTCTACTTCTACGAGGAGTCGATCGACGACGAGCACTCGGACGCCGACACCGCGGAGATCCTCGGGTTGCTCGATCTGCCCGCCGGCGCTCGGATCCTCGACGCACCCTGCGGCCACGGCCGCATTGCGCGGCGTCTGGCCGCGGCGGGCATGGCTGTCACAGGCGTCGACCTGACACCTGCCTACCTCGATCAGGCCCGGGCCGACCCCGAGCTGCCACCCGACTCGGTGGTCTACGTGGAAGGCGACGTGCGCCATCTCCCCGTCGACGGCCCCTTCGACGCGGTGGTGTGCTGGCTCAATTCATTCGGCTACTACGACGACGCCGACTGTCACAGGGTCCTCCGCGAGTTCCACCGCGTCCTGCGCCCTGGCGGGGCGGTGGCCATCGACACGATGCATCATGACGGCGGCGTCAGGCACTTCACGGCTGCACCCGATGGCGTCGTCGTGCAGCGAGGCGACGACACGATGGTCGAGGTCTCCACCTTCGACCCCCTCAAAGGCAGGATGATCGTGCGACGGACGGTGCATCGTCGCGGTGCCGTCCGGCATGCGTCGTATTTCGTGCGGCTCCCCACGCCACCCGAATGGGTGGTGTGGCTGGAGGCCGCCGGTTTTCGCGATGTGATGTTCCGCGCCGGCGGCGGAGGAGCGCTCGAGCTCGACAGCTGGGAGATGGTGGTCGTGGCGACGGCATAGGCGTCACGAAGCGGTCACGGAAGCGTCGCGCGGCGTCACGGCGGTTGCTCGCGCGCCACTCGACGGCTGGGGGATATCGGCGTACTGTGCACCGCGGCCTGTGCGCCCACGGACCGTGCGCTCACGGCCTCTGCGCCCAATCAGAGACAGGCGATCGCGGGAAGGACACGACACTCCATGCGTCACTCACTCCGGAATCTGACTCTTGCGGCGAGCTGCATCCTTGCTGCAGTCCTCGTGACGGCGGTCGGCGTCTCGCAGGCCGCGACCCTCACGTCGCCGCCGACCGTCAACGCGACGTCGTGGACGAACGTGAACGTGCCGTCGGCCTCGACCACGACGTCGAACTCGCTGAACGGCGTGACGTGTGCGACCGCGTCGTTCTGCGTGGCCGTGGGATCGCAGACCACCGCCACGGGCGGCACGCTGATTGAGCAGTGGAACGGCACCGCGTGGTCGATCGTGACCAGCCCCAACCAGCCCTCGACGACCAACGACGTGCTGAACGCCGTCTCGTGTGCCGGGCCGAGCTTCTGCATGGCGGTGGGGTCCACCAACTCGGGCACGCTCACCGCCACCTGGAACGGCACGACCTGGACCGTCGTCCCGAGTCCCAATCCGGCCGGCTCGACCCAGACGCCGCTCGACTCGGTGTCGTGCCTGAGCGCGACCTCCTGCGTGGCGGTCGGGAGCGCCCACCTCGCCACCAGCACGGTCACCCTGGTGGAGCAGTGGAACGGGACGGCGTGGACGCTCGTCAGCAGCCCCAACCCGACCACGTCGAACGCCAGCGTGCTGATCGGCGTCACGTGCGTGAGCGGGTCGTTCTGCACCGCCGTGGGGAGCGCGACGCAGGGAACCTCGACGGTCACCTTGGCCGAGTCGTGGAACGGGTCGGTCTGGTCGATCGTGTCGACGCCCAACGTCGTGGTCGCCGCCGGCAGCTCGGACGTCCTGAACTCGGTGTCGTGCGCCGGGGCGTCCTTCTGTGAGGCCGTCGGCTCGGCGGCGGACGGCGTGCACGTCTCCCAGACGCTCGTCGAGACCTGGACCGGCTCGTCGTGGGCGATCACATCGAGCCCGAGCTCTTCGGCGACCCAGGCCAACGTCCTGAACGGGGTCGACTGCTTCAGCCAGACGACCTGCAGCGCCGTCGGGACCATCGGCAGCGGGGCGTCCGCCTCGTCGCTGGCCCTCGCCTGGAACGGATCGACCTGGGCCCTCGTGAGCTCGCCCAACCCGTCACCGGGCACCAGCACGAGCGTGCTGGGAGTGACGTGCCTGACCGACTGGAGCTGCGTGGCGGTCGGCGCCTACCAGCCGGTGTCGGCGGTGAACAACCCCTTCGTCATGTCGGCCCCGATCGCCCGCTCGGGCTACCGCTTCGTGGCCTCCGACGGCGGCATCTTCAACTACGGGACCGGCGCCCCCTTCTTGGGATCCATGGGCGGAACGCGCCTCAACGCCCCGATCGTGGGGATGGCGGTGATGCCCGCCGGTGACGGTTACTACCTGGTGGCCTCCGACGGCGGGGTGTTCACCTTCGGTTCGGCCCAGTTCTACGGCTCCACCGGATCGCTCCACTTGAACAAGCCCATCGTCGGCATGGCGGTGACCCCCGACGGGGGCGGCTACTGGCTGGTGGCCTCCGACGGCGGCATCTTCTCCTACGGCGACGCCGCCTTCTACGGGTCCACCGGCGGCCTGACTCTCAACAAGCCGGTGGTGGGCATGGCGGCCACCCCCGACGGCAAGGGCTACTGGCTCGTGGCCTCCGACGGCGGCATCTTCTCCTACGGCGACGCCGCCTTCTACGGCTCGACGGGGTCGATCGCGCTGAACAAGCCCGTGGTCGGCATGGCGGCGCCGTTGACCGGGGGCTACTACCTCGTCGCCTCCGACGGCGGCATCTTCGCCTTCCCGACGACGAATGGTCCTCCCTTCTACGGCTCGACGGGGTCGATGACGCTCAACAAGCCCATCGTGGGGATGACGGCGGTGGCGGGGGGCTACTACCTCAGCGGTTCCGACGGCGGGGTCTTCACGTTCCCGACGACCAGCGGCCCGACCTTCTACGGTTCGACCGGCTCCATCACGCTCAACGCGCCCATCGTGGGGATCGCGGGGTAGGCCGGGGCGGGACCGGGCTGCGCTGCCGGGAGGTCGGACGGCGGTTCCCGGGCGGCGACGCCCCCCGGGAGGGGGGCGCCCCGGGAGGGCCGTGTACAGTAAAGGTGACACGGCTGTCAGCAATCGGTCTACGGGAACGTCCTGGGCCGTGGCCGGTGGCGGGCCATCGAGGTGACATACGCGCGCCGCTGGGACCCGCCGCGGAGCGGGCCAGAGGGAGGGGCTATGAACGTCGATCTGCAGGCACTCGCCGGACCGAGGGACCGCCTCATGGCGGACGGCGCCGTCGACCCGGTGACCGCCGAGGTGATCCGGGGGACCATGGAGACCGTCTGCTTCGAGATGGCCATGTACGTCTCGCGGACCGCTACGACGCCGATCCTGAACCAGTCCAACGAGCGCAACGCCACCATCCTCGACGGCAAGGGTCGCTTGGCCGCGCTGAGCGTCGGCATCCCCCAGTTCATGCTCACCTCGACGCTGCCCGTGCGCTTCGCCCTCGACTTCCTGGGTGTCGAGGAGTTCCACCAGGGCGACGTCTTCGTGGCCAACGACCCCTACCACGGGGGCGGCCACCTGCCCGACTACAACGTCTTCGCTCCGGTGGTCGTCGACGGGCATCTGGTGCTCATCGCGTCGATCCAGTGCCACCACGGTGACACCGGTGGCGCCGTCCCGGGCGGCTACAACGTCACGGCAACCGACATCTGGGGCGAGGGTGTGCGCTGGCCCGTGATCAAGGTCCTCGACCGCGGCGTGGAGCGGCGCGACGTGCTCTACGCCCTGCAGATCAACAACCGCCTCGACGGGTATCTCGGCGACATCCGGGCGCAGATCGGCGCGGCCAAGCAGGCGGCCGACAACCTCGTCGGACTGGTCGAGCGCTACGGCGTGGACATGATTGAGTCGGCCGTCGACCACATGATCGACTACGCGGCGCGGCGCTTCGCCGAGGAGGTCTCCGCCTGGCCCGACGGCGTCTACGAGGGCGACGCCTACGTGGACCACGACCCGCTGGGGAACCCCGACATCCATCTGCACGTCACGATCACCGTGGACGGGCCGAAGTTGACCATCGATTACACGGGGAGCGACGAGCGCCAGGAGCTGCAGTCCTGGTCGACCTACGGCAACACCCGCGGCTACACGGTGGCGCAGGTCGCCGCCATGATGGACCCCGAGATCCCGAAGAACGAGGGGTTCTTCAACTGCATCGAGCTGATCGTGCCCCAGGGGTGCGTGATGAACCCCCACCCGGGCAAGCCGGTCTCGGCCGGGACGCACCACCCGGGCGCCGACGTCGGCGAGGTCATCGCGGTGGCGCTGTCGGGCGTGCTGCCCGAGCGCGCCGTGCCGCAGACCTACAAGACGGGCATCCCGACGACGATCCGCGGCGTCGACCCCCGCAGCGGCCAGATGTTCGTCGACGGGTCGGCCGAGGTGTACGCCGGCTGGTGCAACGCCGCCAAGGGCATGGACGCCTGGGGTGCCGTCTCGGCGTCGTTCGGCAACCTGTGGAAGGCGACGGCGGAAATCAACGAGTCGCTGTACCCGCACATCCAGTGGAGCCGTGACTATCGCACCGACTCGGGCGGCGCCGGGCAGTGGCGCGGCGGCTGCGGGTCTCACTACATCAAGGAAGTGCGCGTCCCCTCGCACGTCTACACCTACGTGGTGGGCATGAAGTACCCGATGCCGGGCATCGCCGGCGGCCGCCCCGGCGCGCCGAACCAGTTGCGGCTGCGCTACGGGTCGGACCGTGAGCTGCTGGTGCAGCACACGGCCGACTGGGTGCCGATGGAGGCGGGCGACCGGATCAACTTCGACTACGGGGGCGGTGGTGGCTGGGGTGACCCGTTGGAGCGCCCCCCGGCAGCCGTGCTCGACGACGTGCTCGACGAGTACGTCAGCATCGAGGGCGCCCGGCGCGACTACGGGGTCGTCCTCGTGGGCTCGCTCGAGGAGCTGACCCTCGAGGTCGACGAGGCGGCGACGGAGGCCCGGCGGGCCGAGATGCGGGCCGAGATGCGGGCCGAGCAGCCGGCGCCGGCGGTGTGAGCACGTCGACCTTGGTCGGCGATGCGGGTAGATCTGTAATGATCGGTCCATGAGCAGCGGGATCGCGGCGTGGGGCACGTACCTGCCCTTCTGGCGGCTCCAGCGTTCGGCCATCGCCGGGGTGCTGGGGAGCGGCGGCGGGCGGGGGACCCGCGCCGTGGCGTCCCATGACGAGGACACCACCACGCTGGGCGTCGAGGCGGGCCGACGGGCGCTGGCCGTGGGGCCCGGCGCCTGGTCGGTGCAGGACCTCTTCCTGTCCACCCCCGACCCGGGGTATCTCGACAAGACGAGCGCGACCACGGTGCACGCAGCACTCGGGCTCGGGCGCTCCTGCGGGGCGTACGACTTGGCCGGGTCGCCGCGCTCGGCCGTGGGCACGCTGCTCCTGGCGGTGGGCGGCGCGGGCGGGCGCGGCGGGGAAGGGGCCGCCGGCGCCGGCCGCACGTCGCTGGCCGTGCTCTCCGACCTGCGCACCGGCCTGGCGGGGTCTGCGGAGGAGCGCGACAGCGGCGACGGGGCCGCGGCCTTCGTGTGCGCGCCGCACGGCGCCGTGGCCGAGCTGGCGGGCCGAGGCTCCGCCAGCGACGAATTCCTCGACCGGTGGCGGGTTCCCGGTGAGGCGGATTCGCACGTGTGGGAGGAGCGCTTCGGCGAGGAGCTCTACGTCCCGCTCGCCCGCGAGGCCTTCGCCGCCGCGCTCAAGGACGCCGGCCTGGCCGAGGGCGACATCGACCACGCCATCGTCACCGGCTTGCACGTGCGGGCGGTCAAGTCGGCCGCGGCAGGCCTCGGCGTGCGCCAGGGCGTCCTGGCCCCTGACCTGACCGCGTCGCTCGGGAACCTCGGTGCCGCGCACGCCGGCGTCGCGCTGTGCGACGTCCTCGAACGCGCCGAGCCGGGGCAGGTGATCGCGGTGCTGTCCCTCGCCGACGGCGCCGACGCCCTCGTGCTGCGCACCACCGACGCGCTGGCCGAGGCGCAGCGAGACCGGGCCGCGGCCGGCGTCCCGTCGGTCGCCGAGCAGGTGGCGGCCGGCCGCGACGACCTGTCCTATGCCACGTTCCTGACCTGGCGCGGGCAGCTGCGCCGGGAGCCGCCGCGGCGGCCGGACCCCGAGCGCCCCGGCGCGCCGACGGTGCATCGCTCCGAGGAGTGGAAGTACGCCTTCGCGGCGAGCCGCTGCCTCGTGTGCGGCTTCCGCCACATGCCGCCCACCCGGGCCTGCCTGTCCTGCCACGCCATCGACCAGATGCAGGCCGAGCGCCTCGCCGACGTGCCCGGGACGGTGGCCACCTTCACCATCGACCACCTGGCCTTCAGCCTGTCGCCGCCGGTCGTGGGCGTCATCGTCGACTTCGACGGCGGCGGGCGCTACCGCTGCGAGATGACCGACGTCGTGGCGTCCGAGCTCGCCATCGGCGACCGGGTGGCGATGACGTTCCGCCGCATCTGGACGGCCCAGGGCGTGCACAATTACTTCTGGAAGGCACGCCCGGCCGGGGGCGCGCGGACCGGGCCGCAGGTCGATCAGGCCGGGGAGCGAGGAGAGTAACGACATGGCGAGCAGCGGCATCCGCGACCAGGTGGCCATCATCGGCATGGGCTGTACGCGCTTCGGCGAGCTGTGGGACAAGGGTGTCGACGACCTCTTGACCGACGCGGCCACGGAGGCGGCGGCCTCGGCGGGCCTGTCGATCTACGACATCGACGCCTTCTGGCTCGGCACCATGACGTCGGGCGTGTGCGGCGTGACGCTGTCTCGGCCCCTCAAGTTGGACTATCGGCCCGTGACCCGCGTGGAGAACTACTGCGCTACAGGGTCAGAGGCCTTCCGCAACGCCTGCTACGCCGTGGCCTCGGGCGCCTACGACACGGCCATGGCCATCGGCGTGGAGAAGCTCAAGGACACGGGCTACTCGGGTCTCACCGGGATCCGGGCCGTCGGCGACGGCACCGACCCCGGGCTGTCGTCCCCGGCCGCCTTCTCCTTCCTGGCGCCCTCCTACGCCCACAAGTACGGCGTCGACAGGGAGCAGCTCAAGGAGGTCATGAGCCGGATCGCCTTCAAGAACCACCAGAACGGGGCGCGTAACCCCAGGGCGCAGTTCCAGAAGGAGGTCTCCATGGAGACCATCGCCAAGGCGCCCCTGGTCGCGGGTGACCTGGGGGTCTTCGACTGCAGCGGGGTGAGCGACGGCTCGGCGGCGGCCATCATCTGCCGGGTGGAGGACGCGCACCGCTATTGCGAGAACCCGCTGTACGTGAAGGCGCTCGCCTTCGTGGCGGGACCGGCGGCCGGACCCATCGACCCCGCCTACGACTACACCACCTTCGAGGAGGTCGTGCGGTCGGCGGCCGACGCCTATGCCCAAGCGGGGATCACCGAGCCGCGGGCGCAGCTCGCCATGGCGGAGGTGCACGACTGCTTCACGCCGACCGAGCTGGTCCTCATGGAGGACCTGGGCTTCGCCGAGCGGGGCACGGCGTGGAAGGAGGTGCTCGAGGGCACCTTCGACCGCGACGGCGACCTTCCGGTCAACCCCGACGGCGGGCTGAAGAGCTTCGGCCACCCGATCGGCGCCTCGGGCCTGCGCATGCTCTTCGAGTGCTGGCTCCAGCTGCGGGGTGAGGCGCCGCCCGAGCGCCAGATCAACACCGTGGGGCCCGGCCGCACCCTCGGGCTCACGCACAACCTGGGCGGCGCGCCGGGCGAGGGTGTCAGCTTCGTGGGCGTCGTCGGCACCGAGCTCGGCTGATGAGCGCGTCGGGCGCAGCGGGCCCGGGCGTCGACCTGCTCGCCGAGACCGAGGACCAGGCGGCGCTGCGCCAGCTGGCTCGCGACGTGGCCCAGCGTGAGGTGGCGCCCCGGGCCCACCAGGCCGACGAGGAGGGCGTGGTCCCGACCGAGGTGCGCAAGGCGCTCGCCTCCGCCGACCTCCTCCGCATCACCGTGGGGGAGCGCTGGGGCGGCCTGGGCCTGGGCGACGTCGAGGCCTCCATCGTGCTGGAGGAAATCGCGCGGGCCGACGTCTCCTCCGCCATTTGCTGCCAGTTGACCTTCAACGGGCCGCCGCGGGGCATCGAGCATCTCGGCCCCGAGGCGATGAAGGAGCGCTGGTTGCCGGCGGCGGCCGACGGCGACGCGCTCATCAGCATCGGCATCACCGAGCCCGACGCCGGCAGCGCCGTGCAGAACATGCGGGCGGCGCTGGTGGCGGATGGCCCGGGACGCTGGCGCCTGAACGCCTACAAGAACTACTCGACGCTCGGTGATGTGGCCCAGGGCGTGCTCGTCTGGTGCCGGTGGCCGGGCGGGGAGGGCGCCAAGGGCATCGGCGCGGTCATCGTGCCCACCGACCGCGACGGCGTCTCGGTCACCGGGCGGCACAAGGGCATGGGGATCCACGCCGCCACCGAGGCCGAACTGGCCTTCGACGGGGTCGAGATCACCGAAGACGACGTGCTCATCGCCGGCGACCCCTCGAGCACCGAGGCCTTCAAGGTGCTGCTGTCGCACCTCAACCACGAGCGTTGCGGCAACGCGTCCATGTGCGTCGGCGCCGCCCAGGGGGCGCTGGAGCACGCCGTGCGCTACATGAACGAACGGGTGATCGGGGGGAAGCCCCTGGCCGAACTGCAGGGATTGCAGTGGAAGCTGGCCGACATGTCGGTGCAGCTCGAGGGGGCGCGGCTGCTCCTGGCGCGGGCGGTGCGGCTGGCCGGCCCCGGCGGCACGCCGCCGCCCCTCGAGACGGCGCTGGCCAAGACGGCGGCGAACCTGGCCGCCAAGTTCGTGTGCGACGAGGCCATGCAGATCCACGGTGGCTACGGCTACTCGCGCGAGTACCCGCTCGAGCGGGCCTACCGCGACATCCGGGGGCTGTGCGTCGGGGCGGGGACGGTGGAGGCGCAGCGCAACTTCATCGGGTTGCGGGTGGCCGCCGGGGGCCGGACCGCCTCGCCCGGGTGGCGGGACCCTCTGGCTTGACGCGTTGCCGCCCGAGGGCGGCACGGCTCGTCTACTATGACGGCGGCGTCAGGCTTGGCCACTGGCACGGGGGATTTCGATGGGGTACCGGGAAGCGGGGGAGTCGCGGCTGGGTGTCGCGCTGTGCGTGGTCGTTCTCTTGGCCGCGCTCGTGTCGGGTGCGACCGCGTCGGCGGCGTCCGGATCGCCGAGCGCGTCCACGCCGGGGAGCAGCGTCCCGACCGTTGCCGGCGGCCTGAAGGGGCAGCCGGGCTACCTCGTCTACTGGGACCAGAACGAGGAGGTCGACTTCCTGTCCATGCCCAAGGGCACCCAGGGCCAGCTCCTCCCCGCGTGGGACCTCAACGGGCAGGTCTGCGTCCTGCCCGACGGCCGCTTCGTCGGCGGCTATGACCCCACGCTGCCCAGCCAGCACAATCTCGGGGGCCTGAAGCCCTACAAGCAACCGGCTGACGGCGAGGAGCTCGACGAGCCGAACGGTTCGTTCAGCGGCGAGACGCTCTATGTGCCGGGCCCCTACAAAATGCCCGGTCAGTCCATCGGGAGCGACTCACCACCGAGCGCGAACGGCGTCTTCAACAACAACCAGACGTACACGGGGTGCGCCATCGACAGCCACCAGAACATCTTCGCCAACGACATCGCCACGGCGCAGGGCAACTACCCGCCGCCCAGCAGCGGCCGCCTGGTCGAGTGGTTCGCCCCCAACTACACGACCGACTGCGTCGTGTACGGCCCCACCGCCGGAGGCTTCGGTCCGCACCACACCGACGGCACCGGGGGCCTGGCCCAGCCCGGCACCATGGCCGTGGCGTCCAACGACGACCTGCTCATCCCGAACGTCGGCACCTCCAGCGTGCTCCGCTTCGCCCACTCGTCCTTCCCGACCAGTGCCGCTCAGTGCCCGGGCGGGGTGTACCCGCGGGACAAGGTCCAGGTGTCCACCTTCTACAACGTCTCCTTCCCTGCCGGCATCGCGAAGGACCCGACGTGCGGCTGCTACGCCATCAGCAGCTACATCGGGAATCCCTCCATCGTCTGGGTGAGCGACAGCGGACAGCCCGAGCCGGGACGTGGTTCGGTGCCGGGCACGACGGTGGCCGACCTCGGGCAGAGCCCCGACCAGTACAACCCGTTCGGGATGGCCTTCGCTCCCGACGGGACGCTGTACTTCGTCGACATCCACATCACCTGCACCGGCCCGCTCACCGGCTGCGGGCCCGCCTCCTACGGCGGCCGCGTCATGCGGGTCACCGTCACCGGCGGCCAGCCGTCGGCGCCGGTCACCGTGGCCAGTGGATTCGACTTCCCGACCAGCGTGACCGTGTGCGTCCCGGCGCAGACCCGCTGTCCGTACCCGACGGGCAAGATCAAGGCCCCGCTGTCGGGACCGTCGGAGAACCCCGCGCCGGCCAAGGGACCGCCGACGGACAAGCCGGCGACCGCGGGCTTCGGCTGAGCGCGTTGCCGCTCAGGGTGCGAGCGCCGCGCTGGCGGGCGTGGCAGAGCCATCTCGGCGTGCGGGCGGCACTGGGTGCCGTGGCCCTCGGCGCGGCCGTGC
This sequence comes from uncultured Acidimicrobiaceae bacterium, assembly GCA_963736525.1. Classification (GTDB taxonomy): domain Bacteria; phylum Actinomycetota; class Acidimicrobiia; order Acidimicrobiales; family RAAP-2; genus Bog-473. Next base: position 59,498 of record CAVTPF010000016.1, read on the forward strand.
TGGCCGTCGGCACCGACGGGCCGGCAGCGGCCGCCGGTGCGCCGTCCGCCTCGGGGGCCGTCCCGGCCGCGGTCAGCCCGTGGGACTGGCCCGGGTACGGACACGACGCCCAGCACACCTTCGACGGCCGGACGACCCTGACCGAGCAATCGGTCCCGACCCTGCGCCAGGCCTGGTTCTTCCCGACCGGCGACGCCGTGACGGCGACGCCCACCGTCGTCGGCGACACCGTCTACGCGGGCTCGTGGGACGACTACTTCTACGCACTGAACCTCGAAACGGGGGCGCTGCGCTGGAAGGTCCGGCTCGACTCGCAGAACGCCATCACGCCGTATCCGGGACAGCAGCCCCGTGACGCCACGTCCGACGGTGGGCTGGTCACCTCGTCCGCCTGGTTCGAGCCGGCGTCGGGCCGGAGGCCGGCCCTGGTGATCGTGTCCGGGGGCTACACGCTCTACGCGCTGGAGGCCGCCACGGGGGCGGTGTACTGGAAGCACGTCTACCCGGGCGTGCCCGGGCCGCCGGACCCGAACACCGACAGCACGCGGATCTTCTCGTCTCCCGTGGTGGTGGACGGCCGCGTCATCGTCGGCGTCGACGAGGACGGGCAGCCGAAGTCCGGCGGCTACATCGTCGCCGCCAACATCGACACGGGCGACCCCGTGTGGGAGTTCCAGACCGACGTGAAGACACCGGGGAGCACACGCGTGCTCGACGACAGCTGCGGCAGCGTCTGGTCGTCGGGCACCGTCCTGCCCGACCTGGGCCTGGTCGTCTTCGGCACGGCCGACTGCAACTTCGGCAGTGCGGCGCCCTACGCGGACTCGGTGATCGCGCTGCACATTGCCAACGGCACGCTGGCATGGAAGTACCACCCGCTCGCCCACGCGCCAGCCTGTGACGACGACTTCGGGGCGAGCGCCAACGCGGGGCTGTCGGCGAACGGACGGACGACGTTCCTCGGCGAGGGAAGCAAGGACGGCACCTACTACTCGCTGGACCCGCGCACCGGCCGCCTGCACTGGTCGACCAACGTGGTCTTCGGCGGGTCGTCGGGGGGCTTCATCGGCACCACCGCCTACGACGGCAGCCGCGTCCTGGGGGCGACGGCCGTGGGCGACTTCCTCCCGACCTCGCGCGGGACCCTGCCGGTGTGCGATCCCTCCGACCCCCGCGACGTCGCCAATCAGAACCCCACCGACCACGCCTTCGACGCGGCAACGGGAGCGGTGCTCTGGCAGGCCAACGACACGGCATCGTTCTCGGCCACCACGGTGGCCGGCGGCATGATGTTCACCGGCCTAGCCCTGGCCGCCAAGGCGATTCAGGTGCGCGACGCCACCACCGGGCAACTGCTGACGCAGGTCGGCCTGCCCCAGTTCAACTGGTCGGGCATCGCCACCGTGGGCGACGCCCTCGTCTTCGGCGTCGGCACGACCGCATCGCCGACGTCGTCGGGCATCGAGGTGCTGACCCCGGCCGGGGCCCCGCCGGTGGTGCCCGGGTCGGGCTGAGCCGGGGACGCCCCGGCCACGGCGGTCGTCCTAGCGCTGCATCGACTTGGTCTCGACGAACTCCTCGAGGCCGTACCGGCCTCGCTCGCGTCCGATGCCCGACTGCTTGTAGCCGCCGAAGGGCGCGCTCGGGTTGAACTGCCCGCCGTTGATGTCGACCTGGCCGGTCCGCATCTGTCGGGCCACCTTCTCGGCTCGTGCCGGGTCGGCGCTCCACACCGCGCCCGCCAGACCGTACGGCGTGCCGTTGGCGATCTCGATCGCCTCCTCCTCGGTGTCGTAGGGGATGATGGAGAGCACCGGACCGAAGATCTCCTCCTTGGCGATCGTCATGTCCGGCGTGACCTCGGAGAAGACGGTCGGCTGCACGTAGAAGCCCTTGTCGAGCCCCTCGGGTGCCTCGGGCCCGCCGGTGACGAGCTTGGCGCCCTCCTCGATGCCCTTGTTGATGTAGGTCCGCACGCGGTCGCGCTGGACCGCGGACACGAGCGGGCCGAGCAGCTTGCCGGCTTCGAAGGGATCACCGGGCGCGAAGCCGGCGGCGGCGCCGGCCGCCAGCTCCTCCACCTCGGCGAGCTTGTCGCGCGGGACGAGCATGCGGGTCAGCGCCGAGCAGGTCTGGCCTGAGTTCAGGTAGCAGCCGAAGAGGCCTGCCGGCACCGCCGCGCCGAAGTCGGCGTCGTCGAGCAGGATGTTGGCCGACTTGCCACCGAGCTCGAGGGACACGCGCTTGATGCCCTCGGCCGCCAGCTCCATGACGCGCCGGCCCGCCCTTGTCGAGCCGGTGAAGGACACCATGTCGACCTTGGGGTGCGCCGCGATGGCCTCGCCCACCACGGGCCCGACGCCGCTCACCAGGTTGAAGACACCAGGTGGCAGGCCGACCTCGTCGATGACTTCGGCCAGGATGAACGCGTTGATCGGCGCGACCTCGCTCGGCTTGAGCACGACGGTGCACCCGGCGGCGAGGGCGGGCGCGACCTTCAGGACGACCTGGTACAGGGGGTAGTTCCACGGGGTGATCGCGCCGACCACGCCCACCGGCTCGTGCACCACGAGCGAGTTGCCGATCTCCTCCTCCCACTCGAAGGCCTCGGCCGCCTTGGCGGCGTCGGCGAAGGCACCGGCCGGCAGGCCGACCTGAATGGAGCCCGAGAGCGTCATGGGCATGCCGACCTCGTGGCTGATGACCTCCGCGATCTCGTCGGTGCGCGCCGCCAGGGCCTCGCCGATGCGGGTGAGGAGCTTGGCGCGCTCCTCCCGCGACGTGGCGGCCCAGCCGGGGAAGGCGGCGGCAGCGGCCTCGACGGCCTTGTCGACGTCCTCCGGCGTCCCCTCGGGGATGGTGGCGAAGACCTCCTCGGTGGCCGAGTCGATCACCTCGAGGGTGCCGGACCCGGTCGAGGGGACCCAGGCCCCGTTGATGTAGATCTTGTCTCGGACGTCCATGGTCCCTCCCTGATCGGCGGCCGCCGCGCGGCGGCGGACGCCTCCTACCCTACAGAGAGCACGGAAGTCCGTGTCTGGGAGCCGCCGTGCCGGTTCGGGCGGGGTTGGGCCGGGCCGGGTCGGGCGGGGTCGGGCCGGGCCGGCCCGGGCGGTCGAGCCCTCAGCGGCTCCTCGAGGAGCGCCGCCCGCCGGCGGCGTGCGGCGCCGGGCGACCGTGCCGGCGCGCCGAGGGCGCGGCCGGGCGCTGGCGCCGGCTCTTCTCACGCTTGCGCGCACCCGCGCCGCCTTGGCCGCCTCGCCCACCCGCGGCCAGCGACAGGGGGACGCCGTCGGCGTCCGTGACGTCGAGGTCGAGCGTGCGCAACAGGCTGAGCGCCGTGTGGTGTTGCTCGGGGGTGACGAGCGCGACGACCGTTCCGTCTGCACCCGCCCGGGCCGTCCGCCCGGATCGGTGCACGTAGTCCTTGGGGCTCTCGGGGAGGTCGTAGTGGATGACCGTCGACACGTCGTCGACGTGGATGCCCCGGGCGGCGACGTCGGTGGCCACCAGGGCGTGCACCTTCCCCGCCCGGAACGCGGTGAGGGCCCGCTCGCGCTGGGCCTGGGAGCGGCCTCCGTGAATCGCCTGGGCGGCGATGCCGGCCCGGGCCAATCTGGACGCCACGCGGTCGGCGCTGTGCTTGGTGCGCACGAAGATGATCGACGAGGTCGCCTTGGCGGCCAGTTCGGCCAACGCCGTCGCCCGGTCCGCCTGGGACACGTGATGGAAGGCGTGCGTCACGCGACTGAGGTCTTCGGCATCACGGACGACCTCGTGGCGCACGGGGTTTCTCTGATAGTGGCGGACGAGGGTGTCCACGTCGCCGTCGAGGGTGGCGGAGAACAACAAGGTCTGACGGTTGGCCGCGGTGGCGTCGAGGATCCGGCGGACGGCCGGCAAGAAGCCCATGTCCGCCATGCGGTCGGCTTCGTCGAGCACGACCGTGCGCACGTCGGCCAGCCTGATCGTCCCGGCCTGCATCAGGTCTTCGAGCCGGCCCGGGCAGGCGACGACGACGTCGACGCCGTTGCGCAGCGCCTTGCGCTGGCGCTCGTAGCTGACGCCGCCGTAAATGACCCCGACGCGCCGGTCCCGGGTCGCCAGGAGAGGGGTGAGGACGTTCGAGATCTGCAGGGCCAGCTCGCGGGTGGGCACCAAGACCAAGGCTTGGGGCTTCTTGGGCGCGCAGTGCCGGACGGTGGCGGCGAGGGGAAGGGCGAAGGCCAGGGTCTTCCCCGATCCGGTCGGGGCCTTGGCCGAGACGTCGCGTCCCGCCAGGGCGTCGGCGATGGTCATCGCCTGAATGGGCAGGGGGGCCGTGATCCCCTGGGCGGCGAGCACCTCGACGAGGGCGTCGGGCAGGGCGAGGTCACCGAAGGTGGAGACGGTGGCGGGCACCATGGTGCCCGGCGCGGGTGAAGACAAGGGGGAAGCTCCGTTCTGTGGTCACGCACCGCAACCTCAGGGTGGAATCCCGCCGGTCGCCTGTGGTGCACCGAGCACCACTGACGCGTCACACGCCAGGCTAGCAGGCGCGGCGTGCGGCCCGGGTTCGGGTGGAGCCGCTCGGTCCCGAGGCTCAGCCCTTCTTGCCGAGGAGCGGGTGCTCACCCATGCCGACGGGCTGCAGGTGTTGGCCCAGTACCTCGTGGAAGTGGTCGGCCACCTCCTGGGGTGTCCATCCACCCTCGCGCCACATGGTGGCGATCTGTCGCGGCGTCTGGAACAGGGTGTAGGCGAAGCCGGTGCGCCCGAGCACCTGGCCGTTCACGTAGGAGGCATCCTCGCAGGCCAGGAACGCGATGAGGGGCGCGTTGAGCGCGGGATCCTGATCGGCGGGCGGCTCCGCCCCGGCGTAGAGCCCCTCCGTCATGCGGGTGAAGCCCGCCGGCGCGACGGCGTTGACGGTGATGCCGTACTTGCCGAGCTCGAGGGCCCACACGAACGTCATGCCCATGATCGCCGCCTTGGCCGCACCGTAATTCGTCTGTCCGAAGTTGCCCCGCAGGCCCGCCGACGAGGTGATGTTGACGATGCGCCCGTAGCCGGCGTCCTTCATGAGCGGCGCGGCGTGGCGGACAGTGTTGAACGTGCCCTTCTGGTGCACCGCGATGACCGCGTCGTAATCGGCCTCGTCCATCTTCACCAGCGTCCGGTCGCGCACGATGCCCGCGTTGTTGACCAGGATGTCGATCTTCCCGAAGTTCTCCACGGCCGACGACACGATCCGGCCCGCCGCGTCGAAGTCGCTCACCGAGTCGTGGTTGGGCACGGCGGCAGCGCCCGCCGCCTCGATCTCCCGGCAGACCTCGGCGGCGGGATCCTCCTCGGTGCCCTCACCCCCGAGGGAGACGCCCACGTCGTTGACCACGACCTTGGCGCCCTCCGCGGCGAGGCAGAGGGCGATGTCCCGCCCGATGCCCCGTCCTGCACCCGTCACCACCGCCACACGACCGTCGAGAAGTCCCATGGCCGAGACAGTACCCCGACGACCCGTTCCCTGACAGCCGTGTCAGGCATTGCGGCCGGAGCTGTACGATCGGGGCGACCACGGGGCGACGCACGGTCGCCCATTGAGCGGTGAGGAGCACCCGGGCCATGGCCACCTTCATTGAGAACGCACCTGAGCAGATCGTCGCGGCGGCCAAGGAGCTCCTGGAGAAGGGGCTGGTCGAGGGGACCTCGGGGAACATCTCGGCGCGGATGGAGGACGGCAACATCGCCGTCACCCCGTCCTCGCTGGACTACGGGATCATGACGCCCGAGGACATCGTCATCGTGAACCCGGCCGGGGACGTCGTCACGGGCGAGCGCGGCCCGACGTCGGAGAAGTACCTCCACCTGGCCGTGCAAAACGCCTACGAGGACATCGCGGTGTGCATCCACTCGCACGCGGTCCACGCCACCATGTTCGCGGTGGCTCAGCAGGACATCCCGAGCTGCATCGACGAGTTCACCGTCTACCTCGGGGGTGACATCCGCTGCACCGAGTACTGCCCGAGCGGCTCGGCCGAGCTGGGCGAGCAGGTGGTCAAGGCCCTCGAGAGCCGGGGCGCCGCGCTGATCGCCAACCATGGCATGGTGGCGGTGGGGACGACCATGCACAAGACCATGCACAACACGGCGCTGGTCGAGCGCTCCGCCCGGATCATCTGGGGTGCCAAGCAGCTCGGTGCCATCTACCCGCTGCCCGAGAAGGTCAACCAGAACTTCGCCAACGTCTACCCCTTCATGCGGTAGGGCGGGGTGAGCGACGGCCGCACTCGGGCCCGGCTGGCCGAGCTGGGCCTCACCCTGCACGGTCCACACCCTCCGCACGATCCGCTCGACGCCGTCGTCGTGCACGACGGCGTGGCGCGTACCTCGGGTCAGCTGCCCCGCATCGCCGGCGAGCTGACCTGCCTGGGCCGCCTTGGCGACACCGTGACGGTGGAGGAAGGCCGGGAGGCTGCCGCGGTCTGCGCGCTCAACGCGTTGTCCGTACTGGAGGCAGCCCTTGGCTCGCTCGACCGCGTCACGCGCGTCCTGACGGTCACCGGCTACGTGGCCTCCGCCCCCGACTTCCACCAGCAGCCGGCGGTGATCGACGGCGCCAGCCGGGTACTGGCGGACGTCTTCGGCGAGGCGGGTCGCCACACGCGCTCGGCCATCGGCGTGGCGGCCCTGCCCCGCAACGGCGCCGTCGAGATCGAAGTCACGGTCGCCGTCAGCGACTGAACACGCGGTCGATCACCGGACGGGCCACCGCCGCCAGGTCCCAGTAGCCGCACGTGCCCTGGTCCCGCAGCTCGGTCACTGCGTTGATGGCGGCCCCGTACGCCGCCACGGCGATGGCGCCCCCGACCGAGATCCGGCTGACCCCGAGCCCGGCCAGCTCGTCGACGGTCGGCGCACCCGGCAGGACGAGGACGCTGACGGGAAGGTCGACGGCCGCGAGCACCGTGCGCAGCTCGTCGGGGTCGATGACGCGGGGCGCGAAGAGGACGTCGGCGCCCGCCTCCTGGTAGGCCTGCAGCCGGGTGATGGTGTCGGCCAGGTCGGGACGGCCGTGCAGGTAATTCTCGGCCCGCGCCGTGAGCACGAAGCCCTGCGGCGCGGCCCGGGCCGCTTCGGCCGCCGCCACCACGCGCTCGGCGGCCCGTGGCAGCTCGTACACCGGATCGTCGGCGTGGCCCGTGAAGTCCTCTACCGAGCCGCCGGCGAGCCCGCCTGCGATGGCATCGGTGATGGTGGCGGCCACGCCGGCCGGGTCGTGGGCGAAGCAGTTCTCGAGGTCGGCCGACACGGGCACGTCGACGGCCGCGGCGATGTCGGCGCCGTGCGCGAGCACCTCGTCTCTGCCCATGGCCCCGTCGAGCCGGCCGTGGGAGGCGGCGAAGCCGCCGCTCGTGGTGGCCAGGGCCTCGAAGCCGAGGGCGGCGAAGAGCCGGGCCGACCCGATGTCCCAGGCGTTGGGCATGAGCAGCGGCGTGCCCCGGGCATGCAGGGAGCGGAACCGTTCGGCCCGCCCCGTGGCGGCCGCGGGGGTCATCTCCGCACGGTAGCGGCGAACGACGCTGGACGGTGCGGTTGGCTCAGCCGGCCGAGGCCTCGACGGGCTCGGGGAACTCCCAGTACTGGAACTCGATCGTCATGGGCAGTAGGTAGCGGACGTAGAGCGAGTGGATCTTGACGACCTGCTGGTCGTCGACGTGCAGGTCGATCAGCTCCATGCGGTCGTCGGACTGGCGGAAGGCCTCCGCTCGCTCCTGAATGCCGCGCAGTTCGTCGAGGGAGCCGACCGCGAACCCGTAATGGTCCATGCGGGGACAGCGCATCGGGTCGTCTTCCGCGATCAGGAAGATGAACTGGTCCCAGTGGACGCAGCTGAGGATGAGGCGCCGGCGGTCCTCCGTCATGACCTCCATCTCCTCGAAGCCGAGCACCTCGTCGAAGAAGCGGCAGACCTCGGCCCGGCCCTCCGCGCCGAGGAGGTCGGCGGGGAGGGACATGGCGACGTGGTTGAACCGCGGATTCCCGGACGGGTAGAAGGGGTGTGCCATCAGGACCGCACCTCGGGGACCACCATGACCTTGCCGGCGATGCGGCCGAGCGCCAGACCCTCGAGCGCATCGCCGATGGCGTCGAGCGGGACGTCCTCGGGGTCGATGAGCAGGTCGGCCGGGAACCCGTCGGAGGCGAGGAGCTGCAGCGCCCGCTCGAATCCCCCCAGGTCGTAGACGAAGGACCCGGTGACGGTCAGCTCGTTGAGGATCATGCGGTTGATGTCGAAGGTTGGATGGTCGATACCGGCACCCACCATGACAAGGATGCCGCCCCGTGCCAGCTGGTGGAAGCCCGCTTCGATGGCACCGCGGTGCCCCGAGCACTCCAGCACCACGTGGACGGCGCGCGACGACATCCGCTCGGGCTCCCAGGAGGGGAACACCTCGAGGTCGGAGGGGTCGACGATGTGCGACACGCCAAGCTCGGACGCCAGGCGACGCCGGCCAGCGTGCGGCTCGACCACCGTGATGTCGTCGATGCCCATGGCGCGCAAGGCCGCGACGCTCAGCGCACCGATCGGCCCGGCCCCGAAGACCATCACGGAGTCGCCCGGGGCGACGCCGGACCGGGTGATGCCGTGCATCGCCACCGACAGCGGCTCGGCCAGTGCGGCGTGGCGGGGTGAGAGACCCTCGGGGAGGCGCAGCACCCCGGTCGCCCGGACCAGGATGTACTCGGCGAAAGCCCCGTCCATGTGCTCCGTGATCATGCTGCTGCGGTTCTCGCACTGTGAGGGCTTACCCTCTTGGCAGCGCCGGCAGGTGCCGCACCTGGGCGAGGACCCGCCGACCACCAGCTCGCCCGGCGACCAACCCGTGACGTCGTCGCCGACGGCCGCGATGGTGCCGCTCCACTCGTGGCCGGCCACCGCGCCCGGCTGGAAGCCCCAGCCGTCACGCAGCTGATGGATGTCGGACCCGCAGATGCCGCAGGCGTGCACGCGCACGACCAGCTGGTCCGGACCGGGGCGGGGGACGGGCCGCTCCTCGACGGTGACGACCCCCGGCGAGCGGTAGACCGCCGCCGCCATGACGTCGGGGAGTGCCCCCGATGACCCTGACATGGGCGTCAGGTTAGGCGCTGGCCACCAGCCAGGCGAGCCCCCCGGCCAAATGCTGCAGGTAGGCGGGCGTTTCCCAGGCCCCCGGGAAGTGGCCCAATGCGCTGTAGAAGGAACGGGCGGGACCGTCCTCCACGCACCAGGCCAGGGGAAAGCCGCACTCGGGCACCCGCCCACCGGGCGCCGACAAGTCGACCTGGTCCTCGGCCAGGCGGAGCAGCACGTGGGCGTCAGGCCGCAGATCGCGGAAGAGATAGACCTCGTCGTGCCACTGCCAGCGGGCGCCGAGATGCGCCGTGGCGGGATGTTCGGCGTCGACGACGTCGATGGCGAACGCCTGGGTCCACGGATGGCCGTCGAAGCGGGCGCCGAGCACGGAGCCGTACTCCGGCCAGGTGTGGCAGGCGTCCGTGGCGGAGTGCACACCCAGCACGCGCAGGTCCCCGCACCGCCACGTCTCGAGGGCCTCGATCTTCTGCTCCTCGGACCACGGTGTCTCACCGATGCTGAACAGGGCCAGGACGCGGGCCGAGGCGATCTGGCGGGGCGACACGTCGCCGACGTCGGTGACGACGGTCGGGGAGAGCCCGGCGAGGCCCGCCAGCTCGCTCAGACCGGTGGCGGCCTGTGTCAGCACCCCGTGCACGCCCGCCGGCCCGTCGACGTAGGGGGCCACCTGCGTCACGATCAACATGTTGTCGGTCACGCCCGGAGTGTAGGGCTGGTGCCGTGAGGCCGCCGGGTGCTCCAATGCACGGACGTCCGGCCGACCGAGGAGGAGACCACGTGAGCGATGCCAGCCAGAGGACCGAGGACGTCGCAGCCGCCCTGGCCGAGTTGGGATCGGCCACCGTGGGGGAGTCCGGTGGGATCGCCGCCGACCGCCGGCTCCGACCCGCCTGGCCCGGTGCCGCGGTGGCCGCCCCGGCCTATCCGGTTGCCTGCACGCCGGGGGACAACCTCGCCGTGCACGTGGCCGTCACCAGGGCGCCGCGAGGGAGCGTCCTCGTCGTCGACGTCGGCCAGGTCGCCGACCGGGGCTACTGGGGTGAGGTGCTGACGACCGCCGCGGAGGCTGCGGGCCTGGCCGGTCTGGTCCTCGACGGCGGCGTGCGGGACGTTGCCGCGCTGGCGGCACACGGCTTCCCGGTGTTCTCCGCCACCATCGCGCTGACCGGTGCGACCAAGGACAAGCCCGGGACGGTCGGGGTCCCTGCCCGGGTCGGCGGCGTGCTCGTCGCCCCGGGCGACTGGGTGGTGGCCGACGTCGACGGCGTGACGTTCGTGCCGGGTGCCGCGCTCGACGACGTCCTGGCCGCCGGTCGGGCGCGCGAGGCCAAGGAGGCCGGGTTCTTCGACGCGTTGCGGTCAGGGGCAACGACGGTGGACCTGCTCGGGCTCGACGCGTCGCTCGTGACGGAAGGCGACGCCGCCAAGACCTGACGCGAGAACGGGTCCGGGTGGCACAATGCACCCATGAGCGAGGACCCAGGGGCAGCGGAGTCGGGGGACAAGACCGAGCGCATGGAGGTGCAACGGAAGATCCGGGCCGAGCCGGCGAGGATCTTCTCGGTGCTGCGCGACCCGCAGGGGCACGTCACCATCGACAGCTCCGGCATGTTGATGGACGCAACGGGTGAGCCCGCGGAGAAGGTCGGCGACGAATTCGTCGTGCACATGGACCGCGAGGCGCTCAACGACTACCCCATGGGCCGTTACGACGTGACGGTCACGATCACGACGTTCGAACCCGACCGTGAGATTGCCTGGACCATTCTCGGTCAGATTCGCCCGCAGATCGGGCACGTCTACGGCTACACGCTCGAGTCGGCGGATGACGGGACGCTCGTCACCTCCTACTACGACTGGTCGAACATCGACCCGCAGTGGAAGGAAGCCGGGATCTTCCCGGTGATCCCGGAGACCGCGCTGCGCGCCACGTTGGGAATTCTGGCGCGCACGCTGGCGCGCTCCACCGAGTGGTGACCGCCTGGGGCTGAACCCTCCTTGGCGTCGTCCGACATCCCGGTTGCGACGCCGATCCGTCACCGATGTTCATCTCCGCGCCGCGGAGTGGTCGCGGGATTTTTCTCTCGCCCTGTCAGCATGCGCACCACGATGCAGGCGCGTGTGGGCGCGCCGTTGCGGTCCCGGCTGGGATCTCGAGCCTGACGGAGGAATGCATGGTGGCAAGAGACGGATTTCGCACGACGGTGCGTCGCGGCATGGTGGCGCTGGCCCTTACCGCACCGGTCGCGCTCATCGTGCCGACCGTCGGGTTGGCCTCGTCGGGCCCGGCCGGGGCCGACGCGCCGCCGGGCGCGCACGTCCCGATCATCCCGGGCAACCTGCTCGTCAGCACCAGCGAATTCCAGGACGACCCCGGCATCGTCGCCGGCCAGACGCAGCTGCCCCCGGGGTGTGGCAGCGCCGAGAGCCCGTGCGGGACCGCGGTGACCAGCGGCGACTACCCCTACGTCTTCAACAACGACACGGTCGACGGGAGCTTCGGCGTGACGTCGAAGATCGTCCTCGACGAGCTCACCCCCTTCGGCTTCCCCCTCGGCTTCATTGAGGTGCCCAACAGCAGCGAGCCCGGGGTGCGCACCAACGACGACCAGATGGTGACGAGCTTCTCGTCGAAGTCGGAGCTCGCACTCAACCTCTCGACCGACGGCAGGTCGGTGACGTTCATGGGGTACGACGCACCGGTGGACACGGCGGACGTCTCCAACTCGAGCACGCCCGGCGACGTCGACCCGACGAATCCGACCAACGACGACTACTACCGGGTCGTCGCCCAGCTCGGTCAGGACGGAACGTTCCACTTCACCAAGACCAACGCCTTCTCGGGCGACAATGGCCGGGCGGCCATCTACAACGACGGGGCCGGTCTGTACTACGCCGCCGGCAACGCCGGGAACGGCGCCAACCCCGAGCCACAGGGCGTCGTGACCGGCGCCGGGGCGCAGCTCGTCACGCCCTCGGACGAGCCCGAGTCCCTGCAGAACCCCGGTCAGCCCGTCCCGGTCGGCAGCTTCGACGCCGTCCAGCAGCTCGGCTATCCGAAGGAGAAGGTCGCCAAGGACAACAACTACCGTGCCCTGGCCGTCTCCAACAACGTCCTCTACTACGTGAAGGGCAGCGGGAGCAACGGCGTCGACACGGTCTACTTCGTGGACACGACGGGCACGGCCTGCCCCAGCGGCAGCGGACTGCCCGTGCCCGGCGCCACGTTGCCCACGAGCTCGTCCATCACGTTCAACCCGAACGAGGACGGGACGGCCAATCCCGGGCTGACGCCACAGAACATGTGCATCCTCAAGGGCTTCCCGACGGCCTCGGCCAAGAACGCCACCGACGCCAGCGACTACCCCTTCGGGCTCTGGTTCGCCAACCCGGACACCCTCTACGTGGCCGATGAGGGGGCAGGCGACAACACCTACTCGGCGACCACCGGCGGGCCGGAGGGCCAGTACACGGCGGCAGCCGCGTCGACGACGGCGGGGCTCCAGAAGTGGGTCTTCAACCAGTCGGCGGGCGAGTGGCAGCTGGTCTACACGCTGCAGAACGGGCTGAACCTGGGCCAGCCGTACAACGTCGCCGGCTACCCGAGCGGGCTGAACTCGGGCCCCGGCGGCTCCGGACTGCCGTGGGCACCGGCCACCGACGGCCTCCGCAACCTGACCGGACGGGTCAACCCCGACGGCACGGTCAGCATCTGGGCCACCACCTCGACGGTCAGCGGCAGCGGCGACCAGGGCGCCGACCCCAACGAGCTCGTCAAGATCACGGACAAGCTGAACGCCACGACGCTTCCCGCCAACGAGTCGTTCGTCACGGCGCAGGGCCCGAAGGACCGGACGGTGTACCGCGGCGTGTCCTTCACGCCGGGGACCGAGGTGCCGTCACCGCCCCCCGGGGGCTGCGGGCCGTACTGCGAGGCGTCGAACGTCGGGTAGGTCCGGGCGACGGGTCTCCGCTCAGGCCGCGGGTGGGGGAAGCCCCATCGGGTTCGGGAACGGGATCGCGTCGGCGGCGACGATGGAGCGTTGGGCCTCCTCCAGTGTCACGAGCAGGTCGCGGACCGCCTCGTCCCCGAGCCGGGCATACGGTGCGGCGGCCAGTTCGTCCGTGCGGTGTTCCACGTCGAGGTGCAGTTCTCGACCCGCCGGCGTCGGCGCCTCGTCCGCCGCCACCAGGCCCTTGCTCGTGAGGTGGTCGAGCGCGGCCTGCCATTCGTCGGGGGACCAGCCACGCCTGACGAAGAAGAGCTCGGCCGGCAGGTCCCGGCAGCGCGCGAACAGTGCCAGGGACTCACAGCCGTCGAGTCCGGCCGACGCCAGGAGGGACATATGTCCGTCTCCCCTGTGCTCGCGGAGCGTCGTTGCGGCGTGCCAGAGCGCAGCGACGGGATCCGCCGGTCGGGGGACGTCGCGGTTGGCCGCAAAGAGCGGTCGTCCGGCCGCGACGGCGCCGTCGATGGCGGATTCGAGCGCAGGGAGCACGGCTGCTGCCGTCCGCTCGGCCCCTTCGTCCGACAGGAGTCGGCGGAGCGCAGCCGAGGCGGCACTGCTTCGTGCCTCCACCATCGCCTCTGGTCCGGCATGGGTCCAGGCCTCGGGGATGGCGCGCCGGACCCTCGTCGCGTGAAAGTTGAAGAACGTCGCTTCGACGACGGCTGCATCCACCGGACCCATCGGGGCGGCGCGGAACGCGAAATAGCCCATCCAGAACCCTTTGAGACCGAGTCGGACGGCTGCCTCGGCCGGCTCCGGGGAGAAGTAGATCACTGCGTTGATCGGTTCGAGGCGGTGCCACATCGTGCGTGCCAGCCGCGGGTCGGTCATCGGACGGTCGCCCAGGACGCGCCATCTGGGTGCAAGGAGACCCGGGCGGTGTAGACACCGCACTTGGCCGTGGTCCGCACGGGGCCGATGCGGCGCAGCACCCTCAGGATGAAACCGTCGTCGCCCAACACGTCGGCCACCACCTCGTCGATGCCCCGCCGTCGCGCCGACGCGACGAGACGCTCGACGAGGCTGGTGCCGACGCCGCGCCGTTGCCAGCGATCCTCGATCAGGACGCCGAGCTCCTGACCGCACGCCGCCACGGCGAGGGTGGCCAGCCCCACGCATTGACCGCCCGACCAGGCCGTGAGGCTTTCGTGGCCCGAGGACGCGACGAGGTGCCGGACGTGGGCCGTCCCGTCGGTGATCCCGTGGAAGCGGTGAAACAGCGTCGCGCCGGAGCACCGCCCCAGCATCTCGAGCAGGTCGAAGAGATGCTCCGGCGATGCATCGGAGATACGCAGCTCAGCGACGGTGGAGCGCGGGGTTATGACATCTGTCATAGACTTGGAGTATGTTCCATGACAGCTGTCATAGTCAACCGTCCTCGCCGCGGTGAGCGGCGCCGCGCCGGTTCGCCACCCGCTGCCCGCCCGCGATCGGATGGTGCGGGCGACCGCGGAGCTGATCCGCACCAAGGGCGTGTCGGGGACAGGCATGCGCGAGATCGTGGCGGCGGCCGAAGCGCCGCGCGGATCGATCCAGCACTATTTCCCGGGCGGCAAGGATCAGCTCGTCTCCGAAGCGCTCCTGTGGATGGGAGGGGTCGCCGCCCGCCGGGTCGACCGCGTCCTGGCCTCCCTCCAACCCCCCACGCCGGCTGCGCTCTTCGCCGGCACCGTCGACCTGTGGCGGAGCGAGTTCCTCAGCCGTGGGTTCGACGGGGGATGTCCGCTCGTGGGGGCGGCCGCCGACCTGGCGTCGACCAGTGAGGAGATCCGAGCGGTCGTCCACCAGGCTTTCGAAGGTTGGCTCTCGCCCTTGGCCGATGCGTTGGTTCAGACCGGCGTGCCCGCACCGCGGGCGCGACGCCTCGCCGTCGTCCTCATCAGTGCGCTCGAGGGAGCGATCATCCTGTCGCGTGTCCGGCGCGACGTCGCTCCACTCGACGACATCGTCTCGGAGCTCGGGCCCCTGTTGGACGCCGCCGTGCCGCGGGCGGACGATTGACACCTCCAGCAGAACCGGCCGGCGGCGTCCCGGAGTCAGCAGATGCGAGGCAGCGGGTCGCCGACGAGCATGTCGACGATCCGGGTGCCGCCCATGGCGGTGCGCAGGACGACGATCCCCGGAGGGTCGGCGTGGATATCGCCGACACGCCTGGCGTCGGCACCCAGGGGGTGGGCGCGCAGCGCGCTGAGCGCGGCGTCCGCCTGGTCGGGTGCCACCACCGCGACCAGCTTCCCCTCGTTCGCCACGTAGAGCGGATCGATCCCGAGCAGTTCGCACGCCGCGGCGACGGCGGGGCGCACCGGCAACGACGCCTCGTCCAAGACGACGGTCAGATCCGCGTCGCGCGCCAGCTCGTTGCACACGGTGCCCACGCCGCCGCGGGTCGAGTCGCGCAGCCAGCGGGTGCCCGGGGCGGCGGCCAGGAGGTCTTCCACCAGCCCGTGCAGGGGGGCCGTGTCCGAGACGATGTCGGCCTCCAGGGCCAGGTCGCCGCGGGCGAGCATGACGGCGGTCCCGTGGTCGCCCATGGTGCCCGAGGCGAGCACGACGTCACCGACCGCCACGCGGGTGGCCGCCAGCTCGCGACCGGGCGGGATCACGCCCACCCCGGCGGTGGTGATGTACATCCCGTCGGCCGCGCCGCGGTCGACCACCTTGGTGTCGCCGGTCACGACGGGGACGCCGGCCGCGGCGGCGGCCTCGGCCATGTCGGCCACCACCGCGCGCAGGACGTCGATCGCCATGCCCTCCTCGAGGACGAAGGCGACAGAGAGAGCGACGGGCCGCGCGCCCATCATCGCCAGGTCGTTGATGGTCCCGTGCACCGCGAGATGACCCGCCGAGCCGCCGGGGAACCGGAGCGGCTTCACGACGTAGGAGTCCGTGCTGAAGGCCAGGCGGTCGCCGGACGGAAGGACCATCACGGCGGCGTCGGTGAGCGGCCCGTTCTCGTCGGCGCCTTGGGCGAAGGCGGGCAGGAACACCGCGTCGAGAAGGGCGGCCGACGCCTTGCCCCCGGCGCCGTGGGCCAGGGTGACGACCTCGTCGCGCAGGTGCGGTCGCCGCCGCCGGAACGCCTCGATGCGCCCGAACACCGCCGCTTCGCGGTCGCTCGACGTGGCGCCGTTGCCGGCGGGCGGATCGCGTGCCACGTCCGTCATGCCGCGCGGTCCAGGTGATGCTGGACGGATTGCCAGAGGGCGAGCAGCAACGCGTCCTGCGTCTCTTGAATGCGGTGCACGCTCTCGGAGCGCACGACGAGGCAGTGGTCGACGGCGTCGCTCAGGGCCATGCCCGAGCCCTCGTACCCGCACAGGCCGACGGTGAGCAGCCCCCGGCGCGAGGCCTCCTCGAAGGCACGCAGCATGTCGGCCGAGTCGCCGCTGGTGGAGAAGCCCACGGCGGTGTCGTGCGCGGTCCCGTGCGCGATGAGCTGGCGCGAGAAGACGAGCTCGAAGCCGACGTCGTTGGAGAGCGCGGTGAGCACCGCCTGGTCCTCCACGAGTGAGAGGGCGGGCAGCGGCCGTCCGTGCGGGGGATGGCGGAAGAGCTCGGCCGTTCCCTGGGCGTCGGTGGCGCTGCCCCCGTTGCCGAAGGTGAAGAGGCGCCCACCGCGCCGGAAGCGGTCGGCCATTGCCGCGGCGGCGGCCTCCACCACGTCGCGGCAGCGTTCCAGGGTCGCAGCGCGCAGCGCGTGACTCTCCTCCATTTTCGAGTGCGCCGAGCGCACGAGGTCCCTCACCAGCGCGCCGGCGTCGCGCTCCTCGGCCTCGATGAAGGGGTACAGGAAGCCCGTGGGCTCGGTTCCGCCGGTGTCGTCACGCACGGTTGCCGGTTCCCGTCAGGCTGGTCACGGCGACGCCGGCGTGCACCAGCACGAGATCTCCGGGTCGCAGGTCGTCGACGAGGCGGCCGTCGACCTGTTCCACCCGACCACCGGCCAGCACCTCGACCCGCCCCTCCGCCATGACGGCGCGGACCTCGGCGACCGTGCCCTCGTCGGAGCAGGTGATGCAGACCTCGTCGGTGCACTCGGCCTCCGGCGTGAGCAGCCCGGGATGCTCGAAGACGACGTGCGCCAGCTCCCAGAGGAGGTGGTACAGCAACACGAGGTCGCCCGATCGCGCCGCCAGTGCCGGATCCGCCTCGAGCCACACCACGTGGTCGGCGCGGGCGCGGTCCCCCCGGGGCCGGCGGCCTGCGCCCAGCCACAGGCTGGTCAACCCCCAGGCGTCGGCCCGGGCCACCAGGTCGCACGCGACGGGGTCCCCGGCCGTGCTGACCACCAGGAGGACGTCGCCGGGTCGAGCGAGCAGCCGCACCGACTCGGCGGCACCTGCCGCGTCGACGCTGACCGCCGGCAGGGCGCGCGTGCCGACGATGACCGGGTGCACGAATTCCACCGCTACGTGGCGGGCGTGCGCCGGCCACTGCGGCGCCACGCACCACATGGTGGCCCCGGCGGCGAAGCGGCGGGCCAGGGCGAGGGCGGCCGGGCCGAGATCCTCGGCCGGCCCCGCGCCTTCGACCGGGCCGTTCGGCTGTCCCGCGGTGGCGTCCACGACGGCCACTATGCACCCATCCGCGCCGCGCCGCGGTAGCCCGCGATCGCGGCCTGCCCCAGCGCGAGACCGCCGTCGTTGGGCGGCACAGCCCGGTGCGTCAGCACGCGCAGGTCCCGCGCTTCGAGCTCTCGGCGCGCCAGGTCGAGCAGCAACACGTTCTGGAAGACGCCGCCGCTCAGCGCGACGACGTCGATGCCCGAGCGCGCGTGCTGGAGCGTCGCCACGTCCCCGATGACGCGGGCCACGGCGGCATGGAAGCCGGCCGCCATCACGCCGGTGTCGACGCCGCGGCGCAGGTCAAGGACCATGGCCCGCCACACGGGAGAGGGGTCCATGACGCCACCGGTCAGGTCGAAGCGGTAGGGCGACGACGGCTCCGGCCGGACGCCGAGCTCGCGCCCGGGCGCCGCCTCGGCCGCCCACTGCAGCTCCATGGCCGCCTGCGCCTCGTAGGTCGCCTCGTGGCGGATCCCGAGCAGCGAGCTCACGGCGTCGAAGAGGCGCCCCATGCTCGAGGTCGGGACGCACCCACTGCCCCGCTCGAGCTGGCGGGCCAGGACCGCTCGCTCTCCGGACGTCACCGCCGCCGTGGGCGGCAGGTCCGCTGCCCACTCGATGCCGGCCGCCCACAAGTGGGCCAGGGCGGCGCGGCAGGGCCGTCGGATGGAGGCGTCGCCCCCGGGCAGGGGCACGGGTCGGAGGTGCGCCACCCGCTCGCTGTCCTCGTAGCCGGCGACGAGGACCTCCCCGCCCCAGATGGTGCCGTCCGCCCCGAAGCCGGTGCCGTCGAAGGCCACGCCGATGACGCGACGGCCCGGCGCGACGCCGTGCTCGGCCATCACCGACGCGATGTGGGCGTGGTGATGGTGCACCTCGGCCACGGGGCGGGCGGACGCCTCCTCGGCCCACCGCCTCGTCTGGTAACCCGGGTGGGCGTCGGCGGCAAGCTGTGTGGCCGCGATGCCGTAGAGGCTGGCCAGCTGGCGCGTCGAGCGCTCGAAGGCTTTCCACGTCTCGAGGCTGCCCATGTCGCCGATGTGCTGGCTCATGAAGGCGTCGTGCCCCGACGCCAGGCAAAACGCGTTCTTGAGCTCGCCGCCGACCGCGAGCGTGGGTGCTGCCGCGAAGGGCAACAGGACGGGGAGTGGCGCGTAGCCCCGCGAGCGCCGGAGCGGGAGCTCGTGCCCCGTGCCGGGATCGACCTCGAGCACCGAGTCGTCACAGGGGACGTGGATGGGCCGGTCGTGCAGCAGCCAGGCGTCGGCAATGGCTCCCAGCCGGTGGCGCGCGTCGGAGTCATGGAAGCAGATGGGCTCATCGGTGAGGTTGCCGCTCGTCATGACCAGCGCCGCGGGTGTCGATCCGGCCTGGCCGGGCACCGGCGCGAAGAGCAGGTGGTGCAGCGGCGTGTAGGGCAGGAGCACGCCGAGCCGCGGGTTTCCCGGTGCCACCAGCGCGGCGATGGAGGAGCCGGTCCGGCGGGGGAGGAGGACGATCGGCCGCTCTGCCGAGGTGAGGAGGTCCGCCGCCACCGGGCCGACGTGGGCCGCGGCGGCAGCCGCCGACAGGTCGCGGACCATGACGGCGAAGGGCTTCTCGACGCGGTGCTTGCGGTCGCGCAGCCGCCGGACGGCCTCGTCGGAAGTGGCGTCGCAGGCCAGGTGGTAGCCGCCGAGCCCCTTGACCGCGACGATCTCGCCGCGGGCCAGCGCGGCCTGGGCGGCGGCCAGGGCCGCGTCGGAGCCTTCCACCGTGCGGCCCGGACCACCGGGACCGGCCCCACCGGAGCCCACGAACCACAGGCGCGGCCCGCAGTCGGGGCAGGCCACCGGCTGGGCGTGGAACCGCCGGTCGGTTGGGTCGTGGTACTCCGCCGCGCAGGCGGCGCACATGGCGAACCCGCGCATGGTCGTGTTGGGGCGGTCATAGGGGAGGCGGAGCGTGATGGTGAAGCGAGGCCCGCAGTTGGTGCAGTTGATGAACGGGTAGCGCGCGCGCCGGTCCGCGGGGTCGAAGAGCTCGGCCAGGCAGTCCGCGCACGTCGCGAGGTCGGGCGACACGAAGGTACCGATGGCCCCGTGGGCGAGGCTTTCGACGATGAGGAAGCCGGACTCGCCCGTCGGCTCCAGGTGCTGGTCCGCCACGCCCGCGACGCGGGCGGGCCTCGGTGCATCAGGGACGAGGCGGGTCATGAATTCGTCGACGGCCGGCCGGGCACCCTCGACCTCGATGAAGACGCCCTCGGCGTCGTTGCCGACGTGGCCGGCGAGGCCGAGGGCGGTGGCGAGGCGGTGCACGTAGGGACGGAACCCGACGCCCTGGACCAGGCCCGTCACGCGGAGGCGGCGCCGGACCACCGCCCCCGGCGTGACGACGTCGGTCACGCCGGGGATCCGCCGCGACGTCCAAGGGTCACTGCCGCCTCGCGATGCATCCGCCCGAAGTTGTAGTAGGCCGCGCACGCCCCCTCCGAGGAGACCATGCACGTCCCGATGGGCGTCTCGGGAGTGCACGCCGTCCCGAACACCTTGCACTCCCAGGGCTTGATGACGCCCTTGAGCACCTCGCCGCACTGGCACGCCTTGGGGTCCGCCACCCGGACGTTCGGGATTGGATAGCGCAACTCGGCGTCGAAGGCGGCGAACTCGGGGCGCAATTTCAGCCCGCTCTGCGCGATGAAGCCGAGGCCGCGCCACTCGAAGTGCGGCCGCAGCTCGAAGACCTCGGCCAGCACGGCCAGGGCCCGTGGATTCCCACCCTCGCGCACGACCCTGGAGTACTGGTTCTCGACCTCGCAGCGGCCCTCCCGGATTTGGGCCAGCAGCATGGCGATGGCGTGCAGGATGTCGAGTGGCTCGAAGCCGGCGGTGACCAGTGGGAGGCCGTACTCGGCGGGCACGAATCGATAGGGGCGCTGGCCGACCACGGTGGACACGTGCCCGGGCCCGAGGAACCCGTCGAGGCGGAGATCGGGGGACTCCAGAATGGCCCGCAGCGGCGGGATGATGGTGACGTGGTTGGAGAAGACGGAGAAGTTCACCGTGTGGAGCGCCCTGGCCTCCAGCAGTGTCAGCGCCGTGGAGGGAGCGGTCGTCTCGAAGCCCACTGCGAAGAACACCACGTTGCGGTCCGGGTTCTCGGTGGCGATCCGGAGCGCATCGAGGGGCGAGTAGACGAAGCGAATGTCCGCCCCGTTGGCCTTCGCCTCCAGAAGGCTGCCCTTGCTACCCGGCACGCGCATCATGTCGCCGAATGACGTGAAGATCACACCGGGCTCCATGGCGACCGCGATGGCGTCGTCGACCCGCCCCATCGGGATGACGCACACCGGGCAGCCCGGGCCGTGCACCAGCTCGACGTTGGCCGGCAGGACGTGCTCGATGCCGTGGCGGTAGATGGTGTGCGTGTGGCCGCCGCAGACCTCCATGAACTTGAACTCGTCGTCACCGGCACGTGCGGTGATCTGCGCCACCAATGCCCGGGCTGTCGTCGGGTCCCTGTACTCGTCGACGAACCGCATCGATTCCGCCCGCCCCCTGGCTCGCCCGCCCTAGGCGGTCGGCCGCAGCTCCGCGGGTACGGAGCCGATCAGCGCACCGATGATCACTCCCATGAGGCACCTCCCGTCTCAGTGGACACCTTCGACTCCCGGAACGCAGCGAGCTCGTCGTCGTACGCCTGGCCCATGAGCTGCAGCGAGGCCAACGCCAGCTCGGCCTCCTCCTCGTCGATCTTCGCCATGGCGAAACCGACATGGATGAGCACCCAGTCGCCCGGGACGAGCGTCTCGTCTTCGAGGAGGCCGATGTTGACGACCCTCGTCACGCCCGACACGTCGACCCGCGCCAGATGGTGGCTGTCCTCCGAGATCTCCTTCAGCTGCCCCGGAATGCCCAGGCACATGACCTTCGCTGCCTCCTATCGGCCCTGCCCGGTCTGTCGCCCACCGGCATCGTCGTTCACTCGTCGCCCAGCGTGGCCCGCGCGCCTCATCCTACGTGCCGACTGGTCCAGGTCGCCGCCGCCGGGCGTGCTGCCTAACTGCAGTCTGCGCAACGTCCCAACATCGCGAAGTGGTGTGGGTCGATGGTGAAGCCGAACTCCGAGCGCGCCTTCTTGGCCAGCCCTTCGAAGAAGGTGTCCGGGACCTCAATCAGCTTCCCGCACTCCTCGCAGACGAAATGGCCGTGCACGGACGTGGCCAGGTGAAACGTCGCGGGACCGTGCCCGAAGTGAGAGTGGACGACGACACCGAGGCGCTCCAGCTCGTCGAGGTTCCTGTAGATGGTCGAGATATGGATGTCCGGTGCTTCCGCCTGCACCTCTCCGGCGAGCTCTTCAGCGGTCCGATGGCCGTTGGAGGCGAAGAGTGCCCTGAGCAGGAGGCGCCGTGACGACGTGACGCGACCCCCGTGCTGGCGGACCAGGTCGAGGGCCTCCTGCAGTGTCGCGGCTTCGGCCGGCCCCGCAGGATCCGGCGGGGGATGCCTGCTCACACTCGTGATCGTACCGGTGACGCCTTGCCGGCTCCGGCTCCGGGTTCCTGTCGTTGTCCCGTCCAACGCCCGGGTTCGCTATTGCGAATGATTCGCATTAGTCCTAACATGCCCCAGAGGCTCGCGAGCGCGGGAGGAATGAGCATGGCGATGGTGCCTGGCCGCGCGATGGCGGTGCACCCGAAGCTGACGCGCCGGGAGTGGGCGAGGGTTGCGGGGATGGCGACGGTGGTCGTCCTGCTCAACGTCATCGGATGGGCGCTGTTGGCCGAGGCGGTCGGGCATCACTTTCACATCTCGCAGACCAAGCTCTTCGGCCTGGGGACGGGGGTGCTGGCCTACACGCTTGGCATGCGGCACGCATTCGACGCCGATCACATCGCCGCCATCGACAACACGACGCGCAAGCTGGTCGGAGACGGCAAGCGACCGCTGGGCGTGGGCTTCTTCTTCTCGCTCGGCCACTCGAGCGTCGTGCTGCTGTTGGCGGTCTTGCTGAATTTCGGCATCCGGGCCCTCAACCTCCAGGTCAGCCAGCAGGGATCCGGGCTGCACTCGGTGACCGACATCGTCGGCACATCGATTTCGGGGACGTTCTTGTACCTGATCGCCCTCGTGAACCTGTGCGTGCTCGTCTCCATCACCAGGTTGTACCGGCAGATGCGATCAGGGCGCTACGACCACGCCGAGCTGGAACGACAACTCGACAAGCGCGGGGTGATGAACCGCCTCCTGGGCGGCTACGCCCGGCATGTCGACACGTCCTGGAAGATGTACCCCGTCGGGGTCCTCTTCGGCCTCGGGTTCGACACGGCGACAGAGGTCGCGCTGCTCGTACTCGCGGGTTCCGCCGTCGTCGGTGGGCTCCCGTTCTACGCCATCCTCTCCTTGCCACTGCTGTTCGCCGCGGGCATGTGCATGTTCGACACACTCGACGGCTGCTTCATGAACTTCGCCTACGACTGGGCCTTCGCGAACCCGGTTCGCAAGGTCTTCTACAACCTCACCATCACCGGCCTGTCCGTGGCGGTCGCCTTCTTCGTCGGCACGGTCGAGATCCTCGGCCTCATCGGGGGGGAGGCCAACCTCAACTCGCCTTTCTGGGACTTCGTCCGCGGCTTCAACATCAACGTCGCCGGCTTCGCGATCGTCGGCTTGTTCGTCGCCACGTGGGTGGTCGCGCTCTTGTATTGGCGCCTGGCCCGCGTCGAGGAGAAATGGGACGCCTCGATGCCCCAGGAACCACATGAGGAGGTCGTGTCGGCCTGACGGTGGGTCGTCGGTTGACCGCAACCGTGTTGTGCGTGTGTCACTATGCTCCGGACGAGGTGCAGGCGATGCATGAACTCTCCATCTGCAACGCAATTGCGAGCACGGCGGCGACGCACGCGGAGGGACGGTCGGTGTCTCAGGTGACGGTGCAGATCGGGCACCTGCGCCAGGTCGTGTCCGATGCCCTGCAGTTCAGTTGGGAGGTCGTCTCCAGCACGACCGACCTCAAGCATGCCGAACTGGTCATTGAGGAGGTCCCCGCGGTGGTCGAGTGCGCCACCTGTGGGGCGCGGACCACTCTGGACATGCCGATCATGGCGTGCGGGTCCTGCGGTGGGTTCGACGTCACGTTGCTGAGCGGCGAGGAGCTGCTGATCGTCTCCATCGACGTGGTGGACGCCTAGCGATGGGGCGATTTCACGTGCACGCCGACGGCACGCGGCACCTCCATGAGCACGATCACGGCGACGGTCACGACGACGACCACATAGGCGGTACAGCGGACGTCGGTGATCACTCGGGCTACACGGAGACCGGTCGGACGAGGGTGACGATCCTCGAGAACCTGCTCTCGGAGAACGACCGGGTGGCCGACGACAACGGACGGCTCCTGGCAGCATCGGGTGTGCGAGCGGTGAACCTCATGTCCTCTCCGGGGGCCGGGAAGACCACGCTGCTCCGGAAGACGCTGGAGAGCCTGGGTCGCTCCATGCACATCGGGGTACTCGAGGGTGACATCGCCACGAGCCTCGATGCGGACCGGCTCGAAGGGGCGGGGGCTACGGCCATCTCCGTGGTCAACACGAGCGCGGGGTTCGGGGGGGAGTGCCACCTCGACGCCGTCATGGTCCGGGCCGGAATGGAACGCTTGCCGCTCAGCGACCTCGACGTGTTGATCATCGAGAACGTCGGCAATTTGGTCTGCCCGGCCGAGTTCCGAGTGGGCGAGCATGCGCGCGCGATGGTCTTTGCCGTGACCGAGGGCGAAGAGAAGCCGCTGAAATACCCCGTGATGTTCCGGGCTGCCGACGTCGTCGTCGTGAACAAGGTTGATCTGTTGCCTCACCTGGACTTCGACCTCAATGCGTTCCGGGCCAACTTGACTGCGGTGAACCCGCGGGCCGAGGTGCTCCTGGCGAGTGCCAAAACGGGTCAGGGTGTCGACGAATGGTGTGCGTGGCTCGCCCGGCAAGGCCCGGGCCAGGGCGACGCAGTGGACGCCGAGGCGTCGGGTTCCTCCGTTCCGCCTCCCGGCCCGTTCAGGGAGGGCTGAATGTCGGAGGGGGGGTCTGTCAGTCGGAGAGTGACTGAATGGCTGCCATCCCGACGACCGGGCGGTTCAACGGCAGTCCGCCGGCGGATCCGAAGAATCGAGCGTCGCCGAAACTGAAGATGCCCCCGTCGTGAGCCACTAGCCAGTAGCCACGGCCATCGGCCGTGCGGTCCATTCCCACGATTGGAGCATCGAGGGCCATCCCTCCCGTCGAGCCGTAGTAGCTGACGTCGCCAAAGTTGAAGATGCCGCCATCCGAGGCAACGAGCCAGTAGCCGCCGCCGTCCGGCGCAGCCGTCATGCCCACGATTGGATCGTGCAGCGGCAGCCCGCCGGTGGATCCGTAGAAGTTCGCGTCGCCGTAGGCGAAGATCCCTCCGTCCGAGGAGACCAGCCAGTAGCCGCGACCGTCGGTGGTCGCCGCCATTCCGACGATCGGCTTGTCGAGTCGAATGGATCCGGCCGAGCCGTAGAAGTTGGCATCTCCGAACGCAAACACCCCGCCGTCGGAGGCGACGAGCCAGTACCCGGCACCGTCAGGAGTGGGTGTCATGGCGACAATCGGGGCGTTGAGATGCATGCTTCCGGTCGATCCGTAGAAGATCGCGTCGCCGAACGCAAAGATGCCCCCGTCGGATGCGAGCAACCAGTAGCCGGCGTCGTCAGGGGTCACGGCCATCGCGACGATCGGCGCGTTGAGGCGCAGGCTTCCCGTCGAGCCGTAGAACTGCGCGCCGCCGTAGCTGAAGGTCCCGCCGTCGCTTGCGACTTCCCAGTATCCGGGAGCGGTGATCGGCTTGATGGAGACCACGAGCACCGCGTTGCTGGACAGAAGGTTTGCGTCGGTCACCGTGAAGGTCACGGTGTAATCACCTGAGATGGTCGGGATGCCGCTCAGGGTGCCGTCCGGTGCGAGGCGAAGTCCGGGGGGTAACGAACCGGCAGTCACGCCCCACGAATACGGAGCCAATCCGCCGGCGGCTTGCAGGGAGCTCGTGTAGGGCACCCCGATGGTGCCGACGGTCAGGCCGCTCGTCGCGACGGTTGGCGGGGCCGACAGGGTCTCGATCGTCCCGCCGAAGTTCGTGTCCTCGCCCACGGCCTCGCAGTTCGCAACGCTGGCACAGGAAATTCCCGCGAGGGTCCCGACCCCGGCGGGCGTCGCCTGGCCGCTCCAGCTGGCGCCTCCGTCTGCCGTTTCGACGATGCTGGCTCCGCCGACGGCCGTGCAGGTGCTGGTGCTGGTGCAGCTGATGGCCTTCAGTGTCGTCGCACCGGCCGGCGTTCCCGAGTCCGTCCAATTCGAGCCGCCGTTGGTCGTGCTGATTGCATGGGACCCGGTCGCCACACAGGTTGTGTTGCTCGGACAGGAGATGCCGTCGAGCGTCGTGACGCCCGTGGGGACGGTCTGTGGCGTCCAGGTGTTCCCGCCGTCGATCGTGTTCAGGATTGCCGCACCCGTTCCGCCCGACGAGGAGCCGATCGCCGTGCAATGCAGCGAGTCCGCGCAGGAGATTCCGGTGAAGTTGGTGACCGTGGCGGCAAATGACTCGGACGACCACGAAGCGCCTCCGTCGACGGTTTCGATGATGCTCGGTGAGGACGCACCAAAGTCGCTGACCGCCTGACAAGTGGTGACACTCGTGCAGGCGACCGCAGTAAGGATGCCCACCCCAGACGGGACGGCTTCCGCAGTCCAGGCGGAACCTCCGTCGTTGGTACCGATGATCACCGGCGTCCCGAAGATGCCGAACCCGACTGCCGTGCAGTCAGAAACGGTGGCGCACGAGATCCCATTCAGGCCATCGACTTCGGTTGGTATGGGTTGCTGACTCCAAGCGTATCCCGCGTTGACCGACACAAGGACTGAGTCCACTCCTGCCGCGTAGCACTCGGCGGGGCTCGGGCACGAGACGGAGTTGAGGCGGCCCGTTCCGTCAGGTGGATTCTGTTGCGTCCAGGACAAGCCCCCCGTGGTCGTCCCCATGATGGTGGAACCGGTTCCGGTGTTCCCGCTGTTCCCTACGGCGATGCAATGCTCGGCGTCCGAGCAGGAGATGCCGGTCAGGTCGACCGCGTTCGAGGGTGCGGATTGACTGGTCCATGTGGAACCGTCGTTCGAGGTCCCGATGACATAAGGGGTGGAGCTGAGGTTTGTTCCGACGGCGATGCATGTGGTCGATGCTGGACATTCGACAGCATTGAGCTGCTTACCGCTGGACATAGAACTTGGAAAGGTCCAGGACCCACCTCCGTCGTTCGTGCTCAGCGATATCCCACCACCGTCCGTCGCGATACCGACAGCAGTGCATATGGAACCGTTGAAACACGACACGCTTGACAGCGATGTAAGAAGTGGTTGATCGAGCAGATTCCATGTGGCTCCATCAGATTCCCCAACAATGGATGGCCTGCCGTTGACGAGGCCAACCGCGAAACAGGTGATTGAATTGGGACATGACACGTTGACAAGGAGTTCGTTTCGGCCGGAGGAGTTTGGGGATTCCAGGTCGCTCCATCCGAAGTCTCTCAATCGCAAGTCCACCCACCGCCGTGCACTCCTCGGTGGTGAAGCACGAGATCGACTGGGCCGGGAACGTCGAGTCTTGAATGGTCCAGGTCGATCCGCCATCGCTCGACTTGAAGATCCCCGAACTTCCGCCCGCGTAGCAAACCAACGCGGATGGGCAGGACACCGTCGACAAGGTCGTGGTTCCCGCCGGTGGTGTCGCGTCGGACCACGTCGATCCGCCGTCGTTGGTCACGATGATGGAGGCATAGTTCCCACCGTCGTCGCCCACGGCCACACACGTTGCCGAGGGGCTTGGGGCGCAGGAGACGGCGCGGACGTTGGCCAATGGTTGGTACGCGGCCCTGGTTTGCCACTGCGGGGTGACGGCGCCCGCCGGTGGCGGCGACAACGCGCTCCCGACGACTCCGATGACGCCTGCCGTCATCGCCGCCAAGAGCGCTGTGACAGCAACTCGTATGACCCTCCGCACGGCCACCCCCTCATCTCGCGATACATCCAACTACTGGACGACCGTACCCAGCGACACTCGAAAAATAACGGGCGATAACCCGTGTCCCACGAGGGGACGATCGTCGTCGGAACGATCGCGGCTAGGTGGATTGCTGAGCGGGAAGCACTGCGTTGGGCGGAATCCGCCCGGCGAGGACGTCGCAGACTCCTTGGCAGGCAAGTCTCGCCATCCGGGTTCTCGTCGCAATAGTGGCGCTCCCGATGTGGGGAAGCAGCGTGGTGCGCGGCGCTGTCAGCACACGGGGGTTGACCGCTGGCTCACCGTCGAAGACGTCAAGGCCCGCCGCGTACAGCGTCCCCGCCTCGAGCGCGTCGGCGAGCGCATTCTCGTCGACCACGGGGCCTCGCGCCGTATTGACCAGGACGGCCGTCGGCTTCATGAGGGCGAGCTCCGCCGCGCCGATGAGGTGGTGGGTGGACTCGGTCAGGGGTACGTGGAGGCTCACGATGTCGGAACGCTCGAGCAGCTCGCCGAGCGTCGGCACGTAGCCCCTCAGTCCCGTGTCGAACCGGGTGTGATGCAGGACCTCCATGTCGAACCCGGCCGCCCGCTGCGCAACCGCCTGACCGATGCGGCCGAATCCCACCAGGCCAAGTGTCGCACCGTGAACGTCACGAGCGAGGTGGGTCCCGAAACCCCAACCCGTCCAGCGACCCTCCCGCAGGTCGCGCTCGGCAGCGCTGGCCAACCTCGTCGCAGTGAGGATCAGCAGGAAGGCAAGGTCGGCCGTGGTGTCATCGAGCACTCCGGGTGTGTTGCAGACGGTGATGCCAAGCCGGTGTGCCGTGCCGACGTCGATGTTGTCGTAGCCCACCGCGGCATTCGCCACCACCCGG
The DNA here is from genome assembly GCA_963736525.1 of uncultured Acidimicrobiaceae bacterium. Lineage (GTDB taxonomy): Bacteria > Actinomycetota > Acidimicrobiia > Acidimicrobiales > RAAP-2 > Bog-473. The sequence goes on from CAVTPF010000016.1 coordinate 88,115, forward strand.
AGTCGCCCCGCGCTTCCCGACTCGAGGATGGCTGCGTCCATCCGATCCGTGAGGTGGCAGACGATCCCGTCGCACTCGGCGGCGAGCCTTGCCAGCTCCGCCGGCTCGAGCGGCTCGCTTCCGTCCCGTTCCACGATGTCGTGGCCGGCTTGGAGCAGGGGATCGGTCCCGCCCTCGGTCAAAGGGCGGGTGACGAGGACGCGAGCCACCTAATGGGTCGTGTAGTTGATGGCGCCGGCGCCCTTCACGCCGATGGCGAAGCAGAAGCAGTGGATGGGCGCGTGGTCGCTGATCGGGCGCAGCGAGTGGACCTTGTCGGGCGGTATGTAGACGAGATCGCCCTGGGAGATGGGTCGATCCTCGCCGTCGATCGTCATGATCCCCTTGCCGTTCATGACGTAATAGAACTCGTGGGTGGGGTGGGAGTGCGGATCGACCAGTCCACCACCCGGGACCTCGAATTCGTTGACGAGCTCCAGATAGCCCCCATCGGTGATGTCCTTGAACTCGCGGGACTCGATCATCCACCAGACCGGAACCGTGCCGTTGTGCTCGACAACCGGTGCCTTCGCCTCAATGCTGCGCACGTCCATCCTGCGGGCCTCCCAAGTTTCCTAGACTGACTCCAGTGTCAGGTTAGGCCGTGGTGGCCCAGTGGCGCACCGCCGTTGGACCGAGCGGGCACCGACGAGAGCGAGCGATGTCAACAGACGCAGCAGCACGAAGAAGAGCCGTGGTGCCCGGGGCCCTCACGGAGGACGAATGGTCGCCTTTTGGCTGGCTCCCGGTCGCCGACACCGACCCCCGCGACGGTGAGCACCGGATGACATTCGAGTGGGGCGATGCCCACGTGAACCTGATCGGCCACGCCCGCAGCGAAATCCCCGAGACCCCTCGCGGCCTGCGCTGCGAGATGTTGTATCGCCACGACACGCACACCCAGTCCCTCCTGCCCCTGAACGTGCCGGCCGTCATCGCCGTGGCGCCCGCCGCGCTGGAGTTCGACGATGCCCGGGATGCGGACGCGATCCGCGCCTTCCGGATCGAGCCCCTCGAGTCCCTCGTGCTGCACCGGGGCACATGGCATTGGGGGCCGTTCCCGATTGAGGGCGTCGAGGTGCGCCTGTTCAACGTCCAAGGGCTCCGTTACGCGGAGGACAACCGCTGCGTGGATTTGGCCGCCAAGGGCTTGTCCGTCGACGTGGACCTCGTGTGACGGGCACCACACGGGCAGGAGCCGGCCGTGGAGCTTGACGAAGCGGAAGAGGCCGAGGTCGTCGCGGCCACCGTGGCCGACCTGGCGGATGCCATCACGGCGCGTCCCGGGCAGCCGGACGCCCAGGGAAGGCAGACGTTCACGACGAGCAGCCCCGAGTGGTGGGTGGGGGGTCGGACCTTCGGCGGCATGGTCGTGGCCCAGGCGCTCCATGCGGCCGTGCAGACCGTTCCGGCGGGATTCGATGTGCACTCCCTGCACGGCTACTTCCTCCGGCCGACCAGCCCCGGATCGCAGGCCACCCACGTGGTCGACCGGGTGCGCGACGGGCGATCCTTCAGCATGCGTGGGGTGTCGAGCCTCGTCGGGGGCAAGGAGACCTTCCGCATGACCTGCTCCTTCCACGCGCCAGAAGACGGGGAGGACTACCAGCTACCTATCGGGCCCGGGATCCCCCCGCCGGAGGACATCGCGGGCTTCGAGGCTCCGTTTCCCTTCGACATCCGCGAGCTGGGCGCCACCGAGCGCCGGGAGGACGGGACGTATCAGTCGACGCGCCGCTGCTGGTTCCGCACCCGCCAACCCCTCCCGGACGACCCGGCACTGCACGCGTGCGTGCTTGCGTACTTCTCGGACATGACCGGTGCCGCCTTTCGTCCCAAGAGCATGGGCACCTGGGGAACGCACACGGACGCCAGCCTCGACCACGCGGTCTGGTTCCACCGTCCCTGGAGAGCCGATGCGTGGAGCATCTTCGACCTCCATGCCCTGGTGAATGCGGGCGGACGTGCCACCATTCGCGCCACGATGCACGGCGAAGACGGTTCCTTGCATCTCAGCATGGCGCAGGAGCTACTCATTCGGGAGCTCGACGAGCCGCTGGTGTTCGAGGCACCTCCGTGGCTGGCCCGGGAGGAAGGATCGGAGGTGGTCGATGGGTCTGCTTGAGGGTCGGCGCGCCCTGGTGACGGGAGGCGGCTCGGGCATCGGAAGGGCGACCTGCCGGCGCATGGCGGAGGAGGGAGCGCGGGTCGCCGTCGTCGACGTGGACGGGACCTCCGCCGAGGCGGTGGCCGCAGACATCGACGGAATGGCGTTTGCCGTCGACGTGGGCGATCCCGAGGCGCTGCGAGCCGCAGTCGACGCGGCTGCGGAGGCGCTGGGCGGCCTATCCATCATCTACAACAACGCCGGAACCGCCGCGTTCAATCGGCTGCACGAGCTGGACCCGACCGAGTGGGAGCGGGTGCTCCGCGTCAACCTCACCGGGGTGTGGGCGGGCATCCGCGCCGCAGTGCCGCATCTGTTGGCGGGCGGTGGCGGGTGCATCGTGAGCACGGCCTCGATCAGCGGGACGCGACCGGCCGCAGGGGAAGGCCCCTATGCCGCCAGCAAGGCGGCCGTGGCGGCGTTGACGGCGTCGGCTGCGCTCGAGTACGGACCCTCGATCCGGGTGAACTCGGTGTCCCCGGGGATGATCCGGACGACCATGACGGCCCCCTGGTTCGAATTCATGCCCGATCAGGTCGAGCGGTTCGAGAAGGGAACACCGATCGGCCGCATCGGCGAACCCGAGGACGTGGCGGACGTCGTCGTCTTCCTCTGCTCCGACTTGGCCCGGTTCGTCACCGGCCAGAACATCGTGGTGGACGGCGGGCTGACGCTCCACGGCTCGGGGGTGGACGGGATCTTCGAGCGGGTGTTCCCGCCCCCGCCGGCGTCCGCCTGACGGCCATTCGCGCTGCGGCGCTGCGGCACCGCGCCGACTCCCGGCACCGGGTCCGGCGGAACGGTGGGGTGGCCGCCGTCAGGCGTTGGGGTCGAAGAGCGCCCGGTAGACCATGGTGGTGATCGTCTCGAGGGCGACGTCGTCGATCGGCTGCCCGACGAACTCACGCAAGTAATGGAAGCGATCGAGCATGGCAAGGGTGGCCATGCCGGCGGCGTCGGGGTCGATGATGTGACCCGAAGAGTCGGGACCTATCTGCTTGGCCAGCGCGCCCGACATGACGTTGAAGGTGTGGCGGATGACGTCGATCAACTCGGGGTCGATGGTCGCCAGGTCGGTCCACGAGCGGAACAGCGAGGCATAGCGGGTCCACAGCTCGGAGTAGGCCTTCACCCACCCGTAGACGTCGTCCCATTGGGGGGCGCCGCCCTGGGCCGGGAGCTTGCTCAGGGCGTCGTAGAGCTTCTGGGCCTCGCCCGCCGCCTCGGACACGAGGGCGCGCAGCAGATCCTCCTTGTTGGAGAAGTACAAGTAGAAGGTGCCGTGCGAGGTCTTGGCGATGTCCACGATGTCGTTGACACGGGTTGCGTGGTATCCCCGGCGGTCGAAGGCGACCATGGCGGCGTCGAGGAGCTTGCGCATGGTGCGCCGGCCCTGGCTGCGCAACACGCGCCTGCTGGCCGGAGCGCCGACGGCGTCGGCGTCGGCCGCAAGGACCTGGGCCAACCCCCCCGGCCCCGAGCCGTCCCGGGGGTGGTCCGTTCGCATCGACGACGAGGCGGGTGTGACCGCCGCCTTGGCGGCGCCGACCCGGGAGGGGCCCTTCGACCTCGTGCTCCCCTTGGCCGCCGCGGTGCGCGCCGACCCCTTGGTGGCGGGTGCCGGGTCACCCTGGACTCTCGGCGATCCCATGCCCGGTGCATGGTAGTGCCGGGCATGGTTGAAATGGCTAACCTGACACGGTGGTCAGGTTTGGTTGGGGCCAAAAATGAGGCGTGACCAGGGTATTTCTGTTTTGCATGCTCACGCAGAGCCGGTTTTGTGACCACGGCCACCCCCTCGGCGGGCGGCCCGGTCGTGACCTCGTTGGCGGACGCCGTCGGGCGCAGCGTGCAGCCGGGGGACACCGTGCAGGTCATGCTCGGGCACAGCCGTTGGACGGCGGCCGCCCGCGAGCTGGCCCGCCAATTCTGGGGTAGCGACCCGGGTTTCACCCTCGTCATGACCAGCTTGGGGGCCCTCGGCGCTCTCTTCTTCCGCGGCGGTCTCGTCCGCAAGGTCGTCACCGCCTATTCGGGGAACAGTTTCCCGACCTACACCCCGAACCGGGTCTTCCGTGAGGCCTACGAGTCGGGCGAGGTCGAGGTCGAGCACTGGTCGATCCTCACGCTTTCGCAGCGGATGGAGGCAGCCGCACGCGGGCTCCCGGCGGCGGTGACCGGGTCGCTGGTCGGGTCGTCGATGGCCGAGAACGACGCGTTCGCCGTCATCGAGTCCCCGTTCGGCCCGCTCGGCGTGCTGGAGCCGCTCGCTCCGGACGTGGCGTTGGTGCACGCCGCCGCCAGCGACCCGGCAGGCAACCTCGTGTTCTCCGAACCACTGCTCGACGGCGTGTGGGGAGCGTGGGCGGCGAAGCGGGGCGTCGTGGCGACGGTGGAGCGGATCGTGGACGACCTCGAGGGCCTCGGACACCGAGTGCGAGTACCGGGACATCGCGTCCTGGCCGTCGTCGAGGCCCCGTACGGCGCCCATCCGGGCGGCTGCTATGCGCCGAGCTTGCCGGTCCGCAGCTACGGCGAGGACATCGCGCACTGGAGCGCCGTGGCGGATGCCGCGGCCCGGGGCGAGCTCGACGACTACGCAGAGGAGTGGGTGCTGGGTTTGGCCACGCACGAGGACTATCTCTCCCGCGTCGGGTCGGAGCAGCTCCTCTGGCTGGAGGGTCGTTCGGACCCTATGTCCTGGAAGGCCGACGCCGACGCCAACCCGGTCGTCGACGACCCGACCTTCACTGCGTGGGAGGTGGCGGCGTCACTGGGGGCACGCGAGGTCGAGCGGGTGGTCGCAGAGGTCGAGGCCGACGCCGTCCTGGCCGGGGCGGGAGCCGCCAACCTGGCCGCCTGGGTGGCGGTGGCCCGGGCGCAGGCGAGCGGGAGCCCGGTCACGCTGACCGCCGAGCTCGGCCTGTGGGGGTACCAGCCGACGCCGGCGGACCCGTACATCTTCAACCAGCGGGTCTTTCCCGGCACCCCGTACCTCTCCGATGCGTCGTCCGTGCTCGGCATGGTGATCGGCGGCTCGGGGACGAAGACGGTGGGTTGCCTCGGTGCCGCCGAGGTCGACCGGGACGGGCGCCTGAACTCCACGCAACTGGCCGGCGGGCGGTTCCTGGTCGGTTCGGGAGGTGCCAACGACGTGGCCAGCCGGGCGACGGCCTGCGTCGTCGTGACCCTGGCCCGCCCCGAGCGGCTGCCCGAGTCCGTCGCCTACGTGACGTCACCGGGAGCACGGGTGGCCAGCGTCGTCACGGACAAGGGCATCCTGCGCCGGCACGACGGCACGCTGCGCCTGGCCGCGGTTCCGTCGGGCGAGGGGTCGTTGGAGGAGCGGGTGCGCACCTTCACGTCGTCGTGTGGATTCGAGCCCGCCGTGGCGCGTCAGGTCGAGGAGCTGCCGGCCGTGCGGGGCGACGAGGTGCGGGCGCTGCGGGAGTTCGACCGCCAGCGGTTGTTCCTGGCGTGAGTGTGTATGCGAAGGTGACCGGAAACGAAGGCGAAAACGAAGGCGAATACACAGCAGTTCAGAGACGTGGTAGAGCGCAAGGGGTGAGTAATGGGCGTGAGGCCCTACAGCTACAGTGACCGGCATCCCGGGGGGGATGCACCGCGACGGATGATTGGGGACGGCATGCAAGTAGTAGGACGAGGATCCAGGGCACTGGGGGCGACGGTGCTCACGGGGGCGCTGTTGGCGGTTGCCATGATGACCACGGCAGGAGGCGCCGGCGCGCAGACGACCGGCTCGAACGCGCCGGGTGTCACGTCGAACTCCATCACGGTGGGGACCATCTCGACCCAGACGGGGACGCTGGCGTCGAACTTCTCCTCCCTCATATACGGCGAGAAGGCCTACTACGACTACATCAACGCTCAGGGCGGCGTGAACGGCCGCAAGATCGACTACAAGTACGCGTTGGACGACGGCGGCAACCCCACGACCTTCAACCAGTTGGCCAACACGCTGATCAACCAGGATCACGTCTTCGCCGTGACGGGCGTGGCCACGGCGTTCTTCTCGCCGAACCTCTTCGTCGAGTCGGGGATCCCGACGTACGGGTACAACGTGACCGGCAACTGGGCCGGCTCCGCGAACCTGTTTGCCGCCGGTGGCTCGGTGCAGTACTACCCGGCCGAGGCGCCGTACGTCGCCTTTGTGTCGCGCGAGACGCATTCGCCGTCCATCGCATTCATCGCTTACGGCGTCGCGGCGTCCGCCGCCGCCTGCCAGGCCGGTGAGAACGCGTTGACCGCCGCGGGGTACGACGTGAGCTACTCGGACCTCAAGGTCAACTACCCGGGCTCCACGGTGGCCACCGACGTGCAGCGCATGAAGCAGGCGGGATCCAACATGGTGGTCAGCTGCATGGACGTGCAGGGCAACATCACGATGGCCCGGGCGATCCAGCAGTACGGGTTGAAGATGACGCAGCTGTGGTTCAGCGGCAACGACCAGGCAACCCTCAACTCGAACCAGAGCCTGATGCAGAACGTGTACTTCAACATCGCGCATGTCCCCTTCTCGGCCCCGACGTCGGTGTACCCGGGCCTGAAGCTGTATCTGACCGAGATGAAGAAGTACGAGCCCAACTATGTCGACGACGAGATCGCCATTCAGGGGTGGGAGTCGGCCGCCTTGTTCGTGCAGGGCGTCAAGATGGCCGGGAACAACCTCACGTGGGCCAACGTGGTCAAGGAGGACAACTCCTTGACGTCCTTCACGGCCGGCGGACTGACGACACCGACCAACTGGGCGCAGGCCGGGCACAGCGGCCATGCGCCGCCGTACTGCAGTGCCTACATCAAGGTGACAGGGGACAAGTACGTCCCGGCGCTCAACACGGGGCAGAACGTCTTCAACTGCTGGCACACCATCAACCCCAAGGCGAACCCGGTCTTCCCGGTCCCGGCCGGCACGCCCGGCCCGGCCTGACCGCGGCGGGCGGGTAGGGCCAGGGCGAGGGTCGCACGGGCAGCCGGGCACCGAAATGGAGCAATTCTTCGGATTTGCGCTCCCGGGAGTGCCGTATGGGTGCACGTACGCGCTCGTTGCCGTCTGCCTGGTCCTGACCTACCAGGCCACCGGGGTCTTCAACTTCGCGTTCGGTGCGCAGGCGTTCGCCTCGGCCTTCGTCTTCACCTACCTGACGGAGTACCACGGCTGGTCGGGCTTCGAGGCGTTCCTGCTCTCGGTGGTCGTCATGGGGCCGCTCGTCGGCATCGCCTTCGACCGCTTCCTCTTCCGGAGGATCCCGAACTCGAACTCAATGGCCAAGCTCGTCGTCAGCATCGCGATGCTGGTGGGGATCCCGTCCATCCTGCCGGTCATCTTCGGCCCCCAGAACCTCGACGCCACCGCGACGATCTTCCCGTTCTTCAACCCGAACGTGGTCTACTTCACGATCCTGGGCACCCCGATCAACGGGATCTACCTGTCGACCATTTCGGTGACGGTCGTCGTCCTGATCCTGCTGACGATACTGATGCGCTTCACGAGCCTCGGTCTGCAGATGCGCGGCGCGGTGGAGAGCAGGCGCCTCGTCCAGCTCGACGGGGTCAACGCCAACGGCGTGGTCGAGGTGGCGTGGATCATCTCCAGCTTCATGGCGGGGCTGGCCGGCGTGCTCCTGGCCCCGGTGTTCGGCGCGTTCACCGCGGACAACTTCGCCACCCTGACCGTGACGGCGATCGCGGCGGCGGCCTGGGCCCTGCTGCGATCGATGCCGGTGGCGGCGGGCGTCGCCGTGGTGATCGGCGTGGCCACCACCGTGCTCCAGGGCTACCTCCCACCGAACAGCATCATCAACGCCGCCGTGGTGCCGGCGCTGCCCTTCCTCGTCATCGTGGCCGCCCTGCTCTTCCTGCCCGGCATGCGCGACCTCGACACCAGCCGGGACCCCTTGGCCACCATCGACCCGCCACCGCCACCGATCGCGGCCACGACCCGTACCCCGACCATGGGCCGCATCATCCGTGTCCTGTGGTGGGCGCTGTTCGCCGCCTTCTGCGTCTCCATGCTCACCTGGATGCCGGTGACCTGGGCCGGGGTGTTCAACTCGGGTCTCGCCCTCTCCACCGTGCTGCTCTCGGTGACGTTGATCACCGGCATGGCGGGCCAGCTCTCGCTGTGCCAGGCAACGTTCGCCGGTATCGGTGCATTCACCGCAGCCTTGCTGGCGGCGCACCTGGGACTCAACTTGTTGGTGGGCGGCCTCGTGGGTGCCGCCCTGGCTGCGGTCGTCGCCGTGGTGCTGGCCCTCCTGTCGTTGCGGCTACGCGGGCTGGGACTGGCCCTCATGACGTTGGCGGCTGCGCTGCTCTTCGACAGCACCGCCTTCAACGAGATCTCCATCACGGGGGGTCCGGAGGGCACCAGCTTGAAGGCGAAGTGGCTGGGCACGAGCGCGTTCTTCAACTTCGACGGTCACGCGTTGTTCTTGCTCTGCATGGGCGTGTTGATCGTGTGTGTCTTCGTCGTCCTTCTCGTTCGCAAGGGAACCGTGGGGCGCAACCTGGCCGCCATGCGGGGGAGCGAGACGGCTGCCGCCGGTCTGGGGATCAACCTCTCCTGGCAGCGGATCGTCGTCTTCGCCCTTGCCGGTGCCATTGCGGGGGTGGGCGGCGTGTTGACGTCCGTGCAGCAGCAGCTCGCCTCGCCCAACGACTGGAATTACGAGTTCTCCCTGATCTTCGTCGTGCTCGTGGTCACCACGAGCGTGGGCACCGTGGAAGGAGCGATTCAGGCCGGCATTGGCTTCGTGGTGACCGAGCAGGTCCTGACCTACCTGCCGTCGCGCCTCGGCGGCCCGAGCCTCACCATCGTCCTCTTCGCCTTCGGTGCCACGACCTACGCCGCCCACCCGGAGGGCGTGCTCGAGTTCCAGAAGCGCCGTTGGACCGTCAGATTCGAGAAGTTGTTCTTCTCGAATCGACCGGAGGGCGAAGAACTCGGCACGCCCGCCATCTCGACCTCCAGCGCAAATGGCTGACACCGCACCACTCCTGAGCCTGCGCGGGGTGTGCAAGTCGTTCGGCGGCATTCAGGCCGTCAGCAGCATCACGTTCGACGTGCGTGCCGGGGAGAGCGTCGGCCTGGTCGGTCCCAACGGTGCGGGCAAGACGACACTCTTCAACTGCGTCTGCGGGCAGCTACGCCCTGACGCGGGCGACATCGACTTCGACGGCTCGCCCCTCAACGGGCTCCCGACCTTCAAGCGTGCCCGTCTCGGGATCGGACGCACCTACCAGAAGGTGGAGGTGTTCACCGATATGTCCGTACGCGACCACCTCCTGGTGGCGGAGAGGGCGCGGCGAGGTGAAGGCCGCCTGTGGCGCGATCTCCTCAACATGAGCAAGCCCACCACCGACGAGATGGATCGGGTGGACGCCACGATGGACCTCGTCGGGATCACCCGATTGGCCGACACGCCCGTCAACGCTCTCGGACTCGGGAACTGCCGACTGGTCGAGCTGGCCCGCGCCCTGGCCGCCGAGCCGAAGGTCTTGCTGGCGGACGAGCCGTCCTCGGGGCTCGATCTGCACGAGACGGCGGAGGTGGCTGCCGTCCTGCGCACCGTCCAGCGGGAGCGTGGCACGGCCGTGCTCCTGGTGGAGCACGACCTGACCATGGTGGCCGAAGTGGTGGATCGCACCGTTGTGATGGACGTGGGGGCGATGTTGGCGGAGGGCACGTTCGACGAAGTCATGGCCAACCCGCTCGTGCGGAACGCCTACCTGGGGCAGATGGGAGCGCCGTGACGGTCACGACTGACTCCAGGACCACCCCGGCGAGCGAGGGCACCGATGTCCTCTCCGTGCGTCACGTCAGCTCGGCCTACGGGCCCTACCGTGCCCTCTTCGACGTGTCGTTCCGCGTCCCCGAAGGAGGCGTGGTGGCGCTGGTCGGCTCGAACGGTGCGGGGAAGTCCACCATCGCGAGGACGGTCACCGGACTCGTGACGGCGTCGGGGGGGCAGGTGATCTTCTCGGGTCAAGACGTCACCAGGCTGCCGGCCTACAAGATTGCCCGGCTCGGTATGGCGCACGTGGTCGAGGGCCGCGGTGTGTTCTCGAGCCTGACCGTCGAAGAGAACCTCACCTTGGCTTTCCGCCAACGGGACGGACGGGGCAAGCTCCGGAGCAACCTCGAACGCGCCTACACGGCGTTCCCCATTCTGGGGCAGCGGCGGCGCCAGATGGCGGGCACCCTCTCGGGCGGCCAACAGCGGTTGCTCTCGCTGGCCAAGGTGCTTGTCGTGCCGCCCAAGGTGCTGGTGGCCGACGAGCTGTCGCTGGGGCTGGCCCCGGTGGTCGTCGACGCGGTGTACGAGGGGCTGGAGGAGATCAACCGCAACGGCACCGCCCTGGTCGTCGTGGAACAGCAGGTCAACCGCGTCCTTCACCTCGCCAACTGGGCCATCGTCCTCGACCACGGCAGCGTCGTCTACGAGGGGGACCCGACCGGCGCCAGCAAGGCGGTGGAGGCCCTCATGGCCCGCCGCGAGAAAGCGGCCGCCGCCGGCGTTGCCGAGGCCGAGGAGACCGAGGAGACCGAGGAAGGTCGACAGGAGCGAGATCGCGGACCCGAGGAGGCAGTCACATGAGAGAGCCGGTCATCGTCGACGTAGTGCGCACGGCGTTCGGCAAGCGGGGCGGCGCGCTGGCGAACTGGCACCCGGCGGACCTGCTCGGATTCGCCCTGACGTCGCTGGTCGAGCGCACCGGGGTCGACCCCGAGCGGATCGACGACGTCATCGGCGGCTGCGTCAGCCAGGTGGGGGAGCAGAGCACCAACATCGCCCGCAACGGGTGGGTCTCGGCGGGGTTCCCCCAGAGCGTGCCGGCGACCACCGTGGACCGCCAGTGCGGGTCGTCACAGCAGGCGGTCCATTTCGCCGCCGCCGGCGTGGCGGCCGGGCACTACGACCTGGCGATCGCGTGCGGCGTCGAGGTCATGAGCAGGGTCCCGTTGGCCTCCAACGCCCGGGGTGGCGTGGGGCCGTTCCCTCCCTCGTTCCTCGAGCAGGTCCACGGTCGCCTCTGGACGCAGTTCCGGGTCAGCCAGGTCCTGGCCGAGCGCTACGGGATCTCGAGGGAGGAGATGGACGCCTACGCGCTCGAGTCGCACCGCCGGGCGGCGGAGAGCTGGGACAACGGGCACTTCGAGCGGGAGGCGATGGCCGTGCCGCTGAAGGCTGAGGACGGCAGCCTGACCGGAGAGTTCTTGCGGTCCGACGAAGGGATCCGCCGGACCACCACGCTCGAGGCGCTTGCCGCGCTCCCGGCCGCCCAGCACTGGGAGCCCGAGACCGCCCCGGACATCACTGCGGGCAACTCTTCGCAGACGACCGACGGGGCGGCGGCGATGCTGATCGCGGACCGCTCGGTGGCCGAGGCGCTGGGGCTGCCCATGCGTGCGCGCTTTGCGCATTTCGCCGTGGCCGCCGAGGATGCCGCCATCGTGTTGTCGGCACCGGTGCCTGTGACGCACAAGGTGCTCGAGCGCTCCGGGATGAAGGTCGACGAGTTCGACGCGGTGGAGTGCAACGAGGCCTTCGCCGCCATCGCGCTCATGTGGCAGAAAGCGTTCGACTACGACCTGGCTCGCTTCAACCCGCGTGGCGGTGCCATCGCCATCGGGCATCCTCTCGGTGCGAGCGGCGTTCGCCTGATGGGGACGCTCCTGAACCACCTGGAGGCGACCGGAGGCCGCTACGGGTACCAGACGATGTGCGAGGGCGGCGGCCAGGCCAACGGCACCGTCATCGAGCGGCTGGGCTGACTCCCGTCCCGGCCTCCTCCGCCGCCTGGGCGGCGGTGAGCGGCTGGATCTTGCGGGTCACGACGATCCATTCGACGAGGAACGTCAGCCCGGGGACGAGCCCGGCGAGGAACATCAGGAGTATCCAGGGGATGTGAAGGCGGGCCTTGAGGGCCAAGAACCCGGCCGTGATCAGGTAGACGATGTACAGGTAGCCGTGGCCCACGCCGAACACGGCGAGCTCGAGTTTGAAGCTCCCTGCGCCCGCGAGGTGCAAGAAGAAGAACAGGAACAGCGGAATGATGAGCACGCCGACGATGTTGGCCATCAGCTGATAACGGAACAACGCCCCTTTCAGACCGCGTTCGGTGAGCCGTCTCACTGGGGTCGCCGCGCCACGACCGACTCCCGGTGACGCCAGGTCTTGGGCCCCTTGGTCGCAAGATCGGCCAGGCGTGCGTTGTAGGCGGCCAGCTCCGGGTCGTCCACCTCGGGGCCGGGCATCGCCGGCGCGTCCGGGGCGGCGGGTGTGGGCGCCGGCGGGGTGGTCCCGACGACCGTCTGCTCCTGCTGCCGTCGCACGCCCTTGAGCCCGACGTTCTCGTAGTCGGTGTGGATGAGCATCCACCAGAAGTACAGCCCGAGGAGTCCGAAGACCGGCCACATGACCGAATAGAAGTAGCTGAGCTGGTTCCCGTCCTGAGCCCGGGTCACCTGCCACCACGCGGCAACGGCACACCCGGGAACGAACACGAGCACCGCGACGTGGAGCGAGACGGCTCTCCGAGAAAGCCACCGTTCACGCACGTCGGCCATGCTACCGGCCCCCGATTGGCGGTGGCTTTCGCCGCTAGCCTGGGGGAATGATCACCGCGGTGACCCGGCCGGAGCCGCCGCTCGCCGCCGACGAGCGGACGATGCTGCCGGTCTGGCTGGACTACCAGCGGGCCACCCTGCTGTGGAAGTGCGAGGGGCTCGACGGCGCGGCGCTGGCGCGCCGGGGTGTGCCGCCGTCCCCGCTGACGCTCCTCGGCTTGGTCCGTCACATGGCGATCGTGGAGTGGTGGTGGTTCGACCACGTCTTCACCGGCAGCTCGTCGCCCGAGCCGATCTCGACCGGCGACGACCGCGATGCCGACTTCAACCACCTCGACCCGGGTCGGGCCGTGACCGACGTCGAGCTGTTCCGGCGGCAGTGTGACGTCTCAAGAGCGGTCGTTGCCGGAGCCGAGAGCTTCGACGTCACGTCGGCTTCCACCGAGAAGCCGGGCTTCTCCCTGCGGTGGATCGTGGTGCACATGATTGAGGAGTACGCCCGCCACAACGGGCACGCCGACCTGCTGCGTGAGCAGATCGACGGAGCGGTGGGGGAGTGAGCACGGGCGACGCCCCGGCGCGCGGTCCGATCGCAGGGGCGTGAAATTCTCCTTCCGCCAGATCCTCGCCTCCGCCGCGGGTGCGGTGATCGCCGCACTCATTGCATCGAGCTTCGGGGTCAAGGGCACCATCATCGGCGTCGCCATCGGGTCGGCCGCGGCCACCATGGGCACGGCGCTGGTCGCGCAGTCGATCGAGCGCGGCCAGCAGGCCGTCAAGCAGGTTGCCGTGCGGGCGCCCGACTCGTCCCCGCTCCTGCGCCGGCTGGGGGCGACGAGAGCAAGTGGAGACGCCGCGTCATCGGTCGATGCGGCCTCGAGCCCGACGGAGGCGGTGGACGCCGTTGGATCGAATGCGGAGACGGTCGAGATGGAGTCCAGCGCGGGCCCGGCGGACCGGCGCGAGGACCTCGACATCACCGCCGTCGCCGATGCCCCGGTCACCGAGAACCTCCGCGCCACCACCACGCCCGTGCCACCGCTACGGCGAGGGGGGCCACGGCGGTTCACCTGGACCGCCATCGCCGGGACGGCGGCGATCGTGTTCGTGCTGGCGCTCCTGTTCATCACCGCGGTCGAGCTGATTTCGGGCAAGCCGCTGTCCGCCATCTTCGGCAACGGCGGCACCGGGACCTCGGTGAAGGACATCTTCACGCCGTCGCCGTCGCCGTCGCCGGCGCCCAGCACCACGACGTCGTCGCCGACGACGTCGACCTCTGTGACCTCGACGTCCTCGACGTCGTCGACGTCGTCGACCACCTCGACGTCGACGAGCACGACGACGAGCACCACCACGCCGACGACCGGCTCGACCACGACGACCTCCCCGGGGGCGTCGGCGACAACCACGACGGGGGCCGCCAAGTCGTCGTCGACGTCGAGTGCTACCAGCCCTTGAACTCGGCGGCCCGGCGCTCCACGAAGCTGGCGATGCCCTCTTTGGAGTCCACGGTGTTGGTGACCAGCTCCTGGCCCATGGCCTCGTCGTGCAAGGACGTGGTGCGATCGACGTCCAGGGCACGGTTGGTCAGCCACTTGGAGATCCAGATCGCCTTGGTCGGCCCCTTGGCCAGGCGGCCCGCCCATTCCTCGAGCGTCCCCTGCAGCTCGGCCCGCGGCACCAGGCGGTTCACCAGGCCGATCCGGTAGGCCTCGGCCGCCGGCACGTCGTCGCCGAAGAAGAACAGCTCCTTGGCCTTCTGGATCCCGACCAGGCGCGTCAGGATCCAGGCCCCGGCGGCGTCCGGCGCGATGCCGCGGCGGATGAACACCTCGACGAACTTGGCCTCCTCGGCCATGACGACGAGGTCGCAGGCCAGGGCCAGGTGCATGCCGCCCCCCGCGGCCGTCCCGTTGACGCCGGCGATGACCGGCTTCTCGCAGTCGAGGATGGACGTGACGAGGGCCTGCCAGCCGTCGCGGATCATGCGGGAGCCCTCTCCGACCACGCTCTCCGGTGCGTCGTCCGGCTTGGGCCGCGGGGCCAGCCGTCCGCCGCGCAGGTCGGCCCCGGTACAGAAGGCCCTGTCCCCGGCGGCCGTGATGACCACCACCCGCACGAACAGGTCCGAGGAGGCGTCACGGACCCATTCTGCGATCTGGTCCCGCATGAACTGGGTCATGGCGTTGCCCGCGTCGGGGCGGTTCAGCGTGATCCAGCAGATGCCGTCCTCTATCCGCCGGATGAGATCGTTGCCGATCGGATCCTCGGTCGTGTCGCTCATCGAACTCCTCGGTGTGGCTCGTGTGGGTGGTACGGCTCAGGCCAGCACGACGAGGGCGTCGGCCGCAACTGCGCCCTTGGGGCCGGCGATGAGCGGGTTGATGTCCACCTCGGCCACGTCGTCGCTGAGGTCGACGGCCAGGCGCTGCATCTTCATCAGCACGTCCACCAGGGCGGCGCGATCGGCGGCGGGCTGCCCGCGCACGCCCCGGAGGAGCGCCGAACCGCGCAGCTCGTCCAGCATGGCCGTGGCGTCCCGCGTGGTGAAGGGTGGGACGCGGAACGTCACGTCGTGCAGGACCTCGACCAGTACCCCCCCCAACCCGAACATGACCACCGGACCGAACAGATCGTCCCGGGCGATGCCGACCACCGTCTCGACGCCTTGTGCCATCTCGGCCACGAGCACACCGTCGACCCTGGCCTTGGGCGCGGCCTTCTTGGCCGTGGCCACCAGTCGCTTGTAGGTGCGACGGGCATCGTCCTCGTCGCGGACACGCACCGCCACCAGCCCCAGATCGGACTTGTGCAGGATGTCCGCCGAGACGATCTTCATGACGACGGGGTAGCCGATCTTCTTCGCCGCCTTGGTCGCCTCGCCCGGAGAGGTGGTGACGCGCTCCTTCGGCACGGCGATGCCGTAGGCCTCGAGCAACGCCTTGGAATCCTGCTCGGAGAGGGCCTGGCCCGCGCCGTTCGGGGCGACGAGCGACAGTGCCTTCTTCTTCGCCGGGGTCGGGCGGAGCGCCGGGTGGGCGAAGGCCGACTGGTAGGACGCGACGAACCGGTGATGGTCGAAGTAGGCCTTCGCCGCCATCACCGCATTGGTGAAGGTGCGGAAGGTCGGCACGGTGCTCTGGAGGAGCGTCTTCGTGTAGGCCTCCTCGGTCCCGACGGGGGAGCCCCAGACGACGAAGACGGGCTTGTCCGTCGCCGCCGCCGCCTCGACGAGGTCCTCGGAGAGCTTGTTGCCCATGGACGGCAGCGCGCCGGTGATCGGGCACAGCAGGAGGTCGACGTTGGGGTCGACCAGCAGCGTCTGAATGATCTTGGGGCCGCGCCAGTCGCGCACCGGCGCGCCGCCGTTGTCCACCGGGTTGGAGACGCGCAGGTAGGGCGGGATCCACTCGTGCAGCTGGACCTGTGATGCCTTGGTGAGCGAGGGGAGCTCGAGCCCTGCGGCCGCGACCATGTCCGCCATGTGGGCCCCGGTGCCGCCCGAGATCGAATAGACGCAGACCCGCCCACCCGCGCCGCGGGCCAGTCGCCGGGTGGCCTCGGCCGAGGGCGCCTTGGTGCGGGCGAGCGCCGCGGAGACCTCGAGGAGCTGGTCGAGCCCGTCGACGCGCTGCATGCCGTACTGGCGGAACACAGCGGACACGACGTCGTCGGAGCCGGTCAGGTGGCCCGTGTGGGCCTTGGCCATGGATGTGCCCTCGTCGGTCCGCCCGACCTTCACGGCGACGATCGGCACCTTGCGCCGCGCGGCCGCATCGGCGGCGAGCTGCAGGGTCCGGCCGTTCTTGAATCCTTCGATGTAGCAGGCGACGGCGCCGGTGGTCGGGAGGCTCGAGAAGTAGTTGATGAAGTCGGCCGATTCCATGTCGGCTTCGTTGCCGGCCGGCGCCCAGTGCGAGAGCTTGATGCCGATCTCCTGACCCTGGAACACCGGCCGCCCCTGGTGGCCGCTCTGGGTGATGAGGGCGATCGCCTGTCCCGGCAGGTCGTCCCGGAAGACCTCGAATGCGTTCAGATTGGTGTTCGGCCCGAGGACGTGGAGCTCACCGCTCCGAACGATCTCCTCCATCTCGTCCTGCAGGTGCTCGCCCTTGGCCCCCACCTCGGCGAACCCGGCGGCGAACACCACCGCGAATTTCGCCCGGGCCGCGACGGCGTCGCGCAGGATGGGCAGCGGCTCGCCGACGAGGATCGCCACCAGGTCGAGCGGCTCCTCTATGTCGGTCAGCGCCTTGGCGCACGGCCGGCCGGCCACCACGGGTCGGTTGGGGTTGACGAAGTACACCGTGGCGCCGCGCTCCTCGGCCCACACGGTGATCTTCTGGGTCAGCGCAGTGTTGGGGCGAGCGTTGGAGTCCGACGCCCCGACGACGGCGACCCGCGTGGGCCGGAAGAACGTGTCCAGGTCGATGGAACGGAGCGCGATCGGGCGTCCGCTGATGTCCAGCCGGTCGCTCGCCGGCGTGGTGCCTGTTGCCATGTCCCTCCCTCGTGCCGCGCCGTCGTCATCGGGACGGCGCCGATCGTCCCGGTTGCCCTGTCCGGGCCCGCCGCCGTGGCCCCCCCGCAGCATGGCAGCGCGAGTGGAGCGAGCCCGCAGAGGGCCCGCGGAGGCCCTCACCGTATATGACACCCCTGTCAGTGTCGATCCGGACGCCCGGCGCGACGTCCCCGGTGAAGGCCGAATTCGGCCGAATTGTCGGGTCTCTGCCCCCACCGTTACGGTACGTGACAGACGTGTCAGTCTCCTCTCCGGATTGGGGGAATGCATGGGCATCTTGGACGGGAAAATCGCCGTCGTCACCGGGTCGGGCCACGGCATCGGCCGCGGCGAGGCACTGGAGCTGGCCGCCCAGGGGGCGAAGCTGGTGATCAACGACCTCGGTGGGACGGCCAGCGGCGAAGGTGCGGACAAACGCCCGGCGGACGAGGTGGTCGAGGTCATCACGTCACGCGGCGGCGAGGCGGTGGCCAACTACGACGACGTCTCCGATTTCGGCGGCGCAGAGAACATGATCGCGACGGCCTACGACGCCTTCGGCGGCCTCGACATCCTGGTCAACAACGCCGGCATCATCCGGGACAAGATGATCGTGTCGATGAGCGAGGACGACTTCGACTCCGTCATCCGGGTCCACCTCAAGGGCACGTTCGCCGCCACGAAGTTCGCCTGCATCCGCTGGCGCGAGCGTTCCAAGGCCGGCGAGACCATCAGGGCGGCCGTCGTCAACACGGTGTCGTCGGCGGGGCTGCAGGGCAACGTGGGCCAGGCCAACTACGGATCGGCCAAGGCGGGGATTGCCGCGCTGACCATCATCACCTCGCTCGAGGGTTCCCGGTACGGGGTGCGGGCGAATGCCGTCGCCCCGGGTGGTGTGACCCGGCTCACCGGTGGCGTCGTCAAGGACATGGAGCTCAAGGAGCCCGACGAGTACGGCGACGAGGAGTTCAGCCGCCTCAACCCGCAGAACTCGGCGCCCATGGTGGCCTGGCTGGCATCGGACCAGGCGATGCACGTGACCGGCCAGGTGTTCCGTGCCGTCGGGGCGAACATCGCCCACTACGAGCCGTGGCGGCTGGGTGGGAGCGTCGACAACCCCAAGGGTGAGGCCAAGTGGGACCCCGCCGACATCGCGGCGGAGGTCAACGCGCAGATCTTCCACTCGCGCCATCCCGGCCTCAAGATGGGTGGCGGCTGACCGTCGGCCCCTCCCGGCCGGCCCATCGGCCACCGGAGCAAGCGATCAAAAGGAGAGCAGGAGAACAATGGCGAACCGCCGCGTGGCGATCGTGGGCGCCTCGACGTCCGACTGCGGACGCGTCGATGACAAGACGGCCTTCCAGCTGAACTTTCAGGGCACGACGCGCGCGCTGGCCGAGGCCGGTATTGCGAAGTCCGAGGTCGACGGCTTCATGTCCCTGACCGGTGCGCTGCCGCCGGTCGAGCTGGCGGAGTACCTCGGCATTCGGCCCAACTGGGCGGACTCCACCGGGCACGGCGGCAGCATCTGGGAGTTCATGGTCGAGCACGCCGCCGCCGCCATCGCCCAGGGCCTGGTCGAGGTCGTCGTGCTGACGTACGGCTCGACGCAGCGGGCCGACCTCAAGAAGCGGTTGCGCATGGCGAACCTGTCCTTCGGCACCCGGGGCCCCATACAGTTCGCGGCTCCGTTCGGCCACCCGGTGGGCTCGCACTACGCCATGGTGGCCCGCCGCCACATGCACGAGTTCGGTACCACCATCGAACAGCTGGCCGAGGTGGCGGTGTCCACCCGCTACAACGCCGGCTTCAACCCCGACGCCTACTACCAGGACCCCATCACCATCGACGACGTCCTGAACTCCACCATGGTGTGGGACCCGCTCACGAAGCTGCACTGCTGCATCCGCTCGGACGGGGGAGGCGCCATCGTCCTGACCCACGAGGAGCGTGCGCGCGACTGCGCCAAGGCTCCCGTGTGGGTCCTCGGCACAGGGGAGGCCGTCTCGCACACGACGATGAGCGAGTGGGAGGACTTCACGGAGTCACCGTGCGTCCGCTCCGGCCAGATGGCCTTCGAGCGCGCCGGGGTCACGCCGGAGGACATCGACACGGTGCAGGTGTACGACGCCTTCACGCCCATGGTGATCCTGACGCTGGAGGGCCTCGGGTTCTGCAAGAAGGGCGAAGGCGGCCCCTTCGTCGAGGACGGGAGGCTCCGCGTGGGCGGCGCGCTGCCCACCAACACCGACGGCGGTGGGCTTTCGTCCTGCCAGCCCGGCATGCGGGGCATGTTCCTGCTCATTGAGGCGGTCAAGCAACTGCGGGGCGAGTGCGGCCCGCGCCAGGTGCCCGACGCCTCGCTCGCCTGCGTCAACGGCACGAGCGGATGGTTCACGGCCGCGAGCACCGTGATCCTCGGGCGCGACTGACTGGAGGCACCCCCTAGCCTGGGCTGCCATGCCCGCGCCCTACGAACTGACCCGGGACGAGTTGGGCCGGCTCCTGGAGGGCGAACCCGCCTACCGGGCCCGCCAGGTCTGGGCGGGGCTCCATACCCGGGTCCTGCGACCCGCGGAGATGACCGAGCTGCCCGGGTCGCTGCGCGCCTCGCTCGAGAGCGCCCTCCCGCCCGCGCTGTGCGAGGTCTCCCGGCGCACGGCCGACGCCGGGCAGACGACGAAGTGGCTCTGGGCGCTGCACGACGGGGCCCGGGTGGAGACGGTGCTGATGCACTACCCCGACCGGGCGACCGTGTGCGTCTCCACCCAGGCCGGGTGCGCCATGGCCTGTCAGTTCTGCGCCACGGGGCAGGCGGGGTTCCGGCGCCACCTGACGCAGGGCGAGATCGTGGAGCAGGTGGTGGTGGCGATGCGGGAGGCCAAGCCTCGGCGGCTCTCGAACGTGGTCTTCATGGGGATGGGGGAGCCCCTGGCCAACTACGACCGGGTCTGGAGCGCCGTCGTCCGGCTCAACGCCGACATGGGCCTCTCGGCGCGCCACCTCACCCTTTCCACCGTCGGTCTGGTGCCGGGCATCCGCCGGCTCGCCACCGAGACGCTCCCGGTCAACCTGGCCGTCTCGCTGCACGCGGCCAACGACGCCCTGCGGGACGAACTGGTCCCCATCAACCGGCGGTACCCGCTGGCGGAGCTGGCCGGGGCGTGCGCCGAGTACGTGAGGGCCAGTGGGCGCCGGCTCTCCATCGAGTGGGCTCTGATCGACGGCGTCAACGACCGGGGGAGTGACGCGTCCGAGTTGGCGGCCTTCGCCCGCCCACTCGGCGCTCACGTGAACCTCATCCCGCTGAACCCCACCCCGGGCTATCCGGTCATGGGATCCGCGCCGGAGCGGGTGCGGCGCTTCCGCGACGAGCTGGTGGCGCTCGGAGTGAACGCCACCATCCGCGCGACGCGGGGGGCGGACATCGACGCCGCCTGTGGGCAGCTGGCGGCGACCGCGTCCGGGCCGGCCACCGCGGCCGATGGGGTCAGATTGGTCCGGGGCGGTCGGGGTCGCTAGAACGTGGTCATGACGGACACACGGCCGTCGGGCCTGGTGCGCCCCTCGTGGCTCTGGTTCATCTTGCTCGACGGCGGCATCGTGATCCTGACCAGACTGGCCCTGAGCAAGACGGCCTACGACAGGGTGGCCGAAATGAGCGGTGACGCCCTGCCCCCTCGTCAGGCCCTGCAGGCGCTGCTCGTGGGCACCGCCGTCATTCACGCCGGCGAGGCGCTGGTCGCCGGCCGGATGGCGCGCCGGCGCGGCGTGCCGGCGCGGGCCTGGCGGCTCCAGACCCTCATCGTCGGCTTTCCGTCCCTGCTGGCCCTGCGCCGCACCGGCCGCACGGCCTGAGGCGGGCGCCGTCCCAACGGCCGGCGAACCGTATTGCCCCTCGCGGCGTCTCTTCCGTTGTCAGGCAGGTCGAGACGCGGGAGGACACGGTCATGGTCGACGAACCGGAGAGTGCACGGGATCGCCGGCGGCGCCTCACGATCGCGGCCCTGGCGTGCGGAGCGGTGCTCCTGGGAGGCGCCGGACTCGGGCTGGCCCTGACCGGCGACGCGGGCGCCACCCCGAGCACGACACCGGCCAGCTGCGCCGGCTCAGCGCCCCACCTCACCGTCCAGGGCACCGGCCAGGGTTCGGGGGCGCCCGACGTGCTCACCGCGGTGTTCGGCTTCAGCACCACGGCGGGGAGCTCGGCCGCCGCCCTGGCCCAGAACAACGACAAGGTTGCCCAGGCGCTGCAGGCCCTCGCGGCCAGCGGGGTGGGCAAGGCCGACATGCAGACGACGGGCTTGAACCTGTCCGCGCAGTATGCCTACCCCCACGGCGTCCCCACACTCACGGGCTATCAGGCGACCGAGACCATCTCGGCCACGCTGCGTCACCTATCGACAGACGGGAGCGCGATCGATGCGGTGGTGACCGCGACGGGCGACGCCGCGCAGGTCAACTCGCTCTCGTTCTCGTTCGGCGATCCTGCCGCCGTGCAGGACAAGGCCCGGACCGCCGCAGTGCATCAGGCCGTCGCTCACGCGGAGGCCATGGCCGCCGCGGCCGGTCGCACGCTGGGCCCGGTGTGCTCGCTCACCGACGACACGCAGCCGACATCCCCCCAGTTGAACCAGGCCTTCGGCGCGGCCCTGCCGGCATCGGGCGCCACGTCTGTGCCGCTGGAGCCCGGCACCCAGGTCGAGACGGACCAGGTGACGATGGTCTACGCCTTGCGGTGACCGCAGCACGCTGCAGCACGCTGCAACCCCATCAGGTGCGAAATGGCCCGCCCGGTTCACCGGCGCAGCGAGGTCAGGCCCGGGTCAGCGGTTCTTCCAGTTGGGTGCCCGCTTCTCGGCGAAGGCCCGCGGGCCCTCCGTGGCGTCCTCGCTGCTGAAGACCTCGCCGGAGATCTCCGACTCGATCCGGTAGGCCTCCTTCATGTCGGTGGCCATGCCGCGGAGCACCGACTCCTTGGTCTTGCGGACGGCGAACGGGCCGTTGGCGGTGATGCGGCGCGCGTAGTCGTAGGCGCGCTCCATCAGGTCGGTCGGCCGGCAGACCTCGTTGAGCAGCCCCATCTCGTAGGCACGCTGGGCCGGCACCTGGTCGGCGCACAGCAGGAGCTCCATCGCCGCGGGATACGGGATCTGGCGGGGCAGGCGCACCGTCGTGCCGCCGCCGGCGAAGAGGCCACGCTTGGGCTCCATCACCCCGAAGGTCGCGGTGTCGCTGGCCACACGGAGGTCGGTCCCGCCGAGCATCTCCATCCCCCCGGCGACACAGGTGCCGTTGATGGCGGCGATGATCGGTTTGTAGAGCTTGGTGCCGCGCAGCACCGCCTTGACTCCGTCATCTAGGCGATAACCCTCGATCTCGGTGACCTCGCCCGACTTCATCTTCTTTTGGAGCTCGGTGATCTGGGGGATGTAGGTCTTGAGGTCTGCGCCGACGCAGAAGTCCCGGCCGACACCGGTCACGATCGCCACATAGGCGTCGTCGTCCTCGCCGAAGCGGTCCCAGGCGGAGCGCAGCTGGAAGAAGTGCTCCATGTCCAGCGAGTTTCGGGCCTCGGGGCGGTTGATGGTGATGGTGACGACGTGGTCGTCACCGACTGCGTAATCGATCGACATTGACTCCGGTGCTCTCGTACGTCGGATCGGGACGGATCAGCCCTCGGCGTCGTCCCGTCCGCCGAGGCGCGTGCTGAACGAGGAGATGCTCACGATGCCGTCCTCGTTGGTCGCCGTGTGCCCGCGGGCCCGCGAGACGAGCGAGGTGTCGACGTCGGAGGCCTCGGCCCGCAGCGCTTCCACCGTGCACTTCTCGCGGGGTCGCACGCTGAAGGGGTCGTACTGGAAGTGGTGCATGGCGTTTCGGTGGGTGATCTTGTCGATGTCCTCGTCGGGCACGTCGGCCAGGTACTTCATGCAGGCCTCCGGCGCCGTCGGCCAGGTCGAGTCAGAGTGGGGGTAGTCGCACTCCCACGTGATGTTGTCGACGTTGAGGAAGTCGCGGCTGGCCACGCCGAAGGCGTCGTCAATGAAGCAGGTGATGATGCGGTCCTTGAAGACCTGGCTCGGCAGCTGGTCGCCGAAGTCCTGCCCGGTCCACTTGTGGTGGTGCTCGTAGACGTAATCGATGCGCTCCAGGGCGTAGGGGATCCAACCGATGCCGCCCTCGGACAGCGCGAAGTGCAGCGACTTGTACTTGCGCAGGACGGGTGACCACAAGAGGTCGGCGGCGGCCTGCACCATGTTCATGGGCTGCAGGCTGATCATGACGTCGATGGGCGCGTCCGCGGAGGTGACCAAGATCTGCGAGGACGACCCCAGGTGCATGCAGATGACCGTGCCCTCGTCGGCGCAGGCCGTCCAGAACGGGTCCCAATGGCTGGAGTGCAGGGAGGGCCAGCCGAGCTTCTCGGGGTTCTCCGAGAAGGTGACGGCGTGGCAGCCCTTCTTGGCCACCCGTCGCACCTCGGCGGCGGCGATCTCGGGGTCCCAGATGGCGGGGATGGAGAGAGGGATGAAGCGACCGGGCTCGGCGCCGCACCACTGGTCGATGTGCCAGTCGTTGTAGGCGCGCACCATGGCGAGCGCCTCGTCCTTGTCCTCGCGCCGGGCGAAGAGCTGGCCGCAGAACTGGGGGAAGGAGGGGAAGCACATCGACCCGAGCACGCCGTTGACCGACATGTCGCGCACCCGTTCGTGCACGTCGTAGCAGCCGACCCGCATGTCGTCGAGCGACATGGGCTCGATCCCGTACTCCTCGGGCGGGCGGCCGACCACTGCGTTGAGGCCGACGTTGGGGATCTGGTTGCCGTCGTAGAACCAGTAGTCGGTACCGTCGTCGCGCCGGATGAGCTGGGGCGCGTTGTCCTGGTACTTGGCCGGCAGGAGCCCGTCGAACATGCCCCTGGGCTCAATGACGTGGTCGTCGACGCTGACCAGGATCAGGTCTTCCGTGCGCATCTGTGTCCTCCCCTTCTGCCCTGCGGTGCCGTGCAATTCCCTGACACTCGTGTCACCTACCTTAGGCGCCACCGCGCCGGCGGTGCGACCGAGGCGGGAGGGCTCAGCCGCCCGCGGGCGACGTCGCCGAGGGAGACGGGGGAACCGGCGCTCGCGGCGCCACGCCATCCGGACGCCGACGCCGTGGCCGCAGCCGCGGCGGTACCGATCCCGGCCCGCAGCACGGATCTGCGGTCGTAGGTGCGGTGGCCCGTCATCGTGGGGGAGCCGGACGCGCGGGCGTCGTCTCCTGCACGGGCATGACGTTCTGCAGCGGGGGCGGGTACGGATCCCCCTCGTCGAAGGTGCCGGTGATCGCGTTGAGAATGATCTGCTCGTCGACGACAGGCTCGAACAGCGGTGCCGCGGGCAGTGGTGGGATGGTCGTCGCCGCCGGCTGGCCGAGCGCCAGGGCGCTCGTCATGTCGCCGGTGACGCTGCGGCGCCATGGCGACAAGTTGGGCACCGGGACGCCGAAGAGCGTCTCGATGAAGCGCAGGGTCGAGGTGTGGTCGAAGACGTCCGTCGCCAGGAAGCCACCCTGCGTGAAGGGCGACATGAGGATGCACGGGACCCGGAAGCCGAGGCCGACCGGACCGGGGTAGCCGCTGGCGGTCGCGGGGAGCGGGCTCATGGTGAGGTACTCGCCGCCCGCGCCGGCCGGCGGGGTCGATGGTGCCCGACAGCGCCATGACGGGTTTGGGTCGGTCGGGCCGAGCACCGAGCAGTGGTAGGCGTCGCAGATGGTGAACGCGTCGGCCAGCGTGTAGTAGAAGGGCAGATCGTCCCGCGTGAAGTACCCCATGGTGGTGACGAAGTTCTCGGCGCCGTCGGCGCGAGGTGCGCCTCCACGAAGGCATCCATCTTGCCGTTGGCCCAGATACGTGCTGGGCGGGTCCATCGCCGCGGCCCGCTCGATGCTGGCGCCGCCCGGGCGGAGAGTCCGGCACCCACGGCTCCGGCGCCGAGCGCCAGGCCGCCCTTCAGGATGTCGCGACGTGTGAAGCGTCTGACGCGTGCGGCCTGGCGGCCGGTGCGTTGGTCGCGCGCATCGATCCGCCTCCGTTCCCCTCGTGCTCGTCAGGAAAACGGCGGCTGCGGCGGCATCTCGCACAGTTCGACGTCAGTTCAACATCATTTCAACCTCCGGTCACGCGCTGGCCACCTGCAGTTCGGATTCGCGCGCCGCGCCGACGGGTGGGGAGCCGGTACCAGGCGCGCAGAGACCGCGGCGCGGGAGGATGATGTCATCGATGATCCCGTAGTCGCGGGCCTCGCCCGCCGTCATGTAGTGGTCCCGGTCGATGTCCTGGGCCACCTGCTCGACTGGTCGCCCCGTGTGGTGGGCGATGATCTCTGACATCCGCCGGGTGAGCGACAGCACCTCGCGCAGCTGAATCTCCATGTCGGACGGCGCGCCGCGCGTCCCGGCCGAGCCCTGGTGGATCATGATGCGCGCGTTGGGGAGCGCGAAGCGCTTCCCCGTGGCGCCGCCGGAGAGGATCATGGCGGCCGCCGACATGCCCATGCCCACGCAAATGGTGGACACGTCCGGCTCGACGTGCTGCATGACGTCGTAGATCGCCATGCCGGCGTACGCCACGCCGCCGGGCGAGTTGATGTAGAGGTAGATGTCGCGCTCGTTGTTCTGCGCCTCGAGGAACAGCATCTGCGAGATGATCAGGTTCGCCACCTGATCGTCGACCTCCTGGCCGAGGAAGACGATGCGCTCGCGGAGGAGCTGCGAGTAGATGTCGAAGGCGCGGTCGCCCCGGTTCCCCTCCTCTATGACCGTGGGGACGAGGACCTGCAACGGGCGGTCGGGTCTCGGGCTCATGTCGGTTCTCCTCTTCGTGTCGTTGCTTCGGGTCGGGGCAGGCCGTTCCCGACATTATCTCAAATATGAGATAATGGGTCACGGTGAGCGAGCGCCGACATCCAACCGTCTTCCCCGGGTTCCGCGAGATGGCGGAGCGCCGTCGCTCCGTGTCCGGTCAGCTCACCTCGTTGCGTCGTGAGCTGGGACTGTCCCAGGCCGAGGTCGCGACCCGCATGGGCACGTCGCAGTCGGCGGTCGCCCGCTTCGAGGCGGGTGACCTCGACGTCCGGCTCTCGACGGTGGAGCGCTATTCCATGGCGCTGGGGGCCCGGCTGGAATGGAGGATCGAACATGGCTGACCATCCCGAACACCCCTGGCCGTGGCTGCCCCGGCCCGGCCCCGGGGGAACCGGGTCCGGTGCCGCCGCCGAGGGGCTGTCCGAGGTGTTGGCGGGGCGGCTCCTGGCCGAGCGGGTCGTCCTGCTGCACGGCCCGCTCGACGACGCCGCGGCCACTCGTGTCTCCGCGGAGCTCATGACGCTCGATGCGGAGGGCGACGAGCCGGTCACCCTACGCGTCGACTGCGGCGAGGCGGGGCTCGCCCAGGCGTTGACGCTCATGGACGTGATCGAGCTGATGGGCGTCCCCGTGAGGGCGGTGTGCCTCGGGCAGGTGGGGGAGGGTGCCGTCGGGATCGTGGCCGTGTGCGGGCACCGGGCAGCCATGCCGAGCACGCGGTTCTCGCTGTGTGAGCCCACGACGCACCTGGAGGCGCACGTGCGCAACGTGGCCCAGTGGGCCGAGCTGCGAGCCGGCGAACGGCGTCGCTTCTGCGAGCGCATCGGCGCGGCGACGGGCCGGCCGGCCGACTCGGTCGACGAGGACCTGCAGCGGGGCCGGTTCCTCAGCGCGGCCGAAGCCGCGGCGTACGGCATCATCGACGAGGTCTGCCGTCCCGACGCGGCGATCCGGCGCCTGCCGGGCTCCGAGCCGCCACCCATGGGGTTCCGGCCTCCTCGCTGAGGCGGAGTGCCCGCGGCCGGCGGCCCGGCCGGGCACGGAAGGTCGCCCGCCCGGGCACGGAAGGTCGCCCGCCCGGGCACGGAAAACGGAAAAAAGACCCGGGCTGGCCTGCATGCCTACGATGCGAGCGATGAGCGCGCCTGGACCCCGCATGGCCCCCCTCCCCGCCGGGGAGTGGGACGACCGGCTGATCCGGGTGCTCGAGGGCTCGCCCGGGGGGACGGTCGAGCCCATGCACATCTTCACGACGCTCGGCCGGGCCGATCCGGAGCTGTTCCGCCGCTGGCTCGGATTCGGCGGGGCGCTCCTGTCGGGCCGCCTGCCTGGCCGCCTGCGCGAGCTGGTGATCCTGCGCACGGCCTTCCGCTTCGGCGGGCGGTACGAATGGGCCCACCACATCGAGTTCGCCGAGGCGGAGGGGGTGACCCGAGAGGAGCTGGCGGCCCTGGGCGACGGTGCCACCGGGCTCGCCGCGCCGGCGTGGTCCCCGCTCGAGGAGGCGGCGCTACGTGCCGTCGACGACACGGCCGACGCCGGCGCGGTGTCGGACCGCACCTGGGACGAGCTGGCCGTGCACCTGGGCGAGGACGAGCTGATTGAGCTCCTCATGCTGATCGCTCACTACCTGATGCTGTCCACCGTGCTGGGCTCCTTGCGCGTGGCCCTCGAGCCAGGAGCAGAGGCGCTGGCGCAGGGTGTGCCGGGCGGGCCGGCGGCGTAGGGGGGTCGGACGACGGCGGTGCCCCGGTGACGCCTCTCCTGCAGGGCCGCTGCGTCACCGTGGTCGGTGCGGGGACGCAGCCGTCACGGGACCCCGACGCGCCGATCGGCAACGGGCGGGCCATCGCGGTGCGGGCGGCCCGGGAGGGTGCGTCGGTCGTGTGCGTCGACCGTGACGAGGCGGCCGTGGAGGAGACCTGGCGCCTCATCACCGAGGAGGGCGGCAAGGCGGCCATCGTGGTCGCCGACGTCACCACCGAGGACGGGTGCCGCCTGGCGGTGTCGGACGAGCCGGGTCTGGCCCCCGACGGGCTCGTGCTCAACGTGGGCACGGGCTTCGGGATGGGCGTCGCCGGCACGTCGCCGGACGAATGGGACAAGACCTTCGCCCTCAACCTGCGTGCCCACTTCATGCTGGTGCGCCGCGCGCTGGTCACGCTGCCTGACAACGCGTCGATCCTCTTCATGGGGTCGGTCGCCGGCATCCGACCGGGCAGCCGCATCCCCGCCTACGACGCGTCCAAGGCCGGACTCATCGGCCTCAGCCGTCACGTGGCCGTCGAGGGCGCACGCCGCGGCATCCGGGCCAACGTCCTGGCACCTGGACTCATCGACACGCCCCTCGGCCGGGCCGCCTCGGCGGGCCGGCCCTCGCGCACCCGCTCGCCCGTGCCGCTCGGCCGGCAGGGCACGGCGTGGGAGGTGGCCGCGGCGGCGGTCTTCCTGCTCTCGGACGAGGCGAGCTACATCACGGGTCAGGTGCTGGCCGTCGACGGGGGGTTGACCCTGGTATGAGCGCCCATTCCGCCCAGCCGCGGTCCGGGCCGCACACCACGCCACGCCCCCGCGCCTCGGACGGCGCGTGGCGCGCTTCAACCGGGCGGTGACGAACAAGGCGATGGTCCACCTGGCCGGCGTGCTGCCGGGTATGGGGATCGTGATCCACGTCGGGCGCCGGACCCGGACCGTGTACCGGACGCCGGTCAACGTGTTCCGGACCAAGGACGGGTTCCGGATCGCCCTCACCTACGGCCGGGACTCCGAGTGGGTGCAGAACGCGCTCTCCCACGGCGCGGTGCGGCTGATCACCCGGCGCAAGGAGTACGAGCTGACCGATCCCGAGATCGTGACCGACGAGCACCGCCAGCACATCCCGCAGCCGTTCCGCGCCGCGCTCCGCCTCCTGCGGGTTTCGGACTTCTTGGACTTCCTCCGCGCCGGCTAGCGACACCGGCCACGGGCAGCCTTTGTCCTGGTGAAAACGATGTTGCCGGATCGGGACGACCTTTTGGGCCCGCCGGGGCGTCTTCGACCTCCTGAGAGTTGCCGGGGCGCGTCAGGCGATGATCTCCATCCGCAGGCCTGTCTCGTCGACCTGACCCCCGCCCACCGTGAGGTGGTCGCCGGCCACGTAGCGACGGGCGGTCCAGACGCCCACCATTGCATCGAGCACGTCGTCTCGCTTCGCCCCGGGGGGCGTCGTGGCGTCGAGGAGGTTCAGGAGAGGGTCGACGTCGCCAACGGCGGCGCGCAGCGCGTCCACCCGCTCGGCCCGGCCGTCCCCCGTGCGTTTGTTCGACCGCATCGGGGCACCGGCGAGCACGGTGAAGCTGAGCTCGGGATGCATCTCGAAGAGCTGACCCTGGAGCCGGGGCGACTGCAGCCCGTCGACCTCGCGGACCTTGGGCAAGATGTTGAAGAGCTGTTTCGAGACCCCACGTCCGCTGGCGCGGCGGGAGAGGTCACAGGCCTCGCCATACGTCCGTGCACCGATCATGCTGCGCACCGGAGCGGGAAAGACGGAGCTCCGGCGAGGGCCGATCAGCCGCCGGGCCTCCGCGTCGCACACCCGAGGCCCGCGCCGTGGGAGGCCGATCGGGATGTCGATGGCCGCGGCAGCCAGGCGACCGGATTGCAGGTCGTCGACGAGGCCGGCGAGGTCGGTCACGACGGCAAGGGTGGGCCGCCCGCCGCCGGCGACCGTTCCGAGCAGAGGGGCGGTCACGAGCACCCAGCCCCCGGTGCAGCCGTCGAGCCCGGCCACGACCGGGCCGGACCCCGCGCTCAGTCCAGCCAGTGCGCTCAGTCCAGCCAGTGCGCTCAGTCCAGCCAGTGCGCTCAGTCCAGCCGGGCCAGGTTGACCTGGTCCTGCGGCGTGAGCGTCACGTGCCGCCCGATCAGCTCCTCGGCCTCGGCCGCGGCCAGCACCGGTGCCCCACCGTCGAGCAGCGCGTAGCAGCGGCCGCCGGCCGGCAGGTCGCACACCAGCAGCGCCCGCTCCGGTTCGCCGTCGCGCCCGTGCAGCACCGAGTAGGTGGCGACGGTGGCGTCCCCCTCGGGTGAGGTGACGATCCCCACCGGCTCGGCTGTCGCCACGTCGGGCTCCGGGTCGGGCACGACGCCGGCACCGGGATCGGTGGACCAGACCCCGTACGCGTGCTTCTGCATGTGCATGCCGACGCCGCTCACCACGCCGTAGGCGCCGGGGTCGCCGCGCAGCGTCTCGGCCATGGCCGCCAGCGAGTGGGTCATGTAGTTGGAGCCCGGGCCGCCGTGGTACGGCAGGCCGCCGGTCTGGGTCACCGCGCCGGCGCGGGGGTCGTCCGGACCAATCCCGAGGGCGTCGAGCGCGAAGCAGATGGAGCTGGGGAAGCAGGAGTAGAGGTCGAGATGCGCGACGTCGTCGGCGCCGATGCCCGCACCCGCCAGCGCCGAGGTGGCCGCGGCGGCCATGGCGGGGGAGCGCCACAGTTCGGGATGCCCGGCCACGTGCACCGGGTCCTCGGCGTAGCCCCACCCGCGCAGGTAGACCCGCCGCTCCTCGGGCACCCCCAGCGCGTCGGCCTTCTCCGCGCTGGCCAGCACAAGGACGGCCGCCATGTCGACGTCCATGATCGCCGTCATCAGCTTCGTGTACGGGTAGGCGACCATGCGGTTGTCCGCCGTCGCCGTCACGATCTCCTCGGCGCGGCGCGCCACGGGGAACCACGCGTGCGGGCTGCGCGCGGCGATGTCGGTCATCGGCGCCATGACCCGCCCGAGCGCGGCGCGGTGGTCGTCAAGCGCCCACCCGCCGTGTGCCCGGCGGGCGTTGTCGAAGAGGGCAAAGGTGAGGTAGGCCTCGAAGACCGAATGGCTGATCTCGGAGGGATCGAACTCCATGTCCATCGGGAAGGGGCGCTTCTCGGCGGGCCGGTACGACCACTGTGGCTTTTCGCCCGCCTTCTTCAGGCGGCGGACGGTGGCCAGTGCCTCCGCGCCGGTGAGCAGCGCGAGGTCGAGGCCGCCTGCCCTGATCTCCCGCGCCGCCTCGGTGGCGAGCACGTGGGGCACCGACCCGCCGATGCCCGAGTAGTGCCGCCGCCGGGGCGACGCGTCCAGCCGCTCGGCCAGCCGCGCCACGGCGTCGTCGTACTGCCAGGACTGCGAATAGACGACGTCGATGCCCTCGAGCGCGTGGAGGATGGCGGTCCCGTCGCCCGTGCCGGCGTCGGCGGCGGCGTCCCGGGCCATCTGCTCCCACATGTCCAGAGGCTCGGGCGCCCCGTCGGGTGTGTCCGACGGGTGCCAGGTGCGGCGGGCGACGCCGATGATGCAGGTGGCGCGGGGGTCGGTGCTCAAGCCGGGACGGGTCAGGCGCGCGACTTGCCGGGCATGGCGATCGCCCGGTCGGCGATGATGTTCTTCTGGATCTCGGTGGAGCCGCCGCCGATGGTCGAGTAGCGCTGGAACGCGTACAGGCGGGTCCACTTGCCCCGGTCGACCGAGTCGGGACCGCCCCGGGCGAGGAGGCCCGCCGGACCGAGCAGGTCCACCGCCAGCTCGGCCAGCGTCTGGGCCATCGACGACCACGAGAGCTTGGCGAACGGCACCTCGGGCCAGTTCTTCTCGCCCTTCATGATCTTGGAGAGCGCCCGCAGGGACAGCAGCCGCGCCAGCTCGATCTCGGTCCACACCTTGGCGATGCGGTCCCGCAGCGAGGGGTCCTCGAGGGCGTCGGGGTTCACGGACCTGGCCGCCTCGACCATGGCGCGCAGGTCCGCCGCCAGGATGGCGATCTGCGACGCGATGCCGACGCGCTCGAAGCCGAGCGTGCCCATGGCCACCATCCAGCCGGCACCCTCATCACCGAGACGCCATGTGGCCGGGATGCGCACGTCGGTGAAGAAGATCTCGTTGAAGAGTTCCTCGCCCGCCATGTCGCGGATCGGCCGCACGTCGATGCCCGGCGTCTTCAGGTTGAGGATGAACGCCGTGATGCCCTCGTGCTTCTTCCCCCGCTCAATGGCCGTCGGGTCGGTCCGCAAGAGGAAGAGCCCCCACGTGGCCAGGTGCGCCGAGGAGATCCAGATCTTCGAGCCGTTGACGACGTACTCGTCCGTGTCGGGGTCGTAGATCGCCGTAGTACGCAGGTTGGCGAGGTCGTTGCCCGCCATCGGTTCGCTGAAGCCCTGGCACCAGTGCTCTTCTGCTTCCAGGATGGACGGCAGCCACTGGGCCTTCTGCTCCTCGGTTCCCCACTGAATGATCATCGGCCCGATCTGCCAGATCCCGTTCGTGTTGAACGTGCCGGGGGTCCGGTACTCGGCCATCACCTCGGAGTAGAGGAGCCGCTGCATGGCGTTGATGGAGCGCCCGTGGGCGTACTCGGGGCCCCAGTGGATGGCGGCCCACCCACCCTCGTGCAGCTTGCGCTGCCACTTCTGCCGCCGCTGCTGGCTCGCCTCGCCGGAAAGGCTCGCGTCGTCCCCGAGCGCTTCGGCCTCGAGGAACGGCGGAAGGTTCTCGTCCAGCCAGGCCCGGAGCTCGTCGCGGAACTTTTCGTCCTCGGGCGCCAGGGCAAAATCCACGGGGGGAAGGGTAGCCGACCACCGTGTACTGTGACGCCAGTGTCAGGGAACGGCGCGGCGCCGGCCATGTGTCGAGGCACGCGCTGAACAGGGGAGGCCGTGGACTTCACGTACGACGACGAACAGCTGGCCCTGCAGGACGTGGCGCGTGCCGCGCTGGAGCGCGAGTGCAGGCCCGAGCTGCTGCGCCGACTGGCCGAGGACGAGGCGGGCATGACGCCCGCGCTCTGGTCGACGCTGGTCGACCTGGGGTGGACGAGCCTCCTCGTGCCCGAGGACGCCGGCGGCACCGGCGCCGGCCTCCTCGAGACGTGCATCGTGCTCGAACAGATGGGCCGGGTCCCGCTGCCCGGGCCTTTCTTCTCGTCCGCCGTCGCGGCCACGCTGGCCGCGCGGGCGCTGGGCGCCACGGAGCTCCTGGGCGATCTGGCGTCGGGTGTCCGGCGCGGCACGGTGGCGCTCGGCGAGCAGGGGCACGGCGAGCCGCTCGGCACGGTCCGGACGAGGGCGCGCCGCAAGGCGGCCCACTGGGTCGTGAGCGGGGAGAAGCCCGTGGTGGTGGACGGTCACACGGCGGACTGGGCCATCGTCGTGGCCCGCAGCGAGGAGGGGGTGCGTTCGTACCTGCTGGAGGCGCCCGCGGAGGTGGCCGCCGCCACCGTGGTGCCGTCGCTCGACCCCACCCGCAAGCTGGCCCGCCTGGTGCTCGACGAGACCCCGGTCGTCCCCCTCGGGCCGCCGGGAAACCAGAGTGCCCTCTGGCAGCGCGTCCAGGACGACATCGCGGTGGCCCTGGCGGCCGAGACCGTCGGTGCGGCCGACCGCGCGCTCGCCGAGGCGATCGCCTACACCTCGGAGCGCATCGTGTTCGACAAGCCAGTGGCGACGTACCAGACGGTGCGCCACCGGCTGGTCGAGATGTTCCAGCAGGTCGAGATGGCCCGGGCCGGGTTCCAGTTCGCCGCGTGGGCGTCGGACACCGAGGCTCCCGAGCGCGCGCAGTCGGCGGCCATGGCTTCCAGCTACGCCGCCGACGCCGGTGTGCGGGTCACGGGTGACGACATTCAGCTGCACGGTGGCGTCGGTTTCACCTGGGCCAACGACGCGCACTTCTTGTTCAAGCGGGTGAAGCAGAACGAGCTCCTCTTCGGTGGCGGGAGCGCACAGCGGCACCGGCTGGCGACGATGTTCATAGAGTCGGCCTGAGGGTCGCCGTGCCCACATTCGCACTGCGTCCCGTTCCGTCGCCGCTGGCGGAGCGCTACCGGGCCGAGGGCGCCTGGGACGACCGCTCACTCGGGCAATTCCTCCGCGACGCCCTGCTGGCGGACCCGACGAGCCGCTTCCGCATCTGGTCGCCCACCCACCCCTACCTGGGCACCGTGGGCGACGTCTACGAGGAGTCGCTGCGGGTCGCCGCCGGCCTGCGCGAGCTCGGCCTCGGCCCGGGCGACCTCGTCGCCTTCCAGCTCCCGAACTGGGTGGAGGCGGCCGTCACCTTCTACGCCTGCGCGATGCTCGGTGTGACGCTCGTCCCCATCGTGCACTTCTACGGCCCCAAGGAAGTGGGTTTCATCCTTCGCCAGAGCGGGGCCCGGGCGTTCGTCGTCGTGTCGCGCATCAACCAGCGTGACTACCTGTCCGAGCTCGCGACCATCCGCGACGGGCTGGTGGACCTGGAGCACGTGATCGTCGTCGGCGACGACGCACGTGAGCACCTCCGCTTCGACGACCTGCGTCGCACCGAGCCCCTGGACGGGCCGGTCCCCGTCGATCCGGACGGGGCGGCGCTCATCGCCTACACGTCGGGGACGACCGCCGACCCCAAGGGCGTGGTGCACACGCACCGCACGATCGGATTCGAGGTGCGCCAGCTGGCGGGCCATCAGTCCCTCCGCGACCGGCCCAGCCTCGTCGGCGCGCCCGTCGGGCACGCCATCGGGATGCTGGGCGGCCTGCTCTGCCCGTTGGTGAACGGACGTCCGCTGTACCTCATCGACGGGTGGGACCCGCCCACGGTCCTGCGCGCCATGGTCGAGGAGCAGATCGCAGCCGGCAGCGGCTCCACGTACTTCTTCACGAGCCTGTTGGACTGCCCCGGGTTCGGGCCCGAGCACGTGGAGCTCATGCGCTTCGTCGGGCTCGGCGGCTCGCCGATACCCAACGCAGTGGCCGAACGGGCCGACGAGTTGGGGATCTCGCTGGTGCGCTCCTATGGCTCCACCGAGCACCCATCGGTGACCGGTTCCGATCATGCGGCGCCGAGGGAGAAGCGGATCCACACCGACGGGTGCCCGCTCGAATGGGTCGAGGTGCGCACCGTCGGCGAGGACGGCCGCGACGTCGCGGTCGGCGAGGCGGGCGAGATCCTCACACGCGGACCGGACCGCTTCGCCGGCTACACGGACCCTGCGCTCACGGCCGAAGCCGTCGACGCGGAGGGCTGGTTCCGCACCGGGGACGTCGGCGTGCTCGACGAGGACGGCTATCTCACCATCACGGACCGGGTGAAGGACATCATCATCCGGGGCGGCGAGAACGTCAGTGCAGCCGAGGTCGAGCAGCTGCTCGCCCATATGGACGGCGTGGCGGAGGTGGCCGTGGTGGCCGCGCCCGACGAGCGGATGGGCGAGCACGGGTGTGCCTTCTTCCGCATGCAGCCCGGGCGTGCCGCACCCGACCTCGACGCGGTGCGCGCGCACCTCTCCGCGGCGGGCCTGGCCCGGCAGAAGTGGCCCGAGGAGCTCCGGGTCGTCGACGAGCTGCCCCGCACGCCGTCGGGCAAGGTGCAGAAGTTCGTGTTGCGGCAGCGCCTGCGCGCCGGCGAGTGAGCAGGCTGCAACAGGGGAAGATACGCTCCTGCACATAGCCGTTGCGGCGGGCTGACCGGGAGGGCAGGCAGATGCGTAGTCGTATCCCCAAGCAGCAGATCGACCTGCTCAGGTCCGTGCCGCTGTTCTCGTCCTGCGCGCACGGCGAGCTCCGCTCGATCGCCCAACTCGGCACGCCGGTGGGCGTCGAGGACGGCACGTATCTGACACGGGCGGGTGAGCCTGGCCGAGAGTTCTTCCTCGTGCTCGACGGCGTGGCCTCGTGCCGAGAACGCGACCGCGAGGTGAAGCGCTTCAAACCCGGAAGCTACTTCGGCGAGCTGGCGCTCCTCCACGGCGGCGTCCGCACGGCCGACGTCGTGGCGGTGGGCCCGATGGAAGTCCTCGCCCTGGACGCGCGGGAGTTCCGGTCGATGCTCATGACGACGCCGAGCATCGGGGTGAAGATGCTGGCCAACCTGGCCGAGCGGCTGACGGCGGCGGACTACCAGTACACGAACTGATCGGGTTCGCCGAGGACGCTCGCGGTCCGTCGCGGACGGTGCCGGGGCCGTCGACCGGTTACTCGGGTTACTCGGGGTCGACGACCCGGGTCGCCTTGTATCCCGCCCGGGGCAGCGAGTCCCGGTCCAGGACCTCGACGACCGCGCGCACCCCCAGCGTCTCGCGGAGACCGGAGACGGTGGCGCGGCGCGCCCCGTCACGCTCCGAGGGGTCCGCGCTCGCCACCTCGACCCTCACCACGAGGTCGCCGTCGCCGCCGTCGGGCCGCACGATCTGGAATTCCAGCGACGGTTCGCGCAGCGTCCGTATCCCGCGCAGCACGGTCTCCACCTCGGCCAGCTGGAAGCGCGTGCCCTGGCAGGACAAGAGGTCCTTGAAGCGACCGCCCCACAGCCCGCGGGCCGACGTCTCGCCGCACGGACACGGCTCGCGCACAATGGCACAGGCCTCCTCGAGGTCGTACCGCAGCAGCCCGTTGTCACGATCGAGGGTCGTCACGGTCAGGTTGCCCCATTCGCCGTCGGGCACCTCCTGCCCGGTCGAGGGGTCGACGGACTGCACGACCGCCCAGTCCTCGTGCAGGTGGGCGCCCGGCGAGACCCCGCAGGGGCCGCCGACGAACGAGTAGCACTCGGCCCCGGCCGTCATGAGCGGCATGCCGCCCCGGCCCAGCCCGAAGCCGATGGGCGGCTTCAGGCCGGTGAGGCCGGCGTCCTCCAGCGAGATCCCGAGCTTCGAGGCCACCTCGACGAAGCGCCCGGTGGCGAAGCCCATGAACGGGTGGTCGGGCCGCACCCTGGTCCAGAAGCGGACGGCCTGCTCGGCCAGCTCGTCGGTGTCGGGTGGTGGGACCCAGATCGACAGCATCCCGAAGTACTCGTAGCACTGCTGCAGCATGGTGCCGCCGCCGTACAGGTACGCCGGGTGCGCGTGCGTGATGACCTGCCCGGGCCGGTGCCCCATCCGCCACCAGTTGCGGGCTCCCGACTCGTACTCGATCCAGATGTCCTTGCGTGTCCACACGGTGATGGTCGGCTGCCCCGTCGTCCCCGTCGAGGTGCCCAGCCGGACCGCCCGCCGCGGGTCGGTGAAGCGGTAACGGCCCCACGGCGGCGCCTCGGCCTCGGAGTCCCGCAGGTCCTGCTTCACCGTCGCCGGGATGCGGGCCAGGTCGTCGACCCCCTTCACGTCGTCCGCCGATGTGATGCCAGCCTCGGCCAGCTTGTCGGCGAACAGGGGCACCGGCGTCTCGAGCACATGCCGGACGAGCTCGCGCACCCGGCGGTCCTGGAGCTCGCGCCGAACGGCCGGGTCCATGGCCTGGTGCGCCGGGTCCCACAGCGTCTGGTCATCGGGACGGGCTGCCGGGCCCAGCATCTCCGGGCCGTAGTCCGGCGTGGACACGGCGGCGCGCTCGGGCATCGGGGTCACTGTACCGACGGCTTGCCGGCCCGGCCCTCCAGCACCTGCTGCATGAGGCGGAGCTCCTTCGAGATCTGCTCGAGGCTGCCGGCCGCCGCGGCGGTGATCACGTCGTCGGTGAGCCCGTCGGGGAGCGCGACCCACAGCGTGAGCACCGCCTC
The DNA here is from genome assembly GCA_963736525.1 of uncultured Acidimicrobiaceae bacterium. Classification (GTDB taxonomy): domain Bacteria; phylum Actinomycetota; class Acidimicrobiia; order Acidimicrobiales; family RAAP-2; genus Bog-473. The sequence continues at coordinate 125,759 of CAVTPF010000016.1, forward strand.
GCACCCGCCGCCCTCGAGGGGGCGCACCGCGAACTCCTCGTAGGCCTCGTTCCCGCCGGCCATGCCCGCGGCCACGAGCGTGGGTCGCACGGCTTCGACGGTCCAGAGCTCGACGGGCTGACGCACCCCCGGCCGGCGCGCGTCGGCCAGGCTGAAGGTGTACCGGGCCCCGGGACCGTGGATGCCGCCGACGCCGTCGGGCCGCCCGTCGTGCACCCGCTCCACGCCGGAGACGTCGGGGTTGTACTCGGGCAGATTGGCGAAGTCGAGCCGATAGAGCCACACGTCCTCGGCCGGTACCGAGAACACCGCTCGGGCGACCGCCGTCGGCGCGGTGTCCGGCGTCGCGTTCGGCGTGGGCACGGCGCCAGTGTGCGCCGGTCCGGGCGGTGCGGGCAAATGTGCCTTCGTCCCCGGCGGACCCTTTAGGCCGGAGGTCCGAGGATGTGGGCCGCCTCCTTCGCTCGTCGCAGGGACAGCTCAATGAGGTCGTCCCCCTCGTCGGTGAGCACCCCGGCGGTGTGCTGGACGAACACGCCGATCACCATGGCACTCAGCAGGCGGGACACCTCGGGGGCGCCGGAGCGTTCGGCGAGGTCGGGGCGGTTCTGGGCCACCCACTCCTCAATCGATTCGTTGAACGCCTTGAAGAGGTCGAGGCCGACGGCGCGGGCGGTGGACTCGTCTCGCATCGTCTCGCCCACCATGAGCCGGACGAAGTCCTGCACCCCGAACATGGAGACGAGGATGTCGGCGAGGACCCGCGCGAGGCTCGCCTCGGCCGTCGGCTCGCCGTCGTCCTCCCCCTCGGGCGGTGGCGCCTGAATCGGGAAGAAGCCCTGTTCCACCAGGACCGCCTCCAGGAGGTCGCTCTTGCTCGGGAAATAGTGGTACAGCGAGGCGACGTTGAGCCCCGCGGCCGACGCGAGGTCCCGCATGCTCGTGCCGTCGACGCCGCGCTGCGCCATCATCGTCAGTGCGATCGTGAGGATCCGGCGCCGCGTCGCCGACCCCTCTCCCTGACCCACCGGGCCCGGCTCCGATCTGCTCGTGCCCCTCGTGTGGAAATCGATCGTCATCTTCATTCCCATCCACCGCCTTCGGTTGTCGGGAATGACGAGGTTGCTGCCTGGTGAGCCCCCCCTCCGGTAGCTCCTTGTGTCCGTGGTGCGCGCCGCCCGAGACGGCTGGACATGCAGCCCTCCCGAGAGAACCGCTGCCCGTGCTCTCGACGCCCAACAACCGCTTTGCTATATATGACACGGGAGTCAGGTTTGGCCCCCGGATCCACCCTAAAATAGGGGGTACGTGGCGAACATGCCAGGAACAGATGCGGTGGCGGGCACCGAGGCGGTCCCATTCGACCCGTTCGAGCTGAAGGACACGGTCAGCGGGAACATCCGGGATCCGTATCCCCTGCTCCACGACCTGTGCCGGCAGTCCCCGGTGCACACGGGCCCGATCGACCTGGGTGAGGGAGCCGACCTGGCCGACCCCGGCAAGCCACCGCCGGTGACCGTGTTCGGCTTCGACGAGGTCGTGCAGGTGCTGCGTGACAACGAGACCTACTCGTCGGGGGTCTACGAGGACGTGATGGGGATGGTGATGGGGCGCACCATCCTGCAGATGGACGAGCCCGAGCACCGCACCATCCGGGCCCTCGTCGCCGGGAGCTTCCGCTCCAAGATGCTGGAACGGTGGGAGGACGGCCTGGTGGCGATCGTGGTGAACGAGCTCATCGACTCGTTCATCGAGCGTGGTCGGTCCGACCTCGTCCGCGAGGTGACGTTCAATTTCCCGGTGCAGGTGATCGCCCGCATCCTCGGGCTCCCGCGCTCGGACTACCCGAGGTTCCAGCGCTGGGCCTTGGAGCTCACCAGCGTCGCCGCGAACTGGGAGCGCGGCATGGCCGCCTCCGCTGCGCTCCGCGACTACTTCGCCGACGTCATGGCGGACCGCCGCCGCGCGCCGGGCGACGACCTCATCAGCGACCTGGTGCGCGCCGAGGTGGACGGCGAGCGACTGAGCGACGAGGACATCTACTCCTTCCTCCGGCTCCTGCTGCCGGCCGGCGTGGAGACCACGTACCGCGCCTCGGGCAGCCTGCTCTTCGCCCTCCTCAACGACCGGTCCCAGTTCGATGCGCTCTACGGCGACCGCGCGCTCTACCCCCAGGCGTTCGAGGAGGTGCTGCGCTGGGAGCCGCCGGTCACGGTCATTCTGCGGCGGGCCACCCGCGACACCGAGCTGGCCGGGATGCGGATCGACGAGGGCGCGGACATCGCCCTCATGATCGGTGCCGCCAACCGGGACCGGCGCAAGTACGTCGACCCCGACCGTTACGACATGTTCCGCCAGCAGCGCCAGCACGTCGGCTTCGGTTTCGGGGTCCACGTCTGCCTGGGCATGCACCTCGCCCGGATGGAGTCGCGCGTCGCCATCAACACGCTCCTCGACCGTCTCGGGCCCTTCACCTTGGACCCCGAGGAGGAGCCGCCGCACATTGAGGGAATGGCCTTCCGCTCGCCCCTCTCCCTCCCGGTCGTGTTCGCCGCGGGAGGGTAGGTTCGAGCACATGGGCGGCAGAGCCAACCCGTTGCGCGACGCGGCGGCCATCGTGGGCATCGGACAGACCGAGTTCGCGAAGCAGATCGACCGGCCCGAGGGCCAGCTGGCCGCCGAGGCGGTCGTGGCGGCGCTGCGCGACGCCGGCATCGCCCCGTCCGAGGTCGACGGCCTGTCCTCGTTCACGATGGAGTCCACCGACGAGGTCACTCTGGCCAAGACGATCGGCGCGGGGGACATCACCTACTTCTCGCAGGTGGGCTACGGCGGCGGCGCCGGCTGCGCCACCATCGGGCACGCCGCCATGGCCATCGCCACCGGCCAGGCCGATGTCGTCGTGGCCTGGCGGTCGCGCAAGCGGGGCGCCCGCTCGGCGCGGCCATGGGCGGCGGCGCCCTCGCGGCTGCCCATTCAGGCGCAGTGGACGAGGCCCTTCGGTTTGCTGCGCCCGGTCGACGAGGTCGCCATGCTGGCCCGCCGGTACATGTACGAGTTCGGGGGCGGGCGCGAGCACCTGGCCGAGGTCGCCATGGCGGTGCGGGCCCACGCCAACCGTAACCCGGCGGCGCTGATGCACGACAAGCCCATGACGTTCGACGACTACATGGCCGCCCGCTACATCAGCGAGCCGTTGTGCCTCTTCGACAACTGCCTCGAGACCGACGGCGCCCTGGCCGCCGTCCTCGTCTCCGCCGAGCGGGCGGAGGACTGCCCGCACCCGCCGGCGCTGGTGCACGCGTTCGGGCAGGGGCTCCACCGTCAGCACGAGTCGATGGTGAACTACTACTGCGACGACCCCCTCGAAGGCCCGGCCTGGGCGTGCGCGGCGAAGCTGTGGGCGCAGTCGGACATCGGCCCGGAGGACATCGACGTGGCGCAGATCTACGACGCGTTCACACCGCTGATCCTGCTCTCGCTCGAGGGCTACGGGTTCTGCAAGCGGGGCGAGGCAGGCGACTTCGTGGCCGACGGGAACCTGCGTTGGGGCACCGGGTCGCTGCCGACGAACACGTCGGGCGGGGGGCTCTCGGAGGCCTACGTGCACGGGTTCAACCTCGTCACCGAGGGGGTGCGCCAGCTGCGCGGCACGTCGACCAGCCAGGTCGAGGGGGCCGAGACCTGCCTCGTCACCTCCGGAGAGGGCGTGCCGACCAGCGCCATCGTCCTGCGGGCGGCGTGACGGTGGGCGAGGGGCCGATGGACGTCAGGATCGACTGGGACCGGTGCATGGGGTCGGGCAACTGCGTGTTCTGGGCGCCGGCGACGTTCGACCTGAGCGAGGACGGCCACGCCGTCGTCATCGACCCGAGCGCCACCGACGAGGAGCACCTGCGCATCGCCGCCCAGGGGTGCCCGGTCGGCGCGATCTCACTGTGGCGAGACGGCGCCGAGATCCCGCCGGAGCGCGGCGCCTAGTGCCGATCGCCGTCACCGAGGAGCACGAGGCCCTCCGCCGCACCGCCGAGCGGTGGCTCCAGACGCATTGCCCGCCGTCGGTGCCGCGGGCCGAGGCGGAGCCAACCGAGCCGCCGCAGCCGGCCGAGCCGCCGGCGGTCTGGGAGAAGATGGCCGCCCAGGGTTGGCTCGGCCTGCACCTGCCCGAGGCGCACGGGGGCCAGGGCTTCACGCTGACCGAGGTGGCGGTGGTGCTCGAAGAGCTCGGCCACGCGCTCTTCCCCGGGCCCGTCCTGCCGACGGTGCTGGTCTCGGCCGCCATCGCCCGGCACCCCGACGAAGCGGTGCGCCGGGCGCTCTTGCCGGGGCTGGCCGACGGCTCCGTGACCGCCGCCGTGGCGCTCGGCACCGCCGGCATGCCCTGGGCGCGCGCCGGCGACGGCACCATCGTCCTGACGGGCGCGGCGCGCCCGGTCCTGGGCCTGCCGACAGCGCGCCTCGTGCTCGTGCCCCTCGACGGACCGGACGGGGTGCAGTGGTGGCTCCTCGACCGGGACGCCCTGGGCGACGCCGTGTCGGTCGAGGCCCTCCGGGCCCTCGACGCCACCCGCACCATCGGCACGCTCGAGGTCAGCGGCCCCGGGCTGACCCTGCGCCCGGGCCGCGCCGTGCAGGTGGCCGACGAGGAGGTGCGGGGACTGGCGCTCGTCCTGGCGGCGGCCGAGAGCGCGGGGATCGCCCGCTGGTGCCTCCAGACCGCGTCGGAGTACGCCAAGGTGCGGGTCCAGTTCGGCCGGCCGATCGGCCAGTTCCAGGCCGTCAAGCACGCGCTGGCGGACATGCTCGTGGCGGTCGAACAGAGCGCGGCGGTGGCGTGGGACGGCGCCGCCGCCTGGAGCGAGGAGCACGGGGAACACCAGGAGCACGAGAAGGAGCGCGACCGCGACCTGAGCGCCCGCATCGCCGGTGCCATCGCGCTCGAGGCGGCGGTCCACTGTGCCAAGCAGTGCATCCAGATCCTCGGCGGCATCGGCTTCACCTGGGAGCACGATGCGCACCTCTATCTCAAGCGAGCCATGGCCACCCTGCAGCTGGTCGCCGGGGGCGACGTCGGCGGGCTCGAGGACGAGGTGACCGCGTTGGCCGTCGCCGGTGCCCGGCGCAACCTCGCCGCCGACCTGCCCGCCGAGGCGGACTCCCTGCGCGCGGAGGTCCGCGCCGTGGTGGCCGAGGTCGCCGCCGCCGCACCCGCCGACCAGCGCGCCGCCCTGGCCGAGGCGGGCCTGATCATGCCGCACTGGCCCCCGCCGTGGGGCCGGGGTGCCTCGCCCCTCGAGCAGCTGGTCATCGACGAGGAGCTCGCCGCCGCCGGCGTGGCGCGGCCGCACCTCGCCGTCGGGGCCTGGGCGCTGCCGACGCTCATCGCCCACGGCACCGAGGCGCAGCAGGAGCGCTGGGTGCGCCCCACGTTGCTCGGACGGCTCAACTGGTGCCAGCTCTTCAGCGAGCCCGGTGCCGGGTCCGACCTGGCCGCGCTGAGCACGAGGGCCGAGCGCGTCGAGGGCGGCTACGTGTTGAACGGGCAGAAGGTGTGGACGTCGCTGGCGCAGGTGGCCGACTTCGGCATCTGCCTCGCCCGATCCGACCCCGACGCGCCGAAGCACGCCGGCATCACGTACTTCATCGTCGACATGCACGCCGAGGGCATCGACATCAGGCCCCTGCGCGAGCTCACCGGGGCCGCCATGTTCAACGAGGTGTTCTTCGACGACGTCTTCGTGCCCGACGATGCCGTCGTCGGCGTGCCCGGTGACGGGTGGCGCATCGGCCGCACGACGCTGGCCAACGAGCGCGTCTCCATGTCGTCGGGCGCCTCCTTCGGCAACGGCATCGAGTCGATCGTCCGGACCGTGGCCGGCCGCCGCGCGCGCGGTGAGCCCTGCCCGCCCAGCCTGGGGGCCCGGCTCGGACACCTCATCGCCGAGGCGCAGTCGATCGCGCTGCTCGGTCACCGGGCGACCCTGCGCACGCTGTCCGGCGTCGATCCGGGGAGCGGATCGAGCGTGCGCAAGCTGCTCGGGGTCGAGCACGAGCAGCGCGTCCAGGAGATGGGCATGGCGCTCTACGGCGCCGACGGCGCGGTCCTCGACGGCAAGGCGCAGCGCTGGGAGGAGGGCTTCCTCTCCACCCGCTGCCTCACCATCGCGGGTGGCACCAGCGAGGTGCAGCGCAACGTGATCGCCGAGCGCATCCTGGGCCAGCCCAGGGACCCCGAGCCCGGCAGCTGAGCGGGGCGGGACGCACCGGCACCGGTACGATGACCCGGCGATGAGCCCCGAAGACCCCGACGAGTCGCTCGACTACGACGTCGAGGAGGACGTGTGGCCGTTCCCCTCGGACAAGTTCCTCCACGAGTGGGCCCCCGGCGTCCTGCAGGCCCAGAGCGCCTGGATGGCCTCGATCGACTCGCTGCGTGCGCCCGACCGCAAGACGCACGAGCTGATCCGCATGGTGTGCACGGTCATCGCCCGGCAGCCCGGCGGCGTGCAGCGCCATGCCCGGCTGGCCGCCGAGGTCGGCGCCACGTGGGACGAGATCGCCGGCTCCATCCTGCTCACCGAGCCGGCCTTCGGCATCGTGCTGGCCATTCAGGCCCTGCCCGCCGCCCGGCGCGGCTTCAAGCAGGGCGCGGCGGACTTCCAAGAGGACGACGACGACGGTGACGGTGACTCGCCCGAAAACTGACGCCCGTGTCATAGGTGGCCATGCGCCTCGCCCCTGACGACACGGTCGCCCAGTTCCGCCTGGAGTTCGAGGCCTGGCTGGACGACCACCTGCCGCCTCCGGAGGTGGTGGACGTCGACCCGCGTCGCAGTTCCTCCCATCTGCCCGACTGGGCCCGCACCTTCCAGCGCGAGATGTTCGAGGCCGGCTACCTCGTGCCCGGATGGCCCCCCGAGCTCGGCGGCCGCAACGCCACGCCCCAGGAGCAGATGGCGTACTTCGAGGTCATCGCCGAGCGCATGGCACCACGCTCGCTCAATCCCCAAGGGCTGTCCATCTGCGCCGCCTCCATCGTCGAGTTCGGGACGGAGGCGCAGAAGGAGCGCTTCGTGCTGCCCACGCTCAGGGGCGAGATCACGTGGTGCGTCGGCATGAGCGAGCCCAATGCGGGCAGCGACCTGGCGTCGCTGTCCACCAGGGCCGAGAGGCATGACGGCCACTTCGTGGTCAACGGGCAGAAGGTGTGGACCTCGGGCGCCCACGAGTCCGACTACTGCATGTGCTACGTCCGCACCGACACCGATGCGCCCAAGCACCGCGGCATCAGCGTGCTCATCATCGACATGCGCACGCCGGGCATCACCTGCCGTCCGCTGCCCGAGCTGACCGACCCCCACCACATCGACTTCAACGAGGTCTTCTTCACCGACGTGGAGGTGCCCGAGGAGAACCTGCTCGGCGAGCTCAACAACGGCTGGGTGGTGAGCCAAGGGTCGCTCCGCCACGAGCGGGGGATGCTCTGGATCATGAACGTGTCCCGGATGGAGCGCTCGCTCCGAGGACTGGTGCGCGTCGCCCGACGCCCCGACGCCCACGGGGGCACGCTCGGCGACGATCGACGCATCGCGGAGGCCATCGGCCGCCTGGCCACCGACACGGCCGCCATACGCTGCCTGGGCTACCGGGGCTTCGCCAAGGCCACCCGGGGCGAGATGCCCCCCGAGCACATGATCCTCAAGCTCTTCTCGAGCGAGACGGATCAGCGGGCCGACCAGCTGGCGGCCGAGTCGCTCGGGCTCGAGGGGCTCGACCTCGACGGGCCCGGGCCGAACCGTCTGACCGAATGGGACCTGACCCACCTCGGGCCCGACAAGGTGGAACCGGGCGCCATGAACGCGTTCTACGACGGAGCCTGGGCGGCGCAGTACCTGCGGTCCTTCTCCAACACCATCGCGGGAGGCACGTCGGAGATCCAGCGCAACATCGTGGCCGAGCGGGTGCTGGGCCTACCCAGAGGATGAGGTCCGGCCGCGCATGCTCGCAGAGACCGCGGTGGAGGCGGCCCAGCGCTTCGGAGCCGCTCCCGCCTTCGTCACCGACGAAGGGCTGACCCTCAGCTACGAGCAGTTCGACACCCTGGCCGACGAGGCCGCGGTGGGACTGGCCGAAGCGGGGGTGGGGGAGGGCGACGTCGTCGGTCTGATCCTGCCGTCGGCGCCCGAGCACTTCGTCGCCTACGTGGCCGCCGCCAAGCTCGGCGCCGTCACGGCCGCGGTGAACCCCAAGCTGGTCCAAGCCGAGCGCGCCGCCGTCCTGCGGGCCGCCAACCCGGCCGTGGTCGTGACGACGGAGGCGCTGGCGCCCCCGGACCGGACGGGGGTGTCCAACGGCTCGACCCCCACCGTCCTCATTGAGCCGGCGGTCCGCGCCGAGGCGGTGCTGGAGGGGTTGCGCCGCCCCGGTGCGCGCCCGGCGCCCCTGGCCGCCGACGGTGACCGGCCGATCGCCATCGTCTTCACGTCGGGGACCACCGGGCTGCCCAAGGGCGCCGTCTTCTGCGGCCGCCAGATCGCGTTCATCACGCGGTGTGACGTCGGCGACACCTGGGGCGGCGGCGGCCACTCCATGGCGGGTTCGGCGCTGGCGCATCTCGGCCCGACGACCAAGCTGGCCGGGAACCTGCAGAGGGGCGGCACCCAGCACCTGTCGCAGAAGCCGTGGCGGGCGGCCGACGCGCTGCGCATGGTGGCCGAGCTGAAGATCGCCGCGCTCGGCGGCGTGCCGACGCAGATCGCGCTGATGCTGCGCGACCCGGCGTTCGAGACCACCGACTTGTCGTCGGTGCGGGCCGTCGTCATGGGTGGCGGCCCCGCCACGCCCGCGCTCGTGCGCGAGGCGCGGGCGCGCATCGGTGCGCCGCTGGCCGTCCGGTACTCGTGCACGGAGGCGGGCATCGGGTGCGGCACCGCGTTCGGCGACGCGGACGAGGACGCGGAGGTGAGCGTCGGCCGCCCCCAGCCCGGCGTGCGCCTGTCCATCCTCGACGAAGGGGGCGGCCCCGTGGGGCCCGGCGCGATCGGCGAGGTGTGCCTGGGCTCACCCGCGGTGATGGAGGGCTACTGGCGCAACAGCGGTGCCAACGCCGAGGTGTTCACCGAGGACGGCAGCGTGCGGACGGGCGATCTGGGTTGGGTGGACGAGCGAGGGCGCCTGCGCCTGGCCGGGCGGAGCCGCGAGCGCTACGTGCGCGGCGGCTACAACGTCTACCCCATGGAGGTCGAGGGCGTCCTGGCGGACCATCCAGCGGTGGCCGCCGTCGCGGTGGTGAGCCGTCACGATCCGGTGATGGGCGAGGTCGGTGTCGCGGTGGTCGTCCCCCAGCCCGACGGGGCGACGCCCGAACTGGCCCAGCTGCGTGACTTCGCCGGGGAGCGCCTCGCCCGCTACAAGCTCCCCGAGGACATGGTCGTGCTCAGCGCGCTGCCCCTCACCGCCGGCGAGAAGGTGGATCGGCGCGCGCTCGAGAGGCTGATCGCCACCGCCTGAGGGGGCGTCGTACCGCCGGCCCGGCTCGCACCCACCCGGGCGTGCGTCGCAACCGTCGGACATTTTCTGGACAACAGGCGCACAACGGCGCCGCACCGCACAAAAGCTCATTCAGTTCCGGCGGGCGGATTCCGATACTGAGCATTCGGAAGGGGACTCCTGAGGGGGAAAGACAACGTGCATTGCCGTGCCCGTCGTCGTGCCGCGACGCCACTGTTTCCCATCGGCCTGCTGCTCATGAGCGCCGCCGCCACGGTGTTGTTGCTGAGCGCGTCAGCCGGAGCCGCCGGGATCCTGCCCCCGTCCAACCCTCCCGCCAACATCGCGCCGAGCAGCGGCGACTGGCTCAGCGCCATCGACAACGCCCGCGCCCAGGAGGGTGTCGGTCCGATGAACGTGTCGGAGGCGGCGCTGAGCGGGCTGCCGCTTACCGAGCAGGTCTTCACTGTGGTGAACGACGAGCGCATCGACCGTGGCCTGCCACCCGTCGAGTACATGTCCGCGCAGCTGAACTCGTACGCCCTGGCCGGGGCCGACGCGGGAGTGGATCCCTCGTTCCCCTCCTCGGTCGCCGGAGGAGCCCCCATCACCTTCGGCGGATCGATTTGGGCCGGAGGCCTGTCCTCGGTTCTCGAGGCCGACTACTACTGGATGTACGACGACGGATTCGGCGGGGCGGCCACCACCAACGAGGCCTGCACCCAGGCCAACCCGTCGGAGTGCTGGGGCCATCGCGACATCATCCTGCACCAGTTCGGCAGCTGCCCCGGTGGTCCCCCCGTGCTCTCCATGGGTGCGGCGTACTCGTCGGGCGGCTACTCCGCCGGCTCCATCGCGGCCATCGTGGTCAGCTCGTGCACGCCGCCGAGCGACGTGACGTCGACGTGGGGCCAGTTGACCACGACGGTCCAGTCGGGATCGCACACGGTCGGCATTGCGCCGTTGGACAACGGCACCGGCTACTGGGAGGTCGAGGCGGACGGCACGGTCGCGTCATTCGGATCGGCGCAGAACTTCGGTTCCCTCTCGGGCCCGCTCAACTCGCCGATCGTCGGCATCGCCGCGACACCGGATGGAAGGGGCTACTGGCTGGTCGCCGCCGACGGCGGCATCTTCAGCTTCGGTGACGCCACCTTCTACGGGTCGACCGGGTCCTTGCACCTCAACGAGCCGGTGGTCGGCATGGCCGCGACGCCCAACGGCGAGGGCTACTGGATGGTGGCCGCCGACGGAGGGATCTTCAGCTTCGGCAACGCCTCCTTCTTCGGCTCCATGGGCGGCAAGGCGCTGAACCAGCCCATCGTGGGCATCGCGGCAGACCCGGTGACCGGCGGCTACTGGGAGGTCGCCGCCGACGGGGGGGTCTTCAGCTACGACGCGCCGTTCTTCGGCAGCACCGGCGCCATGCACCTCAACCGGCCCATCGTGGGCATGGAGGCCTCGCCCGATGGGCAGGGGTACCGCTTCGTCGCCTCCGACGGCGGCATCTTCAGCTTCGGGCAGGCCCCCTTCGACGGCTCCACGGGAGGACTCTCACTGGCGGCCCCGGTGGTGGGCATGGCAGCCGACAACGTCACCAACGGCTACTGGATGGCCGCCGCCGACGGCGGCATCTTCACCTTCGGCGGGGCGAGCTACCTCGGCCGGGTCATCGGCACGGCGGGTTAGGGAGCGCCGGGCTCAGACCACACCGCGCGCGACCAGAGCGGCGAGCTCGGCGTCGCTCAGTCCGACGAGGTCGCACCACACGTCGTGGTTGTGCTCGCCGAGGCGTGGCGCGCCGGTGGGCACGGGCGTCGGGCTCTTCGTCAGGCGGGGGAAGGGCGCCTGCTGGCGCACGGTCCCGATCACCGGGTCCTCGACCGGCACGACGTCGCCGCGGGCGGTCATGTGCGGGTCGGCGAAGATGTCGGCGGCGCTGTACGCGGTCCCGATGGGGACGTCGTGTTCGACGCAGCGCGCCGTGATCTCCTCGGCGGTGAGCGCCGCGGTCCAGGCGGCCACCATCCCGTTGATCTCGTCGCCGCGGGCGGCGCGCTCGGCCAGCGTGGCGAACCTCGGGTCGGCGACCAGGTCGGGCCGGTTCATGGCGGCGCACAGGCGCGCGAAGTTGGCATCGGAGCCGGCCACGATGCACACGAAGAACCCGTCGGCGGTGGGGTAGTTGTCGAGAGGGGCCGAGTGCGACAGCCGGTTCCCCTCGCGCTGGCGGACGACGCCCAGCCGGTCGTAGCCGGCGAGCGTCCATTCGAGGATGCGCAGGATCGACCCGTACAAGGGGGCGTCGATGACCTCGCCGGCCCCCGTCCCGCCGCCCTTCGCCCGGGCGTCGATGTCGCGCCCGTAGAGCGCCGAAACGGCGGCGAAGGCGGCGAACACGCCGGTCAGGTAGTCCGACACCGTCACGCCGGGCCGCACCGGGGGGCGGTCGGGATCGCCGGTGAGGTGCAGGAGCCCGCCGAAGGCGATGCCGAGGCGGTCGAGGCCCGGCCGCGGTGCGTAGGGCCCGGTCTGCCCGAACACGCTGATCCGCACGTACACGAGCTCGTCGGGCAGGTCGTCGGGGCCGAGGCCCCAGCGCTCCATGGTGCCCGGGCGGAAGTTCTCGCACAGGACGTCGGCCGTGCCCACCAGCCGCTTGAAGAGATCCCTGCCTTCGGGCAGCCGCAGGTCGCAGGTGACGCCGCGCCGGCCACGGCCCTCGACGGCCCACGACAGCGAGTAGTCCGGCCCGTCCTCGACCGGCACGAACGGACCCATGCTGCGCATGAAGTCACCGGCGCCGGGCAGCTCGACCTTTATGACGTCGGCGCCGAGCTCCCCGAGGAGCCCGGCACAGAAGGGCGCGGAGATACGGGTGCCCGCGTCGATCACCCGGAGGCCGGCGAGAGGCCCGGGCGCGGGGTCGCTCATGCCCCGTCGTCCGGGTGGCCCTGGTCACGCTCGGCCATCACTTCCTTCATGGAGCCCTTGGCCTTGCGTGCGGCCAGCGCGTCGAGCGCGGTGGCCGAGTTGTGCACCCAATGGTGCGCCATGAAGTGGTACTTGAGGGCGTCCCGCTTGCCCATCAGCGTCGCCGTGTGGTTGATCGTGTCCTTCACGGTCTGGGCCGTCACCGGTGGGACCAGCGCAACGCGGTCGGCCAGCTGGCGCGTCCGTTCCATCAGCTCGTGCCGCGGCACGACCCGGTTGACCAGCCCCAGGCGCCAGGCCTCCTGGGCGTCGATGGTGTCGCCCGTGAGGAGGAACTCCTTCGCCTTGCGGACGCCGAGCTCCCAGGGCTCCACGAGGAGCTCCACTCCCGCGCCGGTCAGGCGGAGCACGGGGTTGGAGAAGACGGCGTCGTCGGCCGCGACGATGAGGTCGCACATGGCGGCGAGCATCAGGCCGGCGGCCACGCAGCTGCCCTGTACGGCGGCGATGGTCGGTTTGCGGAAGTCATGGATGCGCAGGCAGCGGTCGAAGTACATCGTCTTCTCGTGCTGGAACTTGCCTTCCGGCGTCTCGCGCAGCGCCACCCACGGGTCCGCGCCGCCCTCCCCGCCGACCAGGGCCTTCAGGTCGTGGCCGGCGGAGAAGTGCTTCCCGGCGCCGGCGAGGATCACGACGCGCACCGCGTCGTCGGCGTCGGCGAGGTCGAAGGCCGCGTCGATCTCATCGATGAGCCTCGAGTCCTGCGCGTTGGCGACGTCCGGGCGGTCCATCGTGACCGTGGCCACGGCGCCATCGGTCTGGTAGCGGATCGTCTCGAAGCGGTGTGCCATGTCAGCCATCCTCCCTGGGCCGCCCATCCTGTCGCGCCACGACACCCCGCTCGCGCACGCTCAGCCCCGGGGCAGCCCGAGGACGCGCTCGCCCACGAGCGTCCGCTGAATCTCGTTGGTGCCGGCGAAGATGGAGGAGGCCTGGTAATACAGCCAGGAGCGCTGCCAGGCTCCGTCGGCGGGGTTGCCGGGCGCGCCCTCCCACAGCGGGGAGAGCGGACCCAGCACGTCGAGCGCCGTCTGGTGCAGCCGCTTGGACATCTCGCTCCAGTACAGCTTGAGGGCGCTGCCCTCGGGCCCGGGAGCCTCACCCTTCGACAGCCGGGTCAGCGAGCGCCAGTTGTGGAGCTGGAAGAGCCGGACCTCCGTGGCCGCCTGGGCCAGCTGCTGGCGCAGGCGCCAGTCGTCGAAGCTCCCGTTGGCCTCGGCCAGCCGGAGCAGCTCCTCTATCAGCTGGGTGTGGATCACCAGCTGGCGGGGATTGATCCCGCGCTCGTGGGCCAGGGTCGAGCCGGCGACGGTCCAGCCCTGGCCCTCGGCGCCCACGCGCCGTCCGACGGGGACGAAGACGTCGTCGAGCTCGACCTCGTTGAACTCGGCCTCCCCGGTCGACTGGACGAGGGGGTGCACGGCGACGCCGTCGCCGTGCATGTCGATGATCAACGCGGTGATGCCCTGCTGGCGCTTGGGGGCGTCGGGGTCGCTCCGGGTGAGGCAGAGCCCCCAGTCGGCGAACTGGGCGTAGGAGGTCCACACCTTGCGGCCGCTGACCCGGTAGCCGCCCTCGACCGGCACGGCGCGCGTCGTCAGCGAGGCCAGGTCGCTGCCCGCGTCGGGCTCGCTGAAGAGCTGACACCACAGTTCGTCGGCCGAGAGGATGCGGGGCAAGAAGCGCTCCCGTTGCTCGTCCGTCCCGTGCGCGAGCAGCGTGGGTCCCACCAGGTTGATGCCGATGCGCCCGACGAGCTCCGGCGCCCGCGCCCGCGCCAACTCCTCCAACACGACGTAGTTCTCCAGCGCGCCGAGGCCCCGGCCCCCGTACTCCTCGGGCCAGGTGACCCCCACCCAGCCGGCGGCGGCCAGGTCGGCCTGCCAGCGCCGGCCGAACGCGACCGTGTCGGCCAGGTCGTCGAACCGGGGCGGTAGCCCGACCCCATAGGGCCACGGGAGGTGCTCGGTCAACCACGCCCGGAAGGCGTCACGCAGGGTCTCCTGCTCGATGGTGGCCCGCAGATCCATCCGCCGCAGCATGGCACAGCGGCCGAGGGAGGTGACACCTGTGTCAGTGATGACCATAGACTGCGCCGCCGTGGACTTCGACCTGTCGGCCGACCAACAGGCGCTGCGCGACGCCGCCGCCACACTGCTCGACCGGATGGCGGGGCACGACGCGCTCCGGGCTCGGGTCGGCACGGGCGCGGTCGTCGGCACCCTGCCCGGGGCGGGGGAGGCTCCCGCCGACTCGAAGGTGGAGGCGCCCCACGGGTACGACGCCGGGGTGTGGGCCGCCATGGCGGAACAGGGCTGGCTCGCCATGGAGCTGCCCGAGGACGAAGCCGGTCTGGGCCTCGGCATGGTGGAGCTCGCGGTGTTGTGCGAGGAGATCGGACGGCGCCTCGTCCCGGCTCCGTTCCTGCCCTCAATCGTTGCGCTCGGCGTCCTGAGCGGGCCCGAGGCGCGGGCCGACACCGGCACGAAGGAGTGGCGCGAGGCGCTGCGCGACGGCACTGCCGTCGGCTGCGTCGCGCTCGCGCCCTCCGCCGACCCCTTCGTAGTGGCGCCGTCCGGGCCGGATGGCGACGTGCGTCTCACGGGCCGTTCGGTGCCGACGGCGTACGCGCCGTCGGCCGACGTGGCCGTGGTGCTCGCCGCCGACGGCGTCTACGCCGTGGACCTGCGCAACGACGGGCGTCCCGATCCCGTGCCCGCCATGGACCGGACGAGGGAGCTCGGGATCCTCGCGTTCGACGGGACGCCGGCCCGGCCCATCGGTGGCCCGGGTGCCGCGGTGCTCGTACTGGACCGGGCGGCGACCCTCGCCAGTGCGGAGATGCTCGGCGCGGCCGACCGCGTCCTCGCCATGACGGTCGAGTACGCCAAGGACCGCATCCAGTTCGGCAAGCCCATCGGCTCCTTCCAGGCCGTCAAGCACATGCTGGCCGACGCCCTGGTCGACGTGGAGGGAATGCGCTCGACGGCGTACTACGCCGCCTGGTGCGCCGCCGCCGACGACCGTGACCGCTCGCTGTCGGCGAGCATGGCCAAGGCGTGGTGCTCCGACGCCGCGCGCCGCGTGATGGCGACCGGGCTGCAGGTGCACGGCGGCATCGGGTTCACCTGGGAGCACGACATGCACCTGTACGTGAAGCGGGCCCAGCTCGACCAGGTGAGCTTCGGCGACGCGGCCTTCCACCGCGACCGCATCGCGACGATGCTGCGGGACCGCCTCGGGGCCGGCCAGGCGCTGTCCTGACCGCGGCGGGTGCTAGCGCCCGAGCGAGCGAGTGGCCGTGCCGCCGATCTCCAGCAGCACCAGCGCCTCTTCCTCGACGCCGTGCACGGCCGGTCTCCCGTTGCCGGGCGATTGCAGCGGCACGTTCACGGTCAGGCGGACGCCCACGAGGTAGCCGGCCCGGACGACCGCCTTCTCGCCGACCTGGCCGCGCGCCGAGGACGCCACCGGCTCGCAGGACGATCCCACCGGGCGCGGCACCCGGGCGGAGTACTCGGCGAGACTCTCCGTCCTGGTGTAGGTGTCGCTGCCGGAACCGCCGGGCGTCCATGGCGTGCCGCCGCCGACGATGGCGGTGTAGGTGCTCAGCGCGCACGTGATGGCGGCCTCGTCGAGCACCCCGAGGGGCTTCGTCTTGGAGCCCACCTGGTAGACCGTCATCCGGTCCGGCGGCGCGTAGTCGATCAGTCGTTGCAGGGCGGACGGGCCCGGGCCGGCACCGCCGGAGAGCGAGCTCACCACCTCCATGGCGAAGGACGTCGACCCGGTGGGAGATCCGAACGTCCTCCCCGATGCGTTCTGCACCGTGAGGGTGGCGCCGCTCGGGGCCGAGGTCGCGCCCACGACCGCCACGGCCGCGGTCAGAACCGCGAGCACGGCCAGCACCGCGAAGGGGATCAGGTTGCGGCGGGACACGCGTCCGACCCTACTGCGGCCCCTGCCGGCCTCCCGGCCCCGCCCCGTGGCCGCCCGTCTCAGGGTGAGGCAGCGCGGCGCCGGAGCTCGGCTCGGTCCGCCTTGCCGGAGCCCAGCAGCGGCAGGTGCTCCAGCCGTTCGACCCGCTCGGGCGTCTTGAACGTCGCCATGCCCCGGCTGGCGAACCAGCGGCGGCACTCTTCCAATCCGAACGGCGCGCTCGCTTCGACGAAGGCCGCCACCCGTTCGCCCATGAGCGGGTCGGGATACCCGACGGCCACCGCGTGGCGGACGTCGGGGTGCGCCTCCAGCGCCGCCTCGACCTCCGACGCGGAGATGTTCTCGCCACCACGGATGATGACGTCTTTGAGCCGCCCGACGATGCGCAACCAACCGGCGTCGTCCACGGTGGCCAGGTCTCCCGTGCGGAACCATCCGCCGCGGGCGATCACCGCGGTGGTCTGGCCAGCGTCGGCGTAGCCGGCGAACATCTCGGGTCCGCGCACCCAGAGCTCCCCGGGTGCGCCGACGGGCTGTCGCGCGCCGGATTCGGGGTCGGACACCCGCAACTCCACCTCGCCCACGGCGCGCCCGTCGGTGTCGCGGGCTCGCTCGGCGGGGTCGTCGTCGGTGCTGGTGGTCACCGTGGGCGCCTCGGTGGACCCGTACGTCCGCTTGACCCGGCACCCGAAGGTGCGCGCCGTGTCCTCGACGAAGGCGGGAGTGACCGAGGCACCGCCGCTCGACACCAGCCGCACCGACGAGACGTCGGCGCTCGCTCCCTCGGACAGGGCGCGTGCCATCGCGATGAAGAACGTCGGCGGACCCGCCATGAACGAGATCCCCTCGGCTGTCACCAGCGCGAGCGCGCGTTCGGGATCGAAGCGGCGGACGAGGACCGAGCGCAGGCCGGCGGCGCCGGGCACCAGTACCCCGTTGAGCAATCCGGAGATGTGGGCCATCGGGGCCGGCATGAGCACGGCGTCGGCCGGCCCGAGGCCGTGCACGCGCGCCATCAAGCTGGCCTTCCAGCTCAACGCGCGGTGCGTGTGGAGCACGGCCTTGGGGATCCCGGTGGATCCCGACGTGAAGAGGACGAGCGCCACGTCGGAGGGACGGCTCGGGGAGGTGCCGGCGCTGACGGGCGTTCCTCCGAGGGCCTCGGCCAGGGCGACGGGGTCGGAGATCGCATCGGGCGCCAGCTCCACCACCAGGACCGGGTCGATCTGACCGAGGGCCGCCTCGACGTCGGCCGCACCGAACGAGTGGAGGACCGGCGCCGCCACGGCCCCGATCCGCCAACAGGCTCGGGTGAGCACCGCCGCGGCGAGGCTGTTCGGTACCTGCCAGGCCACGGCGTCGCCCCGCCTGACGCCTCGCTCTCGGAGCCCACCGGCCACGGAGGCGACCAGAGCGTCCATCTGCGCCGCCGTGAGCCTGGTGTCGCCGTCGACCACCTCACCTCCGTGGGCGGCGATGAGCCGATCGAGCGTCGGCACGTCCCAGGGCCCCCCGGGACGCCGGTAGACGCGGGACTGGCGCGGCACCCAGGTGGGTCGGAGACGGGCCGTCACGGCAGGGCACCATACCCGGACGCCGCTAACGTGACGCCGATGTCAGGGTCGTGCACGGGGTCGCCATGGACCTCTCGCTGAGGAAAGAGGACGAGGAGTTCGCCTCCTCGTTCCGCGCCTGGCTCGCCGCTCACCCGCACCGGCCGCCCGCGTTCGTCGATCTGGCGGACGAGGTGGCCTGGGGGCGGGAGTGGCAGGCCACCCTGGCGGCGGACCGCTGGGTCGGTGTGCACTGGCCCACCGCCTACGGCGGGCGGAGCGCCACGCCGGTGCAGGTCGCGCTGTACCAGAGCGAGTACGCCCGCTCGCAGGCCCCGCAGCCGGTGAACCGCGTCGGCATCAACCTGGTCGGCCCGACTCTGCTGGCCCACGGCACCGAGGACCAGCGCCTGCGCTACCTGCCGCCGATCCTGGCGGCGGAGGAGATCTGGTGCCAGCTCTTCAGCGAGCCCGACGCCGGGAGCGACCTCGCGTCCCTGTCCACCCGGGCGACCCCGG
The DNA here is from genome assembly GCA_963736525.1 of uncultured Acidimicrobiaceae bacterium. GTDB lineage: Bacteria > Actinomycetota > Acidimicrobiia > Acidimicrobiales > RAAP-2 > Bog-473. The sequence continues at coordinate 144,253 of CAVTPF010000016.1, forward strand.
TCGACGGGGGGTACGAGCTCACGGGACGCAAGGTGTGGACCTCCTACGCCCAATTCGCGTCCTGGGGCCTGTGCCTGGCGCGCACCGAGGCGGACTCGGCGCGACCGCAGCAGGGCATAACGGCGCTGATCGTCGACATGTCCGACCCGGGGGTCGAGGTGCGGCCGCTGGTGCAGATGACGGGCGACGCAGAGTTCAACGAGGTCTTCCTCACCGACGTGTTCGTGCCGGCGGAGCAGGTGGTGGGCGTCGAGGGCCAGGGCTGGACGGTGGCCGGATCCACCCTCGCGCACGAGCGGGGGACGAACTTCCCCTTCAAGGAGCAGGTCGTCCACGAGACCTACCTGGCCCGGCTGTACGAGGAGGCCCAGTCGAACGGATCGCTCGGCGACCCCCTCGTCGCCGACGCGCTCGCGCGGGCCTACATCGAGCTTGGCGTGCTCCGCCTCCACAACCTGCGCACCCTGACCCGGCTCGGGCGCGGCGAGGAGCCCGGTCCCGAATCGAGCTGCGTCAAGCTGGCGTGGACGTCCATGACCCAGGACCTCTCCGAGGCCGCGCTGCTCGTCACCGGTCGCGACTCGTCGTCGGCCACGGCGGGCCCGTGGGCGCGTCAGTGGCTGTGGAGCAAGGCGGCGGGCATCGCCGGCGGGACCTCGCAGGTGCAGCGCGACATCATCGCGGGCCGCATCCTGGGCCTGCCCCGCTGACCCCGGACCGCGGTCACGAGGATGGCCACCGCGTCTCCCGTGGCACACCAGGCGAGGCAAAACCGCAGTTCAGGAGGGGCTGCGGCGTAATCTGGTGCATGCGCGGAAAGGACCTGTTGGCCCGACGGGCCGCCAGCAACCTTGCTGCGGTCACGATGGACCTCGCCGCCGCCACGGCCGACGGGGACGCGGAGCGGGTCGCCCTGCTCCAGACGCTGGCCTCGTGCGGCGCGGACATCCTGATCTACCGGCCGCAGCTCCAGCACTACGCGCTGCTCTTCGGCGACCTCGAGAGCGCGGCGCACGTGGCCGTCATGGTCCCCGGAGTGGGCGACGGCACCAACCTGTGCGACGACTGGATCCCGGACGCCCACAGCCTCTACGAGGCGTCGTCGTCCACCGCCGTCGTGATGTGGAAGGGATACGACAATCCCGTGGACGTCCTCGCCGCCGCGGCCGGGGCCATCGAGTGCGACGAGGAACTGATGACGGCCGCGGCCGATCTCACCGCCTTCGTGGCGTCGCTGGACCTCGACCCGGAGCAGTCTCTGACCCTCGTCGCCCACAGCTACGGGTCGATCGTGACGGGTGCCGCGCTGGCCGATTTCGATCTCCACTGCACCGATGTCGTGGTGGCGGGGAGCCCGGGCATGACCGTCGACGACCTGCGCGAGCTGCATCTCCAGCAGTCGCACTTCTTCTCGGAGCAGGCGCCGGGTGATGCGATCGCCGAGTTGGGGATCTTCGGGGCATCACCGACCTCTCCCACCTTCGGCGGCACCCGGATGAGCACCAACGCGCCGGACCATCCGCAGGTGCAGGACCATTCCGCCTACTTCGACCCCGGGACCGAGGCGCTCGAGAACATCGCCGACGTGGTCACCGGCGAGTACGAGGACGTGGTGCCGCAGCGCGCCGCCTTCCCGGAGATCGCCGGCGGCCTGGTGGCCTGGGCCCTCCGGATGCCGACGGTGCCGCTCAGGATGGTCGGGCGGCACTACCGGGGCCCCGGGTTCCGGCTGCTCGTGAACTGGTGCCGCCTGGTCGACGTCACGGCGAGCGAGACGGGCAACCTGGTCAGCGAAGCGCTCGACGAGACCGAACGGGTCCTCCTGTGGATGGCCCACCATGTGGGCGCCCTCCCGAACCCGAACCCGAACCCGGACCGGGGCACCGTCGGCGGCGACGACGCCGTACCGTGAACAGGTGGACGCCGTGGTCTCGGACCCGGCCCGGACCGTCCCCCGATGAACGGCTGCGCCTACAGGATCAGACCGGCCCGGCCGATGGTGATGTCGTAGTTGCCGTGCTCGTCGAGCACGGCAACGTCGGAGCCCGCCAGCACCACCACCGTGAAGGGCTCCTCGATGAGCGCCGGCCCCTCAATGAGTGCACCGGCGCCGAGGGACGCGCCGTCGTAGACCGGGATCTCGGTGAACCCCTCGCCGAGGTGCACGCGGCGGATACCCGTGCGGACGTCGGCCGCGTGGGTGACGTCGCCCATTCGGGCCAGCACCGGCGGCTTGGGCGTGGCGCCCCGGTGCACGAGCCGGATGCCGCGCACGAGGGGTTGCTGGGTCGGGAAGGCGAAGCCCCGCGCCGCCTCGTGCTGGCGGTGGAAGCGGTCGGCCAGGTCGAGCAGATGTTCCTCGGACAGGGATTCCCCCTCGGGCAGGGGCACCGACATGTCGAAGTTCTGCCCGTGGTAGCACATCTGCGCGAACAGTTCGGCGTGCAGGGCGCCCTCACCGAGGCGCGCCGGGGCGAGCTCGGCCTCCGCCTCGCGGCGCAGCTCGGCCGCCAGCTCGCGCACCCGCGCCAGGTCGACGTCGGCCAGCTTGACGACGTAGGCGCGCATCAGGTCCACGACGTAGTCGGACACGAGGAGGCCCAGGGCCGAGAAGGCCGGTGAGACCTTGGGCACCAGCACCCGGCTGATGCCGAGCTCCCGCGCCTGCGCCCAGGCGTGGACGGGGCCGCCGCCGCCGTAGGCGACGAGCGACAACGTGCGGGGGTCGGCGCCGTGCTGCGACAGCACCTTGCGCACCGCGTTGGCCATGTTGGCGTTGACGATGCGCTGAATCGCCCAGGCGGCCTCGTCGACGCCGAGGCCGAGCGGCTCGGCCACGTCGCGGGCGATGGCGGCGCGTCCCCCTTCGACGTCGAGCTCCATGCGACCCCCGGCGAAGCCCTTCACGGGGAGGTACCCGAGGACGGCGTCGCTGTCGGTGACGGTGGCCCGTACCCCGCCCCGGCCGTAGCAGACGGGTCCGGGGACCGAGCCGGCCGACTCCGGGCCCACCAACAGGGCGCCCTGGCGCACCCGCGCGATGGAGCCGCCCCCGGCGCCCACGCTGTGGATGTCGACCATCGGCAGGTTGACGTAGTAGCGGTGCCGCCAATTCCAGTCGGTGGCCACGGCGGCCTGGCCGTGCCGCACCAGGCACACGTCGTAGGAGGTGCCGCCCATGTCCGCGGCCACCAGGTCGCGCACGCCGCTGCGCCCGGCGGCCAGGGCCGCGGCCATCACGCCGCCGGTGGGCCCCGAGCCGAGCAGCGCGACGGCACGTCGCTGCACCGACTGGGGCGGCATGACACCCCCGCTCGACTGCATGAGCACGATCTGGCCCTCGAAGCCGGCGACCCGGAGCTTCTCCACGAGCCGGTCCACGTAGGCGCTGATCTTCGGCGCCACGTATGCGTTGACGAGCGTCGTCGAGGTGCGCTCGAACTCGGGGGCGCGCGGCAGCACCTCGTGGGAGAGCGAGATGTGGCCGACGTCGGGGAACTCCTCGAGGATGAGCTCGCGGGCCCGGCGCTCGTGTCCCGGGTTGACGAAGCTGAACAGGAAGCACACGGCGATCGATTCGACGCCCAGCTTCTGCAGGCGGCGGACGCCCCGCCGGACGGCCTCCTCGTCGAGGTCGAGCACGACGTTGCCCTCGAAGTCGCAACGCTCGGGGATGGGGATACGGGCTCGCCGGCGGGCGATCGGCTCGGGCGGCGGCGCCGTCGGGTCCCAGATGTTCTCCTTGTGGTCCCGCCGCAGCTCTATCTCGTCACGGTGGCCCTCGGTGGCCAGCAGGCCGGTGGGCGCCCCGCTCATCTCTATCATCGTGTTGTCGGCCGTCGTGGTGCCGTGCACGAATGCCTCCAGGGCGGCGCAGAACACCCTCATGTCGACCCCGAAGGTGCCGGCGAGCTGCTCGATGCCGGTCAGCACCCCGGCCGACTGGTCCGCGGGGGTCGTCGGCGTCTTGTCCAGGACGACCTGTCCGTCCGGTGTGATGCAGATGAGGTCGGTGAACGTGCCGCCCACGTCGACGCCCACCCGGTAGCCACCCTGCGCCATGCCGTCCTCCCCGGCCGCCCCCCGGCGGGGCGGGTGAGGCCGGATCCTAACCTGACAGCGGCGTCAGCAATTGGGTACGCGGCCACGCTACGTTTGCCCGGTGCCCGTCTGGCTGAGCGAACAGGAGTACGCCACCCTGCGCGCCGCCTGCTCGCAGATGATGCCCTCCGACCAGGGCGCGCCCGGAGCCGAGGAGGCGGGCGTGGCCGACTACATCGACGGCTTCCTCGGGGCGTTCACCTTCGACCCGCCCCGCATCTGGGCCGGGGGCCCCACGTCGGGGCGCATGGGCGGTGCGGCCGGTTTCGCCACCTTCCACCCGCTGTCCCGGCTGGACGAGCTGGCCTGGCGCACGCGGCTCGAGGGGTCCCAGGGGCTGCCCGAACGCGAGTTCAACGGCCCGGTGGTGGGGCTCCAACAGCGCTACCGGGCGGGCCTGGCCGCGCTGGGCGAGGACTTCGCCGACGTCGACTCCAAGGAGCAGCGGCGTCGCCTGCGGGCCGACGAGGACTTCTTCGAGGTGTTGTGGGAGCACTGCTGCGAGGGCATGTACGGCGCGCCCGAGTACGGCGGCAACCGCGACTGCGTCGGGTGGACCTACATCGGGTACGAGGGCGACGTGCAGCCCCGGGGCTACAGCGACACCGAGGTGTCCGAGCCGTGACGGCCGACGCCGTGATCATCGGATCGGGCCCGGGCGGCGCCACCGCGGCGGAGGTGCTCACCCGGGCCGGCTGGTCCGTGGTGATCATGGAGAAGGGCCGCAACCACCTTCTCGATCCCGACGACCCGACCCGGCCGGCGGACGACTACTCCAATGACGAGATCAAGTTCATCTCGCGCTGGTTCCTCGGCCCGGACCCGTTGATTGAGCCGCGGGCCTTCCGGCGCTCCGCCGACGAGGGGGAGCACACGCACGTGGGCGAGGTGAACTCCATCCCCATGACGGTCGGTGGCGGCGGGACGCACGCCGACGGCAAGGTGCCGCGCTTCCGGGAGGAGGACTTCCGGCTCTTCTCCACCTACGGGCCGCAGGAGAATGCCGCGGTCGACGACTGGCCGGTCGACTACGACGAGCTCGAGCCCTACTACGCGGAGGTGGAACGGGCCATCGGCGTGGCCGGGCGGGAGGGCGCCAACCCCTTCGCCGCCTGGCGATCGGGCCCCTACCCGATGCCCCCTGGCGCCCCGATGTACGGCGCGCTGCTGTCGTCGGCCGCGGCCGAGAAGGTCGGGCTCCACCCCTACGAGGCGCCGACGGCGGCGAACAGCATCGCCTACGACGGGCGCCCGGCCTGCAACAACTGCGGCTTCTGCGCGTTCTTCGGCTGTCCGATTCACGCCAAGGGCGACCCGGTGGCGCTGCTGACCAAGGCGATGGCGACCGGCCGGGCCGAGCTCATGGCCGAGACCTACGTGAGCCGCATCATCACGCAGGGGCGCCGGGCTACCGGTGTCGAATACGTCGGGCCCGACGGTGCCACGCACGCGATGGACGCCAACCTCGTGATCGTCGCCGGCGGCGCCATCGAGACGCCGCGGCTCCTCCTCCTCTCGGGCCTCGAACACCCCGCCCTCGGGCGTCACCTGATGGTGCACTTCCAGACGATCGTCGTCGGGCACTTCCCGACCATGCGGCTGCACCCCCACAAGGGCCGGGCGGTCACCCACGTGCACGACGACGCCATGGTGCAGGACGAGCGCTCGCGTCAGGCGGCGCTCGGGGCCGGTTTGCCCTGGTTCCGGGGCGGCCTGGTCGAGCACAGCGGCGGCGGCCTGCCCATCATGGAGGCGCGCCATTCGCCGTGGGGCCGCAACCATGCGCAGGCCATGCGCGACTCGAACCTGCGCGAGCGCATGTGGGCGTTCATCATGCAGGGAGAGGACCTGCCCTACGCCACCAACGCGGTGGACCTGAGCCCGTCGGTGCGCGACGCACGGGGGTTCCCCGTGGCCCGCGTCACCTACCAGCCGGGCCGGCACGAGCTGGCGGCCTCCAAGTACCACGGGAAGGTCCTGCAGTCCGTGCTCGAGGAGATGGGCGCGGAGTGGGTCATCCACACCTCGTCGCCCGGGGTCTCGTATCACGGCGTCGGGGCCACGCCCGTTCCCGAGAGCCGGCACGTCATCGGGACGGCACGTATGGGCGACAACCCCGACACCTCGGTGGTCGACCGCTGGGGGAGGGTGCACTCGCTCGACAACGTCGTGGTCGCGGACTCGTCCGTGTTCGTGACGGCGAGCGGCTACGGGCCGACGCTCACGCTGGTCGCCCTGGCGGCGCGGGCCGCCCACCACCTGGCGGGGACGCAGCCCGGCTAGGACACGCCCCGGGTCAGCAGCATGGAGCCGGCGATGGGCCCGCCGCCGTTGGCCACGGCCGCCACCTCGGGGACCCGCTCGCCCGGTCGCACCACCTGGCGCGCACCGCCCTCGCCGCGCAGCTGCACGCAGGCTTCGTGGATGAGGCCGAACCCGTGCAGGCGCCCGCCCGAGAGCTGGCCGCCCGCCGTGTTGAGCGGGAGGAGGCCGTCGCGGGCGATGGCGGCACCGCCCTCTATGAAGGGCCCGCTCTCGCCCCGGCCGCAGAACCCGAGGGCCTCGAGCCACACGATGGTCAGCACCGAGAAGCCGTCGTAGAGCTGCGCCGTGTCCACATCCGCCGGTTTCAGCTCGGTGCGCTCCCACATGGAGGCGCCGGCGTCGCGGGCCGCCATGGTGGTCATGTCGTCGAACTGGTCCCAGCTCGGCCGGCCCCGCAGTGCCGTGCCGAACGCGTTGATGTGCACGGCGGGGTGGTCGAGGTAGCCGGCCATGTCGCGGTGGGAGACGATGACCGCGGTCGACCCGTCGCACGGCGCGTCGCAGTCGTAGAGGCACAACGGCGTCGTGATCATGCGGACCGCCAGGTAGTCCTCCATCGACATGGGGTCCGTGTAGATGGCCTTGGGGTTCAGTGCGGCATTGCGGCGCGCGTTGATGGCGATTTGGCCGAGCTGCTCGCGCGTCAGCCCGAACTCGTGCATGCGGCGCTGCGCCACCATGGCGAGCCAGTTGGCGGCCGACACGGCGCCGTAGGGGAGTGACCACTGCATGAAGCCGCCGAAGCGCGGGACACCACCGCCCCCGCCGGAGCCGCCGATGCCCTGGCGGCCCCCGGTGCCCTGGGCCGTGCCCTCGGTGACCGTCCGGTAGACCAGCACATGGCGCGCCAGGCCGGCCGCCACCGCCAGGGCCGCCGCCATCACGGCGCGCATTTGGCCGGGACCCTCACCGCCGCCGTCGTGCCAGTTGAGCGACAGGCCCATGGCGTCTTGCACCTCGGGCGTCGTGGGGCCGCCGAAGCCGGGCGTCCCCACGCCCATGCCCGGGTAGGTGGCGAGGCCGTCGATGTCGTCCCGCGTGAGCCCCGCGTCGGCAATGGCCGCCAGCCCCGCTTCGATCGTGAGGTCGAGGTCGGCGCGCCCGAGGCGGCGCCCCACCGCCGACTGCCCGATCCCCGAGATGATCGCCCGCCGCTCCAGCGGCTCCTCGCCCGGCCGGGGGCTCACGAGGCGCCAGCGGGCGTGAAGAGCGGGATCCACACGTCGTCGACGTGCTCGAAGAGCACGCGCACAGGCAGGCCGACGTGCACGTCGTCCGGCTCGACGTCGACGAGGTTCGTGGTCAGACGCACGTCGGGCTGCTCGTCGATGGAGACCCAAGCGATGATGTAGGGGTCGCTCCCCGGTATCCACTGCTGGTAATTGACGGTGAAGGTCTCCACCCTCCCGCGTCCGCTGACCTCCTGCGGGGCCAGGTCGCGTGAGAGGCAGCGCGGACACACGGGTCCGGGCGGATGGATGAAGAAGCCGCAGGCATTGCAGCGCGCGAGCCGGAGCACGCCGTCGGCGCCGGAGGTCCAGTAGAAGGCGACGTCGTCGCTCAGGCGCGGCAGGAGACGGAGCATCGGGCCGTTGGCAACCATGGGCGAGCATGTTGGCACAGTCGGCTCACCCGGCGCCGGTTGGGGTGCGCGTCGCGTCAGCGAGCGACGATGCCCTCCGAGGCGAGCGCGGCGCGGGCCTCCTCGATGCCGCGCACGTGCCGAGCGGCGAACCCGACCGCGACCGCCCCGTCGACGTTGGCGGCGTTGTCGTCGAGGAACAGCACCCGGTCCGGCGGGAGAGGCAGGCGCCCCGCCACCGCCTCGAAGATCTCTCGATCGGGCTTGACCATGCCGAGCTCGAAGGAGAGGAAGCGGAATTCGAAGGCTTCCGTGAGGGGGGTCGCCTCGTAGTTGGCCTCCCACTGGACGGCGTTGGTGTTGGAGAGGCAGCCGACCGGTACCGCCGCCCTCGCCGCGTCGACCAGCTCCAGCGCGCCCGCGTACGGGCGACCGGGCCACCCCCCGAACTCCTCGAGGAACGCGACCGGCTCCAGGTCGAGGCCCCAGTCGTCCACGACGCCCGCGGCGAACTCCTCGGCCGAGCAGCGTCCCGCCTCGAAGCGGCGCACCCAGCGGCAGCTCAGCCAGCGCGCCCAGAGCTCCCCGTCGCTGCCGATCCCGCTCAGCTCCCGCATCGGTCCCACGCCACCGGGGTCGATGAGCACCCCGCCGAGATCGAAGAGGGCGAAGTCGACGCGGCGTCCCTCCATGCCTGCGATGCTACGGGCCGGACGCACGGCGACCGAGCACACGGGAGGACCACGTGAAACTGTCCATGACGCTGAACTACGCCGGAGGGTTCGCCGAGTCCGCCCGCCAGGCGGTCGAGCTCGAAAAGGTCGGGCTCGACGTCGTCTGGGTGGCCGAGGCCTACAGCTTCGACGCCCCGAGCTTCATGGGCTACCTGGCCGCCAAGACCGAGCGGGTCGACATCGGTTCGGCCATCCTGCCCATCTACAGCCGCACGCCGACGCTGATCGCGATGACGGCCGCCGGCATCGATGCGATCTCGGGCGGCCGCTGCCAGCTCGGCCTCGGGGCGTCGGGGCCGCAGGTGATCGAGGGTTTCCACGGCGTCCCCTACGACCGCCCGCTCACCCGCACCCGCGAGATCATCGAGATCTGCCGCGACGTGTGGGCCCGCGAAGCCCCGCTCACCCACGACGGCGCGGCGTACCACATTCCGCTGCCGCCGGGCGAGGGCACGGGCCTCGGCAAGGCGCTCAAGATCATCAACCACCCGGTGCGCCCGCGCATCCCCATTTGGGTCGCCGCGCTCGGCGAGAAGAACGTGGCCATGACCGCCGAGGTCGCCGACGGCTGGCTCCCGATCTTCTTCGTCCCCGAGAAGGCCACGGAGGTCTTCGGGTCCTCACTCGCCGCGGGCGCCGCCACGCGCGATCCCTCGCTCGGCCCGCTGCAGATCGCGGCCGGCGGCATCCTGGCCATCGGCGAGGAGCCCGACGTCGCCCACATCCGCGACCTCGGCCGAGGTGCGGCTGCGCTCTACATCGGGGGCATGGGTGCCAAGGGCAAGAACTTCTACAACGCGCTGGCCTGCCGCTACGGCTACGAGAAGGAGGCGGCCGCCATCCAGGACCTCTACCTGTCGGGCCAGAAGGAGGAGGCGGCAGCCCTCGTGCCGGCCGAGCTGCTCGAGGCGACCTCGCTGTGCGGCCCCGAGTCCTACATCAAGGAGCGCGTCGCCGCGTTGGCCGAGGTGGGCGTCACCCATCTGAACGTGACGCCGGTCGGCGCCGATCCTGTCGCCATGATCGAAAAGCTGCGAAGCTGGGTGTAGGCCGCCGCCCGGGCCGGGCACCACCGGCCGTCGGCGGCCGGACACGGAGCGCCGGAGAGGAGCACCCATGCACGACCTGATCATCCGCGGCGGCCTGCTCGCCGACGGGTCGGGCCGGCCGGTCCGCACCGCCGACGTCGCCATCGACGGCAGCATCGTGACGGCCGTGGGCGAGGTCGAAGGCCGGGGCCGCCGCGAAATCGACGCCGACGGCCTCCTCGTCACGCCCGGGTGGGTCGACATCCACACGCACTACGACGGGCAGGCGACCTGGGACCCCGAGGTCTCGCCGTCGGGCTGGCACGGGGTGACCACCGTCGTCATGGGCAACTGCGGCGTCGGGTTCGCCCCGGCGCGCCGCGCCGACCGGGAGTGGCTGATCCAGCTGATGGAGGGCGTGGAGGACATCCCCGGCACGGCGCTGGCCGAGGGCATGAACTGGAACTGGGAGACGTTCGGCGAGTACCTCGACGAGGTGGAGCGGACGGCGCGGGTCCTCGACGTCGCGTCGTTGGTGCCACACGGCGCGCTGCGGGCGTACGTGCTGGGCGAGGGACGGGCCAACGACGCCGCCACCGGCGACGAGATCGCCGACATGGCTGCCCTCGTGCGCGAGGCGGTGCACGCCGGGGCGATCGGCGCCTCGACGACGCGCACGGTCCTGCACCGGGCCAAGGACGGCGAGCTGGCGGCGGGGACGACGGCCGCGGCGGACGAGCTGATTGCCATCGGCGAGGCGTTGGGCAAGGCGGGGCATCGCGTCTTCTCGGTGGCCAGCGACATGCGCGACCTCGATCACGAGTTCGCCTGGATGTCGGAGATCTCGCTGCGGGCCGGGGTGCCGGTCACCTACCAGGTGCTCCAGGCCGACTTCGCCCCTGACCTGTGGCGGGAGTGGATCGACCGCGGCGTGGCCGCCAACCGGCGCGGCGCCTGGCTCGTGCCCCAGGTGGCGGGCAAGCCGACGTCGCTGATGGTCGGCTTCCAGTCGACCACCCACCCCTTCGCGCACCACCGGGCCTACCAGGAGATCGCGGGACTGTCCCTGGAGGATCGGGTGGCCCGCCTGCGCACGCCCGAGGTGCGGGCGGCCATCCTCGGCGAGGCGCCGCGGCCCGGTGGCTTCGTCGAGCTGCTGCGGGCCAACCTCCACAAGCTCTTCCCGCTGGGCGACCCGCCCGACTACGAGCCGCCGCCCGAGCGCAGCGTCACCGCCATGGCGGCCGCGCAGGGCAGGACGACCGACGAGGTGCTCTACGACCTGATGCTGCAGCGGGACGGGAAGGAGCTCCTCTACCTGCCATTGCTCGACTACTCGGCGCAGAACCTCGATGCGGTGCGCGCGATGCTCACTCACCCAGCCACCGTGCTCGGCCTGGGCGACGGCGGGGCGCACTGCGGTGTCCTGTGCGATGCCAGCCTGCCGACCTTCATGCTGACCCACTGGTCCCGCGACCGCACCCGGGGCGACCGGCTGCCCGTAGAGACGGTGGTGCACCTGCAGACCCGGCGCACGGCCGAGCTCTACGGCTTCCGCGACCGCGGCCTCGTCGCGCCGGGCCACCTGGCCGACCTGAACGTGATCGACCACGAGGCACTGACCCTCGAGCCGCCCGCCATGGTCTTCGACCTCCCGGCCGCGGGCAAGCGGCTCGTCCAGCGGGCCCGCGGCTACGTCGCGACCGTCAAGTCGGGAGTGGTCGTGCGCGAGCGCGACGAGGCAACGGGGGAGCGGCCGGGCCGGCTCCTACGGGGGCCACAGCCGCAGCCCGCCTGAACGGGCTTCGCCGATCAGCGAGCGTCGGCGGCACGTAGGACGTCCGCGAAGCCGCGGACCTGGAGCGCGGTGATGCGCCGGCCGTGCGTCTCGAAGACGTCGCGCACCGTGCGGTGGGCACCACCCAGGTGGACGTCGATGTCGACCGTGACCGTCGTGCCGTCGATCCGCAGAGGTGCCGGGTCGGGCCGGAAGTCCCCGAACACGAAGGTGTGCTCGGCGTAGTAGGCGAGGATGTCCTCGTGCCCGCGGCGGCAGTCGCCGTCCACGTCGAACGTCGCGTCGGGGGCGAAGACCCGGCGCAGCAGCGCGGGATCCTGCGCCGTGACGGCGGCGAAGTAGTCGTCGATCAGGCCCGCCACCCCTTCCTGGCGCGGCGGCAACCCGTAGAGCTCGCGCGCGTTGAGGCCGAGCACCCGGATCTGCGTGGCCGTCGGGCACGGGGCGATGGTCGCGCGCAGCGCGTCGACGGCCCCGGGGAACGTGGCGTCGTGGTGCGGGTAGTCGCTGCCCCACACGATGCGCCCCGCCCCCACGAACGGCGCCAGGGCGGGCAGCGTGCGCTCGTCCACCTCGAAGCTGATGGCGCACTGGCGGGCGAAGTACTCCGAAGGCCGCAGCGCCAGGTCCGGGCAGAAGCCTCCGAACGACTCCGCCTGCTCGTCCAGGCGCTCGAGCCAGAACGGGGCCCAGCCGCCCGAGGACTCCAGGAAGATGCAGCGCAGACCGGGGTGGCGCTCCAGGACCCCGAACGCGATCAGCTGCGCGCAGGCCAGCATCTCCTCGAAGGAATGCGACACGGCGTGCAGGACCAGCGGGTTGAACGGGCGGTCCGACCCGAGCGTCGGGACGATCACCGAGCTGCCCTCGTGGATCCCGATGGGCACGTCCAACCGCTCGGCGGCGTCCCAGACGACGTCGTAGGCGCGGGCGGACAGCGAGCGGCCCAGGCAGGGGTTGGGGCGGACGAAGCCCGCCCGGAAGCCGAGCTGGGTGACGGCCCGGCGCAGCTCGTGCGCGGCGGCGGTGGGGTCCTGCAGCGGGAGCATGGCGGCGCCGAACAGCCGGGCCGGGTCGGCGGCGCAGTACGTGGCCAGCCAGTCGTTGTAGGCCACGGCGAGGCTGACCGCCGCCTCCGGGTCCTCGACCACCGAGAAGTACAGCCCGAGTGTGGGGTAGAGCACGGCCTGGTCGATGCCTTCGGCGTCCATGTCGGCCAGCCGGGCCACCGGGTCGCTGCCGCCGGGCTGGGCGTCGGCCAGGGGCCGGAAGGCAGCGGGGTCGTCGAAGGTGGAGCCCGGACGGGCCAGCGTGCCGAGCGGCACGGCCAGGATCTCGGTGCCGCCGACGCTGACGTGCTCGTAGCCGTGCGCGTCCGCCGTGATCACCGGGCGGTGCGCGTCGGGCAGCCCCGCCCAGGCGGCCTCGGGCTCGACGACGTGGCCGTCGGCGTCGACGACGGGCCCGGCACAGGGTGGGAGCGGCGCGTCGGTCGCCTGCACGGCCCCGCTCACGTCACGCTCACGGGATCGGCCGTCGCCAGTCATCGACGGGCGGCAGGGGGTGCCGGAAGAGCCGGGAGGCGTTGCCCCCGGCCACCGCTCGCAACTCCTCGTCGGGGAGCGCGCCCCAGGTGTCGGCGAGGACGCGCTGGGTGTCGGGCCACGACGAGTCGGCGTGGGGATAGTCGCTCTCCACCATGATGTGGTCGACGCCGATCACGTGGCGCTGCGCGACGGCGGACGGATCGTCGATGGAGCAGAACCAGAAGTTGCGGCGCAGCACCTCGCTCGGGAGGAGATCGGACGGCCAGGCCCGGCTCTCGGTCCCCGAAGCCGAGTGTCCCAGCACGTAGTCGGCCCGGTCCATGAGCATGGGCACCCACCCGATGCCGCCCTCGGACATGGCCACCTTCAGGCCCGGGAAGCGGAGCGGGACGCCCGACCACAGCCACTCGCCGGCCGCCAGCAGCGCGTTGACGGGGAACACGGTGGGCAACAGCTCGAAGGGCGGGTCGGGCGAGGGGAGCGGGGCCCAGGCGGACGCACCGGTGTGCAGGCAGACGACGGTGTCCGTCTCCTCGCAGGCGGCGAAGAAGGGGTCCCAGCGCCCGCTGAAGATGGAGGGCAGCTGCAGCTGGGCGGGGAACTCGGGGAAGCTCACCGCCTTGAAGCCGCGCGACGCGTTGGCTCGTATCTCGGCGCTGGCCACAGTGACGTCGGCCAGCCAGGGCAGCTGGAGCGGGATGATGCGCTCGGGATGGCTTCCGGCCCACACCTCCGCGTGCCAGTCGTTGTAGGCGCGCAGGCAGGCCAGGCCCAGCTCGGGGTCGTGTGCCCGCGAGTAGACGGCGCCGCAGAACCCCGACACGAGCGAGGGGAAGCACAGGGAGGCCCAGATGCCGGCCCGGTCCATGTCCTCTCGGCGGGCCTCGATGTCGAAGCACCCCGGGCGCATGTCGTCGAAGCGGGCCGGCTCCATGCTCCATTCATCGCGGGGCCGGCCCACCACCGCGTTGAGCCCGACGTTGGGATAGTGCTTGCCCTCGAAGATCCAGCTCTGGGTCCCGTCGTCCTGCTCCACCACGCGCGGCGCCCCGTCCCGGAGCGCCGCGGGGAGGCGGCCGGCGAAGAGGTCGGGCGGCTCAATGAGGTGGTCGTCCACCGAAATGATCGGGACCCGCACCGGCCGGGGCTCGGGGTCGGGCAGCAAGGTGGCCCGGGCCGCCCGCTGCCCGGTCTCGACGGTTCCCACGAGAAGATGACACTATCGTCAGCAACGTCGGGAGGCCCGGGGGGTGCGCATGACCACACACGTCGAGGACGTCAGGAACGGCGTCGGCCTTCTGATCGACGGCGACGTCGTGGCGGGCGGCGACGGCACCTACCCGGTGACCAACCCGGCGAGGCCGGCTGAGGTCGTCTTCGACGCCCCGTCGACGTCGCCGGCCCAGCTCGACCTGGCCGTCGGGGCGGCCCGGAGGTCCCAACCCGCCTGGGCCGCACTGACCTTCGCCGAACGGGCCGCGCGGGTGGTCGCCGCGGCGGAGGCGGGCGTGGCCGCCGTCGAGGCACAGGACCTGGCCCGCCTGCTGACCCGCGAGCACGGCAAGACCCGCCTCGAGGCGATCTTCGACACCGCCACGATGGGTGGCATGGCCGCGGCGTTCGCACCGGTGGTGGCCCAGGCGCTGGCCGCCCGCGAGCTGAGCGCGGGGGCGACGCGGGTCGAGTGGGTTCCCCACGGGGTCGTGGCGGCCGTCCTCCCGTTCAACTGGCCCGTGTCGGTCATGGCCAACAAGATCCTCCCCGCCCTGCTGGCCGGGGACACCGTCGTGGTCAAGGCACCACCGACCTGCCCCGGCGCGGTCCTGTTGGTCGCCGCGGCCATGGCGGGCGAGCTGCCGCCAGGGGTGCTCAACGTCGTGAACGGACCCGGTGCCGCGCTGGGCGCCGCCCTGGTGGCCCACCCCGGCGTGGACATGGTGTCCTTCACGGGCGGCGTGGCCACGGGCCAGGCGGTCATGGCGGCGGCGGCGGCCACCACCCGGCCGGTGGTGCTCGAGCTCGGCGGGAACGACCCGGCCATCCTCGCCCCCGACGTGGTGGCCGACCTCACCCTGGCCGATCGCATCGTCGAGGCGGCCTTCGTCACCAGCGGGCAGGTCTGCATGGCGGTCAAGCGCCTCTACGTCCAGCGCGACCGGCTCGACGAGACGGTGGCGGCACTGGCCGAGCGCCTGGCAAACGAGGTGGTCGGTAACGGCCTGGCCGAGGAGGTGACGATGGGGCCGGTGCACACGGCAGCCGGGCGCGACCGGGTCGAGGTGATGGTGGCCGAGGCCGCCGCGGCGGGGGCAACCGTGCTGCGGCCGGGGCGGATCCGCGCCGAGGACGAGGGGTCGCAGGGCTACTTCGTCTCGCCGGCGCTCGTGGTGGCGCCACCGCCCGATTCGAGCATCGTGCGCCAGGAGCAGTTCGCGCCCGCCCTGCCGGTGATCCCCTACGACGACCTCTCCGAGGCCATCGACGCCGCCAATGACACGAGCTTCGGGCTGTGCGCGTCGGTGTGGAGCAACGACGACGCCCTGGCGTCCGACGTGGCGTCCCGCCTGTCGGCCGGGACCGTGTTCGAGAACGCCCACGGGATCTCGGCCATCGACATGTACGCCCCCATGGGCGGGTGGAAGGAGTCGGGCTTCGGCGTCGAGCTGGGGCCCGAGGGCATGCAGGCCTTCGCCCGCCCGCGGGTGCGGGTTCGCCGCTCCGGCCCCGGACACGACGGGGGCCCGGCATGACGGTCGCCATCCGGGGCGGGACCGTGGTCGACGGCACCGGCGCGCCGCCGGTCCGCGCCGACGTCCTGGTCGAGGGCGAACGGGTGCGCGCCATCGGTCCCGACGCGGGCGCGGCGGGAGCGCAGACCGTGATCGACGCCTCTGACATGCTCGTCGCCCCCGGCTTCGTCGACCTGCACACGCACTACGACGCGCAGCTCTTCTGGGACCCCAACGCCAGTCCTTCCCCGTTGCACGGGGTGACCACCGTCCTCGGCGGCAATTGCGGCTTCTCGCTGGCCCCGCTGGCGCCCGAGCACGTCGACTACATCACCCGGATGATGGCGCGGGTCGAGGGCATGCCCCTCGCCGCGCTGCGGGCGGGCCTCCCGTGGGACTGGACCTCCTTCGGCGACTGGCTCGGCCACCTTGAAGGGCGCGTCGCCGTGAACGCCGGCTTCCTCGTGGGCCACTCGACGCTGCGGCGACTGGTGATGGGCGAGCGCGCCGTGGGCGGGGAGGCCACCGCCGACGACGTCGACGCCATGGAGGCCGCGCTGCATGCGGCGCTGTCCGAGGGAGCGCTCGGCTTCTCGACGTCCCAGGTGCACACCCACAACGACGGCGACGGCCAGCCGGTGCCGTCGCGGGCCGCCAGTCGGGAGGAGATGCAGCGGCTGGCGGCGGCCGTGCGGGCGCACGAGGGCACCACCGTCGAGCTCATCGTCGCCGGCTGCCTCAACGGGTTCAGCGACGAGGAGATCGACTTCCTCGCCACGATGTCGCTGCTGGCGGACCGTCCGGTCAACTGGAACGTGCTCGGAGTCTCGGCCATGAACCCCGACGGCGTCTGGAGCCAGCTGGCCGCCGGGACCGCGGCCTCGGCTCGTGGCGCCACGGTGGTGGCGCTCACGCTGCCGCACACGATGCAGCTGCGCCTCAGCTTCGAGCACGGCGCCATCCTCGACGGCTTGCCGGGCTGGCGCGAGGTGTTCGCGCTTCCCGTGGCGGCGCGGATCGCCGCGCTCTCCGATCCCGCGACCCGGCGGCGCCTCGACGCCGGTGCGCAGTCCGACGAGGCCGGCATCCTGCGGCACCTGGCCGTGTGGGACCGGCTCGTCTTCGACGAGACCTTCGCGCCGGAGAACGCCGACGCGGAGGGCCATACCGTCGGCGAGGTCGCCCGGGCCCGGGGTGTGGCGCCGTTCGACGCGCTCCTCGACGTGGTGGTGGCCGACGGCCTGCGCACCGGGCTGCGGCCGCCCATCCCCGAGACCGAGGAGGACTGGGTGCTGCGGGTGCAGGCGTGGCAGGACCCGCGGGCCATCGTGGGCGGCTCCGATGCGGGTGCCCATCTGGACACCATGTGCGGGGCCATCTACTCGACCTCCGTGCTGGGCGACGCCGTCCGGTCTCGCGGCCTGCTGAGCTGGGAGCAGGCGGTCCGGCAGCTCACCGACATCCCGGCCCGCCTGTACGGCCTACGCGACCGCGGCCGGCTGGAGCCCGGCGCCTTCGCCGATGTCGTGGTCTTCGACCCGGCCACCATCGGCCACGGCGCCGTGCGCACCCGCGACGACCTCCCGGGTGGCGCCAGCCGCCTGTACGCGGAGGCCGAGGGCGTCGGGCACGTCCTGGTCAACGGGACCGAGATCGTCCGCCAGGGCGCGTTCACAGGGGCGGTGCCCGGCCGGGTGTTCCACTCCGGCCGCGACACCGACACCGTGCATGCCGGAGCGGACTGGGCCGGGGCGGACCGGTCGGGGACCGCCGCCTGATGAGGCTGCGCCCCTGTCGTCACGCCTGAGGCGGCAACCGGTGGCCACCCCTCAGGCGGAGGGGCTCAGAGGAGGCGGGTGTCGAGTGCCACCTCGCGGGTGGCGCCGCCCTGCTTCGAGAGCGAGTAGGCGACCTTGCCCTCCGCTTCTGTGAAGGCGTCCACCAGCTCGCTGCCGAAGAAGACCAGGCCGGTCCCGTTCTCGGTGGCGTACCCGTCCGGCAGCGTGCCGTCGGCGATGAGGCGGTGGATGAGGGGCCGTCGCTGCTCCTCTGCGTCGTGGTGGGGGCTGTTGGAGTACGGCAGGAAGGCCAGCCCGTCGGTCACTGGTTGCAGCGTGGGTCCGAAGGAGTCGGTGGTCCCGCCCACGTGCCAGCACAGCGAGCCGGCCGAGACGCCCTTCAGCACGACGCCGGCCTCCCAGCACTCACGCAACGTCGCGTCGAGCCCGTGCAGTCGCCAGAGAGCCAGCAGGTTGGCCGTGCTGCCGCCACCGACCCACACCACGTCCTGGGCCAGCAGATGGGCGCGGACGTCGGGCACGTTGGGCATCGGGAACAGCGTCAGGTGCGAGCTGATGAACCCGAGCTTGGAGAAAGCGTTGTGCGCCGCGGCCAGGCGCGGGGAGTCGTCGCCCACCGCGGTGGCGATGATGCAGATGCGGGGGTGGTCGCCGGCCCGGGCCAATGCGGCGGCCAGGCGGTACGACGGGCCTGGGCGCAGGTTCATCGGGTCGGGACCCTCGGGTTGGAACCCGATGGACGTGGCGATGATGGTGGGTTGGCGCGCCGCCACGTCAGCCGGGGAGTACCTCGGGGTTCACGATGTGCAGCGGCCGGGCTCCCGCCATCAGGCGGCACAGGTCCTCCGCGATGGTGCACGTGTGGTTGGACTCGGTGTCGTAGGTGGCCCCACCGATATGCGGCGTGAGGACCACCTGCGGGAACGTCGTGAGCGGGTGATCCGGGGGCAGGTGCTCGCCCTCGAAGTGGTCGAGTCCGGCGGCGGCGACCTTTCCCGACGCCAGCGCGGCCACCAGGGCGTCGCTGTCGTGGATCGTGGCCCGCGCCGTGTTGAGGTACACGACGCCGTCGCGCATCTTGGCGAAGGCGTCCGCGCCGATCATGCCGGTCGTCTCCTCGGTGACGGGTGCGTGGACCGAGATCACGTCGGACCGGACGAGCAGGTCGTCCAGGGTGCTGGTGGCGTCGGGGGCATAGGGGTCGTAGGCGAGGACCTCCATGCCGAGGCCGCGCAGGCGCCACCGCAGGGCGCGCCCCACCGCACCGAGCCCCACCAGCCCGACCGTCTTCCCGGCCAGCTCCCAGGCGCGGTAGCGCTGGTAGGGGATCTTGCCGTCGCGGTAGATCTGCCCCTCCCGCACGTCGCGGTCCGCCGGCACGACACCGCGGGTGGCGGCGAACAGGAGGGCGATGGCCAGCTCCGCCACGGCATTGGCGTTGCGCCCCGGCGCCCGCAGGACGGGTACCCCGGCCGCCGTCGCGGCAGCGACGTCGACGTTGGTGGGGTCGCCACGGCAGCTGCACACGGCCGTGACGGGCTGCTCGTAGAGCTCGGCCCCGCACACGTCGCTCTCGACGATGACGATGGAGGCGCCTTCCGCCGCCACCCGCTCGGCGAGCTGGGTGGCGTTGTAGATGCGCAGGGTCGGCTGGTCCAGCCACGAGTCGAGCACCAGGTCAGCCAGCTGGTGCAGCAGATCGAGTCCGGGTCCGCTGACCGCGGCCGTCACCAGGGCCTTCGGCCGGGGGCTTGTCATGCGCGTGATCCTCTCCTCTCGCGGTGAGCGTCGTCCATAATGAGGGAATATGTCCTAAAATGGGTACTAAGCTGGAGTAACACTCCTAAAACAGGCCCTCGGGCCAGATATGGGGCACATCGTGTCTTCGAACGTGCATCGGCGCAGAACTTACAAGACGGGTTCAATCGAGCAACGGGGACCCGGCGTCTATCGCCTGCGGATCGTCGTGAAGGACCCGTCGACCCACCGGCTGATCCGGCGGTCGAAGACGGTCCACGTCCCCGAGCGCGGCGCCAAGGGACTGCTCGAGGAGGAGATGGCGAGGTTCCGGACCGAGGTCACCGAAACGGCCAGGGTCGGCACCAAGACCACCGTCGGGCGCCTGCTCGACGAGTGGCTCGAGAACCTGGACCCGGCCCTGGCCCAGAACACGGTGGAGGTCTACCGCAAGCGGGTCGACAAGCAGATCCGTCCGGCGCTCGGGACCATCCGGCTCGACCAGCTCGACACCCACACCATCGATACCTTCTACACGCGCCTGTCCACCGGGGGTCTGTCGCCTCGCAGCGTGCAGCTCGTCCACAGCGTCCTACGGGCTGTCCTCCAGCAGGGCGTCGACTGGGACTGGCTGCCCACCAACCCCGCGGCCCGGGCCCGGCCGCCGAAGGTCGTCAAGGCCGAGAAGGCGGCGCTGACGCCCGAGCAGGTCGCGGCGATCTACGAGGCCGCCGATGAGCCGGCGGTCAAGGTAGCGATCGGCCTGGCGGCCACCACGGGGATGCGGCGGGGCGAAGTCTGCGGTCTCAAGTGGTCCGACATCGACCCTGAGACGGGGCTCGTCACGATCGAGCGGGCCTGGGTGTCCGACGACCACGGCCAGCACCTGACGACCACGAAGTCGGGCAAGAAGCGCACCATCCCCCTCGGTCCTTTCGGCGAGCAGGTGCTGGCGACCTGGGAGGCGAAGCAGCGGGCGGAATGGGGCGAGCTGGGGGAGTGGGTGGTGTCCTATACCAACGGCGACGACCCGTTCTCCGCCCGGACCCTGACTGCGGACTTCGGCCGACTGGCCAAGGACCTCGGCATCGACGCAACCTTCCACGACCTCCGGCACTTCGCCCAGACCCAGCTCGTCGCCGCGGGCATCGACCCCGTGACCGCAGCCCGACGTGCCGGCCACACGCCCGAAGTCATGATGTCCACCTACGCACACGGCGATGTTGAGCGAGACGCCCTGGCGGCCCAGGTCGTCGGGGGTGTGTTGATGAAGGCGCTGGAAGCGGGATCATCCGAGTAGAAAGCGGGCCGCCCCCCTTTGGGGCAGTTTCTCAGTCCGTAGAACTTTCCCCTGAACAGGAACGTTCCGCGGAACATTCTGCTGACCTGGAGGACCGCGGGTTATGTCGCGTCAGACGCCTGAGGCGGTCTGAGGTTGTTTGAGGCGGTCTGAGCGGTGTGGGGGTTGCCTGAGGCGGGCGTTGAGCCGGTCTCCTTGTCGTTCCGATTGTCCGCACCATCGGGCACACTCAGACGACACCCACCAGCACGAGCCGAAGGAGCACACACACTCCCCCAAGAAATGAACCAGGCCCGGGCGGCTACCCGGACCTGGCGATCCTCCCTAATCCCTCAAGGAGAAGCACCCAATGTACGAGAAGCCAGGCCGCGAGTCCACGCATGGGCTCGTCACCACCCTGTTGTTCCTCGCCATGTTGCTGGCGAGCGTAACGCCGCTGCCTCGGTGGCGCACGATCCCCGAAGCCGCAAAACGGGCTGGCGTCAGCGCATGGATGATCCGAAAAGAGATCCGCGACGGCCGGCTTCGAGCTCGACGTGTGGGTCGACTCGTGAGGGTGCTCGACGATGAGCTGGCTACCTGGATGCGCGGCGCCGGGGAAGAGTCGGAAATCCACGACGGCCCGGCCGCGTGACGAGCGCGACGACGGGGGACTGGCCCGTCGTCGTCCTGACGGCCGCTCAGCGCCGCTCCGGTCAATCAGCCCGACTACGCGCTCCGCAGGTGCCGTGGGTGCTCGATGGCAGCGAGCACACCCGCCGCATCGACCCGAAGCCCGTTTCCGCCGAGATCGGACCCTGCGCGGCCTGCGGCCGTGATGCCCAGCTCAACCCGCGCACCGGGCGGTGCCACAAGTGCTGGACCGACGATCACCGGATCTACCAGCGGACCATCGACAGCGCGGTCAAGTACGGGCTGCCCGAGTTACCGCGCGTTCGCGTCGGTCTGGGCCCGTTGGTCCTCGAGTCTCGTCCGATGCCTGGTGTGAGGTGGTCGGGGGTCACCTATACCGTGCGACCGGACGCCCCTAAGCGTCGGCTTCGGTTTCCCTGGCTCCCCCACTCGATCATCGAGGAGCGGTTCAACCGGCGGTCGGGCGCGCTTGGGCCCCGTGGTGGGAGGACGCGGGCTGGTCGGTGGTCGCACGCGCCTCCGCTGGTCGCGATCGTCAGGGGACAAGCAGGACGGACAAGCCGGAGGACGACGCGGCCGGCGTTGCCTTGCGTTGTCTCATCTGCCTGCGCCCCTTGGTCGACTGCCGCGTCGTCCGCCTGGACCAGTCCTGCGGCGCCTGCGAGAAGGCATGGCGGGATGCTGACCGGCCCTGGGCCGAGCTCTACGAGCGGTTCGCGAACGAGCGCAGGGCGAAGTTCTACAAAAGGGCCATGGCTCAGCGCGATCGGGTCGTGGCGCAACGGGCCGACCAGTGGCGCGGCGAGGAGCACGCGAAGTGGAGCGTTTCGGGCGTGCTCGGTGACGTTCTCCACGAAGACCACCCCGGCGAGCATCTGGCCGCGCTAGTCATCGCGCGGCGGCGGTTCGAGGAGTTTGTCGAACCCCCTCCAGCTGAGATCGTGCCACCGACCAGGGCAAATGATAACGGTGTAAGTAACGATCCGCATAATGGGTTGCAGGCGGAGATTCCGCCCCTTCTTTTTGACCCGATCCGTTTAGACACCACCAGCATCACCGAGAAGGACAACGCCCCATGCACCACGCCCCCCGAACCATCGCCCGCGAGCACGACGTAGCGGAGCAAACGGTCTACCGCTGGATATGGAGCGGCGACCTCGCCTGTACGCGCGAAGGACGCTCGATCCGCGTCAGCGACGAAGACCTACGTCGGTTCCTGGCCAGCCGCGGCTGACCTCCACACGCGCAAACGGCCCGGGCACCACCCCGAGCCGCTGCACACAATCCGTCGTCCCCGCTGAAGGGAACACCGTGCACCTTAGTACCTCCGAATATGCCGGCGCCACCATCATTACGCGCTGCGACGGCGGGGTGACGGACAATGCGCCATGAGTGCGTCGCAACAGCGCGGCCATCGATACCGCGAGCCGAACGATCACGACTCTCTGTCAAAACAGGTCAGGCCGACCGTGCGCCATCTCTTCGAACGGTTGTGCGCGTCAGGACCTACCGCGACGCAGCTCAAGGTCTGGTCGTACCTTGTCGGCGAAATCGGGCTCGACGTTCGGCTCTGGGATGCGTGAGCACGTATCGGATCGCCGAAGTCATCAGAGTCGACCGGGCCAATGTTCGAAGAGCCCTGATCGAGCTGGAGAGGCTCGAAATCCTCGAGATCCAGCGCGGCGGAACCGATCGTGGCGGGCAAAAGCAGCTGACCCTGATCGGATTCGGACCGGGGTCTCTACGAACCCCGGTACCGGGGTCTATTTCGACCAAGGACCGGGGTCTATTTCGCCCCAAAACCGGGGTCTCCAGGAACCCCCACCAGTCCCTTCCAGGACTGCCAGGGGGCGCCGGCACTGCGCGCCCGTCGGCTGGGGCCTCCGGGGCGCGCGCCGAGCGCCTGACTCGCTTCGTCGAAGCATGGGATCTGTCGGAACACGAACTGCTGACCGAATCGACGGTCGAACGGATGGCCAAGGAGTCGGGAATCGCTGTGGATGAACTTTTCGAGGTCGGTCTTGTGAGTACGTATAACTCCATGATCCGGCTGGACAACGCCGCCGCCGCCCGCTATCGACCAATGTCGCCAGAACGATTCGCCGATCAGTTCCCAGACGTACGGCATGCCTCAACCATGCATGACCGCGCGATTCAGGCCGGGCACGACGAGGAGTTCGCCCGAGCCAGTGCAGCTGCATGGACGGCCTCACATTCTGAGCACCTCGAGGAGGCATCGTGACCTTCATCAACCACGACGAGGTCGTGATCCGCTGGCACAGCGAGACGGCACTGAGCGGCAGCGTCCGCGACGCCGCGGCATCCACGACTGCCATTGGTCTGCATCAGACGGTTGGACGTGCAGCTGCGACGAGCCCTGCAACAACTGTGCTCATGTCCTTGCACTGAGAGCCATAGCGAGGGTGGCGACATGAGCGAGGCGAGCTAATTTAGCCTCCGGTCCAGGCTGCAGCTTCGCCCCGAGTGTTCTCAGTGCCCCGGCTGCCGTCGATCTAGGGTCCGCTGTCTGATCGATCAGGAGGAACCAAATGGACCGCGAGCAACTCAGGGCGACTCAGGCACCTCTGAAAGCTCAGTACCGGGAAGACCCAGCGCGAGCGTTCATCACACTTCACGCTGACGGAAGACTCGGAGATGAGGAGGTCTCATGCTCCGTAGCAACCGGCCAGGCGATGATGGAGGCAGGACTGCATCCTGCGACCGGCGGCGACGGCAGTCTCGCCTGCTCCGGCGACATGCTTCTTCAGGCCCTGGTGGCCTGTGCCGGAGTGACGCTGCGTTCTGTCGCTATCAACCGGGGACTCATCGTCGAAGGGAGCGTCCGGGCGGAGGGCGACCTTGACTTCCGGGGAACTCTTGGGGTCGAACGGGACGCCCCGGTCGGCTTCACGGTCATTCGCCTGCATTTCGACCTCACGACCTCGGCCACTCCCGAGGAAGTCGCCGATTTGGTTTCCACGACCGAGCGCTACTGCGTCGTGCTGCAGACGCTGGCTGGCACTCCGAGGATCACGGTTGGCGCGGAAGCCGGTTCTGCCTGAGAACGGTCCTCGTGCATCCAGGCGGCTCAGACACCCGGCCCATACCCGGCGATCTGGGGCAGGCTGGCGTCTGTGGATGCCAGCGAACGCGACCGTTTGGCAGCGCGCCCTCTGGCCCTGCAGCGTTCGAGGTTGTTCGACCAACAAGCCGAGGCATATGACCGGTTCCGGCCGACCTATCCCGATGCGGTGATCGACGAGCTCCTCGGTCCGGTGCCTGCGGGCCTGGACGTTCTCGACGTGGGCTGTGGCACCGGGATTGCTTCACGACAGATTGCCCAGCGTGGCGCCAAGGTGCTGGGGGTGGAACTCGCTCCGCGAATGGCGGAGATCGCCCGCGGTCATGGGGTCGACGTGGAGATCGCGGCCTTCGAAGCCTGGGACGCTGCTGGTCGCACTTTCGACCGGGTAACCTCGGCGCAGGCCTGGCACTGGCTCGACCTCCCTATCGCCACCGCCAAAGCGGCCTCTGTGCTGCGGCCGCGCGGCAAACTCTGTCTGATCTGGAACGCGGGGTGTCAGCCCGATGATCTGGCGGATGCTCTCGAGGAGGTGTACGCGAGAGTCGTGCCGCCCGGCGGTCACCGTCTGTTCCGGGGGTATGCGGCCAGCCGGTCATCCGACGTGAAGACCGGACTCGACTCGGAGATCGACGCCATCTCAGCGGTGCCTGACTTCGGTGCACCGACAGAGAAGTGGTTCCCCTGGACGTGGGCCTACCAGCGGGATGAGTGGCTGGACCAGCTCGTGTCGCGGAGCGATCACACCGCCCTCGAACCAGCAGTCCGAGATCGTCTGTTCGAGGCCATCGGCGCGGCCATCGACGATCACGGCGGCTCGTTCGTCATGAACTTCGAGACCGTCCTGATCACCGCGACTCGGCTGGGGTAGCCCCGGGCGCGGTCTGGGGAGTGGCACCCCGACCCGGGCGGTAGGGGATACCCAGAATCCTGGAAGGTTCGGCCGGACCTGCCCATCCAGAGATCACACCCGGCCCCCGGAATCCATGAACTCTGTTGAAATCGAAGCTGCCCTTTCGCGGCTGCCCTCTGCTCAACATGCACCGGTCGCAGCGACACCGTTCGTGCTCCCGCCGAGCCGGGAGGCGAACATCCTCGCCGCGTTGAGATCGGCCTCACTGGGTCTGCCCTTGTTGATGCCGCCGACAAGCCGCAGCGGGAACCATGTATCGAAACCCCGGCAGGAGAATGTTCCAACGACCCGGTAGCCCTTGGACCGGAGCAGGCTGATCAACACCAGGACGGTCGGTCGCCAGAAGATTTCCGGGCTTCCGCTGGTGGCGAAGACAAAAGCCGGCGTGCCGTGCGCCTTCGGCAGTGAGCGGGCGAACCGCCACAGCCGGGCGTGGAACATCATGCCGTAGATGCCCGAGCCGATACCCAAGAGGTCATAGCCGGCCACATCAGCCGGAGCCACCTCTTCTGGCTCGACGACAGACGCGCTGAGCACCTCTCCGATCGCTTCCGCCACGTGTCGTGTGTTGCCCTGGGAGATCGAAACACACACGATCAGCGTCGTCATCACCGACCCCTCTCGATTGACATGTCTCCAGAATCGCACTCCTCGGCGGGGTCAGACAGGGCCGTATGTCCCTGCATCTGTTGGGTGAGTCGTGTGGCTGTCTCGGATCGTTCGGTCGTGTTGGCTTTTGGCACGCCAAGGCATCGACACGTCCATAAGCGCCGCAGGATGGCACCCGATCCCGGCGAACGGGGGCACCCTCGGGTCAAGTCGGCGTAGGGTGCCGGGCATGAGCACCTCCTACTGGCGTGGCGCTGTCGAGGACGAGGCCATGCAAGATGAGCACGATTTCATTTGGAAGGCGATGCTCGACACCATCGACATCAACCTGACAGGAAAGCGGGTGCTCGACGCCGGCTGCAACCGTGGGGGATTCCTGCGACTGCTCGTCGATACCGCGGGGATCGCCGAGGGCGCCGGATACGACCCCGCCTCGGGGGCCATCACTGACGCCCGCCGCCTCACCAGCGACAGACCGCTTTCCTTCGAGATTGCCGACACCGTGCCGCAGGGATGGAGCGATTTCGACGTGGCCTTTAGCCATGAAGTCCTTTACTTGCTCGAGGACTTTACGGCCCATGCGGCCAGACTCTTTGACGCCCTAAAGCCCGGTGGGGCCTACTTCGCAGTCATGGGGGTTCACGAAGACAGCCCCATGATGTCGGCGTGGCACGCCGAAAGCGCAGCCGAGTTAGGACTGCCGCGGCTCTACGGGCTCGATGAGGTCGCTGCGGCCTTCGAGGGCGCCGGCTTCTCCTCGTCTGTGGCCAACTTGAAGCTCGGTTTCGTCCCGGTCTCGGCGCATCGGCACGGGCATGACCACCGGAGGGATCTCC
Source organism: uncultured Acidimicrobiaceae bacterium (assembly GCA_963736525.1). Classification (GTDB taxonomy): domain Bacteria; phylum Actinomycetota; class Acidimicrobiia; order Acidimicrobiales; family RAAP-2; genus Bog-473. Next base: position 171,006 of record CAVTPF010000016.1, read on the forward strand.
TGGCGTGGTTGGACTATTACAGCCGTGAGAAGGTCCTGCTTCGATTCACACGCCCAAGCTCCTAGTCATGTGGTCGAGGGCAGGGCCTACCTACCGGCGCGGTCACCATCGAACTACCACACCATCCCACCGTCCTGATGCGATGAAGGGGCGGGGCCTCCGCCCCTCGTGAAGATCCGAGCGTCGCGAGCACTCGGGCTTCGCAAACAAACCCTCGACAAGAGGAGGAGGCCCCTATGGAACGACAGTATGTCGGAATCGACCTGCATCGCCGCAGCTCGACCATCTATCGGATGTCACCGGACGGCGAGACGCTCGGCTGTGTGCGGATCCCAAGCCAGCCCTTCGAGCTCGCCCAGGCCATGGCCGAAGCCGGACCAGATCCCGAGGTGGTCCTCGAGTCCACCTATGGCTGGTACTGGGCCGCCGATCTGCTTCAAGAGCTCGGCGCCAACGTCCACCTCGCCCATGCGCTCGGGAACAACTGGGGCCATCGCCGGGTGAAGAACGACGAACGCGACGCCCAGGACCTGGCCGCCATGTTGCGCATCGGGCGCCTGGCCGAGGCCTGGATCGCCCCACCCGAGGTCCGAGAACTGCGCGAGCTGGTTCGCTATCGCTACTCGCTCATCCGCCACCGCACCTCAGCCAAGGCCCAGATCCACGGGGTGATGGCCAAGAACGGCATCTTGCCCGTGGTCGGTGAGCTCTGGGGCCCCATCGGCACCGCCCAGCTCGACGGGCTCGAGTTGCCCGAGGCCTACGCGCTGCGCATGGACTCACTGCGCCAGCTCCTCGCCCACTACGAACGCGAGATCACCCGCCTCGACGCCACCATCCACCATCGCCTCAAGGACGATCCGGGCTATCGGGCCCTGGTGCGTCTGCCCGGGGTGGGCAAGGTCATCGCCGCCATCTTCGTGGCCGAGATCGGCGACGTCTCTCGCTTCGACTCAGCCAAGAAGCTCTGTTCTTGGGCCGGGCTCACCCCCAAGCACCGCGAGTCCGACGAGGTGGTCCACCGCGGCTCGATCACCAAACAGGGATCGCCGCTCGTGCGCTGGGCCGCCATCGAGGCTGTCGGCAACTACCGGGCCAAGGGCAACGAGAAGCTCCGGGCCGACTACACACGCATCGCCGAGCGCCGTGGCAAGTACAAGGCCCGAGTCGCCGTCGCCCGCAAACTCCTCACCCTCGTGTTCTACGCGATGCGAGATGGAGAGGTCAGATGTCTCGATACTCCCGCGGCCGCCTGAGTCTCGGCCACGGACCGACGCCGCGCTCGACGTACGCCGTGGCCCGCCAGCTCTGGCGTGGCCGTCGTTTCTGATTGAGCCCGTCGGGACGTGGCCGAACCCCATCATGTCGGGAATCGACGAATGAATGGCTGGCTGCCCTCCGGGACCGCGACAGAGCCCACTTCGCAGTGATGGGAACCACCTCCACATAAGCGGGGCGTCCTCTTCGAGGATGCGCCACTCGCCGCCGGCGTCAAGCCTTGGTTCGCGACGAGCCGATGCTCGAGCTTGACCCCGGCGCCTCGTCGGCGCGCGCACGCGTGCAGGACGCCGCCGGCCGTATTACCAGGCCAGACAGAAAGCCAGATCTCTTGACTGGCCCCGCCCCTTCATGTACGGCGTACTGGGATAGGCGGCGATTACCCCCTGGACTTAGCGTTTCTCCGAATGGCCGGTATCCACGAAGCCTGCAAGATGACAAAACCGACGATGAGAAAAGCGATGCCGAATGGCCGACTTGTCCCAACGAATCCACCGCCGACGGCCATGCAGACTGCAGCTAAGGACACGACGGTCCCTGTTTGAAGGAATCGCCGGTCTCTGCTGGTCGTTGCCGCCACGGAGCCAGTATCGGCCCGAACAGTGGTTGGCTGAAGCCTGGGGTTCGGAGTCGCACCAGCTCGAAGGTGCGGCAAGGGTTGCACCCCGGCCCGGCGGTAGGTGACAGTGCGAGGGATGCTGCCGGTCGCGCGTTTTGGGGCACCCTATGGTCGTCTGATCCGTCGAGCTGGTCTATGCGCTGCCGGCGTCTGACAGCCGAACCACGCGCACCGTTTCGACTGCTCGCGCTGAGCAAGCATTCGGTCGTCTGGGCTCGGAAGTACGTGTCGCTGACCCGGCTGATTGGGTCACCCTCGCTCTCTCCCTGGCAGTTTCCACACCGGGGGATCTCGTCGGCGGATGCGGCCGTCAAGGCATCGGAGCGACCTGCGTCGCTCTGCCCAGCTACGCCTCCGCCTTGCGGTAAAGGTTCAGCGAGACGAAGAGGAAGACCACGAAGATGCCCATGCACCAAGCGATCGCCTGCCAAAGATCCGGGGAAAGCGGCCCGCCCTCGAACAGTGCCCGCACCGAGTTGATGACGACACTGGCCGGCTGGTTGCGGGCGAAGGGCTGGAGCCAACCGGGCATGGTGGCCACGGGCACGACGGCGGAGCTGGCGAAAAAGAGGATGAACATCGGAACCATGGCGGTGATCTGGGCCGTCTGCGGATCCTTGACCGCGAGGCCCACTGCCGCGTAGACCCAGATGAACGCGTAGCCGAACAGGATGATCAACCCGATGCCGGCGAGGCATGCGCCCAGGGTGCTGTTGAAGCGGAATCCGACGAGGAGCCCGAGGGCGATGATGAAGAACAGCGCCAGTACGTTGCGGCAGAGGTCGGCGAGCGTGCGGCCCGCCAGGAAGGCCGATCGGGCCATGGGCAGGCTGCGGAACCGGTCCATCATGCCTGTCTGGAGGTCCTGGGCAAGGGCGAGCGAGGTGGTCATTCCGCCGATGAGCACCGCTTCGAGGAAGATCGCGGGCACGACGTAGTCCACGTAATCGATGCCCGGGATGTGGATGGCGCCCCCGAGCACGTAGCGGAACAGGAGGAGGATGATCGCCGGCTGCGCGATCGACATCGCCAGCAGCTGCGGTGTGCGGATGATGCGGAGCAGGTTCCGCTTGGTCATCCCCATGAAGTCCCGAAGCGCCAAGCCCGGGGTCAGGGAGGGGATCTCGGCGCTGAGGCGCCGCACCGCGAGATCACTCATCGTCTCCACCTCCGGCCTCCCCGGAATCCGCATGCTCATCGGATGCCGTCGGGTGCCCGGTGAACGACAGGAACACGTCGTCGAGCGAGGGCCGCCGGATCCCGAGGTCATCGAGGGCGACGCCGCCGTCGTCGAGCGCCCGACCGGCGGCGATGAGCACCTTCGCACTGCCCTTGACGGGGAGACTGACCTCTTTGAGGTCGACGTTGAGGCGGGGCGGCGTGCTGCCGAACGGGGCCACCAGTGCGGCCGCCCGCTCGAGATCGCCCGCGTCGGCAACCCTGACCTCGAGGACGTCACCGCCGAGCTGGTCCTTGAGCTGATCCGCCGTTCCGTGGGCGACGATGCGACCGGTGTCGAGCACGACGATCCGGTCCGCCAGGTGCTCCGCTTCCTCCATGTACTGCGTCGTGAGCAGGACGGTGGTGCCCTCGCCAACGAGTTCTTCTATGAACTGCCACAGATCGTTCCTCGTCCGGGGATCGAGTCCGGTCGTCGGTTCATCGAGGAACAGGATCGGCGGCCGCCCGATCAGGCTGGCTGCGAGGTCGAGGCGCCGGCGCATGCCGCCCGAGTAGGTCTTGACCGGCTTGTCGCCGGCGCCGGTGAGCGTCATGCGCTCCAGTGCTTCCTGGGCCCGGCGCCGGTACTCGGCCCTGTCAAGGTGATAGAGGAGGCCCACGAGCTCGAGGTTCTCCCGCCCGGTCAACAGCTCGTCGACCGAGGCGAACTGCCCGGCGAGTCCGATGAGGGACCGGATCGCGGTGGCGTCTCGCCCGACGTCGAGGCCGGCCACCCTGGCATAGCCCGCGTCGGGTGTCAGCAATGTGGTCAGGATCCGGATGAGCGTGGTCTTGCCTGCGCCATTGGGTCCGAGCAGCGCAAGCACCCGTCCCGCGTCGACGGACAGAGACACGTTGTCGAGGGCCAGGGTCGAGCCGAAGCGCTTCGTGACGCTCTCCACCTGGACAGCGGCGCGCCAATCGTTCGCCCCGCCCGCCGGGCGGGTTGGCCGATCGGGCGCAGCATGGTGCCCGGGTCCGTCGGTTTCGTCCATTGGAATCGTGGTGACCATGGCCCACCTGCCTGTTCTCGCGCAGGAGGCCTGCTTTTATTCATCGTGCAGCATCAAGGCTGCTTGACATAGAGGAAAACGTCCCGACCGGACCCCTCGGGTGACCGTCCAGAAAGGGCCGTTCCTGGCTGGCGAACATTCGCGAGCACCGGGTCCATTGCAACCCTCTCGGAGGCGCCGGACCTCTGGCCGACGGCTGCCGGATCGTGACCGAGGAAGCGTCGTACGTCGGCAATGTTCAACTTCAGCGCGCCCATCGAGGTGTCCCACTTTGACGGCGCGATAAGCAAGTGGGACATGCCACCGAGGTGCCGGACTGTCCTACCGTCCCGGCGAAGTGGGGCACCCTGTCCTTGTGGACTGGCATGCTTTGTGAGTGGGCCAAGACAGCAGTGACTCCAGTCGGGCGATGAAGGAGCTGGCGTTCGTGTCGGGAGAGCTGCCTTCGGAAGCACTCGACCGCTTTTGGCGGTTGATGGAGGCGTACAAGTTCGAAGAAGCGATCCTTGAAGTAGAGAAGGTTGCGGTGACAAACCGTCTCGGGGGGATGTTCTGGGTGGAGCTTGCTGCTGCTGCGGATTCTCAAGGAATGACGACGGAAGCGGCGCGATACCTGGAGCGGTCGGAGGTCCGAGTCCGAGACTGGTGACGATAGGGGCAGATCCGGCGTTCGGGGACACCCTTCCATTGGTCAGCGCCCGAACGAATGACGCTCTCACCCAGCTCGGCTTCAGAGGGCGGTTCTCGATGCTTCATTTATTTCTGCGTTGTAACAACATTGGCTCGAACGACTTCCAGTAGCGTCTCGTAGGCCCCAGTCCTCGGGTTCTCAATCGAAGTGAATACTCCAACGCAAATCGGCCATGTCTCCGGCCTGGGTGACTCAACTGCAACCAGGTAGCTGTAAGGAATGGCGGGAATCACTTCAGTTTGAGCAATCGCAACTTTGCAGGGTGCCCCTGGTTCGTCGTCACCATAAATTAATTTTTCGAGGGACGTGCGACAGATCTTTAGGTAGTTGTCAAGAGGCAGAAGGCCGCACGATTCCAGGGCCCACACATTGATCCCGGTTACTGCTCTTGCATTGCCAGAATTCATCACGGTTGCCCGTAGCTCGAACCGACACCCTTCGACGTGGATGACGTCGCCATCGTGAAGATCATGCACTGCTCCGTCCACACCCTTGATCGATGCGTGTAACTCAAGCTTTGGTCTTGCCAACAAGGTTCGGAACGTCGGCAGGGTCAGTTCGACAGTCAATATTGCGGCTAGAAACGCCAGAAATGCTAGAGCAGCAATAAGGCCAGAGAATATCTCGGTCGCTACGATGGCCGACTGGGTCCAAGCGAAACCAAATAGGCACAGAAACGCCAGTCCTGTACCAACGATCACCCATCGCAAGTTCCCGGAATTGCCCCAAATGGCCTTCCATGCATGCGACCACGACTGTTCGGTCTCAGGGTCGTCACCCGTAGTGATTGCTGCCGCCGATCCAGGAATCCCAAGTCGATCTGTGAAGGCATCTAACTCATCCCAATCTTGTGAGGAGGTCTCATCCATCTGGGGTCACCCTTCTTCGCCGGTCGCAGAGCCCCACAAGCTCGACCGCGGTGAAGTTAGCGTATCGATATTGGGCTGATTCTGCTTAAAGGGATCGGAATCATGTTTTGCTGAATGAAGGCTCCGCTCACCTTCCGGTCTGTCCGCTATAACCGGCGATAGGGGCAGGCGGGGCCTACCCGTCGAATCTCCAAACGTCGGTCTTCCCGCAGGCCGGACAAACAAACTTAAGCCTGCCTGTGCGCACGACCTCATCCGGGTCTGGATGACCGGGGACTTGCATGGCCGCACTTACTACTGAACACCACCCCGGCCACGGAGCATCAAAAGACTCGCCCTCTTGCTCTTTCAGAAGCTCGTCGTCTTCGTCCTCCGGGTACGGCGTGCCGTCATCTCGCAACATGGGCTCATAGGGTCCGAACCCCAGGTACTGGTTCCGTGCTCGCATGGCCTCGTGACCATCCCCCCGTTGGCCGGACACCTCGAATAGGAGGTAGTCATGCCAACGGTGACAGAGCAGAAGCCTGAGCCGACCAGGCGTCGGGGCAGGTATCCCAAGGAGTTCCGTCGAGACGCGGCGTCCCTGGTCATCGACCAGCACCGCACGATCGCCGACGTGGCCAAAGAGCTCGACGTCGTCGAACAGACGCTGGGCAACTGGGTCCGCCAAGAACGGATCGACCGCGGCGAGCGCGAGGGAACGACCACCGAGATGCGCGAGGAAAACGCCAGGCTGCGCAAGGAGGTGAAGCGCCTGACCATGGAGCGCGACCTGCTCAAACGAAGTGTGGCCTTCTGGGTGAAGGAGTTGGACCGGTGAGCCGCTACCGGCACGTCTCTGCCATGAAGGCCGAAGGGTTCCCGATCGAGGCGGCCTGTGAAGCGGCCGAGGTCTCCACCTCGGCCTATTACGACTGGCTGGCCCGCTCGGGAGGGCCGAGCGACGCCGAGTGGGACGAGGCCCACCTCGTCGACGAGATGCTCGAGATCCACGCCGGGCTCGACGACACCTACGGCAGCCCGCGCATGACCGACGAGCTGAAGCGACGCGGCTACGACGTGAACCACAAGCGAGTCGAGCGCCTGATGGCCATCTAGGGCATCGTGGCCACCGACGGCCGGCGCAAGAAGGTCCGCACGACCATTCCCGATGTCTCGGCGCCGCCGCTGCCCGACCTGGTGCAGAGGGACTTCAGCGTCGGCGAGCCCGCCAAGCGCTCCTGTGGCGACATCACCTATATCCCGACGGGCGAGGGCTGGCTCTATCTGGCCGACGTCTTGGATCTCGGCAGCCGCCGGGTCGTGGGCTACGCCATGGCCGAACACATGCGATCCGAGCTCGTCGAGAATGCCCTTGAGATGGCCGCGCTCACCCGAGGCGGCGACGTAGCTGGCATGGTCTTCCACCACGACCGCGGCGCCCAATACATGGGCCGCGACTTTCGGGCGGTGTGCGAGAAGCACGAAGTCGTCCAGTCCGTCGGGCGCATTGGCTCGAGTCAGGACAACGCGGTCGCCGAAAGCTTCTGGGCCACCTTGAAGCGCGAGCTCGTCTCTCGCCGCCGCTTCGCGACGAGACCCGAAGCTCGTCGGGCGATCATCGCCTGGATCAATCACTACAACGTCAGGCGGCTGCACTCGTCCATCGGCAACGTCACGCCAATCGAGTGGGAACTACGCTACGCACACCGCGACCAGCTGGCCGCATAAGCACGTGTCCGGTTCACGGGGGGAAGGCCATCGTTTGTGCTTGTTGCCTCCGTTTCCCAGACCTTGACAGCTCCTTCCACCCTGGCCATGACCCGGTTCTTTTCGCTAGTTGCGGGAAAGAAATCGTCGAAACCGTCTCCCCGCCACAGCTCCCATCGTCGCATCAGTACAGGATCTCATGTAGCTCGAATCGCAGCTCTGAACCGGCGTTCGGGGACGCCGAATGAGCAATGCTCTTCGCGGGACTAACTCGATGGCGTAGGCGGTTCCGAGCTTCGCGTGAGGCGTTCGTAGGCCGGTTTGAGCCACGCCAGTTCTCCCTCGGCCCGAGCTGCTCGCGCCCTGGCCCTCGATGTAGCGATCGCCAGCCAAACGAAAACACCCAGGAATAGAGCGACGACCACCGCGCCTAAGGCGGTTCTGCTGGTACTGGAACTACACGTGACTGCCAAGACTCCGATCATGTCGACATACCCTGCCACATCCCTAGCCGGATACGGCTTGTCCCCGATGTGCCGAACTGTCCTACCGTCCCGGCGTTCGGGGACGCTCCTTGCTCTCCACTTTTTCGGGGCCGGGATATGACGAGGCACTGCCGCGGCGAGCCCGTAACCGGAACGGGAAGAGGAGGAGGGTTGATGCTTGCTATCAAGCCGGTTGCGTTCTCTCAGGATTGGCTTCGACGCCGAGTCCTCCTCCGATGTCTGTGGTGAGGTCGCGACGGGTTGGCGCGGGTGCGGGTGGCCCCCCGAGGCTGTCGTCGGTCCGAGCCGATTCACCCATCGTGCGGCTTTGACTAACCGCCTGCCCGGCAGCTTCGGCCGCTTCTTCCGCAAGTAGCTGCCGCATACCCACAATCTGTTGCAGGCCCGCATCGGTTTCTGCAACCACCTCCGAAACCATCGCCCTCGCCGCAGCGCTGTCCATTCCCTCGAGCTGTGTACCCGCGTCGGGGCTCGACAGCCATTGGCGCATCGTGGCAAGTGATGCTCGGATGAACAGGACCTTGTCAGCCTCGCTGTAGTCAGGATCGCTGGGCGAGGCAATGCCCGGGAACAGGGGTCGACCGATGTTGCTCTCGAACCCGGAGGCGAAGGAGATCAGGCGGCCAACGATGGCGGCCGAGCACGCTCGGCATATCGACCCGACACCCGCCCAGCGCTACTACCGGCTCGTCATGGTCGAGGGCAAGCACCACAACTCGGCGCTCTGCTCCGTCTCGGCCGTCCTCATCACTCGGATCGCCGCCTGCTGGCGCGAGGGAGAGCTCTATCAACTCCGAGATGAAGATGGCGAAGCGATCACCGAGGCCGAAGGCAAGGCTGCGTGTGCGGACCGCTTCAAGATCGACCCCAAGGTCCGGGCCGCCCGTCGCCGGAACACCCCGGCCAAAGTCCTCAAGAACAGGGTGGCGGGTCGAGGCAGAAAGGAGTCGGCCCAGAAGGTCGCTCCGGCCACCGACCCGCCACGAGAAGAAGCTAGCGAAAACGTTGCCTGAGGGGCTTGACTGCCGTTAGGAACTCACCCTGCGTCAAGCTGTTGACGGTGATTGTGACGGGGCACTCGGGGTCATCGTGCCGTGCCCTAGCGCTTGTTAGCTCGCCGTCCCGTTGCTCACTGTTATATCAATCCCTGGGCTCGTGGCCATCGTTCCGCCCACTTCGGTGGCAACGCTCTGGAGCGTGTAGGAACCGTCTGGAACGCTGGTCGTGTCCCACTTCGCAATCCACCCGTAGAGGGTCGGGGTCGCGGTTCCTACCACCTGGTTCGACAGTGATCCGCCGGTCACTTCGAACTGCACGCCCGTCACGTCGCTGGTTCCAGACGCCGCCGCATCGAGAACAGTCGATCCGCTCACAGTCGCCCCATCCGAAGGCACGAGCACCTCAGTTTGGAGGGGAAGGTTGTCGACCGTGATGCTGACACCAGGACTCGTGCCGGTAACGCCGCCGGCGTAGGAGGCGACGCTGTTGAGGGTGTAGGTGCCGTTGGGCACGGTCGTGGTGTCCCAGCCCGCCAGCCAGCCGACGACGGTCGGCGTCGCGGTGGCAATCACGGAGGCGCTCAGGCTTCCCCCAGTGACTTCGTATTGGACCTGGCTCACCCCAGCCGAAGCGCTGGCATCGAGCCACACGTCACCCGACACGGTGGCACCGTTCGACGGCAGCGCAACGGTGGTCGTCGGAGGCGGATTGTTGACCGTCACGGTGATGGGCGCACTCGTCCTGCTGAAGCCCTCCACGTCGGTGGCGACGCTCTGGAGCGTGTAGGTGCCGTTGGGCACCGTGGTGGTGTCCCAGCTACCGATCCAGCCGAAGTAGGTGGGCGTGGAGCCGGAGATCACCTGGTCGTTCAGCGTCCCGCCGGTGATCTCGAAGGAAACCGACTTGATGCCCGCGAGACTCGAAGCCGATGCATCGAGGTACTGGGCTCCAGAGAGGGTCGCCCCGTTGGAGGGGAGCAGGACGGCAGTCGTGGGCGGCTGATTGTTCACGGTGATCGTGATGGGCGCACTCGTCGTGCTGAAGCCCTCCACGTCGGTGGCCACGCTCTGGAGCGTGTAGGTGCCGTTGGGCACCGTGGTGGTGTCCCAGCTACCGATCCAGCCGAAGTAGGTGGGCGTGGAGCCGGAGATCACCTGGTCGTTCAGCGTCCCGCCGGTGAGGACGTAATTGACCTGGGTCACTCCGACGTTGTCAGAAGCGGCCGCATCCAGATAGAGGCTGCCCGCCAAGGTGGCTCCATTCGACGGGAGGGCCACCGTCGTCGTCGGGGGTGTCAGGGGCATGACCGCTCCTTCGCCCGACGTATCGGAGCCGACCGCCTCGCAGGTCGTGAAGCATCCCACCGCGGCGATGGAGATTGGAGGGGTGGATGTGGCTCCTGAGCTGAGGTTGAGGATCGAATTGCCAGACAGGGCACTGCAGCCTGTGCCACTCGGGCAGAAGACTGTGTTCAAATCTGTGGTCCCCGGCACAAACTGCGCCCCCTGTAAACCACTCGACCTTATGCCTTCATCGGCTCCGGTCGTCGTCTCAGCAGAGCCGACCGCGATGCAGTCATCACCGGGGCCGGGGCAGGTCACACTGGTGAGCACGCCCTCCGGCGTTCCCGAGACGTTGTACTCGTAGCCCTCCTCGTAAGGCAGTGGGACGACGAAGCCCGTATCGTTGCAGTCGATGCAGGGCCCAAGCCCCACTGCATTGCAGATGCCGGTACTCGAGCAGGCCACGCTATAGAGGTCGCCATCCGTGATCTGGACAGGGCCGAGCAGGCTGCCGTTCTCTGCGTCTATGGTGGTGACTCCTCTCCCTCCTCCGACCGCAAAGCACACGGGCACGATCGCCCCCGTGTTGGCTGAGCAGGCGATGGCGCTGCCACCCGCTCCCGCCACGGCAGTTCCGGGGACGCCGTTGGTGATGGGCACTACCTCAGCCCCGACAGCAACGCAGGTGGTGGTGCTGATGCAGGCCACGGCGCGAAGGGGCACTCCCGGGACCAATTCTGGGCTTCCCGGAACACCGTTGCTGATGGGGACCACGACACCGTCGCCCGAGGGGGAGCTGCCCACGGCGAAGCAGGTGGTGGCGCTTGGGCACGCCACACCGTTGAGGTCCGTCGTTCCTGAGATCGCTTGAACGACCGTTGCCGAAGCAGGCGTGGCGACAATCGCGGCTGAGAGCGGCATCACCGATGCGAGCACGAGAACCGCGAGACGGGGGCGAAGCCGCCCTCTTCGTGCTCGCAGTGGACGGGCAGGCTCAGTTCGCACGATTCGAGTGCGAATCCTCGCGAATCTCCTCGGGTCTTCGAACGACGTGGAGTCCCAGATGGTGTCCATCGGCCCCTCCGTGGCTGCGCAGCTTGACTCCAGTAAGTCTTGTGTTGCGCAGGAGGACGAGTAGAGGCCTTAGTCCCTTGTTGGGCCGCATCTCCTGTTGGTTATCGCACCGACCCGGCGGTCAAGGGCGGCTCAGCGGACCCGTGATGAGTATCCCCATGGTGCCTGCATGGATTCGGACTGGGGCACCCCAGCCCGGCGTTAGCGGACACTCCGGGTCCTAGTTGGGTGAAGCTCGCCGGCGGAACTCCCGCAGCCCCGTCAGCCCCTCCAGATGGTCCGGGCACGCCCACACGACCCACCAGCGGTCGCCTCTCGGTGATCGCCACCGCCCCGTCCACGCGGGTCTGTCGTCGCAGTGAGTGGCCTGCAGATTCCGGTCGTAGAGCATCCGCCAGCACCGTCCGGCCTCGGCGATGAAGCCGGGGGAGACGTCGCCGGGGCGAGGGACGGTCATCCCTGAGTCGGCCGCCTGTCGGCGACCTGGCCCATGCACATCTGACAACGACGATCCTCTGGCGTCTGCGCCTACGGCCGGCGGGGGTTCCCGTAGCCGACATCGAGGCCGCACAATGTGAGCGCCCGCGCGACGTCGGTCAGGTGCCACAAGGCCGAGTCAGGCCCCGAGTCGTCGTCGCCCAGGAGGTGAAGGAGGACCCCTTCCGGCTCCATCTCGACCGACACGCCGGCCAGCGTAGGTCCAGGCCGCTCCACACCTGGCCCGTACCCTGACCTCCGCATGAATCCGGTCCTCACCCGCTGGCTGATGACGCCGGCCGCCCCGGACCTGCCGTCGCTCGACGAGGCTCCTCGGCCGGCGGCCAGACCGCCCCGTAGTCGGCCTTCGATGGACTACGAACGGACTGTCCGGCGAAACCTAACCTTGGGGGGCATGACGATAGAAGGCAACATGGTCACGTGCGATGGGCTGGGAGGGAACTGCCAGGAGTCGATTCGCATCCAATCCGGCCCGCTAAAGAAGACCGAGACCGCGGCGAAGCGTCTGGGGTGGAAGTTTGTGGGCGAACGTGAGTACTGCCCACGCTGCGCCTAGGGAGGTGGGCGGCGCAGCAACAAGCCCGTATCGAAGGGGCGTAGCCTTCGGAGGCGGTGACCGACTATCCAGCTCGAGTAGAGCTGCCGCGCCAGGTCGGCCGAGTGGCGATGAACTGGGCGCATCTGGAACAAGCGACGGCGCTGACCCTGTGGGTGGCGACCGACGTGTCCACCGGTCAAGGGCGACTTCTGACGAACGGGGTCTCACTGTTGACCCAGTGGGACCAGATAACGGCCCGGCTGTCGATGGATGGATTCACCCCCGACCTGGGCGAGTGGTTCAAGCGCTGGCGCAAGAAGGCTGACACACTCAGAATCCGGCGGAACGAGGCTGTGCACTCGTTTTGGGGGACTTCCGACGATCGTCAGACACCCCACGTAGCCCTTGATCTTCTGAGCAGGGCGGCGCGGGTGAACGTACGTCAGGACGTCGTGCCCGGCGGAGCAGCAACGTTGAGGGTCCTAGCGAACGAGATCGGCGAAGCGTGCGTCGAGCTGACCAAATGGACAGTGGAGACCATGGGCCCTGTCGCCCCGAAGTGGGTCGTGCCGCCGTTGCTGTGACATGGCACGGGTTGTAGTCCGCGGGGGCCGGACTAGGTGCCACTGACGCGAAGAGGCCACGACCACGTCTCGGAGAAGGAGCGCGGCATCTGGCTCAACTTCTTCCACCGGGAAACAAGGGGAGGACCGCGAACCACCGATTCGCTTGGGATTACGCCCCGGAAGAACAGTCAGTGAAACTTCTGTGAAAAGCGCTTGGCGCGCCTCCCCATCGGAGCAAGATGGTGCTTGTGGATCACGGAGAGGCGCAATCCAACTCGTTGTCGCAGCACGCCACCAGCTACGTTGACCAGCTCATTCGCATCGCGCCGCCGTGTGGCCGACCCCTGACCGCAGCGATGCGAGAGGACACCATCGTCATGGTCGAGTGGGCGATGCACGAACTCGTCCGTTCGGGCGGACGGTGAGGCTGAACTACCGCGTCCTCCCTAAGTTTCAGCGTCTGGCACGCCCAAACTCCCTCAGACCCGTAAGCCCGTCCAGGTGGTCCAGGCACGCCCACACTCGCCACCAACGGTCACCCCTCGGCGTGAACCACCGGCCCGTCCATGAGGGCGCCTCGGGGCAGTGTCGGCCCGCATCTGGCCGTCGTACACCATCTGCCAGCACTGCCCAGGCTCGGAGATCAAGCCGGTGCAGGGGTCGCCGGGCTGGGGCATCGGGGTCACGGGGCGAGGGTAGACGGGCGTTGGGTCTACCAGTAACTCCCTGCCTGGTCGTACCCTCAAACGACCATGGCTGAAGCGTCTCCGTAGCAGATGGTGGACGGAAATCGTAACCTGGTCAAATGTCAATCCAGGGCTATACGATCGACTGCGACTACTGCCACAAAAATGGTCTAGGCGTGCCGCCACCGCCCCAATACGACTACTACCCTCCTGGACCCACGGATGAAGGTTGGGTCCGTTCCTTCGCTGCGACAAAGGGATGGGTCTATTCCGATGGATTGGACTTCTGTTCGACAGACCACAAGGAGAATTACCTCCTCAACAAGCTCAGGCAGCCACCTCGGTAGCCCATACCGGCGCTGGGTCGTGGGCCATGGTCAGACTGGCTCCCATGGCCGATGACCTCACACCGCAGGAGCGCCGGTCGTGCTCATTGCGCTTTGGAATCACAAGCTGGCAGGCGCACAGCTGCACGCCTCCACGGACCCCGTCGGCGCCGGCGACCTCTCGAAGGGGATGGCGCTCGTAGCGGAGATCGACCGAGTCGCTGCTCGTCTCGGCGGTGACCCCCAATGCCCCGACGTACGGACTCGGCCGGACCTGATCTTGCCGAGCGGCTGGGCGAAGGCGACGGGGCGGGAGGTCAAGCTGTGATCCTCTACAAAATCCGTCACCCGTCTCCGCGCCGCTGGCTGCCGCGTCGGGTCAAGCGGCTCCGTCGGGGTTGGTGGAGGGCGGGGCACCTGCGACCATGAGCCAGGCGGGAGCACTCCCTCACCAAGCATTTTACTCGACCACCGCTACGGTGATCCCTGTCTTATTCCTTGCACTCACTGTGCAGAACACGGTTGTCTCGTCGAGCCGTTAGGGGCTTAGCTGCTCCTCAGACCGAGATCGACTATCGGGCTTACGCTGCCGCCTGGCGCCGTGTTACGGGGGGATTGACCGTTGCCGCCGATTTCCGAAACTCCCCAGGGGCGATCATCGAAATTCCCCAGTTGACTGACCGGTGAGTTTTCCTTCATTTTACTCCTCGTCCTTCGTGACCCCCTTTCGGAGCTTCTCGGTGCGGGCCCGGTGGGAGCGCATCCGGTAGCTCTCGCCGTCGATGTTGAACACGACGCTGCGGTGCAGCAGACGGTCGAGCATGGCGGCGGCGACCATAGGGTCGTCGAAGATCTGGCCCCATGAGCTCACGCCGAGATTGGTCGTCATGACGATCGAGCTCTTGAGATAGCGCTGGGCGATGACCTGGAAGAGAGCGGCGGCCGCTTCGCTCTGCAGCGGCAGGTAGCCGACCTCGTCAATGACCAAGAGCCTCGGTCCGGCGAAGAAGCGCATGGTCGTCGCCCACCTGCCTTCGAGGGCGGCCCGGTGACATCGGGCCGCCAGGTCGGCCGCCGTCGTGTAATACGTCCGATAGCCGGCGTTGATCGAGGCCCGGGCCAGGCCCACAGCCAGCATGGTCTTGCCGACACCGGGTGGCCCGATGAAGAGCACGTTGGTGGCGTCTTCTAAGAAGCGCAGCGTCCCGAGCTCGGTCATCAGCTTCTTGTCGACCGAGGGCTGGGCGGAGAAGTCGAAGTCGTCGAGCGTCCATGGAGACGGCAAGCAGGCGAAGCGCTCGAGCCCGGCCCGGCGGCGGATCTCGGTGGCGCTCACCTCGACCTCGAGGAGACGGTGCAAGAACTCCGAGTGCCCGAGTCCCTCCTTGCGGGCGTACTCGAGCTCGCCCGGCAGCGCTTCGGCGGCAGCACCCAGGCGCAGGTAGGCCAGATGCGAACGGATCTGCTGATAGGTGGAGGACTCGCTCATCGTCCCTCCGCGATCTCGTCATAGACGGACAGGTCGACGACGGGTTCACGTCCGATGGGCCCGAGGAGCCGGGCTGCTTCTTCGAGTGCCTCCCTTCCCGGCGGTCGGTTCGCCTTCTTGTCGCACGGACGCGCCGTGGTGAAGGCGCTGAGGACGGCGGCCTCGAGGGCTTCTTTGTGCTCGACACTGCGCACCAGGGCACCCGAACCCGCCGGGGCGAGGCGATGGGTGACGAGGATCGCTCCTGACGGAGCCACCACGTCGATGGTCGGAGAGCTCAAGCGGTGCCGGACCACCAGCGTGGTGCCAGCGAGCCCCGGCGGCACGGAGTAGCGGTTGCCCAAGAAGGCCACCGTTGCGTTGTCGGCGACGGTGCGCTCGGCCTCGGTCGTGGCCGGGAACACGACGGCCGGCAGGGCGAGGAGCGGCTCGGTGTTGGCCAGTGCGCCGACCGTGGTGCGCTCGCCGTTCGGTCCTCTCCGTTCGCGTTCGTCACCGGTGGTGGCGCAGAAGGCGTCGAGAGAGCGCTGGGCGTCCTCGGGGGTGGTGGCGCCCATGGTCCGCCACCAGCGACCCGAGATGAAGCGCACGGAAGACTCGACCGCACCCTTGCGGTTCCCGCGCCTTGGTGGACAGGGCTCGACGACAGCCCCGTAGTGCTTGGCCACGGGAGCGAAGGAGGCCTGGACGTCTCTCGTTCCCGGCACGATCACCGTGGCCAGGCGGTCGGTCCGCCACACCCTCGGCGTCCCGCCGAGGCGCCGGAGCACCGCGTCGATGGCCTCGATCAGGTGGGCCTGGTCCATCTTCTCGGCCAGGACACCGCGCACCTTGCCCGAGTGCGGCAGCGTGCCCAACAGCACGTAGGCCGTCGCTCCCCACGGAGCGTTGCGGCGCTCGAACCAGTCCCACTGGATCTCTTCGCCGGGCGGATGGTCGATCTCGATGGTGTCGCGGCCCTTGACGCCCGAACAGGCCTCGCAGTGCGGCCGGAGCCCGGCCTGGCGCACCTGGCGGACGAAGCTCGGGTAGCTGAGCGGATAGCCGAGCCGTTTCACCTCGTCATAGAGGGCCGAGGCCCAGACGTGCGGATCGTCGACGAAGCGAGCCGCCAAGTACTTGGTGAACGGCTCGAGTGGGTCCGGCGCCGAGCGGGCCCGGACCCCTGGAACCCTCTCCCCGTTGATATAGGCCCGGACGGTCTTGCGGTCCCGGCCCAGGTGCCGGGCGATCGCCGAGATCGTCCAGCCCCTGCTTCTCAGTGCATGTGCTTCCACGTCTTCCCCATGTGTGAGCATGCGGAGCGGGTCTCCCTTCGAGCTGGCTGGCTTGGTCGCTCGTCAGCTTCGAAGGGGGCCCAACCCCGCGGGTGGATGGTTCAGCTCACCGGGACAGGGTGGGGAATTTCAGTGATCGAGGGTGGGGAGATTCAAAAATCGCGGGCACCGTCTTGTTGTCGGCCGCGTTGTATGGTCTTGTCGCGGAGTCGCTCGCCATATATGCCTTGGCGACCGACATCGACAGGATTGCAATGAGGTGGATTATTGGGTTGTAACTGTCGGTTTGACTCTTGGCGTGGTGGTGACCCTCGTTATTCAGATCAGGCAAGAAAGTCGCCTCCGTGACCGTGCACTAATCGAACCGGAAATCGGGAGTCCGCAGGTTCCTCGGGACCACGAGACCTAACGCTGCTTGCGGCACCACGCCGGCCGAACTCCCGCAGCCCCGTCAGGCCGTCGAGGTGGCCGGGGCAGGCCCACACCACCCACCAGCGGTCGCCTGTCGGTGAGCGCCACCGCCCGGTCCACCCGGGCCGCTCGTCGCAGTGGGTGGCTTGGAGGTTCCGGTCGTAGAGCATCCGCCAGCACCGGCCAGCCTCGGCGATGAAGCCGGGGGAGACGTCGCCGGGGCGGGGCATCGGGTCCACGGCTCGACGGTAGACGCCCGCGACCCAGCCCCGAAAGGAGAGAACAACGGGGCTTGGGTCGGCCACCTCACCCCCGAACCGTTGGCGGTCGGTCCTCAAGTAGTGGTGGCGGCGGCATTTCAGCGCAGACCGGCGGCCGTTCGCAAACTGCGCCTTGCGGGATGGTCAGGTGTCGGCGGTGTCTCGGGGGTCGGGGTCGCGGTACTTCTCCCACACGGCCTGCTTCGACTGGCCGAGTGCGTCCCCGATACGTTGCCACGACCAGCCCTCGACGCGTGCTTTGAGCACGAGGTCGTCTTCGATTGAGTCCAACCAGTTGCGGACGTAGGCGATCCCCTCGAGGCCCTCGGGACTGTCCTGGTGATCCACGATGAACTGGAGCAGCTCGCTCACCTCGATCGAAGAGGGATCGGCCTGAAAGTCACGCATCGCCGCGTCTAGGAAGATGCGCAGCGACTCAGCCGGGGTCGTGACGATTCTGGACGTGAAGCCCACCTGGCTGGCCACCATGCTGGCTTCCTCTCCTGGCACGGCCTCGCCTGTCGGGCACACCAGCAGCCCGAGGCGCCTCACCCGGTAGTCGTCCGGGGACAGGTCTCGCACGAAATCGGCCAGTTGCCGCAAAGCGAATGCGCTCTTGAGGTTCCGAGAATCCTCTGGGTGTTCCATTGCCTTGCGCTCGCGCCATTCCGCCTGCTGGACGAAGTAGTCAAAGACCGCCTCTTGGGTGCTGCTCATGGGACCTCCTCTCGTCAGGGACCCGAACGGATCAGGCGTCAGGATATATGACGGATCATCGGAGTGTCAAGAATCCTGACGGACCTCTGTCGGAAATCACCGCCGGCCGCCCGAGCTCCCGGGGGAGTCGCAAGCGGCGGTAGGGCGCTGGCTTGGGGCAATGTTTGGGGCAGATTTTGCACAGAGCGAACAGGGGCCCCGCGCCAGCGGTCCGAAATCCCGCAGGTCACAGCCTTAGGCACCGTTGGACGCGACCCTACAAACCCACTAGACACAATGACGTGATCATGACACGCGTGTCAGATTCGTGAAGCAGCCGACGCAGCACGTCACCGTCGGGGTCGACGTGGGCACGACGTCCGTCAAGGCGGTCGCCGTGGACGAGGACGGGCAGGTCGTCGCCCGCAGCCGGGTCCCCCACAGCGTCATGGCGCCGGAGCCCGACATCCTTCGTCACGACGCCAAACGGGCGTGGCGCGCCGGTCCCCGCAAGGCGTTCGCCGAGGTGACCGCGCAGCTGACCGCCGAGGGGACGCATCTGGCCGGCGTCGCGGTGGCCTCCATGGTGCCTTCGCTGACCGCGGTCAGCCGCCAGGGCGTGCCGCTCCTGCCGGGCCTGCTCTACGGCGACCGGGAGGGGCGTGCCGCGACGGACCAAAAGGACACCGTCCTGCTGCCGGGGACGATGCCCGATGCCGAGGGGTTCCTGCGCTGGGCGGCGTCGTCGGCCCCCGGGGCGCGCGGGTACTGGCCCTGCCAGGCCGTCGCCACCTACGCGCTCTCGGGCCTGCCGGCCATCGACACCGGGGTCACCGCCGCGCTGGGCTCGCTGCACACGCACGGGCACTGGAACGCGGACCTGTTGCGCTCGGCGGGCGTCTCCGAATCCCAGATGCCCATGGTCATCCCCATGGGCCAGGCTGCCGGCACGTTGCCGGACAGCGACACCGTCATCACGGGCGGCACCATCGACGCGTTGTGCGACCAGATCGTGGCGGGGGCGACCGAGCCGGGTGATGTCCTGGTCATCTTCGGTGCGACGCTGATCGTCTGGGCGGTGTGTGACGAATGGGTGGTGGCGGAGGGGTTGATCAGTTACCCCCACACGACGCCCGAACGCTTCCTCATCGGCGGCCCGAGCAACGCCGGTGCGCTCTTCGTGGACTGGGCCCGCGCCCTGCTGCGGGGCATACCGCGGCCGGGCCCCGAGCGCGAGCGGATGGACCCGCGCCTCGGGGACCCGGGCCGGGTGCCCGTCTGGTTGCCCTACGTCCGCGGCGAGCGCACGCCGTTCGAGGACCACACGCTGCGCTCGAACCTCTACGGGCTGGACATCGGCTCGGGGGCGGAGGCGCTGGAGCGAGCGGCCTACGAGGCAAGCGGCTTCGTGGTGCGCCGCATGCTCGATCGTTCGGGCGTGAAGGCCACCCGGATCGTCGCCAGCGGCGGGGGCTCGCGGGTCACCGCCTGGATGGCGGCGGTGGCCGACGCCACCAATCTGCCCGTCGATGCCGTGGCCGTCCCGGAGGGGGCGGCGTTGGGTGCGGCGTACTTCGCGCGGATGGCCGCCGGCCTCGAAAAGTCGCTCGACGACTCGACGCGCTGGGCAACCGTGGGCCGGCGGATCGAGCCCGACCCGGTCTGGGTGCGGGCGGCGGACGCCCGCTATGCCCGGTTCAGCGAAATCGGCACCGGCGCGTAGGCGGCGTCACCCGTTTGGGGTGAACGCGACCTTCAGCGCGCCGCTGCGGTCTTGCCGTGCCAGCGCCTTGAGGGCGGGCCACCACTGCTCCAGGCCGAAGCGGTGGGTCAGCATGGGGGTGATGTCGAGCCGGCCCTCGGCGACGAACTGGAGGTAGTGGGCGATGGCGTGCTGCCGCCGGCCCTCGAAGTCCTCCATGCCGAACGCGTTGGAGCCGGCGATGGTGATCTCCTTGAAGTAGATCGGGGTCGATTCCCACCGTTCGGGCGTGGCGACCCCCGTGTAGACCAGGCGCCCGCGCTCGGCGAGCACGCGCACGCCCACCTCGAGCGTCTCCGCCTTGGCGATGGAGTCGTAGACGACGTCGATATGGCCCGGATGCGTGACCGGGAGCCCGTCGAGCGGCGCGTGCAGGACGGCGCCGGACCACTCGGCCAGCGCCTCGACCAGGGCCAGCCGCGGCTCGTGGGCGAACACCGCGGACGCCCCGAAGTGCAGCGCCATCTCCCGCTGGGCTTCGAAGCGCGCCACGACCCCCACCTCCACGCCGGGGTAGAGGGCGGTCAGGATGGCCACGTTGGTCAGGCCGAGGGCGCCCGCCCCGTAGACGAGCACGCGCCCCGACGGTGGCGGTGGATGGCGGACGACGGCGTGGAAGGAGACCGAGAACGGGTCGGCCAAGACGGCGGCCTCGTCGGAGATGTCGTCGGGGACGGGGATCAACATGGAGTCGTGCGCCGCCAGCTGCTCGGCCCACGCACCCGGGGCGCCGGTGATCACGCCGACATGGACCCCCGGGCCCAGGTCACCCTTGGTGAAGCTCCAGCACAGGCTGAGGTCGCCGGCCTGGCAGGGCGGGCAGAGCGGGTCGATGCCGCGCGGCCCGCAGGTGAGCCACGGGTTGAGCACGACGCGTTGGCCCACGTCGAGCCCGCGTGCCTCGGGTCCAAGGGCCACCACTTCCGCCACCACCTCGTGACCCGGTACGTGGGGGAGGGAGGAGAATGAGGCCATCGGGTTGTCGATGTCACCCGTGTTGAAGTCGCCCAGCACGAGCTTGGCGTCGGAGCCGCAGATACCCGAGAGGATGGGCCGCGTGACCACCCAGTCCGGACGGACCAGGCGGGCGTCGTCGATGTCGTGCAGTCCGAAGGGGATGCCGGCCAGGACTGCCTCCAGCTCGTCTTCGGGCGTGGGTCGGACCTCGTCGGCCGCCGGCGGAGCGCCGAAGAGCAGCGCCTTCACGAGCCGGCCCCCTCCTGAGCCGCGCCGCCGGTGAGGGCGCGCATGCCGAGCATGAACCCGTCGATGTCCGACGTCTTGGCCTCTATGACCGCTTTCATGTCCGGGAGGTAGTGCTCGAACTTCTCGCTGTCGATGGCGTCCACGATGCCCCCGGCGATCGACTCGGGCGGCTCCTTCGGCCCGTCGTAGAGGGGGGCGTCGTTGTCGGGCTGGTCCCAGATCTCGGTGTCGATGGCGCCGGGAAGGATCAGTTTCACCGAGACACCCGATCCGTCGAGGTCGATCGCCATGGACTCGCTCCAGCCGGCCAGCGCGAACTTCGAGCCCGAGTAGGCCGCCTCAGTCGTGATGCCCAGGCGGCCGCCCAGGCTCGAGACGTTCACGATCGTCCCGGACCCCCGCGCCACCATGCGGGGCAGGAGTGCCAGCGAGATGGCCACCGGGGAGAGGTAGTTGACGCGCATCGTCCGCTCGACCTCGGCCATGGTCAGGCGGGTCACGTGCCGGCGCATGGGGACGGCGGCGTTGTTGATGACGACGTCGAGCCCGCCGTAGTGGTCCCAGATCTCGAGGGCGAGGTCGGCGGCCGCCGCCGGGTCCGAGAGGTCGGCCGCCCAGCGCGCCGACGCCGCAGCCGCCGCCGCCCCAGACGGCGACGCGGCGCGGCAGTCGGCCAGCACGGCATCGAGCCGATCGGCCCGACGGGCGACCAGGGCGACGGTGTCCCCCCGGGCCGCCAGCTCGCGGGCAACGGCTGCGCCGATGCCCGAGGACGCGCCGGTGACCAGGACCGTCCGACCACCTTGTGCAGCAGTCACGCCTCAACCTCCCCCGGACCTGCCGTTGACTGAGCGCCGCCGACGGCTGCCGGCGACGCGTTTCGGGGTGAGCGAGGGGTCTCGAACCCCCGACCTCCAGGACCACAACCTGGCGCTCTAACCAACTGAGCTACGCCCACCGAGGGGCACAAGTGTGGCACACGGCCCAGTGGCGGTCGGCACTGGATGCCACCGCTCGGCGGTGCGTCGCCGTCCATGCGCACGGCCCTGAAGTGGGCTATGTCAGGCTGTGCGGTGCCGGCGAAGGCCGGCGTGCCCCGGTGGCCGAGCGGACTTAGGCAACGGACTTCTAATCCGTTTCACGCAGGTTCGAATCCTGCCCGGGGCGCCAGTTGGGTGAGACGTCGCGCGACGGACGCGACTCTGTCGCGCGACATCGTCGACCATCTGGTCACCGGATGGGCTGGTCATCGACCGCCCGGGTGCATCTGTGCGCGCACGCGGGACGGAACGGTGCCACCACACCCGAAGATCGCAGCCCGCGGCGACTCTCGCGTCGCGTCGCGTCGCGTCGCGCGAGCGCGTGCCTCTTTGTTGTGGGGAGGTTGTGCGCCGAGGGGTCCGATCGGCCCTATGGCAGAGCACGCACGAGCGACAGAATCGCTCTAGGACGGGGCGGCCACACCGCAGGGTGAGGTAGGGCTGGCCCCGTCCATTGATCTCATGGGCAACGAACCAACGACAAACCAATGGCGCATCAGAGCAACGGCCTTCTTGGAGCGCGTGATGGCCGCCGAACGCCGGTTCTCGGCGTCGGTCAGCGTGAACGAGATCACCATGTTGGCCGCGGCGGACGAGCTGGAGGCGGCCACGAAGGACGCCTCGGTCTGGATGGCGGCGAACCCGTGCCCCAACATGAAGTTGGGCGCGCACGTTGCCTGGATGCTGAGCACGTGCACCGAGGTCGCGCTCACCGCGCAGCGGGCCGTGACCGGCCCCTTTGCCGACGTCGAGGGAGTCATGGGCCGCCTTGGTGACCTCCTGGCGGTCATCGACTTCCACTCGGACACGCTGGACACCTGGTAGCACGGGCGCGGACGCCGCCCGGCAGGGAGTGTCCCACGGGGTCGGCGCGGCCATCGCGGGTACCGTGGGCCGAAATGGACTACCAGGACGGCAACTGGCGGAATGCGCTGAAGGAGAGGCTCAAGCCGTGGCGCGATCGCGTCGTGCACCGTCTCGGCGGCACCATGCCCGCACCGCCTGAGCGCGGCATCTCGTACGAGCAGCTGGTGCACCTGCTGTACCCGACACTCCCCGACTCGCTGCGCCCGGAGGTGGACCAGGCCGGGGCCGGTGACCTGGCCCAGGTGTCCACCATCCGCAAGATGCTCGGCACGATTGAGCACCAGGAAGCACCCACGGCGTTCTCGGTGCAACTCGGCGCCGAGGACGCCGTGCGCTGCCGCGTGGGCGGAGTGGAACTCTTCGCCGACGTCGCGGACGCCGCCGTCACACCGGGGCTGCGCTCGGGCGAGTACGAGCCGCATCTCACCGCCATCTTCGAGCGCTACTGCAAGCCCGGGATGACGGTCGTCGACGTGGGCGCCAACCTCGGCTATTACTCGCTGCTCGCCTCCAGGCTGGTCGGGCCGACCGGCCAGGTCGTCGCGCTCGAGCCGAATTCGGAGAACTGCCGCCTCCTCCTGTCGTCGCTGCGGCTCCATGCCGTGACGAACGTCGTGCTGCTGCCGGTGGCGGCCGACATCGCGACCGGGTGGGCCTACTACTCCACCCACGTGGGATCCAACGGCGGCATCATCGACGACACCGACCTCTTGGCGCATCCCGGGGTGGTGGTGCCCACCTTCTGCCTCGACGACATCGTCTCGGCCCCGGTCGGGTTCATGAAGATGGACGTCGAGGGCGCCGAAGGGCGGGTCGTCAAGGGGGCGGCGCGGCTGATCGAACGTGACCGCCCCGTGGTCACCACGGAGCTGAAAGAGGAGATGCTTCGCCGCGTCTCGGGCTCGTCGGTGGCCGACTACCTCGGCTGGTTCGAGGGGCTCGGGTACACCCCTACGCTGCTGGAGAAGAACGGTGCGGAGAAGCCGTACCCGTCGGTGGCTGCGCTCCTCGCCGACTGGGCGGGCGAGGACGAGCTGCGCGACGTGCTGCTCGTCCCCCCGGCGGTCTGATCTGCTCTAGCGGGTCGCCACCTGGTCGCGCGTCGACCCGACGAGCTCGTCGAGCAGGTGGTCCACGTCGGAGGAGACCGCCAGCCCTTGCACCTGCTGATCCTTGATGAAGCCTTCGGCCACGGCGTGCCCGATGAAGGCGAGAAGGTGGTCGAAGAAGCCGTCCACGTTGAGAAGGCCGCAGCGCTTGTCGTGGATCCCGAGCTGCGCCCAGGTCACGGACTCCATGAACTCCTCGCAGGTGCCGAACCCTCCGGGCAGCATCACGAAGGCATCGGAGAGCTCCGACATGAGGGCCTTGCGCTCGTGCATCGTCGTCACGACGTGCAGGTCGCTGAGTGCCGAGTGCGCGATCTCGTGCCCGGCGAGCGACTCGGTGATCACCCCGGTCGCCCGGCCACCGGCGGCGATCACCGCGTCCGCCACCACGCCCATGAGCCCGACCGAGGCGCCGCCGTAGACGAGCCCGATGCCACGCTCGGCCAGCCCGGTCCCGAGCCGCTCGGCGGCGGCAGCGAAGGCCTGGTTCACCCCCGCGCTCGAGCCGCAGAACACGCACAACGAGCGCGGGTGCGTCACACCGCACTCCCTTGGCGGACGGGGGCCTCCACCCGGGCGGGTGGCGGGAGGGGCCGGCGTCGCCGCACGATCGTCTCCGCGGCGTCGCTGTCGTGGATGGTGAGGGAGAAGCCAGCCGCCACCAGCGCGAAGCACGCCGCCGTGAAGAAGGCGGCGTGATAGGCGGTCATGTCGGGCGCCGCGGTGCCGCCGGTGGCCTGCGCCGATCCGACCCCGATCAGGACGGTGGAGAGGATGGCGACGCCGGTGGCGCTGCCCAGCTGCCGCATGGTGTTGAAGAAGGTCGACGCCCGGCCCATGGAAGTCGACGTGATCTTCGCGAACGAGGCGGCCTGGTTCGGCACCATGACCTGCGCCATCATCCAGCCCAGCACGAACATGAGGCCGCGGATGAGCCAGAGGTTCGTGGTCACGCTGATCTGCGTGAGCGCGAGCATGGACAGTGTGAGGCCGATCAGGCCGCCCGTTATGTGACGGCGCGGGCCGATACGGGGGTAGATGAGGCGGCTGGCGAACTGCGCGCCGATCATGACCCCGAACGCCTCGGGGAAGGTGGAGAGTCCCGACTGCAGCGCCGACAAACCCCGCGCGTCCTGGAAGTACAGAGGGATCAGATAGAGCATCCCGAGGAACGCCGCCGCGGCCAGGAACATGACGCAGTTGGTGGAGCGGAACAATCGGCCCCTCAGCAGGTGCAGGTCCACCATCGGCCGGCCGGTCCGCAGCTCCACCGCGACGAACACGACCAGCAGGACGGCGCCGACCAGGCACGAGGCGATGACATCGGTCGACGACCAGGACTTGAGCGGCCCTTCGGACACGCCGTACATGACGAGCCCCAGCCCGGCGCCGCCCAGGACGAATCCCGGGAGGTCGAATCGGCCGGCGTCGATCTCCTCACAGCGCTCGAGGAAGAGCGCGCCGAAGATGACCGCCACGATGCCGATCGGGAGGTTCACGAAGAAGACCCACCGCCACGACAGGCTCGTCACGAGGAAGCCACCGAGCACCGGGCCGAGAGCGGGCGCCATGGTGGTCGGGACGGTGAGGATGCTGGCCGCCCGCACCCGTTCCGCCGGTGGGAAGACCCGGTAGAGCATGGCCATGCCGACCGGCGCCATCATCCCTCCGCCGGCGCCCTGCACCACCCGGAACAGAACGAGCTCGGTCATGTTCTGGGCGACCCCGCAGAGGACGGAACCCGCGGTGAAGACGACGATGGCGGCGAGCAGGACGCGCTTGCCGCCGAAGCGATCGCCCATCCATCCCGAGGCGGGGATGAAGACGGCCAGGCTGACCAGGTAGGCGATGACGACGCCGTCCACGGCGGTGGGCGCGATGTGGAAGTCCCGGCCGATGGTCGGGAGCGCGACGTTGACGATCGTGATGTCCATGATGTTCATGAACATCGCGGACACGAACACGGTGCCGACGGCGATCTTCTGGCTCATGCGAATGGCGGGCACGTTCCTCTTCCAGTCCGGTGCACTCGGGCGGAATGGAGGACGGGTCGCGTTCGGTCGCCCTCACTGTCCGGTTCCGCCCTCGACCCTATGCGCGACGGGATCCGCCGCCGCACACGGTGTCTGCGGTCACATGCGGCCGTTCGGCCACGGCAGGGGTTCCGATCGGGTGTCCCCACTCGTGGCTGCAGGTCACGTCGACGGCGGTGCCGGGCGACCCGCGGCCCACCGTCACCGCCGTGCTCGGCCCGACGTGGGGCTACCCACCACCTCCAGGACGTCTATCTGGCTCTGGGCAATGGTCGCCGACGTGGCGAGGCAGGAGGCGGCGTATCGCCGCTGAGCGTCCCCGCCCGCACGGGCGGCCCAGCGAAAGCGACCCACGCCGGTCCTAGACTCTGGCGATGGTCAAAGTCATCGCCGTCGCCAACCAGAAGGGCGGCGTGGCCAAGACGACCACGGTGCAGTCGCTCGGCGTGGCCCTGGCCGAACAGGGACGCCGGGTCCTCGTGGTGGACCTGGACCCGCAGGCGTGCCTGACGTTCTCCCTCGGCTTCGATCCGGACGAGCTCGACTCGTCCCTGCACGACGTCCTGGTACGCCGGGCGCGGCTGGCCGAGGTGGTGAAACCCGTCCCCGGGGTGAGGGGCCTGTTCCTGGTGCCCGCCACCATCGACCTGGCGGGCGCCGAGGTGCACCTTCTGAACCGCACCGGCCGGGAGCACGTGCTGGCCCGGGCGCTGCAACCGGTCCTCGACGACTACGACGCGGTCCTCATCGACTGCCCGCCGTCGCTCGGGGTGCTGACCATCAACGGCCTCACGGCGGCGGAGGCCGTGATCGTGCCGCTGCAGTGCGAGGCGCTCAGCCACCGCGGCGTCGGCCAACTGCTCGAGACGATTGAGGACGTTCGCCAGTTCGCCAACGAGAAGCTGCGCGTCCTCGGGGTGATCCCGACCATGTTCGACAGCCGTACGACGCACTCCCGGCAGGTCCTGTCCGAGGTCGAGCAGCGGTACGGCCTCCCGCTCTTCGAGCCGCCGGTTCCGAAGTCCGTGCGCTTCGCCGAGGCGCCGGGGCTCGGGCAATCGGTGCTCCAGCACGCCCCGACCTCGGCCGGCGCGGTGGCGTACCGGACGCTCTCCACCCGGGTGTTCGACGCCATGCAGGGCGCCTGACATGGCCGCAGCGCGGAGCGACCGGGCGCCCGATCCCTTGGGCAAGCGCGCCCTTTTCTGGGTGCCCTCGGCGGGCGAGTCGGAGGACCGGGCACCAGGCGGGTCGACGGTGGCCCTGCCGGTCGGCAAGCGTGCGCTCTACTCGGCGGCACGGCCCGAACCCGACAGCCGCGTGGCCACCTCCGCCAATCCCCTGGACGAGCGGGGCGCCTTCACCATCGTGTGCGAGCGCTGCCGCCAGACGTCGCACGTTGGCGTGCTGGATCTCCTCATCTTCCAATTCCCGGTCGGTGTCTGGCTGCCCCGGGGGCGTTTCGACCGCCGCATGACCTGCCCTTCGTGCCGGAAGCGCGCCTGGTGCAGCGTCACGCTCCGGCGGGCCTGAGCGTCCCGCTGTCCGACGTTCCGTCCGACGGCTCGTCCGACGGTCCCTCCGACGCCCCCGTCGGCTGCACGGTGGGCAGACGGCGTGTGAACACCAGGGCCAGGAGGGCGATGAGCGCGAGCACGGCGAGGGCGGCGCGCAGTCCGTTGATCCGGCTCGACTCGTTGTCCGACACGATCGCCGACGCCGTCGCCGGTGGGACGCCGGCCTTCTCCAGGGTCGCATTGAGGTCGGCGTCGCTGACGAAGGGGATGCCGGCCGACAATTGCACCTGAGCCCGGGACGACATCTCGGCGGGGATGGCGGGGTTGTTCGCCGCAGCGCCGAGGAACGTCGTGGTGAGCACGGCGATGAGCACCGTGCCCGCCAGAGCGGTGCCGATGGATGCGCCGAGGTTCGTGACGGTGTTCTGAATCCCGCCTACCTCGCCGCTCTGTGATTCGGGCATCGAGGACACGGTCACGTTTCCCAGCTGCGAGGCCAAGCTGCCGATGCCGAGTCCCGCCAGGAGCATCGGCCAGGTGACGATCTCGGGCCCGGCGCCCTGGTCCAGTGCGACGAGCATCACCACGATGCCGAGCAACAGGAGGGCGAAGCCCGTGCGCACGATCCGGCGGGGCGACGCGTGGGGGAACGCCTTGGGCACGCCGATGGCCGCGACGAGGAGCGTCAGAGAGAGGGGGAGCAGGCGGACGCCGGTGGCCACGGCCGACAGGCCGAGTGCGACCGACAGGAAAAGTGGCACCACGAAGAAGAGGCCCGCCTGCAGCAAGAACTGGAAGAAGAACGCGGTCAGGCCGGCCTGCAGTTGTGGGACCCTGAGCATGACCGGGTCGACGAGCGCGCTCTGGCCGTGGCGGAGCCGCTGGTTCTCCCACAGCACGAACAGGTACAGCACTCCGGCGCCACCGAGGATGAGCCAGATGACGGGGGAGGCGCCGAGCCACTGCGGGGCGTCGGGCTTCGGCTGCACGAATCCCCAGGTGCCGGAACGGATGATGCCGAAGACGATCATTCCCAGCCCGGCCGCGGACAGGAGCGTGCCCACCGGGTCGAGCCGGACGCCGGCAACGGCGGGAGCGTCCGTGATCCGACGCGCCAGGCCCAGGATGCAGAGCACGATCACCACCTCGCCGGCGAAGACCCAGCGCCAGCTGGCGTAGGTGGTGAGGAGCCCCCCGACCAACGGCCCCACGGCGACGGCGATCGCACCGGCGGACGCCACCAGCCCGTAGGCTCGGGGGCGGTCTGGCGGCCCGAAGTTCGTGGCAACCAGGGCCACGACCGCCGGCATGATCAGCGCCGCGCCGAGCCCTTCGAGCAGCGACCACCCCAAGAGGAGGACCGGGAGCGACCCCGCGAGCGCCGTGATGAACGAGCCACATCCGTACACGGCACAACCGATCATGAAGACGCGCCGGCGTCCCAGGATCTGCCCGAGCTTGCCGCCGGTGATCATGAACGCCGCCATGACAAGCGTGTACAGCGTGATGGCGAGCTGAATTCCCGTGACGGTGGTGCCGACGTCCTTCGCCACCGTGGCGATGGAGACGTTCATGACCGAGCTGTCCAGCGTCATGAGGAACTGCGCGGAGCACAGGGTTAACAAGACGGATCCTCCCGCCGAGGCTCGTGTGGTCTCGGCGAGGCTCACGGGCGCATTCTTGCCCACTCTCCACCGGTCGCAGTGCCGGTTGCCGGGGCCACCGGCTGCCGTCGGTGCTGATCGGTGGTCCACCCAACGGGGTCAACAGCAAGCGGTCCACCCAACGGGGTCTAGGTCAGATGGTCGGGATGCGGGGATTTGAACCCCGGACCTCCTGCTCCCAAAGCAGGCGCGCTAACCAAGCTGCGCTACATCCCGGAAAAACTAGCTGTGAGCTGGTACTTCTATGACAGCTTGTGTAAAGGCCGTGTAGGTCACCGCTCCTTCAGCGGATAACTTGGTTTCATGACGAAACCGAGCCCCAAAGGACGTCCACGATGGCGCGAACAGCGGCAGTCACACCCCAAAGCGTAGGCGAGTTGGACTCGCTCATCGCATCGTTTGCACGCTCATTGCGCGCGTCGAACAAGAGCAAGAAGACCGTTGACACGTACCTCGAAGCGGCGAGGCAACTGCTGGCGTTCCTGCGCGAGTCGGGCATGCCCACGGCTGCGGCCGACATCAGCCGCACACACGTCGAGGCGTTCATCGAGCAACTGGTGGCCACCAAGTCAGCCGCCACCGCCAACAACCGTTATCGAGCCCTCTCTGGCATCTCCGCCAACGGCTGTTCCCATCCCACCTCATTCCAAGAGGCGAGCACCGAATGCGACAGTACGATTATGTTTCCGGGCAGGGCGACCAAGCGTCGCGGCGCCTTGAAGAACTGCCTCTCGGATCGGGTCCGCATCTGCAGCTCCTCCAACAGCACGGAGGTCGATTCGGGACTGGTCACGATGGCGCACTTGGGGACTCGACTCGCATGTACCGAGAGCAACTCAAGGAGGTTGAATCCCCATCACAATGGCGACATCTTGCTTCGATCGGTTGTCCTTGGCTTACCGCCTTCGCCACCACGGACGAGTGCGCATGTTCCGAGCATGCCCACGTCCACCATCCGCCGACGCCCGCGTTCGCGTGGTTTCGAGCGGGTGAATTGTTCACATCAGCGGACTTTTTTGGAACCCTCCTGGAGGCCGGTGTCGAGTGCCTGGCCGTTGGCTACCGACCAGGCGAGCTCCACTCGTGAATCGAGATTCAGCTTGCGAAAGATCTGACGGAGATGAAAGTCCACGGTGTGGCGGGACAGATGGAGCAAGGCCGCGGCCTCCAGATTGGTCGGACCCGCGGCCACGGTGACGGCCACTCGCCGCTCGGCGTCCGTCAGGCTGGCCCAGCCGCTCACCGGTCGATCACCCTGCCGGCCTCGTCTGACGCTCCGGCCGAACCTATGCAAGGCGCGTTCGACCCGTTGGCTATCGCGTATTGCGCCGATCCGCTCGTACCCAGCCAGGGCCTCTTCGAGGTATGACTTGGCCTCGGGAAGCCCTACCGTCCCTGCCATACGACCGGCGTCCTCGGCGGCTGACGCCTGCGCCCAGGGTCGGCTATGCCCTAGTGCTGCGGCCTGCAAGGCCAGGGGGTCCCGATCCAGCAAGCCACGGGCATGGGTCGCGCTCACCAGCAGACTCGGGTACTCGTCACACGTCTGAGCCAGGTGCTCCATCGTCAATACGACCTCGCCCGCCAGACGCCGATTTTCCTGAGCCAATGCGACGCGAACCCACCAAGGGGCGGCGGTCGGATCTTGCAGCAGTACCCCGTGGAGGCGAGTTGGCTCACGGCACATCCCGGACAATGCGGCCATCGCCTTCTCCGGATGGCCTTTGGCCTCGACCACTCGAGCTTCAGCCAGGGTGATCGCCGATCGTCCGTAGAATCCGATCTCCGGTGCACGCCGTACCCCCCGGTCAACGGCTGACGCTGCCTCGCCGAGATTTCCCGCCTGAAGTGCGGCCATCGCCAAGACAGACCATGCCGTTGCCGAGAAGTAACTCGTTCCTTGCTCTTCTGCTTGCTCGATCCCGACTTTGGCCAGTACGGCCGCTTCGCCGATCTGGCCGTCTGAGAGGGCCAACTCTGCAGACTGGATGGGGATCGCCGGGGCCCACATCGTGTCCGACGTCTGCCGGATTCGCTCTGCGCTGCGGTCGATGAGGATCCTGGCCTCGGGTTCAACCCCGAGGGACGCCAGCACAGCGGCCAGCAACAGACGTGGATGGCCGGAGATCACGTCGCGGGGCGATCGGTCAGCTCGCGCTATCGCGGCCCGCAGAAATGCGACGGTGTCAGCGGGACGACCGCCGTCCCACGCCCATTTGGCACTCACTACGAAAGCGGCCCCAAGGGCGGCGGTCTCACCGAGGCGGTCGCCGCCGCCCATAATCGACGCGACCAGCGATCGCATCCCGATCTCGTTGCCTTCCGACACAAACGAACGCAACTGGGCAAGCTTCGCCTCGGCGTAGAGGTGTTCGGCAAGTCCGGGCTCGGACAGAACCGCACCGGCGTGGGAGGTTGCCTCTTCCCAACGGCATCTCATCAGGCCGATGGTCGACAGCATGATCCGGAGTTGGGCGACCGCCAGCGGGTCGGCGAGGTCCCCCGCCGCCTGGTTAGCAAGCTCGGCGGCCTCGTCGATCCGGCCGGCCTGGATAAGAGCGCGGGTCGCCACCACTGATTGGACAGATTGCCGGTCGCGGCGACAGGCGCTCTGCTCGAACGACGTGGCATCATCCGATGTGCATACTGGTGGCCGGGCGGCCACGCGACCGATAGCGGCGTTGAACTCGCGTTCAACCTCCGGCGGGTGCGGCCGTTGGTCTCGCCGTTCGGTGCGATTCCTGAACGCTTGGTCCATCGCACGTACCTCTCCACTCCACGTGGCTTCGCGGACCCTACCCCGTTCATCCAACGACAAACACGTTTCCGACCATTTCGGTTCGATACCTACGCGTCCTCGGGATTCGCTGCGTGGACCTCTTCTGTCACGCTGATGTGGTGGGTACCACGCTGGTGCATATTCCCCTGGTCTTCGACAGCTCTGAGCACCAGGTGGGCTCGCGCCGTCAGGATGGGATTGCTGCCGCGCTCGAAGCATTGGACACCCACAGCCGCCGCATGAAGGCTCTGGTGGCAGTGCTGGACGAATGGGACCACTTCCTGACACCATCTGAATGCGGCGTTGGACCGTGCGGCAACCATTCCGGCCCGACCAGGGATCGCGTTCCCTCCGACGGAGCAATGGTCGTCCGACTCGTCCAGTGCCTCCGCTCGGGAAACCAACAGCTCGAGCAGTTAGTGGACCTGCTGGCTACCGAGCTGGTTCACTCAACCACGGCCCGAGGGTGCTGACGACAGGACCTCCTCGACCCAATCGCGCAGTTGAGATTCGTGAGCCGCACCTGTCTGGCGGGAGACCACTTTCCCGCCGCGCAGGATCAGTAGGGTCGGGATGGCTCGGATCCCAAAGCGGGCGGACACCTGAGGAGCCTCATCGGCGTTGACCTTGACCAGCTTGATCTGGCCAACCATGTCATTGGCCAGACGCTCGAGCGCGGGGCTGATCGCCCGGCACGGGCCGCACCAGGGCGCCCAGACGTCCACTAGCACCGGGAGCGCAGAGGCCGTCACGACCTCGGCGAAGCTGTCGTCCCCCGCCTCCCCGATCCAGGGGAGAGCCGACTTGCACTTCCCGCATCGGGGCACGCCTTCGGCCTGCCATGGGACCCGATTCTTGGTCCCACACGTCCGGCACTGCACCACCGTCTGTCCGGGTGGCATCACGCCGCAACTCCCTCCTGCGTCGGTCGATCGATGATGACGGTCAAGCCTTCGTCGCCATGGTCAACCCGCACAACTCCGCCCTCGGGAGAATCGACACTCAGCAGGGCCCGCGCCACTCGGGTCTCGACCTGTTGCGCGATGAACCGCCGCAGAGGGCGCGCTCCGTAGACCGGGTCGAACCCCTGCTGGGCGATGAGCTGTCGGGCCGCCGGGCTGATCTCGAGGCTCAGGCGGTGCTCGGTCAGACGTTGCCGGAGATCGGCCAACAGGAGCTCCACGATCTGTTCGATCTCGGCAAGGGTCAGTGGCTTGAACAGAACCACATCGTCGAGACGGTTGAGGAATTCCGGCCGGAACCGCAGTCGAAGCTCACCCAAGACGCGCTCGCGGGCTTCAGGCTTGATCTCACCCGCATCGCTGGACCCTTCCAAAAGGTATTCGGAACCGATATTGGAGGTCATGATGAGCACGGTGTTGCGGAAGTCGACCGTGCGGCCTTTCCCATCCGTCAGCCGTCCGTCATCGAGCACCTGGAGGAGGGTGTTGAACACATCGGGGTGGGCCTTCTCGATCTCGTCGAACAGCACGACCGCGTACGGCTTGCGCCGCACAGCCTCGGTCAGCTGGCCGCCCTCCTCGTAGCCCACATAGCCGGGTGGCGCCCCGATGAGGCGGCTGACCGTGTGTCGCTCTTGGTACTCCGTCATGTCGATCCGGACCATGTTGTCCTCGGTGTCGAACAATGTGGCAGTGAGCGCCCTGGCCAGCTCGGTCTTGCCGACTCCGGTCGGACCCAGGAAGAGGAACGAGCCCACTGGGCGCTTGGGGTCGCCAATGCCGGCTCTGGTGCGCACGATGGCGTCCGACACCAGCTGTACAGCCTCGTCCTGACCCACCACCCGTTCATGAAGGGTTTGGTCGAGTCTCAACAACTTGTCCCGCTCGCTCTCCGCCAGCCGGCTGACCGGGATGCCGGTCCATCGGGAGACGACCATGGCGATCTCTTCTTCGGTGACCACTTCACGGAGCAGTCGCCGAGAGCCCTGTTTGGTGGTCAAGAGGGACTCTTCGGCTTCGAGACGACGCTCGAGCTCGGGCAACTTGCCATGTCGCAGCTGGGCGGCCCCGTTGAGGTCGTAGGCCCGCTCTGCTTCGTCGGCCTGACGGCGCACCTGTTCGATCTCTTGGCGAAGCTCTTGGACTCGGTGGAGGGCCCGTCGTTCAGCCTCCCATTGGGTCCGGAGGGCGTCGACCTCGAACCGCAGGTCAGCCAGCTCCTTGCGTAGGTCAGCCAGCCGTTCCCGGCTCGCCGCGCCCTTCTCATCGACCAGCGCCGCCTCCTCGATCTCGAGACGTGTGAGCCGCCGGGTCAGCTCATCGAGTTCGGCCGGCATCGAATCGATCTCGGTCCGAAGCATGGCGCACGCCTCGTCGACCAGGTCGATCGCCTTGTCAGGCAGGAACCGACCCGAGATGTATCGATGGCTGAGTGTGGCGGCGCCCACCAGGGCGCTGTCCTGGATCTTGACCCCATGGAACACCTCGAGCCGCTCCCGCAGCCCTCGCAGGATCGATATCGCGTCCTCGACCGTCGGCTCCTCCACCAGTAGCGGCTGGAACCGCCGCTCCAACGCGGCGTCTTTCTCGATGTGCATCCGGTACTCATCGATGGTCGTGGCCCCGATCATGTGCAGCTCGCCGCGGGCCAGCATGGGCTTCAACATGTTCCCGGCGTCCATTGACCCCTCGGTCGCTCCCGCCCCCACGACGGTGTGCAGCTCGTCGATGAAGACCAACAGTCGGCCTTCTGACGCCTTCACCTCGGCCAGCACCGCCTTCAGCCTCTCTTCGAACTCGCCCCGGTATTTTGCCCCGGCAATCAGAGCTCCCATGTCCAGGGCGAACACCGTTCGATCCCGGAGCCCCTCGGGCACATCGCCGCGGTCGATGCGCTGGGCCAACCCTTCGACGATGGCCGTCTTGCCCACGCCGGGGTCACCGATCAGCACCGGATTGTTCTTCGTCTTGCGAGACAGGATCTGGATGACCCGCCGGATCTCACCATCGCGGCCAATGACCGGGTCAAGCCGACCGGCTCGCGCTTCGACCACCAGATCGATCCCGTACTTGGCCAGAGCCTCGTAGGCCACCTCGGGCATGGCCGAGGTCACTCGCTGATTCCCGCGGACTCCCGACAGCGCCTCCAAGACCCTCTCAAGCGTCACACCCTGCTCGCTGAGGCGGTCGCCGGCCGCACCGCCACCCCCTTGCTTTAGCAGAGCGATCAACAGGTGCTCGACCGAGACGTACTCGTCCTTCAAGCGGTTCGCCTCGTGCTCTGCGTTGTCGAGGAGCCGCGAGAGCCGCTGAGTCACCATGACCTGCCCCGGGGCCGCCCCCGGGCCGCTGACCCGAGGCCTCTTTTCCAGGTCCTGTTGCACTCCGGCCCGCAGTCCAGCCACGTCCGCGCCGGTGGCGGCCAGTAGGGAGGGGACCAAGCCATCGGTCTGTTCGATCAGCGCCAGCAGGAGATGCTCGTTGTCCACTTCAGGGTGGCCCATGCGCAGGGCAATGCTTTGAGCTTCGTGAAGCGCCTCCTGGGACTTCTGGGTCAAATGCTCCGGATTCATGGTCGGCCTCCATAGTCGGGACGCGCGTGTAATGCGGTTTCGAGTTCGGCGATCCGGTCAAGGAGGTCGATGACCACCCCGACGGCGGCATAGTTGAGGGCGAGGCCGGCCCGCAGCCGTTGGATGCGGGCCGCGGCCGAGATCTGGGAGGATGAGAACCACAGCTCTCCACTGGCATCCTGGCTGGCCTCCAGAAGGCCGAGGGATACCAGCCGGCGTGCCATGTCGGGATGGAGCCCCGCCAGGGCGGCGAACTGTTCGATGGCCAGGAGGGGTACCCGCACCAGAGCGACGGTCATCGGCGCCTCCGCGGGTCGAACGTGGATGATTTGGCCAGTTCCTCGAAGAGGCGACGCTCGTCGTCGCTCAACGTGTGCGGCACCTTGATCTTGACTTCGGCCAGAAGGTCGCCGGCGTCGCCCCGTGGATTTGGCATACCCCGATGGCGCAGCCGCAGGCGGCGGCCACACGAGCTCCCGGCCGGGACCCGCATCTGGACTTCGCCACCCGGGGTGGCGACGGAGACCGAGGTGCCCAAGGCGGCCTCCCAAGGAGACACGGGCAGCTCGACATGGACATTTCGACCCTCGAGACGGAATCGGGGATGCGGCGCGATCCGCACCACCAGGTACAGGTCGCCGTCCGGACCCGAGCCCGAGCCCGCCCCTCCCTGGCCCGCAAGCCGGATTCGTTGGCCTTCGACCACCCCCGGCGGGATGGTCACCTCCAACGTTCGCGTTCCGCTAGGCCCGGCAATCGTGACGCTTCGTTTCCCGCCCCGGAAGGCCTCATCAAACGAGATCGTGAGCTCGGTCTCCTGGTCGGCGCCGGCGATGGAACCCCACCCAGGCCGTCGTGCCGACCCGAACAGGTCCCGCAAGAGGTCCTCGGGGTCGAACCCGTCCGCGCCGAAGTCGACCCGACCATCCCGGTTGAATCCCCGAGAGCGACTTCCGCCATCTCGGCGCCCTGCAGATGCGCGGCCCTGCGCCCAGGTCGCTGGGTCTACTCCATCGGGAACGTGCCGGAAGTCGTGCCCGAACATGTCATAGCGCTTGCGGTCGTCGGGGTCGGAAAGGACGTCATAGGCCTCCGAGACATCCTTGAACCGCTCCTCGGCCTCGGGGTCCTTGTTCATGTCCGGGTGGTATGTCCGCGCCAGCCGCCGGTAGGCACGCTGGATCTCGTCAGGGCTGGCGTCCCGCCCCACTCCCAGTACCTCATAGAAGTCACGCCGCTCGGTGCGGGGGGCCATCATTCCCCTCGCGAGACGACCACCCCGGCCGGGCGGAGCACAGTGCCCAGACCGTCGTATCCCGGGCGCACGATGCCTATCACGGTGCCGGGTGCTGTCTCGTCGTCGACAACACCGACCGCCTCATGGCGATGCGGATCAAAAGGCTTGCCGACATCGTCGAAACGGGGGAAGCCGAGGCGGGCGAGGAGCGCCACGGCCTGGTCGTAGACTGCCCGCACCCCTTCCAGAACAGCTGCGCCATCGACATCGGAGTGATCGAGCGCTCGCTCCAGGTCATCGACGATCGGGAGCCATTCGGCAGCGACCGCGGCTCGCTCCATCGAACGCACACGGGCCAGCTCGCGCTCGTAGCGCTTCCGTAGATTGTCGAGGTCCGCCAGAGCGCGTCTGAGAGGCAAATCTTCAGTCTCCTCGGTTCCGGGAGCCGCGTCCGGTTCCGAGCCGGCTCCGACGTCCTCAGAACGGGCATCTTCAGCGCCTTCACTGCTTCGCGCTGAGTCGGCACCGGAGTCGTCTGTAGGCGCCACCTGCGGGGCAGGCCCCGAGGACTCGTCAACGGGCACAGTGCGGTCAACTCACCGTGAACTCGGCGTCGACCACATCGTCGTCAGCAGCTGGGCCTGGGGCGGGACCGGATCCGGCCCCGGCGTCAGTATCCGCCTGCCCGCTTCCGAGCGAGTGGTACACCTGCTGGAGCTCGTCGGTCAGCGCTCGGATCCGCTCGGGAGATGCGTCTTCGTCGAGTGCAGCGCGCGCCTCGGACACCAACCCGTCGGCGCGGGCCTTGACGTGCACGGGCACGGAATCGCCCAGCTCTGCCAGCCGGCGCCCTACCCGATACGCGGCCGAGTCGAGCTCATTTCGGGCATCGATCTTGTGACGGAGAGTGGCGTCCTCGGCCCGATGACTCTCGGCCTCGGCAATCATGCGCTCGATCTCGGAGGGGTCGAGATTGCCGGTCTCGGTGATGGTGATGCTCTGCTCCTTCGCGGTGTCCTTGTCGCGCGCCGACACGTGCAAGATGCCATTGGCGTCGATTTCGAAGGTCACCTCGATCTGGGGGACGCCCCGCGGGGCCTCTCGGATCCCTTCCAGCCGGAAGCGGCCGAGCACTCGGTTGTCGGCTGCCTTCTCTCGCTCACCCTGGAGAACGACGATGTCCACAGCCGACTGGTTGTCTTCGGCCGTCGTGAAGATCTCAGAACGGCGGGCGGGGATGGTGGTATTGCGTTCGATGACCCGGGTCATCAGGCCGCCCATCGTC
Source organism: uncultured Acidimicrobiaceae bacterium (assembly GCA_963736525.1). Classification (GTDB taxonomy): domain Bacteria; phylum Actinomycetota; class Acidimicrobiia; order Acidimicrobiales; family RAAP-2; genus Bog-473. Next base: position 209,029 of record CAVTPF010000016.1, read on the forward strand.
TCCACGCCCAAGGAAAGGGGCGTCACATCCAGCAGCAGGACGTCCTTGACCTCGCCCTTCAGCACCGCCGCCTGCACGGCCGCTCCGACGGCCACCACTTCGTCGGGGTTGACGGTCATGTTGGGGTCCTTGCCCCCGGTCAGCCGGCGAACGAGATTCTGGACCGCGGGTATGCGGGTCGACCCCCCGACCAGGATGACCTCGTCGATGTCGGCATCGGTGACTTTCGCATCGCTCATGGCCTGGCGGACTGGTCCCAAGCACCGCTCCACCAGATCGGCGGTGATCTCATCGAACGTCGAGCGCATGATGGTGGTCACCAGGTGCTTCGGACCGGTGGCATCGGCGGTGATGAACGGGAGGTTCACCTGAGTCTGGGTCACCGAGGACAGCTCGACCTTGGCCTTCTCGGCCGCTTCGAACAACCGCTGGAGCGCCTGGGGGTCGGTACGCAGATCGATCCCGGTCTCCGACTGGAATTGGGAGGCCAGGTGGTCGACCAGGCGCCGGTCGAAATCGTCGCCACCGAGGTGCGCGTCCCCTGAGGTGGCACGCACCTCCACGACGCCGTCACCCACGTCGAGGATGCTCACGTCAAAGGTCCCGCCACCCAGGTCGAAGACCAGGACCGTCTCGTTGGACTTCTTGTCGAGACCGTACGCCAGCGCAGCAGCCGTGGGCTCGTTGATGATGCGCATCACCTCGAGCCCGGCAATGCGCCCGGCATCGGTTGTCGCCTGGCGCTGGGCATCGTTGAAGTAGGCCGGTACCGTGATCACCGCCTCAGTGACTTTCTCACCGAGGAACTTTGTAGCGTCCTCGACAAGTTTGCGTAGTACAAGCGCGGAGATCTCCTCCGGGGCGTAATGCTTGCTCCGCACCTCAAAGCGCACCATCCCGTCAGCGCCTTCGATCACGTCGTAGGACACGGCCTCGATTTCGCTGGCCACCTCGTCATAGCGCCGTCCGATGAAGCGCTTGGCGGACGAGATGGTGCCCTTAGGGTTGAGCACGGCCTGGCGGCGAGCCAGTTGGCCCACGAGCCGGTCCCCTTGCTCGGTTATGGCGACCACCGACGGTGTGGTCCGCGATCCCTCGGCATTGGGAATCACGGTCGGCTGGCCACCCTCCACGGTGGCGATTACTGAGTTCGTGGTCCCTAGGTCGATGCCTACCGCTTTGGCCATGTCATTCCTTCCTCGATCGGGCCGACCAGCCGGGTCAGACCCGGTCTCAGGATCGACTTCTGGTTCAGCTTCCGGCGGCTGCGCCTACCGGCACCCGCTCGTTGCCGTTGACGGAGATCGCCACCTTGTGCGGCTTGGACTGCTCGGCCACCGGGATGACCAGAGTCAGCACCCCCTGCTCATAGGTGGCCTGAATCTGGTTGACGTCGAGGCTGTCACCAAGGAACAGCTGCCGGCTGAAGGTCCCCTGTGGTCGCTCGCCCACCAGGACCTCCTGGTTTTCGGCGGGCTGCCAGTTACGCTCGGCCCGGACCATCACCACGTTCTTCTCGACGGTGAGGTCGATGGAGGAGGGATCGACACCCGGCAGGTCAAAGTGCACCACGTAGTGGTCGCCTTCCCGGTAGGCATCCATCGGCATCACCTCAGGACGGGCGGTGATCCGCTGGCTGACTCTTTCGATATCACGGAAAGGCTCAAAACGGAGCAGCATGGTGGTCTCCTTTCACCAGTCCAACTGATCCAATGTCGCGCTCGGCGGCAAGGGCGAGGACCCCGCGGTCGCGTGGTCTTGCGGACCGCCTGGTAGCCCGAGCTTTCAGCCCACCAAGGCTTGGGCCAGGTACTGGTGGATCAGGCGGATGGCCATCGAGCCTTCCCCGACGGCGGCGGCAACCCGTTTGGTGGATCCTCGGCGGACGTCTCCGGCCGCAAAGACTCCCGGTCGGCTCGTCTCCAGGAGCCCTCGGCTGGGGTATCCGGCATCCGGACCACCCAGGGCCAGCTCGAGGTCGACTCCGGTCCGGACGAATCCCTGCTCGTCGAGGTCCACGTGACCGGCCAGCCAATCGACATGGGGCTCGGCCCCGATGAAGACGAACAATGCCCGGGACTCCACCGATCGGCGCAGCCCACTGCGGTTGTCCCGGACGACGACGGTCTCTAGTGCCCCACCCTTGCCGGTCACTGCCTCGACCTCACTGGACAAGAGCACGTCGATCGTCGGGGTGTTCTCGATCCTGTCCGCCAGGTAGCGGGACATGTCCTCGCCGAGCTCCGAACCCCGCACCACAATCGTCACCCGCCCCGCATGCTTGGCCAGGAACACCGATGCCTGTCCGGCGGAGTTCCCGCCGCCCACCACGGTCACCGGGTCACCCCCGCAGAGCTGGGCCTCCACCTGGGTTGCGGCGTAGTAGACACTGTTGGCTTCGAACTGAGCCAGCTCCGGAATTTCGAGGCGCCGGTAGCGGGCACCCGTTGCTATCACGACGGTTCGGGCGGACAGGGTGCTCCCGTCGCCGATTCGAATCTGGTAGCCGCCGTGCGACTCCTCTAGCCCTGTCGCCTCGGCAGGCACGGCGATCTGCGCACCGAATCTCCGCGCTTGGACCACGGCGCGGTCGGCCAGCTCCCATCCGGATACTCCCGACGGAAAGCCCAGATAGTTCTCGATCCTGGCCGAGAGGCCGGCTTGACCGCCGGTAGCCGACGAGTCGAGCACGATGGTGGCCAGGCCCTCGGAGGCTCCATAGACAGCCGACGCCAGTCCGGCTGGTCCCGCACCGACCACCACCACGTCGAATCGGGTTTCAGGTTCCAGCGGGGCAGAGAGTCCCACCGTCTTCGCGAGGTCGGTGTTGGCCGGGTTGCGCAGGATCTGGTCACCCCACAGGACCAGGGGAGTATCCTCTGGAGTGACCCCGAGCTGGCGCACCAGTGCTTCGGATGTCCGATCAGTCTCCAGATCGACGAACCGGTGAGGGAGGCGGTTGCGCATGGCGAACTCCCGCAACCGCCTGGTGTCGGGCGAGAACCGAGACCCCACGACCCTCAAACCCTTGCCAGCCTCGATCAGTATCGATCTGCGGGTCAAGTAGGCCCGCAGTACAACGTCAGCGAGTTCGGTGTCGTTGGTCAACAGCTGGGTCAGGGTGTTGACGGGGACGGCGATTACCTCGCCCGGTTCGACGACTACCGCGGTGACGAAGAGCGCCTCGCCGGTCAGCAGGCTCAGCTCCCCGAGAAAACGACCGGCTCCATGGACCCCGACGATCTGGTCGCTCTCGGCATCAGAGCAGTCGACCACTGCCACCAGGCCGCTGACAATGACATAGAAATCGCAGGTTCGATCCCCCTGGCTATAGAGGCGCTCCCCACGGGTGGTTTGTCGGCGATGCCCATTTTCCGCCAGCACCCTTATCTGCCGCTCCGTCAGTCGGGGAAAGGCGTAATGATGGTCGGCGGTCTCCGTCAGCTGGACCAGCGGGTCTTGGTCAACGAATCCGTCGAGGGCTGCCACTCCTGGTTCCCTGTCGAGCGTCATGACCCAGTCACTCGATACGCCCCGTAATGGCAGACCGGGGCCGTCTCTCTCACGGGACCACGAACGCTTCGTCCACGTAGCACCAGAACCAGTCTTCATTGGGCTCGAACGAGCGGATGATCGGATGGCTCGTGGAGTAGTAGTGCTTCGTGGCATGGCGTCCCGGTGAATTGTCACAACAGCCGACGTGGCCGCACAACATGCAAATGCGGAGATGCACCCAGTCTCGCCGACTGGCCAACACACACTCGAGACAACCCTGAGAAGAAGGCTCAACCGGTTGTATGAAACCAAGGTGGGCACAGGTCTCAGCCATGGATCAAACCTTTCGGCCCGCCGACAGTAGGGATGGCGGCCTTCCCCAGCATGACAGGACGTCATCGAAGAGAAACCACGCGAATCCGTAGCCCGCTACGAGCTCACTGCAGAAACAGGGCGAGGCTCAACAGGGGGACGGCAACCTACCAGGCGAGAGCGACCATGAAAAGATGGCGGAAGGTTCGGAAGTACGCCCTGAGGGCGATGAGCCCGGACGTGGCAGACGTGGCCCGTTTGAAGTAACGAACGTTGAGCACCGAATTGGACGTTCGAAGCTCGACCAGGACGAAGGTGATCGCGGCAACCAGCGCGAAGAAGAGCAGGATCCACCACGTTCGGCAGCCTGTTCACCCAGGACGATGGCGAAGGTCACTGATCCAAGGGCCCGGGCTCCGAACAGGAAACCGTCGAGTTTTCGAAGACCCTGGTCGCGCTCACCAGAATTGGGTCGATGAAGACCAGCAGCAACATGCTTCAAGACATCGTGATCGTGAGCAACGGAACGACTTCACTGTTGCAAGGGTCCGCAGCTTGCGCTGATCGAAGTAGCTCAGTCGTGCATGCCGGGGTCGGCAACCGACATGGTGCTGCAGCTGGACGAAAAGGACCTCTACGGTGACCGGACCGGATCCCAGGACCGTCACCTGGTGTAGCGCCTCACTGCCATCGGAATCCCCAAGTCATACCAGTCACTCGTCGTGACCTCCCTCACAACCGGCTCCTGCCAGGGCCAGGCCAAGGCCGTCACCGCCCCGAACCCGGCGCCCACGTACATCGTGAACCAGCTCATCTCCGCCGCGTATGGCGCCTTGAAGCATGGTGTAAATATCTCGCTCAAACTCGCCGGAGGTCTCCTTCTGGGTCGGCCGACCTGGCTCGCCACTGTCCACGGTGCAGGGGGGTGTCTACGTGCAACGGGTCAACTCGGAAGAAGGCCACCCGCTCCACCAGTCGGTGAGGGGCGAGGCGAGCCTGACGTGGTGGTGGAGGGCCGACCCGGAGAGGTACGACCGGCCGACGCTTCCTAGTCCATCAGCGAACCGCCGCCTAAAGACAACCACGCGATCAAGGGATGCGACGTGCCATGAGGAGGGTCAGTATGACTGTTGGTCGTCTGCAGACGACCAACAGTCACGCATTACCGGTGGGAGGTGCCGTCGAGTATGCATCGCTGGACCTCAGACCGGCTCGCAGGCAATCGCGCTTCGGTTGAAGCCCAGGGACGATCAAAGGATGAGGAGGATCTCGATGAAGGCTGACGATGAACTGCGTCGGGACGTGGAGCAAGAGTTGGAATGGGAGCCGAGCGTCGACGAGAGACGCATCGGAGTATCCGTGATTGAAGGCATCGTTACGCTCACAGGAGAGGTGGGCTCCTACGTCGAGAAGTGGAAGGCCGAGCGAACTGCGGAGCGAGTTGAAGGGGTAAGAGGCCTCGCAAACGACCTCGTCGTTCGAACGGCCTCGGAAAGGAGTGACACCGATATCGCCAAGGCCGCCGCTGACACCTTGAAATGGAACGTGGTGGTCCCTGATGATCGAGTCAATGTAAAGGTCGAGAAGGGTTGGGTCACCCTGACCGGAGAGGTCACATGGGACTACCAACGCCGAGCCGCAGAGCGGGCGGTGCGGAGTTTGCGGGGGGTACGCGGCATCACCGACCTGATCGCCGTCACTCCTCGGGCCGAGCCTGAAGAGGTGAAGCAACGAATTGAGCAGACATTTAAGCGGGAAGCAGCTCTCGATGCGAACAGGATCACCGTGCAGGCATTCGGGGGCGAGGTGACATTGCGTGGGAGCGTTCGCTCGTCGGTCGAGCGCCATGAAGCTGAAAAGGCAGCGTGGGCCGCCCCAGGAGTCAGGACGGTCCACAACTACATCACCGTCGAACCCGTGGCCTCTGCGGCGTGATTCTTATGCGGTCAGAATTGACCGAGCATGAGGCTCGCGCATCCAATTCGCTTTAAGGCGTGCCCACCGACTTACCCGACAGGCGGGTCTACGCTGGCTCTCGCATCGAGGCGTTCGTGGTTCCTCTCGATGGGACCGAGTTTGCCCGACTGGCGCTGGTGGCCGCCCAGGAATTGGCGGAGCGGCTCGGTGCCGGCGTCCACCTGCTGAGCACCGTGGAACGGGAGCGGGATGTCGCCGGTCGCCGGGAGAAGCTGGCCGCCATCGGGCGCTCCCGCTGCACCGCGTCAATCTCGGTCGTTGTCGATCGTGACCCGGCGGGAGTCATCCACGAAACCGTCAAGCGCCTGGGCCGCGCGATCGCCTGTCTCGCCAACCACGGGCGCGGTCGCAGCGTTACCCTTCGCACTTCTGTGGCCAGTGATGTGATCGCCCGCGGCGGGGACCCCGTGATGTTGGCCGGCCCCTGGGTCGGCCGGCCCAAGGGGGAGTGGTGGAGCGACGCCCCGATCTCGTTGTCGCAGTTTCGCGGTGGTGGTGTGGTCGCCTGTCTGAACGGGACGGCGACATCGGGCTCGCTGGTCGCCGTCGCCCTGCAGTGGGCGCTGGCGCTCGAGGAACCGATGATCGCGCTTACCGTTGCAGAACCGGTTCCACCGCTCCTGGAGGAGGGCCGGCTTGTTCGAGCCTTCGGCCCCGACGGCAATGTGGATGCTTTCTTGGAGCAGGTGGTGGCGCTGGCCGGGGGAGCCGGGGTCGAGGTCGTGGGGGTGCCGGTCTACGACCCGGTCGGGCCGGCCGAAGGCGTGCGCAGCTATCTGGAGGAATCCCCGGCAACCCTGGTCGTCGTCGGCGCCCACCACCGAGGTCGTAACGCTGAGGTGGCGATGGGCGGTATCCCTGCAGCCATTGTCCGTCGTAGCCCGTCGCCTGTGCTGGTCGTCCCCTAGAGTGGTTTTCGAGGAGACCGCGGCCGAGGCCAGTCAGGCGCACTTCGCCGCGGGTCGATAGCTATCCGGGCTTCCCGGCCGGGATCTCCGGTGGTGAGCTGGCCGAGCGGACGGTCGTACAGGCCGAGAAGTTCGGCGCTCAGATCGTCGTCCCACGCCGAGGCGATTGCCCTTCGTTGTCGCGGCGCTAGTAGCTTCGGACTCACGGAGTCCTCCCGAAGTTTCAACGCTGAGTTTTACGTCGCTTCGGTGACGGTGATCCCGATCTTCTTCATAACTCTCGCGGTGGAGGTTCGTGCTGCCAGCTATCCCATCATGCGCCGGATGGTCGCCCTGTACCGGTACAGAAAGCTTCGACGCTTCGAATCGATGCGCGAGCGTTTCCACTGGTTGATTCGGGGCATGCTCGTTGCGTTAACGGCCCTTCTGGTCCCAGTCGTCGCTTTGGGATGGGCGGCCGAGGTCATCGGTCTCCTAGCCTTGGACAACCGGACGATTGGTCCGTCCCAGCACGTCTTGGTCGTCATCGGCGTGGTCGCCCTTCCCACCGTGGTGTTCCTATGGGCGATCGCAATCAGGGAACGTGAGCCCACTCCCCTCGATGAGGAGCTGGATCGCCTGTCTCGGAGTCGCCGCGAGACGATCAACGGAATGAGTGAGCGCCTTCGCTCGATGGAGTTGGCGGCGAGTCGAGATGATGGCACCAGCGATTCTGGAAAGGTCCGTCGTGCGCGTCGACAGCTCGGCGCGCTGACTCGTCGAGATCAGAAGCTGACGAGTTCGACTGGCAAGGCGCGTCGGTCTCTTCAAACTCTTCGCGAGCATCAGCAGGGTAGGCGGCGGCGGTGATCTTGGTCGCCCGGGGGACCAGACCTGTTCGAGCGTTGTCTGGCCGGACAGGACACCTTGCAGCGATCTGACCCCTACCGCGCGGGCGGCGCGTCCCCCTACGGCGGCATTTCGCCCCACCGCCTCATCCGTGCCACGGCACCCTTGCCTCAGTGGAGGAGGCTCGACACCACGTTGATGACGAGGGCCAGGATCACTCCACCGAACGAGTACGAGGGAGGGCGTGGGAGAGGGCAACCCTCCGTATCCTCTTGGTCGTGAGATTCGTGTCAGATACCTGGAACGTCATGCCAACGGTGGGCCACCCACATGTGCCAGGCCGTGCCGATGCCGACCCGCGACGACAGCGCCTCCCGGGCGTCGTCCTGGTACAAGCCCGTACTGCTGAAACCCTTGCTACGGATGACGGCACCGACGATCGTCAGCGCCAGGAGCGCTATTACCGTCAGCGCGTCCCAGCGGTCACCAGAGCCGGCGACCGGCACCCGGGCCGCCGGCCACTCGTCGGGTGTGCGAACGGGTCGGGACTCCGGGGAACCGACGCCCGCCGCACTGCCTTCCATCAGCCCGACGGGCCGAGGGACGCCCCCGCTCGTCCAGCCGCCAACCGACGACCCCACGGCTCGGTGCGCACGGCGGAGCCGCCATCCGGTGGGTGTGCCGCGGTGTCAGCAGCCGGGCGAGACCGTGGCCCGAGAGAACGGGTCGGGGGCCGGATGCCCGCGGCGTGTCGGATCATCGGGACAATCTACAAGTTGGGGGTCGCGCACGAGGGGCTCGCGCCGTCCGCCTAGCCTCGCTCCGCCGAGAGCACCTGCCACTCGCCGGGCACGCCCTTGAGATCGTGCCGGCCGCGGTCGTCGAAGTCGATGCCCGAGCCCACGACGAGGTCTCGTACGGTGCCGGTGACGAACACCTCGCCCGAACCCGCCAGCGCGCTCACCCGCGACGCGATGTGGACGGCGAGACCACCGATGTCGTCCCCGCGCAGCTCGATCTCGCCCGCGTGCAGTCCGGCTCGCAATGGAAGGCCCGAGGTCCCCGCGGCCTCCACCATGGACAGCGCGCACCGTACCGCCTGGGTCGGCGCAGCGAAGCGGGCCAGGACCCCGTCGCCGGTCGACTTGACGAGGACGCCCTCGTGCCGGTCCAGCAGACGGCCCACGTTCACGTCGAACTCGTCGAGCACGGCGCGCCAGCCGCGGTCACCAGCGGCGGCGGCGCGCACCGTCGAGTCGACGATGTCCGTGAAGAGCACGGTGGCGAGGGTGCGCGTTGCCGCGTGCGCGGCGCGGGTCCCCGTCACGAATTCCTCGATCTCGTCGACGATGGTGTCGAACTCGCCGGCCCAGGGGAGCAGGTCGTGCCCCGGGACGGTCACAAAGCGGGCGCCGGCGATGTGCTCCGCCAGGTAGCGACCGTGCTCGTGCAGATTGGCGAAGCTGTCGCTGCGCGAGATCACGAGCGTCGGGCAGGTGACGTCGGGCAGGCACCAGCGCACGTCGGCCGAGAACGTGACCAGGTTGAACGCCATGGCGGTGGCCGGGCTCGCGCCACGCCGCGCCGCACGCCCCCACCAGTCGCGGAAACCCACTCGGTGCGCCAGGCTCGGCGCGAAGATCGCGATGTCCTGGGGGACGTCTCCTTCCGTCAGCGGCACCTCGATGTCCGCCGCCGTGGCCATCTGGTCATCGGGCACGCCGAAGCCGTAGTCCTCGGCCTGGCCGACGCGCGCCGTCCCGTTCACCATGACGAGCGACGTCACGCGTTCGGGGTGCGTGGCCGCGAGCCACAGGGCCGGCATGGCGCCACCCGTCGGGGCCAGGACCACGGCCTCGGGACAGGCCGCCGCGTCCATGACGGCCAGGGCGTCGCGACCCCAGCCTTCGATGGAGGGGTCCGTGCCGCTCGGCAGTGGGTCCGACAGCCCCAGGCCCCCGGCATCGAAGCGGATCAGTCGCGAGAACTCCGCCACCCGCTCGGTGTAGCGCAGCCAGTTGGGCTCGTCGACCGTCTCGTCGATGGAGATCATGAGCCCACTGCTGAATTCGAGGACGTCGACCGCGCCGGCCGACGCCGGCCCCGACACCTGGAAGCCGACGTGGACGCCGTCACGCAGCGCGTACTGGGTCAACGGCACTTCCATACCGATTGCAGTCTGCCGTGCCGGGCGGCTCGCCGGGCCGGCTGTCCCGGCCGGACCCTGGAACGCCCGCTCAGCGCGCCCCGCGCACCAGGCGCCCGGGCAGCTCGCCCGTGGTCTCGCCCTGCTCGAAGGTCACGCTCCCCGCCTTGATGGTGGCCACGTACCCCGCGGCCCGCTGGAGCAGCCGCCGCCCACCGGCCGGCAGGTCGGTGGTGACGAAGGGCGCGCCCAGGGACAGCCCGTCGTAGTCGATGAGGTTGAGGTCGCCCAGCGCGCCCGGCTGCACGGTGCCGCGGTCCGACATCCCGTACAGGCGCGCCGTGTCGTGGGTCTGCTTCTTCACGACGTACTCGAGCGGCAGCCGCTCGCCGCGGGAGCGGTCCCGCGTCCAGTGCGTGAGCATGAACGTGGGCATGGACGCGTCGCAGATGGTCCCGGTGTGTGCGCCGCCGTCGGCCAGACCGACGAGTCCCTGCGGGTGCAGCATCATGTCGCGCACGTGGTCGAGGTCGCCCGTCGCGTAGTTGAGGATGGGGATGTAGAGCAGCCCCTGGCCACCGTCGCGGGCCATCTCGTCGTAGGCGACCTCCAACGGCGACATGCCACGCGCCGTGGCCAGCCCGGCCAGCGACCGCTCGGGTCCGGGCTCGTAGTCCGGCGGGTCACCCAGCACGAAGGTGCGCTGGTACGCCTTCTCCATCGCCTGAGCTTCGCCCGGCGACGAGGGCGTCCACGACAGGATCGACCGCCGCACCTCGGGGTCGGCCAGCGCAACGGCCAGTTCGCCGGCCGACGGGCAACGCGCCCGCAGCGCCTGGTACGCCGGGACGTCCTTGAAGAAGGACAGCGTCGTGTGGTGGCCCGAGAGGATCCCCGTCGGGCGCCCGGCGATCTGCGGGAAGAGCTGCGCCCCCTCGGCGCAGGCGTCGAGGGAGGCAGCCAGCTGCTTGCGCCACAGGTCCGGGTCGTCGTCGTGTTGGAGCAGCACGTAGGTCACGGGGCGGCCGACGGCCGCCGAGAGCCGGCGCATCCAGTCGACCTCCGCCCACGCGTCCTGGAGCATCTCGCCCGCGGAGCCGAGGGGGGCGAGCTCGAAGACGCCGGTGCGCGCCTCGCCTAGGGCCGACCCGATGCCGAACAACTCGTCCTCGGCGGCGTGGGTGCCCGGGACGAGCTCCCCGTCGATGGCCCGGTGCCCCGTAGTCCGCGAGGTCGAGAACCCGAGGGCGCCGGCCCGCAGTGCCTGGAGCACGATGGCGCGCATGGCCTCGATGTCCGCCGCGTTCGCCGGCTCGTTGCGGGCGCCGCGCTCGCCCATGACGTAGGCCCGCACGGCGCCGTGGGGCACCTGGGTGCCGACGTCGACCGTCCAGCGCCGGCGCTCGAGGGCGTCGAGATACTCGGGGAACGACTCCCACTCCCACTCGATCCCCTCGGCGAGCGCAGTGCCAGGGATGTCCTCGACCCCCTCCATGAGGCCGATGAGCCAGTCGTGGCGGTCGGGCGCGGCCGGCGCGAACCCGACGCCGCAATTGCCCATGACGAGCGTCGTCACCCCGTGCCACGACGACGGGGCGAGCTCGGAGTCCCACGTGACCTGTCCGTCGTAGTGGGTGTGGACGTCGACCCACCCCGGGGTGACCAGCAGGCCGTCGGCGTCGATGATCCGGGTGGCGCCGCCCCCCACCGTGCCCACCTCGGTGATGCGGCCGGAATCGAGCGCGACGTCGGCGGTACGCGCCGCCGCACCGGTCCCGTCGACCAGGCTCCCACCCTTGACGATCAGGTCGTGCATGGCGTGCATCGTCTCACGCCGCCCCGGCTGACGCTCGCCGGGCGGGCTGAGACGGGAGATCCGGGGACCCGGATCGGGGGACTCAGCTCCGAGCGTTCAGACCTTGGCCTTGCCCAAGATGCGGTTCATCTTGGTGCCGCAGATCGGGCAGGTGCCCTGGGCGGCCCGCCGTCCGTTGGCCAGTTCCACCTCTTGGCCGTCGAATTCGCGCTTTTCCCGGCACTTCACGCAGTACCCCTCGTAGTTCGCCATGGCAACTCCTCTGGTCGGTGATGGCCTTGGACGGGTGACGAACGTAGCGGCGGGGCCGCGACAGATGGGGGATGGTCGCACGCCGGTTACCGCCGCGCGGCGGTAGGGTCGGCCCGGTGACGGACATCGGTGCTGGTCAGGACGGTGAGTGGCGGCAGCGGGGGCTCAGGGCCACCGCTGCGCTGGCCGAGACCTGGGGTGGGCTGGCGGAGGCCTGCTACGAGTTGTCCTCCACAGAGTGGGGCCTGCCCACCGAGTGCCCGGGCTGGGACGTGAAGGACCAGCTCTCGCACCTCATCGGGATCGAGCGGTCCATCATGGGCGACGCCGCGCCGGCGTGGGACGGGCCCCTCGGGGACCATGTGAAGAACGACTTCGCTGCCCTGAACGAAACCTGGGTCGCCGTGCGCCGGGCGCTGCCCGGCTCCCTGGTGCGGGACGAGTTCGTCGAGGTGACGCGGGCCCGCCTGGCCCAGCTGGAGGCGCTCGGCGAGGCGGAGTGGGCGGCGGTGGGCTGGAGCCCGGTCGGCGACGTGCCCCGGGCGGTCTTCATGGAGGTGCGGGTCTACGACAGCTGGGTCCACGAGCAGGACGTCCGCCGCGCACTGGACCGACCGGGCGGGAGCGGGAACCTGGCCTCGGCGATCTCGCTGGACCGGGTGCAGGGCGCCATGCCCTTCGTGGTCGCCAAGCGGGCCGGCTGCGGCGAGGGCACCGCGGTCCGCTTCGACGTGTCGGGCCCCGGCGATGACGCGCGCACCTTCACCGTGGCCGTCGAGGGCGGGCGGGGGCGCCTCGTCGGCGACGGGGCCGACCCAACCGTCACGCTCGCGCTGTCGAGCCTCGATTTCGTGCGGCTCGGGTGCGGCCGGGCCACGGCGGAACAGGTGGAGGCCGCCGGCGGCGTCAGCCTGGAGGGTGACGCCGCCGGCGGCCGCGCGGTCCTGCGGGCGATGAACTTCATGTTCTAGGGCGGCGCCTGCGATGCACGTGCCGTGCACATGCGCCGGACCGCTCCGGTGCCGGCGGGTGCGGCGGTCCGTCCCCGGTAGAGTGGTCGGCTCGTGATGCGCGCAACCGCCGAGCCAATGGAGGGGAACCTCGTCCGCCTGAGCGTGGAGATCGACGAGCCCGAGTTCGACCGTGCCCTCGGCGACGTCGTCCGGTCGCTCGCGCGGCAGGTACGCGTGCCTGGCTTCCGACCCGGCAAGGTGCCCCGCAAGGTGCTCGAGGCCCGCATGGGTGGCGCCGGCGCGCTGCGCGCCGAGGCGCTGCGCGAGTCCGTGCCGGATTTCTACGCCCGCGCCGTGGTCGACACCGAGCTCGACCCCATCGCACAGCCCGAGATCGACATCACCGGCGGCGAGGACGGCGGCGCGGTCTCCTTCGACGCGGTGGTGCAGGTCCGCCCGCTCGTGGCCATCCCCGGCTACGACGGCCTGCAGGTCACCCTGCCCGGCCTCGACGTCACCGAGGAGGAGGTGCAGCGCCAGATCGACCGGCTGCGCGAGAACGACGCCGAGCTCGAGGTCGTGGAGCGCCCGGCCATCGACGGCGACTTCGTGACGATCGACCTGCACGGCAACGACGCGTCGGGCGCCGAGGTGGTGGGCGTCGACGACTACCTCTACGAGGTCGGCAGTGGTTCGATCGTCTCCGAGCTCGACGCCGAGCTCCACGGCGCCAAGCCCGGGACCATCGTTGCCTTCGACGCGCCGAACCCCAACGACCCCGAGCAGAGCGTCGCCTTTCGCGTGCTGGTCAAGGAGGTCAAGGTCAAGAAGCTGCCCGAGGCGACCGACGAGTGGGCGGCCGAGAGCTCGGAATTCGCCACCGTGGCCGAGCTGCGCGACGACATTGAGGAACGGATCCGGCGCGTGAAGCTGATGCAGAGCCAGATGGCGCTGCGCCAGAAGACCGTCGAGGCCCTGTCCGGTCTGGTCACCGACGAGGACGTCCCCGAGGTCCTGGTCGATGCCGAGGTCAACGAGCGGCTGCACGACCTGCAGCACCGCCTGGAGGCCCAGAAGCTCGGGCTCGCCGAGTACTTCCAGGCCACGGGCACGTCGCCCGACGAGCTGCTGGCCGCCGTCCGGGGGGAGGCGCAGGCAGCGGTGAAGGCGGACCTGGCGCTACGGGCCCTGGTGGAGGCCGAGGAGCTGACCCTCACCGACGAGGAGCTTCAGGCCGAAATCGTCACGATGGCCGAGCGCATGGGCACCACCCCCACCGAGCTGCGACGCCAACTCGACACGGCCGGCCGGACTGGCGCGGTACGCTCGGAGCTGCGCAAGGGCAAGGCGCTGGAGTGGCTGCTCGACCACGTGGATCTCGTCGACGAAGAGGGCAACCCGATGACACGGGACGACCTCAAGGTTGACGCCTCGGAGGACGACGAAGTCGAGCAGAGCGAGGAGAGCGATGAAGATGCAGAGTCCGGGGGACCGAATGAAGGCGTATAACTATCTGGTTCCCACGGTGATCGAGTCGTCCAACCGCGGCGAGCGCGCCTACGACCTCTACTCGCGCCTGCTGCGCGAGCGCATCATCTTCCTCGGCACGCCGGTCGACGACGCGGTGGCCAATCTCATCTGCGCCCAGATGCTGTTCCTCGAGTCCGAGGAGCCGGACAAGGACATCCACCTCTACATCAACTCGCCCGGTGGCGAGATCACGGCGCTGTTCGCCATCTACGACACGCTCAAGTTCATCAAGGCCGACGTCTCGACGTTTTGCTTCGGGCAGGCCGCCTCGGCGGCCGCCGTGCTGTTGGCGGCGGGCGCCAAGGGTAAGCGCTTCGCGTTGCCCCATGCGCGGGTGCTGCTCCACCAGCCTTGGGGCGGGGTCGAGGGTCAGGCCAGCGACATCGAGCTGCAGGCCAAGGAGATCCTCCGCATGCGCGACCTACTCTCTGGCATGCTCGCCGAGGACACGGGGCAGACGCAGGAGAAGGTGGCACAGGACACCGATCGCGACTTCATCATGACGGCCGAGGAGGCAGTGACGTACGGGGTCATCGACGAGGTCATCACGGCCCGCAATGTCGCCCCGCTCGAGGCCATCGGCGCCGCATAGGACCATCGGATACGAGACGGGAGAGGCGATCGGGTGGCGAAGTTCGGTGAGGGCGGGGATCTCGTCAAGTGCAGCTTCTGCGGAAAGACGCAGAAACAGGTCAAGAAGCTCATCGCGGGACCCGGCGTCTACATCTGCGACGAGTGCATCGACCTGTGCAACGACATCATCGCCGAGGAGCGTGACGAGTCCGCCGAGCTCAGCTTCGAGGACCTGCCCAAGCCCCGCGAGATCTTCGATTTCCTGAACGACTACGTCGTCGGACAGGAGTACGCCAAGAAGATCCTGTCGGTCGCCGTCTACAACCACTACAAGCGGGTGCAGGCAGGTTCGCCGGCACCCGAGGACGGCGTCGAGCTCGCCAAGTCGAACATCCTGCTCCTGGGGCCGACCGGGTGCGGCAAGACGCTGCTGGCCCAGACGCTCGCCCGCATGCTGAACGTCCCCTTCGCCATCGCCGACGCCACGGCGCTGACCGAGGCGGGGTACGTCGGCGAGGACGTCGAGAACATCCTGCTCAAGTTGATTCAGGCGGCCGACTACGACGTCAAGCGGGCCGAGACCGGCATCATCTACATCGACGAGATCGACAAGATCGCCCGCAAGAGCGAGAACCCCTCCATCACCCGCGACGTCTCGGGCGAGGGCGTGCAGCAGGCATTGCTGAAGATCCTGGAGGGCACCACCGCATCGGTGCCGCCCCAGGGCGGGCGCAAGCACCCGCATCAGGAGTTCATCCAGATCGACACCACGAACATCCTCTTCATCTGCGGTGGCGCCTTTGCCGGCCTGGACAAGCTGATCGAGGGCCGCATCGGCAAGCGCGGCATCGGCTTCAGGGCCGAGGTCCACCGCAAGGACCGTGACGACGGCGAGATCCTGCGCCACGTGCTGCCCGAGGACCTGATCAAGTTCGGGCTCATTCCAGAGTTCATCGGTCGACTGCCCGTCGTGAGTGCGGTCTCCCCGCTGTTCAAGGACGCGCTGGTGCAGATCCTCGTCGAGCCGAAGAACGCGCTGACGCGGCAGTACGAGCGGGTCTTCGCCCTCGACAACGTCGAGCTCGAGTTCACGCCCGACGCCCTGGAGGCCGTGGCCGAGCAGGCGCTGTTGCGCGGCACGGGCGCCCGCGGCCTGCGGGCCATCCTCGAAGAGGTGCTGCTCGATGTGATGTACGACCTGCCCAGCCGCACCGACGTGGGCAAGTGCGTGGTGGACCGTTCGGTCGTGCTGGACCGGGTGGCCCCGACCCTGGTGCCGCTCGGAGGCGCGCCGGTCAAGTCGACGCGCTCGCGCCGCGCCGCGTCCTGACCCGACCGCACACGGATCCGCACGCCGTGGACGAGACGGTGTCGCCGCCCTTCGACGGCGTCGAGGACGCCCTGGCGTGGCTCGACTCCCACATCGACTTCGAGGCCACCATGCCCCGGCGGCGCGCCCTGCCCACGCTCGACCGCATGCGGGCCCTCACGTCGCTGCTCGGTGACCCCCAGGACTCCATCCCCGCCATCCACATCACCGGCACCAACGGCAAGGGCTCGACCTCGGCCATGGCGAGCGCGCTGCTCATGGCCAAGGGCCTGAGCGTCGGCACCTACACGAGCCCCAACCTGCACGTGGTGGCCGAGCGGCTGGCCCGCAACGGCGAGGCGATCGACGACGAGTCGCTGACCGACGTGCTCACGGAGCTGGCGCTCCTGGAGCCGCTGCTGGAAGAGCGCCCCACGCGCTTTGAGCTCCTCACCGCCGCCGCGTTGAGCTGGTTCGCCACCGAAGCGGTCGACTCCATGGTGGTCGAGGTCGGGCTCGGAGGGACCTGGGACTGCACCAACGTGGTACGCGGTGAGGTGGCCGTGCTGACCAACGTCAGCTTCGACCACACCGATGTGCTGGGCCCCACGCTGGAGGGGATCGCGGCGGACAAGGCGGGGATCATCGAGCCGGGCAGCCGGGTCGTGGTGGGGGAGATGGCGACTGAGCTGACGGACATCGTGGCGGCGCACGCGGCCGAGGTGGGGGCTGCCTCGGTCTGGGTGGCGAACCGGGACTTCGGCTGCGAGTCGAACCAGGTGGCTGTAGGCGGGCGCCTGGTCACGCTGTGGACGCCCGGCGGCCGCTACGAGGAGGTCCTGGTTCCGCTGCACGGCGCCCACCAGGGTGTCAACGCGGCAGTGGCGCTGGCGGCGGTGGAGGCTTTCTTCGGCGATCCGCTCGCCCCCGAGGTGGTGGAGGAGGGCCTCGCCGCCGTGCGCGTGCCGGGGCGCCTGGAGGTGCTGGGGCGGCACCCGCTGCTGCTCGTCGACGGCGCGCACAACGCGGCGGGCATGGCCGCGCTCGGCGACGCGCTGAGAGAGGAGTTCGAGGTCGAAGGGACGTCCGTCGCGGTCGTCGGCATGCTCACGGGCCGAGACCCGTCGGCCATGCTCGCACCGCTCGCGGCGGCCGGCGTGACCACCGTCGTCGCCTGCGAGCCCGAGTCCCCCCGCGCCATGCCGGTCGCCGCCGTCGCCGAAGCCGGTCGCGCGCTCGGGCTGGCCGCGTACGAGGAGCGCGACACGCGCGACGCACTGCGTGTGGCGCGGGGAATGGTCGGTGCCGACGGTCTCGTCGTCGTGGCGGGGTCGCTCTACACCGTGGGCACGGCGCGCGCCGACGCCCTCGCCTCCGCGGTCCCGTGGGAGGACGCCGGGCGCTGACGGCCGGGACACGCGTGTAGTGTCGACGACTCGTGGACCGCACCCTTGTCATCGTGAAACCCGACGGCGTCGAGCGGGGCCTGGCCGGCGAGATCGTCAGCCGGTTGGAGCGCAAGAAGCTTCGCCTCGTGGCGGCCGAGCTCCGTGCCATCACCAAGGAAGTGGCCGAGACCCACTACGCCGAGCATGCGCAGCGGCCCTTCTTCAGCGACCTGGTCACGTTCATCACGCGCTCCCCGTCGCTGATCATGGTGGTCGAGGGGCCCAAGGACACCTACGCCGTCGTCCGCCTCATGATGGGTGCCACCAACCCGGCCGAGGCGGCGCCGGGCACCATCCGCGGCGATTACGGGATCGAGACCACCGAGAACCTCGTGCACGGGTCCGATTCGCACGAGTCGGCGGCGCGGGAGATCGCCCTGTTCTTCCCGGGCCTGCCCCCCGCCTAGGCACCTCACGCGGCCCGCGCCGGCGGGCTCAGGCATCATCCCTGTTCAGACGGGTGTGGCAGGCCGACCGCCTTGTGGACCCCCCGCGAGTCCCGTAGCCTGTGGGCGCACCATCACGGGTGCCGGTTCCCGGCACACCACCGCATTCCCTCGGGAGAGTTCCACCTATGGCCGAAAATCGCCTTTCGCTCCTTGGTCGTGACATGGCCGTCGACCTCGGTACCGCCAACACGCTGGTGTACGTCCGCGGCCGCGGCATCGTGCTGAACGAGCCGTCCGTGGTCGCGGTCGACATCAAGGACGGGCGCCCGCTGGCGGTCGGAGCCGAGGCGAAGCGGATGATCGGCCGCACCCCGTCGAACATCCAGGCCATCCGGCCCCTGAAGGACGGTGTCATCGCCGACTTCGAGATCTGCGAGAAGATGCTGCGGTACTTCATCCACCGGGTGCACCAGCGGCGCTTCGCCAAGCCGCGCATGGTGATCTGCGTGCCGTCGGGCATCACGGGCGTGGAGCGACGCGCCGTCATGGAGGCCGCCGAGTATGCCGGGGCGCGACGCGCCTACATCATTGAGGAGCCCATGGCCGCCGCCATCGGCGCGGGGCTCCCCGTGCACGAGCCGACGGGCAACATGGTGGTCGACATCGGCGGCGGCACCACCGAGGTCGCCGTCATTTCGCTCGGCGGCATCGTCACGAGCCAGTCGGTGCGCATCGGCGGGGACGAGCTCGACGAAGCGATCGTCTCGTTCGTGAAGAAGGAGTTCAGCCTCGCCCTGGGCGAGCGCACCGCCGAGGAGATCAAGATCACGCTGGGCTCGGCCTATCCGCTGGAGCAGGAGCTGCACGCGGAGATCCGCGGCCGCGACCTCGTCAGCGGCCTCCCCAAGACCATCGTCGTGTCGACCGACGAGATCCGACGGGCCATTGAGGAGCCGGTCTCCGCCATCATCGACGCCGTCAAGGTCACCCTGGACCGGACCCCGCCCGAGCTGGCGGCGGACATCATGGAGCAGGGGATCGTGCTGACGGGCGGTGGGGCGCTCCTGCACGGGCTCGAGTCACGCCTGCAGCACGAGACCGGCATGCCGATCGTGGTGGCCCGGGACCCGCTCAACTGCGTCGCCGTCGGCAGCGGGCAGTGCCTGGAGGAGTTCGAGGCACTGAAGCGGGTACTGATCACCACCTCCACACGCTGACCGAGCGACCGGTTTCCTCTGGGTGGCCCGATCACGGCGCTCGCGCCGCATGCTCACGGTCATCGTCCTGCTCGTCGTCTCGCTCTCCCTCATCTCGCTCGACCTCAACGGCCGGACCCACAGCCTGACGTCGGGGGTCAAGTCGGTGGCCAACGACGTCTACGCGCCGCTGCGCCAGGGCGTCCTCGACGTCATCAGCCCCATCGGCAAATTCTTCGCCGGTGCTTTCGACTACGGGTCGGTACAGGCCCAGAACGAGCGGCTGCAGCAGACGATCGGTCAACTGCGCGCCACCCAGGCCGAGCGCGGCTTCGAGGAGAACCAGCTCCGCCAGCTCATGACGCTCCAGAACCTCCCGTTCTTGCAGTCGCTGCCCACCGTCGCTGCACAGACCCTGGACGAGTACGCCTCCAACTTCACGGCCACCATCACGTTGGACAAGGGCCGGGCCGACGGCGTCGACGTCGGCTATCCCGTCGTCGGCGCCGGCGGCCTCGTGGGCCAGGTGATCCAGGCCTTCCACCACACCTCGGTGGTGCGCCTCGTGACCGACGGACAGTCCAAGGTCGGCGTCGCGTTCGGACCGCAGAACCAGTACGCCGGGATCGTCGACGGCCAGGGACCCGGGAGCTCCATGACGGCCGACCTCGTGGCGCCCCACACGCCGCTGCAGAAGGGTGAGGTCATGTACACGAGCGGCCTGCAGGGGGCATCGTTCCCGCCGGGGATCCCCGTCGCCACCGTGCGGTCGTTCCACACCTCGGCAGGGGCCAGCCAGGAGACCATCGAGGTCGACTCGGCCGCCAACCTGGGCCAGCTGGCCTACGTGGACGTCCTCCAATGGGTGCCCCCGACGTGACCGCACGCTCCATGGTCCGGGTGGCGTTGGTGATCTTCGTCGCGCTCATGGTGCAACAGACGATCATGGTGGCGCTGCGCATCCGCGGTGCCCACCCCGACCTGCTGTGGCTGCTCCCCATCACCGCCGCGCTGCTCGACGGGCCCGAGACGGGTGCCATCGTCGGTTTCTGGGCGGGCCTCGCCTTCGACCTGGTGCTGCCGACCCCGTTCGGCCTGTCGGCCCTGGTCGGCTGCCTGCTGGGCTTCGTCACCGGGTCCCTGACGGCGCCGGTCGACCCCCGCGCCGCCTGGCTCAAGCCGGTGGCCGCGCTCGCGGGGAGCGTCGCAGCGGACATGCTGTTCGCCGTGCTCGGCGCCATCCTCGGTCAAGAACAGATGGTCCAAGTGGACTTCCTGACGCTCTCCCTGGTCGTGGGCGTGTCCAGCCTCGTGCTCGTACTGCCGGTCAACCGGTTCATGCGGTGGGCCCTGGCCGGGGAGAGCCACCGCCGCTCCCTCGTCCCGGCTCACACCGACACCAGAGTCTGGTGAAGCGGACACTCCGCCACCCCATCCGCGGCGACCGGCTCCACCCCAAGCCCTCCACCCGCCCGGCCCGTCGCCCGTCGTGGCGCTCCGAGGCCCACCAGCCCCGCATGCGACCGCGCAAGAGCGTCAACGTCGCGTCGCTCGTGGGCTCGCCCGAGGAAGAGGACTCACGTCCGAACCTGCGCCTCCGCATCGTCGGCATCGCCGTCCTGCTCCTCTTCGGCGTCCTCGTGCTCCGCCTGTGGACGCTCCAGGTCGTCGAGGGCAAGACCTACGCCGCCGCGGTCACGCGCAACCAGGTACGCGTGGTGAGCATCCCCGCGCCGCGCGGCGAGATCGTCGACCGCAACGGCACCGTCCTGGTGTCGAACAACCCCCAGCAAGAGATCCTGCTGTCGCGGGCCGAGGCGGCGCAGAACCCCGGCATCGTCGGGATGGTGGCCGCGCTGGTCGGCCAGACGCCCAAGCAGGTGACCGCGTCCATCAACAACAACCAGTACAGCCCTTACGAGCCGGTGCCCGTCGCGGTGGGCGTCTCGGACGCGACGGTGCAGTTCCTCCAGACGCACCAGTCGGAGTACCCGGGCGTGAGCGTCCAGACCGTCGCGCAGCGCACCTATCCCCAAGGCGGGACCACGGGCACGCAGATCCTCGGCTACGCGGGGGACATCTCGGCGACCTACCTGGCCGCCCACCCCAACGACGGCTACACCCAGGGCAGCCAGGTCGGTGTGTCGGGCATCGAGGCGCAGTACGAGCCCTACCTGCGCGGCGTCGCGGGGCGCCAGGCCCTGTCGGTCGATGCCAGCGGCACCGTGGTCGGCACGCTCAGCACCACCGCCCCCCAAGTGGGCGACACCGTCGTGCTCAACGTTGACACCGGACTGCAGCAGGAGGTGCAGAACGACCTCCAGCAGCAGATCCTGGCCGACCGCAAGACGCCCGACGAGGTCGATGGCGGGCGTCTGCCCGCCGCGCCCAACGGCGCGGCCATCGTGATGAACCCCCAGAACGGGCAGGTCCTGGCGTTGGCCTCGTATCCCAGCTACGACCTGAACGAGTGGGTGGGCGGTATCTCGTCGGCCAATTTCGCCGCGCTGCAGGGCAGCGGCGCCGAGAACGACTACGCCATCGAGGGTCAGTACACGCCGGGATCGACCTTCAAGCTCATCACGGCCACCGCCGCGCTGCAGGACGGCCTGATCACCCCGACCACGCCGTACGACGACACCGGGACCTTCAAGATCCAGGGCTGCCCCGCCGCCGGGGTCAACAACGACACCGGGTGCATCCTGCACGACGACCCCGGCGACAGCGGCGGGACCTACAACGTCACCGGCGCACTGACCGTCTCGAGCGACTCGTTCTTCTACAACCTGGGCCAGATGTTCTGGGAGCAGCAGTCGAAGTACGGCACGACGCCGATTCAGAACGAGGCCACGGCGTACGGCGAGGGCACCATCACCGGCATCGACCTCCCCGGCGAGGCGCAGGG
This sequence comes from uncultured Acidimicrobiaceae bacterium, assembly GCA_963736525.1. GTDB lineage: Bacteria > Actinomycetota > Acidimicrobiia > Acidimicrobiales > RAAP-2 > Bog-473. Next base: position 231,066 of record CAVTPF010000016.1, read on the forward strand.
TCGCGTCGACAGCTACCTGACCCGGGCCAAGCTCCACGCGGAGGCGCCCAAGGCCTTCCCCTACACCGCCTCCTGGTTCACCGGCGACAACATCGAGATGGCCTTCGGGCAGGGCGAGACGGTGCTGACCCCGATTGAGCAGGCCGTGGCCTATTCGACCTTCGCCAACGGCGGTACGCGCTACGCCCCCCAGGTCGCCTCCGAGGTCGTCGACCCGGTCACGGGTCAAGCCATCAAGAAGATCACCCCGCAGGTGACCGGGCACGTGACCATCTCCCCGGCCAACTACTCGGCCATGCTCCAGGGCTTCGAGGGCGTCATCTCCAGTCCCCACGGCACCGGCTACGGGGCCTTCCAGGGCTTCCCGTCGAGTTGGAACCTGGCCGGCAAGACGGGCACCGCCTCGAACCAGGCAGGCGAGGAGCCCAACAGCTGGTTCGTCGCCTTCGGCCCCAACCCCAACCCGCAGTACGTCGTCCTGGCGGTCATCGCCCAGGGCGGGTACGGCGCCGACGCCGCCGCCCCGCTGGTGCGCAACATCTTCAACTACATCGCCGCCAACCCGATCGCGGCGACGGTGAAGACCCCCACCCCGACCAGCCCGCCGAGCCTGAGCCCGCCCGTCTCCAACCCCCCGTTGGGGACGCCGACCACGACGACCACCACGGTCCCGCCGGGCGCGGGCCCGTCGAACGCGACGACCACCACGTCGTCCACCGTCCCGGGCGGCTGAGCCGGCCCCTTCGGGGTCGTAGGGTTGGCGGGGATGGAGTCCCTCTGGCCGCAGATCGAGCGCCTCCTCCCCGCAGTGTCCAAGCCGGCCCGTTACATCGGCGGGGAGCAGGGTGCGGTCTACCCCGAGCACGGCCCGGGGAAGGTTGCGTGGCTCCTGCTCTACCCCGACACCTACGAGATCGGCCTGCCCAACCAGGGCCTCCAGATCCTCTACGAGATCCTCAACGGCCGTCCCGACGCGCTGGCCGAACGGGCCTATGCCCCGTGGGTCGACATGGAGGCCGCCATGCGGTCCGCCGGGGTGCCCCTCTTCAGCGTGGAGCAGCATCTCCCGGCGGCCGCCTTCGACGTGCTGGCCTTCAACCTCTCGGCCGAGCTCGTCTACACCAACGTCCTCAACCTCATCGATCTGGCCGGCCTGCCGCTGCACGCGGCGGATCGGTGTGGTGCGGACGCCCTCGTGGTGGCCGGCGGTCATTGCGCCTTCAACCCCGAGCCCCTGGCCGACTTCGTCGACGCCTTCGTGTTGGGCGACGGGGAGGAGGCCGTGGGCGAGGTCAACGAGGTTATGGCCGCCTGGCTCGAGGCCACGCCGCCCGCGACACGCGACCGCCAGGAGCTGCGGCGGTCGCTGGCGCAGCTCGAAGGGGTGTACGTGCCGGCGCTCTACGAGCCGGTCTACGAGGACGGCCGCCTGGTGTCTACCCGGCCGGTTGGCGCCGGCATCCCCGCCGCCGTCACCAAGCGGACCGTGAGCGACCTCGCCGACTGGCCGTATCCGGCGCGGCCGCTCGTGCCGCTGACCGAGGTCGTGCACGACCGCCTCAACGTCGAGGTCTTCCGCGGCTGCACCCGCGGCTGCCGCTTCTGCCAGGCCGGCATGATCACCCGACCGGTCCGCGAGCGCCCGGCCGACCAGGTCCGCGACATGGTGCGCCGCGGCCTGGAATGGAGCGGGCACGACGAGGTCACCCTGACCTCGCTCTCGACCGCGGACTTCTCCGGGGTGGAGGACACCGTGCGCGACATCGTCGACGACCCGGCGCACGGGGGGCGCGTCTCGGTCAGCCTCCCGTCCCTGCGCGTGGACGCCTTCACCGTGGGCACGGCGGCGCAGATTCAAAAGGTGCGCCGCACCGGTCTCACCTTCGCCCCCGAGGGCGGCACGTGGCGGATGCGCACCGTCATCAACAAGCTGATCACCGAGGAGGACCTCTACGGCGCGGTCGACGCGGCCTTCAGCCAGGGTTGGCGCCGGGTCAAGCTCTACTTCATGATCGGCCTGCCGACCGAGCGTGACGAGGACGTGATCGGGATCGCCGAGCTCGGCGCGCGCTGCGCGGAGATCGGTCGGCAGTACCACAAGTCGGTGACAGTGGTGGCCTCGGTCGGGGGCTTCGTACCCAAGGCGCACACGCCGTTCCAGTGGTTCGGACAGGACACGGCGGCGGAGCTCGAGCGCAAGGTGACGTTGCTGCGCGACGCCACCCGACGCGCCCGCGGCCTCACCATCCGCTGGCACGACCCGGCCGCATCGGTCGCCGAGGGGCTGGCCAGCCGCGGGGACCGGCGCATGGGCGCCGTCATCGAGCGGGTGTGGCGCGACGGCGGCACGTTCCAGGAGTGGTCGGAGCGCTTCGACCTCTCGTTGTGGGAGGCGGCCCTCACGGCCGAGGGGATGAGCCTGGAGGAGGTCTGCCACCGGAGCCGCGACGGCAACGAAGCCCTGCCCTGGGACCACATTTCGGCGGGGCTGCACCGCGACTTCCTGTGGGGCGACTGGCAGGACGCCCTGGCCCGGGTCGCCGTTGAGGACTGCCGCTGGACCCCCTGCTACGACTGCGGCGCCTGCACCGAGTTCGGCCTCGAGCACGTCGTGGCGTCCCCGGTGCCGCCGGCCGGCGGCAGTCAGGGCACCGGCCAGGACCTCAGCGTGGGGGACCGGATCCCGGTCCGCCTGGTCAGTCGTGCCTCCTGAGGAGGAGCGCCTGCGCCTGCGCTTCACCAAGGCGGGGAAGATCCGCTTCACGAGCCACCGGGACGTGGCCCGGATGTGGGAGAGGGCGCTGCGGCGAAGCCGGTTGCCCGTGTCCTATTCGCAGGGCTTCGTGCCCCACCCCCTCGTCAGCTTCGGGCTGGCGCTCCCCACGAGCTGCGAGTCGCGTGGTGAGTACCTCGACGTGCGTCTCGGGCCGCGCCCGCCGGACTCGACCCCCGTTGCAGAGCTGCCCGAGACACTGAGCGCGCTGCTGCCCGAGGGGATCGAGGTCACCGCCGCTGCCCTTATCGGCAAGGCGGAGGGTTCACTCCAGCAGGAGGTAGCATCGTGCGATTGGGAGCTGGAGGTGCTCGGCGTGCCAGGTGAGGAGCTGCAGGAGCGGGTGGAGAAGGTGCTCGCTGCTCCGATCGTGACTATCCGGCGGGAGCGGAAGGGTCGTCAGACCGAGGACGACATCCGCCCGGCGATCCTGGCACTGTCCGTGACCGGCCCCAACGGTCACCTCCGGGCGGAGCTGGCCACGCACCCGCGTGGCGTCCGCCCGGCCGACCTGGTCGCGACCCTGGGCACCGACGCGGTGCCCGGACGGGCCTGTCGAACGCATCAATGGATCGAACGCGACGGCGCACGGTTCGAGCCGCTCCCCGTGGGCTGGCTCGGGACCGGTGCCGATGCGACACAGCACGCGAGGAGGGCTTTCCCTCATGTCCGAGACGGAAATCAGCCAGACCCCGGAGGGTCGCCCCCCGGAGGCAGCGGGGAGCACTAGCCCGCCCGACGCGGCGCGCCCGTCGCCCCGGCGCAAGCCCAAGATCGGCGACACCCGGCCTGCGCCCGCGGTGCCCCCGCCCCAGAAGGCGCCGGCCCCCGTGGTCCCGCTGGTGCGGCCGGGCGACACGGCAACGAGGGGGGAGGAAGGCGGCGTGGCGGTGCCCGAAGGGCCGGTCGCAGCATCGCCCGACGCCGGGGCCAAGCGGGCGCGCAGCCGCCGCCGCACGGGGCGGGACCGCCGCTCGAAGCAGGTGGGCCGTTACCTGGTCTGCGTGCACGTGCAGCCCCACATGACCCAGATCGCCATGCTGGAGGGTCGCTCGCTGGTGGAGCACTACGTGTCCCGAGCAGCCGACGACACGAGCCAGATCGACGGCAACGTGTACCGGGGGCGGGTCCAGAACGTCCTGCCGGGCATGGAGGCGGCCTTCGTCGACATCGGCATCCCCAAGAACGCCGTCCTGTACCGGGGCGACGTGCGCTACGACCGGGACGACATCGAAGGCGGGGCGTCGCAGCAGCCCCGGATCGAGGACGTGCTCAAGGCGGGGCAGACGATCCTGTGCCAGGTGACCAAGAACCCGATCGGGGCGAAGGGCGCCCGCTTGACCCAGGAGGTCTCGCTGCCGGGCCGCTTCGCCGTCCTCGTGCCCAATTCCAGCGCCTTCGGCATCTCCAAGCGCCTGGGGGACAACGAGCGGCGGCGCCTGCGCCGCATCATCGACGAGGTCAAGCCGGCCGGCCACGGCATGATCGTGCGCACCGCCGCCGAGGGCGTCTCGGCCGAGGAGCTCCAGCGCGACGTCACCGCGCTGCTCGAGCAGTGGAATGCCATTGAGGTCGAGGCCAAGCGGTCCGACGCGCCGGGGCTGCTCTACCGCGAGCCCGAGCTGTCGGTGCGGATCCTGCGCGAGGAGCTCAACGCCGAGTACCGGGGTGTCGTCATCGATGACCTGACGCTCTTCGAGCAGGTGCGCGACTACGTGCGGGCGGTGAGTCCCGAGCTCTCCGACCGGGTGGAGTACTACGACCCCGAGGTGGAGGGCCTCCCCATCTTCGAGCGCTACCACGTCCATGAGCAGCTGCACAAGGCGCTCGACCGGAAGGTGTGGCTGCCGTCGGGGGGCTCGCTGATCATCGAGCGGACCGAGGCGCTGACCGTGATCGACGTCAACACCGGGAAGAACGTCGGCCGGACGAACCTGGAGGAGACGGTCTTCCGCAACAACCTGGAGGCGGCCGAGGAGGTGGCGCGCCAGCTCCGCCTGCGCGACATCGGGGGCATCATCGTCATCGACTTCATCGACATGGAGATCCGGGACAACCGGGACAAGGTGGCGGCGGCCCTGCGCAACGCGCTGGCCCGTGACAAGACCCGCACCCAGGTCTTCGACATCTCCGAGCTGGGCCTGGTCGAGATGACGCGCAAGCGCGTCTCGGAGGGCCTGCTCGAGACCCTCTCCACCGAGTGCACGGTCTGCGGGGGCCGGGGCGTGACCCTGGACGACTCGGTCCTGCGCTAGAGTCTCTCCCTCATGTATGCCGTCATCAGGTCCGGAGGGAAGCAGGAGCGCGTGGCCGAGGGCGAGCGCGTCCGCGTGGAGCTGCTGGGCCAGCCGGTCGGCGCCGAGGTGTCCCTCGAGCCCGTCCTCGTGGTCGACGGCGCCACGGTGCTGGCTACGCCCGAGCAGCTGGCCGGCGCCAGCGTCACGGCCAAGGTCGTGGGCTCCGAGCTCGGCCCGAAGATCAACGCCATGACCTATAAGTCCAAGTCGAACCAGCGCCGCCGGTGGGGTCACCGCCAGCACTACGCCACGCTGGAGATCACCGCCATCACGGCGAAGTAACTCGACGTAATCCGAGTCCGAGGAGTCCGACATGTCAAAGACGAAGGGTGGCGGGTCGACCCGCAACGGCCGCGACTCGGCGGCGCAGCGCCTCGGCGTGAAGAAGTTCGACGGGTCTGCCGTCACCGCCGGCTCCATCCTGGTGCGCCAGCGGGGGACGAAGTTCTACCCGGGTGCCAACGTCGGGCGTGGCGGCGACGACACGTTGTTCGCCACGGCCGACGGCGTGGTGAAGTTCGGCGAGCGCCGGGGCCGCAAGCACGTCAGCATCGTCACCGGCTGACAGTCACCGGCTGACAGTCACCGGCTGTTACGCGCCCGCTACGCGGGTGGGCGCTCGTGCAACTCGATCCCGTTGCCCCAGGGATCGGTGGTGAAGGCCTGCCAGCGGCCCGTCTCGCCGACGGGAACGGGGTCCGACACCTGCATCCCCCGCGCGCGGAGCTCGGCCACCGTGGCGCTCAGGTCGGCGAACACGAGGGCGAAGTGCTGGCCCACGTTCTGGGGGACCGCCGCCTCAATCAGGTGCACCTGCTGCCCGTTGGCGGTGTCGAGCCACGCGCCGGCGAACCCGAAGTCGGGCCGGGTGAAGTTCTGCACCAGTCCCAGCTTCTCGGTGTAGAACGCGACGCCGCCTGGGACGTCGGGGACATTGATGGCGACGTGGTCGACGCCCGCGGGCGCTACCGGGTTGGTCACGGGAGCGAGCCTACGACGTGGCGCACCACCTCGGCCACGACGGGCGCCGCCGCGGCGCCCACGTCGGCAATGCTCGCGGTGTCCGTCGTGGCCGCGGTTGCCGCGGCCGGGTTCGTGACCAGAGCGAGCCCGAGTACCTCGGCGCCGGCATGGCGGGCGGCGATGGTTTCGAGCGCCATCGACATGCCGACCACGTCCGCGCCGGAGGAGCGGAGCATGCGGATCTCGGCCGGCGTCTCGAACTGGGGCCCCGGGAGCTGGGCGTAGACGCCCGGCCGGGGCGAGACGGGGGCCGCGGCGGGGCCGGGCGTCGAGAGGGCGACGTCGCGCAGTCGTGGGGCGTAGGCGTCCGCCATGTCGATGAACGCCGGACCGCTGAGCGGGCTGTGCCCGGTCAGGTTGAGGTGGTCCTCGACGACCATGACCGACCCGGTGGCGAGGTCGTCGCGGATGCCCCCGACGGCGGCGGTCAGGATCGCGGTGGTGCACCCGGCGGCGATGCCGGTGCGCACGGGGTGTGCCGCCTCGGCGGCGGTGACGCCCTCGTAGAGGTGACACCGCCCACCGAGGACGAGCACCCGACGTCCAGCCACGGGCACCGACCAGGCGGCGGGACGGTGCCCGCCGGCGCTGTAGGGCGGGAAGAAGGGCAGCGTGTCGAGGGGGACCGCATCGTTGCCGGCGCCCAGACACTCGGCCGTGCCGGACAGGCCGCTCCCGAGTACCACCACGACTTCGTGGTGGTCGAATCCGATGCGGCGCGACAGCTCCCGGGCGCTGTGCGCTGCCCGGTCCAGCGCGTCGTCCATCCCGGGCATGGTAGGCCCCGCCCCGCGGGCACCATCCGGGCGTCGGCGGTTGCCGCGTACCATGGCCCTGATGTCGACCACAACCGCTCTGTCTCCCGTCTCGCTGCACCCCCTGTCCCCCCTCAGCGGGGAGGAGCTCAAGGCGGCACGCCAGATCGTCTACGACTGCGGCCGGGCCACGGTGGCGAACGAGGCGCTGCGGTTCGCCTATGTCGGCCTCTGCGAGCCACCGAAGGATGTCGTGCGCGCCATCGACCGCGGCGAGGCGGTGGCGGCCGACCGCCAGGTGCGGATGGTGCTGCTCCGGGGCCCAGAGGCCGACGTGGTCGAGGCCATCGTGTCGCTGACCAAGGGCGAGGTGGTGCGCTGGGAGCTGGTCGAGGACGTGCGGCCGCCGCTGCAGATGGAGGAGGCCTACGCGGCCCAACTGGCCCTGCAGGAGTGCGACGAGTGGAACGCCGCCCTCGACCGGCGCGGCATCACGGACCGCTCGCTCGTGCAGGTCGACCCCTGGCCCGCGGGCACCTTCGGGCTGGAGCACGAGAAGCGGCGTCGCATCACCAAGTGCATCCCCTACCTGCGGGACGCGCCCGACGACAACGGCTACGCGCGGCCCATTGAGGGGCTGCTGGCCATCGTCGACATGGCACGGGGCGAGGTGCTCGAGGTGCTCGACTACGGCACCGTCGCCATCCCCCCCACCTCGGGCAGCTACTACCCCGAGGACAACGGCCCCCTGCGGAACGACCTCAGGCCCCTCGCCATCACCCAGCCCGAGGGCCCGAGCTTCACGGTCGAGGGCAACCTCGTGCGGTGGCAGAAGTGGTCGCTGCGCGTCGGCATGGACCCGCTGGAGGGCCTCGTCCTCTCCACCATCGGCTACGAGGACGGCGGGCGGGTGCGGCCCATCGTCTACCGGGCCTCGGTGAGCGAGATGGTGGTGCCCTACGGGCATCCGAGCCCGATGCACTCGTGGAAGAGCGCCTTCGACGCCGGCGAGTGGGGCCTCGGTCGGATGGCCGACTCCCTGACACTGGGCTGCGACTGCCTCGGCGAGATCCACTACTTCGACTACGTCTTCGCGGACGAGCAGGGCAAGCCGCACACCAAGGCGAACGCCATCTGCATGCACGAGGAGGACTACTCCATCCTCTGGAAGCACGTGGACATGACCTCGGGGCGCACCGAGGTCAGGCGGTCACGCCGCCTGGTCATCAGCTCCATCGCCACCGTGGGCAATTACGAGTACGGCTTCTACTGGTACCTCTACCTCGACGGCACCATGCAGCTGGAGGTCAAGCTCACGGGCATCATGTCGACGATGGCGGTCGAGGGCGACGACCCCGGGCCGCACGCGCGCATGGTGGCCCCGGGCCTGGCTGCACCGTTCCACCAGCACCTCTTCAACGTGCGGCTGGACGTCGAGATCGACGGCCCGGACAACGCCGTCTTCGAGGTCGACGCCGTGCCGACCCCCCCCGGGGAGGGCAACCCGGTGGGCAGCGCGTTCGGCACCGCGGTGACGCTGCTCGAGACGGAGCTGGCGGCCCGTCGCGACATCGATCCAGCGCGCTCGCGTACGTGGCGCATCGCCAACCGGAGCCGGCGCAACGGTCTGGGGCAGCCGACTGCCTACAAGCTCCTGCCCGGCGCCACCCCGACGCTGCTGGCCGGACCCGAGTCGAGCATCGGGCGGCGGGCCGCCTTCGCGTCGCACAACCTCTGGGTCACTCCCTTTGCCGAGGACGAGCGCAGGGCGGCGGGGGACTACCCCAACCAGCACCAGGGCGGCGCCGGCCTGCCGGCGTGGACGGCGCAGGACCGCCCCGTCGTCGACACCGACATCGTGCTGTGGCATTCCTTCGGCGTCACCCACATCCCGCGGCCCGAGGACTGGCCCGTCATGCCGGTCGAGTCCACCGGGTTCATCCTGATGCCCTTCGGCTTCTTCGACCGCAACCCCGCGCTCGACGTGCCCCCGTCAGCGGACGGGCACTGCCATGCCTGACCGCGTCGCCCATCGGCCCCAGGAATACCACCCGCCCGTCGAGGAGTACCTGGAGACGATGCTCGCGCTGGGGGAGGAGGGCGTGCCGGTCATTCAGGCTCGCATCGCCGAACGTCTAGGGCGGTCCGCCCCCTCGGTCTCGGAGATGCTCGAGCGCCTCAGCGAGGATGGCTATGTGACCCGCGAAGGCCGCCGGCTCTCGCTCACCGACAGCGGACGGTCCCTGGCGGAGAAGGTGGTGCGCAAGCACCGACTGGCCGAGCGTCTGCTGGTGGACGTCATCGGGCTGGAGTGGCACAAGGTGCACCGAGAGGCGGGGCGCTGGGAGCACGTGATCTCCGACGACGTGGAGGCCCGCCTCGTCGAGTTGCTCGGCGACCCGGCCACGTGTCCCCATGGCAACCCGATCCCGGGGTCGGGCTCGGCCGCGCCCCCGGTCCCGACGCGGCCGCTGGCCGAGGCCGGCGAAGGGGAGCGGGTGCGGCTGTTCCGCATCAGCGAGGAGGTCGAGATGAACCTGGGCTCGCTGACGCTGCTCGACGAAGGCGGCTTCATCCCCGGAGCGGTCGCCCGTGTGGGCGGGCGCGACGGCGACGGTGGGGTCGAGGTGGCCGTCGAGGGCGGGCCGGCGCCGATCCGCGTGCCGCGTCACCTTTCGGATCGCCTGTTCGTCGGCGCACCATGACCCTGCGGCTGGTGGCCGACGCCGTCTTCACCGTCGACGCGGCGAACACCATGCTGGCCCCCGGCGCCGTCGAGATCGACGACGCCGGCCTGATCTCGTGGGTGGGGGACCCCTGGCGGGTGCCGGCGGCGACCGGCACGGAGGTCCGCCATCTCGGGGGCCTGCTCATGCCGGGCCTCGTCAACTGCCATGGGCACTCGCCGATGACCCTCGTGCGCAGCGCGGGGGACGGGCTGCCCCTGGACCGATGGCTGAGCGAGTCCGTCTGGCCGCGTGAGGCCCTGCTGGACGACGATGACGTGTACTGGGGGATGGCGCTCGGCGCCGTCGAGCTCCTCGGCAACGGGATCACCACCACCTGCGAGCAGTATCGGCACCCCGCACCAGTGGTGGAGGCGCTCGTCGACTCGGGCATCCGCGCCGTCTACACGCCGGCCATCTTCGGGCTCCCGGGGGCACCGCCCGGGAACACCTGGGAGGACCTGTTCGCCGGCGCCTGCGACCTCTTCGACGCCATCGAGGGGTCGACGGCGGGACGGATCGAGGTGGGGTTCGGGCCCCACGCCGCCTACAGCGTGCCGCCCGACGGGCTGCGCGCCATCGCCGGCGAGGCGCAGCGGCGCGACGCCTTGCTCCAGATCCATCTCGCCGAGACGGCAGCTGAGGGTGACGTGGTGCGCGAGCGGCACGGCATGAGCGCGCCCGCATTGCTGGCGTCGCTCGGCGTGTTCGACGGCAGGGTCCTGGCGGCGCACTCGGTGTGGCTGGACGAGGCCGACCTGGACCTGGTCGCCGGGCACGACGTGGCGGTGGCCCACTGCCCGGGCTCCAACGGGAAGCTGGGCGCCGGGGTCGCCCCGTTGCGCGACCTGCTCGCCCGCGGCGTGCGGGTGGGCCTGGGCACCGACGGGCCCGCCTCCAACGACGACCTGCACTTGTGGGACGAGATGCGGTTGGCCGCGCTCTTCGCCCGGGCCGCCGCGGCGGACCCCGAAGTGGTGAGCTCGGCGGCGGCGCTGCGCCTGGCCACCCGCGGTGGGGGCGAGGCACTCGGGCTCCCTGTGGGCGCGCTCGAGGTGGGCCGGCCGGCCGACGTCATCCGCCTGCGTACCGACGATGCGCGTTTCACCCCCTCGGTCACCGACGCCGAGCTGTTGGGCCACCTCGTCTGGGCGGGGGCAGGCTACCTGGTCACCGACGTCTGGGTGGGGGGGGCGTGCGTCGTCGAGGACGGTCGCTGCACGGGGATCGACAGCGAACGGGCCCGCGCCGAGGTGGGCCAGCGCGCCCGCCGACTCATCGGCTCTTAAGCTTTCCCGCCTATGCCCGGCTTCGTCGACCAGGCCCAGCTGCACGCGCGCGCCGGCGACGGGGGAGCCGGGGCGGTGTCGTGGCGCCGCGAGGCGCACGTGGCCCGGGGCGGCCCCGACGGCGGCGACGGCGGCCACGGCGGCGACGTGTGGTTGGTCGCCTCGGTGAACGAGTCGTCGCTGCTCGGCTTCCGTGACCACCCGTTCCGACGCGCCACCGACGGTGTGCACGGCTCGGGGTCGCGGCGTCACGGGGCGCGGGGCAAGGACCTGGAGGTGCCGGTCCCGGTCGGCACCGTGGTGCGTGACCGGGACGGCGCCGTCGTGTGCGACCTGGCGACCGAGGGCTCCCGCTTCATGGTGGCCGAGGGCGGCCAGGGCGGGCGCGGCAACGCGCGCTTCTTGTCGAACCGCCGACGCGCCCCGGCCTTTGCCGAGCAGGGCGAGAAGGGCGAGGAGCTCTGGCTGGACATGGAGCTCAAATTGATGGCCGACGTCGCGCTGGTGGGGTACCCCAATGCCGGCAAGTCGACCCTGATCTCGACCGTGTCCGCGGCCAAGCCCAAGATCGCCGACTACCCCTTCACCACGCTGGAGCCGCACCTCGGAGTGGTGCGGGTCGGTGGCGCGCCCGACGGCACCGAATTCGTCATGGCCGACGTCCCCGGTCTGGTCGAGGGGGCGGCGGGCGGCAAGGGCCTCGGCCATCAGTTCCTGCGCCACGTCGAGCGGGCCCGGGTGCTCGTCGTGCTGATCGATCTCGGCGCGCCCGACGCCGGCGGTGAGGTGCCGGCGGCGCAGCTGCGCGTCCTGCTCTCCGAGCTCGGCTCTTACCGCCCCGAGCTCCTCGAGCGCCCGCGGGTCGTGGTGGGCAGCAAGGCGGACATCGGCACCGATGCCGAGGGCGTGTGCGACATGGTGCTCTCGGCCGCCACCGGGACGGGCGTCGGCGAGCTTGTCCAGCGTCTCGCTGTCCTGGTGCACGAGGCGCGGGCAGCGGCGTTCGCGGCGGCGTCGAGCGAGGTGGTCGTGCACCGACCCACGCCCGAGGGCGTCGACGTCCAGCGGGCCGGCGCCGGCGCCTGGCTCGTGGTCGGCCGCGCCGCCGAGCGGGCGGTGGCGCTGTCGGACCTGAACGACGCCGGGGCCCAGGCCGAGGCCGTGCGCCGGTTGCGCCGCTTGGGAGTCGACCGGGCGCTGGCCCGGGCGGGCGCGCGCGACGGGGACGAGGTCACCGTCGGCGCCATGACGTTCACCTGGGGTGAGGAGGCGTGATCGCCGTCGTCAAGGTGGGCTCGTCCTCGGTCACCGAGGACACGGTGACCCGGCTGTGCGGCGAGCTCGCCGCGGCGCGCCGAGCCGGACATACCGTGGTCGTGGTCACCTCGGGGGCCATCGCCGCCGGCTGGGCCGCCCTCGACCGCGGTGAGCAGCGACCGACGGACCCCGCCGTCCTGCAGGCGGTCTCCGCCGTCGGACAGCACCGCCTGATGCGCCTGTGGCAGGACGGCCTCGAGACCCACGGGATCCTGGCCGGGCAGGTGCTGCTGGCCCCCCTCGACTTCGTGCGCCGCACCCAGTACCTGCACGCGCGGGACGCTGCGGCACCTGGCCGACCTCGGCGTGGTCGCGATCGTCAACGAGAACGACGCAGTCGCCGACGAGGAGATCCGCTTCGGCGACAACGACCGCCTCGCCGCGCTGGTGGCGCACCTGGTGGGCGCGCAGCTGCTCGTGTTGCTGACGGATGCGCCCGGCCTGCTGACGGCCGACCCGCGGCGCGACAGCGAGGCGTCGCTCATTGAGGAGGTAGTCGAGATCGACCACGAGCTCGAACGTTTGGCGGGCGGGCCCGGCAGCGCCGTGGGCAGCGGCGGCATGGCCTCGAAACTGGCGGCAGCCAAGATCGCCACCTGGTCGGGGGTGCAGGCCGTGATCGCCGACGCAGGACGACCGGGCGTCGTGACGGCGGCGCTGGCCGGCGAGGCCGGGGTGGGGACGGTGTTCCGGGCCCGCCCCGGCAGGCTCTCGGCCCGCAAGCTGTGGATCGCCTTCGCCCTCGGCGCCTCGGGCAGCCTCACGGTCGACGAAGGGGCGCGGGCCGCCCTCACCGAGAAGGGGCGCTCCCTCCTGGCCGCGGGTGTCGTCGCGGTGAGCGGCACCTTCCGCCCCGAGGACGCCGTCGAGATCGCCGGACCCGATGGGCGGGTCTTCGCCAAGGGCCTGGTCCGGCTGGCGGCGGAGCGCTCGGCGGAGTGGATGGGGCGGCGCAGCCAGGTCGTCGTCCACCGTGACGACCTGGTCCTTGTAACCTGACTCGATGACCTCGCCGGCTTTGGCCCAGCTCGCGGGCCGCGTCCGGGAGGCGGCCCGGGTGGTCGCGCGGTCGCCCGGCTCGGTGCGCAACGACGCGTTGCGGCTGGCGGCCGACCTGCTCGAAGGGGAGTGGGCGTCCCTGGTGGCGGCGAACCGGACCGATCTGGAGCGGGCCGAGGCCGCCGGCATGGTGGAGGCGGCCCGGGACCGGCTGCGGCTGAGCGAGGAGCGCGTGAGCGGCATGGCGCGTGGCTTGCGCACGGTGGCTGCGCTGCCCGATCCGGTGGGGGAGGTCACCGAGGGCTGGGTGCGACCCAACGGCCTGCGGGTGACGCGGGTGCGGGTGCCGCTCGGTGTCGTCGGCGTGATCTACGAGAACCGTCCCAACGTGACCAGCGACGCCGCCGGGCTGTGCCTCAAGGCAGGTAACGCGGCGTTCCTGCGCGGCTCGTCCTCGGCCATCGACTCCAACCGTGCCGTCGTCTCCCTCCTGCGGCGGGCGGCCGTCAAGGCCGGGCTCCCCGAGGACACGGTGGCCCTGGTGGAGGACACATCGCACGAGACCGCCGTCGCCTTCATGCAACTGCGGGGGCTGATCGACTGCCTGATCCCGCGCGGTGGTCAGGCGCTCATCGCGTCGCTGATCGAGCACGCCACCGTGCCCTACGTGCTCGACGGGGACGGGAACTGCCACATTTACGTCGACGGTGCCGCCGACCTGACCATGGCGCACGAGCTGGTGGTCAACGCCAAGACGCACCGCTTCGGGGTGTGCAACGCGGTCGAGACGATCCTGGTGCACGCCGGCGTGGCCGCCGAGTTCCTGCCCCGGTTGGCGGACTCGCTCGCCGCCGCCGGTGTGGAGATCCGGGCGGACGAGCGCGTGCGCGTCTTCGTGCCCGACGCCGTGCCCGCGCTCGAGAGCGACTTCGGCACCGAGTTCCTGGGTCCGGTGGTGGCGATCGGGATGGTCGACGACGTGGGCGACGCCATTGCGCACATCGCCCGCTACAGCTCCGGGCACTCCGAAGCGATCGTGACCTCCGACGTGGCCGCGGCCGACCGCTTCGTGGCCGAGGTCGACGGAGCGGCGGTGCTGGTGAACGCGTCGACGAGGTTCGTCGACGGCGAGGAGCTCGGGCTCGGCGCCGAGGTGGGGATCTCCACCCAGAAGTTGCACGCCCGGGGACCGATGGGAGTGAAGGAGCTGACGACGTTGAAGTGGGTCGTGCGGGGCGACGGGCAGGTGCGCCGGTGAGCAATGGGAACGCAGGGCTGGGCCTGCCCGACGCCGGTCCCCCCCGGTTCGGGTCGTTGGACGCGGTGCGCGGCGGCCTGGCCGAGGTGGGCTACCTGGCCGACGAGTCGATCAGCGGCGTCGTGTACCTGGCCGATCGCCTGGCCAAGCCGGTGCTCGTCGAGGGCCCGGCGGGCACGGGGAAGACGCAGCTGGCAAAGTCGGTGGCCGAGCTGACGGGGGCGCGGCTCATCCGGTTGCAGTGCTACGAGGGTCTCGACGAGTCCAAGGCGCTCTACGAGTGGAATTACCGCAAGCAGCTGCTGCGCATCCAGGCCGGGGAGCACGGCCGGGCCGAGGAGGAGGGCCCGAGCTGGGCGGAGCTGGAGGAGGACATCTTCTCCGAGGACTTCTTGCTGACGCGGCCGCTGCTCGAGGCGATCCGGGCGACCGAGCCGGTTGTCCTCCTCGTCGACGAGGTCGACCGGGTCGAGCTCGAGACCGAGGCCCTGCTGCTCGAGATCCTCTCCGAGTACCAGGTGTCGATCCCCGAACTGGGCACCGTGCGGGCCACGCAGCTGCCCATGGTGTTCCTCACCTCCAACAACACCCGCGAGCTCTCCGAGGCGCTCAAGCGCCGCTGCCTCTACCTCCACATCGACTACCCCGACCTCGACCGCGAGCGCGAGATAGTACGGGCCAAGGTGCCCGGCATCAGCGAGGAGCTGGCCGATCAGGTGGCCCGCATCGTGCGCTCGCTGCGCACGCTCGAGCTGCGCAAGGCGCCGTCGGTCTCCGAGACCCTCGACTGGGCCCGCACGCTCGTGCTTCTCGGCGTGGACACGATCGACGCCGCCGGGGCCAAGGACACGTTGCACATCCTGTTGAAGTACCAAGCCGATATCGAGCGGGCCAGCAAGGAGCTGCTGTCGGCCTCGTCGGGCTGAGCGCAGCGTGCTCGACCTCCTCTCCGGTTTCGTGACCGAGCTGCGCCGCTCCGGGCTCCCGGTCTCGCTCACCGAGCACCTCGACGCCGCCGAAGCGGTCAAGCACATCCCCCTGGAGGACCGCGAGGCCCTGAAGTACGCGCTCGCCGCCACACTCGTGAAGTCCTCGTCGCACTGGCGGGCCTTCGAGACGGCCTTCGAGGTCTTCTTCGCCGTGCGCTCCGCGGGCCCCGGGGCGGAGGCCGAGGGCGAGGACGGTGGTGAGGAAGGTGCGGCGCCCGACGGGGAGCAGGCCGGGCAGGACGGGCTGCGAGGCCAGGGTCGCTCGTGGAAGGGCGGCGGCGCCGGCGAGGGCATGACGCCCGAGGAGCTGGCCGAGCTGTTGTTCAAGTCGCTGCTGTCGGCCGATGCCGCACTCATGAACGTCGTGGCCCGTAACGCGGTGGACCGCTACGCGGGCATGGAGCCGGGCCGCCCGGTCGGTGGGACCTACTACCTGTACCGCACGCTGCGGAACCTCGACCTCGACGCGGTGCTCGAACGCCTCATGGGCCAGGCACAGGCCGGCGCGGCGGGCGGGGCGTTGACCGAGCTGGAGGAACGTCTCGCGGCCGACGAGTACAAGGCACGCATCGACAAGTTCCGCCGCGCCGTCGAGACGGAGATCCGTCGACGCCTGGTGGAGGACCGGGGTGCCGAGGCACTGGCCCGCTCCGTGCGCAAGCCGCTTCCCGAGGACATCGACGTGATGCATGCCACCCGCGAGGAGCTGGCGATGCTGCACCGGGTGCTCCATCCGCTGTCGCGCAAGCTGGCGGTACGGCTCGCCCGCAAACGCCGTCACGGGCGCAAGGGTCCGCTCGACTTCCGGGCCACCATGCGGCGTTCGCTCTCGACAGGGGGCGTGCCGATTGAGCCGCGCTTCCGGCACCCGCGCCCCGCCAAGCCCGAGATCTTCGTGATCGCGGACATCTCGGGTTCGGTGGCCAGCTTCGCCCGCTTCACCCTGCACCTGGTGTACGCCATCTCCTCGCAGTTCTCCAAGGTGCGCAGCTTCGTCTTCGTCGACGGCATCGACGAAGTGACGCGTTTCTTCGAGGGCGTGGTGGACCCCGCCGAGGCGGTGGTGCGCATCAACCTCGAGGCGGATGTGATCTGGGTGGACGGCCATTCCGACTACGGGCACGCGCTGAGCGAGTTCCACCGTCGCTGGGGGGACCAGGTGACGTCGCGCTCGAGCATCATGGTGCTCGGCGACGCACGCAACAACTACCACGCCTCCCAGTCGTGGGTGCTCGAGGACCTGCAGGCCAGGGCGCGCCACGTCTACTGGCTGAACCCCGAACCGCGCGACTACTGGGGGTCGGGCGACTCCATCGTCGGCGAGTACGCCGCCCATTGCGACGACGTCGTGGAATGCCGGACCCTGCGCCAGCTCGAGCACTTCGTCGGGAACCTGGCGTGAGCGTCGACGCGGACGCCCCGGAGCCCGACGATCGGGCCCATGCCGGGGTCCTGCGTGTCTTCCCGCCGCAGGAAGGCTCGTCGCGCATCGTCCTCGTCCGCCACGGCGAGGCGGCGTGCAACATCAACCGCGTGGTCGGCGGTCTCAAGGGCTGCACGGGGCTGACCGACCTGGGGCGCCGGCAGGTCGCGGTCCTGGCCGACCGGCTCTACGAGAGCGGTGAGCTGCGGGAGGCGACGGCCCTGTACTCCTCCGTGCTGCCCCGGGCGGTGGAGACCGCCGAGCGGCTGCGCCCGGTGGTGGGTCCGGGCCCCAAGGCCCTGGGGCCGGTGGTGCAGCGCTGCGACCTGTGCGAGCTGCATCCGGGACAGTGCGACGGTATGCCCTGGGAGCGGGTGGTCGAGATGTTCGGCGTGCCCGACTGGGACCGCGACCCGAGCCTGCCCATTGCCCCGGGGGGCGAGAGCTGGTCCGGGTTCGTGGTGCGGGCCTCCGACGCCGTGCGCGAGGTGGTGGGCCGCCACCCGGGCGAGCTGGTCGTGGCCGCAGTGCACGCAGGGGTGATCGAGGCGTGCATGATCAGGTTCCTCGGCGTCCCACCCGAGATCTACCGGCGGGGGTGGGTGCGCATCGTGCACGCCTCCATGACCGAGTGGGAGTGGGTACCGGCGGAGGACCGCTGGGTGCTGCTCCGGTTCAACGACTCCTGCGGCGTGCCCGGGGCCTGAGGGGGGCAGCGGCGCCGCACCGGCGCTGCCTCGGGGGACCGCCTCGGGGGACACCTTCTCGAAACTATAAACGAAGCAGTGAATAGTTTCGGGAGAGTCGCCCGGCAGAGACACCCGGGTCGAGGCCCGGTGGCGACGCGAGCCGGCGCCGATTCGCCCTAGGAGCCGGCGAGCCAGGGGCCGGAGAGTCGTTCGGGCGCGCAGGCGAGCCAGGCATCCTCAATCGCCTGGCGGAGCGGCCGCTTCGTGACGGCTCGGAGCTGCACGAGGACGGCCGCGTAGCCGTCGAAGTGGGGGATGGTGAAGAACCCCCGGGTGCCGGTGGCGAGCACGGCCTCCTTGTCGGCCAGGTCCACGGTGCGCAGCGCAAGGATCGGGCCGGCCGGGGGCTCGGCATCGCCGAACCGCTTGCGATCGGCCTTCGAGAACGGGCGTTCCCAGGCGAACGCCTTGTTTGCCACGAACCAGGTCCGGTTGCCGAAACGCGTGCCCTCGGTGACCTCGGGCAGCGCCGTGACCATGCGCACGGCGTCGTCGACGGACACCACGGCCGCACCCTACCGCTAGCGTCGCGGCACATGACGCGCCGACCCCAAGAGCGGCTCGCGTGACCCCGGGCGGGTTCCGCGACGCCGGTCTGGGCCGGTTGCACCATCGTCTGGCTGCCCGGGTCGAGTGCGGGGAGGTGCCGGCGCTGGTGGCTCTGGTGGCACGCGGCGATGAGGTGCACGCGGAGGTGCTCGGGTCCCCGTCGCTCGACGACCCCACCCCGCTGCGGCGCGACGCCATTTTCCGCATCGCCTCCATGTCCAAGCCGATTGCCGCCGCCGGCGCCATGATCCTGGTGGACGACGGCGTGTTGTCGCTCGGTGACCCGGTCGAGCGGTTCCTGCCTGAGCTGGCCGATCGCCGCGTGCTGCGCAGCCTGGAGGGGCCGCTCGACGACACTGTGCCCGCCGAGCGGCCCATCACGGTGGAGGACCTACTGACCTTCCGCCTTGGCTTCGGGGCGATCATGGCCCCGCCGGGCACCTATCCCGTCCAGGACGCGGAGGTGGAGCTGGGTTTGATGACGTTGGGGCCACCGTGGCCGCCGCCACCCTTCGGTTCTGACGAATGGATCGCCCGCTTTGCCACGTTGCCCCTGCTGCACCAGCCTGGTGCCGAGTGGCTCTACAACACGGGCGCACAGGTGCTCGGGATCCTGCTGGAACGCGCCAGCGGGCAGTCCCTCGAGGAATTCCTGCGGGCGCGGGTCTTCGAGCCGCTGGGCATGGTCGACACATCTTTCAGCGTGCCGGCCCACAAACGGGCCCGGTTCACGACCGCCTACATGCCGGACCGCGCCACCGGGGCGCTCACGGTGCTCGACTCACCCGTGGGCGGCTGGTGGAGCGCACCGCCGGCCATGGCGAACGCGGCGGGGATGCTGGTGTCGACGCTCGACGACTTCTGGGCCTTCGTGTCGCTGCTGCTGGCGCAGGGACGGCACGACGGGGAACAGCTGCTGTCCCGTGAGTCGGTGGACGCGATGACGCGGAATCACCTGACCGATGCGCAGCGCGCGTCGGCCACGCTGTTCCTCGGCGAGCACGGCGGCTGGGGCTACGGCATGGCCGCTCCGGGACCCGTGACGGGGCCGCCGCCCGTTCCATGGGGCTTCGGATGGAACGGCGGCACCGGCACGGCGTGGTCGACCGATCCGGTGCGTGGACTGACGGGCATCATGCTCACGACGCGGGCGATGACGTCCCCCGAGCCGCCGGCGCAGGTCGTCGACTTCTGGGATGCTGCTTACGGCGCCTTGGAGGATTGACGCCGGGGCAGGCCGACGGGCACGACGCTACGCTTGTTGCTCCGGCGCAGAAGGGACGAACTCATGTACAAGATTGTCGTGGTTGGCACGGACGGCTCTCCCACCGCCGACAGGGCGGTCCAGGCGGCCGCCGACATCGCACGGTCCTGGGGCTCGGAGCTGCACATCGTGACGGCCGTCCGGGCGCCCCGGCCCGGCATGGCCTCGGCCACGGGCGCGCCACTCGTCGACACCGGCGCGGGGCAGGCGCTCGTGGAGGAGGCTGCCAAGGCGGTCGGCGAGACCGCGCTGGAGACGCACGGTTCCGGTCTGAAGGCCGAGGCTCACGCGGCACAGGGCAACGCGGACGACGTGATCCTCAACACGGCGATCGAGGTCGGGGCCGACCTGATCGTCGTCGGGAGCAAGGGCATGCGGGGCGCACGCCGGTATCTCGGCAGCGTGCCGAACTCGGTGGCCCACTCCGCCCACTGTGCCGTGCTCGTGGTCAAGACGGACGACTGAGGCGACGGGCGGAGCCGAGGGTCAGGAGGTCCGATGCCTGCGAGGTCTCCGTTCTGACCCATTCGAGGACGCAGGGACCCCGACATGCTCCTCGTGCTGGTGACCGGTCTGCCGGCGACCGGAAAGTCGACGATGGCCGAGGTGGCGGCGCGGCAGCTGCGGGCTCCCGTGCTGGGCCATGACTGGGCCATGAGCGGTCTGCGTCCGTTCCCGCCCCTGCAGCATGCCCTCGACGCCATGGAGCCTCCGGGACACCGGGACGTGGGGTGGTCGATCATGTGGGCCCTGGCCCGCGCCCAGCTCCGGATGGGGTCCTCGGTCGTCCTGGACGGCGTGGCGCGCGCCCCCGAGGTGGAGGGAACCCGCCGCGTGGCCCGCGAGGAGGGCGCGGCGAGTGTCGTCGTCATGACCACCTGTGCCGACGTGGACGTCCACCGCTCCCGCGTGGAGGGACGCCGGCGACAGATCCCCAACTGGTACGAACTGGATTGGGACCACGTGGCGCAGTCGCGCGCGTCGTGGATCCCACCGGAGGGTGTCGACCTGGTGCTGCCGGCGACGGATCAGGTCGAGGACAATGCACGGCGGCTGAGGGAGGTCGTCGCCGCGGCGGAGCCGGCTCAGTGGGCCTAGTGGCTCAGCAGGCCTAGTGGCTCAGCAGGCGTAGTGGCTCAGCAGGCGTAGTCCTCGTCGTACTGCGCGCTGTTGTACTGCACGACCTCGGGCGGTCCGGGCAACCGGGCGCCGTGGTTGTTCACCCAGTTCGAATAGTCCGCGCACGAGCCCGGCCCACTCGGCGATGCCAGGTAGTCGGCCATCCAGTAGGGGACCGATGGCGTGTAGTCGCCCACGATGGAATTCCAGACGCCCGGACTGGCGTAGATGCCGACGTCGGGGATGCCCTCGGACTCGTGCAGGGCGTTGATGGCGCCCTGCACGAACTGCGCGTTCTCCGAGACGTTGCCGGACCAATTGGCGTCCGCCGTCTCGACGTCGAGCCACCACGGGATCGTGGTGGAGCCCGCGCCGGCGCTCTGGGCGTCGTTGTAGGCGAAGATGCCCGCCTGGTAGCCCGCGTTGCACGACGTGTCCCCGTTGCACCCGGGCTCATTGGTCGTCGAGGTGCTGTAGGTCAGGTAGGTGTAGAGGTTCAGCCCACCCCCGGCCCACGCGGCCTCCTGGGCCAGGCACGGGTTCGTGTTGCCCGAGGAGCTCCCGTCCACCTGGACGATGCCGATCTGGTGGTCCCCGCTCGGGAAGCTCGAACACTGGTAACCGCTGATGTCGTAGCCGTAGGCCCCCGACGGGTAGGTGCCCCCGACGAACGCGCCGTTGCCCGGCGCGTCGGCCATGCCGACGATCGGTCTGTTCAGCGGGGACGGTGCCGAGCCGTAGTACCTGGCGGCGCCGAAGTTCGACACCAGGCCGGTGCTGTCGCTGAACCAGTAGCCGCTTCCGTCGGGGAGGGCCGTCGCCGTGACGATCGGGTTCTTGAGGGGCAGGCCCCCGAGCGAGCCGTAGAAGGGCGCCGAGCCGAAGCTGAAGATGCCGCCGTCGGACGCGACCAGGAAGTAGCCGGCACCGCTGGGGCCGGTGATCATCCCGATGACCGGCTTGTTCAGGACGAGGCTGCCCGTGCTGCCGTAGAACTGCGCGTCGCCGTAGCTGAAGATGCCGCCGTCGGACGCGACGAGCCAGTATCCGTGGCCGCTCGCGGTGGCGGCCACCCCGACCACGGGCTTGTTGAGATGCATGCTCCCCGTGCTGCCGTAGAACTGCGCATCGCCGTAACTGAAGATGCCGCCGTCGGACGCGACGAGCCAATAGCCCTTGCCGTCCGGGGTCGACGCCATGCCGACGATCGGCTTGTTGAGATGCATGCTCCCCGTGCTGCCGTAGAACTGCGCATCGCCGTAACTGAAGACGCCACCGTCGGAAGCCACGAGCCAGTAGCCACCCCCGTCGGGCGTCGCTGCCATGCCCACGATCGGCTTGTTGAGCGTCATGCCACCCGTCGATCCGTAGAACGGCGCGCCGCCGAAGCTGAAGATGCCGCCGTCGGACGCCACCAGCCAGTACGCAGTGATCGTCGTGCTCGCCGCCGCCGGGGGCGCGCTCGTAGTCACCGCAGTGGCGAGCAGGGCGAGCAACGGCAGCGCCGTCACCAGCAGGGCGAGGACGAGGCGGCGGATCAACTTCTCAGGAACTCGGCCACGCGGAAGGCCAGGTCGAGCGACTGCCGGCCGTTGAGCCGGGGGTCGCAGGTCGTCGTGTAGCGGGCGTCGAGGTCGCCCTCTAGGATCTCCTCGGCGCCGCCCAGGCACTCCGTCACGTCGTCGCCGGTGAGCTCCACGTGCAGGCCTCCGGGCCACGTCCCCTCGTTGCGGTGCACAGCGAAGAAGCAGCGCAGCTCGGAGAGGATGTCGTCGAAACGGCGGGTCTTGAGGCCCCCCTCGCTGGTGAAGGTGTTGCCGTGCATGGGGTCGCAGGCCCACACGACGGGATGACCCTCGGCCTCCACCGCCCGCACGACGGGTGGCAGCAGCTCTTCGACCGCGTCGGCGCCGAAACGGGTGATGAGCGTGAGGCGGCCCGGGACGCGGTCCGGGTTCAGGCGCTCGCAGATGGCGACGACCTCCTCGGGCGTGCAACTCGGGCCGACCTTGCAGCCAACCGGGTTGTTGATGCCCGAGAGGAACTCGAGGTGGGCGCCGTCGAGCTGGCGGGTGCGGTCACCCACCCAGAGCATGTGGGCCGAGCAGTCGTACCAGTCGCCGGTCAGCGAGTCGACGCGTGTCAGGCATTCCTCGTAGGACAGGATCAGTGCCTCGTGGCTCGTCCAGAAGTCCACTTCGTGGAGTCCTTCCTCGGCGCCCAAATCGATTCCGCAGGCGGCCATGAACCGCAGGGCGCGGTCGATCTCCGACGCGATCCGCTCGTAGCGTTGACCCTCGGCGGACGAGGCCACGAATTGCTGGTTCCACAGGTGCACCTGTGACAGGTCGGCGAAGCCGCCCTTGGTGAAGGCCCGCAGCAGGTTGAGCGTGGATGCCGACTGCTGGTAGGCGGCCACCAGACGCTCGGGGTCGGGTCGGCGAGCGTCGGCCTCGAACGCCTCGTCGTTGACCATGTGCCCGCGGAACGATTGCAACTCCACGTCGCCCACCCGTTCGGTCCCGACCGAGCGCGGCTTGGCGAACTGGCCAGCGATGCGGCCCACCTTCACCACCGGGACGCCGGCCGCGTAGGTGAGTGCGACCGCCATCTGCAGGATGATCTTCAGTTTGTCCCGGATGGAATCGGCGGTGAAGTCCTCGAACGACTCGGCACAGTCACCGGCCTGCAGGAGGTAGGCCTCGCCGTTGGCCACCTGCCCGAGCTGCGAGGTCAGGCGGCGCGCCTCGCCTGCGAAGACCAGCGGGGGCAGCGTGGACAGCTTGGCCTCCGCCTTCTTCAGCGCGTCCGCGTCGGGCCAGTCCGGCTGCTGTGCCGCCGGGAACTTCCGCCAGGACGCGGGGCTCCAGGGGAAAGTCTCGGGCGGGCTCGGCACCACAACAGGTTAACGCCGTAGGATCGCCCGCCATGGCCGCCTTTCGTTTCGCCCTGCAGGCGTCGCAGGCGGCATCCCCCGCTGCCTGGCGCCAGCTGGCCCGCAAGGCGGAGGACCTCGGCTACGCAACCCTGTACGTGCCGGACCATCTCGACGACCAGTGGGCACCCATGGTGGCGCTCGCCGTCGCCGCGGAGGCCACGACGACACTGCGGGTCGGGACGCTGGTCCTCGACAACGACTTCCGTCATCCCGTCGTCGTGGCCAAGGAGGCCGCGACCCTCGACGTGGTGACCGGTGGCCGCTTCGAGCTCGGCATGGGCGCCGGCTGGATGACAGCGGACTACGCCCAGTCGGGGATCACGATGGAGCGGCCGTCGGTCCGCGTGGCTCGCCTGGCCGAGAGTCTCGAGATCATGCGCGCCCTGTGGCAGACCGGGAGCGCCACCTTCAGTGGCGAGCACTATCGCGTCACCGAGGCGATCGGCAGCCCCGCTCCAGTGACGCCGGGTGGGCCGCCTCTCGTCATCGGCGGCGGGGGCAAGCGCATCCTCACGCTGGCCGGCGAGTACGCGGACACCGTCAGCATCGTGCCGAGCCTGCGGGCGGGTTACGTCGGCGCCGAGGTGGCAGCCGAGTCCGTCGTGGAGAAGTACACCGACCGGGTTCGTTGGGCCAAGGACGCCGCCGGCGAACGCGCCGGCGACCTCGAGTTCCAGTGCTGGACGGCCATGGTGCAGGTCGTGCCGAACGCGGACGACGTCGTGGAGTCACTCGCGCCGCCGTTCGGACTCACGCCAGACCAGCTGCGCGCCGCGCCGGTGGCTCTCATCGGGACGACGTCGGAGATCGTCGAGACGCTGCGCAAGCGGCGGCAGGAGCTCGGCTTCAGCAACATCGTCGTGCACGAGGCGGAGATGGACGCGCTGGCGCCGGTGATCGCCGAACTTGCCGGCACCTGAGCCCGCTGCTCGCATCGGCATCCTCGGCGGGACCTTCGACCCCCCGCACGCCGGACATGTGGCCGCGGCCCGCGCCGCCGTGGAGGGGCTGGGCCTCCAGCGTCTGCTCCTGGTCGTGGCGAACGACCCGTGGCAGAAGTCCGGGCGACGAGCCATCTCGGATGCCGAGGACCGCTACGCGCTCACGGAGGCCCTCGCCGAGGAGATCCCTGGGGCTGAAGCGAGCCGGCTGGAGATCGACCGTGGCGGCCCCAGCTACTCGGTGGAGACGGCAGAGGAGCTCCTCGCCGCTGCCGGCGACCGGCCGGTCGACCTGTACCTGGTGGTCGGGGCCGACCTCGTACCCGAGCTCGGGTCCTGGCACCGCGCGGGGGACCTCCAACGCCTGGTCACCCTCGCCGTCGTCTCCCGCCCGACCGGTGCCAACCCAGAGGTGCCGCCGGGCTGGCGGGTGGTCCGGCTGGACGGACCCCAGGTCGCGGCCTCGAGCTCGGAGGTCCGGGACCGACTGGCGGGGGGTCTGCCGGTCGAGGGCCTGGTGCCCGACGGGGTGGTCCGTTGCATCCGCCGCCGGGGTATGTACGCTGTCGGGTAGATGAGTGCCATGTCGGCCGGGTGGACGGAACTGTCGGAAAGTTCCCACGCGGGTGCATCGACCGTCAGTGCCCAGCGCCGCTCCGACCGCCGGGCGGAGCTGAAGGTGGCGCGTCGCTCTCGCCAACGGTGGGCGATCGGCGGTTGCGCCATCCTGGCGGCCGCCTTCGGGTTGACCGTAGGGATCCTGGACGTGCTCCATTGAGCCCAGGGTTGGACGTGCACGTCCAGCTGCCACCCGGCGCCGCCGCCGCGGCCGAGTCGGCCGACGCGAAGCTCGGGCACGACACCGTCGTACTCGGAATGGGGGAGCTGTTCGGCGTCGTGGACGCGTTCGTCATCACCAGCGCGCAGAACACCCGCCACGTGCGCACCCTCGTCGAGGCGATCGAACGGGGCGTCAAGGAGGCGCTTGGCGTCGGCCCGGCGCGCATCGAGGGTCTCCAGGACGCCACCTGGGTGCTCATGGACTACGGCGACTTCATCGCTCATGTCTTCTTGCAGGAGACGCGCGACTACTACGACCTCGAGCACCTCTGGTCCGGCGCCCCGCGCGTGCCGTGGCGTCGCCACGTCGAGAACGCTGGCTGACCCGCCGCCCGCTCAGGGCGCGCCGCTGAGGAACTCGATCAAGTAGACGGGTCCGGTCACCAGCGAGCCGTTGGCGATCGGGACGCTGGTGCGTTGCCCGTCGATCTCGAAGATCACCCCGGTGCCCAGCCCGTTCTCGTTGGCGATGGTGGCGACGATCTGGGCCACCGAGAGCTCGCTGTTGATGCCGGTGATCTGGCCGAAGGCGCTGCTCATGTTCACGGTGACGACCGAGCCCTGTTGCGTGACCGAGAGGACTCGCACGTCGCTGGGGATTGCGGTGGTCGTCCCCGGGGGATCGGCACTGCTGGGGCCCACCAGCATGGCGCTGATGATGGCGTCGAGAGGCGCCGGGGCGGCCACGAGGCGCTGCACGGCTGTCGGCTGGTTGCTCGAGTTGAGAAGGAAGACCTTGACCTCGACGTACGACGAGGGCTTGGGCTGGGTCGTCGTGGTGGTGGGCACGTGTGGGTCGAGGAGATGGAAGGGCACCTTCGTGGGTGCGATGGTGCTCGGCGACTGCTGGGTCGGGATGGCGCAGCCCGTGGCGAGGAGGATGAGCGCGATCACGGCCGGGAGGACGGCGATGCGGCGTCTCATGGCTCCAACACCTCGTCGTCGTCCTCGGGCAGGACGGGCAAGGTGAGGACGAAGCGCGCGCCGCCCTCGGGGGAGGACTCCACCTGGACGTCCCCGTGCATGACGCGCATGTGCTCCGCCACCAGAGCCAGGCCGAGCCCGGTGCCGGTCCCCGTCCCGCGCCGGCCCGACGCCGAGCCCCGGTAGAAGCGCTCGAACACCTTGGCGCGCTCCTGGGGGTCGATGCCCGGTCCCGCGTCGTCGACCGTCACCTGGACGAAGCCGTCGGCACCGTCGACCCCGGCACTCGACCCCGGGACGGGCGCCACGGCAATCGCCGTCACGCCGCCCCCGTAGTGGGCGGCGTTCTCCATGAGGTTGACCATGACCCGCTCGAAGCGGCGCTTGTCGATGCCCACCCGCCAGGACTGCACGACGGGATCGATCCGCACGTCAGGCGGTGCGCCGTGCCCATGCCCGTCCATGTGCCCGAAGCCGACCTCGACCGACCGCTGCACCAGCTCGCTGACGTTCACCTCCTCGAGGAAGACGTCCACTGACCCCGCGTCGGCCCGTGACATCTCGAGCAGGTCCCCGACCATTCGCTGGAAGCGGTGCAGGTCGTCGCTGAGCAGTTGGAGCGCCCGCTGAGAGCGCGCCGGCAGGTTGTCCATGTCCGCCTCGAGCACCCCGAGGGAGGCCGCCAGCGTCGTGAGCGGGGAGCGGAGCTCGTGGCTCACGTCGGAGTTGAAGCGCGCCTCGCGCTCGATGCGCTCCTGCAGCTGGTCGACCATGGCGTTGAACGAGTTCGTGAGTCCCTCCAGGTCGGGGTCGGCCGCGTCCGCGTCGAGGCGGGTGTCGAGGTCGCCCCCGGCGATCGCCCCGGCCGCCCTGGACACGTCGGCCAGTGGCCGCAGGGTGCGCGAGCTGGCGAAGCGCCCCAGCGTGATGCCGAGGAGCGTGGTGACGGCGCCGGCACCGAAGAGGGTCAGTCCCAGCACGCGCAGCGTGTGGTCGAGGTCGGAGAGGTCGAAGACGTCGAAGTAGAAGGCCTGGACGGACGGGACCGGCACGCCGACCACGATCTCGGTGGACCCCTGTGCCGAGCGGTAGGTCTGGGTGGCCGCACTCCCCGCCAGGACCGCCTCGCGCAGCTTGGTGGGGATGGACGACGCGTTCACCGACAGCGAGGAGGCGTACGTCTTGGACTCGCGGAAGAGGACCGAGTGAGCGTCGGTCCCGGCGTCGACGGAGCCCAGGAGCGTGACGTACTGGGTGTCGCCCAGTTGGAGCGAGCTGCGCACCAACTGGGCGTTGGCGAAGGCCTGGTGCTGCGCCGCCGACTCGCGGCCGGCCAGGAGGAAGTGGCGGACAGTGAAGTACGACAGCCCGCCCATCAGGATGGAGAGCAGCAGCGCACCGAGGCCGAACAGGGCCGTGATGCGGGCGCCGATGCCCAGCTTCATGTCAGGGCACCAGCTTGTAGCCCATGCCCCTGACGGTGAGAATGTGCTGGGGCACCGCAGGATCCGCCTCGACCTTGGTGCGCAAGCGCCGGATGTGGACGTCGACGAGCCGGCCGTCGCCGAAGTAGTCGTAGCCCCAGACCCGGTCGAGCAACTGCTCGCGGCTCAGCACCTTGTTCGGGCTGGCCGCCAGCTCGCACAGCAATCGGAACTCGGTCCGCGTGCAGTGGACCTCCTCCCCGTTGAGGCGGCGGAGCACCCCTTGCTCGGGGAGCAGCTGGAGATCGCCGAAGGTGAGCGCGCCCGGCTCGTCCTCGGCCGGCCGGGCCCGCCGGAGCAGGGCGCGGATCCGCGCCGCCAGCTCCTTGGCCACGAACGGCTTGGTGACGTAGTCGTCCGCACCCGCCTCCAGCCCGGCCACCACGTCGTGGGTGTCGGCCCTCGCCGTGACGATGATGATGGGGACGGCGCTGCTGCGGCGGAGTGCCCGGCAGCACT
The DNA here is from genome assembly GCA_963736525.1 of uncultured Acidimicrobiaceae bacterium. GTDB lineage: Bacteria > Actinomycetota > Acidimicrobiia > Acidimicrobiales > RAAP-2 > Bog-473. The sequence continues at coordinate 259,182 of CAVTPF010000016.1, forward strand.
CGAACCCGTCCATGCCGGGCAGCATGAGGTCGATGAGCGCGACGTCGGGCGGGGCCTCGGCGAACAGGTCGAGACCTTCCTCGCCGCTCGCGGCGTCCCTTACCTCGTAGCCCTCACCCTCGAGGGCGAGGCGCATGGACGACCTGATCCGCTCATCGTCCTCGACAACCAAAATGCGCCCGCTCATCAGCCTCCAGCTCAGCTGATCCAGATCTGCGTCGGCCAAATCGATCCCCCGATCATGCCGTACGCGGGCTGGCCACTCGGCGTGGTGGGGTTGTTGAAGTTCTGCACCGTCGGGTCACCGATGACCGCCCACACCGCCCGGTCCGTCCACAGGTAGGGCAGGTCGAGGGCCAGGCGCTTGTTCACGGTCTGGTACGCGGTCTCCCGGATGCTCTGCTCGGTGCTGGCCCGCCCGGTCTGGAGCGCCGCCTCGATCTTGGGGTCGGCGTTACGGGCCATGTTGATCGACAGCGACCCGGAGCTGACGGTCGTCGTGCTCCAGAAGATGTAGTTGAGGTCGGGGTCGACCGCCCCGAACTGCCGCCAGGCCAGGGCCTCGTACGAGCCGGCCAGGGCGTTGTTGATGAGGTCGTTCTGCTCGACGATGGTGTTCTTCACCTGGAATCCCACGGCCTGCCATGCCTGCTGGAGGTATTCCTGAGAGCGTATGGCGGCCGGCGAGTTGGTGGTGCCGAAGGTGAAGGAGACCGGAGCCCCGGTCTGCTGCTGGACCTGCTTGACCAGCTTGGCCGCCTGCGACGGGTTGTACTTGGGGTAGGCCGTCGAGGAGTAGTAGGGGGATCCCGGCGTGAACAGGCCGTTGCTCACGGGGAGCACGTTCTCGTCGATGACGCGGGCGTACTGCGGGCGATTGACGGCCATGGCGGCGGCCTGGCGCACGGTCGGGTTGTTGAACGGCGCCGCCAGACAGTTCAGCTGTGTGCAGTTCATGTCCGGCTCGCCGGCCACCTTGGTGCTGTCGTCGATGTAGGCGTAGCTGTGGTTGCCCCTGAACTGGGTGATGATCTGGGGCGTGTCGGTCACCATGAGATCGATGGTGCCCGACTTGAGGGCCTCGGCCCGCGCGTCCTCGTCGGGGATGGGCTTGAAGGTGATCTGGGACAGGTAGGGCAGGCCCTTGCGCCAGTAATTGGGATTGGCGGTCGCCGTGAAATGGTCGTTGGGGATCCACTCCTTGAACACGAAGGGACCGGTGCCCACCGGGTGCGAGGTGCCGTTGGGGTTGGCCAGCATGGACGGGGCCACCACGTAGGCGATCTGCCCGCCGATGCCGCCGGCCAGGTAGAAGGGGAAAGGCACCCAGGGCGACTTGAACGTGATGGTGGCGGCGAGCGGACCGGTCTGGGTGATCGACACCAGTATCGGGCTGACGATGACGCCGGTCAGCAACGACTTCGCCTGCGCCTCCAGATTGGTCACGAGCGCCGCTCCGTTGCAGGGCGTCCCGTCGTGGAAGACGACGTTGGGCCGCAGCGTGATGGTCCAGGCGGTGTAGGCGGCGTTGGGCACGACGGACTCGGCCAGATAGGGGGCCCAGCCGCCGCTGGCCGTGACGATGGTGAGCGGGTCGAACACCGTACGGGCGTACATGACGCCCACCTCGTCGAACCGGGCGGTCGTCGGGTCGAAGCCCGACTCCTCGGCGTCCACCCCGAAGACCAGCGACCCGCCCTTCTTGGGGGTCTTCGTCGAGATCCCGTTGAGCCCGGGTCCGTTCGTCGTGGCGCTGGCGATTCCGTCCCACCCCAGGCCAAGGGCGGATGCGCCTGCGAAGCCCGCTGCAGCTGCCGCCCCGCCGGCAAGCAGTGTGCGACGATCGAATTTCGAGGCCATCGGTCTTCCCTTTCCTTTCCCCGAACCCAGCGGACCTCCGAAGGTTCGCGGCGAACGTTAGTGCCCGAGGCCCCCTGGGTGCGGGCGGTACCGTTGCATACCGTGCCGCCACAGTGGGATCTCGCGGGCTTCGCCGCCTGGTTGGGTGGGCGCTCGGCGGCCACCCGCAAGGCCTATGTCAGCGACGTGAGCGCGTTCGCGGCATGGGTGGCTCGCAGCGGAGTCGACGCGCCGCAAGGTGTCGACCGCATCCACCTCCGCCGCTACCTGGCGTCGCTGGGCACGAGGAAGCTGGCCCGCGCCACCATCGCCCGGAAGGCGGCCGCGCTGCGCTGCTACTTCTCCTGGCAGCTCCGGCAGGGTCGCCTCGACTCCGATCCGGCCCGCTCGCTGCGCGCCAGCGCGGGCGGCGGTCGGCTGCCCCGCGTGCTCTCCGGGGGTGAGGTGAGCACGCTCCTCGACGTGGAGGCCCAGACCCCGGTGGACCGGCGCGACCTCGCCGTGCTCGAGCTGCTCTATGCCGCCGGGCTGCGGGTCTCGGAGCTCTGCGGGCTCGACCGCCGCGACATCGATCTGCGCGCGCGCACGGTGACCGTCCTCGGGAAGGGGTCCAAGCAGCGGCGGGTGCCCGTGCACGACACCGCCGTGGCCGCCGTGCGCGCCTGGCTCGAGGACGGGCGTGACCAGATGGAGGGTCCGCCGGAGGCAGCCTTCGTCAACCGGCGGGGTGCTCGCCTCGGGCCGCGGGACGTGCGACGGATCCTCGACCGTCGCGCCGCGTCGCCGACCCACCCGCACGCCCTCCGGCACAGCTATGCCACGCACCTCCTCGACGGAGGCGCCGACCTGCGGGTGGTCCAAGAGCTGCTGGGCCATGCGAGCCTGGCCACCACCCAGGTGTACACGCATGTCAGCAAGGAACGGCTGCGCTCGGTCTACGAGGGAACCCACCCCAGAGCCTGAAGGCGGCCTGAGCGGCTATCATGGTTCGGCCCACCAAGGGGGTGGGCGGCAACACCGACCGACATCACCTGCACGCGTTCCACGGTCGCCGTCCCCGGATGGCGCTGCGTCAGGGGAGCAACCGACTGGAGGAACTTCTTTATGGCCGTCGTTTCCATGCGACAGCTTCTGGAGGCCGGGGTCCACTTCGGCCACCAGACGCGGCGATGGAACCCGAAGATGAAGCGCTTCATCCTGGGCGAGCGCAACGGGATCTATCTCATTGACCTTCGCAAGACGCTGAGCGGCGTCGAGTCCGCCTACTCCTTCGTGCGCGACCTGGTGGCCGATGGGGGCACGATCCTCTTCGTCGGGACCAAGAAGCAGACCCAAGGACCCGTGGCGGAGTACGCGGAGGCGTGCGGGATGCCGTATGTCAACCAGCGCTGGCTGGGCGGCATGCTGACCAACTTCGCCACCGTCTCGGGCCGGGTGAAGCGCATGCAGGAGCTGCGGGCCATGCAGGCCGCCGGCGACTTCGACGGCATGCCCAAGCGCGAGGCGCTCCAGCACACGCGCGAGCTCGAGAAGCTCACCCGCAACCTCGGCGGGATCGCCGACCTGGACCGGCTCCCCAACGCCGTCTTCGTGATCGACACGAAGAAGGAGCACATCGCCGTCACCGAGGCGCGCAAGCTCGGGCTCCCCGTCGTCGCGGTGGTCGACACCAACTGCGATCCTGACGTCATCGACTTCGTCATTCCGGGCAACGACGACGCCATCCGCTCCGGCTCGCTGATGTGCAGGGTGATCGCCGACGCCGTCGCCGAGGGCCGTTTCATCGCTGAGCACCGGCGGCAGATGGCCCCCGCCCCCGCCCCCGGCGACGACGGCGCTGCGAGCCCGGCGCCGCGGCCGCGGCGCGTGCACGCGCCCCAAGAGCCAGTCGAGGTGGCCTGACCGTGGCCGATTACACCGCCAAGGACGTGGCCGCGCTGCGCCAGATGACCGGCGCCGGCATGCTGGACTGCAAGAACGCGCTGCAGGAGAGTGGGGGCGACATGGAGGAAGCCGCCAAGATCCTGCGTCTCAAGGGCCTGGCCGGGGCAGCCAAGCGCAGCGACCGTGAGGCCTCGGAGGGCGCGGTGGCCGCCGTTCGTTCCGGCGACGCCGCCGCCGTCGTGGAGCTCCGCTGCGAGACCGACTTCGTGGCCAAGGCCGACGAATTCGTGGCCCTGGCCGACGAGTTGGCCGCGCTGGTGGCCGCCAAGGGCGAGCAGGCCACGGGAGAGCTGGACGACGAGATCGACCGGCTCCGCACGACGCTCAAGGAGAACATCTCGGTCGGTCGCGTTCGCCGTCTCGTCGCCGAGCCGGGCCAGGTGGTCGACACCTACCTCCACCAACAGCAGGGTCGGGGCGTCAATGCGGTGGCGGTGGTGATCGAAGGCGGCAGCGAGGAGCTGGCCCACGACATCGCCGTGCACATCGCGTTCGCCAAGCCGACTTACCTGAGCCGCGACGAAGTGCCCGAGGCCGACATTGCCGCCGAGCGGGCAACGGTGGCGGAGATCTCGCGCAACGAGGGCAAGCCCGAAGCGGCGATGGACAAGATCGTGGAGGGCCGGATGACGGGTTGGTTCAAGGAGCGAGTGCTGCTCGACCAGTCCTATGCCAGGGATGAGAAGCAGACGATCGCCGGCATGCTGGGCTCGGCGCGCATCGTGTCGTTCGCCCAGGTCGTCGTCGGCGCCTGACGCGCAGGGCTCGTGGGAGAACCTCGCAGGATCGTCCTCAAGATGTCGGGGGAGGCACTCGCCTCCGCCGCTTCAGACGAGACCATTGACGCTGCGACCGTGGAGCGCATGGCCAAGGAGATGGCGGTCGCCATGGACGGCGGGGGGCTCGAGCTCGCCGTCGTCGTGGGCGGCGGCAACATCTGGCGTGGCACCACGGGAGCGAGCGGCGGCATGGACCGCGCCACCTCGGACACCATGGGCATGCTCGGGACGGTCATCAACGCGCTGGCGCTCCAAGATGCGCTCGAACAGCAGGACCAGCCCACCCGCGTGCTCAGTGCGCTGTCGATGGCAGAGGTGGCCGAGCCCTACATCCGCCGCCGGGCCATCCGCCACCTCGAGAAGGGCCGGATCGTAATCTTCGCGGCAGGCATGGGAAATCCCTTCTTCACGACCGACACCCCGGCCGCGCTCCGGGCGGCCGAAATAGGGGCCGAGCTGCTCTGCAAGGGAACCCATTCAGGTGTGGACGGCGTGTACAGCGCCGACCCCAAGCTCGATCCGACGGCGACGCGGTACGACGAGATCTCCTTCATGGAGGTGATCAGCCGGGACCTCCGTGTCATGGACCTCACCGCCATCACCTTCTGCAAGGACAACAACCTGCCGATCCGGGTCTTCGACCTCATGATCCCCGGGAACATCCCTCGAGCGCTCAGCGGCGAGCAGATCGGTACGCTGGTCCGCTGATGGACGATGACCTCGCCGCCCTGGTCAGGGACGACACCAGGGAGAAGATGGGCAGGGCGATCGACCACGTCCGCCACGAAATGGGCAACGTGCGCACCGGCCGCGCCTCCTCGGCACTTCTCGAACCGCTGCTGGTCGACTACTACGGCACACCGACGCCGTTGCGCCAGTTGGCGGGGTTCAGCGTCCCCGATGCCATGCTCCTCGTGATCTCGCCGTACGACAAGGGATCGTTGGGAGCGATTGAGAAGGCCATCATGGCGTCGGACCTGGGCATCAACCCGACGAACGACGGCACGGTGATCCGGCTGGCCTTCCCACCGTTGACGGAGGAGCGCCGCAAGGAGCTGGTCAAGGTCGTACGGCACAAGGCGGAGGAAGGCAGGGTTGCGGTGCGCAACCTACGCCGGGCGGGACGCCACGAGCTCGAGGCGTTGCAGAAGGACGGGGAGCTCTCGACCGACGAGCTGGAGCGCGTCGAGAAGGAGCTCGAGAAGATCACGCACGAGCAGGTCACGCTGATCGATCAGCTGCTGGCGCACAAAGAGCAAGAGCTGCTGCAGGTCTGAGGAGCGACGACCCATGTCCGACGGCACCGACGACACCGACAACTTCGACCGGTTCCACGATCTCGACAGCGACCTCGAGGACCTCGACGGCCTCGGCGACACCGATGCAAAGGGGATCGACGAGGAACCGCCGAGCTACCACTCCGGGCGGGTGCGCATCATCGGCGCGGAGCCGGCCGGTGACACCTGGCGCGAGGTGACGGGACCCGTCGCCGACGAACATCCTGAGCTTCCGCACTGGAACGACGCGCCCACCGGGCAGGTGCCGGCGGTGCTCGATCGCAGCACGGGCGAGGAGCAACTGGTCGCCCCGCCGACCTGGCGGGAAGAGGAGAACGACTGGGAGGCCCAGGAGGAGGTGTTCGAGCCGTCCATGCTCTCCGAGGATCTACCGGCGGTCGGCGCGCTCCTCGGCGAACAGGGCGACGACGTGGACGTCGAGCGCCAGCCGTGGCATTTCGAGTCCGACGACACACTGGTGATCCCGCCCGAGCCGGGAATGGAGCCGGAGCCCGTGCGTCCTCCCGAGCCCGTGCGTCCCCCCGAGCCCGTGCGCGCCCCCGAGCCCGTGTCCCTGGAGGAGCCGCCGTACCACTCGGACTACGAGCCCGCCGAGGTGGCCCCCCGCGTGGCGTCGCCGGTCACGGCGGCTGCGTCGGGCACGGCGGCATCTCGCCTCACCCCGCCCGCTCCGCCCGAGCCCAAGGCGCGCGCGCCGCGCACCTCCAGGGCCGGTTCCGCGCGTACCGGCAACGTGAGCACGGCGGGCACGGGCGGGCGCGACATGCGGGTGGCCATCGGCTCCGGCGTGCTGCTGGGCGCGATCGGCCTGGCGTGTTTCGCGGCCGGCACGGTGGCCAGCATGGTCATCGTCACGGTCGTCGTGTTGCTGGCCACCGCCGAGGCGTACGCGGCGTTCCGCCGCGCCCAGTACCACCCCGCCACGCTGCTGGGGCTGGTGGCGGTGCTCTCGCTGCTGATCGAGACGTACAACAAGGGCGTGGCGGCGCTCCCGCTCGTGCTCGTCCTGCTGGTCGCGGGCTCCTTCATCTGGTACCTGGCCCGGGTGGAGCCGGCGGCGGACCCGGTGTCGGGGCTCGTCTCCACCGTCTTCGTCTTCGCCTGGGTGGGCGCATTCGGATCCTTCGGCGCCCTCCTGCTCAACCCGAACCTCTTCCCTCACCGCCACGGCATCGCGTTCCTTCTTGCGGCGGTCATCGTCACGGTGACCGACGACGTGGTGTCGCTGCTGGTGGGTTCGGCCATGGGCCGCCACCAGCTGGCCCCCTCCATCAGCCCCAACAAGAGCTGGGAGGGTCTGATCGGTGGCGCGGTCGCGGCCGTCCTCGTGTCGGTCGTGGCGGTGCACTTCATCCATCCGTGGACCATCAGCAAGGCGGCGCTCTACGGCGTCGTCGTCGCGGTGGTGGCGCCCCTCGGCGACCTCAGCCAGTCGATGGTCAAGCGCCACCTCGGCATCAAGGACATGGGCCGCCTCCTGCCCGGGCACGGAGGCGTCCTGGACCGCTTCGACGGCCTCCTCTTCGTCCTTCCCGCCACGTACTTCGTGGTCAAGGCGCTCCACCTCGGGTGAGCTGATGCGCACCGTCAGCCTGATGGGCTCCACGGGTTCCATCGGCACCCAGGCGCTCGACGTGCTGCGCGCAGAGCCCGACCGGTTCATGGTGCACGCGCTGGCCGCCCAGAGCTCCGCCGGCGAGCTCGTCGCCCAGGCGGTCGAGTTCCGGCCCGCCCTGGTGGTGATCGGCGACCCCGGTCGGTACGAGGAGGTGCGCGACGGTGTGCCGGCGGGGACCGAGGTCATGGTAGGCGAGGACGGGATGATCGAGGCCGCCCGCACCGCCGACGTCGTACTCAACGCGGTCGTGGGCTTCGCCGGGCTGCCCGTGACGATGGCGACGCTCGAGGCGGGCAAGCGGTTGGCCCTGGCCAACAAGGAGTCGCTCATCGCCGGAGCGCCGGTCGTGCAGAAGGCCCGCCGGACGCCGGGGGCCGAAATCGTCCCCGTGGACTCCGAGCACTGCGCATTGCACCAGTGCCTGGCTTCGGTGCAGGCGTTGACCGACGTGTCCCGGCTGCTCCTCACCGCGTCCGGCGGCCCGTTCCGGGACTGGCCGGCGGAGCGCCTCGCCACCGCCACCGTGACCGAGGCGCTGGCGCACCCGACGTGGTCGATGGGGCCGAAGATCACCATCGACTCGTCGACCCTGATGAACAAGGGTCTCGAGGTCATTGAGGCCCACGAGCTCTTCGGCATCGACTACGACCGGATCGGGATCGTGGTGCACCCGCAGTCGATCGTGCACTCCATGGTGGAGCTGCGGGACGGGTCGACGCTGGCCCAGCTGTCCGAGCCGGACATGCGCCTCCCCATCGGCTACGCCCTGGGGTGGCCCGACCGTGCCGCGGTGCCCTTCGGTGCGCTCGACTGGACGCGGCCGCACATGCTCACCTTCGAGCCACCGGACCGATCGGTCTTCCGCTGCATCGACCTGGCCTACGAGGCCGGTCGCCGCGGCGGCTCGGCCCCGGCCTGGTTGAGCGCGGCGAACGAGGTGGCGGTCGACGCCTTCCTCGCGGGAGGGCTCACCTGGACGGGCATCGCCGACGTCGTCGCGGCGACGCTCGACGGATGGGTCGACGACCACGTGGACGAGGTGGAAGGGGTGTTGGAGGCAGACCGCGAGGCCCGGGCGCGGGCGAGGTCAATCGTCGGCCGACGCCTGGTCGCCGGGGGCGACCGGTAGCGTTGAGCACGCCATGACGCTCACCGAGAAGGAGGCGAAGGCGGCGGAGCCGCCCCTCGGACCCGACCCCGCGCCGGGTGGCAACCCGGCCAGTGTCGTCCAGCTCCTGGCCGCCGTCGCGCTGATCACCGCCGTCTTCATCCTCCTCGGCTGGGGCGACTTGCTCCTCTTCATTGCCATCCTGGTGGTCATCGTCATGCTGCACGAGCTCGGGCACTTCGTGACCGCCAAGCGGGCGGGCATGAAGGTGACCGAGTACTTCGTCGGCTTCGGTCCCCGGCTTTGGTCGGTGCGCCGGGGGGAGACCGAGTACGGCGTCAAGGCGATCCCGGCCGGCGGCTACGTGCGCATCACCGGGTTCACCTCGGTGGAGGAGGTGGCACCCGAGGACGAGCCCCGGGCCTATCGCCAGCAACCGTTCCATCAGCGGATCATCGTGGCGTCGGCGGGTTCGGCCATGCACTTCCTGATCGCGTTCGTCCTGGCCGCCATCCTCGTGCTCAGCTTCGGGCGGGCCACGAACAACTACACGATCGCCTCGGTCGAGCATTGGCCGGGCACCCAGACCCCGGCGGCGCTGGCCGGGCTGAAGCCGGGGGACACCATCGTCTCCATCGACGGCAAGTCGTTCACCAACCCCAATTCCATGACCGACGTCATCAGGCGCTCCGTCGGGACGCCCCTGCACCTCGGCGTGGAGCGGGACGGCAAGCTGCTCCACCTGACGGCCACGCCGGCCAACGGCAAGAACATCGAGGTCGACGGGCAGAAGCTCGACAACCGGGGCTATCTCGGCGTCGAGATCAAGCAGGCGACCGCTCCGGTCGGGCTACTGGCGGCCGTGGGCGACTCCTTCACCACCATGTGGCAGGCCACCACGGCGGAAGTGGCCGGCATCGGGCAGATCTTCTCGCCCCACGGCCTGACCTCGGTGTACCACCAGGTGACGAACTCCAAGGCTGCCTCGTCGGCGGCCAACAACCCGGGGTCCGCCCCGCGGCCGGTCTCGCTGCCCGGCATCGTCAACCTCGGGGCACAGGCGGAGCAGGCTGGCCTGGCCTCGGTCCTGATGCTGTTGATCACCATCAACATCGTTTTCGGGCTGCTCAACATGCTGCCGATGATCCCCCTCGACGGCGGGCACGTCGCGGTCGCCGTCTACGAGTGGATCCGCACCAAGAAGGGCCAGCCCTATTACCGTGCCGACATCACCAAGCTGTTCCCGGTGGCCGCGCTCTTCGTCGCCTTCCTGGCCCTGTTCGTCTTCGCCGGCCTCTATCTCGACATCACCCACCCGCTCCAGCTCCCGCACTGACCGTGGAGCTGTCCTCGTCCCTGCTCTCGACACGACGGCCGACGCGCCGCATCACGCTGGGGGGCGTGCCCATCGGTGACGGCGCGCCCATCACGGTGCAGTCGATGACCACGACCAAGACGGCCGACGTAGACGGCACGTTGGCGCAGATTTACGCGTTGGCCGCGGCGGGCGCGGACATCGTGCGCTGCACCTGCAACGAGGAGGCCGCGGCGGAGGGCCTGGCCCACATCGTGCCGCGCTCGCCCGTGCCGATCGTGGCCGACATCCACTTCCACCACGAGATGGCCCTGGCCGCGCTGGAGGCCGGCGTGCAGGGGCTGCGACTCAACCCGGGCAACCTGCGCAAGGAAGCCGAGATCAAGCAGGTGGCCGCGGAGGCCCGCGACCGCGGCGTGCCCATCCGCATCGGGGTCAACGCCGGGTCGCTGCACCCCGATCTCTACAAGAAGCACGGGGGTGCCACTCCGGAGGCGTTGGTGGAGTCAGCCCGCAACGAGCTGGCGCTGTTCGAGGAGGTGGGCTTCGGCGACGTCAAGATCTCGGTCAAGGCCTCGTCGGTGGCCTTGATGATCGCCGCGTACCGCCTGGCTTCGGAGACCTTCGACCACCCGCTGCATCTCGGCGTGACGGAGGCGGGGCCACCACCGGGTGGCCTCGTGAAGGGCACGGCGGGCATCGGCACGTTGTTGGCCGAGGGGATCGGCGACACCATCCGCTACTCGTTGACCGCCGACCCCGTCGAGGAGGCCCGTGCCGGTCGCCAGCTCCTCGAGTCGCTCGGCCTGCGCGAGCGCAAGGGTCTCGATCTCATCGCGTGCCCCTCGTGCGGCCGGGCCCAGGTCGACGTCATCGCCGTCGCCAAGGAGGCCCAGGACGCCCTGGAGAAGCTGAACCTGCCCATACAGGTCGCCGTCATGGGATGCGTGGTCAACGGTCCGGGCGAGGCGCGCGAGGCGGACCTCGGCATCGCCGCCGGCAAGCAGAAGGGCCACCTCTTCATCCGCGGCAAGATCATCCGCGTCGTGCCCGAGGCGGACATGGTCCGGGCACTCGTCGAAGAGGCCCAGCGCCTCGTGACCGAGGGGGTCGAGGCCCGCATGGCCGCGGCCGACCGGAGTGCCGAGGCCGAGGCCGAGGCCGACCGGCGCGCGCTGCTCGAGATCACGGGGGCGGACCCCAACCACACCTCGGAGAAGATCGAGATCATCCGCCGGCACGGCGACAACGAGGTGCCGCACTAGCCTGCGCAGCCATGACCAAGGGCGCCATCGTGTCGCGGGCGGAGGACTTCCCGCGCTGGTACCAAGAGGTGATCGCCGGCGCGGAAATGGCCGAGAACGGCCCGGCTCGCGGCACCATGGTCATCCGTCCGTGGGGTTACGGCATATGGGAGCTGATGCAGGCCGAGCTCGATCGGCGCATTAAGGAAGCCGGGGCCGAGAACGCCTACTTCCCACTCTTCATCCCCGAGTCGTTCCTGAAACTGGAAGCCGAGCACGTGGAGGGCTTCGCCCCCGAGCTGGCGGTCGTGACCCACGGCGGCGGCAAGGAGCTCGAAGAGCCACTCGTGGTCCGGCCCACCAGCGAGACCGTGATCAACAGCTTCTTCTCCAAGTGGGTGCAGAGCCACCGCGACCTGCCCCTGCTCATCAACCAGTGGGCCAACGTGGTGCGTTGGGAACTGCGCCCGAGGCTGTTCCTGCGCACCAGCGAGTTCTTGTGGCAAGAAGGCCACACCGCACACGCCGGCGAGGACGACGCGCGCTCCTACGCCCTCCGCATCCTGACGGACGTCTACCGCTCGACCATGGTCGACGTGCTGGCCATGCCGGTGCTGATCGGGCACAAGACGGCGCGCGAGCGGTTCGCCGGGGCCAACCGGACGTGGACCTGCGAGGGAATGATGGGCGACGGCAAGGCGCTCCAGATGGGCACGAGCCACGAGTTGGGTCAGAATTTCTCGCGGCCGTTCGACATCACCTACTCGAACGCGTCGGACCGCCTCGAGCACGTGTGGCAGACCTCATGGGGCGTCTCGACGCGGCTGGTCGGCGCGCTCGTCATGGGGCACGGTGACGACTTCGGCTTGCGCCTCCCCCCGGCGCTGGCCCCCGCACAGGTGGTCGTCCTCGTGGTGAAGGGCGCCCCCGAGGTCCGCACCGCGGCAGACGCGCTGGTGGCCGAGCTGCGGGCGACGGGCCACCGCGTCCGCCTCGACGACCGCACCGACACCAGCTTCGGCCGGCGGAGCGTGGACTGGGAGCTGAAGGGCGTCCCGGTGCGGGTGGAGGTGGGTCCGCGCGACCTGGCCGAGGGCAACGTCACCGTGGTCGCGCGCAACCAGCGCCAGAAGCAGAGCGTCGCGCTGGGCGGGGTGGCCGGCGCGGTCGCCGGGGTGCTCGCCTCGGCCGGTCCCGAGCTGCTGGCCGAGGCCACGGCGGCTCGGGACGCCCGGACGGTGGACGTCGCGTCGCTGGAGGAGGCGGTCGAGGCCGGGTCGGTCGGGTTTGCCCGGGTGCGGCTCGGGGCGCTCGGCCCCGACGGCGAGGACCGACTCGCCGAGCACGCCATCACCGTACGCTGCCTGCAGCGGCCCGACGGATCGCTGGCCGAGGAGGGGGACGAAGAGGCCGATCTCGTCGCCGTCGTCGCCCGGTCGTACTAGCGCCGGGATTGCTATAATCGTCTAGCTGTCCATTTTTAGATCAGTACCTCGTAGAAGCGTGGGCTGCGGCCCACGCTTTCGCTTTGCGGAGGGACCCACAGACGACCGGAGGAGGTGACGGCGATGAGCAGGGAGACGACGGATCTGGCGGGTGCGCTGTCACCGGTTCTCCAGGCGCGTGGGCTCGACCTGGTCGACGTCGAGGTGCACGGGGCGCAGCTGACGGTCTTCGTCGACCGAGAGGGGGGAGTCGGGCTGGACGAGCTGGGCGAGGCGACCCGGGACGTGTCGGCCGCCCTCGACCGGATCGACCCGATCCCGGGGCGGTACACGCTGTCGGTCTCGAGCCCGGGCCTCGAGCGGCGCCTGCGCACGCCGGCCCACTTTGCCCGGGCGGTGGGGGAGACGGTCACCGTCCGGGTCGACGCCGGCACGGCGGACGTCCGGCGCATCACCGGGACGCTCCGGGCCGCCGACGAGACGGGGTGCACCCTCGCCGGTCCCGAGGTGCCGGACGGTGAGCTGCGCGTTCCGTACGACCGGATCGAGCGGGCGCGGACGGTGTTCGAGTGGGGGCCGGAGCCCCGGAGAGCGAAGAGTGAGAGGGTGACGCGGCCATGAGCAAGACCAACTTCGAGTTCCTCGACGCGCTGGGCCAGATCGCCCGCGACAAGGGGATCTCGGTCGAGACGTTGCTCGACGCCCTGGCCAACGCGCTGGTGGCCGCCTACAAGCGCCGTCCGGACGCAGCCGAGGAGGCGGTGGTCACGATCGACCCGGACTCGGGCGAGATCCGGGTCTACGGCCAGGAGCTGAACGAGGACGGCGAGGTCATCAGGGAGTGGGACGACACGCCGGAGGACTTCGGCCGCATTGCCGCGCAGACCGCCAAGCAGGTGATCCTCCAACGGATCCGCGAGGTCGAGCGCGACATGAAGTACGAGGAGTACGCCGGCCGCGAGGGTGACATCGTCACCGGGATCGTCCAGCAGACCGACAACCGCTACACGCTCTTGGACCTGGGCAAGGTCGAGGCGCTGTTGCCCCAGGCCGAGCAGGTGTCCTACGAGCGCTACGAGCACGGCGCACGCCTCAAGGCCTACATCGTCGAGGTCCGCAAGACGACCAAGGGCCCCCAGATCGTGGTCAGCCGCACGCACCCCGGGTTGATCAAGCGGCTCTTCGAGCTCGAGGTGCCGGAAATCGGCTCGGGCGTCGTGGAGATCAAGGCGGCGGCCCGCGAGCCCGGGCACCGCACCAAGATCGCCGTCTGGTCGAACGACCCCAACGTGGACCCGGTCGGGGCCTGTGTGGGGGCGCGGGGCTCGAGGGTCCGGATGGTCACCAACGAGCTGCGGGGCGAGCGCGTCGACGTCGTGCCGTTCTCCGACGACCCCGTCGAGCTGATTCAGAACGCGCTGGCCCCCGCCCGAGTACGCGAGGTGCGGCTCGACGAGGAGACCGGGACCGCCACGGTGATCGTGAGCGACTTCCAGCTCTCGCTGGCCATCGGCAAGGAAGGGCAGAACGCCCGCCTGGCGGCCCGCCTCACCGGCTGGCGCATCGACATCAAGAGCGAGACCCAGCTGGCCGAAGAGGAGGCCGGCTACGGCGACCAGGAGTGGGCCGAGGGCGAGTGGGTCGAAGACGAGAGCGGCGACCTGGTCTGGAAGCCGGCCGAGGGGGGCGAGGCCATGTCGGCCGAGGAGTGGTCCCACCAGGCGGAGGACACCGTCGAGGCCCCGGCCGCCCAGTCCGGGGAAGCCGACGGGGCTGGTACGTCGAAGGAAGCGGCGGAGCCCGCGCCGGCCGCCGAGGTGTCGGGGGAGGCAGAGGCATAGCGCCGACACGGACCTGCGTCGGATGCCGGAGAGCCCTGCCGGCCGACCAGCTGATCCGAATCGTCCGGCTGCCGGGCGGGGCGCTCTCGGTGGACCGGCACGGCCCCGGGCGGGGGGCGTGGCTGTGCCTGGGGTCGTCGGATTGCCTGGAGGAGGCCGTGCGCAGGCACGGCTTCGACCGGGCGTTCGCGGCGGCCATGGATGCCGCCGAGCTTGAGCAGTTGCGTGTGCACCTGGTCGAGGCGTGGGGGAGCCGCAGGCCCGATGTGCGAGGATAAGGGGCTGGGTTGACGCCGCGCCCCGAGAGGAACCAAGGACAAAGAGAACCACTTGCCGAAGAAAATCCGTGTCTATGAGCTGGCCAAAGAGCTAGGCCTCACCAACAAGGAAGGCCTCGAGCTCGCCCTTTCGCTGGGCATCGGGGTCAAGAGCCACTCGTCCTCCATTGAGGACGCGCAGGCCGATCGCGTCCGCCGCAAGGCCGATGCCGAGGGGCTGCGGCGTCCGGTCCAGCCCGAGGAGCCCGCCCCCGCGAAGAAGGCTGCCAAGGCCACCAAGTCCGCCCGGGCGGTGCAGTCGGCCCCGGCGACCGCCACCGCCGCCCCCGCTGCTGCGGCCGCGGGCGCCCCGGCCCCGGCTCCGGCCAAGCGGGCCGTGGCCTCCGCATCGAGCGCCGCGGCCCCGAGCACGGCCCCGGCCAAGAAGGCCCCGCCACGCCCGGCGTCGCCGGACGGCGACGCCCCGACGCGTCCCTCGCGCCTCGTCACCAGCCGGCCGACCCCGGCTCCGGCGGCTGCGACGCCCCCGGCGCCGGCACCACAGGCCCCGGCCGCCCAGGCCCCGGCCGCCCAGGCCCCAGCGGCCCAGGCCCCGGCCGCCCAGGCCCCGGCGGCCCAGGCCCCCGATACCGCGACGGCACCGGCCGCGGAGCGACCGCGCACCACCCCCCGCCCGCCCCTGAGCCCGTCCGGCAAGCCCGTGCCCCCGCCGCCGGGGGCACGGCCTCCCCTCGGTCCGAGCGGGCGGCCCATCCCGCCCCCGCCCGGCATGGGCGGGCGCCGGCCCACCACGACGTCTTCGGCTCCCCGGCCCGGGGGTACCTACCCGCAGCGGACCGGTGGCCGCCCGGCCGGGACCGGCCGTCCCGGTGGCGCCGGTGGCTCGTCGGGAGGTGGCGGCTTCGCCGGCCGGCCTTCGGGCGGCGGGTTCGGTGGCCGTCCCGGCGGGGGAGCGCCCACGGGGGCGCCGCCACCCGGTGGCCGTGGTGGCATGGCCGGCCGCCGGCCGCCCCAGCGCAGGGCCCGCCGGCGCCGGCGCAACCTCGAAGAGCTCGAGCCGACACAGCTGACCACCTACCAGCCCTCGACGGCGCCGGTTCCCGAAGGCGAGGTGATCGTCGAGCGCGGTTCGACCGCGCGCGACCTCGGGCCCAAGCTGAACCGGAGCGCCGGCGACATCGTGCGCTTCCTGCTCCTGCAGGGCGAGATGGTCATGGCGACGCAGTCGCTGACCGACGACATGATCGAGCTCTTCGCGGCCGAGATCGGTGCCGACGTGCGCCTCGTCGACCCCGGCGAGGAGCAGGAGGCGGAGCTGCTGGCGCGCTACTTCGAGGACGAGGACGAGGAGGACGAGGCCGACCAGCGGCCGCGGCCACCCGTGGTCACCGTCATGGGCCACGTCGACCACGGCAAGACGCTGCTGCTCGACCGCATTCGCTCGACGGACGTCGTGGCCGGTGAGGCCGGCGGCATCACACAGCACATCGGCGCCTACCAGGTGGAGTGGCAGGGCCATCCCATCACGTTCATCGACACGCCGGGCCACGCCGCCTTCACCGCCATGCGGGCACGCGGCGCGCAGGTCACCGACATTGTGATCCTCGTGGTGGCGGCGGACGACGGGGTCATGCCCCAGACGATCGAGGCCATCGACCACGCCAAGGCGGCCGACGTGCCCATCATCGTGGCGGTCAACAAGATCGACCGGCCCGACGCCGACCCCCAGCGCGTCCTCCAACAGCTCTCCGAACGTGCGCTGGTGCCCGAGGCGTGGGGAGGCGACACCATCGTGGTCGAGGTCTCGGCGCTGCAGGGCACGGGCATCGACGACCTGCTCGAGCAGATCGTCCTGGTGGCAGAGGTGGAGGAGCTGACGGCACGGGTCGAAGGCGAGGCCCGCGGTGTCGTGCTGGAGGCCAACCTCGAGGCCGGCCGTGGCCCGGTGGCGACCGTCATCGTGGAGCAGGGCACCCTGCGCGTCGGGGACCCCGTCGTGGCGGGCGCGGCCTGGGGCAAGGTCAAGGCGCTGGTGGACGACCGGGGCGACCAGATCAAGGAGGCGCTCCCCTCGACGCCGGTGCAGGTGCTGGGCTTCTCGGAGCCTCCGCACGCCGGCGACGAGATGCGTGCCGCCAAGGACCTGTCGAGGGCCCGCACGCTCGGCGAGGCCAGGGCGCAGCGCTTCCGGCTGTCGGGTCACAAGCCGGTGGCGGCGTCGGCGGGGGCCAAGTTGGAGGACCTTTTCGAGCAGATCTCGCGCGGCGAGACGGCAACCCTCAACATCGTCCTGAAGGCGGACGTGCAGGGTTCGCTCGAAGCCGTGACCGAGTCGATGAAGCGGCTGGAGCGCGATGACGTCAAGCTGAGCTTCGTCCTGCGCGGCATCGGGGGGATCACCGAGAACGACGTCCAGCTGGCCGCCGCCTCGAACGCCACCATCATCGGCTTCAACGTGCGACCCGACAAGCGCTCGCGCGAGCTGGCTGACGCCTCCGACGTCGAGATCCGCACCTACGAGATCATCTACAAGCTCCTGGAAGACCTCGAGGCGGCCATGCTCGGCCTGCTGTCGCCCGTCTTCGAGGAGGTCGTCACCGGCGAAGCGGAGGTGCGCGAGGTGTTCCGCGTGCCACGGGTCGGTGCGGTCGCCGGCTGCTACGTACGCGACGGCAGGATCACCCGGGGCTCCAAGGTGCGCTTCCTCCGTGAGGGCACCGTCATCTGGAAGGGATCGATCAATTCCCTCCGCCGCTTCAAGGATGATGTACGCGAGGTCGCCGCAGGCTTCGAGTGCGGCATCGGCCTGTCGGACTTCCAGGACCTCAAGGAAGGTGACGTGATCGAGACGTACGAGGAGCGCGAGATCGCCCGGAGCTGAGGAGCTCCAGAACGGCACGAGCTGAGGAGCTGACGCTGTGAAACGGCGCACGGCGACATACCCGCGGGCGTTGCGGGTCAACCAGGTGTTGCGGCAGGTGGTGGCCGAGGAGCTCGAGCGGCTGGCCGACGCCGACGAGCTGCCGATGGTGACCGTCACCTCGGTCGACACGGCCGCCGACATGCGGACGGCGGTGGTGTACCTGGCCTCGCTGGATGCCGAGACGTCGGTCGTGCTGGAGGAGCGCCGGGGGCACCTGCAGCGCCTGATCGGCACGCAGATGACCATGAAGCGCACGCCGCGCCTGTCGTTCCGGGCGGACCCGGCCATCGCCGCCGGCTCGCGGGTCGAGGAGCTGCTGCGCGGGCTGCATGGAGCGGACGAGGCGCGCGAGGGGGATTCGCCGGCCGAGGAGCCGTGAGGCGCGCGCAGCAGCACGGCAACGAGTGCCGTCGTTGAGCGTCAACGGCCTGGTCGTCGTGGACAAGGAGGCGGGGTGGACCTCCCACGACGTGGTCGCCCGTTGCCGCCGGCTCTTCGGCCAGCGCCGGGTCGGGCACGCGGGGACGCTCGATCCCGATGCCACGGGTGTCCTCCTGGTCGGCCTGGGCCGGGTGACCCGGTTGCTGCGGTTCCTCACCGCACTCCCCAAGACCTACACGACCGACATCGTCCTCGGGACCGCCACGTCGACCATGGACGCCTCCGGCGAGGTGCTCCGCACCTACGACATGTCGGGGGTCTCGCCCGCCCTGGTGCAGGCCGCCGCGACAGGGCTGACGGGCGAGATCGAGCAGGTGCCCCCCATGGTGTCCGCCGTGAAGGTGGGCGGTCGACGGCTGCACGAGCTGGCCCGGCAGGGCGTGGAGGTGGAACGCCCGGCCCGCACGGTGACCGTGCGCCGGTTCGACACCGAGCCCGACCCGGCGCGCCCGGGCGTGTACCGGGCCGTGGTGGAGTGCTCGTCGGGCACCTATGTCCGCGTCCTGGCCCACGACCTCGGGGTGGCCCTCGGGGGCGGGGCGCACGTCGCCAACTTGCGACGCACCCGTATCGGCTCCTTCGGCGACGCCGAGATGCGCCGGCTCGATCTCATCGGCCCCGACGACGTCCTGACGCCGGCCCAGGCCATGCGCGACCTCGACGTCGTCCGGGTGGAGCCGGCGGTGACGGCTTCCATCCGGACCGGTCTGCCCCTCGACAAGGTGCCTCTCGGCGCGGCCGGCGAGGGTCCCTGGGCCATGCTCGACGAGGGGGGAAAACTGCTGGCCGTGTACGAGGCGACCGGTACCGACCGGATCCGGCCCGCCGTCGTGCTGTCCGTGGAATGACGAGCGCCCGACTACCCTCACTCGCAATGCCCGGACCAGGAACTGCCGTCACGATCGGCGCCTACGACGGGGTGCACCTCGGCCACCGCGCCCTGCTGCGCGACCTGTCCGAGCGGGCGGCCGCCGCCGGTCTCGCCACGGTGGTGGTGACGTTCGACCGTCACCCGGCCTACGTCGTGCGCCCGGAGTCGGCGCCGAAGCAGCTCACCAGCCTGGATCAGAAGCTGGAGCTGCTCGCCGACTGCGGCATCGACCGCACGCTCGTCGTGCCCTTCGACGAGACCCGGGCGGAGGAGTCCGCCGAGGACTTCGTGAAGAGCGTGCTCGTCGACGAGCTGTCGGCCCGCCTCGTCGTGGTGGGCCAGGACTTCCACTTCGGGCACGGGCGCCGGGGCAACATCGAGCTTCTGCGCCGGCTGGGGGCCGAGTACGGATTCGAGGTCCTGGGTGTGGCCCTCACCGGTGACGGCGCCGAGCCGGTCTCCTCCACCCGCATCCGGTCCCTGCTGGCGCAGGGCGACGTCGAGGAGGCGGCCCGGCTGCTGGGCCGGCCACACGAGGTGCGCGGCCCCGTGGTGCGAGGTGACGGCCGCGGGGGCCCGGAACTGGGGTTCCCCACGGCGAACCTCCAGCTCCCCGACGACATCGCGCTCCCCGCCGACGCGGTCTACGCGGGGCACTTCCGCCGGGCCGACGGCACGGTCCACCGCGCGGCCATCTCGGTCGGCCGCCGACCCACGTTCTACGAGCCGGGCACCGCGCCGGTGCTGGTCGAGGCGTACCTCCTGCACTTCGACGGGGATCTCTACGGCGAAACGGCCCGGGTCTCGTTCGCCCGGCGCCTGCGGGGGGAGCAGCGCTTCGACTCGGTCGACGCCCTGGTGGCCCAGATGCGGGCGGACGTGGCCGCCACCGAGCGGGTGCTCGCGTCGGCCGATCTTCCCTGATCAACGGGCGGCTGCTACCATATTCTGCGGCCGGGGCGGGTCCCCGGCGCACTCTGACGACATCTCCCGAGGTTCTTTCATCATGCCCGACACGCAGGCCACCATTGCCGAGTACCGGACGCACGAGCGCGACACCGGTTCTCCCGAGGTGCAGATTGCCCTGCTGTCGGGTCGGATCAACCACCTGACGGAGCACCTGAAGGAGCACAAAGGGGACCACCACACCCGGCGTGGCCTGATGAAGCTCATCGGCCAACGCCGGCGGCTGCTCGACTACGTCCGCAAGAACGACGTCGAGCGCTACCGCACCATCATCAGCCGTCTCGGCATCCGACGGTAGCGGGAGCACCACACAACTGGGCGTCTCGAGCCCCTGGCTGCCAGTCGCCGGTCACTTCGGAGTGCGAGGTGGTCGACCACTGGGAACCAGACAAGGAGATGCCCCCAACACACGAGGAGCATCATGGCTGACGCCATTTCCGTGTCGAGCCCGATCAGTGGGACCGACCGCACCATGTCATTCGAGGCCGGGAAACTGGCCCAGCTCGCCGACGGCGCCGTACTGGCCCGCACCGGCGACACCTTCGTCCTGGCCACAGCGACCGCCGCCCGCTCGGTGCGGGAGGGGACCGACTTCTTCCCCCTCACCGTCGACATCGAGGAGCGGACGTATGCCGCGGGCAAGATCCCCGGCTCGTTCTTCCGCCGGGAGGGCAAGAGCTCGGACCAGGCCATCTTGACCTGCCGGCTCATCGACCGCCCGCTGCGCCCGTCGTTCCCCGACGGCTTCCGCAACGAGGTGCACGTCGTCGGCACCATCGTCGGGGCCGACCAGGTGAACCCGCACGACGTGCTGGCCATCAACGCGTCCTCCGCCGCGCTGATGATTTCGGGCATCCCCTTCGACGGGCCCATCGGGGCGGTGCGCATCGCCTACACCACCGAGGGCACCTGGATCCCGCATCCGACCTTCCAGGAGGGCGAGGCGTCCACCTTCGAGCTTGTGGTGGCCGGCCGCGCGCTGACCGACGGCGCCGACAGCGAGATCGCCATCATGATGGTCGAGGCCGGCGGGACCGAGAAGTCGTGGGACTACTACGAGACCGGGGCGCCCAAGGTCACCGAGGAGGTGCTGGAGGAGGGCCTGCAGGCATCGAAGCAGTGGATCCGCGAGTCCATCAACCTGCAGCGCCGTCTGGTGGAGGCCTACACGGCCACCCGCGGCCCGATCGAGACGATCCCGTTCACCACGTTCACGGACTACGAGAACGACGTGTGGGCCCGGGTGGAGGCCGTCGGCACCGAGCCGATCGCCAAGGCGAACCTGGTGACCAGCAAGGCCGAGCGCAACGCCGCGCTCGACGCCGCCGGTGAGGAGATCCGGGCCGCCCTGGGCGACGAGTTCGGCGAGCGGGCGGGCGAGGTGAAGGCGGCCATCCGCTCGCTGACCAAGAAGCTGGTGCGCAAGCGCATCGTCGAGGACGGGGTCCGGGTCGACGGCCGGAGCACCTCCGACATCCGTCCGCTCTCGGCGGAGGTCGACCTGTTCCCGACTGCGCACGGGTCGGCGCTCTTCCAGCGCGGTGAGACCCAGGTGCTCAACGTGACGACGCTGGGCATGCCGCGCATGAACCAGCTGCTCGACACCATCACCCCGGTCGAGTCGAAGCGCTACATGCACCACTACAACTTCCCGCCGTTCTCCACCGGAGAGACCGGCTTCATGCGCGGTCCGAAGCGCCGCGAGATCGGGCACGGGTTGCTGGCCGAGCGGGCCCTGCTCCCAGTCGTCCCCAGCGAGGAGGAGTTCCCCTACGCCCTACGTGTGGTGTCCGACGTCCTGGCCTCGAACGGTTCGACGTCCATGGCCTCGGTGTGCGGGTCGACGCTGTCGCTCATGGCGGCTGGGGTTCCCATCAAGGCCCCGGTGGCCGGCATCGCCATGGGCCTGGTCTACGACGAAGGCCGCTACGTCACCCTTACCGACATCCTGGGCTCGGAGGACGCTTTCGGCGACATGGACTTCAAGGTGGCGGGCACGGCCGACGCCGTCACCGCGCTGCAGCTCGACACGAAGATCGACGGCCTGCCGGCCGACGTGCTGGCCCAGGCGCTGCTGCAGGCGAAGGAGGCCCGCCTCATCATCCTGGGCGTGATGGCCGGCGCCATCGCGGAGCCGCGCGACCACGTGGCCACCAGCGCGCCGAAGATCGTCTCCATGGAGATCCCGATCGACAAGATCGGCGAGGTGATCGGGCCCAAGGGCAAGGTCATCAACACGCTGCAGCAGGAGACCGGGGCCGACATCGCGGTCGACGACGACGGCGTCGTGGGCACCGTGACCATCGGGGCGAAGGACGGCAACGCGGTCGAGGAGGCCCGGCGGCGCATCTCGCTCATCCTCGACCCGCCCACCGCCGAGGTGGGGGTGGTCTACGGCGGCAAGGTGGTCAACATCACCAAGTTCGGTGCCTTCGTGAACGTGCTGCCCGGTCGCGACGGGCTGCTGCACATCTCCAAGTTGTCCTCGCTGGCCGGAGGCAAGCGCATCAACAACGTCGAGGACGT
Source organism: uncultured Acidimicrobiaceae bacterium (assembly GCA_963736525.1). GTDB lineage: Bacteria > Actinomycetota > Acidimicrobiia > Acidimicrobiales > RAAP-2 > Bog-473. Next base: position 281,639 of record CAVTPF010000016.1, read on the forward strand.
GCTCGTGCTCGGGCAGTCGGTCGAGGTCCGTGTGGACGACATCGACCCCCAGGGCAAGGTCTCGCTCTCGCTGGCCTCTGCGTCGGAGGGTGGGTCGGAGGCTGCCGGCAACGCTGACGGCGGCAACAGCGGCAACAGCGGCAACGGCGGCAACGGCGCGCCTGCGGCATCGGGCGGCGGCGCCACGCCCTCCGGGGTCTCCTTCGAGGATGCCTTCGAGGCCGAGCTGGTCGCGGACCTCGGTGACCTCGGGCCGGGTGCGGCCGCCGAGAGCGGGCGCGGTGACCGCGGTGACCGCGGCGACCGCACCAGCGACCGCCGCTCTTCGCGCGGGCGTTCCCGTCGTCGTTGATCGAGACGTCCGTCCTGCCGTGCGGCATCCGTCTGGTCACCGAGACCATGGCGGACGTCCGCTCGGTTTCGGTGGCCTACTGGGTCGGCACCGGCTCGCGTGACGAACCCGGCGAGCTCGCCGGGGCGTCGCACTTCTTGGAGCACCTCCTCTTCAAGGGGACGGCGGCGCGCTCGGCTGCGGCCATCGCCGAGGAGCTCGACGAGGTGGGCGGCGATTGCAACGCCTTCACCACCAAGGAGTACACGACGTTCTACGTTCGGCTCCTCTCCGATCATCTCGCGCTCGGGCTCGACATCCTGAGCGACATCATGTGGGAGCCGGCTCTCCGGCCCGACGACATCGAGGCCGAGCGCACTGTGATCCTCGACGAGATCCTGATGCACGCCGACGAGCCGGCGGATCTGGCGGCGGAGCGGTGGCAGTCGGCGCTCTTCCCGGGCCACTCGCTCGGGCGCGACACCCTGGGAACCGCCTCGTCGGTGCAGCGGATCACCCGCGAGGAGATCCGTGCCTTCTTCGAGCAGTATTACCGGCCCGCCAACATGGTCATCTCCGTCGCCGGTGACTGCGCACACGAGGTGGTGGCAGCCGATCTGGAGCGGCGCTTCGCCGGGACCCCGGGGGGCTCGCCGCCCGATCGCACCGCGCCGGGCGCCGACGTGGTTCCGCTGGACGTCGCGCGGCGGCCCACCGAGCAGGCGCACCTGGTCTACGGGGCGCACTCGGTCTCGCGCTTCGACGAGCGCCGCTGGGCACTCGCCGTGCTGAACCACGTGCTCGGGGGCGGCCTGTCGAGCCGCCTCTTCCAGAAGGTGCGCGAGCAGCGGGGGCTCGCCTATTCGGTCTGGTCGGAGCGAGCCGCCTATCAGGACGGCGGATCACTGGCGGTGGTGGTGGGAACGGCGCCCGAGCACGTGGACGAGGTCCTGCGCATCGTCAGTGGGGAGCTCGAGTCACTGGCTGCCGACGGTGTCACGGAGCGGGAGCTCGCCGTGGCCAAGGGCAACCTGCGTGCCGAGATGTTGCTCTCGGGGGAGGACTCGGGGGCGCGCATGAGCCGTATCGGGGCCGCCCTGTTGCTCCACGGCGAGGTGCTCTCGGTGGACGAGGTCCTGGCCCGGATAGAGGCCGTGGAGCGGGACCAGGTGCTCGAGGCGGCCGCCCTGCTGGCCGCAACGCCGCACGTCCTGAGCGCGGTGGGCCCCTTCGAAGCGCGCGACTTCGAGTCCCACCTGCCCGCCATGGTCGCCCGGTAGCCTTCTGGCCATGCACAGAGTCGGTGTCGTCGGCGCCGGCGGTCGCATGGGCCAGGAGGTCTGCCGTGCCGTCTCCGAGGCGGCCGACATGGAGCTGGTGGCCGCCATCGATCCGGCACACGTCGGAGCCGACGCCTGCGGGCGCACCATCATAGGCGAGGTCAACGCCCTGTCCGACTTCGGAGCCGACGTCGTCGTGGACTTCACCGTGGCCGCGGCCGTCCGGCACAACGTGCCGCACTACGCGCTCCAGGGCGTCCATGCCGTCATCGGGACGAGTGGGCTGTCCGACGACGACCTGGCGGACGTCGCTGCCCGCTTCGAGGGGAGCGGGGCCAACGCGATCGTGGTGGCCAACTTCGCCGTCGGAGCGGTGTTGCTGATGCACTTCTGCCGCATTGCCGCGCCCCACATGGACGGGGTCGAGGTCATAGAGCTGCACCACGACGCCAAACGCGACGCGCCGTCGGGTACGGCCATGCACACGGCCGCGGTCATCGCGGAGGCGAGGAGGTCCGCCGGCAGCGGACCGCTCCCGCCCGACCCGACCACCGATTACGTGCTGCCCGGGGCGCGCGGGGCCGTGGCGCCCGACGGCGTCCACGTGCACTCGGTGCGGCTGCCCGGGCTCGTCGCGCACGAAGAGGTGATCTTCGGCGCTGCGGGCCAGAGCTTGAGCATCCGCCACGACTCCTACGACCGGAGCTCCTTCATGCCCGGCGTCCTCCTGGCCGTGCGCTCCGTCGCCGGCCGCCCGGGCCTGACGATCGGCCTCGAGGCGTTGCTGGGGCTGTGAATCCGGAGGTCCGGGAGCGGCTCCTGCGGGCCACCTACGACTGCGTGGGGCGTTGGGGCCTGGCCAAGACGACCATCGAGGACGCGGCGCGCGAGGCCGGGGTCTCGCGGGCGACGGTGTACCGCTACTTCCCCGGAGGCCGCGACGAGCTGATCTCGGCCGTCGTCGGATGGGAGTTCTCCCGCTTCTTCCTGCGTCTCTACGAGGAAGTCTCGGACGCCGAGACGTTGGAGGAGGTGATGGAGCGCGGGCTGATGTTCGCCCACCGCGCGCTCGTCCAGCACGAGGTGCTCCAGCGCATTCTCGTGACCGAGCCAGACGTCCTCCTGCCCCGGCTCACCACCGAGGCCGACCAGACGCACACGCTCGTTGCCGCGTTCCTTGCGCCCTATCTGGCGCGCCACGGCATGGCGGAGGGGGCAGATCTCGACCTCACGGCCGACTTCCTGGCCCGCATGGTCCTCTCCTACATCGCGTCGCCGGGACGGTGGGACCTCAACGATCCCGCCCAGGTGGCGCTCCTCGTCCGGTCCGAGCTGCTGGCCGGCATCCGGTGAGCGACACCGCACCCCAGCCCCAACCCGCGCCGCCGCCACCACCGTGCTACCGGCACGCGAACAGGGCGGCCTCGGTCCTGTGCGGGCACTGTGACCGCCCCATCTGCACGGAGTGCATGGTCCACGCACCCGTCGGCTGGCAGTGCCCGCAATGCACGGCGGAGGGGGCCAAGCGCTCGCGGCACGTCCCCGCGTTCACCCGCACCAGCCGCAACCGGACCGGCGTCGTGGGCTCGACCAACCCGACTCCACTCGTCCTCGCCATCATCGCAGTGAATGTCGTGGTGTTCTTCCTCGAGGACTTCGGTCACAACCTCGCGTTCGTCGAGCGGTACAGCCTCGAACCCGACCTGGTGCACCAACAGCACGAGTACTACCGGACGTTCACGGCCATGTGGCTGCACGCGAATGTGCTGCACATCCTCTTCAACATGTTCGCCCTCCTCATCGTGGGGCCGGCCGTCGAGGTTCTGCTCGGCAAGGCTCGCTTCCTGACCCTCTATCTCATCGCCGGCCTCGGGGGCAGCGCAGGCTCCTACCTGCTCGGACCGCACAACGAGTACGGGCTCGGCGCCTCGGGAGCCATCATGGGTGTCCTGGGCGCCTACGTGGTGCTGGCGGGACGACGGCACCTGCCCATGGCGCCGGTGGTCGCATTGCTCGTCCTCAACTTCGTCATCGGCTTCACCGGCGACATCGACTGGCGGGCCCACCTCGGGGGCCTCGCCACCGGGTGCGTCCTGGCCTTCGTCTACGACTACGCCGGTGGCCTGCGCGACCGGACGGCCGAACTGGCCATCACGATCGGCGGCAGTGCGGCCACGCTGGGCGTCCTGGCGCTGCTCCTGACCGCCGTCGCGCCGGGCCACGTCAACCTCAGTTGAGGCGGGTAGTGGTTGACAGTGAGACAAATATCGCCATACTGTTTCAGTTGTGGGCGGAGCCGCGGCACGATCCGACATGGCGATCCCCGGTGACCTGACGGGCGGGCGATACGGGACCGTCCGCCACATCGGGGCTGACGACCGCTCCTCGACCCGGGTCCGCATCGTGGACGGAGCCCTGCGCTGTCTCGCCCGACAGGGCATCGCCAAGACGACGGTGGACGACATCGCCCGCGAGGCGGGGCTGTCCCGCGCCACCGTCTACCGGACCTTCCCCGGGGGCAAGGAGGGGATCGTCGGCGCCGTGGTCGAGACCGAGGTGGCCCGTCTCTTCTCGGCCCTTGCCGTCGCCATGGGCGAAGCCCGCGATCTCGAAGACGTCCTGGTGGCCGGCATGGTCGAGTCGGCCCGGAGGTTGCACTCGCATGGCGCACTGGCCTACCTCCTGGCGCACGAGCCGGGCGCCGTCCTGCCGTACCTGACCTTTGCCGAGCTCGACCGCGTCCTGATGGTCGCGGGCGATCTGGCGGCGCCCTTCTTCGCCCGCTGGCTCGAGCCCGAGCAGGCCTCCCGGGCCGCCGAGTGGGCGGTGCGGATCGTCATGGCTTACTGCGCCGGGCCGCCGGCGGGCACCGACCTGACCGACCCCGACGACGCCCGTGCGCTCGTTCGGGCCTTCGTCCTGCCCGGCATCCTCGCCTTGCGCGCGGACACAGCCGGCTGTTCTCCCGGTTCCACTTACGCAACACCCACGTCCATCACACCAACGCGACCAATCACCAAGGGGGCGGCGCAATGACCACACTCGACGACGACCAGGAGCAGCTGAGGTCCAACCTCGAGCTGATCGGCCGCGAGAGCATCAACGATCTGGAGGCGGTGCTGAGCTTCGTCGGCAAGTACGACGTTGAGGGCTTCCACCGGGTGCCAGATCATTGCCCCGCCGAGTTCACATGGGACTACGAGAAGGGGGCCAAGTCCCAGCTCGACAAGCTCTACGAGAAAGCCAAGAAGGCGCAGTGGAACGCGCAGACCGACCTCGACTGGACCATTGAGGTGGACCAGGAGAAGGTCGTCATCGCGAATGCCGAGGCCAACCCCGCGCAGAATCAGTGGGACGAAGCCGCGCTGGCCGGAACCGTCCTGGAGAAGTGGGATGACAAGCGCTTCTTGCAATTCGGGATCGAGAACCAGAACTGGCTGCTGTCGCAGTTCATGCACGGCGAGCAGGGCGCGCTGCTCTGCACCGCCAAGATCGTCGAGACGGTCCCGTGGATCGACGCCAAGTACTACGCGGCGACGCAGGTGATGGACGAGGCGCGACACGTGGAGGTCTTCTCGAAGTACCTCGACGAGAAACTGTCGGGCCACTACCCGATGAACGCTCACCTGGGTCTGTTGCTCGACGACATCGTGTCCGACTCGCGGTGGGACATGACGTACCTCGGCATGCAGATCATGGTGGAGGGTCTGGCGCTCGCGGCGTTCGGCTTCATGCACATGATGACCACCGAGCCGCTGCTCAAGAAGCTGCTGCGCTACGTCATGGCCGACGAAGCGCGCCATGTGGCGTTCGGCGTACTGAGCCTGCAGGAGTACTACAAGGAGCTCAGTGCGGCCGAGCTGCGCGAACGCCAGGAGTTCGCGTTCGAGGCGGCCATCCGGATGAAGGATCGGATGGTCATGCAGGAGGTGTGGGAGCGCATGGAGGTGCCCACCTCCGACGTGATCAAGATCATGGCAGCCGCGCCCGAGCGGGACGACTTCCAGATCCTCCTCTTCTCGAAGATCGTCCCCAATCTGAAGAAGCTGGGCCTGCTCGACGCCGCCGACGGCTGGCTGCGGAACAAGTTCACCGAAATGGGTGCCATCGCCTTCGAGCATCTGACCGACTCCACCGAAGACGAGGACGCCTTCGCTGACGGGTCGCCCGCCGAGCGCCAGGTCGTCTGAGCACCGGTCGCCCGGACGACTGGCACTTCGCTGGTAGCGTGAGGGGGCAATGAGCCCCCTGCAGGCCGCGCCACGTTTTGGGCGGGTGATCACCGCCATGGTGACGCCGTTCGACGACCAGGGCGCCCTTGACCTCGACGCCGCCGTGGAGCTGGCCCGCTGGTTGGCCTCGCACGGCAGCGACGGGCTCGTCCTGAGCGGCTCCACGGGCGAGAGCTCGGTCCTGACCGACGACGAGAAGGAATCGTTGTGGCGCGCCGTGGCAGAGGCCGTCACCGTCCCGGTCATCGCGGGGACCGGGTCCAACGACACGGCGCACTCCATCACCATGACAGCTCGTGCCGCGCGGAGCGGCGTGGACGGGGTGCTGGTGGTGACGCCCTACTACAACCGCCCCTCGCAGGCGGGCCTCTACGAGCACTTCCGGGCGGTGGCCCAGGCGGCGGGTGACCTTCCCGTCGTGCTCTACGACATACCGGTCCGCTCCGGCCGGAGGATCAAGACCGCGACGATGCTCCGCTTGGCCCGCGAAGTGCCTTCCATCGTGGCGCTCAAGGACGCAGCCGGCGACGCGCCGACGACGGCGCACCTGATCGCCCAGGCGCCGGCGGACTTCGAGGTCTACAGCGGCGACGACGTCATGACGCTGCCGCTCCTGGCCGTGGGTGCGGTCGGTGTGATCAGCGTGGCCGCGCACTGGGTCGGGCCGCAGCTCCGCAGGGTCGTCGATGCGTTCCTGGCGGGCGATCTGGCGGGTGCCATCGCCGGCAATGCCGAACTCCTGGACTCCTTCGACTTCGAGTCCACCGAGGAGTTCCCGAACCCGCTGCCGGCCAAGGCCGCCCTGCGGGCCCTGGGCCTGCGGGTGGGGCAGTGCCGCCCGCCGATGGGATCGTCCACCCCCGAGCTCGACGCCCAGGCGGCCAAGGTCCTGGCCGCCGTCGGTCCACCCGCGGTCACGGTCGCCCCGCTTGGCTGAGCGCGACAAGCAGAAACGCCCGAAGCCCGTCCGGGTCGTCTTCCTCGGGGGCCTGGGCGAGATCGGCCGCAACTGCGCCTGCATCGAGGTCGAGGGGCGCATCGTCATCCTCGACTGCGGCATCATGTTCCCCGAACCCGACATGCCGGGCGTCGACCTGGTGCTGCCCGAGTTCACCTACCTGCACGACCGCAAGGACCGGGTGGACGGCATCGTGCTCACGCACGGTCACGAGGACCACACGGGCGGTCTGGCCTACCTCCTGCGCGAGCTGCATGCGCCTATCTACGGTTCCGAGCTGACGGTCGGCCTGGCGCGACACCGCATCGAGGAGGCGGGCGTGCTGGACAACACCCGCCTCGTGCCCGTGGCGGACGGTGAGACGGTACGCATCGGTGCCTGCGACGTCGAGTTCATCCCGGTGACCCACTCCGTCCCGGAAGCCATGGCGGTCGCCTTCCACACCCCACAGGGGGTCATCCTGCATTCGGGCGACTTCAAGCTCGACCTGCAACCGGTGGACGGGCGGCGTACGGACATGCCGCGCATGGGCGAGCTGGCCCGGACCGAGGGGATCAGGCTCCTGCTCTCCGACTCGACCAACGCCGAGGAGCCGGGATTCACCGAGTCCGAGTCCTCGGTCGGCGTCATGCTTCGTCGGGTCTTTGCCGCCCATTCCGGCAAGCGCATCGTCGTGGCCTGCTTCGCCAGCCACATGCACCGGGTGCAGCAGATCATTGACGCCGCGGTGGCCAACGGGCGCAAGGTGGCCACGCTGGGTCGCTCCATGGGTAAGAACGTGGACCTGGGCATGCGCCTGGGCATCATCAGCATCCCCGACGGGGTGCAGATCGACATCGAGGACATCGACTCCGTGCCGCTGGGAGAGGTGTGTGTGATCTCGACCGGCTCGCAGGGAGAGCCGATGTCGGCCCTGTCGCTCATGGCGACGGGGGAGAACAAGTGGTTGCGCATCGGCGAGGACGACGTCGTCGTGATCAGCGCCCACCCCATTCCGGGCAACGAGTGGTCGGTGGGCCAGGTGATAGACGACCTGTATCGCCGGGGCGCCGAAGTGGTGCACTCGGCGGCGGAGGCGGTGCACGTCAGCGGCCATGCCCGCCAGGGGGAGCTGCGGACGCTCATCGACGTCACCCGTCCCGAGTGCTTCGTGCCTGTGCACGGTGAGTTCCGCCACATGGTGCACCACGCCCGCCTCGCCCTCTCCATGGGCCTCGACCCGGCCAAGGTGCTCCTGTGTGAGGACGGCGACGTGATTCAACTGGACGCCAAGGGCATCGCGCGCGACGGCAGGGTGCCCGCCGGGTACGTCTACGTGGACGGGACGGTGGGCGACGTCGAGCACGGGGTACTGCGCGACCGCAAGAAGCTGGCCGAGGAGGGCGTCGTCATGGTGGTCGTCACGGTCGACCGACAGCAGGGGACCCTCAGCTGCCCGCCCGTGATCGAGACCCGTGGCTGGGTGCACGCCCCGGAGGCCGAAGAGCTCCTGGGGGAGGCCAGCGACGTGGTCGGGGCGGCGGTGACCCAGGCACTGCGCGACGGGGCGCACGACATGGAGGTCCTCAGCCGCCACACCCGCAAGGCCCTGGGCAAGTTCGTCGGCGAGCGCACCCGGCGCCGACCGATGATCGTGCCCGTGGTGCTGATGGTCTGAACCTCTTGGCGGAGTCTCGCTGCCGGTGTCCCGGCTCGCGTCGAGAGCGGCGTCAGCGGCTCGGCGGGGGAGGAGTCCGGAGCATCAGGTCGACCGTGCCGTCGGGTCTCGTCGCGGTGCTGTGGTCGAAGCCCCCCTCGGGGTGTGCGTCCCAGCTGAAGGCGATCCTTGCGTTGTCGTCCAGCGCACCCCGCAGCGAGGTCATGAACGAGCGGTCGACGTCTGGAGGGAGTGCCTCGAGTATGCCCCGGACCTCCTGCTGGTGGGCGGGACTCATCGGACCGAGAAATTCCCCTGCTTCGACGGCTTCCTTGAGCGAGGTCGCATCGGCGACCACGCTCCGGGCCTGCTCATAGCTCGCCGATCCCGGGTTCCCGAGGGTCTCGTCCGTCCTGGCGGAGACGCTTGCATACGCAGCCACGTCGACAGCATAGTGCAATGGCCGTGTAGGCACTCGGAACGTGGGGGGGTCTGGGGGCGGTCGCAGCGGAGGACTGGACGGGTCCCTGGGCGGTCCTGGGGCCGACGTAGTAGCGTTCATGGTCGCCTTCGACAGCGAGGGTTCCCTGCGGACGGCCTGCGCCGTCCATCACCACCCGAACGGGGCGCGACGAGCGCTCCACAGCCGTCTCTACGAAGGCAGCGGACTTCGCTCCGGACATTCCCTCTCACCCAATCGATGCCCGTGAAGCCATCTTCGCCCACTTTGGCTGGCTGTGGATGTGGTGGACGGCGTAGGCCGGCCCGAGGTTGGAGGGCGCCGATGGCTGTCCGGATCTTGCTCCTCGACGGTGCAGGGTTCATTCGCGCGAGGCTTGGCGATCTCATCGACGCGGAGGGCGAGCTCCTGCTGGTGGGAGAGGCGACGACGACGGCGGAGGCGCTGGCGATGGTGGTAGGGCGTCAGCCCCAGGTCGTCGTCGTCAATGGTGAGCTGACCGAAGGAACCGGGGCGACGGCGTGTCGCGCCATTCGCGCGGAGCACCCCACGGTCGCCTGCTGGGTGTTGACGGCGCTGTTCGACGGCAGCCTCCTGGTCGACTCGGTCATGGCGGGGGCGTCGGGCTTTTCGGTCAATCCCCTCGTGAGCCCCGAGTTCCTGACCGGCATCCGACTCATGGCCCGAGGCGGTTCGGTCGTCGAACCGAGTCTGGTCGAAGGAGTCTGCGCACATTTGCGTGGCCCACGTCGTGATCGACCGCGCCATGCGACGCTTGATCCCCAGGCTTCCTAGCGACGCGAAGTCATTCCCCCCGCCTTGCCGGCACTCGCGCGTCCCGGGGAACCGGTCCGACGGCTGGAGTCCTGTCGCACGGCCAACGGCTAGCGCCGGAGGAACGCCACCAGTTCGGCGACCCGGTTGCTCACCACGGCGTCGACGCCGGCACCGGTGACCCGCCTCATGCCCTCGGCGTCGTCGACCGTCCAGGTGGAGACCTTGAGCCCCGCCGCGTGCACCTCCGCCACGCCCTCCGCCGTCACCAGCTCGAACATCGGATTCCAGTACTCGACCCCCAACTCCGAGAGCAGGGCCATCGGGGGTGTCGTGCCCTGCAGCCACGTGAGCCCCAGGCGCACCTCCGCCGAAAGTCCGCGCAGCTGGCGAAGCGCCTCCACATTGCCGGTCACGAACAGCGAGCGTCCGAGTGCGCCCGCCCCCCGGACGGCGTCCAGCGCGCCGGGTACCACTTCGCGGCGCGTGAAGTCGACCATGAGCGGCAGGGGCACGGCCGTGAGCACCTCGTGCAGGGTCGGGATTCGCATGTCTCCATCACCGATGGACCGCACCTCGGCGAGGTCCAGGTCGCCGATCGACGAGTCTACCCCCCACAGCCGCTGCAGCGTCTGGTCGTGGAGGACCACGATCTGCCCGTCCCTGGTGCGCCGCAGGTCGAGCTCGACCATGTCGGCCCCCAGCGCCATTGCCGCAGCGAAAGCCGGCAGCGTGTTCTCTCTCTTCCCGACGGGCTCACCCCGGTGCGCAATGGCGGCGCACGTCATGGCAACCTCAGGGGCTACGCGCCGTCGGCGTAGACGCTGTCCGCGACGTTGGCGATGATCTGGTTGAGCGCCGGCTCAATCAGGCTGTCGACGCCCGCCTGCGTGATGTGGACGCCGTCCGCGCTGCGGGCCACGATGCCGTCGACGACCGACGCGTAGGTGCCACCCGGGTCGAGCACGGTGTAGAGATCGTCGATCGACACGTAGGGGTACTGGGCGGCCACGCTTTCGACGATCTGGTTGTAGGCGTCGACGAGACTGAACGGCGTTCCGTCATCGAAGTACGGGGAGGTGGACAGGATCACCGCACCCCCGTCGGAGTGGGCGATCTGCACCGCCTCCTCGAGGTTGGACTCGATGTAGGCGGCATAGTCGGCGTCGGCCAGCGTCTGATAGCTCCCGTTGTACTCACGATCCTGTGTCTCCCAGTACCCGGTCTGAATGACCGTGACATCGGGGTGGAAGCGAGACACCACCCACTGCAGCTGGTCCGCCCACAGGGCGCACGCGGCCGGGCTGGTGAAGACGGTGTTGGGGGCGGACCATGGGAGCGTCGGCGCCCCGTTGGTGAAGCCGCAACCCGCGGCGGCGCCGTCGGCGACGGCGTAGGGGGGGTTGGTGCTCTGCACGTAGTGGCCCTCGTAGAGGGCGAGCGAGTCGCCGGCGAACGCGACGCGCAGGCTGCCCTGGTGGGTGGCTTGCGGTCCCGGCACGTCGTTGATGATGCTCACGACCTGCGGGATGGGGATCGTGAGCGGTTTCGGGAAGAGGGGTGGGTGCAGCGGTGACTGCGCGCTGCCCGAGAAGAAGGCGTCGCCGAAGGTGAAGACGCCGGCGTCCTGTCCCACGAGCCAGTAGCCGTTCCCGTCCGGCGTCGGCGTCATGGAGACGATCGGCTCGTTCAAGGCGATGCTCCCCGTCGAGCCCCAGAACTGCGCGTCGCCGTAGGTGAAGATGCCACCGTCGGAAGCCACCATCCAGTAACCGCTCCCGTTGGGCGTGGCCGCCATGCCGACGACGGGCTGATTGAGCGTGATCCCGCCCGTCGAACCGAGGAACGGCGCGTCGCCGAACGCGAAGATCCCACCGTCGGAGGCCACCAGCCAGTAGCCGCCGCCATCGTGCGTGCTCGCCATGCCGACGATCGGCTTGTTGAGCGCGATGCTCCCCGTCGAGCCCCAGAACTGCGCGTCGCCGAAGCTGAAGATGCCGCCGTCGGAGGCCACCAGCCAGTAACCGCCCCCGTCCGGCGTGGCTGCCATGCCGACGATCGGCTTGTTGAGCGCCATGCCCCCCGTCGAGCCCCAGAACTGCGCGTTGCCGAACGTGAACACGCCACCGTCGGAAGCCACCATCCAGTAGCCCCCGCTGGGATCGGCGGCACCGCCGACGATCGGTTGCTGCAGCGGTGTCTCGATGGTGTCGCCGTCATACCCGGCCCCTCCGAAGGTCATCACCCCTCCGGCAGCGTCGATGATGGCGTAGGACGAGTCGGTCGCTCTGGGCGCGGTGACCGCGGCCCCTGCCGTGTGGTCGGCTCGTCCCGGCGTCAGCGCGACGAGCGCACCGACGGCCAGCAGTACGGCCATGCCCAAGACGGCACTGCGGCCCGCTCTCCAGATCCACGTCTCCGTGCCGGACATGAGCCCACGATCATAGGGAGAAGCGGGGACCTCGACGGCGCGCCCTTCAGAGAAGGCGCAGCTGCTGGCCGTCCGTGGCCGCCTGGTCGGGCTCTGGCGTCGTCCGAGCCGGCGACGAGGCGCGGTAGCGGTCCCGCCCCGTCACCCCACAGCGCCGGGCGGCCAGGCGCACGATCCCCTCGACCCGCTCCCGCTCGTCGTCCTCCTGGTAAGCGCCGCGGCGGAAGCGCCGGCGGTGCAGCGGGGTGAGGTCCGGCCTGGCGCTCTCCAGCCACTCGAAGTAGTGCGCGCGCAGCGCCCCCCGCAGGTGCAGTGCCACTCCGTGAATGGAGACCGCGCCGGCCCCGGCGCATGCCTCGACCACCTCGTGGAGTTGGGCTTCGGAGTCCGAGAGCCCGGGCAGCACGGGTGCGACCAGGACCCCGCACGAGATGCCCATGTCGGTCAGCCGCCGCAGTGCCTCGACCCGGCGATCGGGCGGGGGAGTGCCCGGCTCGGTCAGGGTCCACACCGAGCGGTCGAGCGTCCCGATGGAGAAGCTCACGGTCACCTCGGTCCGCTGGGACGCAGCGGCGAGCAGCGCAGCGTCTCGCAGGACCAGGGTGGACTTGGTCAAGATACTGAACGGATTGCGGGCAGCCGACAAGGTCTCGACGATGCCCCTCGTGAGGTGGTACTTGCCCTCCGCGTGCTGGTAGGGGTCCGTGTTGGTGCCCATGGCGATGGTGTCGCGGCCCCACGCGGGCGAACGCAGCTCGGCGCGGAGGCGCTCGACCGCGTTGACCTTGACCACGATCTTGCGCTCGAAGTCAGCGCCGATCCCAAGCCCGAGATAGTCGTGGGTCGGCCGGGCGAAGCAGTAGACGCATGCGTGGCTGCAGCCCCGGTACGGGTTGATCGTGTGGCGGAAGGGCATGACGCTTTCGGGCGGCACGGTATTGATGATCGTCCGGGCGTTGACATGGAGGAACTCCATGCCGCTGTACGCGCCTTTGCCGACGTGGCGTTCCGCCAGCCGCTCGTCGGGGAACAACGCGGCGGCGTCCTCGCTCTCCGCCAGGGCCCAGCGCAATCCCATCCGGGCTAGGATAACGAACACATGTTCGCAATTCAACAGGCCGGGTGTCCACAAAAACGACCAGGTCAGGCGCTAATCTCGGCTCCACTGTGGTGACCAAGACTCGCGGAGGCGCCCCGACGCGCGCGCCCGCCCGCGGCAGTGCCAAGAAGCCGGCGTCCCGCTCCAAGGGCGGCAGACCCACCAGGCCGCCCTTCTGGCGCGTCCAGGCCCGGGATCTCTGGGCCGTCGGACTGATCACGCTCGGCGTCCTCCTGGCGCTCGCCCTGTGGGGCCAGCAGCTCGGACCTGTCGGGCACGGGACCAACAGCGGGCTCGCCCTCCTCGCGGGATGGGCACGCGCCATCCTCCCCCTGGTCGCAGCCGGCGCCGGCATCGCCCTGCTCGTGGACCGCAGCGGGCACGGCGACGAGGCCGACGAAGAGGACGCCCAGGGCGCGGACCCGTGGCGACTCGCCGTGGCGACCGTGCTGGGTCTGCTCGGCATTTGCGGGCTGGCCGAGCTGGCTAAGGGCACGCCGCCGCTCTCGGCCTCGCAGGCGCTGCGCGGTGCGGGCGGCTACCTCGGGGCACTGGTGGGGCGCCCGCTCCACGCCGGTCTCGGCCCGGCCGGCGCCGCCGTCCTGCTCGTGGCCGTCGTGCTCGTCGCGGCCCTCATCGCCACGGGCGCCTCCCTGACGGCGGTGGGCCGCGCCGTGCGCACAGCGGCCGCGGCGACCGCGCGCACGGCCACCTCGCTGTGGCGGGGGAAGCCCTTCGTGATCGCACCCGATCACACGGATCGCGGGGCCGCGACCGCCTCGACCCGTCTCGTCCCCGACGACGCCGAACCCGCCGACGACGAACCGGTGGACCAGACCGACGCGGACGACGTCGACGACGCGGACATCGACATCCCGCTCGATCCCGAGCCCGAGGCCGAGCCCGTGGCGATCGTCCCGGGCCAGCCGGTCGCGGCGGCGGTGCGGGCGCCGGGCGAGTGGGTGCTCCCGCCCATGGAGCTCCTCCTGGCCTCCAAGAAGCTGCGCCAGGACCAGCGCCAGATCGACACCGCCGGCGAGGAGCTGGTCCGGGCGCTGTCGGCCCACGGGGTCGAGACCCGCCTGGTGGGGAGCCGGGTGGGACCCACGGTCACCCGCTACGAGCTGGAGCTCGGTCCCGGGGTGAAGGTGGCCCGGGTCACGAGCCTCTCCAAGGACATCGCCTACGCCATGGCGTCGCCCGACGTGCGCATTCTCGCACCCATACCCGGCAAGTCCGCCATCGGGGTGGAGGTGCCGAACCGGACCCGCCAGCTGGTCTCGCTGCGTGACATCCTCGAGTCGAGGGAGGCACGGCCCTCGTCGTCCACGCACCCCCTCGAGGTGGCCATGGGACGCGACATCGCCGGGCGTGCCGTCATGGCGAACCTGGCCGAAATGCCGCACATCCTGATCTCCGGCGCTACCGGCTCGGGGAAGTCGTCCTGCATGAACTCCATCATCACGTCCATCCTCATGCGGGACACGCCCGACAAGGTCAAGATGATCCTGGTCGACCCCAAGCGGGTCGAACTGGGGCAGTACGACGGGCTGCCCCACCTGCTCAACCCGGTGGTCGTCGATCCCAAGAAGGCTGCCAACGCGCTCGCCTGGGCGGTCAAGGAGATGGAGCGGCGCTACGACCTGCTCGCCGAGAACGGGGTGCGTGACATCACCGGGTACAACCAGATGGTGGCGGAGGGACTCATCGCTCCACCGCCATCGGACCGGAGACTCGTCCGCGATGCCGCTGCCCGCGCTCTCGGCGGCGACCATCCGGCCGTCGACGACGAGGCAGACCTCGACGACGAGCCCGAACCCCCCGAGGCGCTGCCGTTCATCCTCGTGGTGGTCGACGAGCTGAACGACCTCATGATGGTGGCCGCCCGCGACGTCGAGGACTCCATCGTGCGCATCGCCCAGATGGCGCGCGCCGTCGGCATCCACCTGGTCATCGCCACCCAGCGACCCTCCGTCGATGTCATCACCGGGGTGATCAAGGCGAACATCCCGAGCCGTATGGCCTTCTCGGTCTCGTCCCTGGCCGACAGCCGGGTCATCCTCGACCAGCCGGGTGCGGAGCGCCTGATCGGCAAGGGGGACATGCTCCTGCTCACGGCATCGTCGAACATCCCCCGCCGCCTCCAGGCACCGTGGGTCTCGGAGGAGGAGGTGCGGGAGGTCGTCCGGCACTGGCGCGCCCAGGGGGGCCAGCCCGAGGCCATCGTCGGCATCGAGGGCGTCGGTGACGGGCCGTCCGGTGGTGACGGCCTGGAAGACGACGACGAGCTGCTGGCGCAAGCCCGCGACCTCGTGGTGCGCTCACAGCTGGGATCGACCTCCATGCTGCAGCGCAAGCTCCGTGTCGGCTTCGCCCGGGCGGGAAGGCTCATGGACCTGTTGGAGCGGGCGGGCGTCGTGGGGCCGAGCGAAGGCTCCAAGGCGCGCGCGGTCCTGATGACGCCCGAAGAGCTCGACGGGCTGAGCGGGAGGTGAGCGAGCACGGCTCGGCGCCACTCATGGTGGCGCCGTTCCGCCTGGACTCGCTGCACGAGCCACCGCCGCCCCCGCCACGGCCGCCTCACCAGGAGCACGGGCGCCATGCCGTGCACTCCCACCGTCGACGGCGTTCGCGGGGTCGCGTGGCCCTCCTCATGGCCCTGCTCGTGCTGGTGGCGGCGGCCGCGACGTACGCCGCTGTCCGGCTGACCGCGGCGGACGCACCGCCGGTCGTGACCGCTGTCGTCCCGCGGACCGTGGCCGTCCCGTCGCACGCACTGGCCCTTCCGTGGCCGACCACGGGTCAGGGCGCCATCGCCATTCCCGCCCTCGGCGTCGAGGAGGCGTCGGGACCCGAGCACCCGGTCCCGGTCGCGAGCCTGACCAAGCTGATGACCGCCTACGTGGTCCTGCACGACCATCCGTTGGCGCTCGACGAACCCGGCCCCACCATCACGGTGACACAGGCCGACGTCGACGACTACGACAACGACACCGTTGACGACGACTCGAATGCGCAGGTCACGCTGGGCGAGCAGTTGACCGAGCAGCAGGTGATGAGCGGGCTCCTCGTGCACTCGGCGGACAACTACGCCGACCTGCTCGCTCGCTGGGACGGCGGCGGCATCCCGGCCTTCGTGGCGAAGATGAACGCGGACGCGGCAGACCTCGGCATGCACGACTCGCACTTCGCCGACGCGAGCGGCGTGAACCCGGCCTCGGTGTCGACCGCCTCGGACATCTTGAAGGTGGCTGCGTCCGACATGGCTAATCCTGACTTTGCGTCCATCGTCCGGATGCAGTCGGTCACACTGCCCGTTGCCGGGACGATCTCCAGCTACACGCCGTTGCTCGGCCTGGCGGGGATCATCGGCGTGAAGTCCGGCTTCACGACCGCGGCGGGCGGGTGTGACGTGTTGGCGGTGATGCACAGCGTGGACGGCCACCCGGTGCTCCTCCTCGCGGCCGTGACCGGGCAGACGGGTCCGATCGTGCTCGCCCAGGCCGGGCTGCACGGACTTGCGCTGGTGAACGCGGTCGGCCCCATGATCGGGACCACCCCCGTCATGAGCAGCGGGCAGCTGGTGGCGCACGTGAGCGAAGCCGGGCGGACCGTCGGCGCGCAGGCGGCGTCGTCCGCGTCGTTGCTGACCTGGCCCGGGGTGTCGGCGGTCCGGGTGTTCCACCCGCAGCACCACCTCACCAGCCAGGCCCGCCGCGGTGCGCGCGTCGGCACGGTCGTCGTGACGCTCGGCACCCAGCAGGTCGCGGTGCCGGTCCGACTCCGGCAGGACGTGCCCCAGGAGTCCTGGCTCCAGCGCCTGTTCTGAGCACCTCGCTCCGAGCGCCTAGCCTGACCCCGTGCGCGCTCGAGCCCCTGCGTCGGCGGCGAACCTCGGGCCGGGGTTCGACACCCTTGCCGTCGCACTGGACCGCTACGTCAGCGTCGAGGTGGAACCGGCGCCGTCCTTGCGGGTTCACAGCGAAGGCGAGGGTTCGGGCCTCTTCGACGACGCATCGCACCTGGCCGCCCGGGTGGCGGCGGAGGTCCTCGGCCACGATCGCTTCGCGCTGACGGTGCGCTCGCAGATACCGGTCGCCCGGGGGCTGGGATCCTCCGCTGCGCTGGCGGCGGCCGCGGCGGCCGCGGCGGGCGCGGAAGACCCCTTCGACGTGGCGGCTGCCTACGACGGGCACCCCGAGAACGCCGCCGCGAGCGTGCACGGCGGGCTGGTCGCTGCGACGTCGGTGGGGGGCCGCCCGGTCTACGCGCCGCTGCCCCTGAGCGACGAGTTGGCCTTCGTCGCCATCGTGCCCGACCGCAATCTGGCCACGCCCGAGGCGCGCGGCGTGCTGCCCGAGACTGTCACGCGCACCGACCTGGTGTTCAACCTGGGCCGGATGGGCCTACTCCTCGCCGGCCTGGCCGATCCGGCATCGCTGGTCCCGGCCGCGACCGGGGACCGCGTCCATCAACCGGCCCGGACGGCACTGTTCCCCGAGGCACCCGCGCTGTTGGACGCCTTGGTCGGCGCGGGTGCACTGGCGGCCAGCTGGTCGGGTGCCGGACCGGCACTGATCGGCATGGTGCGCCAGGCCTCGGCGGACGGCGTCCGCGCGGGTGCCGAAGCGGCTCTCGTCGCGTCGGGGGTCCCGGGTCGTGTCCTGGTGCTCCAGGCGGACCGGCGCGGCATCGTCTACGGCGACGACGCGGAGGTCGTGCTGTAGCGCGGCGCCGCGGTCAGCCGGCGAGCCGGCCGTTCACCTTGTCGACCGCGCCCTGCAACTGGGCGATGGCGGCGTTGACGTTGAAGGTGTTGAGCACCTGGTCGTAGTTGGCCTGGGTCGGCTGTGCGTCACCGAGGATCTCGAGGCTGTTGGCCAGCGTCTGCGCCGTGTTGCGCGCCGCGTTCAGGTCGGCCGCAGTCACCGTGAACCCGTGGCCCACCGCGAGCAGGTTGGCGTAGGTGTGGATCTGACCCCCGAGCGTGCGATCGGCGGTCTCGACACAGACCACCGGGCTCGGTGCCGTCTTGCAGCCGTTCACCGTGGCCTCGTAGCGGGTCATGGCCGACTGGACCGCGGCGTCGGCCGTCTTGAGCGAGGCGTCGGGGGAGGACGACGGGCTGCCCGATCCCGGTCCCGAACCGCACGACGACAAGGCCGGCGCCACCAGCGCCACCAGCGCCACCAGCGCCAGGGCCCACCACGCGTGCCGCACGGTGCCACGGCCCGGATGTCTCACGACCGAAAATCTAGGCGCCGCCATTCCCTAGACTTTGTCGGATGCCCCGGACCTATTTCATTCGCACCTTCGGGTGCCAAATGAACGAGCACGACTCCGAACGGCTCGCCGGGCTGTTGGTGGCCGGCGGCCTGGAGCCGGCCACCGCCATGGAGGACGCGGACGTGGTGGTGCTCAACACCTGCTGCATCCGCGAGAACGCCGATCAGCGGCTCTACGGCACGCTGGGGCGGCTGAAGGAGTTGGTCGACGCCAAGCCCGGACTGCAGATCGCCGTGGGTGGGTGCCTGGCCCAGAAGGACCGCGAGCGGATTCAGGAGAAGGTTGGTTGGGTCGACGTCGTGTTCGGCACGCACAACCTCACCAGCGCGCCCGGGTTGTTGCGGCGGGCCAGGTCGGAGGGGCCCGTGATGGAGATCCTCAATGCCCCCGCCCACGAGCCGGGGCCTGACCCGCTGCTCGGTCCGGGAGCGGTGCGGGAGCTGCCGTATGCGGCATGGGTGAACATACAGACTGGCTGCGACAACTCGTGTGCGTTCTGCATCGTGCCCTCGGTGCGGGGCCCCGAGGCGAGCCGGCCCATGGACGACATCGTGGCGGAGGTGGAGCTGCTGGCCCGCCGTGGCGTGACGGAGGTCACGCTGCTCGGGCAGAACGTGAACTCCTACGGCCGCGACATCACGCGGCGGCGTCCGCTCTTCGCCGAGCTCTTGCGCGCCGTCGGCACGGTGGAGGGGATCGGCCGCGTCCGCTTCACCAGCCCGCACCCGAAGGACCTCCGGCCCGAGACGATCGACGCCATGGCCGCCACTCCCGAGGTGTGCGAACAGCTGCATCTTCCCCTGCAGTCGGGGAGCGACACGGTGCTGCGTGCCATGCGTCGGGGCTACACCGCCGGGCGCTACCTCGAACGGTTGGCCGCGGCGCGCGCCGCCATCGACGACCTGGCCGTCACGACGGACATCATCGTGGGGTTCCCCGGCGAGACCGAGGAGGACTTCGAGGACACGCTCGCCGTCTGCGCCGAGGCCGCGTACGACTCGGCGTTCACCTTCATCTTCTCGCCGCGTCCCGGCACCAGAGCGGCGGCCATGGAGGACAGGTTCGTGCCCGCCGACGTCGTGGCCGAGCGCTTCGATCGGCTGAAGGCGGTGATCGACCGCTCCGCGCTGGCCCGTCACCAGGCCCGGGTCGGCCGGTGTGAGGAGGTGCTCGTCGAGGGGGCGAGCCGGCGGGACGCGAGCATGGTGAGCGGCCGTACCCGCCAGGGGAAGCTGGTCCACTTTCCCGCCGACGGCCCCGCCGGCAGACCCGCAGCGGGAGCGCTGGGCCGCGTGACCGTGACCGCCGGCCATCCCCACCACCTCTCGGGCCGGCTGGAGGTGGTGACGGCACGGCCCCGACATCGCGTGCGCATTCCGGTGGCCGGGGCTTGACGGCGGTCGCCCTCGTCGGAGCGACCGCCGCGGGCAAGTCGGAGGTTGCGCTGGGGCTGGCCCGGCGGCGGGGCGACTGCGAAATCGTGTCGGTCGACTCCATGTGCGTCTACCGCGGCATGGACATCGGGACGTCCAAGCCCGGACCCGAGGCCCGGGCCGCGGTGCCCCACCATCTGCTGGACCTGGTCGAGCCCGACCAGGACTTCACGGTCACCCAGTTCCAGGCGGCCGCCCGGGAGGTGCTGGACGCCATCGCGCGGCGAGGGCACCACGCCCTCCTCGTCGGCGGCACCGGGCTCTATCTGCGCGCCGTCGTCGACGACCTGGTCATCCCCGGCCGCTACCCCGATGTCGCCGCGGCACTCGAGGCGGAGCTGGACGAGGGGCGGGCCCGGCCCTGCGACCTGCACGCCCGCCTGGCCGAGCTGGACCCGGTCGGCGCGGGCCGCATGGAGCCGACCAACCGCAGGCGGGTCGTCCGCGCCCTCGAGGTCACCATCGGAGCCGGCCGTCCGTTCTCAGAGTTCGGTCCGGGGCTCGAGTCGTACCCGGCGATCGGCGTCCCCCAGGTCGGGTTGACCCGGCCCACCGAGGAGGTCGACCGTCGCATCGCCGACCGGTTCGGCGCCATGGTGGGGGCGGGCCTGGTCGAGGAGGTGCAGGCGCTGGCCGCCCGGCCCGGCGGGATCTCGCGCACCGCACGCCAGGCCCTCGGCTATCGCGAGATCCTGGCCCATGTGGAGGACGGCGTGCCCCTGGCCGCCTGCCTGGACGAGGCCGTCCGCCGCACCCGCCAATTCGCCCGTCGCCAGTCCTCGTGGTTCCGTCGGGATCCCCGCATCACCTGGTCCATCAGCCCCACCGAGGCAGAGGAGCTGCTGGAGCAGGCGCTCGTCGTGCACGGCTGAGGCATGCCGCCTGCGAGAATGGTGGGGTGCATGCCACCAAGCACGAGGGTGCCGGGAACGACTTCCTCGTCGTGCTCGACCCCCATGACGTCATCCGGTTCTCGGTTGCCCAGGTGCGCCTCCTGGCGGACCGGCGCCGCGGCATCGGTGCCGACGGCATCATCCGCGTCGGTCCCGGTCGCGACGGCTGCGATCTGTCCATGCAGCTGCACAACGCCGACGGCGGCGAGGCCGAAATGAGCGGCAACGGCATCCGCTGCCTGGCCCAGGCCGCCGTGGACGCCGGGCTCGTCAGCCCGCCGAGCTTCACCGTGGCGACGGCCGGCGGCGCCCGCCGCGTCGAGTACGTGCCCGGAGAGCTGCCCGGCTGGGCGAAGGCCAGCGTGGACATGGGCCCGGCCCGGCTCGGGCCGGACCAGCCGCAGGAGTTCGACGATCGCCGGGCCCGGACGGTCGATGTGGGCAACCCGCACCTGGTCCTGCTCGGACCGGACACCGCGGGCGTCGACGTCTCCGAACTGGGCCCGAAGCTGCAGGCCGCCTTCAGCGGCGGGATCAACGTGGAGTGGGTCACGCCGACGTGCGACGGGGAAGGTGAGCTGCTCGACTTCCGGGTCTGGGAGCGCGGCGTGGGGGAGACCCTCGCCTGTGGCACCGGGAGCGTCGCCGCAGCGGCGGCGGCGCGCAGCTGGGGCGTCGTCGGAGCGGACGGCACGGTGCGGGTGCGCAATCCGGGCGGCGTCCTCGAGGTCACCCTCGGGGCGGGCGAGGAGGCGACGACCTACCTGGCCGGGCCTGTGCGCAAAGTGGCCGACATCGACATTCACCCGGGAATGCTCTCTTGAGCAACCTGTTGCCCGGGACGCTCATCGAGCGCACGTTCCGGGAGCGGATCATCCTGGTGGGCGTCGTATTCCCCGGACTCACCACCGAGCTGGTCGAGGAGGAGCTGGACGAGCTGGCCCAGCTGGTGGACAGTGCCGGCGCCGACGTCGTGGGCCGTGTCGTGCAGCGGCGTGACTCGCCCGATCCGGCCACCTTCGTCGGGCGGGGCAAGGCGGAGGAGATCGCGGCGCTCAGCCGGAGCCTCGATGCCGACACGGTGGTCTTCGACGACGAGCTGACGCCGGCCCAGCACCGCAACCTCGAGAAGCTGTTCGGCCGCACGGCCATCGACCGGACCGCGGTGATCCTCGACATCTTCGCGCAGAACGCCCGCAGTCCCGAGGGCAAGGCGCAGGTCGAGCTCGCGCTCCTGCGCTACCGGCTGCCGCGGCTGCGGGGCCGCGGCACATCGCTGAGCCAGCAGGCCGGCGGCATCGGGACCCGCGGCCCGGGCGAGACGCAGCTCGAGGTGGACCGGCGGCGCCTGGTGCGGCGGATGCACCGGCTGGAGGCGGACCTGCGCGACGTGGAGCGCACGCGTTCGCTGCAGCGGCGCAGCCGTGCCCGGGGCCGCCAGCGCGAGCTGGCGCTCGTCGGCTACACGAACGCGGGGAAGTCCACGCTGCTGAACCAGCTGACCGATGCGGGAGTCCCGGCCGAGAACCGCCTCTTCGTCACCCTCGATCCCCGCACGCGCCAGCTCTCGTTGCCGGGCGGCGAGACCGTGCTCGTGACCGACACCGTCGGGTTCGTCCGCAAGCTGCCGCACGAGCTGGTCGAGGCGTTCCGCTCGACGCTCGACTCGGTGCGCCTGGCCGATCTGATCGTGCACGTCGTCGACGGCACCGCATCGAACGCCGAGGCACAGATCGCAGCCGTCCACGAGGTGCTCGGCGAGATCGGGGCTGCCGACGTGCCCGAGCTGATCGTCGTGAACAAGGCAGACGCCGCGCCCGAGGCGGCGAAGGCGTTGGCGCACGCCCACGAGGGCTCCGTGCTGATCTCCGCGCGTACCGGCGAGGGTGTCGAGGATCTCCTCCGCGTCGTGGGCGACCGGCTGCGCGGCGCGGACCGGGTCGTCCAGCTGGTCGTCCCCTGGGCGCGGGGCGACGTCCTGGCGGCCATCCACCGCGAGGGGGAGGTGGTGGGCCAGAGCGACGGCGAGGAGGCGGCCACGTTGCAGGTCGTCCTGGACGACGTGGGCCGGGCGCGCTTCGCCGAATTCGTGGCCGCGCCGTGACCTTCCGGCTGCCGCCCTATCCCTACGACCGGCTGGCGGGCCTCGCCAAGCTGGCCGACCAACGCGAGGGCGGCCTGGTGGATTGCTCCATCGGCACGCCGTGCGACCCCCCACCGCCCGCCGCCGTCGACGCGTTGGCAACCTCGGGCGCCGAGCGCGGCTACCCGGCGTCGGCCGGGAGCCCGCAACTGCGCGAGGCGGCCGCGACCTGGCTGCGCCGCCGGTTCGACCTCGGCGAGGACTGGGCCGCGAACCTGGCGGTCGCCGCGTGCGTGGGGACCAAGGAGTTGGTCGCATCGGTCCCCCACGTGCTGCGGCTGCGCGTGCCTGACCGGGACACCGTCCTGTACCCGGCCGTGTCCTACCCGACGTATGCCATGGGCGCGGAGCTGGCCGGATGCCGGCCCGTCGCGGTCCCCGCCCCGCCCGGGCGGTCGGGCGGCCTCGACCTCGGTGCCATCGACCCCGCCGACGCCGAGCGAGCCCTGGTGTTGTGGTCCAACTCGCCGTCGAACCCGACGGGCGGCCTGGGGGATCTCGGCGCGGAGGCGGCCTGGGGCCGCGCGCACGACGTTCCGGTGTTCTCGGACGAGTGCTACGCAGAGTTCACCTGGGACGGCCCGCCACGTTCGGTGCTCCAGCACGGCGCGGACGGCGTGGTCGCGGTGCACTCCCTCTCGAAGCGCTCCAATCTGGCCGGCGTGCGCGTGGGCTTCTATGCCGGGGACGCCGAGCTGGTCGAGTTCCTCCGCGCCGTGCGCCAGCACGCCGGCCTCATGGTCCCGGGGCCCGCGCAGGCCGCCGGTGCGGCCGCCCTGGCCGACGACGAGCACGTCGAGGCCCAGCGGACGCGCTACCGGGAGCGCCTCGCCTACCTGGCGGGCGTCCTCGGCGCCTACGGCTGCCCGGTAGGCCTCCCCGAGGGGGGCTTCTACCTGTGGGTCCCCGTGCCCACCGACCGCTGGCCCGACGCCTGGGCAATGGCGGAGGCACTGGCCGCCGACGGCGGGCTCCTGGTCAGCCCGGGGGACCTCTACGGGGAGACGGGCGGGGGCGGGCACGTCCGCGTGGCCCTGGTCCAGCCGATGGCGCGGCTGGCACTGGTGGGGGAGCGCCTCGCTAGGGTGAGCCGCCATGGCTGACCTGCAGGCGAGCATCGAGGAGTTGTGGGAGCGGCGCGAGGGTCTCTCGCCGGCGGAGACCAGCGCGGCAGAGCTCGTCGAGCAGGCCATCGACCTCCTCGACACCGGCCAGGCCCGGGTGGCCGAGGTGGACCCGGCCACCGACGAGGTCGTCGTCCACGAGTGGCTGAAGAAGGCGATTCTCATGCTGTTCTCGCTGCGTGGGATGGAGACGATTGAGCACGGGCCCTTCGAGTACGCCGACAAGTTGCCCCTCAAGCACGGGTTCGCCGAGGCCGGGGTGCGCGCCCTGCCGGGCACGTCGGCGCGCTGGGGCTCCTTTCTCGGTCGGGGCGTCGTGCTCATGCCCTCCTACGTGAACATCGGTGCCTGGGTGGGAGCCGACTCCATGGTCGATACCTGGGCGACGGTCGCCTCGTGCGCGCAGATCGGCGAGCGGGTGCACCTCGCCGGCGGTGTGGGGATCGGGGGCGTGCTCGAGCCGCCCAATGCCGTGCCCGTGGTCGTCGAGGACGACGCCTTCGTGGGGAGCCGGTGCATGGTCACCGGCGGGGCGCGCATCGGCAAGGGAGCGGTCCTGGGCGCCGGGAGCTTCCTGGACCCGTCCATCCCCGTGATCGACGCCGAGACCGGCGAGGAGATCTCGCGCGGCGTGGTGCCGTCGTGGTGCGTCGCCATCCGCGCCAGTCGGCGGCGCGAGTACCCGGGGGGTGAGTTCTTCGTGCCGTGCGTCCTCGTGATCAAGCGACTCGGTGCGGGCGAGCGCCATGACAAGGCCCAGCTGAACCAGGTCCTGCGGGACCATGGCGCCAGCACCTGAACGGATGGGCGACCTGTTGGCGGCCACCCGGGACCTGGTCGCGGTGCCGTCGCCGAGCGGGCACGAGGACGCGCTGGCCACCCTGGTGCACGGGCAGCTGGACGGGTGCTCCTGGCTCCGGGTCGAGCGCGTCGGGGACAACGTCGTCGCCCGGACGGCGCTCGGACGCGACCAGCGCCTGGTCCTGGCCGGGCACCTCGACACGGTCCCGCCCGCCGGGAACGAGTCGCCCCGGCTCGACGGCGACACCGTGTGGGGCCTGGGCACGTCGGACATGAAGGGTGGCCTCGCCGTCATGCTCGATCTCGCGACCAGCGTGCGGGACCCGGCGGTGGACGTGACGTGGTGCTTCTACGCCCGCGAGGAGGTTGACCGCGCGCACAGCGGCCTGCGCGAGCTCTGGCAGGAGCGGCCCGAGCTGCTCGCGGGCGACGCCGCCGTGCTGGGGGAGCCGACGAGCGCGCTGGTGGAGGCCGGATGTCAGGGCACCATGCGCGTGCGCATCACGCTGCGCGGCGTGCGCGCCCACACGGCGCGTCCTTTCGCGGGCCGCAACGCCATCCACCGCCTGGCCCCGTTGCTGGAGCGGGTGGCCGGGTGGGACGGGCGTGAGGTCGTACTCGACGGGTGCACCTATGTCGAACAGCTCCAGGTGGTAGCCGTCGAGGGGGGCGTGGCGAGCAACGTCGTGCCCGACGAGGCCCGCGTCACGTTGAACCACCGCTATGCCCCCGACCGCGGGTCCGACGCGGCGGAGTCCTTCCTGCACGGCCTCCTCGACCCCACGCTGGAGCCCGAGCAGGGCGACACCTGGGAGCTCCTCGACGCGGGCGACGGGGCGCCGCCCTCGCTCGGGCACCCGCTGCTCAAGGCGCTGGTTGACCAGAGCGGCGGCACACCCAAGGCCAAGGTGGGCTGGACGGACGTGGCGTCGTTCTGGGAGCACGGCATGCCGGCGGCCAATTTCGGGCCCGGCGACCCCCTGCTCGCTCACCACCCTGACGAGCGGGTGTCCACCCGCGAGCTCGAACGGGCGCGCGAGGTGCTGCTCGCCGTCATCACGTGAGGGCTCCGGCGCGGCGCTGAACTCCCGGCACCGTCAACGGACGATGATCGTCCCCGTCATGTACTGGTGGATGCTGCAGATGTAGTGGTAGGTGCCCGGCTGCACCGGCGCCTTGAACGTCTTCGTCTGCCCGGCGCCGATGTCTCCGGTGTCGAACCGGCAACTCGGTGGAGCCGCTTCCCGAGGGCCTCTGGTCGAGCATCGCCAGCCGGCTGCCCGAGCGTCAGGAGGACGAGGAGGTGCCGCCCATGCCGCGCCTCGCGCCCGGGGACCGCGAGGGTCCCGAGGGCACCGAGGGTCCCGAAGGTCGTGCGGGCGGCTCGCCCTTCGGGGTGCCGGCCGACGGACCCGGGCGCCGCCGGCGCAGCGCGGTCATCACCATCGGCGCCGTCGCCGTGGCTGCCGCCGCGGTCGCCACCGTGCTCGGCATCTTCTTGGTGCACGCCCACGCCAGGGTCTCGAACCTCCAGTCGGCCGAGGGCCTGCAGGCATCGAGCGTCGCCGCGGCGCTCGCGACGCCGGGTCACCGGGTGGTGGACCTCCACGGCCCGAGCTCCCGCACCCAGCTCGCGCAGATGGTCGTGGTGCCCGGCGGCCGCGGCTACCTGATCTCGTCGAGCTTGCCGTCCCTGGGTGACGGCAAGACCTACCAGCTGTGGGCGATCGAAGGGGACCAGCCGATCTCCCTCGGCCTCCTCGGTGGTGCGCCGAGCGAGACCGCCTTCACCATGGCCGGGGCGACCAGTCCGTCGCGCCTGAGCATCACGGCCGAGCCGGCGGGCGGCTCCGTCGTCCCGACCGGCCCCATCATCGCCACCGGGACTGTCTGACGCCTGCACGCAGCTGTTAGGTTCGCTCCTCATGTCCGAGCAAGACGCACCCAAGAAGCGCCGTCCCATTGAGGTCGGGGCGGAAGCCGAGCCGGTCAAGCTGGGCTCCATGCTGCTGACTCTGGTGGAGCCTCACCGCGGTCACGAGGTCGCCTACAACCGGTGGTACGAGCGGGACCACTTCTACGCCGGCTGCATGGTCGGGCCCTACAACTTCGCCGGGCGCCGCTTCGTCGCCACAGCCGATCTCAAGGCCTTGCGCGATCCGGACCCGTCGGCCATCACGGGCGAGCCGGCCCGCGGTTCCTACGTCGCCGTCTACTGGGTGCTGGACGGCTACTTCGACGTCTGGAACCGCTGGGCCCTCCGCCAGGTGAATGCGCTGCACGCCGCCGGACGCATGTTCCAAGAGCGCGACCACGTGCACACGCTGCTCTACAACTTCCAATGGGAGTACCGGCGCGACCCCGACGGCGTTCCGGTGGAGCTGGCCCTCGACCACCCGTACCGCGGCTTCGTCACCGTCTTCATCGACCGCGACGAGTCACTGTCCAACGAGGAGCTGTGGTCGTGGCTGCGCACCGAGCACCTGCCCGCCTTGCTCCCGGGCACCGATGCCGACCTCGTCGCCGCGTTCACGCCGATCGCGCTCGAGGTCGACGCCCCCGGCGACGTGCCGCGCGAGGCGGCGAACGACAACCGCACGGTCCTGCTGTGGTTCCTGAACACGCCACCGGAGGTGGCATGGGAGCCCGTCTTCGTGGAGCATCGGCGCCGCCTGGAGGCGGCGGGCAAGGGCACCGTCGTGGCAGCCCTCCCGTTCATCCCGACCATCGTGGGCACGGACACCTACACCGACAAGCTCTGGTCCGACTGACTAAGCCCGGGCCAGGATCTCCACATGGGGGATCACGAAGACGGCATCGGGTGACGCCGCCCAACGCTGGAACGCGTCGGCCAGGGCTTCCAGCTCCTCCGTGTCGCTCAACCCGTACTCCACCGCCTGTGCGGCGAAGCGCGAGTAGCGCACCCGATCGGCCCACAGGCCACCCCACCACGACCGCGACTCGGCATCGGCGTAGGTCCACGTCGAGCTGGACGTGTCCACGTCGGCGAACCCCGCCTCGTGGGCCAGGCCGAGCAGGCGTGGCCCGATCCGTGCGTCGTGGCCGTTGCGCCCCGTGACCGCGAGGTACAGCTCGAGCCAGCGGTCCAGCGCCGGGTCCGCCGGCGCCCAGGTGAACGCGCCGTAGTCCGAGTCACGGGCCGCTAGCAGGCCCCCGGGGCGGAGCACGCGGCGCAGCTCGACCAGCGCGCCCACCGGGTCGCCGAGATGCTGCAGCACCTGGTGCAGGTGCACCACGTCGAAGGAGGCGTCGGGGTAACCGAGCGCGAAGAGGTCGCCCACCTCGAAGCGCAGGTTGAGGAGGCCGAGCCCTCGGGCATGCTCCTCCGCCTGGCCGACGACGTCGGCTGCCGCGTCGATCCCGACCACCTGGCCGGGCGCCACCAGCAGGGCCAGGTCGCCGGTGATCGTGCCGGGGCCACAGCCCACGTCGAGCAGATCCTGGCCGGCACGGAGGTGGGGCAGCAGGTAGGCGCTGGAGTTCTCGGCCGTGCGCCACGTGTGGCTGCGCAGCACCGATTCATGGTGCCCGTGGGTGTAGGTCATGCGTACATTGTGGCGTGCCCGAATTGCCCGAGATGCAGGCGCTGGCCGAGCGCCTGGACGCACTCCTGGCGGGCACGACGCTGCGCCGGGCGGACCTGCTCGGCTTCTCCTCGCTCAAGACCTACGACCCGTCGCCGGACGCGCTGCGGGGACGCCGCCTTCTCTCCGTCGGCCGGAGGGCCAAGTACCTCGTGTGGGAATTCGACGGAGGTGTGCGCACCGTCCTGCACCTCTCCCAGGCGGGGCGCCTCGACATCGAGGAGCCGCCCAAAAAGACCAAGCCGCGCGGCTCGGTGGCGCGCTTCGTGTTCGGCCAAGGTGACGCCGGGCTCGACGGGCAGGGCATCGGGGTCCTCGTGCGCGAGCACGGCACCCAGCGCAAGGCGTCGTGGTGGGTGCTGGCGCCCGAGGACGACGGGCCGCTCGCCGGCCTCGGGCCCGAACCGGGGAGCGAGGAGTTCGCCGCCTTCATCCGTACCAGCGATTCCAACCGCCACCTCACCACCGACCTGCGCGACCAGCACACGGTGTCGGGCATCGGGCGCGGCTGGGGGGACGACATTCTGCACCGGGCCAAGCTGTCGCCCTTCGCGTCGTTGCGTTCGCTGAGCCCCGCCCAGCGCGAGGACCTCCTCGGCGCGGCCACCGACGTCCTGGGCGAGGCACTGGAGCTCGAACGGGGTCGCACGGGCGGGCTCTCGGAAGCCAAGTTGGGCGGCCGCTTCGCCGTCCACGGGCGCTTCGGGGAGCCCTGCCCGACGCCCGGCTGCGCCGGCACGCTGGCGCGTGTGTCGTTCGAGTCCTACGAAATGACCTACTGCCCGACATGCCAGACGGGCGGCAAGGTGCTGGCCGACCGTCGCCTGTCCCGACTCTTGAAGTAGCCGGTGGGCTTGCCGCGCTAGTTCAGCTGGCGCAGCACCGTGACGACCTTGCCGAAGATCGTCACCTCGTCCGGGCCGTCGAAGACCATCGGCTCGTAGGCCGCATTGGCCGGCGTCAGTACGACCCGGCCGTTCTTGCGGCTGAACGTCTTGACCGTGGCCTCGCCGTCACCGATGCCGGCCACGACCACGTCGCCGTTGTCCGCCTCGGGCTGCTGGCGCACCACGACGTAGTCCCCGTCGTAGATACCGGCTTCCGTCATGGAGTCCCCGCGCACGCGCAGCATGAAGGAGGGTCCGCGGCCGGTGAACTGCTCCGGCATGGGCAGGAGCTCCTCGATGTTCTCCTCGGCCAGGACGCCGGTCCCGGCGGCGACCGCGCCGAGGAGCGGGATGTTGTGCACGGCACCGGCGGGCAGCCGGGACGTCGTGTCGGGGTCGAAGTGGACCTGGATCGCCCGGGGCTTGCTCGGGTCCCGGGTCAGGTACCCCTCCCGCTGGAGCACCGCCAGGTGCGTATGCACCGTGGCCGAGGAGGTGAGGCCCACCGCCTCGCCGATCTCCCGCACAGAGGGGGGATAGCCCCGGTCCCGCTGGCTGTCGGCGATGAAGTTGAGGATCTGCAGCCGCTTCCCGCTCAGGACCTCGACCATCGGTGTCTCCTTGCTCTCGTGACGTCGTGCTCACCCGGCCGTTCCACCGGGCCCCTCACCGGGGCGAACATCCGTTCGTGGCGGACCAACTTAGCCAGGGGGTCAGGCGAAAGCAAACATCTGTTCGTGGTCGGGCCTCCAGACGAGCGGCCGGGCACCCGGCCGTGAAACAGCCGCCGTGTCACAGCAGGGCCGTGTCACAGCCGGCCGTTACGGTGCGGCCATGCACGAACAGGCGTTCGAAGATCCGGTTGACAGCGAACACCTGTTCGTGTTCCAATGTCAGGAAAGCGAACAGGTGTTCGGATCAGGAGGACGCCATGTCGGTCGCATTTGAGCTCGAATACGAGGTGTGCCGCCCCCGGCTGCACGCCCTGCCCGTCCAGGCGGCGCGGACCGCACCTTCCCCCCGGGTGCGCCGCCGCCGGGTGGTCCTGGCGGCGATGGTCGTGACCCTGCTGGTCCTCCTGGCGCTCCCGATCCGGTCACTGGGCGGGAGCACCCTCGCCCAGGCGGCGCCGGCGCAGGGTCAGGAGTACATCGTGAAGGCGGGCGACACCCTGGCGTCGATCGCCACCCGGGCCGATCCCACGCAGGCGGCCTTACTGGCTGGGCAGCTGGCCCGGGAGGTCGGTTCGAACGTCGTCGTGCCTGGGGAGCACGTCTTCATTCCCTGACTATCGTCGGCGGTGTGCGGTGTCCATGGTGCGGTGTCGATGACGACCGCGTCGTGGATTCGCGCCAGGCTGAGGAGGGCGGCGCCATCCGCCGGCGCCGAGAGTGCCTGGGATGCGGGCGCCGTTTCACGACCTTCGAGCGGGTGGAGGAGGTCCCGCTGTGGGTGGTGAAACGAAGCGGCCTGCGTGAGCCCTTCGACCGGGCCAAGGTCATCGAGGGTGTCCGGGCCGCCTGCAAGAACCGACCCGTCACTGACGTGCAGCTGGAGGAGCTGGCCCAGAGCGTGGAGGACGCCCTGCGCGCGGAGACGACCGAGGCAACCAGTCAGCAGGTCGGCGTCGCCGTCCTCGAGCGCCTGCAGGGTCTCGACGACGTGGCGTACCTCCGCTTCGCCAGTGTCTACAAGGGCTTCGAGGAGGCGGGGGACTTCCAGCGGGAGGCGGGGTTGCTGACCAAGACGACGGAGCCGAAGCGGAAGTGATGGAGACCACACCTGGCGTCGTCCTGGCCGTCTACGCCCATCCCGACGACGCCGACGTCGGATGCGGTGGGACCCTGGCGCGGTGGTCGAAGGCGGGCAGCGCCGTGCACCTGGTGGTGTGCACCGACGGCGGCAAGGGCACCACCGACCCCGCGGTGGTGCCGGCCCAGCTGGCCGCCGAACGCGCCACCGAACTGCAGGCGTCGTCGGCGCTCATCGGGCTCTCGAGCGTGGACAACCTCGGCTTCCCCGACGGCGAGCTCGCCGACTCGGACGGCTTCCGGCGCACGCTGGTGCGGCGGGTGCGGGAGTTGCGTCCCGACCTGGTGTGCGGACACGATCCGACGGCGGTGTTCTTCGGGCAGAGCTACTTCAACCATCGCGATCATCGCATCGCCGGAGCGGCGCTGCTCGACGCCGTCGCCCCGGCCTCGGCGCTGCCCCATTACTTCCCCGACTCCGGACCGCCCCACCAGGTCTCCACGGTGCTCCTCTCGGGCACCCTCGAACCGGACGAGTGGGTCGACGTGACCGACACCATCGAGACCAAGGCGGCCGCGGTCGAGTGTCACCGGACCCAGTTCGCCGGTCAGGGCGGTTGGGCGGGGGAGGCGGTGCGGCGACGCGCCGAGGAGGAGGGCCGGAGGGCCGGCGTCGGCTACGCCGAGGGCTTCCGCCGGTTGACCCTCGGTGCCTGACGAGGCGGCCGCCCCCACCATCCTCCACGTCGACATGGACGCGTTCTTCGCGTCGGTCGAGGTGCTCGACGATCCCTCGTTGGCCGGCCGGCCGGTGATCGTCGGTGGGGCGGGCGCCCGCGGCGTCGTGGCCTCGTGCACCTACGAGGCCCGCGCCTTCGGGGTGCACTCGGCCATGCCGTCGGTGCGGGCCCGCCAGCTCTGCCCCGACGCCATCTTCCTCTCCGGCCGCCACAGCCGGTATGCGGAGGTCAGCGCGCAGCTGCACAAGATCCTGCAGGACGTCACCCCGCAGGTGGAGCCGATCGGCCTCGACGAGGCCTTCATGGACGTCGCCGGCGCGGTGCGGCTCCTCGGGCCGCCCGAGCAGATCGCCCACGGTCTTCGCCGGCGCGTCCACGACGAACTCGGCCTCGGCTGTGCGGTCGGCATCGGGCGTTCCAAGATGATCGCCAAGCTCGCCTCGCGTGCCGCCAAGCCGCGGGCAAGCCGCACCGGGCTCGAACCGGGTCCCGGCGTCTATGTCGTCCAACCCGACCGGGAGCTCGATTTCCTGCACCGCCACGACGTCGAGGCACTGTGGGGGGTGGGTCCCGCCACCGCCAAGCGCCTGCACGAGCTCGGGGTGCGCACCGTCGGTGACCTCGCCGCTCTCCCGCTCGACACGGTGGTGCGCCGGCTCGGCAAGGCCAGCGGTGCCCACCTGGCTGCCCTGGCGCGCGGCGAGGACCCGGACCCGGTCAATCCCCACCGGCCCAACAAGTCGATCGGGCACGAGGAGACCTTCAGCCAGGACCTCGTCGATCCGCACGAGCTGGAGCGCCATGCGCTGCGCATGGCCGAGTCCGTGGCGACGATGTTGCGCCGGGAGTCGAGCTCCGCCAGGACCATCACCGTGAAGGTCAAGTTCCGAGACTTCTCGCTCCAGACGCGATCGCACACCCTGCCCAGGGCCGTCGCGACGGGCGGGGCCATCGGGCAGGTGGCCGCCGCCCTGCTCGCCGGCGTCGATCCCGGCGAGGGGATCCGGCTGCTCGGGGTCAGCGCCTCGGGGTTGCGTGCCGGCGGCGCCGACCAGCTGTCGTTCGATCTCGGGGACGGCCTGGACGAGGCGAACCAGAGCGCCATGGCGCGGGAGCAGTCCTGGCAGGACGTGACCGCGGCGGTCGACGCGATCCGGACCCGCTTCGGGACGTCCTCGGTGGGCTCGGCCGCCATGGTGACCGACGAAGGGGTGCAGGTGCCGGCCCGCCGTGACGCGCCGTGGGGGCCGGACCACTGAGCCCTCAGCCGGATGGCCACCAGCGGATCCAGTAAGCGTCTGAGGTCGTTTAACGGTTGTCGTCTCTTACGCAACGTTGCGCATGACCAGCGCAGACAGTTTCGTCGTTCGTCACGGTTCTGAACCATTCGGAGGCGTTTGTAGCCGCCATGTAGCCACGGAGATGGCAGCGATGGGGAGGTCCTCATAGACCGTGATGTTGCCGGCTGGCATGTGGGCGTCGGTCGCCAGAAACGCTGCTGCAGCCAGGCCCCCGATCCCACCTCCGATGATGTGTGCCGTCTTGCGTTCGA
Source organism: uncultured Acidimicrobiaceae bacterium (assembly GCA_963736525.1). GTDB lineage: Bacteria > Actinomycetota > Acidimicrobiia > Acidimicrobiales > RAAP-2 > Bog-473. The sequence goes on from CAVTPF010000016.1 coordinate 315,055, forward strand.
TGCCGTCCGGAACGGTGGCGTTGACGCGATCGTAGAAGAGCATTTCGTCCTCTCTCGTGCCGGATGTCTCCTTGAGCAGCTAACTCGTCGGCCCCGGCATTCGCTAGGGTAAATAGTCTCTAAGTCTTCTCCGGGAGCAACTTGCGACGTAGCAAGCCGCATCCGCGAAGTGCCGATACCAATTTGGTTCTGGGTATCGCCGAACGCCGGTCTGGGGTGCCATTCTGCGGCACCCTGGGGGCACCCCTCGACGCGCAATGGCCCGCGCGTTATGGGTCACCGATCCAAGCGCAGATCGCCGATTTTGGCGCGGCGCCGATGTTCGAGGAGTTGATCACAAGCGCGCGCCGAATTCCGCCAATCTGCGCCGTCAAGTCCAAGTCGCGGGGCCACCCAGCCAATGTTGGCTAGTTGACTTCAGCTCGCGACAGCTTCGGTGAACTGGCTCTGGTAGAGCTCGTAGTAGAAGCCGTGGCGCTCAAGGAGACCTCGATGCGTTCCCTGCTCCACAATGCGCCCCTCGTTCATCACGATGATCGTGTCGGCGTCGCGGATTGTCGAGAGCCGGTGCGCAATGACGAAACTGGTCCGCCCTTGGCGCAACCGCGCCATGGCTTGCTGTATGAGGATCTCGGTGCGGGTGTCGACGTTACTGGTCGCCTCGTCGAGGATGAGGATGCTCGGGTCGGCGAGAAACGCCCTCGCGATCGTGAGTAGCTGCTTCTGGCCAGAGGAGAGGTTGGCAGCATCCTCGTCGAGCAAGGTGTCGTACCCGTCGGGCAGAGTCCTCACGAAATGGTCGACGTAGGAAGCTGTGGCCGAAGCGACTATCTCCGCTTCGGTCGCGCCCGGCTTCCCGTACGCGAGGTTCTCGCGGATCGTCCCCGCGAACAGCCAGGTGTCCTGGAGAACCATTCCGAAGGCGCTTCTCACCGCGTCACGGGTCAGGTCCTTGTAGTCGATCCCGTCCAAGGTGATGCGCCCGGAATCGATCTCGTAGAAGCGGACCAGCAGGTTGACCAGCGTCGTCTTGCCGGCACCGGTGGGTCCGACGATCGCCACGCTCTGACCGGGAGCCACATCGAGGTTGAAGTCCTCGATCAAGGGCTCGTCCGGCTCGTAGCGGAAGAAGACGTGCTCCAGCTTGACCGCCCCGGCCGCTCCACGGCGAGGTGCCCGGAGCTCGGCCGGTGCCCGGTCGGCTGCTTCCTCTTCGGCGTCGAGGAACTCGAAGACACGTTCCGCTGAGGCCATGCCCGACTGCAGGAGGTTCATCTGGCTCGCGATCTGGGTGATCGGCATGGTGAACTGGCGCGAGTACAAGATGAACGCCTGCACGTCGCCGAGTGAGATGAGGCCCGAAGCGACCCTGTAGCCACCGAGCACGGCGATCACCACGTAGTTGAGGTTGGCGATGAACTGCATCGAGGGCTGGATAACCCCGGACAAGAACTGGGCCCGGAAGCTCGACTCGTAGAGGCGTTTGTTCTGGCGAGCGAACTCGTCGATGGTGGCCTTGCGGCGTCCGAAGACCTGCACCAGGGTATGCCCGGTGTGGGTCTCCTCGACCAGGCCGTTCAGCGTGCCGGTGCGGTCCCACTGCGCGCCGAACTGGACCTGGGAACGCCTCGCAATGAGGAAGGTGACCACCATGGCCAGCGGAATCGTCACCGCTGAGACAGCAGCGAGCAGCGGCGAGATCCAGAACATCACCCCGAGCACGCCGCAGATCGTGAGCACCGAGGTCAGCAGCTGGCTGAGGCCCTGCTGGATAGTCGTCGTGAGGTTGTCGATGTCGTTGGTGACCCTGCTCAAGATGTCGCCGTGTGGATGGCTGTCGAAGTAACGAAGCGGCAGCCGGGTGAGCTTGTCCTCGACTTCGCGTCGAAGACCGAACATGGCACGCTGGGTGACCCCCGCCAGGATGTAACCCTGGGCGTAATTGAAGGCGGCTCCGAGCAGGTAGACGAGCGCGGCCAGGCCGAGGACCCGTCCCAGTTCTGTGAGATCGACTCCCCTTCCGGGAATCACGTTCATCCCCGAGATCATCGATGCGATCTGGCCCTCGCCGTGAGCCCGGAGCGTCGCGATGGCCTGGGATTTTGTCGTCCCAGGCTTCAAGAACTTGCCGATGACCCCGTTGAACAAGACGTTCGTAGCGTTGCCGATGATCCACGGCCCGCTCACGGTGAACCCCACCGAAACGAGGCTGAACAGCACGGCCGCGACAAGTCGGAGTCGCTCGGGACGCAAGCGGGTAAAGAGCCGTCGCAAGGTGCCCCAGAAGTCCTTGCTGCGCTCCACTGGAGCCCCACCGGCGCCCATGCGCATCGCGGCCCCGGGTCGCATCAGGCCGCTGCCTCCTCCCCCAGCTGGGAGACGACGATTTCGCGATACGGATCGCAGCTCGCCATGAGGTCGTGGTGCGTGCCGATCCCAGCGACCTGGCCGTTGTCGAGCACGATGATCTGATCCGCATGCATGATCGTGCTCACACGTTGGGCCACGATGACGACCGTGGCGTCGCCCGTCGCGGCCTTTAACGCCGCACGCAGCTTCGCGTCGGTCGTGGCGTCGAGTGCAGAGAAGCAGTCGTCGAAGAGGTAGACCGGGGGTCTCTTGACGAGCGCCCTGGCGATCGAGAGCCGCTGGCGCTGTCCCCCAGAGACGTTCGTGCCGCCCTGGTCGATGGGGGCGTCGAGGCCGAAGGGCATGGTCGCGACGAAATCGCTTGCCTGGGCGACTTCCAAGGCGTGCCAGAGCTGGGCGTCTGTCGCCTCGGGATTTCCGAACCTCAGGTTGCTGGCTACGGTGCCGTTGAACAAGAAGGCCTCTTGGGGAACCAGACCGAGCGAGCTCCATAGCTCTTCTTGCTCCTGGGCACGCACATCCACGCCGTTCACGAGCACGGCGCCGTGCGTGGGTTCCAAAAAGCGCGGGACCAGACTCAGAAGCGTCGTCTTCCCGCTCCCCGTTCCGCCGATGATCGCGCTGGTCTCGCCCGGGCGGAGCGTGAAGGAGATGTCCTTGAGGACCGGGCGCTCGCTTCCGGGATAGCCGAAGCTCACATTCTCGAACTCCACGAGGCCGTTGCGCGTGGTGGGCCTGATAGGCGACGGCGTGTCGGCGATCGACGGGGTGGTGTCCAGCACCGCTTGGACTCGCTCCGCGCTCGCCATCGCTCGCGGCAGCAGGATGGCCATCATCACCGCCATCATCACCGCCATCAGGATCTGTGAGATGTAGATGAGGAAGGCTGTGAGGTTTCCGATCGGCAACGATCCCTCGGCTACGAGCCTGCCGCCGAACCACAAGACCGCCACGCTCGAGAGGTTCAAGATGCCCATCACGGCGGGAAGCATGAGAGCGAAGATCCTGTTAACCCGCAGTGCGGTTCTGGTCAGCTCTGCGTTCGCCTCGCCGAAGCGCTCTGCCTCTGGTCGATTTCGGACGAAAGCGCGAATCACCCGTACTCCGGTGATCTGCTCGCGAAGGACCTGGTTGATCCGGTCGATCTTGACCTGCATCGTTCGAAACTGCGGCACCACCATCACGAGAACGATCCCGATGAACACCAGCATTACCGGGACCGCCACAACCAGCAGAAGGGAAAGTGGTCCCCCCTCCTTTATGGCGAGGATCACGCCGCCGACGCTCATGATCGGTGCGATGACCATGAGCGTGAGCGCAATCTGCAAGAAGAGCTGGATCTGCTGGATGTCGTTCGTGTTGCGGGTGATGAGAGAGGGTGTTCCGAAGCGGTCCATGTCACGGGCCGAGAAAGTCTGCACCCGCTCAAAGACGGCCTCACGGATGTCTGCACCCGCTCCCATTGCGATGCGCGACGCGAAGTACACCGCCACGATCGCGACCACGCCAACTCCGAGAGCGACGCCGAGCATGAGCGCACCGGTGGTCAAGATGTAGTGGAGGTTGCCTGCGACCACCCCTTCGTTGATGATGTCGGCGCTGAGGTTGGGCAGGTACAGGTTCCCTATGGTCTGGATCACCAGGAGCGTGACCACCAAAGTGATCTGGCGGACATAGCGCCGCAGGAAGGTGCGGAGGAGCCGGGTCAGCATGTCATATGTCCTCGCGTTCGCGGTGCCCTCGACTCACCTGAATCTTCGCTGGATGCACCGTCGGCTGACGCCGACACCGCCGAGCCCGTGTCATTCCTGCAGGCCCTCGATTACGACCGCGTGCGGAGTGGGACTCGGTCCGTTCGTGTGTCCATTCCGTTGGATGCGGGACGGAGACCAGGACGGGTGATGCTGCTTCGCGCCCCTCTGGGCTGAGCGGTTGGCGAGGCACTCACCCCAGGATTTTATCGACCATCTCCACATGTGCGGTCCGATGATGTGGACATCTCCCGCTCGCTGTGAAGCCAGCGTCGCCGGAAGATCGTTGAAGCGTGCACGGAGATCGGCTCGCTTCTGAGGTGGAACGTTTTGGAGAGCGATAGCACGGGTGAGGATAAAAAGCCGAGCCGCTCCGAGGGCACAACGCTTCGCTCGTCGAGCCGGCCTGAGTGCGGCAAATTGGTGAGATGGCGTACCCTAAACGTGGGACCTAACGGCGGTCTTGGAGCCCTGGTAGCGCCGCTGGCGCGTGTCTGAGCCTGGGGCGGCTTTGCTTCCGGCTAACCCGCCACAAACGAATCAGGCACAACGGGGCGTGTGGAAAACTGCCCCAACTCAGCCGTAGAGGGCAAGATGAACCAAGAGCCGACACGGATCGGTGATGAGAGGCAAGTGCGGTCAGTTTTTGACAGTGATGTTGACGCCCGAACTAAATGCGCTCCCAGTGGTATTGGAGGCCTCGGACACGAGGACGTAGGAACCGTCGGGGACCGTCGTGGTGTTCCAGTCGTCCAACCATCCGTAGGGGGAGGCCGTGCCCGTGCCGATCATCTTGCCGCCGAAGCCGTAAGAGCCGCCCAAGATCCAGAACTCCACACTGGTGGCGTTCGATGCGGAGGCGTCAACGTAGGTCGATCCGGACAGCGTCGCCCCGTTCGAGGGGATTAGAACGCTCGTGGTCGGCAGCGGGTTCTTCACGGTGATGCTGATGCCAGAACTAAATGTGCTTCCGGCCGAGTTGGACGCTTCAGCCACAAGGGCGTATGTGCCGTTGGGGACCGTCGTGGAGTTCCAGTCGCAGAGCCATCCGTAGGCGGTTTGCGCGGCTGTGCAGAGCACCGGGGCATTGAAGCCATAGGAGCCGCCGAAGAGCAAGAACTCGACGCTGGTGGCACCCGAGACGGAGGCATCGAGGTAGGTCGATCCCGACAGCGTCGCCCCCTCTGAGGGGACGAGCACTGCGGTGTTCGGCGCGGGCGTCCACTGGGCGTAGAGCGTGACCGAGCCGGTCAGGGTGTAGGGCGATGTCAAACCGCTGCCCCCGGTCGGGGCGACAAACCAGCCGTCGAAGCCGTGGCCGGTGTAGCTGGGAGCGCCGGGCAAGGTGATGGTGGTGCCGTCGAGGCCGCCCAGAGAGCCCACCGCGCTGCCGCCCTCGGAGTTGAAGGTGACAGTGTCAATCAAGCCTTCGAATGCCCCCATGTCACAGGGCACGTTGCGGGCAAAACCCCGTTGGTCGGGAACCGAGCAAGCGAGCGACACTCCGTTCTCAGTCACGGGTAGATCGAAGGTCGAAGGGATCGCCTCGAAGGCCGGATCGGGTGCAGTGGTGGTCGGAGATGGGGTCGCAAGCAGCGGCACCGTCTCGGTCTGACCGCCGTTGTAGCCGAGTGTGCCGAGGTAGTCGCGGATCACACCCGAATCCGAGACGGAGCCGTTCGACGGGCTGAGGCCGCAGGTTCCGTCGTCGTCGACGTTATAGCCCGCGTCCGTGATCTGGGCCGTGTTGCTGACTTCTTGACACTCGGGACCGCCCCGTTGCTTCGCGATGATGTCCGCAGCCAACGTGATCGGACCCTCGACATAGATGCCACTGGCGTAGTAGCCCCCAGGCGCGTTCGGCGCCGTAGACGTGTTACCCGAGATGGTCGAGTCCTCGACAGTCGCTGCGGAATCCAAGAACATGGCGATGCCGCCCCCAGCACCTGAGGCATTGCCCGAGATGGTCGAATCCTCGACGGTCAGTGTGCCGTCGCCAGTGAGGATGCCGCCTCCGTCTGCGGTTGCGCTGTTGCCCGAGATGGTCGAGTCCTCGATGGTCAGCGACGTGCCGTCTTGGGACCAAATACCGCCGCCGTATCCGGTCGTTGAGGGTGGGCCGGTGATGCCAGCGGTATTGCCCGAGATGGTCGAATCCTCGACGGTCAGCGCGCCATTGAAGTCCGCGATGCCACCGCCGTAGAACTCGCCAGCGCCACCCTCGATTACGACTCCCGAGATGGTGACGGTGGGTCCCGGGGAAGCCGAGGAGTTCTCGACTAGCACGGTGTTCCCATTGCCTTTCAAGATGACCGTGCTTCCCGGCGCAGTCGGCTGAATGGTAATGGAAGTCGAGACGTTGAAGCTGGCCCCGCTCGCTGGCTGGTAAGTGCCCGCGGCAAGGTCCACGGTGTCACCGGAGACGGCATCCGCCATTGCCGTCGTGAGTGTGCAAGCGTCAGCCGTATCCGCGCAGTTGCCGCTTCCGGTCGCGCCCGGTGCAGCGTAAAGAGTGCTGCCGCTTGCCAACGCCGGTGTGCTGGAGACTGCAAGCCCGACTAGCGCACCCGAAAACGCCAAGAGGACGCTGCCGAGCACACGGATTAGAACGAAACGCGAGCGAGAAGGGGAGGGTCGGCCTGTTGACGTCACATATCGGCCATCGCACGGCCACCATCTAGGTCCCCGTGGTACATAACTTGCAGCCGCGATAGCAGCCGATCGGAAATACCGCCTTGAGAGTCCCATCGACCCGTCCCTTCCGCCCCGGCATCGCCATGCCGCGCCGAGAACGTAGCCCAATGCCCTCAGGTCGGTCCATGCCGTTGCCCCTCTTTTGTGTCTTCTGTTCGATGCCGAGGTTCAGTAGGGGATTGTTCCGCCACAATGACACAGCCCCCGATGAGCTGGGTGGGTGACACCCCAGCACCGAACAGAGCATTGGAACAAAACTGTCACAACACTCGAACAACTTTGCTCGCTGTCCAATGCCACTTTTACATGGCGTCACGAACGGTGGCCTGAATAGACCCGTTCGGTCTCCGCCTGCCCCCGTGCGCCGGGACTGTGGCCCAGTTTCGGCGCTGGGTCGGCTCAGGCCCGCACTCGACCAGCGACCCAGTTGAACGGCTGCGTTGCCCCGCCGGGTGTCTGGTGCATGATCCGCTGGACTTGGAGCGGTTCGAACGTCTCTCCCAACAGCTCAACCAGCTCGGCCTGGCTGTAGCGCCGGACCTCAAGGTTCGAGCACTGAGTGGGGCCGTCCTCAGCGAAGGTGCCGATCACGATCGCGCCGCCGGGAAATAGGGCGTGGCGCATGGTTCGCAGGTACGCGGCTCGGGAGTCCTCATCGACCAGGAAGTGCAACACGGCGCGGTCGTGCCAGACATCCCAGGTCCGAGCCGGCTCCCACTTGGTGACATCGGCGCAAACCCATTTCACGGGAGCCTCGGGGAGCCGCGCCCGAGCCACGTCGAGGGCGGCCTGGGACAGGTCGAGGACGGTGACATCCGTGTATCCGGCGGCGATGAGATGATCGACCAGGCGCGAAGCGCCACCGCCGACGTCGAGGAGAGACGCGTTCGGGGTGACCTCCAGCGCGGCCAGGAGCGCAAGGGACTCAGTAGGTTGCTCCTGGAACCATGACACGGACTCGGCGCCGACATTTCGGTAACGACTGTCCCAGTGTTCGGTGAGTGTCACGCCAACGAGGTTATGGCAACCACACGCCAAACCTGAATCGAAATGTCCCCGTCGCCCCTGCCCCACTTCGCCGGGACGGGGCGGGGGTCGTTTCGCGCAAGTGTTACCCGCCACCTGCAGTGTCATCAACCGTTCGCGGGACTCCATGACGTTCGAGGCGAACCTTCTAGGGTCGTCCTACGTCGAACCGGCGGCGGGACCTTCTGAGCCCTTCAACCGCTCGTCAGGGCACCCAACGTTCCCACCGGGGGAGGCCCCCCGCCTGATAATGCTCACTTGGTTCCCGGGCTGAGCGGCTCCTCGCCGACCACGTCGACAGCTGAAGCATCGCCCCCGTCGATCGGAGTCGAGACGAGCCGGTGGCGGGACAGGACCGCTCCGCCGACGGCGGCGACGAAGCAGGACAGGGCTCCCACCACCAAGCCGACGCGGGCGCTGGTCTCCTCGATCACCCAGCCGATTGTCGGGCCCCCGACCGGCGTTGTCCCCTGGAAGCCAAGTTGCCACAGTGCCAGCGCCCGGCCGCGCATATTGGGAACGGACGAGAGCTGGATCGTCGAGTTTCCGATGGAGATAAATGACACGCTGGCCCACCCGACGAAGAGCAGCCCGACATAGGAGAGCCACAGCGCCGGTGCCAGGGCGGTGAACAGGATGGCGAAGCCGAAGCCGATCGAAGAGATGATCATCGCTTTGATCCCGGTCCGTCCGCGCGCCGCGGTGACCAAGCCGCCCGCCACTGCGCCGAGGCCCATCGCCGCAGTCATGAAGCCATAGGCCTGCGCGCCACCGTGAAAGGTGTCCTTGGCGAGCACCGGCAAAGAGACCTGGAACTCGTAAGCGAGCATGCCGACCAGGCCCATCATCAGGAGCGGCACCGCGATGTCGGTGGTGTGCACAGCGTAAGCGAACCCCTCCCGCAGTTGGTGCTTGGCCCGGCGCTCCGGCTGGGTCGGGTGCAGGGCCGAGCGGTCCATGATCAGCAACGAGATGACGACGGCCACGAAGCTCGCCGCGTTGGCCAGGAAGCAGACTCCTTCCCCGACTGCCGCTATAAGGATCCCGGCGATCGCCGGTCCGACCGCACGAGCGGCGTTGCTCATCACCGAGTTCAAGGTGACGGCGTTGCGCACCTCCGAGGGCCCCACCATCTCGCGGACGAAGGCCTGCCGGGAGGGATTCTCGAAGGTGTTGTTCAGGCCCAGCACGACGGCGAGCACGCAAACCTGCCACAAGCGCACCACGCCGAGCACGGTGAGCAGCCCCAGCGCCAGCGCCTGGAGACCCATACAGGTCTGCAACAGGACCATCAATCGACGCTTGTCCACCCGGTCGGCGATGACGCCGCCGTAGGAGGCAAAGAGTAGGACGGGGAGCGTCTGGAGGGCGACGACGTAGCCGAGGTCAGTCGCCGAGTGCGTCAGGCTGAGCACCAGCCACGACTGGGCGGTCGACTGCATCCAGGTGCCCATGAGCGAGATCGACTGCCCGGTGAAGTAGAGCCTGTAGTTGTGGACCTTGAGCGAGGAGAAGGTCTCCCCGACCAGCTGGCGGAGGCGGCCCCTCAACAGCGACGCCCCTTGAGCTGCTCGGCGATTCCATGGGACACCAACACGCCGACGACGGTACCGCGGCCTTTCGAGAAACTTTCCGGTTGGGCTCCGGCCGTGTCACACGGTCCCCGGGAGGCCACCAGCCCAGAGGGGGAGTCCGTGGACCTCGACCGAGCGGTCACCTACTGGCGACCGCTCGGCCCTCCTCGATTGCCGCTCGTCGACCCACGCGCACAGAACGACGCCCGCTTCGACCCGCCTGGACCGGGGAATGAGCACCGACTTGGCGATCGGCGTCAGGCGGAGTGCCCCAGAACGCGAAGAGCGATGGAGCCTTCGCCCACGCCCCGATGTGCCTGATTCGAACTTTCCCACCTTCCCGAAGTGGGATATTTAGCGCCCCGCCCCGGTAGCAATGAACGCACCAACCGTCACTACTTGAGAACGGACCCGAAGAACTGCTCCAAGGCTTTCCAATGACGCTCGGAGGCGTCTGGGTCGTAGCTTGGGTTGTCGGCGACGGCGAAGCCGTGGTGGGCCTGATAGGTCTCGATCGTGTGGATGACCCCTGCCTCGCTCAGGGACTTCTCCAGGAGATCCTTCTGCTCGTCGCTGAAAGACTGGTCCTCAATTGCCCCCGCCACGTAAACCGCAGCCTTGATGGCGCTCGCCTTGCGGTGAGGGCTATCAGGGTCGTCGGCCTTGGCGAGGTTCCCACCATGGAAGGAGGCTGCCGCAGCGATACGCTCGCCCAGGTTCGCAGCGGTGATGAGCGAGAGCCGGCCGCCCATGCAATAGCCGGTGGTGCCTACGCCGCCCGGCTTCTTCTCGGGCAGCGAGTCAAGGTAATCGACGAAGGCACCGGCGTCACGCACCACCAGGTCTACGGTGTAGCCCCGCATCATGCCCATGATCTTCTCCGCGGTCTCCTTGGTGGAGAACGCGGTGCGCATGTCGACCGGGTCGTAGGGGCCATTGCGGTAGTAGAAGTCGGGCACCAAGACCACATAGCCCAGATCCGACAACCGCTCGCCCATCTGTCGCATGGTGTCGCGCATCCCGCCGGCGTCGGGAAACATGATCACCGCCGGCCAGGGCCCCTCTTCAGCGGGAAGGCTGAGCGCGGCAGGGCAGATCCCATCTGCAGTCTCGATCTCCACAGAGCGTTGCGTCACGGTGACTCCCTTCGTTTCATTGGTCCTCGGACCCTACCTGCGGCCCTCGCGCATCGGCGCTGGGCGCGAGGGCCGCGTCCGGTCCTTCGGCAATACTGAATGGTTTCGAACGTTGGACCTGATTGGATCGGACGTTTTGCCTCAAGCCGGCGAAGTGGGGCACTCCTTCGGGGGTGCATCGCCATGAGCAATCCGGGTGCACCAGCTCATAGCACGGGTGGTCGAATGTTCGGCTCTCGTGACGGCCCCCGGCCTGTCGTGTGCACCCAGGTGCATTAGATTGCCACGGTCGACCAGAGTTGGCTCGCGGTTCCGGTTGGTCCGCCAGCGAGTCAGTCTCATCGGCATCACCGCGCCGAGCAGGCGGGGCGGTGAACACGAAGGAGAAGGTCATGATCGGTGACAAGGAGAAGCGATTCCAGGGCAAGGGCAAGGATCCGAGTGCTGTGCAGTCCCACCTGGAGGAGTACCTAAAGACTGACGGCTTTACGGTTCAGACCTCCTCACGGAGCGAGCAGGGCGTCGTGATCCAGGCCAAGAAAGGCGGCTTCCTGCGGGGCGTGGTTGACGCAGACCGCGCGCTGACCATCGCAATCACCGGGAGCGCCGACGATTTGACTGTCCGAATTGGTATCGGCAAATGGCTCCAAAACCTTGGGGTGGCGGCGATTGAAACGCTTCTGATCTCAGAGCTGTTCCTCGTCGTGGACGTCGCTGAGAGTGCCTGGAACCTCGAGATCGAGGACAAGCTCGTGAAGGACCTCGAGAAGTTCGTCGGCTAACAGGTCTTCCGACGCCAGCGCCGGCAAGCACGGGGGTGCGTCTTAGGGCCCCCCGTCCCGGCAGCGAGGCGACCCCCACTACGAGCGAGATGCCGATGGCCGCCACCGCCACCGTTGGCGATAGGGCGGTGCTTAGTTCTATGTCCGTGTCGGACCGTCGGAGCGCTGGTCATCACCCCCAACTCGTGCAGCGGCCGGATAAGCGTTGGGAAGTCCACTGCGCGGAGTGCCAGCGGAGCCTCCGCGACGCAACGCCCATCGGCATCGGGCTACCGATCGTGAGCAAGATCGAGGCAGAGGGGAATCCTGAGGAACCATGAGGGGGCGGCGCTTGCACGCGTGGGCTCGGGAGTGCTCAGGGCGAGCGCATAAGAGCTACCTCAGGCACTTCATCCGAAGCGGCCCGTCACGTAGCTCTGCGTCTCCGGCTCCCGAGGGCTCTCGAAGAGCTGCTCGGTCAGTCCGTGCTCGACCAGGCGACCGCCGTTCAAGAACATGGTGTAATGCGACAGGCGGTGGGCCTGGCCCAGGTTGTGGGTAAATGCCGGTCTACGTGAGGTCAGTCTGGGGCCACCAGCGGATCCAGTAGCCGTGGGGGTGGGTGTCGGCGAGCCGCGCGGGCTCGGCACCTCCGGGGCCGATGTGAACGAGCGTCGTCGCCAGGTCGGGGCCCTCGCGTGGTACGGGGGAGGAGGGTGTGGGCAGGCCCGGTGTCTCGAACGGCGTCTCACAATAGAGGTGGTGGACGGGCCTGGCCTCCCCGAGCGCCCGTATCTCATCGATGAGAGTGCGCTGTTGGGCCTCGTCGAGGTAGGCGGCCACCCACGAATGGAAGACGACGAGCGGGCCGTCGCCCCCGATGGTGGCGGCCACGCGGGGCAGGTCCCTGACCATGTCGCCGCGTTCGAGCCGGGGCGGACGTGGCGAGGCACGCACGTTGGCCAGCGCGGCGCGCAGGCGCCCGAAGCGCGCCGGGTTGTCCGGCCACTGGCAGGCCAGCAGCCAGAGCGCTGCATCGTCGGAGAACGGGTCCACCGGGCTGAGGTCGAGGCCGACCCGTTCGGCCATGTCCGGCAGGCGGAGCTCGGGCAGCAGCGCCGCGTCATCACGCGCCTCGCACTGGAGGGCGACGGCCGATCCGGCCGTCCCGGCCGCGCGGTCGGAACCCCCGGCAGCCGGATGGTAGGTGTACGAGTAGTCGTCGAAGAGCAGGTTGAGGCCGGCGGAGGTGCCGAGGTCGAGCAGCGCGAGCGGCTCCTGCCAGCGGTACTGGGCGGCGATGTGGCACAGGCCGGGCAGGAGGGAGGTGCAGCGGCCCACTTCGTTGGTCTGGGTGGTACGAGTGGCGATGAGATCCTTCAGTGCAGCACGGTGGGTGCGGCAGAAGTCGGCGAATGCGGTGGCGACGTCGCCGTCCGGTGCCATGTCCGCGGGGTGCCCCCGCACCTCGGCGACCGTGTCGTAGTAGGCGGCCAGGGGATGTTCGTCGCCCGAGAGGAGCAGATAGTGCACCGCCGCCAGCAGGAGCAGAGGTCGCCGCTGGGGCAACGGTGCGGGCTCCAGGAGTGCCAACAGGTCGGCGTCGTCTGCCACGGCCCTGCAGATGGTCGGGTACGTGGTGCCGCCGTCGCGCTCGGCCACGGCGGCGAAGCCGCGGAAGTGGTCGGACAGCGGTTGCTCGACCAGCACGGCGCTAGAAGCTGGCCGGGAGCAACGGGCTGACGGCACCGAAGAACACCCACAGGAGCGCCAGCAGCCCTGCCACCCCCACCCCGTAGATCAACCAGCGCCGGCGCCGGTACTGATGGGCCGTGATCAGGATGCCCGCACCAACCGCGGCCGTGACGAAGCCCCAGGACAATGCATCGGTGAGCTCGACGTTGGTGTTGCCGGCGAGGTCCCCGCTCTGGGGGTCGGCCCTGACCGTGGCAGCGGGCAGTCCCCTGTTCGGGAAGAGCTGGGAATGGGCCAGCTTGGCCTGGACGACCAACCGGGTGGAGGCGCTGAAGCGTGGGTTGCACGTCGTGAGCGTGAGCACGTCGGCTGACTCGTTCTTCAGGACGCCGTTGTCGTTCGGGGACACGACGAAGCTCTTCGTGGCGTCGTAGACGAAGATGCCCTGCAGGGTGGTCACGACGATGGGGTCGCCGACCTTCACCGAGTCGAGGTTGTAGAAGGGATGCCCGTAGGTGGTCCGGTGTCCTGCGACCGCGGCGTTCCCCGCCTGCCCCGGCAGCGGTGTGCCGATGTAGTGGCCGGGGCCCTTGCGCAGGTCCTGCGTGTTCGTGCCTTCGACCACGACTTGTGCGATGCCGATCACCGGGATGCGGATGTCACCGATCGGCTCACCCTCCGCCGGGTCCCCCGAGCGGGACGCCGTCATGGGTGGCCCGGTCGGCAGCTTGTCCAGCGCCGACGCCTCGGCCAGCGCGTGCCGTATCTGCTCGCTGTTGGTCTCCTGCTGCAGCTGCGTGCGCAAGCCCGCTTGCGTGTGGGACTCCTGAAGGGACGTGCCCCAGATCTGGTACGCGGTGAACAGCAGCATCAGGACACCGGCTCCGATGAGGACCCGCCCGAAGACGTCGACCACCAGGCGAAAAGGGGTCATCGGGGACAAAGACTACGACGGCGGTGCGTGCCGTCCCGGGCGCGCCGCGGCTTACGCCTGGACCGTGACCAGGGTGCCGAGTGGTGTCAGTGGGAAGACGACCTCGGCGTTCGAGGGCGGCATCTCGACGCACCCGTCACTCTGCGGGAAGCCGTAGGAGGCTCGCACGTAGCCGTGCAGCGCGTCGCCGCCATTGAAGTAGCTGACCCATGGGATGCCGGGGTCGACGTAGTGGGAGCCGTCGGGGTTGGTCCCCGACATCGTCGTCACTGTGAAACGGGCGTACACGGGCCAGGTGCCGTTTTCCGTCGGGGCGCCGGGAACGCCGGTGTTCACCGGCGTGCTGTACACCACTACGCCGTCCTTGTAGACGGTGGCCGACTCGGGCAGGGACTGGCTCACGAGGACGTAGTCCCAGGGCAACGCGTTGCCCTTCCCGCTCTGCACGTCGGCGAGCAGATCGGTCCACACCTGGGGCCCGGCGATGCCGTCGGTCTTGAGCCCGTTCTGGGACTCGAAGTTCATCACCGCTCCCTGCGTGATGACGTTGTTCGTCCCGGGCGTCCAGAGTGTCAAGAGTTGCATCGGCTGGTTGGCCCAGCGCCAGGCGAAGGACCCCACCTGGTCGTTCCCCTCCTGTGTGGGGGACGTCACCGGTGACGCGGGAGTGAACGTGAGAGGGAGGTAACCCAGCTCGGCCAGCAGCTGCTGGAGGCGAAGGACGGAGCCGGGCGCCACGGTGAACTGTGAGGTCACCGTCTGGGCCAGGCGCTGACCCTCGGAGCCGAGCACACCGGTGGTGCCGCTCGGGACCGTGACCGTCTCGGTGGCGCCGGGCACGAGCGGGCCGGAGGCCTGGTATTCGAGCAGCGAGGGCGACAAGGCGGCCCACGTGCCGGCCACGGGCGGGCTCAGGGTCGGCATCGGGCTGCCGGGGGCGAGGTCGGTCGAGAACTGCACGGTGATGGTCGAACCGGCGGCGACGTTGGTTCCCGTCGGGGAGATCGACGACACGGTCAACGCCGCCGGGGGCGCGGTGGGCGTCGCGGACGCCTGGGTGGTGCGCACGTGGTCGATGACGACGAACCCACCGGCGGCCAGGACCAGGGCTGCGACGCACACTGCCACGACGACCCAGAGGCGGCGTCTCTTCTGCGGGCGGACGTGCTCTGCCATGGCAGCCGGGATTCTACTGTGGCCGACTGACGCTAAACGCCCAATTCTTGCCTCAATGCGCCCGTGACAGCCGCCAGGCGTCCCCGGTCGGTCAGTTTTCGCCCGTCCGACTCCCTCACGTAGAAAGCGTCAACCACCATTTCACCCAGGGTCGAAACCCGGGCGGAGACGACGTCGAGGTCAGCTTCGAACATGGCCCGGGTGATGCGGTGCAGCAGCCCGATCTCGTCGGGGGCCCGCACCTCCAAGACGGTGGCCGTCTGGGAGGCTTCGTTGTCCACGCTCACGTCGCTGCCCGGGAGATGGGCGGCCGAGCCCCGGCGGAGGGGGTACACCCGCTCGCGCTCGGACAACCGCTCCCCGATGGCCATGCGGTCCGAGAGCACGGCAGCCAGGTCCTCCCGCAGCTTGGCGGTGTCGGGCCACGTGCCCCGGGCGACCTCGACGGTGAAGACCTCGACGGCGACGCCGTCCTCCCCGCTGACGTTGGCCGCGCGCACGTTCATCCCGTTGAGGGCCAGCGCACCCGCGACCGACGAGAACAGGCCGCGCCGGTCCGGTGCCGCCACAATGACCTGCGGCGGCCGCAAGGACACGGAGGGGAGTCCGGTCTGGCGCACCTCCTCCATGAGGTCCTGGTTGGCCGCCAGAATGGGATCCGGTCCGGCGGGCTCGGTCTGACCCTGGAGTACGCGGTCGGTTCGCTCCACGAGATCGGCGACCAGGCCGGCCTTCCAGGCCCCCCATGCCGAGGGCCCGGTGGCACGGCTGTCGGCCTCGGTCAGTGCGGCCAACAGGTGCAGGGTGAGCCGGTCCCCGGCCGCCCGGGCGACCCGCGAGATGGTGGTGGGATCATCGAGGTCGCGACGCGTCGCGGTGTCTGGCAGCAGGAGGTGATAGCGCACCATGTCGACCAGCACGTCGACGTCAGCGGGCGCGAAGCCCATGCGCGTGGTGACGCGTTCGACGACCTCCATGCCCACAGCCGTGTGGTCCCCGGGGAAACCCTTGCCGATGTCGTGCAGGAGCGCTCCCACCAGAAGCAGGTCGGGCCGCTCGACCGTGCCCGTCAATTCGGCGGCCAGCGCCGCGCACTCGAGCAGGTGTCGGTCCACGGTGAAGGTGTGGTAGGCGTTCCGCTGCGGCTTGTTGCGCACGGCGGACCACTCGGGAATCAGGCGCACGAGCAGGCCGTGCTGGTCGAGCGATTCCATCTTGTCGACGGCGGGCCGCCCGAGACCGAGCAGGGCGATCAGCGCCTCGCGGGTCTCGGGCGTCCACGGGTCGCCGGGCGGGGGCATGCGGTCGGCCAGGCGGTGCAGTGAGCCCTTGGCGATCGGCCGGTCCAGCCGGGCGGCGGTGGCGGCCAGGCATAGGGGCAGCGAGGCGTCGTCGGACACCGGCGCCAACGGGGTCAGCGCGATCTCGCCGTGCACCTCGAGCATGTAGGGCCCGAGTTCGGCCGCGGCGAGCGGGGGGCGAGCGTCGGACGCGGCTCGGTGGAAGCGGCGTTTGGGAGCGGGTGTCGGGTCCCACAGGCGCCGTCGGCGCCACACGTCGTCGCTCACCCAGGCGATCTGCCGGCCGGCCGTGGACACGGCCAGCATGAGGGCGTCGGCGTCGACGAAGCCCAGGGCGGCCGCCACGTGGTCCTGATCCTGCAAGAGCAGCTTGTCGTGCGCGCGTTGGGCCATGCGGTGCAGCTCGACCCGGATGTCGGTGAGGAGCGCCGCCGCATCGTCGAGTGACGCGAGGTCCGCGTAGTCGGCGAGCAACGGGGCATAAGCCGAAATGGCGCGCAGCACGCTCACATCGCGCAGACCGCCGTGGCTCTCCTTGAGGTCGGGCTCGAGGAGGAAGGCCACATCGCCCGCGGTGGAGCGCCGCTCGGCCATCTGCACCTCGAGGACCGGCAGGTACTTGGTGCCAAGCCGGGTGCGCCAGGCGGCGCGTGCCTTCTCCAGGAGCGGTTCGACCACCTTGGGCTCCCCCCAGACGAGGCGCCCGTCGAGGAGACCCAGCGCGACGCGGACGTCCTCCGCGGCGGCGTCCAGCACCTCGGCCGGCCGGCGGACTGAATGGTCGAGGTGGACGCCCTCGTCCCATACCGGGTACCAAATGCCATCGGCGACGGCGCGGATGTCGCGGCGTCCGTTGTGGACGAGGACGACGTCGAGGTCGCTGTACGGGCAGAGCGAGCTCCGTCCGTACCCACCCACCGCAATGAGGGCCAGGTGGCGGTTGTTGTCGCCGACTGCCCGATCCGCCAAACCCGAGAGCCAGGCGTCCGCCTCGGCGGCGTAGCGCCGGCAGAACTCCTCTCCCTTGAGCCCAGGTTCGGCCAGCAGCAGGGTGCGCCGGTCACGCAGCGACGCTGACGCTTCAGCGGCCATGGCGGGAACGTAGCATTGGGTTCGTGAGCAAAGACGTGACGAGCAGGGAGCCCAAGAAGCCGGTGACCTTCACGCACGCCGTCGCCATGACGGCGGTCGGCGTGGTGGGGATCATCGTGGCTTTTTGGATCCTCTCCAGCCTGGCCGGCATCATCCTCTTCTTCGTCAAGATCGCGGTGGTCATCGCCCTGATCGCGGGGGTGTTCTGGCTGGTGTCCCGCTTCCGGCACTAGCCACCGGCGGGACCCGGGTCGTGGAGTGGGGCTGGGGCCGGGTGGCGCCGGCCGTTAGTCTGGCCGCCCGTGCGCGGGAACGTGCGGCGGCGTGGCCGAGTGGTTTAGGCAGGGGCCTGCAAAGCCCCGTACGGCGGTTCGATTCCGCCCGCCGCCTCTAGGGTTTTCCCTGTTCAGGGTTCGTAAGTGAGTTGACCGTGGCTTACCGGGAGTGACGCGAACGAACTGGGATTTCGCGTCATCGGCGCGTCACATCGCGTCATTTTCGCGTCGCGCAGCGCAAGGCATTCCTTGTCGGCGCCAAAGGAAAAGGAAAACCCGGCGCACAAGGCGCCGGGTGGGTTAAGCCACTATACCGTAAGAAGAGGCGACTTGCCACCATATGCGGGGATTTGCGCCATAAGTCGGGGCATTCTTACCAACCGCTTGGCTCGGGCGCCCGCCCCAGAACATCATCTTGTTGATCGCCCTGCTCGGCAAGACCTACGCCATGCTCGACGAGGGCTGGCGGGGCCTGCACATCCAGCTCGCGGCGAGCAGGTCCGAGGTCCTCAAGCACGGCGGCCACCACCTCGGCCACATCCACCGGTCGCAGGTGCACGTCCAAGGTACCGGCACGAGCCCGGGCCAGGTCCAAGAGCTCCTGCACCAGCAGTCCGATCCGGTCGACCGACTCTTCGAGCGTGTCGAGAAGTGCGTTGTTCTCCGCCCTCCCGTCCGTCCGTGCACGGGTTCGAAGCGAAGCCAGAGCCTGCTTGGCGGAGGCGACGGGACCGGACAGCACGTGGCCGGCCGCACCCGCCAGGGCAGCACGTCGACGTTCTGCACCAACTTGTTGCTCGGCGCTCTGGGCCTGCTCGGTGAGCCGACGGTGGTGCACGATTTGGGCCACCTGTTCCGCACACGCGGCAAAGATCTCCTGGTCAGCGGGTGGCAGGGCGCGACCCCGTCCCGCCAGGACCAACGACGGGCCGAGAACGGCCTCCGCAGTGCCCTGCTCCGGCCATTCGGGGGGCCTGTCACCGGAGCTGGCGATCACGAACCACCCGGCGCCGACGTGCGGCGACTCAGCAGAACGCTCCAGCAGGCTGACTGCGTCCAGCCCGAACGTCTCGCGCACCAGTTCCAGATACCGCGGCAGTTCGCCCTCACCGCGAAACACCGCACTGGCCATCGTGGTCATGACGGACGCCTCGGCGGAAGTCCTCGCCGCCAGGCGCTGCCGGCGGGCGGCGAGTTCGACGACCCAACTCACCAAGAGCGCGGTCACGACGAACACGATCAGTGCCACCACGTCGTTGGCAGACGCAATCGCCAAGGAATGCAGCGGTCGCGAGAAGTAGAAGTCGGCCAGGACCGTGGAGACAAGGGCCGCCAGGATTGCCGGGTACAAGCCTCCTATGACCGCGATCATCACGACGGCGAGCAGATAGACGAGCAGATCTCCCGACAGGGCGACATGAGCTCGCAGCTGGGTCAGTACCACCGTCAAGCTGGGCAGCACCACCAGCACCATCGCCGTGGCAATAACTCGACGCTGGCGGCTCAGGCCGCCCAACGGTGGAAGCCGCAGCATCGGCCTCTTGGCGCTTCTCTCGTCGGTCACGACATGGACGTCGAGCGTGCCGCCCAACCGCGTCACTCGGCGGGCAACGACCTCCCGGCCACCGAGCAACGCTCCCAGGCCACGCCGGCGACTGGAGCCGACAACCAGTTGTGTGGCGTTCTCGTGGCGCACGAATTGCCCCAAGGCGCCGGAGGCGTTCGCCCCGACCACCTGGTGCCAGCTCCCGCCGAACGATTCCGTCAATGCGCGGAGGCGTGCTAACGCGGCGGCATCGGCCCCCGGGCGTCCGTCACTGCGAGCGACGTACACCGCCATCAGATCGCTTCCGGGGGTTCGCGCCGCGAGTCGGGCAGCCCTGCGCATCAACGCATCGCTTTCGGGGCCCCCCGACACGCCGACAACGATTCGTTCACGTGCCTCCCAGGGCGCTGCGATCCCGTGCTCGGTTCGATACCGCTGCAGCACCTCGTCGACTCGGTCGGCCAGCCATAGCAGGGCGAGCTCTCGGAGGCCGCTCAGGTTGCCGGGCCGGAAGTAGTGCGACAAGGCGGCGTCGATCCGGTCCGGGGGATAGACGTCCCCGGCCACCATGCGCCGGCGCAGCGCCTCGGGGACAGATCCACCAACTCCAGCTCGTCTGCCTGCCGTGCCACGGCGTCAGGCAACGTCTCACGTTGCGTGATACCGGTCATCTGGGCCACCACGTCGTTGAGGGACTCGAGATGTTGGACGTTCAGCGTGGTGACGACGTCGATGCCCGCGTCCAGCAGCTCCTCGACGTCTTGCCAGCGCTTCGGGTGCTTTGACCCAGCAGCGTTGGTGTGGGCCAACTCGTCGACCAGCGCCACCTGCGGGTGGCGGGCCAGGATGGCGTCGAGGTCCATCTCGGACAACTCCCCGCCCCGGTGGGACACCGTGCGGCGCGGGACGACCTCGAGACCCTCGGCCATGGCGGCGGTCGCCCGGCGGCCGTGCGGCTCGGCGAACCCGATCACGCAGTCGGCCCCCTGGTTCACGCGGCGATGCCCTTCGGCCAGCATCTCGTACGTCTTACCGACCCCGGGCGCCGCCCCCAGGTAGACGCGAAGCCGCCCCCGAGCCATCAGCTGGGAAGGAAGCGAACCGACTCCCACCTCTCCCGATGGCAACGCACCCGAGCAAGCGTAATCAGCGGAGCAGGCTCGACCCACGTTGCGTCCGCTTCCGAAGGCAGCACGCTGCGATGCTGCAGGACGGTCCCGGTCAACGTCTCGACGTGCGGCCCACTCTCGTCGGGTCAGTCGCCGTCGTCGTCGGCGCTGCGGACGTTCGGGCGCAGGCGGTCGATGGCGCCGGCGAGCGCCGGGTCGAGCAGCGTGCCCCGCTTCGCCGACCTGGGGCCGAATCCCCGTGGGTTCCAGAGTGCCCAGATCGGCCGGGTCACGGACGCACTTATCAGGGTCCGGCCGGCCGGATGCTTGCTCCCGCGAGCGGCCGAGATGCTCTCGACAGATCGCTTCTTCGATCAGCGTGCGGATCGACCCCCCAGCGGATCGGACATCCGAAGGGTGAATGCCCCATAATGCGCGACCGTCGTCACCGTTGAGACTGCCCCCGTCCGCCGGGACTGGGACCACCTCAGCGCATTTGATTTACTGAGGGCGTGCGTATTCGCCAATATGCCTATTTCGCATTGATTAGCAACACCTTGACGGCCTCTGACATCACCGGCAGGCTCGGTATCGAACCCGATGCGATCGGCGTCCGGGAGAGCCAGACCCCTGATCCTCCGGTTCCTCGGCACCACTCATGGAGGGTCACTTCCGACGACCAGGGGCTGTCAGTCGCCGACCACATGGATCACATCATCGACCGGCTCGGCGACCATGCCGCAGCGATTGGTGATTTGGTCCTACAGCTTGTCGCTCCCGATCCGACCCCGCGGCTCGGGGGCGTCCTAGTCGTTGTCCGCCATTTTGACGACGTTGCAGGCGAAGAGGAGGAGAGGTCTCTTACTGAGATGCCTGACGGTGGCCTCCTAGAAGAGCTGCCAGGCCAGCACCAACTCCTTGGGTGGCATCTCAGTCCTCGGGTCATCGACTTCCTCTGGATGACACACGCGTCGCTCGACTTTGATGAGTATGGGTAACTCGCCACCCCTGTCCCCTCGCTGCCGCCACGGTGGTATAGCCTGCGAATACTTCGACTGTTGATCTTTGGCGAAGGGCCCCGAGGCGTGTCCGATGTTCCGTTTGACCGCCTTTGACGGCAACGTCACAACGAAAGCTTCTTCGCCAGAGCCGCAACGAAGGCGTCGACGTGGTGGTCACCCTGCTCCATCAACATGGCGCAGGCATCCGACCGAGCATGTCGCTGATTTCCCTCTGCATCCTTTAGGTTCCGGAAGACGATCGCCGCATTTAGGTAGACACCTGCTGCGGCACCAAGCTCACCTTCGGCCTTTGCCAAACCCCTAGGTACACGAGTGCTGCCCAGCCACCCGGAGAGACTGCCGCAAGCGGCGACCAACTCTGACGCAACTTGCTCGTCTTCCTCCGACGGCACCACCTGTTCAACGTGGAAGACCTCGCGAAGACACTCGACCGCAGCGGTGAGTTCAATCAGATGTTCCTTCGCTGTAGTGGCCCACTTGCGTCGGAGGCGGGTATTCTCAGCCTTGAGCGTTGCTCGCTCAAAATGGCTCCGTGCATCGAACCCGCCGTCCTCCCAGGCATTGTGTTTCGCCTCAGGCGCGTTCAGCGTGTACTGGTGAGCATCCGGGAGCGCGTCATCTAGCGTCGTGGCAGTACTGGCGTTCACGGTACACGTTGGCGCCTCGTCGGGGATCCTCAGTTCCTGCTGTGCTCGTGTTACTTCAACTTCTTCGAGGAGTTCGCGGAGGCCGATCGCGACAAGTGCGGCGCGGGCCATGACTTCGTAGAAGGCCTCGGGTGTTGTGACCGACTTCGGCATCGGGTGGTTGTCTCGCTCGGCCAGCCCTTTCGCTGCCAACTCTATAAGTCGTTCGTAGTCCGACACATCCATAACTCTAGGAGCCGGTCCATCGAGGCGCTCGGGTGATCGTCGGGTGGCTGGTAAGTGGTGGAGGTGAGCTGGAGAGGGCCGTACAAGGCGAGCTTGGTCCTGAGTATCAGGTCCCTTACGCGGAGCCAGAGGACGCCTGGACATGGTTTCCCCATGGTCGAGCGATGATGAAGAGGGGAGCAGATCGGCAGCCAGAGGGTGCCCCCGTTCGCTGGGAGTGAGGCACAGGTTCGCCCGCCCGGTATCGGTTAGCGACTCGGTCGATTTGGTCGACCGTACAGGTCCGAAGTCGTCGTAAATATGCAGTTTCCGAAGCTGGCTTGTGCCTGAGCGTGTAGCTTCGCTGAACGACATCACGCACGGTTCGAAAGGAGGACAACATGGCTATCGGGGTGCAGTTGGACTTTAAGGGCGCCACTCCCGACCAGTACGACCAGGTCATCCAAAAGATGGGTTTCACCAAGGGCGGGAAGGGCGCCGCGGGCTGCATGTTTCACTGGGTGACCAAAACCAGCGAGGGCATCCGCGTCACCGACGTGTGGAGCGACCGCGAGACCTTCGAGAAGTTCGGGCAGGAAAAGATCGGACCGATCACCCAGGAAGTTGGCGTGCCCAGCCCGCCCGAGACCACCTTCTTCGAGGTGCACAACTACCTCACCGCTGGGTAGTGACGTAGGAACCTGGGCGTTCCAGTCGCTGACCGACAGGAGGCCAAAGCGCGACTCAGACAGCGGGCGTTCTCGACAGCCTGCGCTCGGTTTAAGAGTGGGACGGGGCTAGCCCAGTTCGCCGGGAGGGTGGGACACTTCGGCACTTCGGTGATAGTCCGGTCATGGGATCCGGCGGGCGCTCAGGGCCGCTCTTCTAGCTCGGGTCGTCCGTCTTGACGTACAGTGAATCGGCGCAAGGTCGACATCCTCAACCGGGCGAGGCGAGCGTGCCCGTGGGATGATCCACCGCTACGTTGGCATGAACTCGGACGCTGCCACTGAGCGCGTCGTCGTCCACGAACACAGCGACACAGCGCCCCCGGCGAACCGTGACTGACACAGCGCCGCCGTCTCGGATCACCGTTGCTAGGAGTGATCCGCTCGGCGCTCGCACCGGAACAATCCGCACCAATGGTCCGGATTGATCATCTTGCGTCACCCGGTACAGATAGCCGGGCGCCTTGCCTCTCACCCGCACGAGGTAACCGGTGTCCATATCGGAATCTTCGGTTCTTGGAGGCATCAGACAACCTCCCGGCTCTCATTTGAACTGACTTCTAGCGTCATCCTGACCTGGTCGAATCGTTGCCACTCCAATCTGGTAGCTCAGGCTTGTGTTGCCGTGGGAAGTGCCCCCGAACGCACCGGTTCGGGGACGGTGGGCGTGTCCTGACTATCTCGATGGCTGACGGGGCTGTGGGAGTTCGGTCGGAAATCCACATAACGTCTCTAGGCGCGTATCCTTTCCCGTATCTGCTGGACGCTCAGTCGTTCAGCATTTTGTCCCTCAGCGTCTCGAACTGTTCCTGGCTGAGGTCACCTTGATCGCGCAGCGCCGTGAGTTTCGTCAGATCGTGAGCAACGCTCGTCGGAGCCGTGGGTAGCGGGTCGTTCTCTGCCGTGTGGGCTCGCAGTTGTTGCAGCCGCACGCTAACTGCATTCGCGAAGTCCCGCGCAGCTTTCTGATTCTTGTTATTGATCGAAATAGCGTTTGCCAACTTGCTGTTTGGAGACATGTTGGCGTCGCCAAACTGCCGAATCTCCAGAACAGAGTGAAGCCGTTGCTCGTGGAACTCAACTGAAGTGATCGTCTCCAGTGGGAACGAACTGAACGAAGTTCCCCCCACCACGATTTTTGGCTTCACTACGATGACCCGTGTCGAAGTGAGCGCCATTGTTTCCCAAGAGTCACCTTCAACCCACTCCTCAACCTCTTCATCCGCAGCAAGCGCCTTTTGGAATCGATGTTTCGCTATCGTGTCAACCTCGTTGTCGAAATCGTCGGCCACGTTGCAACCTCCTTCAAGCTCTTCACTACGGCACTTCGGTGATAGGGACCGGCCTTCCGCCTAGCCTTTAGAGACTGATGATGAGGATTCGTCGGGATCACCGGGGAAGATGATCTCGTGAAGGCTGGGCAGGGCCTCGGCGACCGCCCGGTGCAGCCGCTCCCGCTCTTCGAAGGGAACTTTGAAACGCTCCGGATCGGTGTCGATGCCAAGGTGCTCGCTCAGCTTGATGAGGGCCGCGTCGTAGGCGACTTCGTGGGCGACGACGCGGCTCGCTGGTGCCGGTGTGCCCGAGTAACGCACCGCGTCCAGGTCGGCCAACGCGACCAAGAATGCGGCGACATGCTCGTGGTCAGGAGCCGTCGGATAGCTCTCCACGGCAGCTGTGAGGAGATCCTTGTACGCCATATCGGCATACATTGAAACGGTCCGGGCGTCGAATCTAGAGACTTTGGTCCCGAACGTTGGCAAGAATGACATTGGGTAGCGCAACCGTCGGAGGCTCTGGAGCGAAACGCAAGCGCAGGAGCAGTGTGCCGTCTGCCGACTGGGGCTCCACGCTGCGCCTGACTAAGGAAAAACGAAGGCTGGTGCTAAGTAATGGCTCCTGAATGGACCGATCCACCGAAGACGGTCGGTGATCTCATCGACATGCTGCAGCGTTTGGGTCGAGACGTACCGATCCCTTCTTCGAAGGAGCATCGCATGACGGGCTTGCCCGGTCATTGCCAGTGGGTAGTTGGACTGTGGCATACACCCCCCGAAGACCTGTTTCTGGCCGTCGTCTTCGCCGACGGTTCTGGAACTGAGCCCACAAGTGACTAGGAAGCATCAGCCTCGCTCTGAAAAACTTTGACCCGCCGGGAGCCGTCGGATTCCGACCCCCCGGGTAGGGGTGTCCCCATTCGCCGGGACGGTGGGCACTCCGGTACGAAGGGATGCACGGTCTAGCGACCTAAACCGACGAAGCGGTCACCAAGGCCACCGGTCTACATACCCGTGCTCCTGCAACCAGTGCCTCGGATCGGGCAGGACAGGGATTGCGAAACGCAGCCTTCTCCAAGCTCGCACCCACCGCGGAGCTTCTCGATAGCGAACTCGCACGCTTACTTGGTCGCTCACCAGGCCCCATTGTTGCACCGCTGCCAACCGATTCCCTCGCCGCTCCGTGGGGGATCCCGAACGACGGGTTGGGGTGCCACCGTGCGGCACATCGGGGATAGGGGCAACGGTAACCCGGAGGCAGCCCAATACTGGTGAGAGTGCGGCCCACTGGTGGGAGATCAGCTATGCAATGGCGTTCCCAACGCCAACAGAGTTCGACAGATTCCTACCACGATTGATCGGGTAGGGGCCGGGCCTGTTCGGGCCAAGTATCAACGAATAGACAAGTGAGATTATCCGTAGCTCACCGTACCCATGCCGGTCACCTGTCCGATTGCTGCGTTCGGATTGGCATTCATGTTGCACTTCCCGTTCTTCAGTGGCAGCGTGGCCGCGTAGCTGATCGTGACGTTCAACGTGCCGGTGATTCCGGCGTACGACTTCGTCCCGCTGATGGCCGTGACTGGATCAGTGGTCACGAACGTGAACGAGCACGTGGTCGCGTTCTCAGTGGTCGGCGGCGTGTTGTTGTTGTTCGATGCGGCGTCGATCTTCTGCGTGTTGAAGAAGATCGTGCCCTTCTTCAGGATGAAGAGCCGGTAACCGGGATTCTGCTTCGACGTTCTCTTGCCGTTCGCCGTCGCCCCGTACGATACGCCGCTGTCACCGATCGCTCCGGTGAAGATGACCTTGAATCCGTTGCCGTTGCCAGCTCCGAGCGACGCCCACAGCTGTGTTGGGCCGCTCACGGGCGTCGCTGCATCGGCTGTACTACCGATGACCACCACTCCAGCCAGTACCAGTCCCGCCACTGCCGCCTTGATCAATCGATTCATTTCCACCTCCCGTTGGTGGTTGGTGATTACATCTCGTCGTGTATCGACCGAACGTACAGGAGAGCCGGAGCGGAAGCAATAGCCGTTTCATCTCGCCCATAACGCGCGGCCCGACGAACAGTCGGCGGTGCCCCCATCCGCCGGGTAGGTCACACTTCGGCACCATGGGGATACCCCTGCCGTGCCTATGGCTGACGTCCCCTGGAGATTTCGCGGGCCACTGTTCGGAAGGGCACGATCATGACCACTGCGATGGCAAAGTAGAGCACGATCGCCACGATCGGTACGAGGAAGCTAAGGAGGATCGTCACGAGGTAGGCGACGACGGCGAATCTGAGCTTCTTGCGGGCTTCCACTAAGTCTGGATCGTCCACGCCCGGTGAGCGGAGGTGCGCTCGTCGGACATACGCGCTCAATGCGGCGAACAGGAGTCGGATTGCCAGCAGCGTGCACCCGTACACAACGGCGGCCATGCGCTGCCAACTCGTGGTTTTCTCCAAGGCGTCCGCGACCAGTCTTGTTGGAAACGGTAGGAACGAGACCGCGAGCAGGAACAGCAGATTCAACCGGAGGAAGATCCGGTCGACCCCATCCAGAGAATCGGTGAGACCGTGATGGGCTATCCAGGCGCCGCCGATCGTGAGGAAGCTGACGAAGTAGGCGAGATAGGACGGCCAGCCACGCAGGAACTGGTGCACCGGGGAGCCTGGAGGCCGGATCGCGACATCGAGTATGAGCAACGTGATGGCAATGGCCAGGACGCCGTCGCTGAACGCCTCCATCCGGCCCTTTCCCAGAGTTGCACTCGGCGTCTTCTCGTCGTCGGCCATGACAACCTCCCGTTAAGCGACGGTAGCAACCCGGGCCGCAAAGTGCCGCTGCCGGACGGGTGCAAGTGCCCCAGATCGCCGGGACGGGGTGCACATATGGTGATCGGTAGAGTCTCCGACGTGACCAGGTCGGACCTGTCGGTCGTGCGATGACAACCCAGGTCATCGTTATCAATGGCTCGTCGAGCTCGGGCAAGACCACTATCGCTCGTTGCCTAAAGGCGATCCTCTCCACACCATGGATGAGTCTGAGCATCGACGATCTTCTCCACGCGTTGCCGCCCTCACTGATGGACACCGACGCCGGCGTGGCCTTCGGCGAACACGGTGAGGTGACTATCGGAGAAGGATTCCGAGAGATCGCAGCCGCCTGGATGGCTGGAATTGGAGCCATGGCTCGAGCCGGTGCGCGGGTCATCTACGACGATGTCTTTCTCTCCGGAGCGGTGTCCCAAGCGCGACTGCGGGCACATCTCGACGGCCTCTCTGTGTTGTGGGTCGGCGTGCATTGCGATGCTGAGGTCGCCGCTGGCCGTGAGTTCGCTCGCGGTGACCGTGTGGTTGGCGGGGCTACCTCACAGGCGACCAGCGTGCATGAAGGGGTCTCATACGACCTCGAGATCGACACCACCTCGACGGAGTCGCTGGAATGCGCCCACATCATCGCTAGGCACGTGTCCTAAGGTTCGCCACTTCGCGCGCCCCAGTTCGCCGGCATGGGGCCACCTTCAGTGTCGTGGTGAGGACCGCTCCAGGAGTTTCCTAGCCGCCGGCCACGAAGGCCACGACCACGTAGGCCGCATGGCGGTCGAAGTTTTCCCGCCGGCGGTCATAGATGGTGGTCGTCCTCGGATCGGCATGCCGCGCAGCGATCTGAACGTCGCGAAGCGGCACCCCTGCGTCGAGTGCGGCCATATGAAGGCGGCCCGCAGCATGTGGGGGTGGACAATCCCGAGCCCGGCCCGCTTGCCGATGGAGCGGACCCAGCGGTGCGCCGTGCGCCGGTCGAGGCGCTGACCGTCTCGGCGGTGCAGGATTGGTCCTTCGTATCGCTCTCCGAGGGCGAGGTCGATGGTCCGCGCCACCCTGGGCACCAGCGGGATCACAGCCGGCTTGTTGCCCTTCCCGATGATGCAGAAGCGTGTGATGGCCTCGGTCGAAGCCGAGGTCCTCGGCGTCGGTGGCGCAGGCCTCGCTCACCCGCAGTCCGTTGAGGCCCAGCAGAGCGGCGAGGGCGGCATGGTCGGGGTCGTAGCGCTCGGCCGTGAAGAGGAACCGGCCCAGCTCGCCGCGGTCGAGGCCTCGCCCTTCGCTCGGGTAGACCTTGGGCCGGCGGGCGTACTGTGCCGGGTTCGAGGGGATCCGGCCGTCGATGTGGGAGAAGCGGTAAAAACCGCAGATGGTGGAGAGTCGGCGGTCGATGGTCGAGGCGGCCAGTCCTCGCTCCTCCATTGTGCTGCGCCACAGCTCGATATGGGGCCGCTTGGCCTCGAGGACGTCGAGACCGGCGTCGGCGCACCACTGGAAGAACGTGCGCAGGTCGTAGCGGTAGGTCTCAAGGGTCCGACCGCTGTAACGGGCCAGGAACGCAGCGGCCGCCATCTGGGCTTGGGCGAACGGATCCGCATCTCCGGCGCTCACCAGCGCAACTGAGCTGAGAATAGGGGTGGGCATGGTGTCCTCCTTGTGTCGAAGAGGACAGCGAACCCCAGCCCGCTTTAGATCCCAGTGCGCCCCAATCCGGTGAACTGGGACATTTACCATGGACCGGGCATCCTGGACCAAGGGCCCTAGCGGTAAGTGGCAACCAGACAAGACTGGTATGGGTGATCCAGCGATTGATCCTGGCGACCGGGTTGGCCATCAGAGTGCACATGTTCATGCAAGTTGGCCCGAAGCCACTTGACCCGAGTATGCGGAAGATCGCGCACGAGATGGTGAGTTTCTTCAACACCGAACGAAGCCCTTCATGACGAGCCGGATGCGTTGGAACACCCTAGCGAGAACGACCCTGACCCGGCGGACTGGGGCAGCTAACGAGGTGTCCAGCCGTCAGGTAGTCGTCAGGGCAACCAACGGACTCCGGGCTGGAACTGATCGAGTGAGAGCAGATTCCATTCGGCGGCAAGGGCCGCCTGGTATCGGCACGTCTCGGATGGGGGCCACTGCGATATCCCTTGAGCGTTTCCGAGCAGTTCAGACAATGTTGGCCACCGGCAACGAAATGCCCTGATAACGCATCAGAGAACGGTTACTTCGAACACGTCCGTACGCCGAATCGGTCCGTAGACATGCGGAAACCGTTCCAGTTCGCCGCCCGATCCCGGCTCATAACGAGTTTCACAATCAAGCGTCGTCGGATCGATGCTCAGACCAACGACAGTCGATCCTGTCGGGAAGTACCTCTCTCTTACGAAACTCATCTGCTGCTTGTCGCAACAGTGAACGAAACCCTCCGGTCCAGGGACGGCCACGAGGGACTCATGTCGCCTGGAATCCCATTCCTCGGCATCCATCAAGCAGAAGATCATCGATGACAGGTTGGGGTAGGTATCCGGCGGCAGGATTGGGAGAGCATGATCGAGTATCGCATTCGGTTTCGGAGGGCCATACCTAGGTGCGCGGGCGTTACCTACAGGCTGCCGCCGCTTCGAACGAGGAGGTGGTGCTCGACAGCGAACGCCGTGGCGCTTGCCCGTGACGACACACCGATCTTCGTAAAGATGTTCGACAGGTGTCGTGACACGGTCTTGGGGCTGAGGAAGAGCTCGGTGGCGATCTCGTTGTTGGTGAGCCCGCCGGCGACGAGCCGTAGAACCTCCGCCTCTCGCTCCGTGAGACCGGCGGGCAAGGCTGGCTTGCTTTCACCGAGCGCCTCACGGGCGTCGAGCCGCGCACCGATCTGGTCGAACAAGCGGGCCGCAGCATCGAAGGATGCGGTCGCGCCTGTCTCGTCTCCTGCCGTGCGCAGCGCCTGGCCGAGAAGCGTGCGAGCCGTCGCTTCCTCGTATGGGACACCCAGTCCGTGCCAGGACTCGACGGCCTGCTGCAGAGTCACGGTCGCGGCCGGGTCACCATCGGCCAACATCAACCGGCCGCGGGTCGACTGCTCGGTGGCCAGCAGCGAAGCTGTTCCGAAGGTGGCGACCGTCGTTTCGAGCTCCGACAGGGCACGATGCGCGGCATCGAGGTCCCCGACACCTACCGCGATCTGCACAAGCATCGCCAACAGGCCTGCGCGACCGAGAGGATTCGACTGCTGGGCCACGCAGCTTGTGATGATCGCCATAGCCTCCTCGATGCGACCCTGGGCCAGGCGGAGGAGCGCGAACCCACCACAAGGTGCCCCACTGACCTCCTGTGATCGGGCAAAGGCGCCCTCCGCCTGATCAAGCTGGCCCAGCCGGCGTCTGATGTCACCGACCTCGGCCCAGGCCGCTGCGCTGTTGGCAACGTGGCTCTCCCGGAGCTCCTCGCAGGCTCGGGCCGCCTCCTCTTCGGCGGCGCTGAGCACGCCCCGCCGCTTGAGGACGATGGCCCGGTGCAGCCGACAGATGCCCGGGAAGATGGCGAAGGGATGTTGCTGAGCCCAGCGCAGCGTTGCATCCGTCCACTCGGCCGCCCGGTCGAAGTCGCCAAGTTCCTCACATGCGGCGATGAGGCTGCAGTACACCTTGCCCGTCGCAAAGGGCCCGAGCCGCCCTTCGACGGCGAAGAGCATGGCCTCGTCGAGGTGGGCCATGCCGTCATCGAGATGACCCCGGTCGATGAGGATGCGCCCTTGTGTCTGCAGCGCCTCCGCTTCGAGGTCGGTCGACCGCAGCCGCCGCCCGAGATCCAGCGCCGTCGTGGCGAGCTTGACTGCACGGTCGAGGTCTCCCGCACCATGGGCCATCTCCGCCTCGCGTAGGAGCAGGTTTCCATAGGCCACGCTCTCGGTTTCGCCGTCGAGGGCTCGCCGGGCCCTCCGAAGCCAGCCGCTGGCCGTGGCTGGGCGTGCGCAGATGGAGTGGTGTTCCCAGAGCCATACGGCGCACTGCCCTGCCCGGCGCCGGTCGTCCTGTTCGTCATAGAGCCGGTACGCGGCCTCGCGCGCGGCGATGCACTCGTCGAGCCGGCCGAGCCACCACGCGGCTTCGGCCTCCGAGTCGAGCCGGTCGGCCTCAAGGTCTGGGCCGTCTACGCTAGCTGCGCGGGCGGCATCCAGCGCGACCTGCCAGTCGGAACGGCGCAACGCGTCGTGGACCGACTCGAGCGGATCACCGACGCTCACTGTGGCGCCGCATCGATCATGTGACGATGGTAGTCAGCGCCCGGAGGCCGGCATCGGACGCGTACACCATTCCTCGGCGATCGCTCGGGAATGGAAATGGGGCGTTCGCCCCATCGAGGCCGGCGGTGGGACTTCCGAAAATGAGGTGCTCGGCCGACGACAGCTGCGTGGCGTTTCGCCATGATCATGGCGTGGTACCCGCCGATGAGCCTTGCGACGTGTCCGAGCTCATACGAATCGGGCACGACCGCAAGGCTGCCGAGCGGGGTAGCGAAAAGGAGGAGGACATGAGCGAGACCCTGACCATCGATGCCTTGACGGCAGTCAAGCAAAAGCAGCACGCCACGTGGTCCTCGGGCGACTACGCAGTGATCGGCACCACGCTGCAGCTGATGGGTGAGCAGTTGTGCGAGACGGTCGACGTGGCTGCCGGTTGGAAGGTCCTCGATGTCGCCGCCGGTAACGGCAACGCGGCACTGGCCGCCGCTCGCCGCGGCTGCGATGTCGTCGCCACTGACTACGTGGAGGGCCTCCTCGACCGTGCCCGACGCCGGGCGGACGCCGACGGGTTGTCCCTCACTACGAAAGTGGCTGATGCCGAGGATCTCCCCTTCGCGGACGAGGCCTTCGATGCCGTTCTGTCCACTGTTGGCGTGATGTTCACGTCCGATCCTGGACGCGCGGCGCACCAGCTCGTTCGCGTTGTTCGCCCCGGCGGCCGCATCGGACTCGCCAACTGGACCCCCGATGGGTTCGTAGGTCAGATGTTCAAGATCGTCGGTCGGCACGTCCCGCCCCCCGCCGGCGTGCCGTCGCCTCTGCAATGGGGCACCGAGGCCGGAGTCGAGGCGCTTCTCGGTGCCGACTGTGATCTCGAGGTGACTCGGCGAAGCTTCACGTTTCGGTACCGCTCTGCTCACGACTGGTTCAAGACGTTCGGAGCGTTCTACGGGCCGTTCGTGAAGGCGCTGGCCGGTCTAGACGAGACTGGGCGAGCGTCACTCCGTGACCAGCTCGTTACGCTCGCCGAAGGCCACAACCGCAGCGAGAACGACGCACTTACTATCGACTCCGAATACCTCGAAGTCGTCGCCATCCGCCACTGAGCCGACCTCCCCGTGCCTTGCCGAGCATCTCCCATGTTGGCGGTCTGGCAGCAGAGACAGAGCGCATAACACCGCTCCGCGAGATCGGGTTCAAATGTCGCGACCTGCCGGATTGCCGGAAATGGCTTGGGTACAGGTGCACCCATGGTGCCGCACGGTGGCACCCCGTCCCGGCGAAGTGGGGCACCCTCGGTATTGCGAATCGATGTGCCAGTTGCAGATGGATGACGACGAGCAGCCCCTCCGGGATACGGGATTAGAACTGAACCTGGCGAGGTGTCCCTCGGAGTGCGTGACTCCACAGTCGATGCATGGTGGATTCACAGCTTGTCCATATGAAGCTGAGATTAAGTTGCTGAATGGAGCTTTGCTTCCCAGGCAGGGGGAAGCAAAGGGTGCTCTTTGGCGCCGTGACTCTCTGCATGCTCGCCATATGGGTCAGTCCGGCCGCCGGCGCCGAAGTCGGGCCAGCCAACATTTCGACCACGGCCACACTGGTCTACAACAAAGATTTCCCCGATCCGAGCGTTCTCGTGGTTGGGCATACGTACTTCGCGTTCTCCACCAACTCCGACGGTGCGGACGTCCCCGAAATAGAGTCGCACGACCTGGTGCATTGGCGTGCCATCGGCGATGTCATGTCCGTTCTCCCGTTTTGGGCAAACCGGGGCTATATCTGGTCGCCATCGGTGAGCCGGGCGCCAGGGGGTGGCTACCAGCTGTTCTTCAGTGCGTACGACCAGGCAGAAGGTGTCATGTGTCTCGGTCGCTCGACATCAAGATCACCGTTCGGACCCTTCGTGAACGTGAGCCAGGCGCCCTTCTTGTGCCAGGTGAGTGCTGGGGGCTCGATCGATCCTTTCGTGTATCAGTCAGAGGGAACTGACTACCTCGTCTGGAAAGCCGATGGGGAGGGCGGGCAACCCCAGGCGATACTCTCAGCACGCCTGACTGCAGGCGATTCTGAGTTGGTCGGCCCGCCGAGCACGCTGCTCAGCGCCAACTTGAGCTGGGAAGACGGGGTGGTCGAGCGGCCCGCGCTCCTGGACGCATCCGGGGTCCTACATCTGTACTTCAGCGCAGGTGACTGGTCGGGTGCTGACTACGCCATCGGCACGACCACCTGTTCATCCCCATTGGGGCCGTGCGCAAGCAGCGCCTCCCAACGCCTGACGATCGCATCTAACGTTGCTACCGGGGCAGGCAGCCCAACGTTCTTCTCGGTCGATGGTTACACGTACCTCGCCTTCTCCGCCTGGACGAATGGAGTCGTTGGCAACGAGTTCGGTCATCGAGCGTTGTTCCTGATGACCATCAGTGTTGATCCGGTCGTGGAGCACGCCGGAGGCTTCGTAATGAACCTGACGAACGCGGCTCTGGTAGACAATGAGCAACCGTTCGACTCGAGGACCGCCTACCAACGAGCTGGCGAACCGTCCCGGCGTTCGGGGACAGGGGTCGTCGGCGAGTTAGGGATGTGGACCCCGGAGCGCCTCGGCTGCTCGTCGAAAGGCCCGCTGTAGAACGTCATCCTCGTACGGTGAAATGCCTTCGGAGTCGAACCACATGCCCATGTTGACCCCGTCCGAGCTTGAAGGCGTCCAGCCACCTTCGATTCGACGTCGCTTCTCTTCGAACCATCCGCAAAGTCGTCCAACCATTTCGCTCGTCCATCCTTGACGCAGGAGGTCCCGGTTGAGCGGCTGCGACTGAATGGCCGAAATCGCCTCATCCAAAGCAGCTAACACCTTGGTGCGCTCGGATGCCGTGCAGCCGCCTTCGGCCATCCCGGAAGTTTGCCTCATTCCCCATATGCCACCAACCCGGCGATCTGGGGCACCTGATTGGTTGAAGTGTCCGGCGACGCTCCCATGGCGACTCGGGACTTTGGTCCCTTTCAGCGCACACCCGTTGGCCCCAAGCTGAGGAGAAGGGACCAGCAAAAGGAGGGGTGACCATGCGTCAACGCCTGAGGGTTCTTAGTGGCATTGGCACGACCGTCATGCTCTCGGGGTGCCTCCTACTTGGTGTCGCGATGAGCGGGTGTAGCAGCAGCAGGTCATCCAGTCCCTCGACCACGACGACGTCACGGCCCACTTCGTCGACCACTCGAACCACGACGCAGCCGACTACTACGACCGGTCCAAGCGCTGCCAATGATCTCGCCGCTTACTTCGCCGCTGCTATGGAGCTGGACCAACGCCTGAAGGCGGCGGCGGCGGCTGCAAACGGGTCCATAGGAACCGATGAGATCACAATCAGTCAGTCAACGATCAATGCCATCAAGGCCGCCGAACCTTCGGCGGCGGCCCATGAGATCCCCGCAGGACTGTCCTCGGACGTTCTCCTTCCAGCGCTGACGGTTCAAAGCGACCTCGAGTCTCGCTACTACGCCTTCCGGGGCTTCCTCGAAGCCGAGCCCGGGGTTATCCCGCGTGCCAACCCGACGCCAGGCTCCATGTCCGCTGCCGACTACCTGCTGACCTGCCTGGGCAGTGGGAGTGAGGCGGCCAACTCATTTCCGGCTGATCTGGCCGCCGCCCGGATCGCAGCGTCCAAAGCGCCACCGCTCGTTACTGTCGATCCCAGCTCGCAAGCCGCCGCCGATCTCGCGATATGGCTGCAGCTCATCCTCGGTCAGAACTCAGGTTGCGACAGTTGTGGCGGCTTCCGGGCAACAGCGCTTGCCCGGATCTCCTGGCACCCGGTTGCACCGCTGACACCGGGAGGCTCTTCGTGGGACGGTGACATCGGCGGACTCTTGTTCGCTGCCCAGTACACGACGAGTCAGGGCTGGACGGTGCAGCTCAACGCATGTTGAGAATTGACCTTGGCCTCGGAAATTCTGGCACTCGTGGGGCTGTCCCCGAAGT
The DNA here is from genome assembly GCA_963736525.1 of uncultured Acidimicrobiaceae bacterium. Taxonomy (GTDB): domain Bacteria; phylum Actinomycetota; class Acidimicrobiia; order Acidimicrobiales; family RAAP-2; genus Bog-473. The sequence continues at coordinate 350,410 of CAVTPF010000016.1, forward strand.
GCCGCAGGGTGGCACCTCGTTCTGATGCGATGAAGGGGCGGGGCCTCCGCCCCTTGTGAGATCCGAGCATGCTCGGTCTTGCAAAAGAAAACCTCGAAAGAGGAGGAGGCCCCTATGGGACAGTACGTCGGAATCGATCTGCATCGTCGCAGCACGACGATCTACCGGATGGCAGAGGACGGAGAGGTCCTCGGCATCGAACGCATCGTGAGCCAGCCCTACGAGCTCGCCCAGGCGATGGCGGCCGCTGGGCCCGAGCCCGAGGTCGTCTTGGAATCCACCTATGGCTGGTACTGGGCGGCCGACGTCCTCCAAGACCTCGGCGCCCACGTGCACCTCGCCCACGCGCTCGGGAACAACTGGGGCTACCGCCGGGTCAAGAACGACGAGAACGATGCACGCGACCTCGCCGCCATGTTGCGCATCGGGCGCCTCGCCGAAGGTTGGATTGCCCCACCTCCGGTCCGAGAACTGCGCGAGCTCGTGCGCTATCGCTATTCGCTCACCCGGCACCGCACCAGCGCCAAGGCGCAGATCCACGGGGTGATGGCCAAGAACGGGATCCTGCCGGTCGTCGCGGAGCTGTGGGGGCCGATCGGCCAGGCTCAGCTGGACGGCCTCGAGCTTCCCGAGGCCTATGCGCTGCGCCTCGAGTCGTTGCGCCAGCTGCTGGCACCCATCGAGCGCGAGATCACCAAAATCGACGCCCAGCTCCATCACCGGCTCAAGGGCGACCTGGGCTATCGGTCGCTCGTGCGCCTGCCCGGGGTGGGCAAGGTACTCGCCGCGGTCTTCGTCGCCGAGATCGGCGACATCAGCCGGTTCGACTCGCCCAAGAAGCTCTGCAGCTGGGCCGGCCTCACCCCCAAGCACAAAGAGTCCGACGAGGTCGTGCACCGCGGGTCGATCACCGAGCAGGGCTCGGGCCTCGTGCGCTGGGCCGCCATCGAGGCGGTGGGCAACTACCGGGCCAAGGGCAACGAGAAGCTGCGCGCCGACTACCGCCGCATCGCGGAGCGTCGGGGCAAGTACAAGGCCCGCGTCGCCGTCGCCCGCAAGCAGCTCACCCTCGTGTTCTACGCGCTGCGAGACGGAGAAGTCCGGTGCCTCGCCACTCCGGTCGCGGCGTGATTCTCGGCCACGGACCGACGCGAGCTCGACTAACGCCGTGGCCCACCGACTCTGGTGTGGCCGTCGTTTCTGATTGAGCCCGTCGGGACGTGGCCGAACCCCATCATGGTGGAGATCGCCGAATGTATGGCTGGCCGCCCAACGGACCGTGACAGAGCCAACCTCGCAGTGATGGGACACATCGACACATAGGCGTCCTCGTCGAGAATGCGCCACACGTCGCCGGCGTCAACGCCAAGCCTCCGGCGGGCATCTCGCCCGACGTTGACCCCGGCGCCTAAGTGGCGCGCGTCTTCGTGCAGGACGCCCCTTGACGCAATGCCTGGTCAGAGAACAGAGCAGCCTCTAGACCGGCCCCGCCCCTTCATGTACGGCGATAGGGGGCAGTCCACTTGTTCGAACACAAGACCAAAGCTGGTGTTCCGCCTCCGGAGACCGCGCTGGCGTGTGACGCTCGCAGCTCAGTGCGGCTCGCGCCACATCGGAGCCAGGGGCGGGCAGCCTGCAGGTAGATCAAATGCTGGCATCAGCTCGAAACCGTGCCGCCCGTAAAAGGGCTCATTTCGCGGGTTCGAGTTCTCGAGGTAGGCGGCCACCCCTTCGCGGTCACACCGCTCAGCCATCGCCGTCATGACGGCCGACCCACCGCCGTGGCCTTGCCGATCCGGCCTCGTCCCCAGTACCTCGAGGTAATGGTGCGGTTCGCGGGGGTGGGCCTTGTGCATGGCGTTGGTCAACTGCAGGCCACGCCTGTTCAAGAAACCGGATCGCAAGGTGGAAGGGAAAACACGCATCAAGTCCATCGGCGATAAATCCCATCTGCCGATGCCGTGCCACAACCCGACGGTCAACCCGTCGTCGGTCAGGTGGACCTCATGGTCGGAAGCGCGCGTGGCCACGCGGATCAGGCCGCGGAACACTAGGCGTAGCCGCCGCTCCACGTCCGTGTCCTTGCCGAGGATCCAGCACGCGACCGGATCGGCCGCCATGGCCGCCGCCAGCACGTCTCCAGCAAGGTTGATGTCGGTGCGAGTCGCTTTGCGGACGAGCGGGGTCATCCTCTGGCAATCCTTCCCCTACTGAGAATCGTTTTGGTGGCAGCGGACCCTGCTTGCGGACGAAGATACAGAAGATTCTCGACAAGCGTAGGCTTGCAGATGTTCACCGGGTTCGATCGACTCACTTCAGTCGAGGGAGGCAGGAGAGGTCATGGAGAGTTCTGACCATTACGTTGTGATCTCGGCCGATGGGCACGCCGGAGCCTCCATGGATATATATCGCCAATATCTCGATCATGGGTTCCGTGACGACTTCGACGCCTGGCGGAAGGAATACTCGAATCCTTTCGCCGATCTGCGGGACACCGAATCGCTCGAGTACCAGCGCAACTTCGATGATGCGCTACGCCAGAAGGACGTCGAGAGCGATGGCGTCGTGGCGGAGGTTCTGTTTCCCAACACGATTCCGCCCTTCTACCCATCGGGCATAATCTTCAATCCGCCCGCGCCGAAAGACGCCGAGGAGTTACGGTTCCGCTGGGCCGGTATCCGCGCCCACAACCGGTGGCTGGCCGACTTCTGCTCCCAGTGCCCTGGTCGTCGGGCCGGGATCGCCCAGATCTTCCTCGACGACGTCGAGAGGGCGGTCGAGGAAGTTCGCTGGGCTGCAGAGCAGCCAGGCCTTTTCGGCGGAATTATGCTCCCGAATCCCCCGGTCGACGAGACGACCCCGCAGTTACACTCCCCGGCGTACGAGCCGCTCTGGACTGTCTGCGAGGATCTAGGGGTCGTGGTCAACAGCCACGGCGGAGGTGGCGGCCCGACGACTTACGGCGACATCGACACGTCGCTTGTGATGATGTTCCTCGAGTTCGGCTGGTACTGCCAGAGGCCGCTCGTACGTCTGATCTTCAGCGGCGTGTTCGAACGACACCCCAATCTCACTTTCGTGATGACCGAGACCGGCAACTCGTGGGTGCCAGGTACCCTCGCCGAGCTGGACTTCATGTACGACCGCATCGTTAACGCCAGACCGGGTGCGGTCGAAGGTCTCTTTGGTGGAATGATCCGCGACAGCATGAAGCTGCGACCCAGCGAATACTGGGCGCGCCAATGCTTCATCGGGGCCAGTTTCCTCAGCCGGAGAGACAGCAAGACACGGCACGCCACCGGGATAGATCGTCTCATGTGGGGATCCGACTACCCGCACGCGGAAGGAACCTTTCCGCACACCCGGTTCGTGCTACGTCATGTCTTCCACGACGTCGAGCCCGACGAGGTCGCTCTCATGCTCGGCGTGAACGCGGCTCGGGCATACCGCTTCGACCTGGCGGAGCTTCAGCCAATCGCCGACCGCATCGGGCCGACGGTTTTGGACCTCTCGCAGGACCTGCTTCTCGATGAGCTTCCGGCTGACGCCACGACCATCGCCCTTCCCGTCTCGTGACGCGTAACGCCGTTGGTTGGCAAGTCGCAGTTTGAAAGGCGGTCACCCAGGCGCACAGCAGACCCGTCCCACACGGATTTGTCGTTATTGAAGGGCGCGAATAGCCGGAACCGGCCCGTGCATGGCTCCCATAGCCGGCGAAATGGGGCATTCAAGGAAGACTGACGTCCCCCTTGGCGTTTGGACCGGGGAAGATGCCAAAGTACAGCCCTTCGCCGGTCGTCCCCGTAAACAGCCCGGTCCCGCTCGTCACATGAAGGGTCCAAAGGTCGCCCATGCCAGCGATACTCGGGGCAGGACCACTCACCGAACCGACATCTGTCGTAATGGTGAACCCGGAGCAAGCGCTGGCGGCGAGAGTGACGGTACCGACGCTCGTGCTGCCAAGGTAAGTGCCGGAGTACCCAGACATCGGCGGGGAGATGCCGCAGACGCCTGTCGTCAGCGGGAAGGTGCCCGAGCTCATTAGGTCGGCCAGAGTCACGAGAGTGATCTGTACGGGTGAGCTGGTCGCCGTGGTGCCTCCGACCTCGGTCGCCACGCTTTGGATCGACCACGTTCCGCTCCCATATGCGAGTGTCCCGTTATTCGGACCGACACCCGAGGGCCACTGGGCGATCCAGCCGTAGATGGTCGGCGTGGCCGTCGCGACGGTCTCGACTGTGCTGCCCTGGGTGGCCGTGAAGGTGACCCCGGTGACCGGTGCGGTCCCTTGGGCCGAGGCGTCGAGGACGACGTTGCCGCCCACCGTGGCCCCGGCGGAGGGCACGAGCACCTGGGTATGGAGCGGCAGGTTGTCGACGGTCACGCTCAAGCCTGCGCTGGTCGAAGTGTTCCCCTGGCCGTCTGTAAAAACGCTCTGCAAGGTGTACGTGCCGTTGGGGACGTCGGTGGTATCCCAGGCGCCAAGCCAGCCACAGCAGTTCGTGGGAGAGCCCGAACTGACCATCTTGTGCGATACCGAACCGCCGCTTACCTCGAACTGCAAGGAGGCGTAACCCGTGGAACTCTGGACCGAGGCGTCGACGAAGATCTCACCTGAGACAGTCGAGCCGTTTGATGGAATCACGACCGTCGTGCTCGGGCCGCCCGCCCCCGCGGTCGCTGTCCCGAGCAGCTCCAGGGGCACCATCACCGTTGCGCACAGTGCGAGGACTCCGAAGGTTTTCCGAGCCGCCGGGAACCGGTCGATTAACAGAGGACGCCGACGAATCGTCATGTGCCCTCCCCGATTCGCAAGAGACAATCCAAACGTACTCGCGGGCAATCCTCCGGGCAACCGCCTGAGCGACGACCCGGAACCCGCTCGGGGCGTCCCCTATGTGCCTGATTCGCACGGTGGCACCCTGTCCCGGCGAACGGGGGCACCCTGGGCCTAATTGGCGACGGTGATGGTGATCCCCGGACTCGTGCCGGTCACGCCGCCGGCGTAGGAGGCCACGCTCTGCAGCGTGTAGGTGCCGTCGGGCACCGTGGTCGTGTCCCATTGGCCGATCCAGCCGAAGTACGTGGGGGTGGAGCTCGAGATGACCTGGTCGCTCAGTGTCCCGCCGGTGAGCTCGAAGCTGACCGAGGTCACGCTGGCCGAGGCGCTGGCGTCGAGGATGGCGGCTCCTCCTGATTGCGTCGCCCCGTTCGAGGGGACGAGCACGGCGGTGGTGGGCGGCGGGTTGTTGACCGTGATCGTGATGGGCGCGCTGGTCGTGCTGACCCCATCGACATCTGTTGCGACGCTCTCCAGAGTGTAGGTGCCGTTGGGCACCGTGGTGGTGTTCCAGGCGCCGATCCAGCCGAAGTACGTAGGAGTGGAACCGGAGATCACCTGGTCGTTCAGCGTCCCGCCGGTGATCTCGAAGGAAACCGACTTGATGCCCGCGAGACTCGAAGCCGATGCATCGAGGTACTGGGCTCCAGAGAGGGTCGCCCCGTTGGAGGGGAGCAGGGCGGCAGTCGTGGGCGGCTGGTTGTTCACGGTCACCGTGATGGGCGCACTCGTCGTGCTGAAGCCCTCCACGTCGGTGGCCACGCTCTGGAGCGTGTAGGTGCCGTTGGGCACCGTGGTGGTGTCCCAGCTACCGATCGAACCGAAGTACGTGGGCGTGGAGCCCGAGATCACGGTGTTGTTGTAGGTCCCGCCGCTGAGGACGTAGTTGACCTGCGTCACGCCCAGGTTGTCAGATGCTGCTGCGTCGAGGTAGTGACTCCCCGCCAACGTTGCTCCGTTCGATGGGAGGGCCACCGTCGTCGTCGGAGGAGTCATCGGCAGGACGATGGTGGTTCCGTCTGTCAGCTGCACCCCGAGCGCATCGCAAGAAGTTGCGCCCGGACAGGCAATGATGTCGACGCCCAGAAGGGCTTGAGACAGTGTGAAGGGCGCTCCAGCCTCGCCGTTGGCAATGGGCACGACTGTGCCAATTGACGTTGTCTGTGCGTAGCCCACCGCTTCACACAGAGTTGCGCTCGGGCAGGCAACGCCCGAGAGATCACTCGCCCCCGACACCATCTGAGCCGTGCCCGGGGTGCCGCTCGTGATGGGGACGACCACTCCCGTGGAGTTTGCCGCGGCACCGACGCTCCCGGCTGCCACACAAACGGTGGTGCTGGCACAAGAGATGCTGTTCAACTCCGTCGAACCCGACACGAGCTGCTCCGTACCTATGACCTGCGTCCCAGGGTCGATAGGAACAAGAAAACCTTCTGAGGATCGAGTGTCTTGGCCCACGATGTAACACGTCGTCTCGCTCGGGCATGCAATCGCACTGAGTTGCAAGTACAAGAAGGCACCGTGCGTCACCGGTAGGACCGGCAGACCGTTGACAAGCGTCACTACGAGAGACGCGCCGTTGACATCAGTGCCTATGGCCATGCAAGTCGTTGCCGTGGCACAACTCACACCTTCGAGGTTGCTAGTTCCCGACACGTCATTCGCTGTCCCATTAGGACCTGAGCCATAAGGGATCGGTAGTATGGTCCCTAGAGCGTTGTTCACTCCAAAACTAGTGTCCTGGCCCACGGCAAGACATTCGGTTGCGGTCGGACATGCGACGCCATTTAGCTGGTGGATGTCGTCCTCGTCCAGAACGGATCCTGGGACCCCATTGGTGATCGGCACGACATCGCTGCCATTGATTGAAGGCGCTCCTACGGCGACGCAGCTAGTGGATGTCATACAGGCAACGGCGTTGAGGCCTCCTTTTAGCCCTGGCACCGGCTGTACGGTGGTAGCCGCAGCGGGAGCGTCACTGTCAAACACGCCGGCACCAGTGGCCAGTGCGAACACTCCGAGAAGTGAGATGACGCTCCTGGAACTCAGCGCGGGAAAACGGCGACGACAGGGCATAACTCCCACCCCACTCTCCTTGTAGCGAGAACCACAACCAGTTCTTCAGAGAGTGAGGCACACTTCATGGCCGCCCGGATAGGGTCCAACGTCCCTCGACGCCCCGGCGCCTTGCGAAGATCAACGCCTCAGATCTGACTCCGCGGTGGACGAAAACGAGCACTGAGAAGCGAGGCTGCGACCTGGGAGGCGCTGCAACGGGGATTAAGGAAGTGACCCCGAAGTGCCTGATTCGTTAGGGGCTAGGCCGCTGCAACCTCAAGCATGAACGGCAGCTCCAAACGTCGGTCCCACACGGGACGCGGCGCCTCTGCCACCCCGTCCGGAACCGAGCCGACGATGATCTGGGCAGGTGGGGGAGTGGGCTTTATGCGTTAGGGCTGATGTCCTCGCAGGTGCACGCATAACCGGCGTTCGAGGGCACCCTCCGGCCTCCGATCACAAGTCTCTGGCGGCAGTCAACGACTTTGCCATGCCCGATTCCGAGTGCGCCAGAAGACTTCAAGAACCGGCATGACGAGCTATTGCTCTGGGTCTCCGAGCCCTACGCGGGCCTGCTCGCACGCCCCCTTCGTTTGGCTGCGTCAGCGAGTAACCCGAGGCCGATGCCCAGCATCCAGACGTCTTTGCTCACCGCAATTCCTGCCGGCGTCGGCCAGACACTGCCCGGCTTGCGCAGGGCCGGCGTCCGGGCGTACATGGTGAGGAGCGAACCCGAGAACCCGGTGAGCGCGGCACCCGCCACCGCGTTCGAGACGAAAGGGGACAGGAGTAGCGCCCCGGTCAGAACCTCGCCGGCGGCCAATACCTTGAGAAAGCGGTCGGGCGGAATCGATTTGAGGAACGGGAAGGCACCCGCCGCCAGGGCGTGAACGCCCTCTGCCTGCGCAGACGGACCGTTCCATTTCTCGATTCCCGAGTGGAGGATGAATGCACCTGTTGCCGCCCTCCCGGGGAGATCACGGGGCAGAAATCGAAAGAGCATCCAAAATGACCCTTCTCAATCGGATGGTTGTATGCGGAGAAGCCCTGTCCATCCTAGGAGCCGATACGAAAAGGTCTAACCGACCCGGCGATTTGGGGCACCTCCGAGAAATCTTTCCGTGAACCGACCATTTGGGCAGCCCGGTGGATTCGCAACTTGCACGCCATTTGACTGGCCTCCCTCAGGGCCGTAGAGCCTGCATAGGCTCACCGGATGGTCGATGACACCGGAACAGAAGATGCGCAACGAAAGCAATGGGTGATCGAGATCGCCGAGGGCATGAGCGCAGTAGCTCTGATCGGGGCGCTAATCGTGACTCTCAAAGAGAAGGGCATATTGAGCGATGACGACATCCGGCAAATCGAAACGAACGCTGACCAGTTCTTCGCTAGTGATTTGAGGTCTGTTGGCGGCAAGGACTCCTGAAGGTGAACGGTCAAAGCGCCGGACTGCCCACCCTCCCGGCAGCGAACTGGGTCACGTGCGAAGCGGAGGTCCGATCGGGTCATTGGGCATCGGGTACGCGATACCGGGCGCGTGGCTGAGGCTTGCAACGGAAAGCTCGAGGACCGGCACATCTCTCCCGGTCCTCCTCGATTCGGGAGCTGAGATTTACGAGGCCGCCGCAGTGCCCACCAGCACGTAGAACTGCCCGGCGAACAGGACCACAGCACCGACTTCGGCGGCCAACGCGTCCGCATCAAAGTGTCTGCGGAAGACTCTGTAGTGATCTCCTTCGGGCAGGGTCCGCTCTTGCCACTCCTCGGCGCTCACTCCCTGGGGGCGACCGGCGTCAAGGATTACGACCTCGGACGCAACCCGGTGCGCCTCGGCAAGAAAGGATTCACGCTCGCCTGGAAGAAGCAAGCCATAAAGGTGGGCGGAGAAGCAGCGGTCGACGGCGTGGGATCCTACGGGTAGGGCTGTGGCATCTGCCTGGATCACAGGTACCCCCGGAGCTTCGGTGCGCAGAACGTCGAGCGCCTTTCGACTCTGGTCGATGGCGATGCCACTCCCTGAAAGGTATCGGGTGAAAGTGCCTGGCCCGGCACCTACCTCGACAAAGCGGACTGCAGAGAGTTCACGAAGTAGGCGTTCAAGCTGCGCAGCTTCAGCGGCGATGTCTTCGACTTCGACAGTGACGCCTAGACCCGTCCAGTAGGCGTGGGCGTTGGCCAAGCCAGGCAAGCGTCCAGCCACCCGCCGGTCGTAGTACGCCCAGAGTGATCGACGATGCTGCTCTCGTTCGTCGGACGAGTTTCCGATCACCGACGGAGCGCCATCATCTGGATTACCACGCATCCATGCTCCCAGCTGCTCCTACCGCGAGTCTGCCCTGCCCCCGAAGTGCCGCACGGTGGCACCCAGTCCCGGCGAACTGGGGCGCGCGAAGTGGCGAACCTTAGGACACGTGCCTAGCGATGATGTGGGCGCATTCCAGCGACTCCGTCGAGGTGGTGTCGATCTCGAGGTCGTATGAGACCCCTTCATGCACGCTGGTCGCCTGTGAGGTAGCCCCGCCAACCACACGGTCACCGCGAGCGAACTCACGGCCAGCGGCGACCTCAGCATCGCAATGCACGCCGACCCACAACACAGAGAGGCCGTCGAGATGTGCCCGCAGTCGCGCTTGGGACACCGCTCCGGAGAGAAAGACATCGTCGTAGATGACCCGCGCACCGGCTCGAGCCATGGCTCCAATTCCAGCCATCCAGGCGGCTGCGATCTCTCGGAATCCTTCTCCGATAGTCACCTCACCGTGTTCGCCGAAGGCCACGCCGGCGTCGGTGTCCATCAGTGAGGGCGGCAACGCGTGGAGAAGATCGTCGATGCTCAGACTCATCCATGGTGTGGAGAGGATCGCCTTTAGGCAACGAGCGATAGTGGTCTTGCCCGAGCTCGACGAGCCATTGATAACGATGACCTGGGTTGTCATCGCACGACCGACAGGTCCGACCTGGTCACGTCGGAGACTCTACCGATCACCATATGTGCACCCCGTCCCGGCGATCTGGGGCGGGTCCCAGCAAGGACAAAACCAGGTGTCGGGTGCCGTTCAGATCACGGGCCAGTCGCTCATCGGCCCTAGGTCAAGCGCCTGAGCCGGGTGCTGCTGTTCGTGATGCTTCACGGCTCGGCGGGCGGAATGTTTGCCGTCGTACGGGCCTCGAAGGGATCTCGCGGGCTCAGGCTGGCGGTCAGCCGGACCGTCGATGTCGCGACATTGGGCACAGACGACCTCCCAGCGGTGGGGGTCATCTTTGTCAGCGTGGTGCCAACTGCCATCTTGGGCCTGCGTCCAATCCAGCCGAAGAGGTCTTGCGTACGGGAAGTGCGCTTCAGGTTCAGGCATCTCGCTTCATCCTGTCACCAATCTGGATCTTGGGCGCCCCTTAGCCGGCGTCACTGTTCGGGGGCAGGGCCGAGGACGGGAGAAAGTTGGTACGGGCACCGGGTCTACTACCTTGCCTTCAGCCTTCGATCCCTTGCGGGATTGCGGCTCCGGATGCCCGCCTTACCGGCAAGTCGACCAACCTGCACAGCTCAGTTCTGCCCATCAGTCTGCCACCCACCCGCGTACGGGGACAGTCACACCGCGTCATGGTCAAATGGGCAAGAATGCCCGCAAATGGCGTTCGGTCAGCAGTCAGGTCCACCGGCCTCGGCAAAGCAGGTACGAGAGCTTTTGGACCTCCTAAGGGGAGCCGGACATTCTGACTTCCGTGATGCACGCGGCCCAATGGGCTTTTCCCAGCGTCAGGCTGCGGGAAAGTTCTCACGCGACGAAGCGGAGGCATTCATCGCCCGGCTACTAGATGCAGAGTCTGATGGGAGTATCGCCATTGCAGCGCCAGCGTGGCGGCAATCCGCCCAAGAGCAAATGTTGAGCTCGCTGCCTTCGGAACAGCTCGCCGGTGAGCTTCGTCGTCGCGGATGGACCGCCATCGAGCCCTAGTCCCGGCGACTGTTCTGGGGCACCCTGGGCCTAGTTGTTGACCGTGATCGTGATGCCTTGGCTCGTGCCGGCAACCCCACCGGCGTAGGAGGCCACGCTCTGGAGCGTGTAGGTGCCGTCGGGCACCGTGGTCGTGTCCCATTGGCCGATCCAGCCGAAGTACGTGGGGGTGGAGCTCGAGATGACCTGGTCGCTCAGCGTCCCGCCGGTGAGCTCGAAGCTGACCGAGGTCACGCTGGCCGAAGCGCTGGCGTCGAGGATGGCGGCTCCTCCTGATTGCGTCGCCCCGTTCGAGGGAACGAGCACGGTGGTGGTGGGCGGCGGGTTGTTGACCGTGATAGTGATCGGCGCGCTGGTGCCGGCAACCCCACCGGCGTAGGAGGCGACGCTCTGCAGCGTGTATGTGCCGTTCGGCACCGTCGTGGTGTTCCAGGCTCCGATCCAGCCGTAATAGGTTGGCGTTGAGCCGGAAATGACGGTGTCGCTGTAGCTCCCACCGGTCAACTCGTATTGGACCTTGGTCACCCCAGGGGAGGCGCTGGCGTCGAGCCACTGGCTGCCGGTAACGGTGGCACCGTCCGCCGGCAGCGCAACGGTGGTCGTCGGCGGAGGGTTGTTCACCGTAACCGAAATGGACGCGCTAGGAGTGCTTTGGTCTGCTGCGTTCGTGGCGACGCTTTGGAGGGTGTACGTCCCGTTTGGCACGGTCGTGGTGTTCCAGCCTCCGATCCAGCCGAAGTAGGTCGGGAAGGAGCCCGAGATCACGGTGTCGTTGTAGGTCCCGCCACTGAGGACATAGTTGACCTGGGTGATTGGGACATTGTCCGAAGCCGCCGCATCGAGAAAGAGGCTGCCAGACAGAGTGGCGCCGTTGGAGGGAATCAGGACGCTCGTAGTTGGTGGCAGCGCGAGGACGGTCAGTGTTGCAGCATTGGTCGTCGCGGAGCCGTTCGTGTTGGTGAATATGGCCCGCAACTGCCACCCGTTCTGCGAGTACGGCACATTCGTTTCGCTGTAGATGGTGGAGGTAGCGCCGTTGATGTTGGCCCAAGTGGTCCCCGCATCAGTCGACTCCTGCCACTGGACGGTGGGAGAGGGGTTGCCGCTCGCTGCGGCTGTGAACGTTACGTCCCCGCCACCATTCACGCTTTGACTGACTGGCTCGGTGGTGACGACCGGGGGCGCAGTGCCTGTGGTCTCGACCAGGGTCTGAAACAGATCTACTGGGGAAATCTCAGCCGAGTAGGTGCCAACGGCGACGCAGTCCGCCGTGCTGGTACAGGACACGCCGTCGAGGTAGTTGGCGACGCCGTTGCCGTTGAAGCTCGCCATGGGGGTGACTGACCAGTCGGTCCCGTTCCACGTCGCAGCCAAGGCCTCGTACTGGTCTGAGGCATCGATGTAGTAATCCCCAACAACTACGCAGTTGGTGGAACTGGTGCAGGACACGCCGGCGCCGGCGCCGGGGCCGGGGTTGGGGCTGGCAATCACCGACCAGATGGTCCCGTTCCAGGTCTCGACGAGGGTCTGACCCACGCCCGATGAGATGGACCCCCCATCGGCCAAGCAGCTGGTCGCGCTGGTGCACGACACGTTGGCGAGAGTATTGGAGTAGCTTCCCGGGCTGGGGCTGGGAGTGACGGACCAGATAGTCCCGTTCCAGGTCTCGGCCAGAGTCTGGTACAGGTGCGATGCATTGATATAGTCGCCCACGGCGACGCAATTGGTGGAGCTGGTGCAGGACACGCCGTTGAGATGGTTGTCGCCACTTCCTTCGTTGGGGCTCGACGTGACCGACCAGGCAGTCCCGTTCCAGGTCTCGATCAGAGTCTGGCCCGCTTGTACTGATGGATTGGCGTAGTAGCCGACAGCAACGCAATTGGTGGAGCTGGTGCAGGAAACGCTGTTCAGGAAGTTGTCGCTGCTTCCCTCGTTAGGGCTCGGAGTGACCGACCAGGCTGTGCCATTCCATGTCTCGATCAGGCTTTGGGACACTCCTGATTCGCCTGATTGATTGGCGTATTCACCCACGGCGACGCAGTAGGTGGAGCTAGTGCAGGACACGCCGTATAGGAAGTTGCTGGTGCTTCCCGGGCTCGGGCTGGATGTGACTGACCAGCTGGTCCCGTTCCAGGTCTCAACCAAAGTGGCGGCCGTAGCTAGATTGCTGTCCTGGTAGTACCCGACGGCGACGCAGTCAGTAGAGCTGGTGCACGACACGCTGACCAGATCATTGCTGTAGGTTCCCTGGTTGGGACTGGGGTAAATGGACCAAGTTGGAGATGCTGCCTCAGCCACTCCTATTTGGAGTACCACTGTGCTGAGTGCAACCAATAGGCTCGCACAGCAAAATAGAGAGAGCGCCATGGCGCGGCGCATGTGACCGATTGCGCCAGCGACCGGTGGACACTGCCCAGCGACTGACTGTTGCCGGTTCGGCCGAGCTAGCTGAGCTGTTCTGGCCCTGAAGCGACCTGGCGTTCCGGAACCTAGCCATTGGACCCCCTTTGAAGCGCGGGTATCCCTCCGAGCTTTGCGGGCGCGCCCCGAGGACCGGTAGAGGATTTCATCCCAAGACCACCCGAACCGGCGGTCCGACAGATGCGCCGAGTCACATTTCGAGAGCGTCCCCGAAGTGCCGCACGGTGGCACCCCGTCCCGGCAGCGAACGGAGGCACCCACTCCGAACAGTAACGACACACCCCGGATGGGTCTCTTGTCCTCACCGATCCCGCCGGTGAAGCCCTCCGCTCGGCCCCGCGGCTCTGCCCGGCACGCCATCATTCACGCCTCTGTCGTTCGTACTGCTCACCGACTGATTTCGGCCATCGGCGGCGTCACATCGGCCGGTGTCTCGATCTTGACCGGATCGAGAATCCGGTACGCGACCAACTTGAAGCGGTCGGTGAGGAGGAACCACACCAGCGCATAGCCCCATACCAAGGCTGCGTATCCCCAGCCGAGAGGTGTCATGAAGACCCCGTACACGGCGATCAGGGTGGCCAATGTCTGTGTGCCGAGCACGGCCAGCAGGAGGATCCGAGCGGGCCGAATCGACCAGAACGGGCCGCGAGTGCGTGCGAGGAAGATCGTCAGGTGTCCGGCGACCGAGAGCATCAGGTACATCAGGGTCTGCAGGTGCGCATGGTCGAGGTGGAACGCCTTGTCACCCAGGTAGAACAGGCCGAAGGCGGCGATCGGACCGACGACGCCGAGCACCGTGGCGATTCCCAGCACGAGGCGCATGTTCCACGCCTCGGGCTGCTTCCTGTAGCGGACGTTGTCGTAGGCGATGGACAAGATGGCGCCGTCGTTGAGCAGTGCCAGCATCACGATCTGGATCGCCGTGACCGGGAAGAAGTTGTAGATCAGGATCACGGCCGAGACGAACAGCAGCACCCGGAGCGTCTCCGCGATGCGGTAGATCGCGTAGCTGTTCATCCGCTGGAAGATCCTTCGGCTCTCCTTGATGGCGTCGATGATCACCGAGAGCCCGGGATTCGTCAGCACGATGTCCGCCGCTGCCCGCGCCGCATCCGTGGCATCCGAGACGGCGATGCCGCAGTCGGCCTTCTTCAGCGCAGGGGCGTCGTTCACCCCGTCGCCCGTCATGCCAATGATGTGACCTCGTTTTTGGAGGACGTCGACGATGTGGAACTTGTGCTCGGGGAAGACTTGGGCGAACCCGTCGGCATCGTCGATGGACTCGGCCGTCGCCGCGGTCTCTTCGCGTTTCACGTCGCCCAGTCCGGTGGCATCGAGGATATTCGTGCCCATCCCGAGTGTCTTGGCCGTCTCCCGGGCGATGGCCAGGGCATCGCCGGTGACCATCTTGACGTCCACGCCCATCTGGAAGGCGGTCGCAATGGTCGCCTTGGCGTCGTCTCGTGGTGGATCGAACAGGGGCAGCACTCCGACGAAGTTCCACGGACCGTCCCCTTCGGCCCGGGCCACACCCAACGACCGGAAGCCTCGTGCCGCGAACCCGTCCACTGCTGCGTCGACCTCCGTCTTCACCTGCGACGCATTGGCCGACAGCTCCAGGATCACCTGGGGCGCACCCTTCGTCACCTTGAACGATGACCCGTCGGTGGCGGTGACGGTGGCCTCCGTGCACTTGCGCACCGCATCGAACGGTTGGAACTTGACCACGTGGTAGCCGTCCAACGACTGATCGTCCGCCAGTCCCCCGAGCACCGCCAGGTCGATGGCGTCGGCGTCGTCGGCGCGTGAGGCCAGGGATGCGTCGAGGATGACTTGTCCGGGCGTGAGTGTGCCGACGGTGTAGGGATCGCCCAGGGTCAGCTTGTTCTGCGTCAGGGTCCCGGTCTTGTCCGTGCAGAGCACGTCCACGCCTGCCAGCTCCTCGATGGCCACCAACCGGCTGACGATGGCCCTCTTCGAGGCGAGTACCCGGGCCCCGACCGCCATCGTCACCGACAGCACCGTCGGCATCGCCACGGGAATGGCGGCCACGGTGAGGACGAGGGCGAACTGCAAGGTGGTGAAGAACGCGTCACCGCGGATGGTGGAGACGACGATGATCACCACAACCATGGCCATCGCCAGGATGATCAAGAAGGTGCCGATCTTGAGGACGGCCCGTTGGAAGTGGCTGACGGTCTGGGCCTCCTGCACGAGCTCCGCGGTGTGCCCGAAGTAGGTGTCCGCACCCGTCGCGTAGACGAGTGCGCCGATCTCGCCTTGGCGGATGATGGAGGCGGAGTACACCGCGTCGCCGCTCTGGCGGCTGGCGGGCAGCGACTCCCCGGTCAGTGCCGACTGATCCACTTCGATCGGGTCGCCGTCGAGGAGGCGTGCGTCTGCGGGCACGATGTCGCCCAGGCGCAGGCGGATGACGTCTCCCGGCACGAGCTCACGCGACGGTGGAGTGACCCACTCGCCGTCCCGTTTGACACGGGCCTTGATCGCCAACTCGGCCTTCAGCGCGGCGATGGCCTTGCCCGCCTGGCGCTCTTCCCAGAACCCGATTCCGGCGTTGGCCACGAGCAGGACGAGGATGATGAAGAAGTCGGGCCAATGCTTGAGCACTCCGGACAGGATCACGGCTGCCTCGATCATCCAGGGGATGGGCCCCCAGAAGTAGGTGAGGAACTTCAGCAGCGGGTTGACCTTCTTCTCCACGATTTCGTTCGGGCCGTACTGCCTCAGGCGTTTCTCCGCCTCGGCCTGGGTGAGGCCATCAGGTGACGACCCCAGCCGCTTCTCAACCTCAGCGATGGGAAGGGTCTTCAGGTCGTCAACTGCATCGGGCTTGGAGCCCGAAGCCTCGTGTTCGGTGCCCTTGGACTCCATCGCGGTCATTCTCCTGCCTTTGCCCGATGAATGGCAGTCTGACCGGTCAGGGGTGTCCCCGTGGGGCCGCAAGGTGGCACCCAGTCCCGGCGTACGGGGCTAGTCAGCGCCCTCATCAACGAATCGCCTGAGCGCACGTAGGTAGCCGCCCGTACCTCCCCGTTGGAGTCCTCGCCCAACGGGGCCGGATAGGGCCACGAGAGGATCGCCTGGACGCGAGAATGCCTCGATCTCGAACTGGACGGTCTGATCAGGTGAGATCGAAACGACGAACGCTTCCTCACCTTGTTCCGGGTGGCCCGGCAACGTCCCGTAAGCGAAGCCCCAACGAGTCTGGCCATCGATCACGCTTACGAACCGGCACGGCGCTGCGAGGGCCAGGACCGGCGTACCCAAGGTCACGATCACGGTGGCACCGGGACGGATCTCCAGGTTCTCAGGGAAGACGCGCACGCCTGGAAGACGGTGCGCTCTCCAAGACTTGAGACCCTCCACCGCTCGCTGAAAGGTCTCCGCTCCGGTTCCAAGTTGCGCTGCGTATCGGTCGTGGTGAAACCCCTCCGGCCACTTCCCCGCCAGGGTGGCTCCGATGTCGTCGTATGTCGGTTCGGCGCTCTCGAGGGATTCCACCAGTCGCGTCATGGCCACCGAGTCGGATGGCCGGACGAACCTCATGCCCCGTTGTTATCAGGTCCAGCTCAATCGCCAGGCTCCGCACCCCGTCCCGGCGAGCTCCTATCACTTGTCAACCCCTCTTTGGGGTTCGGGGGTGAAGACAGCGGACACGACATTGATCAGTCACTCGAGGTGAGGACAAACTCCTATTAGGTCACGCGTATTCGAGATCGTTGGCCCGAGCTGAGGGTCGGCGAGTCGCTGGCGAGTCAGCTCCGAAGAGCGACAGTACGGGGGAAAGCCAGACCCACAGCCCGAGGATCTATGAGCGAGGCAGGTAGCGATAGACCTCGCGGGCGACGTAGCGCTTCAAGATGCGGATGACTTCGTGCTTGGTCTTGCCCTCCTTGACTCGTCGCTCGAAATAGAGCCGGGTCTCGGGGTCGTGAGCGATGCGCACCATGACGATGCGCCACAGCGCACTGTTGGCCTGGCGATCGCCGCCGTCGTGGGCCTTGACCCTGCCGTTGGTCTTGCCCGAGCCGTCGGGGACCGGGGCCACGCCGCACAGATGGGCCCAGGCTGCTTCTGAGTGGAGCCGCTCGGGGTTGTCGCCCGCAGCCATCACGAGGGCCGCCGCGGTGTCGGGACCGACGCCGAAGAGGCCGAGGAGATCGGGCACGGTGACGACGAGAAGGGCATCGATCCGCTCGTCGAGCTCAGCCAGCTCGCGGTCAAGCGCCTCGATGCGATGGGCCAGCGAGGACAGCGACGCCTTGGTGGCAGCGGTCACCGGATCGGGTGATCGTGTCGGCCGGAGTCTGGACCCTTCGGCGACGAGGGCCGGCACGGAGAGGCCCTTCAAGCGGCAACGGAGCTGTTCAGGTGCGCTGTAGCCGAGGTGGCGCATCTGGATGAGGGCTTTGACCCAGGCCTGGCGGGCCGAGCGCTTGGCCACGACGAGGACCCGGATGGCCTCGACAGCACCGTCCCTCGACTTGGGGCGGCCTGTCGCCCGGCCACCGAGAGCGGCCCGTGCGGCTTCGACGGCGTCGAGCGGATCGGACTTGCCGCTGCTGCGGCGCTTCTGGCGATTGGGTCGGTCGACTTCGATGACCTCGACGCCCACCCGGCGCAGGTGGCGGGCCAGGCCGGCCCCATAGGAGCCGGTGCCCTCGACGCCGACCTTGGTGACGTCGCCGAAGCCCTCGAGCCAGCGCACCAGGGCCTTGTAGCCGGCGGGGTCGGTGGAGAAGCTCTCTGTGCCGAGCAGCCCACCCAGCGGGTCCAGCGCTGCAGCGACATGGACGTCGCGGTGGGTGTCGACACCACCGGTCACACCACGCGCAGCTTCTACGATGGTCATGGCCATCCCTTCCTTCCTTAGGTGTCAGGGGTGGCACGGCCGTTCCGGATCGGAGCGACGGGCGGTCTGGGTTGTTCTAGCAACCCGGACCAATCACCCCAACTCGGAGACGGGACGTGCCGCTTTCAATGTGCGGCTGGAAGAGCTCGGCCGACGACGCCCGAAGGCGTCACGGGACTCCAAGTCAGGCCGAACCCACCAGCACTCCCGAAGCTATTAAGGACCAGCAGTCAAGCGGTGGACCCTCAGAGAAGTATCAATGTACGGGGGCAGTCGATCTTCAGACTTGCGGCTACAGGTTGGCGAACTTCAGCGACGAGCCAGCCGTCGGCCGCTTTCCGTGCTGATCGGCGTGTAGTTCATCTCGAAGTGGTGATAGAGCTTTGATTCGTCGGCTTGCGAGAGTTCCTCGCCATGCATCTCGATGTGGGGCGCGGACTTAACCTGCTCCTTCGTTACCGCAACCTGCAGGTCATCGGGACCGATCTGGATGTTGCCCAAAGGGACGAAGGCTAGGTGTCGGTCGATAAAGCCCTCTTTCACAGTGGCGAACATCGGCTCGTCGGTCTCGACGTCAACGTAGACATCTTGCAGCTTTCCGATCTTCTCGCCGTTACGATCGATGAGCATTTTGCCGTGCCACTCAGCCACATTCCATTGGGCTTCCTGAGCGTCGGTCATAACAGCCTCCTCATCGTCTCTGAACACAGCCTACCGAGCGCACTGCATGCGCGCAGCCAAAAAAGCCCAGCGGAATCGGCTTGAAGTGCCGATCAGCCACCCTCGGTGACGCGCCCCCTCCCGGCGATCGGGGGCAGTCCGGGGGCCGACAGGGTCTATTCAGGTCACCGTTCGTGTGACTCGGGCGAGCGGGCCTCCCGTATGCCGCCTCTTGCACCTGTCGGTTCGGCTTTCGCCTCGGGCGTCCCCGGAGACGAGGTCGGCGAGGACCAAGGAAGGAGGGCGACGGTCCGGTGGCCGGCGTCGCTCTTCGGGGCGGTGAAGATCCGTCCCTGGCCAATGATCTCATGCGACTGGCGGACGACGGTCACGGTACCCTGCAGCAGGTCGATGTCGCGGCGTTGCACGCCGAGGAGCTCCCCGGTCCGCAACCCGCCGAATCCTCCGAGCAGGACCAGGCACCGGAGTCTTGACTCGATCGACTCGGCGAGCTCGAGGACAGTTATCGTGGCGAGCATCGGGCGCTCCGGAGCGTGCTCGATGCCCGCCCCCCGGATGGTGCACGGATTGCGCGTGATCAGTCCGTCACTGACCGCGGTGTTCAGGATGGCCCGGAGCACCCGGTAGGACTTGGCCGCCTGGTCCCGGGAGACGAGGCTCAACTCGGCATGCCAGAGGCGGACACGTTCGGGGGGTGATCAGGCGGAGCTTGGTGTCGCTGAATTCGGGGTGGAGGTGGCGCCGCAGTACAGCCCGGTATCCCTGCGTGGTGGCCGGCGTCAGCGGCCGGCCCCTGACAAGGCGATGCTCGAGCCAGGAGTCGGCATAGGGGTCGAAGAGGCGCTCGCCCCCCCTTCGGATCCACGACGAGGCCGGCA
>CAVTPF010000017.1:0-192719 GCA_963736525.1 uncultured Acidimicrobiaceae bacterium
AGCCCCCGTCAGTCGCACAGATTGAGCCTTCCGGCGTCGTATTGAGCGGGGCACATCTAGCGCTTTGTGACGACCCTTGAGATGCTGCTGCGAGGGCAACAGGTGACTAGAGCCCCGAAGGGCCGGAGGCAGGGGCCGGCGGACATCTCAGGCTATCCGTCGGACGTGCCATTGGGACTGCGTCGTCCGGGAACCGTCCGGGCCCGGCGGGAGGAACCGTCCAGAAGGGCGTTCCAGGACGGACAACAGTTGCAAGTGCGACGTCCCGGCGGGAGGCACCCGTCGCGTCAGGGTCGAAGATGACCTGTCGCTCGCCGGAGAACGTGATCCTCGCCAAGGGGAAACGAGCGCCGTTCGCAGCGCATTGCGAGAGCCTGCCGATCGGACGTGAGTACCGATCCGTGAACAGGCCCCACGAGCTCTGTCCGATCGTGTCTTTACGTGTCTTTACCGTGGGGGAACCGGAGGGATCGTGAGGGAACCTGAGGGGATCACAACGCCGCTACCAGCAATTTCCTCGGAAAGGGCCTGGTCAAAACACTGAGAGCCACACTTTCGCAATGTAGAGGCCGAGGGTTCGAGTCCCTTCACCTCCACCAAAAGCCCAGGTCAGAGGCCTAAGGTGGGATCCCCGAAGAACCACCGAGCGCTACGTGGCTTTGCGTAGAGGTCGTTCAGGGGAGTTCGTCTGCTTCGCTATAGCCCAGCTCACAGGCGCTGGACCGACCCAGCGCTACCCGAAGGCGCTTGGGTGTATTGGTTCACCGGTGAGGTCCACGACGGACGGCGTTGGATAGAGGTCAAAGTCCTCTGAAGATCTTCCCGCTGTACCAGCGTGCCATTTCGGTCATCCCCGATGGCCCATCCATGCCATATGCGGGACTTCGGCTGACCGATGCTATGCCGCCGGGAACTTCACCGCGCCGGCCTGGGCCAGTAGCGCCCCCCGGTCGGCTGACAGGATGAAGCCGTCCTTGATCGCGATGTCGAGGCTGGCGGTGTACTTGGCGAGGTACTCCGTCTTGGAGCGGTAGATGGTGGCCAGCATTTGCGGGCTGAACGGAGTGGTCGACCCAAAGAGCGAGCAGTAGGCGTTGGCGCTGGACGGCGGCGCCCCGCTGAGGGTCGACACTGGCACGTCGACGGCCGGCGTGCGGACACCGCCGATCACATTGCCGAAGCGGTCGAGGGCCAGGGTAGGCGGTTTCTCGCTGCTCAGACGGAAGGGTGGCGGCGAGGGCGGGGGCGTGCCGTGGACCACCCACTTCGAGAAGGCGGCGAAGGCGGCCTGGACCACCTCGTGCTGCGGGCCGGTGTTGACCGGGGTGGTGCAACCGAGGACGCTCACCGCCGCGCCGACAAGATATGCATCGGCGTGCGAGGTGCCCGCCACCTCCCAGGTCCGGATCCGTGAGGTGTTCGGTTGATGTGCTGGCGCGTAGCCGAGGACGGTGAGGTCGGTCTGGGTCTCGAACATGAACACCGGCACGTCGAGGTCGGTCCGGATCCGCAGGGCACCCGAGACTTGGTGGGTGATCGACGTCCCGCTGAGCGGGGCACCGCTGCCGCCCCGGCTGTGGATGAAAATCCCATCGAAGGCGTGGGTGAGGGGCTGCAGCGCGTCGGCGAAGGTCGTCAGGTAGAAGGCCGACTGAGACTCGCCTACTGCGACCACGTGCCGGGGACGGAGGGCGCCGAGCACGTGCGCCGACGGGGATCGGAGTGCAAGGCCGATCTGGGCGAAGATGTCTAACGCGTACTGGTCACCGGGGTGGTGCAGGGTGCCGTAGCGAGCCGGGTCCTTCTGGACCAGTCCCTGGCCGGCTCCGGCGGTAGCCGCGCCGAGGATCGGTGTGCCCCCCTCGACACCCAGCGCCTGGGCAGAGACCGCCACGTAGGCGTCGCCGGCGCTCATCAGCTCGGGGTTTAGGTAGTCCCAGTCCGGCGCCGACTCCCCGCCGGACTCGTTCATCCACTCGACGACGACGGTGCCGCTGAAGTGAGAAGGATCCTTCGGCATGCGCACCAGAATGCGGGTGCGGTACGCGGCTGCGGTGGTCGGGGCGATGGTCCAGCGCCCGTCGGACGGCGCCGCGGTTGCGCGGAAAGCATGGGCCGTGCCGGCGGCGAAGTACTCGTCCTGGACGTAGCCATAGGGTGCGAGGCCGAGGGGAAGAGCCGACAGCGGCTCGCTGATCGTGCCGGTGTTGGGCGGCGCAGAAAAGGTAGCCGCGGCGGCGTAGATGCCGTTGCCCGCTGTTACCGCGTCGGCCGGGATGCCGCCGACCCATGCCTCCACCAGCAGCGCGCCGGCGAGCGCGGCCGTCCTCCATCCCGCCCTCGTCCACCTCTTCATGGTTCTAACCCCCCCTCTTACGGCTTTTGCGTACACGATCACCAACTCACAACCGTGGGCTATCTCCCACTTCTTCGGGTCCACGGTTTGGCGATGTCACCTCCATCGTTCATTTGGTCGAATCCTCCAGACCGTAGGCACGCGCCCTATCAAAAGGCCCGGGCGACGCGCCCCCCGTCAATGGCGGAGGCGGAGAGTACCTCGCGTCCCGGGTGGCCATGTGAAAGTGATCGTCCAGCCCCCGGCATCGAATCTCGTCTTGGTGAGCTCCTCCTGCCGCCGGACGATGTCATCCTCGTAGAGCGGATCGTCACTAACCCGCCAGGTCTGTCTCGAGCAGTGTGATCGGCATTCCGAACACCGGTGCGAACGTCGCTTCCCGAAGCGTGAAGCCGTCTCCACCTCGGCTCTGCTGGTACGTGAGTTGGGCTCCACGGTGCCGCGCACTGTCGATCGCAGCGTTGATTGCTTCAGTGCGCACGACGACGGAATAGACACCTTCTCCTTGGTCGTTGAGGAACGCACGCGCCGCACACGCGGTCGCGTCGCTTGTCGTCGGTGAGATGATCTCGATCCCCCGCGTCCAGTCGAGCAGAACGCGCAGTGAGACGTCGGCGAGCAGGATCTCGACGAATTCGAGGCCGAGCGTGCGCCAGACGTCGGCCGCAGCGTCTTGATTGTCGGGTTCCACGCAGAACACGACGTGATGGAGGCTTGGCGCGGGGTTCATGTCGTGCTGCTTTCACTCGGTGCTCAGCGGCGCTCGGCCCGGCAACGCCGGGTGGGTAAGAGGTGTCGCCCCCTTGATCGGTGAACACAATAACCATAAAGTAGCCAATGTAATAAAATATTTCATTATTTTTGGGGGGTCGGATGGGTTCGCTCGACGGCAAGGTCGCGATCGTCACCGGGACGAGTCGCGGCGTGGGGGTCGGCATCGCCCGCGAGTTGCTGCTCGCAGGCGCGACGGTCGTGGGGTGCTCTCGATCCGAGCTGCCGGGCCTTCCCGGCGCCGACACTGTGCCGGGCGGAGTCGAGCGGTCCGAGCAGTGGGTGTGCGATCAGGCCGACCACAAGGCAATTGACGCCTTCGTGCAGCGGGTCGTCGATACGTACGGCCGCCTCGATATCCTCGTGAACAACGCGGGAGGCACGGTGCCGACCCCGCACGTCGAGGCGGTTCCCGAGCTCGTTCAGAAGCTCCAGGGGACCCCGCGAAGTGACGACGAGTTCGAACGCACGGTCTTGTTCCATGCCTTCGCGGTGCAGATGAATCTCATCAGTCCGTTATGGTTCGCCATTCGCGCATACCGCCAGATGCGCGAACAGAACGGGACCGGATCGATCATCAACATCTCGAGTGGCGCGGGCCATCCAGCCGGCAGCCCGACGCTCGTGTCGTACGGTGCGGCGAAGTCCGGGCTGAACCATTCGACACGTTCGTTGGCGGAGGAATGGGGGCCGAAGGCTCGCGTCAACTGCCTCGCGCTCGGACCCACCATGACCGAGAACTTCCGTGCGTTTGTGCTGCCTCCCGACGATCCGACGGGTTCGGAATACTTTGAGCGCGTGCCGCTCGGCCGCGCCGGCGAGCCGAGTGAGGTCGGTCGGGCCTGTGTCTTCCTCTGCGGTGGCGAGGCTGATTACATCAACGGCACGACGATCGAAATCGATGGTGGCATGTTGCCTGGCGTCCTGTACGAAGCCGGCCTCAAGACCATCACTGATTTGCTCTGAGGAAGGATGCTGTGACCCTGCGAGTGGTGCAGTTCTCCACCGGGCACGTCGGCAGGCACTCGCTGCGGGCCATTATCGAACGACCCGGGCTCGAGCTCATCGGTCTGCATGCGGCGAGTCCCGCGAAGGTCGGCCGCGACGCGGCGGAGTTGTGCGGATTGGCGGAGCCCACCGGAGTGGTTGCAACCGATGACCTTGCGGCACTGGTCGGCCTAGGAGCGGACTGCGTCGTGTACACATCGCAGGCCGAGACACGACCTGATGTGGCGCTCCAGGAGTTGACGGCATTTCTGACGGCAGGAACAAATGTCGTCGGAACATCGCTGGTGTGGCTCGTCTACCCTCCGCACGCCGACCCTTGGCTGCGCGCTCCTCTCGAGCGCGCCTGCGCAGAGGGAAGCTCCACGATGTACGTCAACGGCATAGATCCCGGATTCTCAGGCGATCTCTTGCCGCTGGCGGCGCTTAGCCTGGCGGAGCGGGCAGACCACGTCCTCGTACAGGAGATCTGCGATTACGGCACGTATGACGACGCCGAGTTCACCGGCGTCAGTTTCGGATTCGGCACGCCGCCCGAGCACGTCCCGACGCTCTTCCTTCCCGGCGTGCTGCGGTCTATCTGGGGCGGGCCAGTCCAGCTCTTGGCCCATGAGCTCGGGATCCAGCTCGACGAGATACGCGAGCGTGTGGAACGGTGGACGGCGACGGAGCCGATCGACTGCACGATGATGCACGTCGATCCTGGACGGGTTGCGGCGGTCCGCTTCGCTGTAGAAGGCATTGTAGACGGCCGCTGCGTGATCACGATGGAACACGTCAACCGCCTCACCCAGGGTGCAGCACCCGAGTGGCCCTTTCCGCCCGAGGGACGTTCCGGCGTGCACCGGGTGGTCGTGGCCGGCAGTCCTGGGGTCGAAATCAACACTCATGTCGGCCTCGGTGGAACCGACCACAACGAGGCGGGTGTGATCGCCACCGCGATGAAAGCTGTGAACGCGATCCCGGTGGTGTGCGCCGCGCCACCGGGCCTCGTCTCGTTGCGCGACCTGCCGATTTCGCAGGTTCATGGACTCATGCGATGACGACACTCGATGTGCGGCCACCCCGCCGGACCGCTCCCACGCGACGAGCCGTGAAGGGCCAGACCCGAGGCGACCGGACCCGTCAGCTCATCATTGACGAGACCATCCGATGCGTTCGCGAAGAAGGCTTCGCCGCGATATCCGCGAGCCATATCGCCGAACGCGCTGGGGTGACGTGGGGTGTGATCCAATATCACTTTGGAGATCGCAACGCCGTGCTCATGGCTGTGGTCGACCACGGCTACGACCTCCTGCAGAATGCGATCGACGATGTCGAACTACCGGTAGGTTCGACGCGCGAACGCGTGCAGGCCGTTGTCGACGCCGGCTGGAGCGCGTTTAACAATCCCGCCTCGCTCGCAGCGTTCGAGATCCTTGTCGCCACGCGAGCCAGCCGCGAACCGTGGCTCGAAGAGCACCTTGCCGACCTCGCAGAACAGCTGGCCCGCCTCGGACGTGCTCTCGATCCCCTCGGTCGGGGACGAAGGCGCCAAGCAATCGGCAACCTGTTTTGGGCCGCTCTGCGCGGTCTCGCCTTGGCGCAAATGGTCGTCAGAGAACCACTCGACTTCACGCACGAGCGGCACGCGCTCGTTGATCTGCTGACGATGCACCTCGAAAGCCGCGGACGTGGTGACCTTTCCCCGCGCCGCTGATACGTCATATCGCCGTTACCAGGTCGGAGGGCGAAGCTGAGGAGCGCACGATGATGCAGAACCCGGTTGATTCACCCGAGCGAAGGTACAAGGTCGTCGTCTGGGCGACTGGGCGTGTCGGCAAGCTCGCGATCAGAACCATTGCTGATCGACCCAACCTTGATCTTGTCGGCGTTTGGGTCCACTCCGAATCGAAGGAGGGCCAAGACGCCGGCACCTTGGCCGAGATCGATTCGCTCGGAGTGACTTCGACGCGCGACAAGGTCGCGATACTCGAAACCGACGCAGACTGTGTCGTCTATACCGGGCCTGCGACCAACCGGCCACGGGAGGCCATGGAGGACTTCTGCCGCATTCTCGAAGCCGGAAAGAACATCGTGACGACATCGCTTCCCGGTCTGGTGTATCCGCGGGGATCCATGCGCGAATCCGCATTGACACGCATAAGCGACTCTGCGAATCGAGGTAGCAGCTCGATCTACTCCACCGGCATAGAACCCGGCTTCGGTTGCGACCTGTTCGCTGTCGCGCTCACATCCATGTCGAGCCGCATCTATTCGATCCGCGGGCTCGAGATCACCGACTATTCCCGCGACAACTTGGTCTACGAGATGCGTGAACTCTTCGGTTTCGGCCAACCGCTTGATTACCAGGGTGGAGTCATGATGCCCGGTGTCATCACGTTCGGTTGGGGCGCGGCGGTCACGATGGTCGCCGAGGCGCTGGGGGTGCAGCTCGACGAGATCCGAGAGTCCTGTCAGTTTGCCCCCGCTCCGCGTCGACTTGAAACCGCCTCCGGCGTGGTCGAGACAGGGACGGTGGGTGCGATCTGGTTCCGATGCATCGGTGTGGTCGAGGGAGAGGAAGCCATCACCATCGAACACGTCGACCGAATGTGCGACGACGTGGCGCCGGACTGGCCAAAGAGCCGTGCGGGAGGGATCGACGGTGTGTGGCGGGTCATCATCGAAGGTGAGCCGAGCTTCGACGCCGAATTCGAAGTCGGGTTCAACGCCGACGAGGACTCGACCCCCCACGGCCTCCTCGCAACGGGGATGCGGGCCGTCAACGCCATCCCCTGGGTGTGCGCGGCTGCACCAGGAATCGTCGACGCGCTCCACATTCCGAACACCCCGGCAATCGGCGCGCTACGACCAAAGCGTGACGGTATCCCGACCCTCTGAGACGAAGACGATCGGGACCGGCCTGCAGTCACGAAGGGGACCACCATGACCACCTCGCGGCCACGACGCGTCGTCCAGTGGACGACCGGCAATGTCGGACGGAGGTCCGTTCTCGCGGTCTGTGCAAACCCCGAGCTCGAGCTGGTCGGCTGTTACGCATGGTCTCGCGACAAGGCTGGACGTGATGTCGGCGAACTCTGTGGGCTCGACCAGCCGCTGGGGATCCTCGCGACGAACGATCGCGCGGCGCTCCTCGCGCTCCGTCCCGACTGCGTCGTCTACAACCCAAAGTGGCCCGACGTCGACGAACTCGTCGCAATGCTGGAGGCCGGCGTCAACGTAGTGACGACCGCAGCATTTATTACGGGCGACGCGTTCGGCGCCGACCGTGGAAAGATCCTCGCCGCCTGCGACCGTGGATACAGTTCGATCTTCGGTTCGGGCATGAATCCCGGTTTGGCCAACCTCCTCGGCGTCGTGTCGGCGAACATCTGCGACCGCATCGACGCCATTACCATCACCGAATCTGTCGATTCCACCGGCTATGACTCACCTGAGACCGAGCTCCCGGTCGGATTCGCCCGACCGCTCGACGATCCAGGACTCCCTGCGATGACCCAGTCCGGCACGGCAGTCTTTGGTGACGCCGTGCGCCTCGTGGCCGATGCGCTCGGGCTCGAGCTGGACGACATCGTGTGCGAGGCTGAATATGCCCGGACGACCCGTGACCTCGACCTCGGCACATGGTCGATTCCGGAGGGCCATGTTGCGGGTGTCTCCATCAGCTGGCAAGGACGGCGTGCTGGCCGGACCGTTATCGCTCTGAACGCTCGTTGGCGGAAAGGCGAACATCTGGACCCGGACTGGTCGATCGAACACGGCTACATCATTGACATTCAAGGAAGACCATGCGTTCGCACCAAGCTCGAGGTCTATCCTCCTTCCGATTTCCGAGCGCAGACTTTTGGCGACTTCATGATCCTCGGCATGATTATGACCGCCCTTCCTGCGGTCAATGCAATCCCATACGTCTGTGCTGCCCGACCTGGCATCGTGACCTATCTGGATCTGCCACTCATCACAGCACGCGGCTGGGTACCTCGGATCTGAACGTCTCCCCGTAGTTCTGGGCACCAGCTCTCGACAGGTCCACCCTCAATGAGTTGCTGGGCAGGGAGGTCGTGGAAATCTGGTTAGAAGCCCTAACCGGTTCCCTGCGTGGGTTCTTGATCACGACCATCTCGCCTCGATGCCCGAATAATTCCAACAAACAGAGAGTTGCCATCCTTTTGTCCATCCGGGTAGTGGCCTGGTTGCGAGATAGCGCAAGAGCAGCGTCGGGCACCGAACCTGAAGGTGTTGGGCACTGCCGTCGGCCCAGGATTAGGAGACGGCCCGGCGGGTTGACCAGATGGCGTGACCCGACAGGTCGTCGACCGGCTGCTGGCGGACAGAACATGAACGTTCCGTCGTCTGCCCGGCAACAAGCATCGCCCATTCAGGGTCGCTGATGTCCCGTTGCTCGCCGAGGAACGTGATCGTCGCCCAGGTGGAACGAGTGCCACTCGCTGCGCATTGCGAGAGCCTGCCGATCGGAGGTGACTACCCATTTCAATTTGCGGACAAGCCCCAACTCCGTTTTGACGTGACCTTACGTGACCTTATCGAGAGGAAAGGTGAGGGTTCGTGAGGGGACCTGAGGGGATCGAAACGCCGCTACCAGGAAGGTCCTCGGAAAGCACCAGGTAAAAACACTGAGAGCCACACATTCGCAATGTAGAGGCCGAGGGTTCGAGTCCCTTCACCTCCACCAAAAGACCAGTTCATAGGCCTAAAAGTGGGATCCCCAGAAGGTCACGAGGCGTCTTTGAGCGCTACGTAAGTCGTTGTAGAGGTTGTTTGAACCGCAGCGACAGAAGGTGGGAATTGGGCGCTCATGTTGTCCGCGGACAGCAGTCTCAGAGTCTCCAAGAAATCCAGGCCGGTTCATCGGGACTAGCCCCGCGATTCGCGGGCACGAGCGGTGTACCCCGCCCCTACGCCACTGAGCTCGCAGCGAGGATCCCGAGGCGGCGGCCATGGAACCGTGATCACTCCAGTGCAGCTTGCTTATCCGTGACGGTGGCGAGTTCGGCGGCTCCTATCTCAATGAGATTGCTGGGCCTAAACTCGAGAAGCAGGGAGATTCAGTCCCCCTGATCGTGAACGTAGCCATGTCGGCGGGTTTGCCCGAGGGCTCGTCGAGGTGGCAGTCCCGTGCGCCGTGTTTCAGACTGCCAGGTAATGACGCCCCGGGCACGAAGGTGGGAACGGGCCGCGCCATCAGAGGCAGTCAACGCGCACCTTCCCCGTCTGGGCCAATGACTGCCCTACTCGCGCTGACAACGGTGCTGGCATGGGGCTTTTGGATACCGGCGGCGCAAGCGATACCGGGAGTGCCGCAACGTTCACGGGTGTTCTACGTCGCTCTCGGAAATGCCGCCTTTGCCCTCGGTGCCCTGGTCATCGGTGGCGGGTACCTCTCCTTCGGCTGGCGTCCATTCTGGTTGCCACTCGTCGGCGGCGTGGTGTGGATCGGTGGAAACTATTTCGCCTTCAGGGCGACGGAGACCGTCGGCTTGGCTCGAGCCAGCGGCTCCTGGACGCCGTTGAACATCATCGTCGCCTTCGTCTGGGGGGCGTTGCTCTTCGGAGAGCTCAGCAGCTTCACCACAGCCAACTTTGTCGTGCTCGGCGCCGGGATGGTGTTGATTTTGGCGGGCATCTTGCTCATCGTCGGTTCGCAGAATGCTCAGGGCGGCGGTGCAACGGCAGCCGAGGTGGATGGCGAAGAAGCTGGTTCCGCGAACGGATCATCGATTTCGGGAACGGCTCACAGTTACCGGCTCGGGTATCTGTTCGCCGGCGCTACCGGCGTACTGTGGGGCAGTTACTTCGTGCCTGCGCAGTGGGCGAAGGTATCGGCGCAGCTGGGAAACTTCCCCCTAGCCCTTGGCATACTCGCCGCCGGAACAGTACTGGTTGCCACAGCGGGTGGGCCGGCAAAGTTGAGCCCTCGGCTTACGGCGATGCAAATCTCGGCTGGCGTCCTCTTCGGCATTGGCAATCTTGCCCTGCTTGGCCTGGTCACACGGGTGGGTACCGGCGTGGGTTTCACGATCGCTCAACTCAGTCTGTTGGTCAACGCAAGCGTTGGCATTTTCGTCTTCAAAGTGCCTAAACCAGGGTCCAAGGCGGCGCGAGTAGTCATCGTCGGCATTTCGCTTGCCGCCATGGGCGGCATCCTGATCGGCAGCCTGAGATGACAGGAGCAGGTGTTGTACAAGCTGATAGCTCCTTTCGGGGCGGACCAGGAGACCGGGAGTCCCGTCACATGTTGCGCTCCCAATTCGAACCGGACGAATGCAACATCACGAGCGCGGGTTCAATGGTTAATCCCAACATTGCGGAACCCTGGGCGACCTGGTGTTGAGCGCCGCACTGGCTGATCATCAATAGCACCTCTGCCGCCACCGGAGGTGAGCACGGTTTGGTGGTCATGCTGGCGGCGCCGCCTTCGTTGAGATTGTCGCCAGGGGAACGAGCGCCATTCGCTGCACATTGCGAGAGCCTGCCGATCGGACGTGAGTACCGATCCGTGAACAGGCCCGCCAAGAGCCTGCCCGAGCGTGTCTTTACGTGTCTTTACCGTGCGGGAAGGGGAGGGATCGTGAGGGAACCTGAGGGGATCACAACGCCGCTACCAGGAAATTGCTCGGAAAGGGCCTGGTCAAAACACTGAGAACCACACTTTCGCAATGTAGAGGCCGAGGGTTCGAGTCCCTTCACCTCCACGAAAGGCCCAGGTCAGAGGGCTGAAGTGGGATCCCCCCAAGATCACGTCCGTCGTCGACGTGACCTTACGTGACCTTACGTGACCTTGTCGGTCACATGACTCGTGAATCGGGGCAGTACGGCGTGCGGCGACGTCATCAGCGTCTTGGAGACGACGTTCCGGCGCACAGCGGGAGCAGAGGTGCTGCCGTCACCGGGGACCCGACCTGACGGCTCAGAGCAGATCGCGTCGCTCAGCCACACGCCTACAGATCGCCGCCCAATCTGGTAGTGGGTCTGCCCCCAAAAAACACCTCGAGAGCAGAAGGCGACGATGACGAGGGCCTTGCCGAGGCGATCGGACATTCGCGAATTCTCTCCGTCAGGGCCTCTTGGCAAGAGAGTCCTCGTCAACGCGACCCGTACCATCATGCGCTCGACCTGTCGCTTTGCCCTTTCGTCGTCAGCCGCGACTCCTCGCGACCGGCGTGGGTCGCAGCGACGATCTCGTTGATGATCTGGGGCCAGGGCCGTCGGAGTAGCTCGTTCCCCATGCCGGAAGGGTGACCAGTCGAGCGCCAGGGACGGCGGTGCGGCCTGGCCGCCGCCACTGTTCCGGGACCCGTTTCTGTGACTTCTGTGTGATCGGCCACCTGCACAATGATGAGCGAATGTCATCACCTGAGGCTGCGTCTGTTCCCGAAAGCGAGCCGCACCACCACCGGCAGGTGGCGGAATCGTTCGGGTCGGACCCTGAGCGCTATGACCGGGCGCGGCCGCGCTATCCGAACGTCCTGATCGAGCGCATCGTCGCTGCTGTCCCCGGACGGCTCGTTCTCGACGTGGGCACCGGCACTGGCATCGTGGCGCGGCAGTTTCAAGTGGCCGGTTGCCAGGTGCTCGGTATCGACCCTGACGCGCGGATGGCCGAGTTCGCGCAGCACAGCGGAGTGGAGGTCGAAGTATCGACCTTCGAAGCCTGGGTGGCTGCAGGTCGGAGGTTCGACGCGGTCGTCTCGGGGGAGAGTTGGCATTGGGTGGATCCGGTTGCGGGGGCGGCGCAAGCGGCCGAGGTGCTGCGGCCGGGTGGTCTGCTGGCCGTCTTCTGGAACACGGGCCAGCCGCCGGCGGACCTCGGCGAAGCTTTCGCCGAGGTCTATCGCCGCGTCTTGCCGGAGTCGCTCGTCACCCGGCTGGGGACCAGATCGATTGAAAAGGCGTATGCAGCGATGTCCCGCTCACACCAAAGCGGCTGATGGCATTCGGGCGACGGGTGAGTTCGAAGAGCCTGAGCAGTGGCGGTTTGAGTGGGCAAGGTCCTACACCCGTGACGAGTGGCTGGACGCGCTGCCGACGAGCGGCGGCGCCATTCCGCCGACCAGTCTGACCGGTCTGCTGGCGGGCATCGGGTATGCGATCGACGCCGTCGGCGGGAGTTTCACGATGAACTACCTCAGGTCGTAGTCACAGCGCGGCGGTCGTAGGCGAACCACGGCTCGGCATGTGTCGTGCCGTCGCTCAGCCGGCCACCGTCGTCTGGGCCGGCCCATCGCGCGTCACCCCGGTAGTAGGTGTCGACCTCTTAGGGACGCCCTTGACCTAGACTTAGATTTCGGGTGTCTTCACCGCACCGAGCTACAGGGAGACCGGCAGGGACTCGGGGGAATTTCGTGGGTACTCAAGTGATGACGCGAGGATACGTAGGTGCTGCGATGACAACCAGCAGGACCAGTACGCCGATCATCACGGCGAAATCCATTGGCAGGCCGAAGGCCGAGTGGCCGTGGGCCAACATCATGGCGCGTAGAGCGTCGACCTGGTAGGTGAGTGGGTTGAAGTGGGCGAAGGCCTGCAGCCATCCGGGCATGACCGCGATCGGGTAGATAGCGCTCGAGGCGAAGAACAGCGGCATGGTCAGTACTTGCCCCATCCCCATGAATCGTTCGCGGGTCTTCACCAGGCAAGCGATGATGAGGGAGAACGTCGCAAAGAGAGCCGCTCCCAGCAACAGCATGAGGATGACCCCGGCGATGGCCGGGACGGTGAGGCGCAGGTCGACACCGAGCGCGGCGGCCACCAGGTAGACGATGGCGCCCTGCACGAGGGCCCGCACCCCCGCAGCGGTCGCCTTGCCCGACACCTGGGCAACGCGCGAGGACGGGCTGACCAAGAACTTGTGGAGCACGCCCAGATCGCGGTCCCAGATGATTGCGATGCCATAGAAGATCGATACGAACAAGGCACTCTGCGCCAGAATCCCTGGTGATAGGTAGTCGATGTAGGGGAGGTCGCCGGTCGGTATGGCGTGTGTGTTGGCCATGGCCTGGCCGAAGATGACAAGCCAGAGAACAGGCTGGATGGCTCGCGTCAGAACCTCTTGCGGGTCATGGCGGAGCTTCTGGACCTCCATGTCGGCGATGGCGGCGGTGTCGGCGAAAAAACGCGGGAGTGCGCGACCGTAGCGGTCGGCGGTGGGTCCGCCCTCAGCCGAGCCTGCTTGCAGTCCGTCGCGTGCGAGCGACATTGCGCAGCCCTCCTTCTTCGGTTTCTCCCACGTCGCCCGTGTAGGCAATGAAGGCTTCGTCCAGGCTGTCCTTCCCGATCGAGGCCTTGATCGAATCGGGCGAGCCGACTACGACCACGCGGCCCGAGTGCATGATGGCGATCTCGTCGCACAACTCACTTGCTTCTTCCATGTCGTGGGTGGTGAGCATGAGTGTGGTGCCTTCGGCGGCGATCAGAGCGCGCACTTGGTCCCACACGCCGCGCCGCGCCACGGGATCGAGGCCGATCGTGGGCTCGTCGAGGAAGAGCACGGCGGGCCGGTGCAGCATCGACTGGACGATCTCCAGCCTGCGAACCATGCCGCCGGAGAACTCGCGAACGAGCTTGTGTGCCGCGCTTTCGAGACCCATGAGCGCCAGGGCGCTCTCCATCCTGGTGCGGCGCTGCGAGCGGGGGACATGGTAGAGACGGGAGAAGACCAAGAGGTTCTCCCATGCTGTGAGCGACCCGTCTGCTGACACCATTTGGGGTACATAGCCGATCACTCTGCGCACCAGCGCCGCCTGTGAACAGATGTCGTAGCCGGCCACCAGCCCGGTTCCTTGAGAGGGGGCCAGGAGCGTGATGAGCATCTCGATCGTCGTCGATTTGCCGGCGCCGTTGCGGCCCAACAGGCCGAACACCGAACCTTGGTGTACTTCGAGGTCGAGACCGTCTACGGCAACCAAATCGCCGAAGCGCCTGGTCAGCTCCTCTGTGACGACCACCAGGTCGGCGTCTGGGCCCATGGACTGGATTGTGGCGTGACCGGGCTCGACGGTGAAGGGTCCAACGCCTCTTTCGCACCCGCTCGGGCTTTGACCTGAGTGGTGGAAAAGCCGAGATCCACCACTGAGGTCGGGTTACCGGGTGTGCGGCGATGACGTCCCGCGTCGTGGTGGGAGAAATGATCTCCGGCGATGTGATGTAGGTCGCTTTTCGGGGTCCCATCCATAGGACGCGATGGTTTCAGCGCCTCTTAGGGCATCTGGGAGGGCGGCTTCTTCGTCTTCAACCCCAGAAGATGCCGTTCGGGTCCGTGTCGATCTCTTCGAGGACCTCTGTGACGGCTGCACGGCTCAAGGTCGTCGTAGCGGTGCCAGCGGCCGTTGCGGTCCGCGAAGTACAAGAGCCGGGTGCGGCTACCCTCGTCGTAGCGAAGCTGGGCGACGGGGACCCTCGACCACTCGGTGAGCTTCTCGTGCCACGGTGGACGGCAGTCGAAAATGGAGGGCGAGCCGCCGCGCACGACCCGCTCGACGCGCGCCTCGTCGCGCAGATGGGCGGGAACCTTCGCCTGGCAGTAGCGGTCGATCCGGGCGGATCGGTCTCCGGTGGCTTGGGCAACCGGCCCAAGCTAGGACCTCAAACGGCTAGTCGCCTGCAGGGTCCACGAACTCATCCGTGGCTCCGGTGGAGTCGTGTAGCGGGACACGAGTTCAAGGGTCGCACCTCGAGAAGGCATCGAATGGCTGCCGGGCGTCGGAATGGATCCTGAGCTCCGGTGGGGAGTCGAGCGGCGGAGTGGAGCGTCAGTACCCGGAGCACTCTGCCGGAAGTTGAAGGGTCCAACAAAGCGAAGCACTATCCCGCAGCGACAAGTAGAGCTGTCGCCGGGCGGGTCCGGGGGCAGAGTCCGCTCCACCTGATGAGGATCCTTTCCGTCTCTTCGCGTGCTTGGCGTTCGCCGGCGAGCAGTCGTCGACGCCGCACCCAGCCGGCGAGTCGGGCGACACGTGCGAGTCGGTCTATCGACTGTCGGGTGCGACCAACACCGGGCAGTGGGCGTGAGTGACACAATGCTCCTAGACCGAGCCGAGCAGCATCCCGGCGAATTCGCCGTGGCCCCGACTGCCCACGACGAGCAAGTCCGCGCCCCTGGACGCCTCGATCAGCACGGGTGCGGGGTGGCCCTCCACGACCCTCGAGCGCACCGTGAGGTCTGGGTGAGCCTGGCGCAGCCGGTCAAGGATCTCACCCAGCACCTTCGTCATGTCTACCTGGGGATCCCAGCCTTGGGGGGCTGGCGCCATCCACCTATAGTTGGCAGGCCACTCCCAGGTCGTGATCACCTCGAGCTGGTCGCCGGTCAGCTCGGCCTGACGGGCCGCCCAGTCCAGCGCCCGCACTGACGAGTCAGAGCCGTCCACCAAAACGACGATCCGCCCCCACCTGAAGGCTCCGACCTTGCCTCTTCTTGGCCCGCAATCATTCTCATCCCGACAGTCCCCGCCCGTGCCGGCACCGGAGGGCAGACCCACCGATCGAATTGATGGCGCCTCGAAGAGTTCTCATTCGGCCGCGGCCCCAACATCGGCATCGCAAGTCATCGGCATGGCTAGTGCGAACGCCGTCCCATTAGGGGGTCGACGGCCGCGACGGCAGCGACGTCGAGGCAAGCGTCGAGAGGAAGCGCAGCGGTGTCGAAGACGAGGTGGTAGAGCGTCGGATCGGCGGGATCCCGTCCGTACAGCTCTCGCAGGTACGCGGACCGAAGGCGGTCGACCCGACGCAGCCGGTCCCAGGCCTCGGCTTCGCTCAGGCCCTCGTCTCGAATGACCCGCTCGACCCGGACGTTGGGCGGGGCGTCCAAGCGGACATGCAGCGCCTGGGGGCAGGCGCTGAGCACCACCGCACCGGCCCGGCCCACGACCACCGCGCCCTGGCCGGACGCGAGCTCCCACAGCAGCTTCTCGGTGGCCTCGCGGACGAAATCCTCGCTGAGGGCAAGGGGGCTTTCGAGCCCGCCCACCCCGAAATACCCAGGATCGCCCGCCAGGCTGACCAAGGACCGGGCGAGCGACCCTTGCCGCTGCTCGTCTTGGGCCAGCACGGCATCAAGGGGAACGCCCAGGTGCTCGGACACCCGAAGCGGGATGGCCCGGTCGAGGAAGGGCAGCCCGAGGCGCTGCGCCAGGGCCGGTCCCAGCCAGCCCGCCCCGGCGCCGTACGAGCCGGAGATGGTGACGATTCGGGCCGGGCCGCTTCGGTCCTGGCGGACCGCGGTCACGCCGTCGCCGACCCTGACTGGGGCGGGTGCCAGCCCCTGGAGGGCCGGTGCCACGACCTCGGTCGGGCGGGCCGGAGGGACCTGGGCGGAGACGGGCTCGACGGCCACCTTGGGCCCCCGCATCCAGGAGGCTCCGGCCGCAACCAACATCGCGACCAGCGCGAACTCAAATGCGGCGTGCAGCCCGTCGGTGAAGGGTGGCGCGATGAGGTCGGGGAAGAAGCTGTGACCAGTGAGGACCGCGACGTGCGAGGCGGGCAGCGTGGCAAGGGTGGGTCCTAGCAACGTCCGGATCGGGTTGTAGCCCAAAAAGGCGCCGAACACGGTGGAGGTGGGCGGCAGGCCGGCCACCTTGGCCGCAGCCGACCTGGGCACGCCGTTGGAAACGAGACCCTTGAACAGCGCGTTCGGCAGATGGGAGGCCAGCCCGACGATGATCAAGGTGAAGAAAATGCCGATGGAGAGCACCATCGCGGCGTTCTGCGACGTCGTGACCATGCCGGCCCCCTGGCCCCGCTCAGCCGGCGGGAGGGCGTTCATGATCCCGGCTCGGTTGGGGGACGAGAACATGCCCATGCCGATGCCGTTCATCAAGAGCAACAACGCGAACCACTCATAGGAGAAGTTGATCGGGAGCAGCCCAAGCAAGCCGAAGCTGAGCGCCGCCAGCAGCATGCCGCCGGTTGCGAAGGGCCTCGCCCCGAAGCGGTCGGACAGATACCCCGAGAGGGGTCCCGCAACCAGGAACCCGAAGGTGAGCGGCAGCATGTAGATGCCGGCCCACAGCGGGGTCGAGGAGAAGCTGTAGCCGTGGCGGGGCAGCCAGATGCCTTGGAGCCAGACGACGATGGTGAACATGAGCCCGCCGCGACCGAGCGACGCCAAGAAGCCGGCCAGGATTCCGGCTGAAAAGGCGCGGATGCGAAAGAGGGGGATCCGGAACATCGGGGCCTCGACCTTGGTCTCGACCCACACGAAGAGCACCAGCACCGCCACCCCGCCGATCAGCGCAACCAGCACGAAGGGGTTGGTCCAGCCCATGGGGTGGCCGCCGTAGGGCTCGAGACCGTAGACGATCCCCACCAGCACGGAGACCAGGCCCACGGCGAAGGTGACGTTGCCGATCCAATCGATCTTGGCCGGGGTGCGGATGCCCTTCTCCTTCAGATTGACATAGGCCCAGACGGTGCCGACCACGCCCACCGGGACCGAGACCAAGAACACCAGGCGCCAGTCGATGGGCCCGAGCAGGCCGCCGAGCACCAGCCCGATGAAGGACCCGGCGATGCCGGCCACGGCGTTGGTTCCGAGAGCCAGGCCCCGCTGGTCCTCGGGGAAGGCGTCGGTGATGATGGCCGTCGAGTTGGCCATGAGGAATGCCCCGCCGACGCCCTGGAAGATCCGCATGATGATCATGTAGAGGGCGGCGGCCGGTCCGTGCAGCCAGGTGACCGAGAGCATGATTGAGAACACCGTGAAGATGGCGAAGCCCAGGTTGTACATGCGGACGCGGCCGAAGATGTCGCCCAGGCGCCCGAAGCTCACCACCAAGACCGCAGTCACCAGCATGTAACCCATGAGCAGCCACAGGAAGTAGCTCGTGTTGCCTGGGGCGAGAGGATCGAGGCCGATACCGCGGAAGATGTCGGGCAACGAGATCAGCACGATCGACGCGTCGATCGAGGCCATGAGCACACCCAAGGTGGTGTTCGACAGCGTTGACCACTTGCCCCGGTAGGGATCCTGAGTCAGATGTTCGCCTTCCAACGCTGGCTGGCGCCGGTGACCTCGGGCTTGCCAGAGGGCAAAGTGTCGATAGTCGGGCGAGTGCGCCGCGCCTTGGCGCGTTTCGCTCTCACCCCCGTCGGCAGGCATGCCGGTACGCCCCGGGCTCGGCGGTCGTCAGTTCGGCCCTTCTCGTTCTGTGGGCCACAGAGCGGCCGCTTGCCATGGGCTCGGCGAGGATCTCGGATTGCTCTCGCGATGGTGCAGATGGCTCACCACGTCAAGCACGCCTGGCACAGAACGGACGATGGCGATCACCACCGGCTTGTCCCATTCGTAGCGCACGTCCCCGCTCAGTGTGACGACGCCGTCGTTGATGGTGGAGCGCACGTGGCGGTCGTCGGGCAGATTGGGATGTGTGGTTAGCACCTGGGCAACCTCGTTGGCGATAGCGTCGTCAGACCGATCGAAGATGGCCAGGATGTCTTGTCGCGAGACGATCCCCTCGAGCAGGCCGTCCTCAACCACAGGTATCCGCTTTACGCCACGCTCGAGCATGCGCCGGGCGACCGTCGCGACCTCGTCGCTCGGCTCACACACCACCGGGTGCTCCGACATCACGTCAGCCGCGGTGAGCCCCGCCGCTTTCGCCACCCAGTGGTGGTCGCGCCCAGCCAGCGTGTCGACGAGCAATTCCAGAGCTCGGGGGCGGCGACCACCGTAGGCCTCCTTGGTGATCACATCGGCCTCGGTGACGATGCCTAGAAGCCGGCCGGAGGAGTCGACGACCGGCACACCGCTCACCTCGGAGTGGACCATGTGCTCGATCACTTCCTTGAGGGGGGCATCGGACGCGACGGTGATCACGTGCTTCGTCATGATGTCTCTGATCTTCATGTTGGTCGTCACGTGGGTCGTTGCGGGCAACGGGCCTCCTCCCCAGAGCCGTCGCTCGGTTACTCGGTCAATCGTGATTCTGGTGGGCGTCGGCTACCAGAGCCCAAGGTCCCTAGCCCGGGAGCCGGAGCTTTGGCAGCCTCGGACCCGGCCTATCGGGTCCGACTCGGGCAGCGCCGGCAGCGACATGCCTACTACAGAGCGACCGTGACCTCGGGGGCAGTCACATTCTCGCCAAAAGCGGGGTCCGGACCCGACCGATGGGACCGGTAACTCCTGCCCGGCACGTCGCAAGCACGCGGAGTGGGTCGGTGGCCAGGACCAGCGTTGACGTTGGTGGGCTGCAATTTCTTGCCGCAAGGACGCGGACCTGGCGAATCGAGGTCGTCATGCTCCGCCATGAGGTCACAGTGCTCCGACGCCAGATCTACCGCCCAGCGCTGCAGCCGGCCGACCGGGCCCTGCTGGCCTGTGGGTGCCGGAAACTCATCCGAGCTGGTCCGGCGACCATCCGGTACTCATGGATCAGGCCGCCCAGACGATCTGCTCTTCGCAGATGGGGCAGCTGTGGATAGTGCACTTCGAACACGTCGACCCCTTCCAAAGGCCACGCGGCCCCTGATCTTCCGAACGAGGGGGAAGGGCTTGGGGTAGAACCAGGCCGCATCGCGGTTGCCATCGTCGCCTCGGCGGTAAATGCCGGGGTCCTAGGACATCCGCTTACAGTCCTAGGACATCCGCTTACAAATGAATAGATTATCGGATTCGTTGCCCGCGGCCTTCGGAAGCTGGATCACCTGCGCGCCGATCCTCGGGCCTGTTGCCCGCGGATGGCGGTGGGCCGCCGTGGAGGGGGTGGCCGACATCTTCGGTCCGAACGACCCCCGTCCCGATGTCGATGGTGAGCGCCTGAGGGTCTTACTGAGGGACGTGTTCGTGGGCTGCGGGGGGAGTTCACGACGATTGGGAGACATATGACCGTGCCATGGACGACGAACGAAGCGCGGCTGTGCTCATCGTGCCTCGTCGTTCCGAGAATCCGGCATAGGAACTGGTCCGGTCTCAGGCCCTCGGACGTTTTGACAACGTGGTCAATCCGACCCGCAGCGGCTTGTCACCTTGTGACGTTCTCGGGTGGGATCTTGGGGCACACCCGGCTCCCGGCGTGTCCCGGTGCTGTCAACTCCGCCCGCGACCCCGGCGGGGCGGCGGGTCCTCGGCCGACGCTGTGGTGAGGGTCGGCTTCTCCCGTTTGCGATAGGACTCGCCTTCGATGACGAGCTCCCACGCCGCACTCGTCACCCGGTCGATGGCGGACTGGGCGAGCAGCGGGTCGGCCATCACCGCCAGCCACTCACCCGTGTCGCTGTTGGACGTGAACGCGGTGGCCCCCCACCAGGTGCTCGACCCAGCATCGTCGGAGGTCGGACTCCCAACTCGGCGGCCCTAACTCGGCGCCCCGGAGGTTGCCTGGGCGCCCGCGGCGGATCCGTCCGGTCCATCAAGGCGGGTGGCAATCTGGCCTCCATGTCGGGTGATGACCAGCACTACCTTCCGGCAGCCCTTATCGGCGGCTTCGGTATCCAGCGCGCCGGCCAGCCACTGCGCAAGGCGCAGATCGTGGTGCGTGAGCTGACCTCGGGCGAGGTGCACCCGGCAACGGCAGAGGATGTTGCTCGCCGCCGAGCGCTGTACCGCCTCCTGGCCCCTGGGCCTGGGGTCAACCCGGACATCGTCGACAAGCTGTGGACCCCGGTCGAGCGGGATCTCCCGGCGATGGTGGCGAGGCTCGAGGCTGCTGTCCTTGGCGAACGGACGAAGCATCGCTCGCCACCTCGACGCTGCGCTCGGCCATTGCGCCGTCAGCCGGTCGGCACCGTGGTGGTGCACTCCAACAGGGCGGCCAGTTTCGCTCCCGGGCCTTCCGGGCCCTCCTCAAGCGGCGGTCGGCCTCCGCGGTTCGATGGGCCGGTGGCCTCAGCGGGCGACAACGCGGTCATGGAGTCCTTCTACGCGCTGCTCCAGAAGAACGTCCTCGATCGCAGGCGCTGGAGAACTGGGGACGAGCTCGCCACCGCGGTGATCGGCTGGATGGAGCAGACCTACAACCGTCGGCGACGCCAGCGTGCCCTCGGCTGGCTCACCCCCGTCGAGTTCGAGCTCGCCTTCAGCGAGCGAGGCGAATTGGCAGCGTGAAAGTGTCAGAACCGATGTCAACCGAACTCTGGGCAGACCCGCCAACGTGGCCGCTGACCTGGGGCGCGGAGGTCGTCGGTTCACATCGGGGCCTGCTCGGATCAGAACCTCGCGAAGATGCATGAGAATGCAGGAGGTATGAGGAGAAGTGGGAGCCAATGGTGACTGACGGTGCCGCCGATCCTGGGTTCGACTACGAGACGATCCCGAGCGGGTACTACGATGCCGTCTACCGGCGCCATCGGGGCGTCCAGAGCAAGTGGCACCACCTGAAATTCAGGCGTGTCGTCGAGGAGATTGAGGGCCACCAGCGGCACCTTGACGTGGGCTGCGGGCCGGGGACGCTGATCGGGTTGCTCGACGACCGCTTCCTCTCGACGGGGATCGACATCTCGAAGACCGAGATCGACTACGCGAGCTGCGTGTACGAAAGCGAGTCAAAGCACTTCTTCGCCGTCTCTGTGCGCGCGCTGCCGGACGCTTGCCGCGACTACGACGTGGCGACCCTCGTCGAGGTGATCGAGCACCTGGCGTCCGCCGAACTGGACGACGTACTGCAGGCGACGATCGAGCGGCTGCGTCCGGGCGGGAAGCTCGTCGTGACGACACCGAACTTCCGCAGCGCGTGGCCGCTCGTGCAGAGGCTCATCAGCCGCTTGGGCCCGGTGGATTACGCCCCCCAGCACATCAACCACTTCACTCCGCGCCGGCTGCAGCAGCTGCTCCAGGACCTCGGGCTCAAGGACGTGCGTGTCCATCGGTATCTCGCGCTCGCCCCGTTCGCGGCAGCGCTCAGTTGGCGGCTGGCGGACATACTTGCCCGTGTTGAGCGGGGCCCGCTCGAGCGGGTGGCGGGGCTCCTGCTCCTAGTCACAGCCAGCAAGCCCGCGGATGAGTAGCGACGCCGCGTCCCAGCCGCGGACACGACGGCGGCGATCCGGGCCGAGAAGGCCGGGTCGCGATGCTGGTGGTGACTTCCTTCGCCCAGGCGGCGGGATCCCTACCCGAAGGGGACGGTCACCGGACCGGGCACGGGTAGGTAGACGGCAAAGAAGTCACGGTCGTCGGGGACGAGGTAGCGGTCGGGCGACTGATTCGGGTTGGGCCCCACCATCGTGGGGTTGAGACCGGGGGGGTTGTAGGTGTTGAGCGTGTGCCATTCAGGGTTGATGTCGAACTCCATCGCCCGCACTGCACCGACGTGCTGGAGGATCTGCGCGATGCTGATCACTGTCTGATAATCAGCGGCGACGTATATGAGGTTGCCCCGAGCGTCGATGCCAACGCCGGTGCGCCAGACGCGGGTGACGCCGCCGAGCGTGTATCCCCACTGGGGGCTGTCCGGGTTGGTGTCCAACGTGGGATTCAGCTGGCTGTTCCAGACGATCGGAGCCAGGCTCTGACGGGCCCACGCGACGCCCGGCCCCGGGTTCGGGCCGCCGCTCCAATCCACGATGTCGACGCGACCGTCCGTATAGCCAATGAGCGTCGCGTTGCCGTCCTTCAGCGGCTCGTTCGTTTGGCCATTGTCGGCCGAGCCGTTGTCGCCGTCCGTGTAGGTAAAGCCGCCGTTAAAAGTCGCAAGCAGTCGCGAGCGCTGGCTGTAGGGGACCATCATCGGCCCGCGTACGGCCGCGTTCGGCGG
The DNA here is from genome assembly GCA_963736525.1 of uncultured Acidimicrobiaceae bacterium. Classification (GTDB taxonomy): domain Bacteria; phylum Actinomycetota; class Acidimicrobiia; order Acidimicrobiales; family RAAP-2; genus Bog-473. Next base: position 22,846 of record CAVTPF010000017.1, read on the forward strand.
CTCATAGCGGCCCGGATAGTACGCGAGTTGGGTGCGCGTGTGGTCGAACCAGGCGACGTAGGCCACGATCTGCGGGTAGTTGGGGTCAGGGCGATAGGTGGCTACCAGCATCGGTGCGCCACCGTCGATCGGTGGGCCGGTCGGGTGCCAGACCCCTTCGCCGGGAAGCCGGTTCGGGAAGACCGGGGTGATCGGCGGCGGCCATGCAGCGGCCCGCGCGACCCCGGGGTGGTTCACCCCGATCTTCGGCAGACTCTTCAGCTGCGGCCCGCCCTTCTTGGGCGCTTGCGAGCTGTAGTAGATCTGCTCGACGTGGTCGGCGAACCAGTTGCCGAAAGGGACGTTGTGCCTCACCCACTCGACGCTGTTCACGCTCCACGACAGGCTCGTGGGCCGAAGCATCCAGACCGTATACGAAACAGTCGTCCACAACAGCACAACGACGAGGGGCGCCGCGATCAAGGCGCTCAGGAGTCGGCGCCGGCGGCTGGGCCTGCGCCTCCGCCTGCCCGCAGGGTCGCGGAGTTGCTCCCGGCTCTCCGGACCTTGAGGGGGTGTCCCTAGGACGGGTGAAGCGGCGGATACGGGAGTGTGGCCCGCTGACCGGCGGTCGGGCGTCACTCGCCAAACCTAACAGGCAGTGCCGCTACGAGTCGCGACACCGACACGTTTGCGCCGAGCCGTCGTTAGGGTCTGCTTGAAGGTCGAATCCCGGACTTGAGCTGCAGGCACATACGGATCGTTCGGTACAGGGACCTACCTTCGTGTTGCTCACGCGTGACCCTCGATGTGCTCCAGCACCAGGTACCAATTGGAAACTCTCGGTTCAAGATTCAGACGCTACGGTAAAGCTGTATGAGGCTGCGAGCACGACTAACTTGGACGGTTCTTGGTCTCGTAGCGATAACCGAGGTGTGTGGGAGCTCTGCATCGGCTTCGAGCAAGTCGGGTTCGAAAAGCCCTTCCCAAACCTCTAGGTCTAGCACGTCGACCTGTTTGGACAAATCACCCATCAACTGCGAGAACGCTTACCTCCGCGGCCAGGACCTGCGCGGCCGCAACCTCACCAACGCCAACTTCACCCACGCCAATCTCGCCGGCGCCAGCCTCACCAACGCCAATCTCGCCGGCGCCACCCTCACCCACGCCAACCTCGCCGGCGCCGACCTGTTTGGCACCAGCCTCATCAGCGCCAATCTCGCCGGCGCCACCCTCACCAATGCCAACCTCACGGAGGCCGACTTCACCGACGGCAATCTCGAAGGCGCCAACTTCCTCCACGGCGACCTATCCTACGCCACCCTCAACGGCGCGAGCCTCACCGGCGCGAGCCTCACCAACGCCAACCTCATCGGCGCCTATCTCACCCACGCCAACCTCACCAACGCCAACCTCACTGGGGCCATCGCCCGCTCCTACCTCACGAACGCGAACCTCTCCAACGCCTACCTCAACGACACCAATTTCATCTACGCCAACCTCACCCACGCCAACCTCACCCACGCCAACCTCACCCACGCCAACCTCACCCACGCCAGCCTCACCAACGCCGACCTCACGGGCGCCAGGTTCTGTCGTACCACCATGGCGAACGGCAGAAGAAACAACAAGGATTGCTGAATTCGGCCCAGGAAACAAAATCAATAGTTACTGCGTGCTCGTGGCTAGACAGCATCGATCGACAAGGTCCCGCGGACGCCGCCCTGCGCGCCATCGCGCGATCAGCATCCTGCTCGCTTTCGGGGTCGTCGGGCTTACCCTTGCAGCGTGCTCGTCCTCATCACCTGTGGCGGCACCTCACAACGTGGCCACGACCGCCCCAAGGCCGGCGCACCCCGCGCGGAGCACGACGACCACCTCGGCTCCGACGACGACGACCACCGAGCAGCCGGGGTGGACCGTCGTCAGTCAGCTCCCCTCGGGGATCGCGGTCGACTCTCAGAGCTCACAGCAGTCCGACGGCGACTCGGTCACCGTGCTGCGGTTCCACGCAGGCCTCGTGCATTACGCGTTGCACGTCGGGAGCAGCGATCCGCCGATCGGTGGTGCCGCCCTGCCTGCCGACGCCCAGCCGGCCATTGGGGCCCAAGAACAGGCGCAGCTGCTCGCAGCGTTCAACGGCGGCTTTTTGATGGGCTCTGGATGCGACCCCTGCGGCGTGGGAGGCATGGAAGTGGCCGGCCAGATCCTCGTCCCCCTCCAGAGCGGCATGACCAGCCTCGTTCTCGACCCGAACGGCGGCGCTTCGATGGGTGTGTGGGGACAAGGCTTCCCGTCGGCTGGGGCGGCCGTCTACAGCGTGCGCCAGTGTCTGCCCCCGCTCGTATCGGGAGCTCAGGTGAGCCCAAACGTGGGCGACATCAGTGCCTGGGGAGCGACGCTCGGCGGAGGCGACCTCACGGCCCGTAGCGCGGTGGGCATCGATGCCCGCGGAAACATCCTCTACGCGGGCAGCATGAGCGCCCTCCCATCGGACATGGCCAATGCGCTCGTCTCGGGTGGCGCAGTGACCGCGATGGAGCTCGACATCAACCCCGAATGGGTTCAGGCTGACACAGCACCGTCGCCGGGTGGCCCGCTCAGCGCTGCAGTCCCGAACCAGCATCGTCCCGCGGGCCAGTACCTCAGCGGCTGGACGCGGGACTATGTGACCGTGCTCGCCGGCCCCTGACCGCCGGCCCGCCGGCGACCCGCCGCACTCCGGCATGACTGTGATGGTTCACCCGGCGCGTAACCGTTGATCTGTAGTCCCGCCGTCGTTTGGGGGCGTCCTTGGCTTGATGACAGAATTGATCTGGTCTGCCCAAGCCAGGCAAGAGTGCGAATACATAATGATTGCCGTCGTTGGACATATTCTTCCCGCCGGTCCTCATGAATGCCTGACGCAATGGCGCGGGTTCCGAAGAGACTCTGGTTTGTCGATTATCGGTGAGACGTGGCCCGACGCACGAGATTGAGTAGCCGCCCACTATGGCGCCGCCATATGCAAGCTTGGCCACCAGCGTCTTTGCACGATCAGAAGCGCGGATGCGCGAAGGCGAACGATGTCACCTCCACCAAAGGGCCAAAGTGGGATCCCCCTAAACACACGAAGCACCTTTGAGCGCTACGGCAGGCGTCGTAGGGGTTCCGCCGCCTTCAGCAAAGGCCCTGCTCACAGCTTGGCGGTCGGATGTCCCGCACGGACAGAAGGTGCAGTGGGCGCTCGTGTCTTTACGTGACTTTATCGACGAGTCCGGGTCCAGACGAACCCACAAATTCGGGATGAATGGATGATGTGGCTGCGATCACCGAGTTGGCCGGGGTGTATCGATCGACAACACTGTGCTCTCCATTCCGATTCCGTACCGGCGTCCGACCGGTCAGCGGGCGTGGGGAGGATTGTGCACGGATCGATTGTTTGGTGTGTACATCCGTATTCGCGGATGACCCCCGCCGGCACCTCTGGGGACACCCCCCTGCACACAATGTGCGCGTTATGGGCCACATCCAACCGCAGATCGCCGAATCGGGCGCAACTTGCTCGCTGTTGCGCGTGGACACGGCACGTCGTTCTGTAGGATCCCAATTCGCCAGCGAGAACCGAATCAGCGGTTTGAACGGTGACTTCGATTGGAACCGCACCCGCATCGATGGCACCAGTCGTGTTCGAGCCTGATCTGATCTCGGGACCTTCAACCACAACCTCGTGAAGATCCCTTGAGACAACGCCGTCGATCACCCTTTGCTCAGCCACTATCTGACACCGTCGCCCCCTGTCGCGATCTCGCTCACTTCTAGTGGCACCTCGCGTCTCACGATGATGTGCACGTCGATCCCGGCGGCGACGGCCATCCGCTGGACTCTCTGGGCAGTCGATCCACCGCGTAGCATTTTCCACCATCGGCTGCGCTGACGGGAACCGAGTACGACCTGGGTAATGCGCGTGTCGCGCGCGAATTCTATGATCGTCTGAGCAACATCGTCGCCTCGTAACTCGACCCAGCGCGCCCCGACCTCAGTGGCCACAAGACGCAAGGCCCCGAGGGAGTCATCGTCGGAGCGGGCCGCGCCATTGTCGCTCACGACATGGACAACATGGAGCTCGCCCTGGAGTCTGGCGGCGATTCGCGCGGCGCGACGCAGCACCGCTTCGGTACCAGGCGCGCCCGTCACCGCCACCATGATGCGCTCGCTTGGCTCCCACGCTGCTCCGCTCTGCTGACGGCTCAGGAATTCGAGCAGCTCCTGTTCCGGCTCGTCGGCGAGGAATCGGGAAAGCGAGCTCACGAAGCGCGATGAGGTTCTCAGATCGGAAGAAATGGTTGAGAGCCTGTGGAACCATCTGAGGTGAGTAGATTTTGCCGTCGAGCAATCGTCGGCGGAGATCCTCAGGAGAGGAGTCGACCAGCTCTATCTGGTCGGCTCTGCGCACCACCGAATCCGGCACGCGTTCGTGCACCGGCACTCCCGTCAACTGTTCAACTGCGTCCGCAATGCTCTCGAGGTGCTGGATGTTGACTGTCGTGATGACGTTGATCCCCGCCTCAAGAAGCTCGAGCACCTCCTGCCAGCGCTTCTTGTATTTCCCCGTGCCGGGCACGATCGTGTGCGCGAGCTCATCGACAAGGGCGAGCGTTGGCTTTCGCAAGAGGACTGCGTCGAGATCCATCTCCTGAAAGCGCATGCCTCGATAGGCAACCTCGCGGTACGGGACGATCTCAAGCCCATCGAGCAGCGCTTGCAAACGCCACGACCCGCTGTTCGACGAAGACCGGGGTGGCGTTGGGCATCTTGGGTGCTCGGCGCTCCCGCGGCCGCAAGATCTCGAGGCCATAGCGCAGCGCCTGACGACGCCAGCGGTAGTAGGTCGAGGGATGGACTCCCATGATCCGGCACGCTGCCTGCACGTTGTCGAGTTCGCCGGCGAGGGCGAAGACACGCAGGCGGAACTTGTAGAGGGCATCATCTGATGTCACGACGGCGTACTCCTTCTGCTCGGTTGGTGGTTCTTCCAAGCGGAAGGATGCGCCGTCGTGGCGCGTCAGGTGTGGATTTCCCCAGCTATCGCCACTACTCGGGGAGAGGACAAGCTAACTGCCGCCGACCGGCACTTTCGGGCGAGCCGGGACTCTGTGCCGCTAGGGCGAGGGTAACTTAGATTGTGCGATTTGCCGTGCTACGCCGGCTCTTTGTCGTGGGGGTGTTGGTGGGATCCGGCACGATGACCAACCCCGAGGTCGCTGCGGGCCGAGCGAGCGCACCGGTCGGCCACGCCGTCTCCATCCTGAGCGTCGGGGCGGGTGCGTACGCGGGTTACGCAGTCCTCTCCGACGGCCACGTGTGGGCGTGGGGAGACGACTTGGAGGGCCAGATCGGAAACAAGGGCCCGTGGTCGTCGCGCACCCTGCCGGTCGAGGTCCAGGGTCTCTCGAGGGCGACCCTTGTCGCAGGCGGTGCGGGCAGCGCGTATGCCCTCGAGGGCGACGGCACGGTGCGGGCGTGGGGAGACGATAGCCAGGGCGAGCTTGCCGACGGTCGGTTCACCCTGCGGCAACTCCCTGGCCTCGTGCCGAACCTGACCGCGGTAACCACCGTCGCTGCCGGTGCGTTCGCGGCTTACGCGATCCGCCGCGACGGTACGGCGTGGGCGTGGGGCGACGACAGTTTTGGACAGCTCGGAACGGGTTCGGGCCAAGGCGTCTCCACCACTCCGCAGGAGCTGGCGGGGTTGACCGACGTCGTTGCCATTGCCGCGGGCACCTCTGACGGCTATGCCCTGCTCCACGACGGAACGGTGTGGACGTGGGGCGATAACTCCCTCGGTGAGCTCGGAGGCGCAGAGTGCGGCTCGACGCCTGCCAGTCGTCACGGTACCTGCCTGGCCTCGAGTGTCCCCCGACAGATACCCGACCTCACCGGAGTCGTGGCGATCGCGGCTGGTGGTGACTCGGGGTACGCGCTACGCCGCGATGGGACGCTATGGGCATGGGGTGATGACGACTTCGGCGAGCTCGGCAACGGCGTCGTGCGCCTCGACGAGCGCGTGCCGGTCCGAGTGAAGGGCCTGCGCCATGTGGTCGCCATTGCGGCGGGATCGGGCTCGGGCTACGCCCTGCTTAGGGACGGCACCGTGTGGGCGTGGGGCCGCGGTGACTACGGCCAGCTAGGGGACGGCAGCACCTCGAAACGCAGTCTCCCCGGCCCGGTAAAGGGCCTCACTCGCGTCGTGGAGGTGGTCGGAGGGGGCGACATGGCCTTTGCGCTCCAGAGTGATGGGGAACTGTGGGCGTGGGGTGCCAATGCCTATGGGCAGCTCGGCAACGGTTCGGTAACCAGCCGCGACCTCCCAGTCCGCGTGCTCCGCCTCGCAAGTTTGGCGCCTGATCCAGCACGCAACCGGAAACGGTCCCCTGGGGTCGCCGTCCACTAGTTGCGGACGTGATCCTCCGCCACAGACTCGCCATGGTGGCGTAAGAACTGAGCATCACCGGGCAGTCGGCCCGCTATGCCTTTGGGGAGCGTCATCGAGGTCGCTTCCTTCCCTCGGCGGCCTCGAGCCGGTGACCCATGACGTGCGGGTTATCCCAGAACATTGCCGGGACGGCAACAATGGGCATGATCGGCTGAGAAGATCATGGTCGTGGAAACGATGGTCATTGACGTTCTCCCACCGGACGCCCGACAGACCTGGAAGCTGACGGCGACCGCCTACACAGTCTTTGCGGACGGGCGCTTGGTCGTCGCCCTAGACGATGGGTCCGAACGGTCCTTTGTGGCGTAGGAATGGATGGACGTTAGGCACCATTCCGGCTAATCAAGGCGTCTGCCCCAGAACAGTGACGCGGGGAGGGTGGGACACCTCGGTTCAGGCTGGTTAGGGTGTGCTCTAGTTCACCTTTGTGCCCAGCCAGGGGCAATGTCGCACCGCGGGGGTATGTGTAGGACGGAAAGATTTGGTAGCCCGTAACTGCGGAGGTGCAGGCTCATGGACGTCCAGTTTGTAACGAGCGTCGCCCCAATCGTGCGAGACGCTGAGGCATCTCGGTCTTTCTACGCGGACGCGTTGGGCCTGAGCTTCGAGGGTCAAGACGGCGACTACGTGTTCACCCACGAACTTGGAGGGACATAACACTTTGGACTCTGGCCCCTTTCCGAGGCGGCGAATGCCTGCTTCGGAACCACCGAGTGGCCCTCCGAGATCCCTGCGCCCCAGGCCAGCATCGAGTTCGAGATCGCTGACGTGGGCGCTGCAGCAGCGGAACTCGCTGCGAAGGGCTATCGCCTCATCCACGGTGCCCGCACAGAGCCGTGGGGCCAGATCACCGCTCGCCTATTGAGCCCAGAAGGCCTGCTCGTCGCCGTCTGCTACTCCCCGGCGTTTCAGGACGGGTAGGACAGAAGGGGGTGCCCCGTCCCCCGGCTCAGGGTCGCATTATTCACGTTGGGACGCGGGAGCTGCTCGCGGTCCGCTAACTGCGCATGAACCGCACCCTCGGGGCACCCCTCGGCCCGCAATGGCGCGGGCGTGATGGGACACCTATCCGAGCGCAGATCGCCGATTCGGTCGCCGATGCCGAAATGGCCTGCCGGGCGAACGAGGGTGTCATTCTGTAGCGCCCAGCGCCCAGCGCCCAGCGCCCAGCGCCCAGCGCCCAGCGCCCAGCGCCCAGCGCCCAGCGCCCGTGGCCAGAGGCCTTCGTCCCTGATCGGTTACTACTCGGACCGGTCGAATGGCTCATCGAGCGGGTGGCGTCGGCACCGGAACCGCCTGGCACAACTCCACGCGCTCAGAGATGCCCTTGAGGCGCCGCTTGCGGAAATGTCGGAACTCGACGCCAGGAACCGCGCCAGCCGCCCTCGCCGTTTCCGCGGTGACCACGACCTGGTTCCCTTTGGCCGTTTCCGTGACCCGAGCAGCGATGTTGACGACCTGACCTACAACGTCATCCTGAGTGACCACTGCTTCTCCAACGTGAAGTCCAGCGCGCAGGCGCAGTGGGGAGGGCGCGTTCTCGAGCAGCTCGAGCGCTGCTCGGATGGCGCCGTTGGCGTCGGGGAAGGTGCAGAGCAGCCCGTCACCCAGGTGCTTCACCACCCGTCCGTGCCAGCGGCGCACGACTGGACCGGCCGCCCGGTGGTGTTCGCTGATCAGCGCCGCTGCCGCGCTGTCTCCGTGGGTGTCGGTAAACGACGTGAACCCCTCGAGATCCGTGAACGCGACCGTCACCTCCTCGACCTCACCGGGCCCGTGGCTCCGGAGGGAAGCCAGGAGTTGAACGGCGCTCAGGCCCATGGTCGAGAGCAGCGACGGCTTGCGTTCCACCGATCGCGCCAGGAAGTGCTCGAGGATCTCGGTCGGCTTGCTCGGGGAAATCGGCTGATTGATCGGGTCATCCAGCCAACGACGATCAATGATGCCGAGCTCGAGCGCGGTGGCCGCCTCCTGGGGGTCATTTCGGATGACCTTGGCCACCGTCTGGGCGAGGAGCCTGCGCAGCGTCTCGACCGCGCCCTCACCGACGGACCGTGCCGACTCGATTTCCTTGGCACTCACCACCGGGACCCTACTGACACGCACGAGACAACGACAAAGGAAAACAGGCGGTGCCACCCTCCGACACATAGGGGGCAGGGATTTCATGGCGGCAGGCCGCCCCGGTATCCAGCAATACAGGGCGGTCTTCGCGACCTACGACTGGGCGTGCAGTGCGTCGTGCCATAGCGCCTGCTGGACCCGTGCGTAGTTCGGTTGCGGTGGCTGCACGTCGTCGTAGGCCCGGTGGATTTCGACGAAGCTGAACACGAGGCCGACGAAGTAGAGACCAAGGCCCGGGCCAATCACCCTGAGTCCCCAAACGGCCAGTCTCCAGTGTGAGCCATTGCGAAGATCCGTCGCTTCGTCCGTACAGGCGATTATGCGTGGCAATCGACGGATTGCCGCACCTCCCAGTTCGCTGCATAGCTTCAGCTACTCAGCGAGGGTGTTGCGACGATCCGTTGAGGCCGCACCCAATACTGAGTGATGCAGAGAGTGCCCCAGTCGCCGGGAAGGTGGGGCAGTCCGGCACCCTGGGGATACCCAAAGGCCGATTCGGCATGAACATATGGGGACATTTCGCCCAGGTGGTTAGCTCCGATCGTTCGTGCGTCCAGAGAGTTGGAGGTGATGCCATAGAGCTGAGCTGACAACGACAAGCTCGTCGTCGCCTGCCGGTGCAAGTCCGGTCCGGGTAGCTACCAGGAGGCCCGGTAGCAGACTGGCGGCTCGGTCTGGAAACGGATCGGGTCGAAGCCCAGTGTCGAAAGCCCTTTTCGGGGAGGCAACTGAGCGGTCCGCACCATGATGGGACATCGGCCGCGCCGTGGCAGCGCCGAGGGGCAGAGGAACCCGGCGGCGTCCACCCCATTCACGTCCGGGTGACGGGAATCTTGGTTGACGTCGCCTCCGCCTTCTCCGGGCACGGGACACGAACCTCGAGAATCCCGTCTTTGTAGGTGACCTTCACATCCTTCTCCGTGGCGCCGGTTGGCAGCGCTATCTCTCTCTCGAACTCTCCGTAGCGGAACTCCGAGCGGTAACCCCTCTTCTCCTTGTGCTCGGACTTCTCTTCGCGGTGCGCGTAGATCCTCACCACTCCGCCCCCCACGGTGACCTCCACGTCCTTGTCCGGGTCGATGTCGGGGAGCTCGGCCCGCACGACCAGGGTATCCCCGTCGTGGAACTCCTCGGTCCGCAGCCACTCTTCTCCGCCTTCGAGCTCGAAAAGCCGTCGCCAGCGCTCGGGCCATCCAAAAGTCGGCCAGTCAGCAACATGTCCGCCCCTATGCACCAATGCCATCGTCTGCTCCCTTCGAATCTGCCATTGGCACCAGTTGGTGCCGCTCTCGGTGCATGTTCCGGCGTACGGAGCCTCACCGCTAGAGGCAGAGGTCCCAATGCCTGATCCGATCGTTGGAACATGCGGCCAGTTGGGACCTCTGGCCAGCCGCACTCGGCGAGGACTCGGGAACGTAGGTGGAGAAACCCAGGACCATCCTGCAGACCGACTGTCTAACGGTCCTGAGGAAGGAAGGTCTTCGGCATCTGAAGTAGAACGCCCGATCCCCTTGTTATTGAGGGACGGGCGTTTTCTTTTGAGGGTCTTGGAACTCACTGAGGGTCTTCTTTGAGTCGACCCTGTCCACCGCGGTCTGCCCCGATCGGCGTGTCCATCGTAAAGCTGTGTGGCCCTCGGAGCGCGGCCACAGGCCCTCTTCGGGGCGATCGCTCGGTTTCCGGTCCAGGATCCATCACCACGGGGGATCGGCCCCAGAGGCCAGGGTCACATACCGACATGGCGGGTGATCACCCAGGTTCCCGAGCCCCCGACTTCACTGCTGTCCGTCGATGGGACAGCGGCCGTCGGCCCTTCGAGAGAAAGGCGCGGAGCTTTGGCAAGGACCAAGTATTGATCACGCGATCCGGTGAGATCCACCCGCGCTGGGCGGTGGCGACGCCATAGCGGATGTTGTCGAGGTGCCTGACCGAGTGGGCGTCGGTGGCGATAGAGAAGACCACCCCGAGATCCTGGGCGACGCGCGCCAGCTCGTCGTTCAGGTCGAGGCGGTCCGGGAACGAGTTGATCTCGAGGGCCGTGCCGGCCCGCGCGGCCGCCTGGAAGACGGCCCGCGCGTCGAACTCGATGGGCGGCCGATGCCCGATGCTGCGGGCGGTGGGGTGCCCGATCACGTTCACGGCGGGGTGCTCGATGGCCCGGATCAGGCGGGTGGTCATCTCTTCGGGGTCCATCGAGAAGTGCGAGTGGACCGACGCCACGAGCAGATCGAAGCCGCCCAAGGTCTCGTCGTCCCAGTCGAGCGATCCGTCCGGTTGGATGTTGAGCTCCGAGCCATCAGTTGACGGCCGGCCTTTCGCCCCACACCAGAGGCTCAGATGGTCAATCACCGGCCTCGAGCTTGTAGCCCATCCTCCGCACGAGAGCCTTCCGGTCGGCCACGTCTGCGTCGGTCTCGATCCCGGCGGGCGGGAGGCCATCTATGACACCGAGGATCCGCCGGCCGAACTCGGTCTGCGCGACAAGTACCTCAACCGGGTTGGCGGTGGCGCAAAAGACGGTGCACACCTCCGGAACATTCTTGTGGCGTTCAAGACGTTCACCGGGTATAGGGTGGCTGTTGGCAGGTCATAGCTCCGAGGGGCAACGACGACCACACTGGGATGCCGAAACGACTGAGCACAACACGCCGATTGCCCTGGCACCAAGTTCGTCCATGGCGGGTCACTTTCATGCGGCATCGGACGCCCGTGTGGTGATCGACGATCGCTGCGTGTGCGGCTCCGCCCACAGCGTCCCAATTGACACGGTGGTGATCGGCGTCGACGCACTGGAGCGGCTGAGCGCATACGCGAGAGAGCGCCGCTGGTCGAAGCCACTCGTCATCATGGACGCAAACACCGAGGAAGCCGCTGGGTTGCGCGTGGTCAATGAACTGTCGAGCGCCAAGATGCGCGTTGCCACATGTGGCTTTCCCGAGCACACCGGCCTGCTCGCCGACGAGTCTGCGGTGTCGCGCCTCCAGGCGAGAGTGAGCGAGTCAGAACCTGACGCAATGTTCGCAGTGGGCTCCGGGGTGATCACCGACATCACCCGCTATGTGGCCAGCCGCTCAGGTCGCGAGTTCGTGAGCATACCCACTGCCGCTTCCATGGACGGGTACGCCTCGAGCGTCGCCGCGATGGAGTTCGGAGGCCTGAAGACGACGTACCCTGCCGTGCCCCCGGTGGCGATCTTTGCCGATCCGGTCACGGTCGCAGCAGCTCCGCCCCAGATGACGCGAGCCGGACTCGGGGATCTACTCGGCAAAGCGTCAGCGCGCGTTGATTGGCTGATTTCCCACGGGCTGTACGGCGAGCAGTTCTGCCCGGAGGTCGAGCGGCGGGTGACCGAGTCCTTTGTCGAAGCCGCCAGCCATGTCGACGACTGCCTCGGGCAGTCTCCGCAGGCCGTTTCGCAGCTGCTGCACGGCCTCATCGAGTCCGGTATCGCCATGGCCATGATGGGTTCCTCCCGACCAGCGAGTGGCTGCGAGCACCACGCATCGCACTTCTGGGACCTCCTTGCCTCGAATGGGTGGCGACCCCATGCCCCGCATGGCCTCCAGGTGGGCTATGCGACGCACTTCGCCATGCGCCTCCAACGGTTCGCGTTCGGAGGGGGTGTACCGACGCTCAGGCCTCCCCGCCCCGTTACCTCCGATGGCGACGAGGAGTCCTCGTGGTTGCAAGGCCATGCCATTGACGTGGGTGCCGTGATGGAGGAGAAACGGCACTACCAGCGCGACCGCATCTCGGAGTGGCCGGCAACTGCCAAGCAGTGGGAGGTGCTACAGGACCGAGCAGTGGAGGCGATGCGCGTGTTCCCGATGGTCAGCAAAGCCTTGCTGACTGCCAGGATCCCTCCCGAGGCGGGCTTCCTCGACATCAACGCGGCGACGCTCAGGACAACCTTCCGGTTGGCCAATCGGCTCCGGTCCCGCTACACGACGCTCGACTTCCTGGAAGGTCAGGACAAGCTCACTGCAGCGATTGACGCCGTCCTCCCTTGACGACATGCGTAGTGATGCCACTCGTCAGGTGAGTGGGCACTTTGGTCCGGTGAACATCGTCGGTCATGAGGCGACTATTGTGCCCGTGAGTCAGCGCGGCTGTCCGTAGTAAGCGCCAGGCCCGTGCTTTCTCGTAAAGTGGCGATCCACCACCTCCGCCGGCAGTGGCCCCGCGTCAGGGCGGAGCATGACGGTGAGGAAGGCCATGCGCGCGACCTCTTCGAGGGTGACCGCCCGCTCGAGCGCCTGCGAGACCGTTTCGCCCCAGGTGAAGGGGCCGTGGCCGAGCACGAGGGCGGCGGGGACCCGGTCGATGCCGCGGTCGTTGATCACCTCGCTGATGACGATCCCTGTGCTCTCCTCGTAGGCGTCTCGTACCTCGTCAGGTGAGAGCCGCCTGGTGACGGGCAGCGGATCGGGGCACAGGTCTGCGTGGGTCGTTCCCAGGATCGGTATCTCCCGTCCGGCCTGTGCCCAGGAGGTGGCCCAAGTGGAGTGGGTGTGGATGATGCCGCCGATCTCCGGGAACGAGCGGTAGAGCGCGAGATGGGTCGGGGTGTCGGTTGAAGGGCGCCGATCACCCTCCATCACCTCACCAGAGACGTCGACGATGACGATGTCGTCGACCTCCATCTCCGCGTAGGGAACCCCGCTGGGTTTGATGGCGATCAGGCCAGCGGCGCGGTCGATGCCGCTGGCGTTCCCCCAGGTCAAGGTGACGAGACCGTGCCGCACCAATCCCAGGTTCGCATTGAGCACCTCCTCCCGGAGGCCTGCCCGAGGGCTCACGAATTCGCCAGTCCTCAGATCTCGACGAAGTCGATGTCGAGGAGCTCCGCAAGGTAGCGCCAGCGTTCCACGTGGTCCCCGAGGTTCATGCAGAAGTGGTGTGTCCCCCCGTTTCGGAGCCAGGACGTGAGGAACGTCCGCATGCCCGAACTCGGCCGGAAATGGAAGTACGGCATCTGGACGTTTGGCAGCTCCGGAGTGTCCAGGATGTCACCGCGTCCGACGGCCAGCCGGTAGTGCTCGCCCTCCAGTGCGATGAGCGTGGCGGTGGTCGCGATTCCCGGCTGAGCGGAGAACACCGTCGTCGGCGGGTTACCCAGGCCTCCGATGCCGAGCGGGCGGTCGACGAGGCGGATTGGGCGGTCGTGACGTGCGATCCTCCAGTTTCCCTCGCCCATGTGGCTCACGAGAACGGAGTCGAGCTCGTAGTCCATGGCGTACATCTCGCTGAAGTGGGCGTCGCCGATGAGCGTGTGACTGGCGCACACGAGCGCAGCCGCGTTCGTGTCTCCTTCGGCTCCGTAGCCGAAGCCGTCTGCCATGAGGTTCGAGGCTGCCAGGAGAGGGAGTTGCTCAAAGCGCCCATCGCGTCCGACTGGCTCGAAGTGCATCGAGAACCCCTCGTAGCCTCCCTGCACCAACATCTCGCGTAGGGCGATCTCCAAGCGGATGGCGTACTCGTGGCTCTCGCGCGGAAGATTCGGGTCGATCTCGAACTGCGACTCGTGGCGCTGACGAACCGCAGTGATCGCGTCGTCGTTCACCGCCTGCATGTGCTGGACGACGTCCCCGAGGTTCTCGTTGACGATCATCGGTCCGATCTTCCGGAGGAGCGCGGTCGCGTCGTACAGGACGTCCTCCATGCCGTTCATCGGATAGCCGAACAGGGCGATCTTCGTGCGCCGCAGTGTCGTGACCGTCTGTGCTGCTCGCGCCCAAGCCTCGAAGGAGGCGAGAAACTCCGGCGAGCGCCAGTCGTCGGTGATGATCGAGTAGGGGAGCCTGGCGCGCAACAGGGCGTTTGACTGGTCCTGGGCTCCGTGGATGCCTTGGTTGTACGTAAGGTCGTCCATCGTCCAGGAGGAGCTCACGACGGGCTCCGGCTGAATGTTCGCGAGCAGAAGAGGGAGTGGGTTTTCCTGCAGCGCACGGAGCGTCCGCATCGCGGGACCGTACGTGAGCATGACGATCATGATTCCGTCAAGGTCTCGGCCGCCGAGGTCCCTCACGATCTCCTCGATGTCGTCACGGTTGCGGGCTGGCCGGGTGAAGATGACCTCGGCAGCGGGTGCGAGTTGCTCGCACAGCGCCCGCGGAATTCAGCCTGGTGCTCGGTGATGCGAGGGATCATTTCGTCATAGAGCTCTTGCATGATCCCGAGCATCCCGATGCGCGGTCGCTCGTTCGCCGCCATCGCCTCCCTCCTCGGTGGGTCATGTGCCTTGACAACGCCTGTCCGTGTGGCTTTTACCCTAGTGCTGCGAACGGGAGGGCGCTCGGTGTCCGGATCTTTTGCCGCCGCTCTCGTTTGTCCATCAGGATTCCTCTCACAAGGAGGTCACCGATGTAAACAACGTGTGTCTGTTTCATGCGGCCTGCCTAGGTGTGTGATGCCATGGCAGTGCGGCGGATCTGCCTCAACCGGTGGAGCCATTCCACGTGCTCACGACCGAACTCGTCGTGGAGCGCGCAGAAGACGGAATAGAGGTCACCGTACGTCACCATGTGCGATTGAGACGGCTCGTAGCGACGTGCGATGTCGGGCTTGAGCCTGGCGACAGCCGTCTCGATGTCGTCGAAGCCACCCCGTGCCGAGCCTGCGGCAAGCCCGCCGAACAGCGCCGCACCACGTGCCGGTATCTGGCTTGAGTCAGGAATGGTTACGGGCAGGCCGGTCACATCGGCGAGCAACTGCATCATCAGCTCGCTGCGTTCGGCTATCCCGCCGCATGCGACCACTTCGGCGATAGGGACGTCGTGCTCGACGAAGTTCTCGATGATCCGCCGTGTTCCGAAGGCCACCGATTCGAACAGCGCACGGTAGATCTCGACTGGAGTGGACGCCAGGGTGAGGCCGGCGATGACGCCCGAGAGGTCGGCGTCTCCCAGGATCGTCCGATTGCCGTTCCACCAATCGAGAGCGACCAGCCCGCTCTCTCCCGGCGGGACGTTGGCCGCCGCCCTCTCGAGTTCCACATACCAACTCGCGCCCGAGCCGACTTCACCTTTCCCGAGGTTGAGGAGGCGGTCCCCGAACCATGCGAACATGTCGCCGACGGCGGCTTGCCCCGCTTCGTAGCCAAAGTATCCGGGAAGAATACCGTTCTCAACGACTCCCGTGATTCCTGCCATTCTGATCTCACGCCGGTCGATGACCAGGTCGCAGATGGACGTGCCGACTACCATCAAGAACACGCCGGGATCTTGGACGCCGGCCCCGGGGACCGACACGAACGAATCCACGTTGCCGACCGCCACGGCTACCGTCGGGTTCAACCCGAGGCGGGCCGCGACCTCCGGCCGGAGCGTTCCCGCGCAGCGACCGGGGGGTGCAAAGCTCGTCCCCAGCTTCTCGCTCGGGTCTGGGAAGCCGGGATAGGCGGCCTCGAAGAAGGCGCGAGGTGGCAGTCCCTCTTTTGCCGACCAACATGCCTTGTAACCGGCGGAGCAGCCGGCACGCAAGAGCGTGCCCGTGAGGTGCCATATGACCCAGTCGGTCGCCTCGACGAACGCGCTCATTGCGTCGAAGATGGCGTGGTCCTCCTGCCAGATCTGTATGAGCTTCGGGAAGTACCACTCGGAGGAGAGGCGACCTCCGTAGCGGGAGAGGAAGTCCTCGTTGCGATCTCTCCCGATCGCATTCAGGCGATCGGCGATCGGTTGCGCCGAGTGGTGCTTCCAGAGCTTGACCCAGGCATGAGGGCGACCACGCCACTGATCGAGCTGGCAGAGCGGAGTGCCGTCCGCGGTCACCGGCAAGACGGTGCACGAGGTGAAGTCGATGCCGAGACCGATGACCTCCTCCGCAGCGACGTTCCCGACAGCGAGCGCGTCGGAAACCCCTCGGTAGAGGACCTCGAGGTAGTCGCCAGGGTCTTGTAACGCCGTGTCCGGAGGCAGATCCTCGTCATTGTGAGGAAGGGTCGAGTCGATGACGCCGTGCGGGTATCTGACCTCCACAACCGCAATTTCCTCGCCAGTACGCAGGTCGAGCAGCAGGACGCGCCCAGATTCTGTTCCGAAGTCGACTCCGACCGTCACGCTCCGACCACCTGGAGATGGCGAGGTGCTCATGCGCCTCCCGCCGAGCCGCGTCGTCCTGACGTCTCGCGCGCGCCCACCCTCGTCATTGTGTCACGCTCGTGCACCAGCCGATCCGGGGAGGTGAACTCGACTCGCGGACGAGGAGCCCCCCTGACGGCCCGCGGGGAAGGGTCCCGAGATCACAGCGTCCCCGGGCTTTCGCCGGGGACGCTCGCTGTCAACTCCGATACTTCGGCGTAACGAGCCCGGACGAAGTCGAGGGGATCGGCCCGATAGGTGAGGCTCGTGCCTGCGGGCCAATCGGGAGGCTCGGCGTCACCACTGAGCAGCCATGCCGCTTGTCGCGCTGCGCCTATGGCAACATGCTGCGCCGCCGCAGGCACAATGACCGGACGACCAAGGATCCCGGGGGCGATCCGGCGGACCGCTTCGGAGCGGCTGCCCCCTCCGATGAGGATGACCCGGTCGGCCCGAACGTCCTGCTCGAGCAGGGCGTCGAGCCCGGCGGCAAGGCCGCACAGCATGCCTTCGACGACGGCCCGAGCGAAATGTGCGGGCGTCGATGTGCTGAGGCGGAGACCATGGATGGCGCCGGTTGCGAACGGTCGGTTCGGTGTCCGCTCTCCTTCCAGATACGGGACGACAACGAGGCCGTCGGCACCCGCGGGTGCCTCGAGCGCGAGTGAGGAGAGCTGGTCCTGGTCGACTCCGAGCACCCGCGCCGCCGCTTCGAGCACCCGAGCAGCGTTGAGCGTGCACACGAGTGGGAGAAAGCGGCCCGTCGCGTCGGCAAACCCCGCGATCACCCCGGACGGGTCTGCCGAGGGGTGGTCACACACGGCGAAGACGGTGCCCGAGGTCCCGATCGACACGACGACGTCACCCGGCAGTGCGAGAACACCGAGCGCAGCGGCTGCGTTGTCCCCCGTGCCGCAGCCCAACGCATGGCCCTCCGGGGTGTGGCCGGCACCTTGTGCGGGATGGAGCACTCCGGGGACTTCCGCCCTTCGTCCGAAAGCGCGGTCAAGGAGATCGAGGCGGTACTCGCCCGTGGCGGGCGAGAAGTAGCCGGTGCCGCTTGCGTCGCCTCGGTCTGTGGCGAGGGCGTTTGCTCCGAGCTCTCGCCCCGAGAGGGCGCCGCCGAGTTGCCAGGTGAGCCAGTCGTGCGGAAGGCATACGGATACTGTCCTTGCGGCGTTCTCCGGTTCGTGTGCGGCAAGCCACCGCAACTTCGTGATCGTGAACGACGGGACGGGGACGCTTCCCACCGCCTCGGCCCACGCCCGTCCACCCTCGACCGGGCCGCCGAGCTCCTCGACGAGCTCGGCGGCGGCGGCGGCCGAGCGGGTGTCGTTCCAGAGTATCGCCGGTCGGACGACTCTCCCATGTTCGTCCAGGCAGACCATCCCGTGTTGCTGCGCGGCGACGGCGAGCGTGGCGACATCGTGCAGCCCCCCTGCCTCTTGAAGGGCCTTGCGCAAGGCCACCAACCAGAGCGCTGGGTCGATCTCGGTTCCCTCGGGATGCGGCGCGGTCCCCGATCGGACGACCGCTCCCGTCTCGGCCAGGCACACGACGACCTTGCAGGACTGCGTCGACGAATCGATCCCGGCGACGAGCGTCATCTTTCAGCTCATCACGCGACAGAGGCCCGTGTTACCGGTACGTCGCACTGGGGTGTGTCGGTCAGCGCTCGCCGAGGATGTGCTCAATCGCAAGCTGGTCGAGACGGGCGAAGCCACAACCTCGTGCGCCGGCTGCGTCGACGTCAAAGCGTTCATACGTGTCGGGGTCGGCGCGCAATTCTGCCGGCGTCTCGCCGTCAGCCAGGGTTGGGACCGAGAGGTCCGGGATTTGGCTCGTGGTAAGCGCCTCGCGTACCTCCGGGTCGTCACGGAATGCTCGCGTTCGATCCCTGAGGAGGAGGTACGTGCGCATGTTCGATGCGGCGGCTGCCCACACGCCGGCGGCGTCTTCGGTCCGGAGAGGCTTGAAGTCGAAATGGCGCGGGCCCTCGTACGAAGGTCCGCCGCTCAATCCGCCGTTCTCCAGGAGATCGACGAGGAAGAATGCGCTCACCAGATCCCCGTGGCCAAAGACGAGATCTTGGTCGTACTTGACCCCTCTTTGGCCGTTGAGGTCGATGTGGAACAGCTTGCCGTGCCAGAGGGCTTGAGAGATGCTGTGGACGAAGTTCAGTCCCGCCATTTGCTCGTGACCAACCTCAGGATTGACGCCCATCATGTCATGGTGCTCGAGGGTGGATATGAAGGCGAGCGCGCTCCCGACCGTAGGGAGGATGATGTCGCCTCGCGGCTCGTTCGGCTTCGGCTCGAGCGCGAAGCGAATCGAATAGCCCTGGTCGATGACGTACTGGGCGAGAAAGTCGAGTCCCTCCCGGTACCGGTCGAGCGCCGCGCGCACGTCCTTGGCGGCGTCGGTCTCCGAGCCCTCACGTCCTCCCCAGAACACGTACGTCTCCGCACCCAGCTCAGCAGCGAGATCGAGGTTTCGCATCACCTTCCGCAGGGCGTATCGGCGGACGCCGCGGTCGTTCGCCGTGAACGCGCCCTCCTTGAACATCGGATGCGTGAACAGGTTCGTGGTCATCATCGGGACGGCGAGGTGGGCCTCGTCGACCGCCCGGCGGAAGCGCTTGACAAGTCGCTCGCGCTCGACGTCGTCGGTTCCGAACGGGATGAGATCGTCGTCGTGGAAAGACACGCCGTACGCTCCGAGCTCAGCGAGATGAGAGACGGAGTCGACGGGATCGAGGGGCGCGCGCGTGGCATCCCCGAAGGTGTCACGCGCTTGCCAGCCGACCGTCCACAAGCCGAACGAGAACCTGTCTTGCTTAGTTGGCTCGGTCATCAGCCCTCCTCCTCACGCGTCCCCCGATCACCGACCGACCCGATTGCGTCCTGGCTGGTTCGGCAGCACGGAGCGTTCCTCAATTCGCTCTTCTCGTTGCGACCTTCGTCCCGCACTGGTGCGTTCAATGGTACGGCGCCAAGAGCGCCTCGTCCGCGGGGCTGAGCCGCTCCGGGGCGGTCTTGGCCTGGTGCCAGTAGGGGTAGATGAGACGTGGTGCGCTGGCCTTGTCCAGCGTGGCGCGCTCGTCTTCAGTGAGCGTCCACTCGGCAGAACCGAGATTGTCGGTGAGCTGTTCCTCGGTCCGCGC
Source organism: uncultured Acidimicrobiaceae bacterium (assembly GCA_963736525.1). Classification (GTDB taxonomy): domain Bacteria; phylum Actinomycetota; class Acidimicrobiia; order Acidimicrobiales; family RAAP-2; genus Bog-473. The sequence goes on from CAVTPF010000017.1 coordinate 42,668, forward strand.
GCCGATGATCACCGAAGTGACCGCCGGGCGTCCGAGCAAGTACGCCAGCGCGGTCTGGGCAGGAGACTTTCCGCGAGCGGTCGCCACGTCAACCAGGGTCTCGATGATGTCGTACATCCGATCCTCGTCGTAGACAGGTGGTTCGCCCCAGGATGTCGTTTGCCGCGCACCCTCGGGACGGTCCTTGTTCCTCCGGTACTTTCCGGAGAGCAGGCCACCAGCAAGCGGGCTCCAGGTCAGGATCCCCATCTGCTGGTCGATGGCGAGTGGGATGAGCTCGTACTCGGCGTCCCGATCGAGCAGGGAGTAGTAGACCTGCTGGGTCACGTAGCGCTGTAAGCCGCGGCGCTCGGAGATGCCGAGCGCCTTCATGACGTGCCACGCCGAGTGGTTCGAGCACCCGATGTAGCGGACCTTCCCCTGGTGGACGAGGGTGTCGAGGGCATCGAGGGTCTCGTCCATAGGGGTGACGCCGTCCCGTTCGTGCACCTGGTACAGGTCGATGTAGTCGGTCTGCAGGCGCCGGAGACTGGCCTCGCAGGCGTGCAGGAGGTACCGACGCGACAGTCCGGCATCGTTCGGGCCGTCACCCATCGCGTAGCGCGCCTTGGTGGCGAGGATGATGTCGTCACGGCGACCCTTGATGACCTCCCCGACGATCTCCTCGGACCGGCCATCTGAGTAGACGTCCGCCGTGTCGATGAAGTTGACGCCGGCGTCGAGCGACCGCTCGACCATGTTCCGGGCGCCATCGACGTCGACCTCGCCGACCATCGCGAACTTGCCGCGACCGCCGAATGTCATGGTGCCGAGGGCGAGCGCCGAGACACGCAATCCCGTGTAGCCAAGCTGGCGGTACTCCATGTCGGTGGCTCCTTAATCGTCTGAGATGATCGACCCTGCGTCAACGTTCGAGTTCCTTCTCGCCGGCCGTGACACGGCGGCGGTACTCCGCGACCATGAGTTCGGTCAGCTCCTCGATCGACGTGTCCTGAACGCGCTGGTCCAAGGTGATGCGCCCTTCTTGTAGGAGGTTCAGCCGGTCGCAGAGCTCGAACAGGTGCGTGTAGTTGTGGTCGATGACAATCATCGAGACGCCGTGATTGTGCGAGAGATCCTTGACGAGGTCGATGACCAGAGCGGACTCCTTCGCGCCCATCGCCGCGAGCGGCTCGTCCAGGAGGAGAACCGCCGCTTCCTGGCGTGTCGCTCGCGCCAGCGCGACTGCTTGTCGCTGGCCACCGGAGAGCGTCTCGACGAGCGCGTCGACGCTAGGAATGTCGACCTTGATGTCGCTGAGGTACTCACGAGCCCGCTTGCGCATCTCGCCGTTCCTCAGCCACCCGATCCGCCCGAACCGGGTCAGTTCACGGTTGAGAAAGAGGTTCTGGTAGACGGTGAGCGCGGGGACGAGCGCCAAGTCCTGGTACACGGTCTCAATGCCGCACGCACGAGCGTCCTTCACAGAGTGGAAATCCACCGCCTTCTCTTCGACGAAGATCCGCCCGGAGTCCTGGCGGTGGAAGCCGCAGAGGATCTTCACCAGAGTGCTCTTGCCACTGCCGTTGTCGCCGACGAGCCCGAGCACTTCGCCGCGCCCGAGGTGAATGTCGATGCCGCGCAGGACGATGAGGGCGCCGAACCGCTTCGTTATCCCTTCTGTCCGAATGATGTTGTCCGGTTCCGTGACGGCGTGCCTTCCCTCGTCGACCTGCAGGGCTGCAGCACCCGCCGGCACGTCCCGCTCGGCGCTGCCGCCCGTCTCGGGACCGTCGCCTGGCCGTGCGTCCGTCACGTGCTGGTCCTCGCAAACCGTCCCAGCTGGGTCACCCGTCCCAGCTGGACATTTATCCCCATTGCAAGAAGGATCACGGCCCCTTCGACGAGGATGAACCAGTTCGCACTGATGCCGATGAGGTTGAATCCATCTTCCAGAACGCCAAGCACAACGGCTCCGATCAAGGTCCCGAGCACCGTGGCCTTCCCACCTGTCAGGGCTGTTCCGCCGATGACCGCAGCCGAGACGCCGCTCAGCATCTCGTTCAACCCCGGAGCTGCAGGGTCGAGGCTCCCGATTCGGATCGCGTCGATGATACCGATGAAGCCGGCAACGAGGGCCATGATGACGAAGCACCAGATCTTCACGCTTCGCACGGAGACCCCGGCCTCGGCGGCACCGAGCTCGTTGCCGCCCGTTGCCGTCGTGTGGAGGCCGAATCGCGTGCCCTTGAGCAGCGCCCAGATGACGAGGACGATCCCCAATCCCCACAGCCCCTCGGCCCAGTTGCCGATCCCGAAGTACTGGCCGAACTTCCCCGTGGTGCCGATCATCTCGGTTGTGATGTCACTCGAGGCGACGAGGACGAATCCGGCGAGCACGTAGTTCACGCCGAGAGTCGCAACGAACGACGGAACTTGAAGCCCGACGACAACGGTCCCGTTGAACAGTCCGATTCCGATGCAGCAGAGCAAAGAGGCGACGATCGCCCAAGCCAGCGGCACGCCGCGCTGAGCAAGGAGCACGACGATCCACGGCGCGGTCAGGTAGACCTGCCCGGCGGAGAGATCGATCTCGGCGAGGTCGAGCAGCATCACCTCGCCAGCGCCGATGACCGCGATGGGCGCGGTGTACTGAGCCATCGTGACGACGTTCGTATAGGAGTAGAAAGCCGTGTTTCGGATCGAGAAGTAGACGATGAGTACGACGCAGACGACGAAGATCGTCGTCTCGGGTCGCCGGAAGATAGCGTCGGAAATGCGACGCAGCGGCCCCCGTTCCGCGTAGAGCGGAACGGGGGCCGCCCCTTCCTCGTCGGGGGCCGCTGGCAACACGGATTAGACGCCGATTGTCGCCGGAGGCTTGTACGCCGTCTCCTTCGTGCCGGCGCCTTCCCACCGAGTCTTGTGCGCGAGGTAGGGAGCCACGTTCGCCTTCGTCACAAAGCCGAGACCGGTGTCGGTGTCGCACGGCTTCATCAGGCCGGCCGAGATGTTGTACAAGAACAACTGGACCGTCGGTACGAAGCCCTGGAGGTAGGCCTGCTGGTCGATCGTGAAATCGATCTCGCCGTTCGCGACGCCGTTGAGCACCGGGGTGCCGACGTCCCATCCCGAGCCGAGGGTAATCCCCTTCAGGTGGTTGTTCGCGATGCACTCGGCGACGGCGACCGAGTCGCCGTCGTCGACCGAGTACAGGAACTTCACGTCCTTGTGGCCTTCCCACCACGCCTGGACCGCCGTGGTCTCCTGTGCCAGCAACGCGCCGCCGGCAATGGTCTCGGTAACCATCCCTGCCGCCTGAAAGACCGGCAGAGCGCCGTTGATCCGGGGCTGAATGTTGCCCGTGCCCGGGGTGGCGATGACCATTCCGATGAGGCTTCCCTTCGGAATCGCCGTCACGATCCTCTGCGCGGCTGCAGCACCCGCAGTCTCGTTGCTCTGCCCGATGTAGCACATCCGGTTGTTCCCGGACTCGTCGGCGTTGTAGGCGACGACCGGAATGCCGATGTCCAACGCGCGGTCGACCGGGGTGTTGAAGGCCGTCGGATCGATGAGGGTCGTGGCGATGCCGTTCACCTTTCCGGCGATCGCGATGTCAATGTCGTTGACCATATCCGAGACCGCCGAAACCTGCGATCCGGTCCATACCGGCTTCGGGATTCCGAGGAGCGCGGCGGCGTCCGCCAACCCGTACTGGGTGGCGGTGAAAAACGGGTTCGTCGTCACGTGGTTGACGAACGTGAACTTGTAGGCGGGGTGTGAGGCGAACAGTTCCATCGATTCATCTCTGAAGCCTTGTGCCGCCGCTCCACGCTCGGTCAGCACTTCCATCATCCCTCCGAGGAGGGGGATGGATGCTGCGGCCGCGCCGGCTTGCAGGAATCGACGCCTGGAAACCTCGTAGTGCCTCGGATCTACCTCATATGGCTCGGATTTCCCCATGTTGCCATCCCCTTTCTGGGAGTTGACGGATGAGTATCAATGCCGTCAATCGAATTCAGGCCAGGTATGAAGAAAACGCATAGGGGAATTGGTCCCAATTCTTCTCTTCCGCCTGGCACGATTTCGGCGAGCGGATGGCTCGGATCGTCGGTCAAGGTGGTTGGCGAAACGCGGTCCTGCCTGCTGCCCGTTGCTCACATCAGCCTCCGAGCGGCACCTCCACCCCTGCAATCGTGTATAGGACCCTTGCGGCTCTGTCGATCGCCATTTCGGACTGTAGCGACGTTTAGTGGCCTTGGCAACCATTCGACAGGCGCGAGGCATGGAGCAAAGATCCTTTGTGGCTCCTCCTTGCCGTTGTAGGTCCTTCGTTAGAACATCGGCGTGTGGGTAGGTCCTGCGCCTGGCGACGAGGTCTCGGTGCCAGCGCAACAAGGTGGCCGCGTGGACGAACAAGCGGTCCTTCCGGCTGCGAGCAAGGAGTCACCACAGGCCAGAGAGGACAGCCCGGCCGGCTGCAGCGCTGGGCGGTGGATCTGGCGTCGGAGCACCGTCACCTCATGGCGCAGCATGACGACCTCGATCGCGAGGTCCGTGTCCTTGCGACAGGAGAGCCGGATCAGCTGGAGCATGCGACAGAGCGCCCGGTACAGCAACGAGAGGGCCACCGCCGGATGCTTGCCGCATCAGGCGCTGACGTCAAAGTCCAGATCACGGCCCATGGATGGCGTTCTCGGCACCCACAGGGCCCCCCCTACGAATGCGGCAGTCTGATGATCACTTCCGGCAATCTGGAGCGGCAGGAACCTCCCGCGAGGACCGATGGAGGTGCCTCTTGCGAGGGCTCATCGCAGGCGAGGCCTGTTCGGTACGGTGGTGGCGGTGGGACTGAGGAGCCGCCGGCTGATGTGTGACTACCGGGGAAAGGTCGCCGTCGTGACCGGGGCTTCCGCGGGCCTCGGTCGTCGTCTCGCAGTGGACCTGGCCGCAGCCGGGGCAGTGGTGATCGGCGTGGCGCGGCGTGAGGAGCGTCTCCAGGCCCTCGCCGATGAGATGCGGAGGCAAAGTCCGGAGTCGTCCTACCAGGTCTGCGATCTCTCCGACGCCGCCTCCTTCGTCGGCCTGTTGGAACAGGTGGAGGAGGAACACAGCCGGATCGACATCCTGGCCAACATCGCCGGCGTCGGCGGGATCATGCGCACCGAACCGACAACGGCAGCGTCACTTCGATCCATCATGGAGGTGAATTTCATCGCTCCCGTGGCCGGGATGGAGACCGTCCTGCCAGGGATGCGGAAACGAAAATTTGGTGCAATCGCCAACATGAGCTCGGACGACGGGCGCGCTCCCGGTCCCGGAGCAGCCGACTACTCCGCGAGCAAGGCAGCCCTGTCTGCGGCGACGGAGAGTCTGTCCTACGACGCGAGGCCGGACGGCGTATTCCTCCATACCGTCTACCCAGGATGGGTGCCGACTGAAATGGGACTGACGGCGGTGCGCGATGGTGGACTGGCGATGCCGCCACGCGCTGTCCGCCGCACCGAGGAGCAGGTCTCGTCGTTCGTGCTCCACCGGATGTTTGACCCACGGCTGGAGATCAATGTGGCGTTACTGCCCCTCGTTGCACCGATCCTGCGCACCGTGGCCCCGCGCACCTATCAGCGGATGCGGGCCACCCGGTGAGCGACGGGACGCTTTGGAGGCGGGCGCGATCCGGTAGAGATCCACGATAGGGCATCCGCCATACGCCACGGGCGATCGGGTCGGCATTCTTCTCGCTTCGCGCAGCCCTCGTTGTCGCGGCCTTCGCCAACCGCGATGCGCGTCCTTGTTGCCATTCAGAGGCCGACCACGAACCGGGTAACTCGGTCGCGCACCGCCGCGGGAAGAAGCGGTTGGAAAGCGGCAATCATCTGCGCATCTCGACCTACGAGGTACCGAGCATGCGGAACCTTCGCAGTGAGAGCCTTGGCGATGACCTTTGCCGCCCCGTCTGGTTCTCCCATGAATGGCATAAACGGTTGGATGAGGGATCGAATCCGATGGTAGGCGGCCTCGTAGCCCGAATCCTCGCGGCGTGACAGGTCTGATTCAAACTCCTCCCAAATGCCTGTCTTGAGTCCACCCGGCTCAATGAGCACGACCCGGACGCCATCTCGGGCGACTTCGAGCCTCAACGCGTCCGAAGCTGCCTCAAGTGCATGTTTGGACGCTTGGTACCAACCTGAAAGCGGAGTCGTGGTCAGTCCATAGATAGATGAGACGTTGACAATCCGACCATCCCCGGCTGCCCGCATGTGGGGCAGCGCCAAGCGAGCCAGGCGCATCGGAGCTACCACCATTGTCTCAAGTTGATGACGAGCTTCGTCGTCGCTGACATCCTCGATAGCGCCTACTCCCGAGTAGCCAGCATTGTTCACGATCGCCCACGGGCGTACCCGGTTCACCACTTCGGCACATCGCATTGCATCCGTGACGTCGAGCAGCATCGTCTCGACTCGAACGCCGGCCTTCTTCGCAGCCGCCATGACGGCGTCAGCCTTGGCTGCGGAACGCACAGTGCCGATCGAGCGAAATCCCAGCGTGGCGAGTGTCACGGCCGTCGCCAAGCCGATTCCCGAATTTGCTCCGGTCGTCAACACCGCTTTGCCGGCGGGATCGATCATCTACCGACCCTATCGAGCCCGCTGGTCCCAAATCCGCCCCCTTCGGCGGGGACGGTGGGGCAGTTCGGTACTTCGGGGCTAGGAAGGAGTCGGGCCAGACTGATGGTTAGCCGCTCAGTAAGGTCCCGATGGGTGGGGAGGATGCAGATGAGGATCGTTAGGAAATCCGACCGCGTCACAAATGTTCGTTCTGTCAGATACAAAGCACCACATATCCGTTACCAAGGAAGGCTGCTCGGGAGCACCAATCAGACGACGCAGTTCACGTTGAAGACTGTCAAAGTCTCACGTGCACGTTACCTGGGTGGACTGCCCCACGACACCAAGACCACAAGCCGGAACAAATGCGAAGCTATTCATCTCCGACGAGGGCATCGGGGTGGGGTTCTTGAAGCCGACCCAGGGCAAGGTGGCTTGGAATCAGATGTGGGGCATCTCCTTTGACGGCGGGCTGGCGTCCAAGTCGAAGGTCGGCGTCACCAAGACCCAGATCGGGACCGAAATGGCTGTTCAGCTCACGGACGGGACGGTGGCCGTGTATCAGGTCTTCGGGATGTCGGAGGCCGCTCTGCGCGGACGGCTCCCGGGGGGGATGACCGAGAAGGGCGTCCGGTGCACGGACGACCACCCGTGACCGTGCGCGCAACTGACGTGTCCCCGTACGGGTCTGCGCCTCTTTTTGGGGGGGGAGCCGCACGTTTCCAGACCGGCCAGGTCGCGCGAGCGGAGACCGGAGAGCAGCCAGGCAGGCTCAGTTCGGCGCAGCCGCGATGCCGACGATCGGCGCGTTGAGCCGTGAGCTGCCCAACGACCCCTCGAAGGGCGCACTACCAAAGGCGAAAACACCGCCGTCCCCAGCCACCAACCAATACCCGGATCCGCCCGGGTTCGCCGCAATACCGGTGATCGTTCGGTTCAACAACTGGCCGCCCATCGACCCGAAGAACGTGGCGTCGCCGAAGGCGAAAATGCCGCCGTCCGCCCCGACCAACCAGTAGCCCTTGCCGTCCGTGGTGGGGGCAATGCCAACGACGGGGGCATTGAGCGCCTTCCCGCCCATTGACCCGTAGAACCCAGCGTCACCGAAGGCGAAGACGCCACCGTCGGTTCCCACCAGCCAATAACCCTTGCCGTCCGGAGTCGACGCGATCCCAGAGATCGATGCAGCTAGGTTCAGGTTGGTGACTCCGCCGAGTGGCATCGCGTCACCACAGCCCAGTACCCCGCCGTTCACGCTCACGAGAAGAAAGCCGCGACCGCTCGGCGTCGCCGCGATACCACTCCAGCCATCGTAGGCGCCGTTGAGGCCGGAGCAGCCCAACTGTCCGAGAGCGGCCGCGGAACCGAATGCCGAAGGCAGAGAGCTGAAGTTCGCAATCCAGTAGCCCGAACTCGCCTCCGATCCTGCGATGCCCACGCAGTTCAAGTAGGTGACGACCTGTCCCGAGTTGGCCAAAGACGCGGCAGAAATGTTGATGGTGGGTCCGAACGCAAAGGGGCAGAGTCCCGGCGCGCCCGATACGGGGGCGGCAGAGCCCTCGAAGGGCGCATTGAACGCGAACACACCGCCGTCAGCTCCCACCAGCCAGTACCCGGGAGCTGGACCGGCGTTGGGGGCCGGGCTCGCCGTTGCGGTCGATGCAGTACCCACGAAGGAAGCGACGACCAACACGAAACCCACCGCCAAGATCTTTACGACCACCACCGGCCGCACCTCCCTGTACGGGTCTTGATGCTAACGCCGGTTGGTGTATGAATGAGGCGGTCCGCCTGCCGTAATGGCCCCAGTTCGCCAGGGTGTCCCCGCACGCCGGCACTGGGATGGCAACCCCTAATGTGCTATTTCAGCGCACGCGGGCTGAGTTATCCACAGCGTTGACGGAGGCTTCTCGCGAGCGATCGAACCTGCCCGACGCAGGGTTACGACGGGAGCTGAGTTTCGTGCCGGCGTTCGCGCGCCGAGTTGTCTTCGATCACTCCACGGCAGCGAGCACGGACCGGGAGAGAGGTCCGCGCTCTCCGGTCGCTGACAGCAACACGGCGGCCGCCGCCGCGGCTCCCAAGAACGACGCGGTGAGGGAAAAGGCATGGTCCACCGTGAGGCGCGTCGGTGACGTGCCGCCTGCGAGATCGAACACGAATCCCGTCAGGGCAAGCCCGAGTGCGGTGCCCATGCCGCGCGTCATGTTCAGTATGCCCGAGGCGAGGCCGGACTGCTGCTCAGGGACCGATCCCATGATCGACGCGTTGTTGGGTGGGGTGAAGCAGCCGAGTCCGATGCCGATCAGCGCAAGCAGGGCGAGGAACCCGGGCGTCGTCGGACGCAGGGCGCCCAGGGTGAACAGTCCGATCGCCACGAGCGACATTCCCCCCATTGTGAGTGGGCGTGCCCCGACACGATCAGCCAAGCGACCGGCAAACGGCGCGACGAGCCCAAGTGCCAGCGGCATCATCATGAGTTCGAGGCCGGCCTGCGCCGCGCCGATCCCGAGGCCACGCTCGAAGTAGAAGGGAACGAGAAAGAGAACGCCGAACATCACCATGTACGACACGAGCCCACTCGTGATGCCCCATCGAAAACGGACACGTCGGAACAGCGTGAGATCGAGCATCGGATCAGAGGCTCGCCGCTCCCAGATCACGAAGACGGCGGCGAGGCAGAGTCCGACGAGGAACACCCCCATGATCAATGGCGAAGTCCAGCCGTATGAATTTCCGAACGAGATGGCCGACAGGACGGCCACGACGGCCGGGAAGAAGAGCGACAGCCCCTTCCAGTCGAACGGCACCCGTTCGGTCAGATGGAGGCTGCGAGGGATGAGCAGCAGACCGGCGATCACGCCGAGCACCCCGAACGGCACATTGACCATGAATATGAGGCGCCAACCGCCCGCGGCCACCAGCAGCCCTCCGATCGACGGGCCGAGGGCGAGCCCGACGGCTTGGGCGGCACCCTGGATCCCGATCGCCTTACCCAGCGACGCCCGAGGCACCGCGATCACGATGATGGCGACGCTGTTGGCCTGCAGCATGGCGGCACCGACTGCCTGCAGGACTCGGAACGCGATGAGGGCACCGAGGGTCGGAGCGAGGCCGCACAGCGCCGAGCCGATCACGAACACGGCGAACCCGTAGACGTAGAGGAGCTTGCGGCCCCACATGTCGGCAAAGCGACCCACGGCGGTCACGGTGGCCACGAGCACCAACAGGTAGCTCAGACCCACCCACGTCACCGCACCCACGCTGGCGTGGAAGGTCCGCTGCAATGTGGGTAGGGCCACCGTCACGATGCTGGCGTCGAGCTGACCCATGAACGCCCCGACACAGACGGCTCCCACGGCAAGCCAGAACGCGTTCTCCCTGTTGCGGATCGACGCGGGCCGACGCGGCTCGACCAGGAGCCGCCGCCAGCCGATCGGCCTCACGTCTTCGACGACGCCCACCCGTTGATGCTGTATCGAATCCGACCAGAAGTCACATAGAGATTTCGGAGCCAATCGATAAGCTAAGCAAATGGATAGTCGAAAGCTCGCCTACTTCGTGGCAGTGGTCGACCATGGAGGATTCACGGCAGCCGCGAAGGCCGTCTTCGTCTCCCAACCCGCCTTGTCGCTGGCGGTCAAGGACCTCGAGGCCGAAATCGGAACGCAACTCTTCACCCGGATCGGCCACCGGGTCCGGCTGACCGCGGCTGGGTCAGCACTGCTCGGACCGGCCCGGCAGGTCCTGCGCGACATCGAGACCGGACGAGCCGCCGTGGCGGCTGTCACCGGACTGCTGTCGGGGTCGTTGTCCCTGGCCAGCTTGCCGACGCTGGCCGCGGATCCCATGGCCCGCATGGTGGGCGATTTCCGGCGTCACCACCAGGGCGTGCGCGTCGACCTGGCGGCCCCCGAGGACAGCGACGACCTCTTCGCCCTCGTTGAATCCGGCAGGTGTGAGCTCGGTCTCACCGACGCTGCCGATGTCCCCGGGTCCCTCGCGGCCGTCAGCCTGGGGACCCAGGAGCTCGTGTTCATCCTCCCTCCAGGCTCTGTGACCACCGGAGACGACCCTCTCGGAGCGCTGGATCGCGGGGAGATACCGGTCGTTGCGGCACCGGCCGGTACATCGACGCGGCGACTGCTGGATCAGCAGTTTCGAGCGCTCGGTCACCAACCAACGCTGGCTGTGAGCTCGGCGCAGCGTGAGGCCATCCTACCCCTCGTGGTGGCGGGTGCAGGTGCCGCGCTCGTCCCCGACGCCATGGCGTTGATCGCCCAGAAGCTCGGGGCGGTCATCGTGCGACCGACCCCGCGGGCAGTCCGGGGTTTGGTCCTGGTGCACAGTCTCGGGCCGCTGTCCCCGGCCGCGTCCCGCTTTGTCGAACTCGCAGACGGCGAGCTCACCGCGAACGGTCTCGGGTCTGACCCTCAAAATGGGCAATCGGTGCGGGTCGAGGGGGCGAATCCGCCGTGACGTAACTCCGTCCGGTCACGTGAAGATGATGTGGCCCCCGGCGGCCTTCTCATAGAACTCGCCCACGGTGATGATGTCCTGCACCTGGTCGATGAAGTCGTTCTTCTCCAACCCGAACAAATCGACCGACGCCTTGCACGCATACATCCCGGCACCGGTATCGGCGATCATCTCAATGAACTCCGGAATGGAGGGGATGTCGAGTTTCTCCATCTTGTGGTTCATGTAGTGGGTCATTGCCGTTGAGACGCCTGGGAGCCCGCCGGCCATCGTGGCCAAGTGCAGACCGGGGTTACCGACCGTCGCCACCTTGATGTGCTCGTTGCGCGCCTTGTGGATGGCGTCGAGTCCGAAGAAGGTGAAGAAGAGATTCGCCTCCATGCCCTCTGCGCGCGCACCGTTGGTCATGATGAGACCCGGATAGATCCCCTCGAGGGACCCCTTGGAGATGATGATAGAGACCTTTTCGATCGTGTCGCTCACGGTCGCTCCTTTCAAATGCAGCCGCGTGGTTTCGGAATGCCGGCGATCTTGGCGGCTACCTTCGCCGGTCCCTTGGGAAAGAGCTGATACAGCTCCTTGACGGACACACCGGAAGTTTTTCCCAGGACCCGCACCGTGGGCCCGGTCCCCTTGGACAGGAATTCTGATCGCATGAAGCGGATGACCTGCCAATGTGCGTCTGTGAGTTCGCCGATACCCTCGCGTCGGGCCAGCTCGGGGACCATGTCCTCGGTCCACTGTTCGGGTCGGACGAAGAAGCCCTCGTCGTTGAGCTCCACATCGGTCGCGGCAATGGTCACAGTCGACATTGGTCAGTCCTTTCTCGTACCACTGAGTCCTGCGGGGATCTTTCCGGAGTCGGGCATGGCCGATTTGATCCCGGGGATGTCTCGGCCGGGAAGGAGGCCGTGCCAATAGAACCACTGGAACATGAGCTTCCCGAGATGGTTGAGTCGGGACTCCGCCAGCAACGGCAGACCGACGCGAGTCGGGTAGTGGCCGGGCAGCGGCTCGGTGTCGTAGTTGAAGTCGATCAGCAGGGCTTTGTGGAATCCGGTCTCGATGAAGCAGTTGGTGTGCCCGTCGAAGCGCTGATCGAGGGGATGCCCTGCCAGGTATCGGCGGATGTTCTCGACCAGCACCTCACCTTCGAAGTGCGTCACCGACCCAGCTTTTGAGGCCGGGACGTTCGCGGCGTCGCCGATCACAAAGGCGTTTGGTGCCGCCTTGGACTGCAGGGTGTGCTCGTCTGTCGGAACGAAGTTCAACTCGTCGCCCAGACCCGGCGATCTTCCGACGTACGGAGCTCCACCATGCAGCGGAACGATCACCGCCAGGTCGAACTCCACCTCGCGGCCGTCGTAACCGACAAGGCGTCCACCCGCCCCGTCGACTTCCCCGGTGTTGAACTCGGTCACCAGATCGACACCCTTCTCCGCCAGCATCCCCGCCAGTCGCTCAGCGGCGACGGGTTTGGTGAAGGCCCCGTCGAGAGGGGTCACGAACGTCAACTGCACCTGTTCACGAATGCCGCGCTCGTGGAAGTACCAGTCGGCCAGGAAGCAGAACTCGAGCGGGGCGACCGGGCACTTGATGGGCATGTCAACGACGTTGACGACCAACCGGCCACCGTCGAAGGTAGCCAATGCCGCAGCCAGCGCTGCGGCTCCTTCGAGTGAGTAGAAGGTGAAGACCTTGTCCATCCATCCGGTGCCCGTCAAGCCCTCCGTCTCCTCGGGTACGAGCACGGTGCCGGTCGCGACGACGAGGACGTCATAGCCGACGGTCGTTCCGTTCTCGAGGGTGACCTGGTTTGCTTCGAGATCAACCCGGTCGATCGCACTCTTGACATAGTGGATCCCGCGATGCAGCTGCCGGCCCCTCGGCCGCACGATGTCCTCGACGCTGGCGAGCCCAAACGGGACGAAGAGCAGGCCAGGTTGGTAGACGTGGCGGTCGTCCTGATCGATGACGGTGATGTCTGCCTCGGCCTCGGAATAGACGCGCCGCAGCCGATTGGCGGTCAACGTTCCCCCCGTTCCGCCACCCAGGATCACCACGCGATATCCCATTGCCCATAGTCAATGCCCCCGCGCAGCTGATCGGCAGGGTCAAAGGTCCCTCTCCCTCGTGACCGACGCCCCAACGTTCGGACACATGCAGACGACCACGGCGCATGGCGAGAGAGCGTTGCTACAGATTCGGGTCACATCTCATGTGGTCCGGGCTGGGGCCAAGCAACGCGCCAGGAACTCCGTCAGACGCGCGGCGTCCTTGACGATCGACACCCCTTGCACGGGGTCCTTCGTGATGTCGAGTGATGGGCAGAACACATCGAGGTCACCACAGAAGAAGTGCGGTGAGCCGAGAACGCCACGCCGCACTCCTTCGTGCCAGTCCGCCACCACACCGGCACGATCGGACTCGTCAGGCATGCCGACGCCCAGCTCGCGCGCCAGGGTTTCGAGCGTGACTCGGTCCGAGATGTCCCGGCCTTCTTCGAAGAGGGCGTCTCTGAGCGCAAAGCTGACCCGCTCGCCAACCTGGAGATCGGTCCGATAGGCCCGGTTGGCCAGTGCGAGCGCTTCGAGGGTCGAGCTCGGGAACCGGTCGACGTCGAGGTGACGGAACATCTTCGGGGCGACCTGCTCTCGCAGATCGTCGGCGTGCTCCTTGGTCACCGTCGGGTCGAGCGGCGCGCGGTTGACCAGTTCGAGCGGCCACGCACGGACCTTGATCGCCACGTCGGTGCGACCGCTCCGGGCCCGCTGCTCTTCGATCGCCCGCAATCCGACGTGGGTGAAGGGACACCAGATGTCGGCGAAGACTTCGATGGTCGGACCCGGCGTTGTGCTCATGTGGCCGCCTCTCGAATCAGTCCTTGTCCGCTCGTAGGAGCTTGGGTCAGTGGGAGAACTTCACCTTGGGCAGGATCCGCCCGAGCCACTTCGGCTGGTGCCAAGCCCCGTGCCCGCCCAACCGCAGCACGACCGGGAGCACGACCAGGCGCACCACCAGGGCGTCGAGCGCGACGGCGATGGCCAGGATCACACCCATCTCCTTGGGGGCCAGGGGTCCCGAGAGGGCAAAGGTCAGGAACACGGCGATCATGACCGCGGCCGCCGAAAGCACGACCCGTCCCGAGGTGCGCATCGACCCGACCATGGCGTGCTCGGGGTCCGGGTGCGTCTCGTAGCGCTCCTTGGCGGCCGACAGCATGAACAGGGTGTAGTCCATGGCCACGCCGAACACCATGGCCCCGAAGAACAGTGGGGCCCAGGCGTCGATGAAGCCCTGGGGCTGGAATCCGAGCAGTCCGGACAGGTAGCCGTCTTGGAAGATGAGCCGGCCGATGCCGAAGGCCCCCGCCACGGACAGGGCCGTGATCAGCACGCCGAGCGCGGCGATTAGCGGGGCACCGAGAGCGATGAGCAGCAGCAGGAACCCGAGGAGGCCCAGGATGGCGAGGACGATCGGCGTGTACGACGCCAGCGTCTGCTGGAGGTCGTGGTTCTCCGCCGCTGCCCCGCCGACCAGCGTCCCGGCCGGCAGCACCTGGCGGAGGCGGTCGATGGTCGTACCGGTCGTGGTCGTCGAGGGCCCGGTGGTCGGGACCACCTGGTCGATGGTCCACCCGGCGTTGGTCGGCCCCGGGACGACGCCGGCCACTCCGGGTGCGTGGGCGAGGGTGGAAAGGGCGCGGCCCTGTTCTCCCTCGGGGACAACCACCTGGAGGGTGCCGGGAGCGCCGGGGCCGAAGGCACTGGTCACCTGGTCGTAGCCGACTCGGGCGTTGGCGCTGGCCGGCACGATGGTGATCGAGGGCATGTTGGTCCGCATCCCGATGATCGGCGCGGCGGCCAGGAGCAGTAGGACCAGAGCCGCCGCACCCGCCGGGAACGGATGGCGCCACAGGAAGTTGCCCCAGCGGTGCAGGATCCGATCGAGCGAGCCCTCACCCTCGGGCGGGGGGCCTCGATGCAGCTGCATCTTGCCCTTGTTGATGTTGGTCCCCAGCTTGCCGAGCACGGCGGGCAGGAGGGTCAGGGTGGCAGCCAACACGGCCACCACGGACAGCATGATTCCGAAGGCCATGGAGCGGAAGGCCGGGCTCGGCACGATCATGATGGCAGCGAGGGATGCGAGGACCGTCAGCGCGCTGAACGCCACGGCCTTGCCGGCCGTGTCGAGCGTCTCAGCCACGGACGCAACGATCGCCTCGCGGTCGCCCGGGTTCGCTCCACGGCGCGTGAGGGCGGCGCGGAAGCGCATGACCAGGAAGAGCGCGTAGTCGATACCCAGAGCGAGGGCGAACATCAGCGCGAAGTTGAGCGCCCAAATGGAGACCGGCGTGAACTTGGTGGTGATGACCAGAGCGCCGGCAGCCACCAGCAGACCGGCCATGGTCAAGAGCAGGGGTAGGCCAGCGGCAACCAGGCTCCCGAAGGCGATGACCAAGATGATGATTGTCACCGGCCACGACAGCATCTCCGAGCGCAGCATGGCCGAGCGGTTGGCGGTGTTGAAATCGGCCCACAGGGCGCTGTCCCCGGTCAGGGTCACGGTGACGCCGGGCGAGGACAGGGCCGCGAGCTTCGGCTCCACCGAGTCTGCCGCCTGCACCATCTCGTTGGAGTTCGCGGCCGATCCGGCGGTGACGATTGCGGTCCGGCCGTCTCGCGACACCGAGACCCCGGCCTGAGGCGGGACGACGGTGGATACCCGGGGATCGCTTCGGAGCACATTGGTCACCCTCACCACCACGGCCTGAGCCTGAGGGTCCGACACGATCGCGCCGTGATGGTCGACGATGACGACCTGCAAGGCGGTGGCCCCGAGGCCGGAGAAGTCCTTCTCGATGATCGCTCGGGCCGCGACGGACTGGCTGTTCGATGCCTGCCACCCGGCGCCGGCGAGCGCGTTCTCGACATGGATGGCGAAGATCCCGAAGACGACCACCACCAGGAGCCATGCGATCAGTATCCGGCGGAAGTGGGTGGCGGCCCAGGCCCCAAGGCGGGCGAACGGGCCGGGACGGTTCCCGTGGACTGCGTCGTCGTCTCCTCGGTCGCTGTCCCGGACCCCTGTTGGCAGATCCGCCACCTCGGGTTCCGCCGACACGTGCCGAGACACGAGACCGGCTCCTTGGCTTGCTGTCATGGGACGCATCCTTTGATCAGACCGGCACCCGCACGCTGAGAGGAGCGTGTGACAGATACCTAGGGGGGTATCTATTACGATACCATAATACCCCCCTGGGTATCAAGCCCGTCGACCGAGAGGTGTGGAACGACGGGCCACGGTTAGAGGGGTCACGCGGTCGTGAGGCTGGCCGATGAGGAGCGCTCTGCATCCAGCCGCGAGGAGTGTCTTCCGAATTCAAGGAGTGGAACCAGATGAGGTAGAGGGCGTTTCCGGTGAATTCGTGGCCGGTGTTTCAAAGCCTGAGCGAGCGAAGCATTTCGGCAGCCGACTCCGTCGGTTGGGGTGGCGACTCTCCGGTGCCGCGATGCCGCACACCTGTGCGATCAGCCGCTACGGTGCGTGCGACGAACGGAGAAGCGGATTGCTGGAGATCGGAGGCTGGCGATGACCTCGAAGTCTGATTTCACGGCTGAGGAATGGCAGCTGATCCTCGAAGCGCCGCCAAGTGCTGGAATGATCGTGGTCACCGCCCAACGAGGAGGCTCATTTCGCGAGACCATCGCCATGGCCAAGGCCTATGTCGAGGCGCGCCAGCAGCACGGCAAGAGCGAACTGCTGGATGAGATCGTCGAGGCGAAGCCCGAGCGGGATCACACGCACTATCACTCTCCCGAGGAGCTCAAGCAGCACGGACTGCAACATTTGCGTAATTCGGTCGTGCTGCTTGAGAAAAAGGCTACGCCGGAAGAGGTCGACGAATATCGCCGTTTCATCGTCACGCTGTCCCACAAAGTCGCAGCTGCTCACCGGGAGCACGGTCAAGAAGTGAGTGAGTCCGAGCAGGCGGCGATCAAGGACATCACGGAAGCCCTGAACGCAACCGTCGGTTAGGAGGCCTTCCGAGGTCTACATTCGGACTGGGCCACCACACGACGTCAGCGTTGGACCAGTACGCGCAGGGGTGGGCGGCGATGCTGATGCGCTCGGCCATCTCGTGGACACTGGGAAACCGTGGCCATCCGTGGGCGAATCATGGGGCGTCGGGTAATGGGCGAAGTGGCGAAGGCATTCGCGGCAGCTCACCCTCGATGCTCGCATAGCCGCGCAGTATTCTTTAACTCGTCAGTCCCGTCGGAAATGCATCATGGTCAGCTCGCCTTTCGGGCTCTTGATCACGCGGTCGAGTCGTTTCGTGATTGGGAGGGTGCGCTTCTCGATTGCAATATGCAGATTTGCAAACTCCTCGCCCTCCTTCCGACCACTCCGGCCTAGGTGGCCCCAGAGCCGCATGAACACCTTCCGGCTGACGAATGTCTCCAGCCGATCGGTCTGCACCAGTGTGAAGCCGCGAGACGCGCATGCCCCCGCATACCAGCCGACTGGGCGACCCCAAAAGTTCTGATACGGCCCAGGGGTCCCGGGATCGCCGTCACGCCGGGCTCGAGCCGGATTCTTCTGACGGGCCGACGGTACGGGGAGCTTGGCGGGCGAGCAGGGCGCCCCAGCCCTCGCCGTCACCGGGGACGATCGCCTCGGGCGGGTCGGCGACGAGGACATGAGGCTCCCCTGCCGAGATGGCCATGGCGATGGCCTGGGCTACCAGCTCGGGCGGGTCGGGGGTGATGGAGCGCCCTCCGGTGACCAGGCGGCCGGCTCGCAGTCGCTGGTGGAACTCCGTGGCGGTGACCGACGGGTAGACGACCGACACCGCAATCGCGACCGGGGCGAACTCGACCCGAGCGACCTGGGAGAGCAGGTTGAGGGCAGCCTTGGTGGCCGAGTACCCGCCGAGCCCGGCAAAGACGCGTAGGGACGTGGCCGAGCTGACATTGACGATCGCACCACCGGACCCGGATCGCATGTGGGGAAGCACGCTCTGCATCCCGACCAGGGGAGCGACCACGTTGAGCTCGAACACGGCACGGAAGTCCACCGGGTCCAGCTCCTCGAGGGGCATGTGCAGGCCCTGTCCCGCGTTGTTGACCAGGACGTCGACCGTGCCGTAGGTCTCGATGGTGCGTTCCACCAGCCGATGGATGTCCTCGGGAAGGGTCACGTCCGTAGTGACGGCGAGCGAGCCCGGAAGCTCGCCCGCCAATGCCTCCAGGCGCTCCGTCCGCCGAGCAGCGAGCACGACCCGAGCTCCCATCTCGCTCAAAAGGCGGGCGGTGGCTGCTCCGATGCCTGAGGACGCGCCGGTGACAATGCAGACGGCGCCGTCGATCTCCATCATGGGCTCCGAATCTCGACTTCCGATGTACCCGGCCATCCTGGCCCGGCGAGCTTTGCTGAGGGCTGAAGCGCTGCTCCAAGCCACGGATTGGTCGGCGGGCGGTGCTCGATCACGTGGCGCGCACTGCACACGTCACCAGGATCTCGTACTCAGGGTCCCGCCAACAGGGCCCTTCGTCCCTCGGGGAAAGCTGTGAGCCCGACCAGGCCATCTCCTCTCGTGGCCTCCGGAGTCTGTGCGTGGTCCATCACTCCTTCCCCGCCCGCGTCTCACTGTCTGGACCCACGAACACGTCGTTGCGCACCTCGCGCAGTCGGTCACGCCATCCCACTCCAGAGAAGCGCAGGGACAGGTAGGCAAGGCCGCCGATGGGGATGGGAAGCCAGAAGTTCACCAGGCGATAGCCAATCACACTAAGGACAGCCACATGCTCCGATACGCCGAAGCCGTGCAGCGTCGTGATGAGCACTAGTTCGATGACACCGAGACCGGACGGGGTGATGGGGATCCAGGCGAGGACGTTGGCCAACCCATAGGCGACCAAGAGGTCGATGGGCGAGATATAGGTGTGGAACGCGGCGAGGAATACCCAGAGGCATGCGGCATCAAGGAGCCAGTTCGCTGCCGCCCAACCCGTGGCCTGGTACATCAGGGTGCGATCTTGGGCGAACATGCGGAGTCGATCGGCGAAGTGCTGCACGCCATCAGCCAGAGTGTCGCCGTCGACGAATGGGAGCCTGCCCGCAGTGCGCCGGGCGAAGTCGACGACCTTGATCCGGCCCTTGGTGAGGAGAAGCACGACCGCGGCGAATGCGGCCATCAGAAGGATTCCCAATCCTGCAGCCAAGGCGTAGAGCGGGTTGTAGGCGTGGAAGAACAGCGAGATCACCAGGGCAACCCAGAAGATGACGTTGAGCACCACGGCCGAGCCAACGCCCTGCATGGCGATGGCGAAGCCGGCATCGGAAGGCCGCACCCGTTGTTGCGTAAGGAGGCGGTACATGAGGGCAGCTCCGAAGGCGGTACCGCCCGGCATGATGTGGCTGACCGCCAACGTCGACAGATCGATCTGCATGATACGCCGGCGAAGCAGGATTCCTGGAGGGAGGACCGTGTAGGTGAGCATCGCCCAGGCAACCAGGGCCCCGGCCTCGAGGACAAGGCCGGTGAGGGCAACCCAGACGTTGATGTGTGAGAGAAGGCGGAGCGATTGATGCACACCACCCACGCGGGGGAGGACGAAGATCTCCAGCACCAGAATCGCCACGACAACGCTGGCCGTCCACTTGACCTCGCGGCGCAGGCGACGCCGTCGGCTCTTTTCGCTGCGACGCTTCAGCATCTAGCAGCCGCTCAAATTGCGAGGAGTCCATTCCAAAGCTCGAGTCCTCACGTCCGAAACGGTCCTGCGACGTCAACACCGGGCATCGGATCCACTATGGCCCAGTCCACACGTGTCGAAGGAGTGAGGGTTCGGACACGCCGCCGCGCCCGGCGGTTGGGGGTGACGCGGTTGACTCAGGACGCCTGATGGAGCGGGAGCAGCCGCCCGCCCTGCCAGCGCCGAACGGGCGGCATCCACAAGCTCCGGACCTGGCTCCGAGGGCGTCCTACGAGCGGTCCCGCAAGGCGGGCTCCTGCAGAATCTCGGGAGAGCGAAGAGGAGAGCTGCAAGGGTTGGTACGGCTTGAGGTCGCCCTTTATTGCAGTGTCATGAACGTTGACCTCGCCGGCTGCCTCGAAGTCGAAATGCTTCCGATGCCGTAGGATTCGGCACGTGTACAACGAGATCGCCCGCAACAAGCGGCGGAGCGTGGTGTTCATCGTCGTGTTCTTTCTCATCTGGATGGGGGTTGGCGCGGTCTGCGGACTCCTCTTCGCCGCCTTCTACCACCCGATCAACCCCTCTACCGGCGCAGTGACGAGGACGGGCGACTCTCCGATCTTCGTCGGCATCGTCATCTTCGCCGTCCTGGCCTTTTTCGGCTTCTTGTACTCCATCAGGTCGGGCGCGTCTCTGGTCCTGCGCGTGTCCGGTGCCAGGCCGGCGAATCCGACCCAGTACCGGCAGCTCTACGACCTGGTGTCGGCGCTCGCCATCGGCGAAGGGATCCCGGCGCCGGCCATCTACGTCATAGACGACCCGTCGCCAAACGCCTTCGCCACGGGGGTGAGTCCCGACAAGGCCTCCATCACGTTCACGACCGGCCTACTCCAGATCATGAACCGAGAGGAGCTGGAGGGCGTCATCGGCCACGAGATGAGCCACATCAAGAACCACGACATCCGGCTGCTGCTCGTCGTGGGCACGATGATCGGCATGGCCGCCCTGCTGGCAAGCGTCCTGTGGAGGAGCGCATTTTTCGCTGGCATGGGACGGGGGGGAGGAACTCGGGCGTCCTGCTCCTCGTCGTCTTTTTCGCTGGTGCCCTGTTGGCCATCGTCGGCTTCCTGGTGGGTCCACTCATCCGCCTGGCCCTCTCTCGACGCAGGGAATCGCTGGCCGATGTCAGCGGAGTGGAGCTGACCCGCAATCCCGCTGGTCTACTCAGTGCTCTACGAAAGCTGCAGCAGAACGACAAGCCTTTCGCCAATTTCAATCACGCCACGGCCGCTATGTGCATCGACGACCCGTTGCAGCACCACGAGACCTGGTACCACCACCTCTACGACACCCACCCTCCCATCGAGGAGCGGATCGCTGAGCTCGAGAAGATCGCCTCGGGTCAGTCAGTCTGAGGGACCGTCGGCCACTCGAAGATCTCAGTCGGCCGGCGGCGATCCCCCGGGGGCCGCTGCGGGCGGCAGCCCTTGGGCGCCACCGGCAAGCGGGGGTCCCGAGGGTGCGGGACCGGCCGCACCTGGCCCAGAGCCAGAGAAGTTGACCTGAGGGACGGCGCGTTCGTCCTCGTCGGTCGCGAAGAAAGCCACCGCCTTGAAACCGAAGGGCCCGGCGATCAGGTTGCGCGGAAACGTTTGTAGAGCGATGTTGTAGTCGCGGGCGCTGGTGTTGTAGTAGCGGCGGGCGTACTCAAGCTTGTCCTCGGTGGCGGTCAAGGTCTCTTGCAGTTGGAGGAAGCTCTCAACCGCCCGCAGCTGTGGATAGTTCTCGGCGACTGCGAACAGCGATCGCAACGCCCCGGACAGGGCGTTCTCGGCTGGCGCGATTTGGCCTGGGTCCCCGGTCGCGCCGGCGGCAACTGCGTCGGCTCGAGCCTTGGTCACCGCCTCAAAGGTCCCCCGCTCGTGGGCGGCGTAGCCCTGCACGGTCGA
The DNA here is from genome assembly GCA_963736525.1 of uncultured Acidimicrobiaceae bacterium. Taxonomy (GTDB): domain Bacteria; phylum Actinomycetota; class Acidimicrobiia; order Acidimicrobiales; family RAAP-2; genus Bog-473. The sequence goes on from CAVTPF010000017.1 coordinate 64,388, forward strand.
CACCAGGTTGGGAATGAGATCGTGGCGGCGCTTGAGCTCGACGTCGATCTCGGACCACGCCTCCTGAGTCCGGTTCCGTTTCTTGACGAGGCCGTTATAAGCGGCCCACAAGCCAAGGGCCAGGAGCACAACGACGACGATGACGATGATCAGGACAACCATTGTGGAGTGAACCTCCTGGCAACTTCGCTGGTATGCACTCTATCGGGGTCATCGCCAATCGGCCATAGGTCGGCTACCCGACCATTTCTCAGTTCGATAGGGCCTGAGTGTGCGGCGCATGTCCTACGGCATTCCTCTAATACCTCCGCTATCTGGAGGCTGACCGGGCTCCATCCCGCGCTGGCAACGAGTACAGCTTTGGTAGGGGAGACGCGGCGCTATCTATCTCCTCGGACGTGAGCCGCCTCCAGTTCGACGCCGTTTCCAGCGCGTGACCAACCCGTCGCCGTACTCATTCGGATGGCGTATCCGGATCACCCCCGTCGGTCCGGACGTGGAGATGCGCACTACCGGCCCCCCGGTGGCGGGCGCGGAGAGCGATTCGAGGTGGACGTGTGCCGACCCCCCGACCATTTGCACGGCTACTCCTTCGGGGACGAGAACCTCTATCGAACCCCATGTTTCCAGGCGGAGGTTGATCTGACAGGAGTCCCAGCTGGCGGCGCTGAGATCGACCATGGCCGCCCCGAAGCCTGTGCTGATCGTCGTGTCTGCGGCCAATTGCCAGCCAGAGCCCAGCTGCAGACCGCCGTCTGCCGCCCGCAGGATGAGTGGCTCGGTAAGCCGCCGCGAGGTGGGTGTCAGCCGGACCAGCGGTGGCAGCTCCAACATTGCTGCCTCTAGATCGGCGTGACCGGGGGCGACCAAGACCGTCTCCAAGAGCTCAGAGAAGTGCTGAAGCGACAACCCTCCGGTGCTGAAGAGGTCGTGGAGCCGGGCAATGGCCGCGACCCGGTCGTCTTCATTGACTCCACCCAGGGATGCTGCAATCGGGAAACCTTCGTTCACGGTCTCCATCTTGATCGCGAGATCCCCCACTGGCTAGCACGATGATCTGGATCCCCAAGGAAAGCGCCGCGACCGCGGCGTCGAGACAACCTCAAATTGAGAGGAACCACGGGCGCCGGAGTCAAACACGCACTTCGGGGCTCCTTACGCGAGAACACCTCTCACCGGCTGGAACTCCCAATTGGAGAAGTAGGCGAACGAGTGGCCCGAGCTCGTACTGAGAAGGTCCGCCAGGCTCTTTGCGGCGTCGGCGTTGGCGACCGGAATCGAGACCACCAAACCACCGGATTCGAGGGCATCCTCCAGAGTGCGGAGGTATCCGATGTCGCTGCTCATGGCGAGCTCCACTATGCGGACGATCCTCCCCCTGAGGCCCTCCATCCCGCCCGAGACGTCGAGCCGTTGGAGTCCTTCTTCGCCGTAGAGGATCCAAATGTCGTCTTCGCCAGCATGGAGGTCAGGGCCGAGCTTCTCGACTTCTTCACGTCCGACTGTCGGGTCGTCGAAGACGCCAAAAAGCCGGTGTCGGGGACGACCCATGACGTCGTGGGAGTCGGTGGCCTTCTGTGGACTAGCCATAGCCGTGTCATCTCCGATTCATCGACCGACTCACCAGAGCCGCTCTTGAAACGTTGCAGTAGATCGTCCGAGCCCGGTAGGGCCGAACGTCCCGTGCCCACGAGACTGCGGGGGTGGTCCAGCGAGGTGGTCGAGAAGTGGTGGAGGACTGGCGGGCGACCCAGCGAGCGCAGGTGGCGCAGGGAGTCAGGCTGCCCTGCCAGACCTGTCCGACCGGCTGATGGCGCCCTCCTCACGACGAAGCGGACGAGGCCACCGTCGGCTCGCCGCGAGCGACCGGCATTGCGCCGACCGCCACGACGCGCGCGTTCTGCTTGACCGGCCGCGACCCGATGTCCACGGTGAGTGTCGACGTGGACGCCTGGTAGGACCAACGCGGGCCGGACCCGCTCCGAGCGTTCAGATTGCGACCATCGAGGGTGACCTGGTCCGGTCGCGTGACATCGACCATCTCAATGGTTGTCGCCACCGAGGTGGGCTCGCCGGGGTAGCCGCCCCGAGCGGCATCAATCGTGACGTGGACGGACGAGGGTCCGCCGGCAGGCGCGCTGGACGACGTGGTGATGTGGGTCTCGGTGCGCTGACCCGTGGTGTAGCCGAGTCCCGTTCCCGCGTCGCCGTAGAGGTCGAAGGAGCCTGGCGATCCCGGGTAGACGAGAGTGGTGAGCGCGTGGGGAGGTCCGGTTCCCCCGGTCGACGGCTGCTCAGGAACGATCCCACCCTGGCGGACGAAGACCGGCATCCGGTCGAGCGGTACCGCCAGGGTGGCCGTGGACGGCCCCGTGAACGTGGCGCCGGTGAAGAAATCGACCCACTTGCCCGGGGGGAACCACACCGTGGCCGAAGCCACGTTCCCTGGCGTGGTTATCGGAGCCACCAGCATGTCGGGCCCGTAGAGGTATTCCGTCGGGTTCTGGTAGGCCGACGGCTGCTCGGGGTTGTCGAGGTAGAGCGGGCGCGCCATCGGCAGGCCCGTCTGATTGGCCTCGGCGGCCAGGGTGTAGCTGTAGGGAAGCAGCGCTTCGCGGAGCCGGAGGAAGGACTCGGTGATCCCTTGCACCGGTTGGGGATATTGCCAGGGAAGACGGTTCTCGTTGTTGGAGTGGAGCCGGAGGATCGGCTCGAAGGTCCCGAGTTGCACCCATCGGTCGTAGAGGTCGGGGGGATCGGCGCCCGACTGCGTGGGGGGCGGACCGAGGTAGCTCCCGATGTCGCTGCTCACGTACGGCTCGCCGATCGTGGCTTCGTCTGGAACCAGGGCGGCCTCGGTGGCCAAGGTGTTCCAGGTTCCCCAGGCATCCCCGGTGAAGGCGATGGCCGAGGTGTGGTCCGACCATGGCCCAGCCGGGTAGACCTCCTGGGGATCGGCATTGGAGCCTCCGATGCGGGCCAGGACGAAGCCACGCTCGCCGAGGTTGACCATGTCCTGGGCGTAGAGATGGCCGACCCACGCATCGGGCGTCACACCCGACGAAGAGACGACTGAGTCGTCGCAGCACCAGTCGAGCCACCAGAAGGAGACCCCCTGACGCTGAAAGCTCTGCTGGAGGGCGAAGTTGGACTCCGCCTGAGGGATCGAGCTCCAGTCCCACACCTTGCAGTTCCCGTTGGTGCAGCTGGAAGAGGCGAGGGCGGTTCCGGCGATGCGTTCGGCCTCCGGCAGCTCGGGGTCGTTGTCGTCGATACTCGAGTGGACGTTCAACGTCACGTCGATGCCGTGGGAGCGCGCCCAACGGAGGAAGGATGACGGAGAGGGGAAGAGGGAGCGGTTCCATTCCCAGCCGTTCCAGTCGTTGGGCGCCTTCCAGTCGGTATCGAGCGAGAGGGTGTTGAGGGGGATCCCGTTGGCGACGAACTCGGGATAGACCGAGCTCTCGATGGTGTTGCTCGAATAGGGCGTGTAGTCGGAGTACCACACACCGAAGACGTTGCGGGGAAGGAGCGGGGCTGGACCGGTGAGCTGGGCCAGGGTGTGCAGGGCACTGGCGTAGTCGTTTCCGTAGACGAAGAGGTAACCGTCTTCAAGGTCGCCGTTCGCAGGCCGGGGTTCGACCCATCCGTTCGTGGTCCACAACGCGCTCTGGGTGTCGTCGAGCAAGCGCCAACCTGCCGTGTCCAGCAGCCCGTCGGTGTTGAGAGGCTGGATTCCCGCTTGGCAGGTGTCACCGGACTGTCCGGGCCCACAGGTCGGTGCGTCGTTGTAGGTGTCGGTGTCGAACCCCCGGAACCATCCTCCGAGAGGTCCGTTCGACGCCGGGACGGGAGGTGGCGAACCGCCAGGACCGACAGCCAGCATGTCGATGCCCAGATCGAAGCTGTTCGGAGTGGCGCTGACCACCTCGATCGAGTTGGTCCCCGACACGAGCGGAATGGTGGTGGTGAACGTCGCCCACGGTTCGGCCGCCGTCGTGGGAGTGGCAACGATGATCTGCCGAAGCCGGCCGTTGACGTCCAGGTCGAGTGTGCTCGGCGTTGGTGGCAGCGGAGGACTCGCCACGTTGTAGTACCGCAGTGACACGACCGCCGGGCCCGCGTTGGACCCGATCACGTGCCAGGTAACGCTGGCGTCCGTTTTGATGAAGAACCCCGCGTAGCCCGCTGTGCCCTGGTACCCGGGAAAAGTCTGGCTGAGGGTGGCGCCCCCATCGAGGGTGGCCGCGCCGGCCTGACACACCTGCCCGAAGGTGCACTCCCAGTCCCACGAGGGCGCCACCGTCGATGCCCGGCCTCCGACCGACAGTTGGAGCGAGGTGTTGAGTGGAGTGAAGGGTCCTGACCCCAGCTTGTAGCGCAGAGTGGCGCTCGCTGTGCGGACGACCAGCCAGCCCCCCGAGGTGGAGAAGGAGTAGCGAGGGACCGGCATCCGCCGATTGAGGGCGTTCACCGTTGGTCTGTTCTCGAAGTGCTGCGACGGGGAGTACTCGAGACGGAGCAGGCTCGGAGCCAGGACCTCGACACGCACGGCACCCACGTGAACGATGGCCGAGCCGTGAGCCATGCCTGCATCCATGTCGATCGGCGTCGCCAGGTCCACCGGAGAGGTGTCCTGGGACGAAGCGCCCGTCGGCTGGGCAACCGAAGGACCGGCAACCGACACGAGGAGGATGGCCCCGAACACCACGAGCACGACGACGATTCGCGCATGGCGTCTCACCCGGTCCCCCTGCTGGGGCTCCGTCGATCCCATGCCATCGACCCATCATCGCATCGCCGCCTGACTGTGATGCTGCCGCGTACGGGGCAACGACCGGAGACACGCGTGAGCGTCAGCGCGCATAAAGGTGGTAGCCGGCGAAGCCCCAGGCAGCGATCAGCGCGACCTGTGCCGCTCGCGCCGTCGAGATGAAGCGGAGGAATTCCTCGGCGTTGGCCAACCGGCCGGCCGAACGCCGGGCTGCCACATCGAGGAGCAGCCCGGCGATCGGGACGGCGACCCAGAAAGCCACGCCGACCGGCGGGCTCTGAGGGAGCAGCAAGGCGGTCGGCCCGGGGTGGCCGCCGAAAGTGAACATGGCGGCGCTCAACGCGGTGCCCCACCCAGGCTGGGCCGGATCCGGTGTGGTCGGACCGGTGTCCCTCGACGGGACGCCCATCGGCGCCCGCGCCCGGGCCGCGCCGTAGCCGATCCCGGCCAGCATCCACGTGAGGAGGAGGGCCGCATTCAAGGGCCGGTAGGCCTGGGCCAACGCGCTGATCGTCAGGTGGTATTGGTGCGGCCCCGTGTCGATGCCCAGCACGTCCCAGGCAAGCGCCACGAGGATGAGCACGAGCCACGGGGCGACACCTGGCAGTGCACGGCGGCCACCGCCGCGGCCCGGCCGCGGCCAGGGGTCGCTCACTGGGGTGAGGCGCCAGCCCACCCGGCCCCCCCTCCGGCCCCGCCACAGCGAGACGTCGACGGCAATGACCGCGCCGAACGAGACCACCCAGGTGATCTCCGCGGCCGCGCTGGTGCGATGGAAGCCGCTGATCCACCCGCACCACGCACACAGGGCAAACCCGGCGGCGACCAGGACAACGTGGTGGCGGCGCACGGCTCCGGTATAACCCAGACGGCACGGCTGCTGGCGTCCCCCATCCGATCGATGCGGGACTTCCCCGAGGCGCCGACCTGACGCCGCCGATTCCGAAGGGACCTCCGGCCCTACCGGGCGCGGCCCGGTTTGGCGGATGTTGGCATGGAGGCCGGACCCCCAGACATCGGGAGCACACAATGCGACATTCGATCCAGGGCATCGGCGCAGGTGTGAGCCGCCTGGCGCGGGTGGCCGCGGCAGGCGGCGGGCAGCTGTTCGCGTCGCTGTGGCAGGCCGCGGCGCGTGCCCCCCTGGCAGCGGGTCTGCCGCGGCCAGAGAATGCTGAGCGGCAGGTGATCCTCGCCGATCTGGAGCAACTCGAGCAGGCGATGGCGAGGCGGGAGAGCCGTCATGGCGACGACATTGCCCGGGTCCACCCGGACCACCGGGCGGATGCGATCAACCTGACGCACTACCTTGCTTTGCGCCAAGGCGACGAGAGATCGCTGCAGCGCAGCCTCGGCCGACGAGGACTGTCGTCCCTCGGTCGATGCGAGCCGCATGTGCTGGCCACCGTAGAGAGCGTACGGTCGGCGCTGGGAAGCTCGACATCCCTGAGGGTGCCATTGCAGCTCAGTTTTGAGGCCGGCCGTGCCGCACTCGACCGCAACACCGACGCGCTGTTCGGCCCGCGACCGCGGGGCAGGGTGCCCCGTGTGATGGTCACATTGCCGAGCGAGGCGGCAACGGACTACCCGCTGGTCCGTCGTCTCGTCGCGTCCGGCATGGACGTGGCGAGGATCAACGGCGCCCACGACGGTCCCGAGGCGTGGGACGCCATGGCTCGTAACGTCCACAAGGCATCGCAAGAGGTCGCCCGGCCCTGCCGCGTGTCCATGGATCTGCCGGGGCCCAAGCTGCGGACCGGCCCCCTCGTCGAGGGCCCGCGTGTCGTCCGGCTGCGGCCCGAACGTGACCTGCGGGGGGTGGCCGTCGCGCCGGTCCTGCTGGCACTGGTCGCCGGAGCTGCCTCCGATGGAGAGATGTTGCCGGCCCTACCCGTTGGGGGAGCGTGGCTCGAGCGCCGGAGCCCCGGTGACGTCGTGGACCTGGTCGACACCCGGGGCTCGCGCCGAGAGCTCCGAGTGGTGGGGTGCGAGCCGGGTCGCTCGACCGCCGAGTCGTGGGACACCACGTACATCGAGACCGGAACGGAGCTGTCTTGTGCCGGCGACGCCACACCGGTGGGGGTGCTTCCTCCGGTTCCCCAGTACCACGTGCTGCGTGCCGGCGACCGGCTCCGACTGACGGTGGACCTCCAGCCCGCCGAGCCATGGAGCCACGGCCAGCCGGGGACGGCCAGCATCGGCTGTACGCTGCCGGCCGCGTTCGAGGTGGCGCGCCCGGGGCATCGTGTCATCCTGGACGACGGGAAACTGAAGGGCGTCGTCGAGCGCGTCGCGCCGGGCGAGATGGTCGTGCGCATTGAGAGCGCCGCCCCCCGGGGCTCGAGATTGAGGGCCGAGAAGGGCATCAACCTGCCCGAGGCCGACTTTCCCCTGGCGGCGGTGACGGACAGCGACGTGCCGCTGCTCCGGGTGGCCGCGGCGCATGCGGACATGGTGGCGCTTTCGTTCCTCCGGCACGAGCGCGACGTCGACCTCATGCGGGACTACCTCCGGCGTGTCGGGGCGGAGGAACTCGGGCTGGTCCTGAAGATCGAGACCGGGGCGGCGTTCGTCCGTCTGCCCGAGATCCTGCTGCACGCCATGCGCTCGCCACGTGTCGGTGTGATGATTGCTCGCGGCGACCTCGCAGTCGAGGTGGGTTACGAGCGGCTCGCCGAGATGCAAGAGGAGATCCTCTGGCTGTGTGAGGCGGCCCACCTGCCCGTGATCTGGGCGACGGAGGTGCTGGACCACCTGGCCCGAACCGGTCAGCCGTCGCGGGCCGAGGTGACCGATGCCGCCATGGCGCAGCGCGCGGAGTGCGTCATGCTGAACAAGGGGCCTCATGTCGAGACGGCGATCGTGGTGCTCGACGACATCCTCCGCCGCATGGCGGGGCACCAGCGCAAGAAGGCGGCGCTCCTGCGGCCGTTGCACAGCTGGTACGAGGAGGCTTGAACCCTCCGACTGTCCACCGCGGGCTCGTAGGATGCCCCCATGCGAGCGGTGGGCGTCACCACGTTCGGCGGTCCCGACGTGTTGCGCGTCGTGCAGCTGCCCGATCCCGTGGCCGGGCCGGGCGAGGTCAGGATCCGTGTCCGCGCCGCCGCGGTCAATCCAACCGACACCGTCCTGCGCAGCGGTGGCCGGGCCGAGCGGCTCAAGGACGTGCCGCCGCCCCACGTGCCGGGAATGGACGTCGCCGGCGAGCTCGAGCTGATCGGCGACGAGGTGGTCACCGACATCGGGATCGGGGAGCGCGTCATGGCCATCGTGCTGCCCCTGGGGCCGCGCGGTGGGTACGCCGAACGGGTCGTGGTCCCCGCGGGCTCTGTCGCCCGCGCGCCGGCCGGCTCAACGGACGCCGAGGCGGCCACCCTTCCCATGAACGGGCTAACCGCCCGGGCTGCCCTCGACCAGCTCAACCTCCAGCCCGGTCAATCCCTCGCGGTGACCGGGGCGGCGGGTGCAGTCGGCGGGTACGCCGTGCAGCTCGGAAAGGCCGAGGGCCTGACGGTCGTGGCCGACGCCTCGCCGGCCGACGAGGTGCTCGTGCGCGCGCTGGGCGCCGACGTCGTCGTGCCCCGCGGCGATGTCCTCGCCGAGCGCGTGCGCTCGGCGTTCCCCCAGGGAGTCGACGGGCTGGTTGACGCTGCCCTCATGGACCAGCGCGCGGTCGGTGCCGTGCGCTGGTCCGGCCGGATCGCCACTCTACGCGGCTATGACGGCGGCGGGAACGCAGAACGCGGCATCACGTTCTTCCCGGTGTACGTGCGCACCTACGCCAACGAGCGGGCCAAGCTCGACGAGTTACGGGCCCAGGCCGAGAACGGGACGCTGACGTTGCGGGTGGCACGCACCCTGCCGCTGGAGCAGGCGGCAGAGGCCCATCGACTCCTGGAGGCCGGCGGCGTGCGCGGCCGCATCGTCTTGGAGCCCTGAGCGCTACCCCCCGGGCCGGGTGAGCGTGATCTCGGGCAGCTCCTCGATCTCGCGTTTCGTGAGGCTGACGCTGATTCCGTCGTCCATACGTTCCACGGCACCGATGGGTATGGCGACCTGCTTGCGGCCCCAGACGTGTCCCTCCTGAAGGATGACGTGGGTGACGTGTCGGCTGGCCGGCTCTATCGCCAGCCCCTCGACCTTGCCGATCTCACCGTCAGTCGCATGCACGCGGTCGCCGCGCCGGATGCCCACCTCCCCGGGTGGCAGCGTGTCCCGGGTCACGATCCCGCTGGCGTTGGCGACCATGGGGTCCGCACCGCCCTCGATCCCGTAGTAGGGCCAGTAATAGGACTCGTGCGCCTCGTAGTCCTCATACCCGCTCCCTCCCGGCAGGAAGTCGGTCTCTTCGGCGTGCGGCAGCCGGTCGAACTGGGCGAGCGTGCACCCGAGGCGGACGCCATCCGACCCCGACTCGATCAAGTCGAGCGGGACCAGCCGACCGAGGCCACTGCGGTGTTCGGGCTCGACCACGATGTGGGTCACCGCACGGGCGACTGGGTCAACGACGACCCTGCTCACGGCGCCGCAACGTCCGTCGCTGCACGCGACCGCGGACCCTATCCTGAACGTGGTCTCTGCCATGTCGACCTCCTTCTCCCGGGCAACCCTAGGCGGGGTCACCAGCCCCGCAGGTCGACGGCCCAGGCATCCATCACATCTTCGCCGTCGACGACATACAGACGATCGTGGTACGCAACGGTCGGGTCGACGTGGGCCGGGATGACTCGGACGCGGTCGCCGACCTGCGCAACGTCCTGGGGCGCGAGGGTCAGGTGCTCGTCGGAGCAGAACCACACCTCCGCTCGCTCCACCGACGGATTGCCGTGGTCCATGCCCAGGGCCTTGAGGCCGCAGTCGGCCACCACCCACTTCTCCGACACGGAGATGACGGTGGACAGCACGCTGAGCGCCTGGGCGAAGGGGAGTCCCAGCTTGCCGTATGTCGTGTCCATCAAGGCATAGGACCCCGCCTGGATCTCGGTGGCCCAGGTGTTGATGTCGTAGGTACCCGTCCCGCCGGCCGAGATGACGTCGCCACCGACCTGCTCGTGGGCCCGCATCAGCTGGGCCATGGAGTCCGCCAGCATCGTGGTCCGGGTGCCTCGGTCCTCCAGCCCCACGATGTGGCCCTCATAGCCCATGACGCCGCGCACGGTCAGCCCCGCGGCGCGCGCCCGCTCGGCCAGGCGGCCGGCGTCGGCCGGCGGGCAGCCACATCGTGGGAGCCCGACGTTCACGTCGATGAGCACCTCGGGGACCCCGGCGCGTGCGGCGGCGGAGATGGTCTCTACGGAGTCGACGGCGACGGTGACGCGTGCGCCGCTCCGGACCAGCGCGCCCAGGCGGGTGGCGTCGACCACCTCGTTGGCCAGGAGGAGGTCCTCCCCGAGGCCGACTCTCGCCATGCCCTCCATCTCGGCGATCGTGGCGCAGGTGAAGGCGGTGTGGCCGTGACCCGCCTGGCGTGCTGCGAGCGCCGTGCACTTGTGGGCCTTGACGTGCGGCCGCATCCGATGGCCGGGCAGCGTCTCTGCCATGGTGCGCAGATTGGCCTCGAGCAGGGCGGCATCCACCAAGAGGGCGGGCGTGGTGAGTTGCGCCGTCTTCACGGCCGGGAGGCTACTGAACGTCCCCGCGGCGTGGCGGGCCGCCCGGGGCTACTCTCCGCGCTATGAGCAGCTCCCCGTGGCTCGGTGACGCCTGCAGCTTGGTCGATGCCTTCCGGGTCAAGGAGCTGTCCCCGCTGGAGGCGCTCGACAGCTGCATTGCCGCCATTGAGGCCTCCCCCCTCAATGCGTTCAGCCATACGGACTTCGACCGGGCCCGGGAGTCGGCCCAGCTCGCCAACGTGTCACTGCCCTTCGGGGGCGTCCCCTTCGGCGTGAAGGAGCTCGAGAAGGTCGAGGGGTGGCCCTACACCGAGGCGTCAGTCATCTTCAGGGACCGCATCGCCGACCACGACGACACGTCGTTGTGGCGGCTGCGGACCGCCGGCGCCGTGCTCGCCGCGCAGACGACCGCCCCGGAATTCGGTGGGATCAACTGCACCTCGACGGAGTTGCACGGGACCACTCGCAATCCCTGGAACCTCGAGCGGACTCCAGGCGGCTCGTCGGGGGGTTCGGCGGCAGCCGTCGCCGGCGGCTTGCTGCCGATCGCCACGGGCAGTGATGGCGGCGGGTCGATCCGGGGCCCCGCCGGGTTCAGTGGCCTGTTCGGTCTGAAGGCGACCTACGGCCGGATCCCCAAGGGCCCCGAGGCCGGGATCGAGCCCATGACCACGGTGCTCGGGTGCCTCAGCCGCTCGGTGCGTGACACGGCGCGCTACTTCGACTGCTGCAACGGGTTCGACCGACGGGACCCGCTGAGCCTGCCGGTCGTTGGCGGGTGGGAGGCCGCCCTCGGCAGCTACGACCTGTCGGGCATGACCGCCGCCATCGTGGTCGACCTGGGAATCGCCAGGGTCCGGGACGAGGTGGCGGACCTCGTGGTCGAAGCGGCGGCGCGACTGGCCGGGGCCGCCAAACTGCGGCTGGTCACCGTCGCGCCGACACTGCCCCCGTTGCGCGGCCAATGGGCCATGGCGAACCAACCGTCGTTCGTCGCCGACCTCGGCGACGCCTATCCCGAGCGTCTCGGCGAGCTCTCGCGCGAGATGCGGGCCGGAGTCGAGGCGGCCCGGGAGCGCTACAACCTCGAGCGGGCGGCGTCCATCGAGCGCTACCGCCGCCAGCTCAACGAGGCCATGGCGGACCTCTTCGACGAGGCGGACTTCGTCTTCTGCTCGACGCATCCCGACGTCGCGTTCCGGGCGGAGGGGCCGCCCCCCTCGACGATCCCGGGCGCCGACCTCATACACGAGCTCGGCTTCAGCCGGGCCATCATGAACAACGCCGCGCTGACCGCGCCGTCCAACCTCAACGGCAGCCCGGCCATGAGCGTCCCCGTCGGCCTGGTCGACGGCCTGCCGGTCGGCCTGCAGGTGCTGGCCGGTCACCATCGTGAGGAGCTCCTGCTCGACCTCGCGCTGGTGGCCGAGCGCGAGATGCCCTGGCCGTTGGTGGCGCCGGGGTCGCCCCACACCGCGCCGGGCTAACCGAGCGCGGCGCGCCAGGGGGTCATGTCGAGGCCGGGATAGCGAGCCTGCACCCCGGCCAGCGTCGAACGGTTCCAGTACGGATGACCGGGCGGGGGCACGCCGAGCAGTGCCAGCTGGCGTGGCGTGGCCTGCTGCACGTACTTGGAGAGCTCGAACGAGAAGCCGCGGAAGGGCCAGGCCTGGTACCCGCCCCACCCCGCGTCGCGATGACGGAACGACACGTGGATCATCACCCGGTAGCGCAGGGGGTCCGTGTGGTCGACCGAACGGTGGTACACGTCGGGGCGGTAGGCGACGACGGATCCGGCCGGTGCCGCCGCGTCCGACGGGTCCTCGTAGAGATCGGCATACTCCACGTAGTTGAGCGTGTGCTGCTCGACCGGGATGTCCTTGGTCCTCTGCCACGAGACGAACCTCGTCGCCCCGTCCTCTGTGGTCACGTCGGTCAGATAGACGAAGAACTCGACCTGCTGGAAGCCGGGCTCGTGGCGAGGGACGACCAGCATGTGGTTGGGATAGTCGGCATGCAGCAGCTGGTTGTAGCCGGACGCCTGGTCGGCATACTTGGCCGTCACGATGCCCATGTAGCACGCCAGCTCGGAACTGCCGAGGAGCGCTTCGGCGAGGTCGACGACGTTGTCGTGCAGCACGAGCGCGTTGAGGCGCGAGCTGTGGAACGGGAACTCCGGCCACGGCGCGTCCCAGGTGTGCCACCGGCCGGACCCGGCCCCTCCCTGGTCGGCTATCTCGGCCGGGGTCGGGAAGTAGCGGTGCACGGCGACCTGAGCGCCGGCCAGCTCGTCGGGCGGGATGGCTCCGGGGATCACGCACCACCCGTCCTTGTCCCACCGCTCCCTGAGCTCGGGTGTCAGCACCCGGGGTGACACGTTCCGCACGTTAGTGCCCGTCCTCTTCCGGCACGGGCCGTGCCTCGTGGCGACGCAGTGGGGGTCCGGGCCGCCCCACTTGCCGAGGGGACGGACCGGGCCTAGATTTGAGCAATCGCTCAAAGCGATCGATTAAAGGAGTGGGATGGCCAAGTCGGGAGCCAAGCCCGCGGTTGGGCGTCCCGTGGCGCCGGGCACCGCGGCGACACGGGAGGCCCTGGTCCGGGGTGCCGTCGCGGCGCTCAAGGAGGAGGGATTCGCCGGGGCGAGCGCCCGGGAGATCGCCCGACGGGCCGACTGCAACCAGGGCCTCGTCTTCTATCACTTCGGGTCGGTGGCCAACCTGCTGCTGGCCGCACTGGACGATGTGAGCGAGACCAGACGCGTCCGCTACCAGGCGATCGTCGGGCAGGCGGAGGGGATTGCCGGGCTGGTCGACGCCGCGGAGTCCGTCTTCGCCGAGGATCTCGACGCCGGCCACATCGCGGTGCTCGCCGAGATGATCGCGGGTGCCTCGGCCACCCCGGGCTTGGCCCCCGAGGTCGCGGCGCGCATCGCTCCGTGGCGCCAATTCACTGCGGACGCCCTTCGCCGCGTGCTCGCCCCGTCGCCGCTGGCCGCCGTGGTGGAACCCGACGTGGCGGCGCACGCCGTGGTGGCGCTCTATCTCGGACTCGAGATGCTGGCCAACCTCGACGGCGACCGCGCGCCGGCGCTGGAGCTGTTCGACCGGGCCCGCCAGCTCGCCAACCTGTTGCAGATGCTCGGGACCACACCACCCCACGAGGAGGAGACATGACGCACAGCGGCCTGCTGGAGACGCACACCGGCCTGTTGGACGAGAGCGCAGCGGGATCGCGTGCGCAGACCTCCCGGGAGCAGGGTTTCGACGTCGTGACCGGAGCGTTCAGCTATTCCGGTGCGGCGATCGCCCGCGAGCTGCAGCGCGCCGGCCGCCCGGTGAGGACCTTGACCGGACATCCCGAGCGCGCCGTCGACACGGCGATTGAGGTCCGCCCCCTCGACTTCGACGACGTCATCGGCCTGACGTCGTCCCTGGCCGGCGCGACCACGCTCTACAACACCTACTGGGTGCGGTTCCCGCGTGGGGGCAGCGATCACGACCGGGCGGTCACCAACTCGCGCACGTTGTTCCACGCGGCACGCCAGGCGGGCGTCGAGCGGATCGTCCACGTCTCCATCACACATCCGAGCATCGCGTCGCCCTATGCCTACTTCCGGGGGAAGGCGGAGGTGGAGCGCATGCTGGCCGAGGTGGGCCTGCCCTACGCCGTGCTCCGGCCGGCGATCCTCTTCGGCGGCGACGGCGTCCTGATCAACAACATCGCTTGGCTCCTGCGCCATCTCCCCGTCTTCGGCGTCGGGGGACGAGGCGACTACAGGATCCGGGCGGTGCACATCGACGACCTGGCCGTGCTGGCCGTGGCGGCGGGCCGCGAGCGGGCGAACTCGGTGACCGATGCCGTGGGCCCCGAGCGCCCGACCTTCCTGGAGCTCGTGCAGCTCATTCGGGCGGCGGTCGGCAGTCGGAGCCGGATCGTGCGCGTCCCCGGCGGGGTCGTGCCGGTCCTCGCCTCGCTGCTGGGCCTCATGGTGCACGACGTGGTCCTCACGGGCGACGAGTACCGGGCCATGGCCGACGGGTTGGCCGACACCGACGGCCCCGCCACGGGCACCACGTTGCTCAGCACGTGGATCTCGGATCACGGGGACACGCTCGGGTGCCGCTATGCCAACGAGATCGAACGGCATTTTCGGGAGCCGGCGCCGGTGACGCGCCGCCGTGCGAGTCGGCTAACTCCAGGTGACCAGGACGAGCGCTGCCCCGAGGGCCAGATAGAGGCCGAAGGGCAGCGCTGAGCGGCGTTCGGCCCGGTGTGCGGCGATGAGCGCGAAGCCGACGACCGCGGCAAGGAGGTTGGCGAAGAAGAAGCCCTCGAGCAGCGCGACGGGGCTGACCCAGGCCAGGCCGAAGCCGACCACGAGGGAGAGCCGTACGTCGCCGAAGGCCATCCAGCGCGGGTTCATGAAATTGATGACGAAGAACAGGACGAAGAAGATCAGCCCGCCGAGCGAGGCCACCAGCAGCCGCTGCCATTCGTGCATGACCCCGGCGATGACGACGCCGTTGACGATCACGGCGGCACTGAGCGTGTAGACCAGGGTCTTCGGCAGCAGGCGGCGGGCGAGGTCGCAGTAGGCGAGCTGGACGAGGCCGACGAGCAGGAGCAGGGGAGGCAGGGCGATGACCGACCAGCCGACGCGGTGCACGACGTAGGCGGGGAGCAGCCCGGACAGCACCGCGAGGGCCACCCACTGGTTCCTGGTGACGCGTGGCGCCGTGTCGGTGAGCGTCGTCGGCGGCGCCTCACCGGCGGACGACCGGGTCACGGCGGCCGCAAGCTCGCGCCTGGTCACCGGGACCAGCAGCGACCCGGCGGCCATGCCGAGGGCGGCGCCGCCCAGGAGCGTGATCGACGCGCTCACTGCACCAGGGACACGGCACCACAGTTGGTGCTCAGGTCGGCCACCTCGGCCCCGCCGATGGCGACACCCGCCGCCTGCAGGATCGGCCCGAGGGCGCTCTGCACGGCGTTCATGACCGCGTAGACCGGGCTGCTGCTGCCGATCGTCGGGCTGAAGGTGGGGTTCGGGTTGGTCGGGGCGGCTGTGATGGGGTTCTGGTCGTCGGCGGCCGTGGTGGCCGTCGGCGGCACGACCGAGGGTCCATAGCCGAACTCGCTGCCGCTGTACCCCGACACGGTCGCCGTCGTGAGGGTGACGCCGGCCAGGGTGACGGTGCCCGTCGCCGTCGTGGTGGCCGGTTGAATGTCGGCCGCAGACAAGGAGTTGTTGTTGCACTGGACCGTCTCGAGCGTGGCCGTGCCGCTGGCCGCGGAGAGAGGAATGTCGAGCACTCCGCTCACACCGAGAACGCTCAGCTGCAGGTCCGAGCTCACCTGCGCCGTTGTCGCCGTCGTGCCGACGGGACCGAAGGCCACCTGGGGGATCTGCAGCAGATCGAGTGTCAATTTCGCATCGGACACGCCGGTGATGCCGAGGGAGGTGCCGAGGTCGATGGCGTTCGTCCCATTGGCCACCTCGGCCTCGGTGGTGAGCATCTGGAGGACGTTGAGGTTCGTCGTCAGCGCGGCCGTCGACAGCGTGCTGCTCGAGTTGATGCTCGAGCAGGTGGAGCCGTTGATGGAGACGAGCTGGCACAACTGGACCGTCGCGGTCCCGTTGGTCCCGAGCGCGCTGAGCCCGGTGCTGGCGGAGCATGGGAGCGGTGTCGGGGTGGCGCTGCAGTTCAGCGGGGCGGCCTGATTCGCCACCGCGTTGCCCCAGAAGGTGAGCCACTGCGAGGCGGCCAGCGACGTCGTCATGACGTTCGACGTCGTCAGCTGGCCTTCCGAGGCGGCGATGAGCTGGTTGACCGATACGTAGGTGTTGGCCAGCCCGTCGTAGCCGCCGGCGGTGACGTTCACCGAGGCACTGTCGACCAGCGTCCCCAACAGTGCGTTGAGGACGGTGGACTGCTGTGTACCGACGGAGGCGAGGAACGACCCGATGGAGAAGCCGGCCTCCGGCGTGACCGCCCCGATGGCCGTCCGGCTCACCGACGAGTGGCCCCCGACGAAGATCTGCGGCACCGACTGCTTCGCCGTCACCTCGACGGCGTTGCAGGGATAGGTGGCGGGTGGGTGGTAGTAGTGGCAGCCCGACGTGTCCCCGTCCGCCGCGGTGCCGCTGGCGGTGAACGAGCCGTTGCGCCAGACACCGGTCGTGTAGGTCAGGGTGGCACCCGACCCGTTGTCCGTGGTGGCGTAGGGCAGCTTTAGGTTGAGGAAGTTGGCGGCCAGCGCAACGGTGTTGTACGTCACCGAAGACTCCGAGATGCCGATGTAGCGCGCCATGTCGAGCGCGGCGGTGTCCGCGATGGCCTGTGTCTGTCGGGTGCTGGCCACCGTGAGGCCCAGGTCCACGCCGAACGCGCCGCCCCAGAGGAGCAGCACCATGCAGATGGCCACCAGGATGAAGGTGGCGCCACGCTCGTCGTGCCCACGTGACCAGCGGGTTCGCCTGTGCCCCCTCACGTGTCGCACCTACGAGCTCGGGTTGGAGATCTGCAGCGTGTTGCTGGACGTGATCGTCGACGGCGTGATGACGCCCATGCCCGGGAGCTCGGGGAAGAGCGGGTTCGAGTCGTAGTTGTACGTCACCGTCACCGTCAGGCACTGGTTGTTGGGATTGGACAGGCAGCGTGCTTCTGTGGCGACGCAGGTAATGGTCGTGCTGGCGGTGCCGCAGGTCCCCTTGTCCATCCATCCGACGTCGGTGGCGGCCTGCGCTTCCGCCGTGGCGATTGCGGTCGAGGAGGCCACGATGCCGGCACGGGCGCCGTCAGCGGCGGCCTGGGTGATGGTTGCCTGCGCGGCCAGGATCAAGCCGTACGAGATGATGCCGTAGAGCAGCGCGATGAGGAGGACGACCACGATGGCGAACTCGATCATCTCCGCCCCGTTCTCGTCGCGCCGCCCCGTCCTCTTCGGACTCCTCCACGTGTGCGTTCCCAACGTGGACCCCCTCCTCTACAACTCGGGCGACGCCGCCGATTGGCACAGGCCCGTGACAATTCCCGGTCGTCGAAGCGTCACCGTTGATTCTGTGTCCCGGGAGGACGCCGGTACATAGGACATATGGACCATTTGGGCCTCCGACCTGGGGTCCTTGTGCCGAGAATGGTCTGAAGGACCTATGTACCTCGTTCCCTTGTCGTCGTACCCTCCAACGGAGCCAACGGCGTGGTGGTCGCGTGACGGGTCACCGTGCGTTGTCCGTTGGTTGAGAGGGGGAAGTGCTGTGAAGAGGCAGACGCTGATACTCGTGATGATTGGGGTGATTTTGTTCATCGCGGGCAGCGCGATCGCGTACGCCAGCGTCGAAGGCGCCAGCAAGCACGCCGGTTCCGGTGGGACTGTGCAGGCGCCCGTGAGCACCTCGGCCGTCGTGGCCAAGGCCAACATCCCGGCGGGCACCACGGGGCAGGAGATGGTCTCGAGCGGCCTCGTGGCCATTGAGCTGATTCCGACGAAGGCCTACTCGCCCACCGACTTGGGATCGCTGTCAGGCCTCACCGACGAGGTCCTGACCGCTCCGGTGACCAAGGGCCACGCCATCGCCTCGACGGAGCTCACCGCCAGCACCTCGTCCATCTCTCTCCCGACCGGAATGGATGCGGCGACGATCACCTTGACCGGCACGAACGGTCTCGCCGGTTACCTGCAGCCCGGAAGCCGGGTCGACGTCTACGCGAACATCACAAAGGTCACGACGGGCAGCGCCGCCACGGCGACGCTGCCCGTTCCCTGCACCGAGCTCGCAATGGCGAACATCGAGGTGCTCGACGTCCAGAGCACCGTTCCGACCTACTCGAGCCACCCAACGTCGGCCGGCCGTACCATCCCGACCTCGGAGACCCTCCTGGTGGCCGTGAGCCCCGACCAGGCACGGTCGATTGAGTTCCTCTCCCAGAACGAGGCGCTCTCCGTCGTCCAGACACAGAAGGACACGTCGCCTCCGCCGGTGGGACAGTGCATCGGCACCGATCAGACGACGAGCGCGCCATGATCTCGCGCCGGATCCTCGTCATCAGCCGCTCGCCGGCGCTGAGCAGGGCGATTCACGCCTCGCTGGGCCCGGGCTACGAGGTCGTCACCAGCGCCAACGTCATCGACGTGGTCGACGAGGTGCGGGAGGTGGGCCCGTTCGACGTCCTCGTGGCGGGGCCGGCGTTCGACAGCCACGCCGGCATGGCCCGTCTGGCCTCCCTGCGCACGACCGCCGCGGTCCCGGCCGTCGTGCTGGCCCTCGGCCCCAAGCCCAAGGCTGACCTGAGCGACATCGTCCGGACCGGCGCCGTGGAGCTGATCGAGTATCCGACCAGCAAGCGACAACTCTCCGCTGCGCTCCACCGCGCCTTCGACATCGCAGACGTGTCGGCGACGGACGCCGCTCCGGCCGCGTCGGCGGTGGGCCAGGGCGTGGTGGTCGATCGGCCGCAGTTCGCGGAGGTGTTCACCGTGGCGTCGTCGAGCGGCGGCTGCGGGAAGACCTTCTATGCCACCAATCTGGCCTGCTATCTGGCGTCACAGACGGGGCAGCGGGTGTGCCTGGTCGACCTCGACCTCCAATTCGGTGAGGTCTCCACCGCGCTGCACCTGCGGCCCCGCTTCACCATTTCGGACCTGTTGTCACGGGAGCCGGTTGACGAGGACGACCTCGATGAGCACATCGAGGAGTACCTCGAGGACCACGAGCTGGGGTTCTCCGTGCTGGCCGCGCCGTTCAGCCCGGCGGATGCGGACATGATCGCCCCCAAGGACGTCTACAAGGTCATGGGCTCGCTGCGCCGGCACTTCGACTACATCGTCGTCGACACCCCGGCGCAACTGTCCGAAATCGTGCTGGCGGCCTTCGACCACTCCACGCGCGTGTTGTGCATGGTCACGCTCGACCTTCCCAGCATCCGGAACATGCGGGTGTTCCTCACCACGCTCGAGAAGCTGCGCATCAACAGCGACGCCATCGGCGTCGTGCTCAACAAGGTGGAGGACGACGTCGGGATCGACATCACCGACGTCCAGGAGGTGCTCGACAACAAGATCATCTCGGTCTTGCCGTACTCGCGAGAGGTCATGAAGTCCATCAACAAGGGAAAGCCGGCGCTCGTGTCGGCGGCCAGCTCCGATATCGGGAAGAAGTTGGCGGGGGGCATGCACCAGTTCTTGTCCGGCGAATCGGTGCCGGTGCTCGGGACGGGAGCCAACAGCGCAGAGATCGGCGAGCCCCGCCATTTCTGGCGGCTGAGGAGGAGGGGTCGCACCAACAAGGTGCCTGAGCTCGAGAGGGCCTGATCGCCATGAACCTGTCTGAGAAGCTCGCCGCAGCGGACGGAGCCGACGGAGCCGCCGGTTCGGCGCCTGCGGAGGAGCCGCCCCGGAGCCGGCGCCCCGGGGACCCCGGACCGCCGGGAGGGATCGAGAGACGGGGCACCGGGCCGAGTGCCGGGCCCGTCGGCAGCAAGGGGCACCCCATGCGGCGATCCTCCGACCGCGCGGCTCTGGACGAGCAGTGGAAGCAGTCAAAGCTGAAGGTCCAGACCAAGGTGCTGGCCGAGATCGCGCCCACGGCCGCGGACCTGTCGCCGGACGAGCTGCGGGCCAAGGTGCGCTCCACGGTGAACGAGATCCTCGAGCGCGAGGACATCGGCATCTCGCCCATCGAGCGCCAGCGCTTCGTCGAGGAGATGCTCGAGGACGCCCTGGGCTATGGCCCGCTCGAGGCGTTGCTGGCTGACGGCTCCATCACCGAGATCATGTGCAACGCGTACGACGAGATCTGGATCGAGCGCAAGGGCAAGATCGAGCGCAGCGACATCGTCTTCAATTCGCCCCACCAGTACCGGCGCATCATCGATCGCATGGTGCACGGCGTGGGCCGTCGGGTCGACGAGGCCTCACCGATGGTGGACGCCCGCCTGGCCGACGGCTCCCGGATCAACGCCATCGTGCCTCCGCTGGCCCTGCGCGGGCCCGTGCTCACCATCCGGAAGTTCCCCGAGCGCGCCTTGGTGATGCAGGACCTGATCAACCTGGGATCGCTCTCCATGGATGCCGCGGTGTTCCTGGAGGCGCTGGTGCGGGGCAAGATCAGCATGGTCGTGGTCGGCGGGACCGGGACCGGCAAGACGACCATGCTCAACGTCTTGTCGAACTTCATCCCCGATGGAGAGCGGCTCATCACCATTGAGGAGTCGGCCGAGCTCCAGATTCAAGGTGCGCATGTCGTGACGCTCGAGACCCGGCCGTCGAATGCCGAGGGGTCAGGCGAGGTCCGCATTCGCGACCTGGTACGCAACTCGCTGCGTATGCGACCCGACCGCATCATCGTCGGTGAGTGCCGTGGCTCGGAGACTCTCGACATGCTGCAGGCCATGAACACCGGCCACGCCGGGTCGATGACAACGGTGCACGCCAACACGCCACGAGAGCTGCTCGGTCGGCTCGAGACCATGGTGATGATGGGCGGCGTCGAGCTGCCCCAGCGCGCCATCCGTGAGCAGATCGTCATGGCGGTGGGCATTTTGGTACAGCTGCAGAGGACCCCGGCGGGGCCACGTGTCGTGCACTCGATCACCGAGATTCAGGGCATGGAGGGCGACACCGTTCTGCTCCAGGACATCTTCCATCGGGTCGACCTGTCCGAAGGGTTGGGCCGGCTGGTGCCCACCGGGCTCCGCCCCAAGATCCTCGACGAGCTCTCTCTCAACGGGATCGACGTGCCGCCGCACATCTTCCGCAACGATTCGGAGGCAATGCTCGGCTCGGCGCGTCAGTCGTCGAGACACCATCGTCCCGCTCGTCCGGGCCGGGTGGTGGAGCCGCCGTCCGAGGAGCTCTACGAGATGCTGGCACGTCGCCGCGAGGGGAAGTGAGCGGAACCATGCTCGGAGCAACGCAGCTCAGCCCACAGGTCGAGGCCTTCGTCGCAGCCGTCCTCGTGGGTGCGGGCCTGGCCTTGGCCGTCGTGGCGGCCGTGATGCGTGTGCGCACGAAGCAGCGGACACTGGCACAGATCCTCGACGACACCATGGGCACGGCACAGGTGCCCGTCGAGGTGGTGACCGAGTCACCCGAGCACGGCGAGCTCTCCGCGCTGACGGTTCGTATCTCCGGGCTCTTCGGGCGTATCGACACCACCGGCGCCCTCGAGCAACGCCTGGACCGGGCCGCCATACCGCTGCGATCGGGTGAGTACATCGTCATCAGCGGGGCCATCGCCCTCATGCTGGCCGTGATGGTCGGGGTGCTCTCCAAGTCGCCCTTCGGCTCGCTCATCGCCATCGCGTTGGTGGCCGCCATCGCCTGGTACCTGCCCTCACGGCGGGCCGGCAAGCGGATCAAGCAGATGCAGGAGCAGCTGCCTGACGCGCTGGCGCTCATGGCGGCGTCCGTCGAGGGCGGCCAGACGTTCCAGCGCTCCATCGACATGTACCGCCGTGACGCGCGCCCCCCGCTGTCCGCCGAGCTGGATCGCGTGATGGCCGAGGTGGCCGTGGGCTCCGACCTGGTCGTGGCCCTCGAGAACATGGCCGAGCGGTCGGGAGTCGAGGACCTCAAATGGGCCGTCGAAGCGGTGCGAATTCAGCAATCCACCGGCGGTCGCCTCGCTCCCATTCTGCACACGCTGGCGAATTTCATGCGAACGAGGCAGGAGGTGCGGCGAGAGGTGCAGACGCTCTCGGCCGAGGGTCGCATGTCGGGGTACGTGCTCTTCGCCATTCCGATCTTCCTCGTGGTCGCGCTGGAAATGAAGGATCCCGACTACCTGCAGCCGATGATGCACGGCGTGGGTCTCGTCGTGCTCATCGGCACGGCGGGGCTGATGGGTCTCGGCTTCTGGATCGTCCGGCGAATGGTCAACATCAAGGTGTAGGGGGAGTGTTCTGGTGAACGCGGCATACTTCGTTCCGTTGGTGGGCATCACGCTCATGGCGATCGGCGTCATCGGCATCGGCGTGGCGGCCTGGCGCTCCCACAAGACGTCCAGCCGACTGGACTTCATCCGCACCCTGGGGTCGGAGGCGGAGGTCTACGCAGAATCCGCTCCCAGCCTCGAGCGGGTGCAGACGCCGCTGGCCGAGCGCATCCTCGGCCCCACGGCGCGCGGTTTGCGACGCAGCCTGTCTCGCCTCTACCCCTCCAGCGACATCGACCGGGTCCACGCCGATCTGCTCAAGGCCGGTTTGACCGGCTCGGTCCGTGCCGAGGAGTTCGTCGCGGTGCAGGTGGGCTCGGTCATGCTCGGGATCGGCATCGGCCTGATTTCGCTGGTCGGGGGGTTCGTGAGCGTGAAGATCGGCCTGGCGCTCCTGTTCATCCTGCCCATGCTCGGTGGTCTCGCCCCCAGCTGGTGGTTGCGGCACCGCATCAAGGCGCGGCGAGAGCAGGTCACCAACGACCTCCCTGACCTGCTGGACCTCATGACGATCTCGGTGGCCGCGGGTCTCGGCCTGGAGCAGGCCATGCAGGTCTCGTGTGCGCGGTTCGAGTCGCCGGTCTGCCACGAGCTGCGGTTGACGCTGCGTGAGATGGAACTCGGGCTGTCGAGGCACGACGCCCTCGAGAACATGAAGCTGCGGACCGACATCGACGACCTCGTCACGTTCGCCGTCGTGCTGTCGCAGGCCGACGCGCTCGGGCTGCCGATTGGACGTGTGCTGCAGGCGCAGGCCGACGAAATGCGCGACAAGCGGCGCCAGCGGGCCCGGGAGAAGGCGGCCAAGGTGCCGGTCAAGATCCTCTTCCCGCTGGCGTTGTGCTTCCTGCCGGCCATCATGATCGTCGTGCTGGGCCCGATCGTCGGACCGATCAAGCACGCCTTTCACGGGGCCTGAGCGCGGCGCGGCCGCCCGCGCGGCTCCGGTTGTCGACACGTTGCGCGCGTTTGTCGACGTGTTGCGCGCGTTGGGGTCACCGCACCCGTGCAGCAATCTGGCTGCGACTGTGACTTGATCGCCTCGGCGTACAATGACCTGGGAATTCCCGCCGCTTTGGCGGGAAGAGGAGCCGCATCGCAACCTTGTCCGGTGCGGAATGAGGGGGAGAGGGAATGACGAACACAGCCTCGGCGATCCTGTGGCCGACCGCGCCAGCCGCAGCGATGGCGCCGACCATGGCGATCGGCCACCGCTCCGAATGGCTCTTCTACTCGCAGGTGTCCGTCTCCGGACCCTCGACCAGCACGACGGTCCACCGCGGGAAGAGCTTGTGCGGGGCGCGGGCATCACTCACCCGCGACGACGTCGACATGGACGCCGCGTCGGACGACGACGACCCGGACCCCGATGTCACCGTCCAGCGTGAGGATGATCGTCACTGGGGGCCGTGGTCGTTGACCCAGCGCGAGCTCGAGGTGCTGCAGCTGCTCGCCGAGGGTGCCACGAACGGAGAGATCTCACAGCGACTCTACATCAGCCCCAAGACGACCAAGAACCACTTGGCGGCCATCTTCCAGAAGCTCGACGTGACGAACCGGACCCATGCGCTCGTGCGGGCTGTCGTCATGGGTCTCGTCACCATCGAATAAGGGGCTTACGACCCCTTCGCAATTGGTTCATAGAGCCTCTCGCAATTGGTCCATAAAGCCTATGGAGTGGGCGTTCGCGTTGTTCAACAATGTCGAGGGAACTCCAAACAGGTTCGGGCAACCGTTCGGGCCCATTGGGGCGAGAGAGGGGAATGAAGGAAATGACTGAGCTGTTTCTGAACGCGTTCTTCGCGGTGCGTGGGTTCCACAGCAACCTGCTCGAGCGTGCGCGGACCGAGCGTGGAGCCTCCATGGTGGAGTACGCACTGCTCGTCGGTTTGATCGCCGTCGTTGCTGTCGTCGCGGTGGCAGCGCTCGGTGGAGGGATCAACAGTCTGTTCAAGAGTGCCAACACCTGCGTGGGTGGCCTGAACAGCACGTCCTGCTAGTAGGGCGGCAATTGCCGCAATCCAGCTACGCAATGCTTCCCTAAGGGAATATTCCCCCTTCCCCAATGGGATGACGGTTGGGCTGGGTCGGCTCCGGCCGACCCAGCCCACTGTCCATCCGGGGACACCGGGAGGCAACGCCAGCACTTTGTCCGCACCGGGTGCTTCGGATGGCCGCCATCCAATAAGTCAAAAAGACCTATGGATAGTGACCACCGGGAACACGATGCTTAAGGAAGCGCAAGCCTTTCACGAAGGGGGGCTTGCACGGGGTGAGAGGGGAGCATCACATGCTTGGAATGTTTGTCAACGCGTTTGTCACGGTCAGAACCGCACACGGAACGCTACTCAGCCGGGCCCGCACGGAGCGCGGCGCCTCCATGGTGGAGTACGCGCTGCTCGTGGGCCTCATCGCCGTCGTGGCCGTGGTGGCGGTCGCTGCGCTCGGAGGGGGAATCTCCAACCTGTTCAGCAGCGCCAACAGCTGCGTCGGCGGCTTGAACAGCACCAGCTGCTAGCCGACCGGCGGGCGACCGCCGGCAGGGTACACAGCGAACCGCCTCGGGGCGGGACAGGTTGCCCAGGGGGGCACCGGGGAGGGCTGGACCGTTTCGGTCCAGCCCTCCGTCGCGCCCGGTGACCGAAGGGTCGCCGCGCTGGCCCGCCCCGTGGGCCTCGGGTCCCAGGTGGTTTGACCCCGGTGGGCCTCAGGGCCCCGATGGCGTGGGCCTCAGGGCCCCGATGGCGTGGGCCTCAGGGCCCCGATGGCGCGGCCCCGGCGGCCCCGGCGGCCCCGATTTCATCGTCGGTTCACATAACCGATACGGCGGCGAAATAGGGTCCGGAGAGACTGCAACTGCACGGGGAGTGCCGCGCCCGGCTGGCGCTGTGCCAACCCCGGGCCGCAATAGGGCACATCGTCCACGGAGAAGAAGGGGAACACGGGAGAATTCATGAGCTACCAGGCCGAGTACATCTGGATCGACGGGACGGAGCCCACCCCCCTGCTCCGCAGCAAGACCAAGATCGTCGAGGACGGGAAGGAGCCCCCGATCTGGGGCTTCGACGGCTCCAGCACGAACCAGGCGGAGGGGAGCGACTCCGACTGCGTGCTGCAGCCGGTGTTCGTGTGCCCCGACCCGCTCCGGGGAGAGGGCGACAAGCTCGTCATGTGCGAGGTGCTGTTGACCGACATGTCGCCTCACCCGACCAACACCCGGAGGGCCTGCGCCGAGGCGGCGGAGAAGTACGCCAGCTTCGAGCCGTGGTTCGGGATCGAGCAGGAATACACGTTCTTCCAGTACGGCAGGCCCATGGGCTGGCCCGAGGCGGGCTTCCCGGCGCCGCAGGGGCCCTACTACTGCGGCGTCGGCGGTGACAAGATGCCCGGCCGCCAGATCGTCGAGCGGCACACCGCCGCCTGCCTCAAGGCCGGGCTGGGGATCGAGGGCACCAACGCCGAGGTGATGATGGGGCAGTGGGAGTTCCAGATCGGCGTTTTGCCGCCCCCGCTCATCGGGGACCAGCTGTGGACCGCCCGCTGGCTGCTCTTCCGTATCGCGGAGGATTTTGACGTGTACGCGACGCTCGAGCCCAAGCCGGTGCTCGGTGACTGGAACGGCGCCGGCGCGCACACGAACTTTTCCACCAAGGCCATGCGCGAGGACGGCGGCTGGGACGCCATCATCGCGGGCTGTGAGGCCCTTGGGAAGCGCGTCGACGAGCACGTCACCAACTACGGCATCGGGATCGAGAGCCGTCTGACTGGTGCCCACGAGACGGCGCACTACACCAAGTTCAGTTACGGCACCTCGGACCGCGGGGCGTCGATCCGGATCCCGTGGCAGACCGCCAAGAACAAGAAGGGATGGATCGAGGACCGCCGGCCGAACGCCAACATGGACCCCTACGTGGTGAGCCGCCTCCTCGTCGAGACCGTGTGCGGAGCCGCCGCCGGCGACTGAGCCGCGCCGATCGGGAGCGCCGCCGGCACCGGGAAAACCGCACCCCCCGGTAGCCGGCGGCGTTTCTCGCGCCGGGTCTGAGGTGAGGTGAGGGGACGTGCTGGTTTTTCGACTTCGGGGCTGACATGGCCGGCGGGCCGCCGGGGTCGCGACGGGGTCAGCCGCCGCCCAGCACCGACCGCACGGTCTTGCCGAGGTCGCCCAGCGGCCCCGGGGCCGTCGTTGTGGTGGTGGTCCCCGAGGTACTCGTGCCGGGCGAGGAACCAGCACCCGAGGATGTGCCCGCCGCGCCCGAACCGGTCGCAGCGCCGAGCATGCTGCCCAAGCCCAGCGACTGGGTGAGGTTGTTCACGCCGCCGGTCACGCCGCTCACCGTGTTGCCCACGCCGCCGGTCACGCCGCTCACCGTGTTGCCCACGCCGTTGGCGACGGCGCCGATCACGCCGCCGACCGTGTTGCCCGCACCGCCGGTCACGCCGCTGACGCCGTTCTTCACGCCGCCGCCCGACCCGCCGGCGAGGCCGCTCACGGACACGCCGCCGCCCGACCCGCCGGCGAGGCCGCTCACGGAGCCGCCGCCGTTCCCGCCGCCGCCGATCGTTGCGGCCGCGCCCGACCCGCCCGCGGCCGTGGCACCACCGGTCGCGGAGTCGCTCGTGGACGACGACCCCGAGGACCCGATGTCGGTCGCCGCGTTCGTGCCGGCCGCGATGGTTTCCGCGCCGCCAGGAACGGGGACGGAAGTGCCGAGTGCAAGAGGTGGCGCGGCGAGCGCGGAGCCCGCAGAGCCCGGAAGCGGTGTGCCGTGACCGCTCGACAGTGCATGGGGGGCGATGAACGCGGCTGCGACCGCAGCCCCGGTGACGGCCACCCCGGCCGCGGCGTTGCGCAACCCGCCGGCGCCGCCCTGCTGGTGCACGCCGCCGCTCCGGTGCGCGGCGCGGAAGATCGAGCGGCGGACGAGCGCGCCCGCAGCAACGAGGAACCCGGCCAGCGCTTCCTTCGACTCGGAGACGAAGGCGAACTCGCGTTTCAGTGCCTGGCGGGCGCGCCACAGGAGCGTCTCGATCGTCCCGATCTCGACCCCCTCGTGGTCCGCGATCTGTTGGTAGGTCCACCCGGAGCCCTCGCGCATGGCCAGTACGTGCCGGTGACGGGTCGACAGACGCTCGAACGCCCGGTTGACCAGGTCACCCTCGACAGCGGCCAGCACCAGCTCCTCCGAGGTGTCTTCACCCACTACGCCGATGGGTTGCCGGGCAGTGAGCTCCATGTCGTCGGTCGGCGTGCTGCGCGAGCGACGGCGCAACATGTCGGTGCAGATGTTGCCCGCGATCACCGTGAGCCACGGATAGAAGCGTCGCTCTCCGGCGAACCGCGGCAGAGCCTTCCAGGCGCGGGCGAAGGCTTCCTGCGCCGCGTCCTCGGCCTCGTGGCGGTCGTTCAGACGGCGGAGGCAGAAGCGGAGCAGCCGATCGTAGTAGCGCGCGTACAGGTTGCCGAACGCCGCCGAGTCGCCCTTCTGGCACCGCTCGACGAGTGCGCGATCACGGTCCAGGTCGACGTCGTCGCAGAGGCTCGTCAGCCCTTCTTGGCGGAGCGCCACCGTCCCGTCCCTCCCCCCTCCGTTCAGCCTCTCGCAGGAGGTACATCACATTATGGGTGGTCGTCGCGAGCCCTTGTAAAGGTGCTCGAGCAACAATTCGGCGAACGGGGGTTGGAGGCTCTTGCACAACAAAGGTTGGGAATTGCTCAGCAATCACCCGAATTTCGTGCTTCGGAGTGGTCCGCGACGCGCCTGGGCTCTCGGCAGATCTGTCGACGTCCCGCCGTTCTTCTGCGAAGGAACTCAGCGGACAACGGCTCCTCACCGTGGGCCGACGTGGTCCGGCTGATCGTTGACCGGCGACGAAGGAACGGGGTCGGGACCGCCTCGGGTGCGGGTGGTTCCACCGTCCCAGGGGCGGTCGCACGGCGGGGGCCCCCTAGCATGGGCCTGGGCTGCGTGCGGGTCTGTGGTTGAAAGTCGAGGCCAGTCGCAGGCGAAACGACCCACGTAAGGCGACTTGTGGTCGCTGAGCATGGTGCGGCTTAGAGGTAAGCCCTGCCCGCTGCGTCCCCGGCTGTCGGGGGCGGGCGGAGACGAGGCGATGCGTGCCAACGTGGTGCTGTTGGGCGCGGTGGCGTGCCGCCGTGCCGCCGGTGCCGGCGCGTCACCCTCGCGGCAGGCGAGTGTGGGGTCAAAGACCAGGTCAGCCGCATGCAGCCCGACCACCACGGGTGGCCCGTGTGTCGGCTCACGGGCGCCCGGGGCCGGTAGGATCGGCCCCTCATGAGCGTGTTCACGAAGGTCCTCCGCGCCGGCGAGGGCAAGAAGGTCCGGCGCATCGCCGAACTCGTGCCCCTTGTCGGCGCCCTCGAGCCCGAGATGCAGGCGCTCAGTGACGACGCGCTCGCGCACAAGACGGTGGAGTTCAAAGAGCGACTCGAGCAGGGCGAGACCCTGGACGACCTGCTCATCGAGTCCTTTGCCGTCGTCCGCGAGGCGGCGTGGCGTGTGCTCGGCCAGCGCCACTTCGACGTGCAACTCATGGGCGGCATGGCCCTGCACTTCGGCTGGATCGCCGAAATGAAGACGGGCGAGGGCAAGACGCTGGTCTCGACGCTGCCCGCCTACCTCAACGCGCTCGATGGGCGGGGCGTGCACATGGTGACGGTCAACGAGTACCTGGCCACCCGCGACTCCGAATGGATGGGTCGCGTCCACCGCTGGCTGGGGCTGACCGTTGGGCGCATCGGCTCCGACATCGACGACCCCACTCTCAAGCGGACCGCCTACGCGGCCGACATCACCTACGGCACGAACAGCGAGTTCGGGTTCGACTATCTGCGTGACAACATGACACGCACCCGCGACCTCATGGCGCAGCGGGGCCACGTGTTCGCCATTGTGGACGAGGTCGACTCCATCCTCATCGACGAGGCGCGCACCCCCCTCATCATCTCGGGCCCGGCCGACGAGGCCGCGCAGCTCTACTACCAGTTCGCCTCCATCGCCCGTACCCTCAGCCGCGACATCGACTACGAGGTCGACGAGGAGAAGAAGACAGTCGTCCCGCTCGAGGCGGGCATCGAGAAGGTGGAGAAGGCGGTCGGGGTCGACAACATCTACGACGCTGTCTCGGTCAACTACGTCCACCAGCTGACCAAGGCACTCACGGCCAAGGATCTCTACCACCGGGACAAGGACTATCTCGTGGCCGGCGGCGAGGTGAAGATCATCGACGAGTTCACCGGTCGGACGCTGGAAGGCCGGCGGTGGTCCGATGGTCTCCACCAGGCGGTCGAGGCGAAGGAGCGCGTGGCCATCAAGGAGGAGAACCACACCTGGGCCACGGTCACCCTGCAGAACTATTTCCGCATGTACGAGAAGCTGGCCGGCATGACCGGCACGGCCGAGACCGAGGCCGGCGAATTCGCCTCCACCTACGGGCTGCCCGTGGTGCCGATCCCGACCAACAAGGAGATGATCCGGATCGACGAGCCCGACCTCGTGTTCAAGACCGAGGAGGCCAAGTTCAATGCGGTCGTCGATGACATCGTCGAGCGCCACGAGCTGGGGCAGCCCATGCTCATCGGCACTGCTTCGGTGGCCAAGTCCGAGATCCTGGCGCGACTGTTGGAGAAGCGCGGCGTACCTCACAACGTGCTCAACGCCAAGCAGCACTTCCGTGAGGCCGAGATCGTGGCTCAGGCTGGGCGGCGTGGCGCGGTGACCGTCGCCACCAACATGGCCGGTCGAGGCGTCGACATCATCTTGGGGGGCAACGCCGAGCTGCTGGCCCAGCACGAGCTGGCCGCCGAGGGGTTCGACCTCGACGGCGAGGAGGGGCAGGCCGAGCTGGCGCGCCGGCAGGCCGCCATTGAGGCGCGGTGCCGGGCCGAAGGCGAGGAGGTGCGCAAGCTCGGCGGCCTCTACGTGCTCGGCAGCGAACGCCACGAGAGCCGGCGCATCGACAACCAGCTGCGCGGCCGCTCGGGTCGCCAGGGCGATCCGGGTGAGAGCCGCTTCTACCTGAGCCTCGACGACGAGCTGCTCCGCCTGTTCGCCACGGGGGCCATGAGCTGGGTCATGGGCCGTACCCTGCCCGAGGACGTGCCGATCGAGTCCAAGACGGTTGCCAAGGCGATTGAGCGGGCCCAGAACACGGTCGAGGCCCGCAACGCGGAGATCCGTAAGGATGCCCTCAAATACGACGAGGTCATGGACCAGCAGCGCAAGGTGATTTACGAGCGCCGCCTCCAGATCATCGACGGCGACGACCTCGAGGAGCACACCGAGGACCTGTTGGCGGGGGCGGCCGAGAAGCTCGTCGCCGAGCACTGCCCGACCGAGTTCGAGGAGGACTGGGACCTCAAGTCGCTCGTCGACGGTCTCATGCAGTTCTACCCGACCAAGTTCAGCGTGGCCGACCTGGAGCAGGCCGCCACCACCGAGGATCTGGTGGAGTCCATCGTCGAGGAGGCACTCGACTTCTACGAGCGGCACTCGGAGGCCATGCCGGGGGGTGCCGAGACGATGCGCCAGATAGAGCGCGACGTGTACCTGCAGATCATGGATGCCCGCTGGCGCGACCACCTGGCCGAGATGGACAACCTCAAAGACGGCATCCACCTGCGCTGGACCGTGCAGGCCGATCCTCTCAACGCCTGGCAGCAGGAGGGCTACTCCATGTTCGGCCAGCTCATGGAGGTCATCGACAACGACTATCTCCGCTACATCCTGCACGTGGAGGCCGTGCAGGCGCCGGCTGCCGAACCCGATCTCGACAAGGCCGTCTACGCCGCGGCCGAGGACCCCGTGGCGGAGACCGGGGCCATGGCCACCGCACTGCTGGCCGAGCAGGGCACCCAGGTCCCGGCCCAGACGGCGGTCCTCACCACGCCGCCCGGGGGGAACGGCAGCGGCAGCGGCGGAGGCAAGGCGAAGATCAAGCGACCCAACGCCCCCGACCCCAACGCCCTCGTGCCCATCGTGAAGGAGAGCCACGAGAAGGTCGGCCGCAACGACCCTTGCTGGTGCGGGAGCGGCAAGAAGTACAAGTTCTGCCATGGCGCGGCCTGACGGGCCGGCGGCCGAGGCACCCCGCGACTTCACCTCCGAGCTCGAAGCGCTGGGTGAGCGGCTGGCCGAGGCCGAGCGCTACCTGGGGCGTGACAAGCTCGAGGTCAGGCGGGCCGAGCTCGAGGCCCAGGCGGCCCGGCCCGACCTGTGGGACGACCCCGACCACGCGCGGTCGGTCACCAAGGAGCTGGGACGCGTCGCCGCGGACCTCGACCAGCTCGACGGGCTCCGCACCGCCTTCGACGATGCGCACGCGCTGCTCGAGCTGACCGAGGAGTCGGCGGCCGCGGGCGCCCGCGACGCCGGGCTCGACACCGAGCTCGTCGAGACAGTGGACTCGCTCGGTGCGCGTCTTGCCGCGCTCGAGCTGCAGTCTCTGTTCTCGGGCGACTACGACGAGCTCGACGCCGTGTGCGAAGTCCACGCCGGTGCGGGCGGTACCGACGC
Source organism: uncultured Acidimicrobiaceae bacterium (assembly GCA_963736525.1). Lineage (GTDB taxonomy): Bacteria > Actinomycetota > Acidimicrobiia > Acidimicrobiales > RAAP-2 > Bog-473. The sequence continues at coordinate 96,251 of CAVTPF010000017.1, forward strand.
GCAGGACTGGACCGAGATGCTGCTGCGCATGTACCAGCGCTGGGCCGAGCGCCGCGGCTTCAGTGTCGAAGTGGACGAGGCAACCGAGGGGCAGGAGGCGGGGCTGCTGTCGGCCACCTTCATCGTCCACGGCCGCTTCGCCTACGGACTCTTGGCCACCGAGCGCGGCGTGCATCGCCTCGTCCGCATGTCGCCCTTCGACTCGCAGCACCGGCGCCAGACCAGCTTCGCCTCGGTGGACGTCACCCCGTTCCTCGAAGACGTGTCCTCCGAGGTCGAGATCGACGAGAAGGACCTGCGTATCGACACCTACCGCTCGTCGGGCGCCGGCGGCCAGCACGTCAACAAGACGGACTCGGCGGTACGGCTCACCCACCTGCCGACGGGGATCGTGGTCTCCTGCCAGAACGAGCGCAGCCAGCACCAGAACAAGGCAAAGGCGCTGCAGATCCTCGGGGCCAAGCTGGCCGAGCGCGCCCGCGCCGAACGCCGGGCCGAGCTGGATGCGCTGAGCGGCGAGCGCGTCGACAATGCCTGGGGCAACCAGATCCGCTCCTACGTGCTGGCCCCCTACCAACAGGTGAAGGACCATCGCACGCTCTACGAGACGGGCAACGTCGACGCGGTGCTCGATGGCGACCTCGACGCCTTCATGGAGGCCGAGCTGCGTCGGCAGCGCGAGGTCGGGGCGTAGCGCCGCCGGCCGGCGTGCCGAGCGCGACTCCGACGCGGCCCGGACCGCTGTGACCTGCGCCGGAGCCGGTGACCCGAGATGGCACTGCGGAGTCAGTAGCATTGTGCGGGTGCCCCACCCGCGATCGGGGCGACGTCTCTCTCCCCAATGATCCGATTCGAAAACGTCACCAAGACTTACAAGGGCTCGACCGTCGCGCTGCGCGACATCACCGTCGAGATCGAGAAGGGTGAGTTCGTCTTCCTCGTCGGCGCGTCCGGTTCGGGCAAGACGACGTTCATCAGGTTGCTGCTGCGTGAGGAGCTGCCGGACACGGGGCAGATCCTGGAGGCCGGGCGCAACATCGTGGAGCTGCCCAAATGGCGGGTCCCCTACCTGCGACGCAACATCGGCTGCGTCTTCCAGGACTTCCGGCTCCTGCCCAACAAGACGGTGTTCGAGAACGTCGCCTTCGCCCTCGAGGTCATCGGACGTCCACGTCACGTGGTCGCCAACCAGGTGCCCCAGGTGCTCGATCTCGTCGGCCTCGCCGGCAAGCGGGACAACTTGCCGAGTGAGCTCTCCGGCGGCGAGCAGCAGCGCGTCGCCGTGGCGCGCGCGTTCGTGAACCGACCGCTCATCCTTCTGGCCGACGAGCCCACCGGAAACCTGGACCCGCAGACGAGCCAGGGGATCATGCAGCTGCTCGACCGGATCAACCGGACGGGTACCACGGTCGTCGTGGCGACCCACGACGAGGTCCTCGTGGACAAGATGCGCCGGCGCGTCATTGAGCTCAGCAACGGCATGATGGTGCGCGACCAAGCGCGTGGCGTCTACGGGTTCGACGGCGCCGCGCAGCAGACGGCCGACGTGGCCGCGGGCGGTATGGGCTGACATGGCCGTCTCCGTCGACTACGTCGTTCGCGAAACGGCGTCCAACCTGTGGCGCAACCGGCTGATGACCATCGCCGCCATTCTCACGGTCGCCGTGTCACTGTCGCTGGTTGGCGCGGCCCTCCTGCTCCGCCAGGGCTCGGCCAACGCAACCGGGACGCTCGAGCGGGGCACCCAGGTCACCGTCTGGATGAAGCCCGACGCCAACAACCAGGAGATCAACGCCGTCCGCACCCAATTGGCCCAGCTCAACTACGTCGTCCAGCCCTGCGCCTACTGGGACAAGGCGCGTAACTTCGCCGAGGCCCGCCGCCTGCTGCCGACCGACGTCTTCCAGGCGACCACCCAGTCCGAGATGCCCACCTCTTACTGGTGCACCCCGGTTGCGCTCACCGATGCGGCCCAGGTCGTGCGCACCTTCACCGGAACGGCCGGCGTCTTGTCGGTGACCGAACCACAGCAGACCATCCACAACGAGGAGACGGTCATCAACGTCTCGAAGTGGGTATGCCTCGGCGTCGCCATCGTCCTGATCGTCTCCGCCGCGGTCCTCATCCTCAACACCATCCGCATGGCGATCTTTGCCAGGCGCCGGGAGGTGTCGGTGATGAAGCTCGTCGGCGCCACGAACTGGTTCATCCGCGTGCCCTTCATGTCCGAGGGTCTGCTGCAGGGCTTCGTCGGGTCGTTACTGGCGGCCTTCGTCGTCTATTTCGTCTACCTCTTCATCAACCACGAGGGGAGCGGACGGAGCACGAGCAACATCTTCACCGCGATGCACATGACCGCTTCTGAGATGCTGCTCACGAACGTCGTGGTGGTGATCGTGGGGATGGCGATTGGCTCCCTCGGCTCGGCCATCGCCATCCGGCGTTTCCTCGACGTCTAGCGATCCTTCGCCGGCACGGCCTCAGGCATGGGCTCGGCCTCAGGCATCGGCTTGGACGCAGTCGTACACGCGCATGGTTCGCCCCCCGATGTCGCGATCCGGGCCGCTGTCGCGGGGAGATCGGCAGTGGGCCAGGACCCACAGCATGTCGGGGTTGCGCGTCCGGGGCGCGACCGCCACCAGGACCACGGCCACCCTGCCCGCGCGGACGTCACCGACGAACTGCGCCAGCGTCGGGCTCGGCACCCTTCCGGAGAATCCGCCGACCGGGAGGAACTCCCGGCCGGTGTCGAGGATGGGGATGCTCGATGCAGAGGAGGTCTCGTTGGTGATGACGCTGACCGATGGCGGGACCCTGGCCGCGACGCGCTGGAGCTCGGCGGCGATGGCGGCCTCCTGGGCACTGGCGGCGCGGTCCTGTGCGCTCAACGCGGCCGACTGGTAGGGCGAATCGAAGGGCCCGAGCTCGGCGGCCACGACGGTCGCCGATGCCCAGCCCGATCCGACGAAGAGGGCGGCGGCCGACAGGCCCACAGCGGCATCCGCCGCCCAGCGCCAAGGCGCGGGGAGCAGTGACCACGCGGTGACCGCAACCGCGGCCAGGGCGAGCACGATAACGCTGGCCGTCACCCAGAGCCGCACCCCCGCGGAGGCCGGAAGCAGAGAGAACGTGTAGGCCGTGCCCGCGGCAACCGTGCCCAGCAGTACGGCACGCGTGGCGCGGCGGTCGCGCCTCCGCCAGGCGACGGTCAGGCCCATGCCGCACAGCGCGGCGATCGGCGGCGCGAGCGCTGCCAGGTAGTACGAGTTGATCAGACTCGACGACGCGAAGAAGCACCAGGTGAAGAACAGCCACGCCGCCCACAGGAGGGCAGCCGCCCGCAACGCGTCGGTGCGGGGCTCCCGCCGACGCGTGACCACGACGGCGGCGAACGCCATGGCTGCCGGGAGGAGCATCCAGTCGACGTCCCGCCCGAAGGAGCCGTTGAGGAAGCGACCCGGACCGCGGGGCAGCGCCACTGTGTCACCGAGCCCGGCCGACTGTCCCCTGACCGCGGCGGGGGGTGGGCTGCACCCTGGTTGGTCGAGGGTGTCACCGGTGAGCCGGTCCGCGCCGTTGTAGAGAAACACCTGGCTGAACACGGAGTTGTTGCAGCTGCCGTCCACGTAGGGCCGGTCGTGAGCGGGAACCGCGGTGACGAGCAGCATGAAGGAGAGCGAGACGCCGAGGGCGACGAGCGCCGAGAGCACCACATGGCCCAGCCGCCGCGACAAGGTGGGCACCGGCGCCGCCAACAGGTACGCCAGGTAGAGGGCGGGGAGCACGAGCCAGGCCTGGAGCATCTTGGTCTGGAAGGCCAGTCCCACCCACGCTCCCGCCACCAACAGGTGGGACAGCCGCCCGGTCATGAACGCCTCGGTGGCGGCGTCGGCGGCCAGCACCAACAGGAGGATGAGCAGTGAGTCGGAGATGTTGCCGCGGTTGAGCAGGATCGTGACCGGGGTGGCGGCGAGCGCGACGGCCGAGGCCAGCCCGGCGGCCGCACCGGCGATCCGTCGAACGGCCCGGTAGAGCACGAGGACGGTCAAGGTGCCCTCGACCGCCTGCGGCAGCGCCAGGGACCAGACGTGGAATCCGAACGCACGCACGGACAGGGCCTGGACCCAGAACGCGCCGGGCAGCTTGTCGACGGTGATCGTTCCCCAGGGATCGAAGGCGCCGAAGAGGAAGTTGTGCCAGCTTTCCGACATGCTGCGCACGGCGCCCGCGTAGAAGGTCTCGAGGGTGGCGTTGTCGATCCCCCACGTATAGGAGAGGGCCGCCAGCGCGGCCACCAGCAGGAGCGCCGGCCGGGCCCACCCCGGCTGGTCGGCCGGCGACCGCCAGAACTGCCAACGGCTCCGCCGCTCCGCCGGTGGGACATCGATAGGGGCGTCGTCGACTGCGCCAGGTGCCCGGAGCGTCAGCCCCCCGACCGCGTCCCCCATACTCGGGGCAACCTACCTGACCCCGGGGTGCGTCAGGGTGCGATCTGGTTGCCGTGCCGGAGCATGCGCGCCGGCAGGACGAGCCCCGTGCCAGAGTGGTTAACGTGGACCCGGTGTCCAACGGATCCCGGCCGGATCTTTCCCGGTCGCGCTTTCTCTGCAACGTCCCCCGCAAGGTCTCGCTCTGCTTCATCGCGCTGGCGGTTGCCGCGCTGGTCATCGGCGGAGGCTTTGCCGAAATCAGCTCGGACGGCGCGCCGACCACGCTCGAGACGGCCGTGGTGCGCTACATCATCATCGGATCGCTGGTGATGAGCGCGATCGCCTACGTGATCGGCGGCCGGGTGCAAGCCGACCGGCGCGGGTAGTCGTAGGCGGGTTCGGGTTCAGTTCCAGACCTTGTCGATCTGGAACGAGCTGAAGGGGCTCGACGTACTCTCCTGGACCTGACACGCGGCGCTCCACCACGGCGTGGCGGGTTGGGGAGCGTGGCAGTCAGCGACCGGGTTCGTCGCCCCGGGGCTGAGGCAGGCAAACGGGCCCAGGTCGCCCCAGGCCGCGTTGACCAATACGCAGACCTGGCCGTCGGACAGCTGCATCGCCCACGGGCGTGTCGCCGGGGCACCGGACGGCGCAGCAGGCAGGGCGCCCACGTCGAACTCCACGTCGTCGTCCACGGTGGGATCGGCGACGCACACGAGCGGGCCGGTGGTCGCGTGGGGCGGAGCGAAGCAGGGGTCGTAGATCATGGAGCTCCCGTGCGCGAAGCAGCGGTACGACGTGGTGCCTGCCACACCCGGTGAGACGCACGTCCCGGTCACCTTCTGGACCAGGTTCACCTCTGGAGAGATGGTGCCCCGGGCCGAGTACGGATCGAAGCCGACCTGCTGTGTCCCCGGGGCCGTGGTGGTCGTGCTGGCCGAAGCCGTCGACGTGCTGACCGCCACCGACGTGGTGGTCGAGCCCGCGGAGCCGGGGTTGGATCCACCGCCGCAGGCGGCCAGCACGATTGCCATCAGCGACAGCGCGATGCCACAGGAGGCTCGACCTGGCGGCCTGCGGATGAGCACGGCTTGATGTTCCCACAGTCCGACCACGCCACACCGGAACGTCCGCGCCGTACAGCGCGGACTTGGGCCAGACTGTCGTGCCATGGGGCGTGCCAACGACAAGCCGCGAAAGCCGAGGCGCCGTCTGCGCAAGGTGCCCAAGTACGAGGAGCCCAACAGCATTCCGGCAGCGGGCCTGACGGGCAGCAGCGGCGGTTCGTTCGGATCGCGCTATGGGCACTCGGCCGATCACCATCACCAGAAGACCCCTGGTCGCCTCGGCGCCTTCTTCTTACGCTGGCTGGGGCTGAAGCAGAAGCCGTAGCGCGGGGCCACCGCCGGAAACTTTCCACCCGCGGCAAGCCCCCGGGCAAGGTTCGCAGCAAGGAGGGGTTGCCAAGCTCCGTCGTGCCGCTCCACCGGGGGGCGCGACGAAAGCGAGGGACCACATGGCCAATACGACGACGATCACCGGGAATCTGACCCGCGAGCCGGAGATTCGCTACACGAGGGAGGGGCAGGCGACCGCTCAGCTCGGGGTGGCCGTCAGCCGCCGCTGGCTGGACCGCACGAGCCAGGAATGGCAGGAGTCGACGTCTTTCTTCGACGTGATCTGCTGGCGCGACCTGGCCGAGAACGTGGCGCTCAGCCTGACCAAGGGCATGCGCGTCGTGGTCACCGGGCGGCTGGAGCAGCGGACCTGGGAGACCGAGGAGGGGGAGCACCGGTCCAAGGTCGAGATCACGGCCGACGAGGTCGGCCCCAGCCTGCGTTTTGCCACCGCCGAGGTGCACAAGGTGGAGCGCCGGGGTATGGGTGCCGACAGCGCCGACGGTGATGTGACGGCCGACGCCACGCCCGTCGAGGCGTGAATGTCGCCCTGGCTGATCACGACATCGCCGTGGTGGCCGGTGATCACGACGAACATGGCGCGCGCCGCAGCGTGTGCGTGGGCTCGCCCCTGGGCTGACGCCGCGGTAGCCGTGACTCTCGTCGTCGGCTGCGCGGCATTGGCTCGGCTCCGCTCCCGGGATGACCGGGCCGAACATTCGAGCTTCTGAAGGACGAGGTCGTCGAGATGGGCCCGAGTTGGGCGGCGGGCCGAAGCTCAGTCCACGGCGTCGCTCTGGACGCTCTCGGCTTCGCCCTCGCGGTCGCTCTGGGGCTCATAGGTGAGGGACAGCGAGTTGACGCAGTAGCGCAGCCCCGTAGCGGTCGGGCCGTCGGGGAACACATGTCCCAGGTGGCCCCCGCAGCGGGCACAGAGAATCTCGGTGCGGGTCATGCCGAAGGCGCGGTCCGACCGCTCCACGATGGTGCCCGCCGCGCGGGCCCGGTCGAAGCTCGGCCAACCCGACCCCGAGTCGAACTTGGCATCCGAATCGAACAGCTCGGCTCCGCACCCAGCGCAGCGGAAGACACCCTCACCGTCGACGTGGAGCAATTCCCCGGACCAGGCGGGTTCCGTGCCGGCACGGCGCAGCACCGCATACCGGTCGGCCGACAACTCCTGCTTCCATTCCTCGTCAGACTTCACGACCTCGAAGGTCGTCTCGTCGTGCTTTACGGACTTGCGTGTGAACATTGGAGACCTTTCTTTCCGCCGGGTTCAACCGGTCGGCGATCAGAAGTATTTCGGTTCCACCCCGACGGAGGCGTAGATCGCTCTGACGATTCCATGGGCCCTGGGGTCGCCGAGGACCCCTTCGGCCATCTTGTTCATGACGTAGCCGACGGCGAGGCCGTTCTCGGGGTCGGCGAAGCCATAGGAGCCGCCTGCCCCCGCGTGGCCGAAGGAACCCTCCGCGCCGAACGGTGCCTCGGGGCTCGAGCGCCAGAAGCCGAGTCCGATCTTCTGCTGGAGCGGGAAGCCGGCCGATCCGAACACCTGGTCCGGCCCGAACGTCAGCACGGTGCGGGCGCGCTCCGCCTGGTCCCTCGAGAGCAGGGGCGTGGCCGGCCCGCCTTCCACGGTCCCGATCAGGCCCGCATACAGGCGGGACAGCGAGACTGCATTGGTGATGCCGTTGCCCCCGGGCACCTCGGCGGCGTGCCAGGCGGGGCGGTTCATCCAGACGCCGTCCCGGAACGCACCGCCCATGTTGAGGGCACGGGCCAGCAGTGTGGAGGAGTAGCCCGGCGTGCCACCGCCGCCACCGGCAATTGGCGCTGCGACGATGGGGGAGACCCGCGGCTCGAGGTCTTCGGGAAGCCCGATGAAGAACTCGAGACCGAGCGGTCCCGCCACCTCCTCGGCGAAGAACGTGCCGAGCGAGCGCCCGCTGACGCGGCGCACCACCTCGCCGACGAGATAGCCGTAGGTCAACGCGTGGTAGCCGTGCGCGGTCCCGGGCTCCCAAAAGGGAGTCTGGACGGCCAGCGCGTCGATGACCGGGTCCCAGGCCTGCACCTCTTCTGGCGTGAGGGCGAGGTCGATGGCCGGTAGCCCCGCCTGGTGCGACAGGAGATGACGGACCGGGAGTGCCGCCTTCCCGGCCGCGGCGAACTCGGGCCAGTAGTCGGTGACGGGAGCATCCATGTCGAGCTGGCCGCGCTGGGCGAGCAGGTTGGCGCAGGCGGCCGTGGCGCCCTTCGTCGAGGAGAAGACCAGCTGCAGGGTGTCTGGACCGTAGGGCCGCGTGCCGTCCCGATCGAAGGAGCCGCCGCACAGATCCACGACCTTGCGACCGCCGAGGTGCACGCACAGGGCGGCACCGACTTCGCGGCCGCGGTCGAAATTGCGCACGAAGGCCTCGCGCACCGCCTCGAAGCCCGGCTCCACCATGCCGGTCACCGGCGAACCGGGTTGATCGCTCACGGGTCAGGCTGCCAGGGCGGCCGCGGCGCTGCCCATGAGGAAGAGGAAGTTCTCGGCATAGAACTGCCGGCGGACGTCGTCGCCTGCGTTCCCCAGCGATGCCTCGAAGCGTTCCAACGGCTTGCGGCCACCTTCGACGTGGGGGTAGTCGGACGAGAACATCACCAGATCCGGCCCGGCTTGGGCCACGATCCATCCGACGTCCTCGGTGGGATAGGGCGTGAAGCGGACCTGGCGGTGGACGTAGTCGACCGGCCGCAGGGAGAGTGCCTGCAGGCGCTCCTCGTGCCGGCAGAAGGCCTCGAAGGCTGATTCCATCTGCCGCAGCCATGACGGCACCCACACGGCGCCCTGCTCGATCACGCCGATGTGCAGCTCGGGAAACTGCTCCAGCACCCCGTCGAAGATCATGGTGGCGAGCGTCTGGGCCGGCGGGACGGGGATGCCCATGTAGTCGACCGAGCGGAAGTTCTCCTCGCCACCATGGAAGTCGGGTGGGACAGGCTTGCCGTTGACGAAGTAGTTGGGGTCGATCAGGGTGCCCGTGCCGCCAACGTGGAAGACGACGGGGATGCCGGCCTCGGCCGCCTGGGCCCAGACACCGAAGAGGTCGCGGTGGCTCGGGGAGAAGTGCGGCGGGCAACCCGAGGCGACCAGCAGGGCTGCTGCGCCTTGGTCCAGTGCGTCACGGGCGGCGGTAGCCGCTCTTTCCGCGTCGACGAGCGGCACGTAGAGCGAGGGCAACAGGCGCGGGTCGACCGAGCAGAACTCGAGCATGCCCCGGTTGTGGGCACGCGCCGCGGCATAGGCCAGGTCGACGTCGGTGCCGTGCTCGAGATCGTGGAGTCGACCGTTGTGGAATGTGTTGAAGACCAGCTGGCTGTCGAACCCGAGCAGGTCCAACGCCCGCGGTCGGTCCTCGGCGATGAACGAACCCGTCGCGGCGAAGTTCTTGCGCGCCATGATCTCGGCCTCCTCGTCGGCGCGGTACTCGGCCGACGCGTGGCGCGCCCGCAACCTCTCGAAAGATGCGAGCAGATCGCGCCGTTGGTCCTCGGGGTCGCCCGTCTGGCGCAGCTCGTTGCCGCCCGGGTAGCTGAGCGTGGGGAGGCGGTCTCTGAAGGCGGCCTCGGCGTGATCACGCAACCAGGTGGGAGTCTCCATGATGTGGGCGTCGGCATCGTGGACCACCCGGCCTTCCGAGTAGGGCATGGTCATCCCCCTTTCGCGCCTCGGCGCTCTCGCCGGCTTCGAGTATTCCAGCATCCGGCCCTACCATGCCCGCGTGGGCGTCGACATGGTCGCAGGGCTGCTCGAGGAGGTGGGGCTGCCGGCTGAGGCGGCGGACCGGGTGTCGATCACCGGTGCCGAGAGGCCGTTCGCCACGCCGTTCGGCGTGGTGGAGTGCGCGGCCTCCGTGCTGGGCTCGGTCGGCGCCGCGGCCTCGCTGCTGTGGGAGGAGCGCACCGGGTCGGCGCAACCGGTGACGGTCGCGCGGGGCCATGCGGGTGCGTCGCTCGTCGGGTTCGCATTCCAACGCTTGGAGGAAGGCAACGTTCCCGTCGCTCCGTGGAGCCTCGATCGGCCGCTCGTGAAGCTGTATCGCTGCGGGGACGGACGGTGGGTGCATCTGCACGGTGAGTTCCCACACCTGGCGGCGCGCACGTGCGAGGTGCTGGGCTGCCCGGTGGACAGCCCAGCCGACGTGGTGGCCCGCCGGGCGGTTCGTTGGGACGCGCAGGACCTCGAGGACGAGCTGGCCGACGCGGGAACGTGCGGCGCCATGGCACGCACCGCCGCGGAGTGGGCGGCCCATCCCCAGTCGGTCGCGGTCGCCGCGCTGGGTCGGGTCGGCATCGAGAAGATCGGTGAGAGCGAACCGGAAGGAATGCGCGGAAACGGGCGGCCCCTCGCAGGGCTGCGCGTGCTCGACCTCAGCCGCCTCTTGGCAGGACCGACCAACGGCCGGACCCTGGCCGAGCACGGAGCAGAGGTGCTGTTGGTCAACTCCCCTCGGCTCGTCAACGTGCCCGCCTTCGTCATGGATACGGGCCACGGCAAGCGCTCGTGCCGGATCGAGCTGGACGACAAAACCGGTGTGGCGACACTGCGCCACTTGGCGTCGGGGGCCGACGTGTTCACGCAGAGCTACCGCGGCGGCTCGCTGGCCCGCCGCGGCTTCGGGCCGGAGGCGCTGGCCGAGCTCCGGCCCGGCATCGTCGTGGTGACCATCAACTGTTACGGCGACAATGGTCCGTGGCGCTTTCGTCCCGGCTGGGAGCAGATGGCCCAGACCGTCACGGGTCTGGTGGTGGGCCAGGGCGGAGCCGATCACCCGGAGCTCGTGCCGGCAGCAGCCTGTGACTACACGACGGGCTACCTGGCGGCACTGGGGACGATGGCCGCCCTGTGGAAGCGCTCGCGGGAGGGGGGCAGCTATCACGTCCGCGTGTCGCTGTGTCAGACCGCAAGCTGGTTCACCCGAGTCTCCTCCACGGCGGGCGAGGCCGACGGGTTCGGCGACGTCGGCAGCTACTTCACGGCGAGCGACACACCCTACGGACGGTTGCACCACCTCGCCCCCGCGGCCCAGATGCCGGACACACCGACCCGCTGGGAGGTGCCTACCTCGCCAATCGGCACGCATCGGGCAGCCTGGGCTGCCGACGGACCTCCGACCTGACGGCCCGTCAGGTCGGGGCTGGCGGCTTGGCTACGCTCCCGGGCGATGGATCTGCGAGACCGCCCCGAGGACGTGGCGTTCCGCCAGGAGGTCCGCCGCTTCCTGGAGGAGCATCTGGTGGGAGAGTTCGCCGAGCTGGGTGGCCGCGGCGGCTCGGGCGACGAGACCTTCGGCTTCGAGGTGCGCCGACGCTGGGAGAAGGTCCTGGCGACGGGCGGCTGGACCTGCCTCGGCTGGCCTGCCGAATACGGCGGCCGCGGTGCGTCCATGACCGAGCAGGTGATCTTCAACGAGGAGTACGCGCGGGCCGCCGCGCCCGGTCGGGTGAACGTCATGGGCGAGGGGCTGCTCGGACCCACCTTGATCCACTACGGCACGGCGGAGCAGAAGGCCCGGTTCCTGCCGCCGATCAGGGAGGGGTCGGAACTGTGGTGCCAGGGCTACTCGGAGCCCGACGCCGGCAGCGACCTGGCCAACGTGAAGACGCGTGCGGTGCGCGACGGCGACGAGTGGGTGGTCACCGGGCAGAAGGTATGGACGTCCCTGGCCCATCAGGCCGACTGGTGTTTCGTCGTCTGCCGCACGGAACCCGAATCGGTACGGCACAAGGGCCTGTCCTACCTCCTCGTGCCGATGGACCAGCCCGGAGTGGAGGTACGCCCGATCACGCAACTGACCCGCACGAGCGAGTTCAACGAGGTGTTCTTCGATGGTGCCCGTACGCGTGCCGACAACGTCGTGGGCGACGTGGGCGACGGTTGGCGGGTCGCGTTGGCCACGCTCGCGTTCGAGCGCGGCGTGGCCCTGCTCGGCCACCAGCTCGGCTTTCGGCGCGAGCTCGACCGGATCGTGGCACTGGCGGCGCAGAACGGACGGTCACGCGATCCGGTGCTGCGACAGCGGTTGGCACAGGCGCACATTGAGCTGACGATCATGCGCTACAACACACTGCGGAGCCTCTCGGGCGTCGACGGGCCCGTGGCGCCGCCGGAGGCGTCCATCGCCAAGCTGTACTGGGGGAGCTGGCATCGCCGGCTGGGCGAGCTGGCGATGGCCGTCCTCGGCGCAGCGGCGACGGTGCTCGACGGCGAGCCGTCGCCCGACAACGGCGGCTACGGGCTCGGCGAGCTGCAACGCTCCTTTCTCTTCGCCCGCTCGGAGACCATCTACGGCGGGTCGAACCAGATTCAGCGCAACATCATCGGCGAGCGGGTGCTGGGCCTCCCGCCGGAACCAAAGGGGGTGGCGTGAACACGAGCGCCGGCACGAGTCTCGGGGCGTCCTTCGATCCGCCGCCTACCCCCGCGCCTCCGAGCGGGCACGGTCTCCTCGAGGGCAAGGTCGTGGTGGTCACGGCCGCGGCGGGGACGGGCATCGGGTCGGCCACGGCGCGGCGCTGTCTCGAGGAGGGTGCTGCGGTCGTCGTGTCCGACGCCCACCAGCGGCGCCTGGACGAAACGGCGGAGCAGCTGGCCGGGGAGGCGGGCGGCGGACCGGACCGGGTGCATGCCCTGGCGTGCGACGTGCGGGACGAGGCGCAGGTGGGGGCGCTGTACGACGGCGCAGTGGCGCGCTTCGGGCGAATCGACGTGGCGGTGCACAACGCGGGGCTGGGCGGCACCGTCCCGCTGGTGGAGATGACCGACGAGCAGTGGTCGACCGTGCTGGACATCACCCTCACGGGTACGTTCCGCTGCACCCGTGCAGCACTGACTCGACTGCTGCCCCAGAAACACGGCGTCATCGTGAACAACGCGTCGGTGCTCGGCTGGCGTGCCCAGCCGGGCCAGGCGCACTACGCCGCGGCCAAGGCAGGGGTGATGGCGCTGACGCGGTGCGCGGCCGCCGAAGCGGCGCCCTCCGGGGTGCGGGTCAACGCCGTGTCGCCGAGCCTGGCCGAGCACCCGTTCTTGAACCGGGCCATCCCAGACGAGGACCTTGCCGTGCTGCGGCGGCGCGAGCTGTTCGGGCGCGGGGCCGAGACGTGGGAGGTGGCCAACGTGATCGTCTTCCTGGCCAGCGACTACTCGTCCTACATGAGCGGCGAGGTCATCTCGGTGAGCAGCCAGCACCCGTGAGCGGTCTCGGTCGTCTCGGTCCGGATCGGGATCCCCGCACCCGTTTTGGCCTTTGGGCGGGTCCAGGGCCGGGTCAAGGGCAGAATCCCGGCGATGGTTCTGAAAACCATAAGCGGATCTGTTTACAGTTTTCAAAAACGTCCTCGGCGGAGACAGCCGCAGCCCCAGCCGCAGCCCCAGCCGCAGCCCAAGCCCCCGGGGCCGGTCAGTCCCCGGTGGGCCCAGGAGGGGGGCGGCGAGCGTGAGCGCTACAGGGATCGGTGGCGCGCCCGCCCATCAAGAAGACCCGCGGGCCGACCTCATATGGGGCACGGTGCCTCGCCTGGTGGAGGAGGCCGCGGTGCGGCACGCCGGGACAGAGGCGCTGGTCGACGGCGGTCTGCGCCTCACCTACGCGCAGCTGGCTCCCGCGGTGGACCGCTACGCGCGCGGCCTGGTTGCAATCGGCGTCGGTGCCGGGGAACGGGTCGCCGTGTGGGCGCCGAACTGCGCCGAATGGATGCTCGCCGCCCTGGGCGCGCTGCGGGCGGGCGCCGTCCTGGTGCCGCTCAACACGCGCTTCAAAGGAGGTGAGGCGGCGTACATCCTGCGGAATGCCGGGGCAACCACACTGGTCACGGTGCGCGGCTTCCTCGGCACCGACTACCCGGCACTGCTGCAGGGGGAGGACACCGGTGCGCTGGCGCGCATCGTGCTGCTGCGCGACGACGCTGGACGGGTGGCGCAGGAACGGACCGGTGTTCCCGTCGCCGGGCTGGGTGAGCTGCTCGCCGCGGGTGAAGACGTCGACCCCTCTGTCACCGCCTCGCGGGCCGCTGCCGTGCAGCCGGGCGACATGTCGGATCTGATCTTCACGTCGGGCACGACCGGGCATCCCAAGGGAGCCGTGACGACACACGCGCAGACGCTGCGCACGTTCGGGACCTGGTCGTCCATCGTCGGTCTCAACGCGGGCGACCGTTACCTCGTAGTGAACCCGTTCTTCCACACCTTCGGTTACAAGGCGGGGATCCTTGCCTGCCTCATGGCCGGAGCGACGGTCGTGCCCGAGCCCGTGTTCGACGCCGCGGCGGTGATGGAGCGGATCGCGGCGGAGCACATCAGCGTATTGCCGGGCCCGCCCACGCTGTACCAGACGTTGCTCGGCGATCCCCGGCGGGTCGAGCACGACCTGACGTCGCTCCGCCTGGGGGTCACCGGCGCGGCGGTGGTGCCAGTCGAGCTCGTGCAGGCGATGCGCGACGAGCTCGGGTTCGACACCGTGCTCACCGCCTACGGGCTGACCGAGTCGTGCGGGACCGTCACGATGTGCCGTCGCAGCGATCCTCCCGACGTGGTGGCCACCACGTCGGGTCGCGCCATCCCGGGTCTGGAGGTGCGGGCAGTGGCCGATGGCAAGGAGGTGTCCCCAGGCGAGCCGGGCGAAATCGTCGTCCGCGGCTACACCGTCATGTCGGGCTACTGGGGGAACGAGGAAGCCACGGCCGAGGCGATCGACGAGGACGGTTGGCTCCACACCGGCGACGTCGGCGTCATGGACGATGCGGGCAACGTCACCATCACCGACCGCCTCAAGGACATGTTCGTCGTGGGCGGCTTCAACGCCTACCCGGCGGAAATAGAGGCCATCCTGCGCGGCCACTATGCGGTGGCCCAGGTGGCGGTGGTGGGTGTGCCCGACGAGCGCATGGGCGAGGTCGGTTGTGCCTACGTCGTCCCGGCCGGGGTGAACGACGGCGCGGACCCCGCGGAGCTCGGCCGCGCCATCCTCAGCTGGTCACGGGACGCCATGGCCAACTACAAAGTTCCCCGCAGTGTGGTACTGGTCGAAGCTCTGCCGGTCAACGCCAGCGGGAAGGTACTCAAACGCGAGCTGCGCCAGCGGCATGCGACCGGCGCAGATCATGTGGTCACCAATGAGAGGAGCAAGTAAGTGCGAGGCATCGTCTACACGGGGGAAGGGGTCGAGGTCACCGACGCGCTCGAGGTGCGCGACCCAGGTCCGAACGAGGTGCAGGTTCGCATCGAAGCGGCAGGGGTGTGCCACTCGGACCTCTCGGTCATCGACGGGACGATCCCGTTCCCGGCTCCTGCCGTGCTGGGCCACGAGGGCGCCGGCGTCGTCGAGACCGTGGGCGACGCCGTCCGGTCGGTCAAGCCCGGTGACCACGTGGTGATCGCCACGCTGGCCAGCTGCGGCGCCTGCCGGGCCTGCAGCACCGGCCATCCCACGTGGTGCAAGAGCTCTCTCGGGAACATCTCGACGCCGTTCACCTACAAGGGCAAGCCGGCCTCAAACTTCGCCGCCGCATCCGTC
This sequence comes from uncultured Acidimicrobiaceae bacterium, assembly GCA_963736525.1. GTDB lineage: Bacteria > Actinomycetota > Acidimicrobiia > Acidimicrobiales > RAAP-2 > Bog-473. The sequence continues at coordinate 111,644 of CAVTPF010000017.1, forward strand.
TTCTCCGAGGTCACCGTCGTGAGCGAGGTGCAGGCGGTGCGCATCCCCGACGAGATCCCCCTGGCTTCGGCCTGCCTCATCGGGTGTGGCGTGCTCACCGGCGTCGGCGCGGTGCTGAACCGGGCCAAGGTCCGGCCAGGCGATACCGCGGCCGTCTTCGGTGTCGGCGGTGTCGGTCTCAACGTGATCCAGGGCTTGCGCATCGCCGGGGCCACCCGGATCGTGGCGGTGGACACCGTGGCGTCCAAGGAGGAGCTCGGCCGGCAGTTTGGCGCGACGCATTTCGTCGACGCCGGCGTCGGCGACGCGGCGGCGGCAGTGCGCGAGTTGGTGCCCGCCAACCGGGAGTCGGCCGCCGGGGCCCTCTTCCCGCTCGGTGGTGTGACCTGGGCCTTCGACTGTGTCGGCCACCCTGCTGTGCTTCGCAGTGCCCTGGACTGCCTGGACTGGAGTGGTAACGCGGTGGCCATCGGCATCCCGCCCCGGGGTACCGAGGTCCCAGTCGACGTCAACGCGCTGGCGTACGTGGACCGTGGGTTGCTCGGCTGTCGCTACGGATCGGCGCGTCCGCACCACGACATCCCGCTCATGGTCGACCTGTACCAGGCGGGGCTCCTGATGCTCGACGAGCTGGTGTCGCTGACACGCCCACTCGACCGCTTCGCCGACGTCGTCGACGAGATGCACGCCGGGCGCGTGGCGCGCGGCGTGCTCACCTTCGGCTAGAAACGCACCATGCCTACCGAGCGCACGTGGGGAGCAAAGTCGTGAAGGGTGTCATCCTTGCCGGGGGCACGGGCTCGCGCCTGTACCCGCTCACCCGCATCACGAACAAGCACCTGCTGCCGATCTTCGACCGCCCGATGATCGCCTGGGCCATTGAGGCGGTCGTCTCGAGCGGCATTGACGAGATCATGCTCGTCACTGGCGGGACGCACGCCGGTGAGTTCCTGCGCCTGCTCGGCAACGGGCGGGAATACGGAATCCACCAGCTCTCCTACGCCTACCAGGAGAACGCGGGCGGCATCGCCGAGGCGCTGGGGCTTGCGGAGCATTTCGCGGAGGGCGGGCCCGTGCTCGTGATGCTGGCCGACAACGTCGTCGAGCGTTCCATCCGGCCGATGGTCGATGCGTTCCGGGCCGACCCGATCGGCGCGCGCATCCTCCTCTCCAAGGTGTCCGAGCCCGAGCACCTGCGCCACCTAGGCGTTCCGGTCTTCGGGGAGGACGGACGCGTCGTGCACATAGAGGAGAAACCCGAGCACCCTGCGTCGCAGTACTGCGTCACCGGGATCTACTGCTATGAGGCGGGCGTCTTCGACATCATCGGCGACCTCGTTCCTTCGGGCCGGGGGGAGCTCGAAATCACCGATGTGAACAATCACTACGTCGAGAAGGGGCAGATGGCCCACGACGTCCAGGAAGGCTTCTGGGGTGATGCCGGCGAGTCGATCGAGGCCTACTACGCCGTCAACGACTTCGTGCGAGAGAACGGGGCCAACGCCGCCTGGGCCTAGGCCGGGGTCACCGAGGTGCCCGGCTGCCCGGGCTGGCTCACGAGACCTAACCTGAGCCGGTGGGTGGCCCATTGCAGCTACAGGGGCTGCGCCGCACGTTCGGCACCATAAAGGCGCTCGACGACCTGTCCTTCGACGTGCCCTCTGGACACGTGGTCGGATTTCTCGGCCCCAACGGCGCGGGCAAGACCACGGCCATGCGCGCGATCTTCGGCCTGACCGACCTCGATGCCGGCGTGGTGCGCTGGAACGGCGCACCGGTCGGCCAGCCCGAGCGTCGGCGATTCGGGTACATGCCCGAGGAGCGTGGCCTCTATCCCGACATGCTCGTCGGCGAGCAGGTGGAATACCTCGGGCGTCTGCACGGCCTGCACGCGGCGGACGCCGCCCGGTCGGCCCAGAGCTGGCTGGACAGGCTCGGCCTGGCCGACCGTGCGGGGAGCAAGGTCGAGGCGCTGTCGCACGGGAACCAACAACGGGTGCAACTGGCGGCGGCGCTGGTGCACGACCCCGAGCTCCTGGTGTTGGACGAGCCGCTGGCCGGTCTCGATCCGGCCGGCATCGAGGCCATCGGTCAGGTCCTGGTCGAGCGGGCCGGAGCCGGCTGCTGCGTGCTCTTCTCGAGCCACCAGCTCGACCTCGTCGAGGATCTCTGCGAGCAGGTGACCATCATCGACCATGGCCGCCTCGTCGCCGCCGGCACAGTGGACGAGCTGGCGACGAGAGGAGGACGACGCCTGGTCGTGCGCGTCGAGGGTGATCGATCGGCCGAGTGGGCCCGCGGCCTTCCGGGCGTCATGATGTCGGAGCTCGACGGCGGCGCGGCCCGGCTCGTGCTGGAGGATTCGGTCGACTCCGACCGCGTGCTGCGCGCTGCGATGGCGGCCGGGAAGGTCACGCAGTTCTCGTTCGAACGCCGCCGCTTGTCGGAGGTGTTCCGGGAGGCCCTGGAGTGACTGCTGCTGTCATCCTGGTGGCCGCGGCGGTCGGGCTGGCGGTGCGACTGTGGATCCGCGCCAAGCGGAGACGGAGCACGGCTGAGGCACGCGCTGCGGTCGGCACGCGACGCTGGGCCGCCGCGGGCGACTCGCTGGGCGATGTCGGTCTGGTGGCGCTGCGCGAGATCCGAGAGCGGGTGCGCGGTCGCATCTTCCGTGTGGGCACGATCATCATCGTGCTCGGCGTGGCAGCGGCAATCGTGATCCCGAAGGTGCACAGCAGCGGGACGGCCCCCCCACAGCGGGTCGGTGTCGTGGGAACCGCCGGACCCGTGCTCGCACAGCTCGTCGCGTACAGCGGCAGGCAGAGCGGGACGGCGGTCACGACCGTGCCTGAGCCGACCTTGGCCGCCGCCGAGGCGGCACTGCGGGCCGGGACGCTGGACCTCGTCATCGTCGACGGGGAGCACATCGTGGTCGACCAGCCCATCACGGCCAAGGACACGTCGACCACCGCGAGCCTGGTGCAGATCTTGGCGCCGGAGCTCGGTGTCCTGCACGCGTACCAGTCCGCCGGGCTCACGGCCGCACAGATCGAAGAGGTGGCGCACGCGAAGCCGGTCCCCGTGCAGAGCCTCCAGGCGGGTTCCAAGCAGCGGGCGCTGACGAGCACCGGGGTGATCGGCGTCGTGCTGCTCTTCCTCATGCTGACGCAGTACAACACCTGGATCCTGATGGGGGTCATGCAGGAGAAGGCGAGCCGCGTGGTGGAGGTCCTGCTCGCCACCGTGCGGCCGATCCAGCTGTTGGGTGGCAAGGTCCTGGGCATCGGCTTGGTGGCGATGGGGCAGGCCACGCTGATCGTTGCGGTGGCATTGGTGCTGGCCGCCGCCGTCGGCTCCGATCTTCTGCACGGATCGGCGCCGCTGGAGCTCCTCAGCCAGTTGCTCTGGCTGTTCCTCGGCTACGCCTTCTACTGCTGGGTCTACGCCGCCGCCGGCTCCATGGCGGAACGTCAGGACCAGGTACAGACGCTGGTGCTCCCCCTCACGCTGCCCATCATTCTCGGCTACATCCTCGCCCTCACCACGGCGGAAACGGGCAACCCGAGCCTCTTCTTCGAGGTGTTGGCCTACCTGCCCCCGACGGCACCCTTCGCCATGCCGGTGCTGGTCGGCCTGGACGATGTGGCCTGGTGGCAGTTCGTGGCGTCGGTCCTCCTCAGCCTCGCGGGGACCGCCGTCATGGCGCGGTTTGCGGCTGCGATCTACCGCCGGGCGGTACTCCGGTCCGGGGCGCGAGTGCGATTGGGGGAGCTGTGGGGGCGGCCGTCCCGGCGCAGCCGCACGCCTGACGTCGTCCCCGAACCGCCCGGCTGAACACTCAGCCCGGCGGTTGGGCGGGCACTTCGAGCCGGACCCGGCGGACGCTCTCGGCGATGCCGGCGCCGTCGAGACCGAGGCTGGCCAAGATGTCGTCGGCCCTGCCCTGGGCGAGGAACTGGCGCGGGACGCCCAGGAGGCGGGTCGCCGGCGTCGGGAGCCCGCTGGACTCGACCTGTGCCGCCATGGCGTCGAGGAGGAATGAGCCGGCGCCGCCGTGGCGCACGCCATCCTCGGCGGTGACCACGAGCCGGTGCCGCCCGGCGTCGGCCAGCATGGCGACGTCGGGCGGGGACACGACCCGGACGTCCCACACCGTGACGTCGATCCCCTCGTCAGCCAGCTCGTCGGCGGCGGTCAGGCACGCGCCGACCGATTTGCCCACGCCGAGCAGGCAGACGGATCCGTCGCCGGCGCGCAGCTGCTGCGCCCGCAGTCCGGAGCCGACCGCCTCGGGGGCGATGTGGCGCGGCGCGGTCTTGGGGAACCGGATGGTGGAGGGCCCGGGAAGCTCGAGGGCGGTGCGCAGCATGGGCTCCACCTCCTCGGCGGCCGACGGAGCGAAGACCGTCATGCCGGGGATGGACAGCGCGAGCGCCAAGTCGAGCACGCCGTGATGGCTCGGGCCGTCGTCGCCCGTGATGCCGGCCCGGTCGAGGACGAACACCACGGGGCAGCCGTGCAGCCCCACGTCGAGGTTGGCCTGGTCGAACGCGCGGCTCCAGAACGTCGAGTAGACGGCGACGACGGGACGCAGCCCCGCCATGGCCATGCCTGCCGCGGCGGTCGCCTCGTGCTGCTCGGCGATGCCGACGTCGAAGAACCGGTCCGCGAAGCGCGCCTGGAAGGGAAGCAGACCCGTCGGCCCCGGCATGGCCGCGGTGAGGGCGACGATGCGGGTGTCCTCCTCGGCGGCCGAGAGCAGCGCGCGGGAGAAGGCGTCGGTGTACGTGGCGACCCGTGTGGATGGTTCGTCGCCGTCCTCGGTGTCGAGGACCGAGCCCGGCGAGGCCACGCCGCCGCTGTCGGACCCGGCGGAGCCGCCCACCGCCAGTCCGGCAGAGCTGCCCACGGTGTTGTCGAGCGCGATCGGCTTGGTCGCCTTGACGTCATGGAGGCGCTGGATCTCGTCCTCTTCGGCTGGTGCGTAGCCGCGCCCCTTCTGGGTGAGCACATGGACGACGATCGGTCCGTCCCATTCGGCGGCGTGCGTGAAGGCCTGCTCCATGTGCTCGATGTCGTGGCCGTCGATCGGCCCGGCGTAGCGGACGCCGAGGGCCTCGAAGAAGGTATGCGGTGACACCATCTCGCGCAGCGCGCTGGTCACCGAGTGCACGCCCGAGTACGCCAGCTCACCCAGGGCGGGCAGCTCCCGCAGGCGTAGTCGCAGGCGCTCGCGCGCCGCGGTGTACGTGGGATTGAGTCGCAGCGTGGTCAGGCTCTGCGAGAGCTGGGAGACCGTCGGCGCGTACGACCGGCCGTTGTCGTTGAGCACGATCACCACGCGGCGGCGCGCATGCCCGAGGTTGTTGAGAGCCTCGTAGGCCATGCCGCCGGTCAGCGCGCCGTCGCCGACGACGGCGATCACCTTGCGCTCGCCGTCGATGCCGCGCAGCGAGAACCCGCTGGCGATGCCGTGCGCGTACGACAGTGCCGTGGACGCGTGGCTGTTCTCGATCCAGTCGTGCTCGGACTCGGCCCGGTTGGGGTACCCCGACATGCCGCCCGCCTGCTTCAAGGTCTTGAAGCCGAAGCGCCGGCCGGTGAGGAGCTTGTGCACGTAGGCCTGGTGGCCGGTGTCCCACAGGATGACGTCGCGGGGCGAGTCGAAGACGCGGTGCAGCGCGAGTGTGAGCTCGACGGCGCCGAGATTCGAGCCCAGGTGGCCACCCGTCGTCGTCACGGTGTCGACGATGAACGCCCTGATCTCCTCGCACAATTCGGCGAGTTGCTCGTGGCTCAGGCCCTTGAGGTCGGCGGGCGTCTCGATGCTGTGGAGGATCATGGTGTTCCGGGCAAGGCTACCCCCTGGCACCGTGCTGGACCCTGCGATCCGGGCTCAGCATGGTGCACACGGCGACCCCGAAGGAGGCCAGCGCCAGGACCTGCAGACCACGGGCCGGCCCCAGGGCCTGCGAGACCCACCCGACGATGGGCGCGCCGGCCACCCACCCCACGTAACCGGCGGCCGTGAAGGTGCCGACTGCGCTGACCACCTGGCTCGCCCTCCGGCTGACCGTGCCCATGACCAGCGGCCAGAAGAGCGATGCGCCGCCGGCGCCGAGGGCCAGCCCGAGCGCGGCGACGCCCGCGGCGGGCGAGAGGGACTCGAGCAGGATGCCGCTGCCGGCGACGCAGCCCCCCACGATGAGGGCGTGGCGTGTGGACAGGCGCCCGAGCAGGGGGCTGCCCGCACCACGGGTTGTGGCGGCCACGAGCTGGCCCACGATGTAGGCTCCCGCACCGAGCAGAACACCCGTCGCGAGGTGGTTGCGCAGGTAGAGCACCCCCCAGGTGTCCACGCCACCCTCGGTGATCTCGGCCAGCGCGAAGACGGCCAGCAGCACGAAGAGGCCGTCGCGGCGCAGCCGCCGCAATGGATGGGCCGTCGGGTGCGGTCCCGCGCCGTTCGCGCGGTCCTGGGCCAACGCCGTGCCCGGATCGGTGCTGCGGGCCCAGACGCCCACCACCAGTGCCACCACCGCGATGGCGGGCCAGACCCAGCGCCACGACACGCCGGCGTGGATCACGAGGGCCGCCAGCGCGGCACCGGTGAGCGCGCCCACGTTGAAGAGCGCGTGGAGGCGGACCAGCGCGGCGGGATTGCCGACCAGGCGGTGGGAGGCCTCGGCGTTCATCGCCGTGTCGATGGACCCTCCGGCCACCTCCACCAGCACGAGTACGGCGGCGAAGGCCCAGCGTCCGCGCGTGACGGCCAGCACGACCAGCAGGGCGGACCAGGCGAACAGGGCGATCCACAGCAGCCGGCGCGCGCCCACCCGGTCGCACAGGTGCGCCATGACCGCGCTCGAGGCGCCCGCGACCGCGATGGCCACGGCGAGCAGAATGCCCAGCTCGGCATCGCTGAGCGAGAAGGACCGCTGGATGTCGAAGAGCATGACGGCCCAGCTGCCCCAGAAGAGGCCGAACGTGGCGAACGCCGCCACCACCGGCCCGGCCCCCGCAAGGAGCCGGGACCCCTCCGCGGCGGGCGGGCGCGCGCTCAGGGCTGGCCCGTCACGCCCGCCTTGGCCAGGAACGTAGAGCGATCGACCACCACCCGGGTGACCCGGCCCGCTCCGACCAGGCCGCCACCCTCGCCTTCGAGCCGGGCGGCGGACACGGTGAAGATCAGCCGCCGGCCCTCCACCTTGACCAGCGTTGCTTCGGCCAGGATCACCGATCCCACGGCGACCGGCGCCAGGTGGTCGAACTGCACTCGGGTGGCCACGCTCGACTGCGCGTCGCCCAGGTGGCCGTCGGTGGCGCGGCACGTGGCCTCCTCGCACAGCGCGATCAGCCGCGGCGTGGCGAGCACCGGGACGTCGCCAGAACGGAAGTGCTCGGCAGTGTCCTCGGCGGCCACCGTCAGCTCGAGCTGGGCGCTCAGCCCGGCGTGTGGCCCGTGCCCCGCGGTGGTCGGGGCCGGGGCGTGGTCGTTGGGCACGACGATTACGATACCGCCGTGGCCGACACCGCCCTCATCGACCCTGACGTGCTCGAACGCGTGCTCTCCGCGGCGCTGACGGGGGGAGGCGACATGGCGGAGGTGTTCGCGGAGGACAGCGCCACGGCGACGGCCGTGCTCGACGACCGCAAGGTCGAGGAGCTCTCGTCGGGGCGTTCGCGCGGTGCGGGGATCCGCGTCGTGGACGGCGAGACCACGGGTTTCGCCCACACGGCCGACCTGAGCGAGTCCGGGCTCATGAATGCGGCTCGGGCCGCTGCCGCGGTGGCCCGTCAGGGGGGTGCCGGGGTCCGCGCCGTGGCCCTCGGGCCGCCGTCCTTCCACGGGCCGGGTGACCGCACGCCGCCCGACTCGGTCGACAAGGCGCGCAAGCTCGAGCTCCTCACCAGCGCCGACGAGGCGGCCCGGGCCAGCGGCGACTCCATCACCCAGGTGCAGGTGGGATGCGGCAACAGCCGGCGTCACCTGTTGATCGCCAATTCGGAGGGGTTGCTGGCGCAGGACGACCAGATCCGCACCCGCTTCAACGTGGTGTGCGTGGCCAACGGTGACACCGGCATGCAGACGGGGTACGAGTCCCTGGCCCGCACCGAGGGTTTCGAGATCTTCGAGCGCCACCCCGTCGAGGAGATCGCCCAGAAGGCGGCCGCCCGGGCGTTGGCCAAGCTCTCGGCCCGACCGGCGCCGTCGGGCGAGGTCCCGATCGTGCTGGCCGGCGGCAGCGGCGGCATCCTGTTCCACGAGGCGTGCGGGCACGGGCTCGAGGCGGACCACATCGTCAAGGACGCCTCGGTGTACACGGGACGGGTCGGGGAGCTCGTCGCCAGCCCGCTCGTCACACTGGTCGACGACGGCACCGTGCTGGGGGAGTGGGGCAATTTCGCCGTCGATGACGAGGGTTGTCCGCCCGCCCGCAACGTGCTGATCGAGAACGGGGTGCTCACCGACTACATGTGGGACTGGCTGCGGGCGCGCAAGGAGGGCCGCGCCTCGTCGGGCAACGGCCGCCGCCAGAGCTATCAGCACCTGCCCATGGTGCGCATGACGAACACCTACCTGCTCGCCGGCACCGAGGACCCGGACGAGATCGTCGCGCAGACCCCGTCGGGCGTGTACGTCAAGAAGCTCGGTGGCGGACAGGTCAACACCGCCACGGGCGACTTCGTCTTCGGGACGACCGAGGCCTACCTCATTGAGGGAGGCCGCATCACCGAGCCTCTCCGCGATGCCAACCTGATCGGCAACGGGCCCGAGGTGCTGCGGCGCATCGATGCAGTGGCCAGCGACTTCGACATGACGCCGGGCACCTGCGGTAAGGATGGACAGAGTGTGCCCGTCGGCTGTGGCCAGGCCACGCTGCGCATCACGGGCGTCACGCTCGGAGGCACCGCATGAAGGAGGACCTCTTGGATCTCGCCAACGACGTCGTGGCGCAGGCGCGCCCCGGCGAGGGCATGGAGGTCTACGTCACCCGGGGGACCGATACCGAGGTGCGCTCCTACGAGGGTGAAGTCGAGTCGCTCACCTCCGCCGACTCCTCCGGGGTCGGCATCCGCGTCCTGCTCGACGGAACCGGGGGCGTGGGCAGCCGGGTCGGCTTCGCCTGGGCGGGGTCGCTCGACCCGTCGGTGATCGCCGCCACCCTGGTCGATGCCCGTGACAACGCGCGGTTCGCCACGCCGGATCCCGATGTGGTGTTGGCCGTGCCCGATGGCGTGCCGCCGGTGGAGCTCGATCTGTGGGACGACGGCGTCGCTTCCACCCCCATGGAGAAGAAGGTCGCGCTCGCGGTGGAGCTCGAGCGGGCCACGCGCGCGGCCGACCCCCGGGTCCGCCAGGTCTCCTCGGCCGACTACTCGGACAGCAGGGTGGAGGTGGCGCTTGCATCGACCACCGGGATCGCCTCGTCCAGGAGGCGTACTACCGCCGCCCTCTCTGTGGATGCCATCGCCGGCGAGGGTGCGGACACGCAGACGGGCACCGGTTTCAGCGTCGGGCGCGGGCCGGGCGAGCTTGCCCCGGACGAGGCGATGGACGACGCCGTCCTGCGGGCGACCCGGATGCTCGGGGCCCAGAAGGCACACTCGCGGCACTGCACCGTGGTGTTCGACCCGAGGGTCGTCTCGACGCTGCTCGGCGTGATGGCCACGGCGCTGTCGGGCGAGGCCGTGGTGAAAGGCCGCTCGTTCTTTGCGGGGCGCATCGGAGAGGAGGTCGCCGCGGGCACGGTGACCCTGGTCGACGACCCCACCGACGCCCGCAGCTATGGCGCCAGCTCACACGACGGCGAGGGCCTGGCCTGCCGGCGCAACGTCCTGATCTCCGACGGGGTGCTGCGGATGTTCGTGTTCGACACCGTCTCGGCCCGCCGCGCCGGGTCGGTCCCGACCGGCTCGGCGGTGCGGAGCGGATTCGCCGGGACCCCTTCCGCGGGGTGTCGCGCCCTGGTCCTGTCGCCGGGGGCCAGGGGGCAGGAGGAGATCCTCGGCGCGGTGGGGGAGGGCCTCTACGTGCAGACGGTCTCGGGCATCCACTCGGGCGTGAACCCGGTGAGCGGCGACTTCTCCGTGGGGGCGGAGGGCCTCATGATCAGAAATGGCGCGTTGGCCGAGCCGGTACGGGAGGTCACCGTCGCCTCCACGTTGCAACGTATGCTGCACTCGGTGGTGGAGATCGGCGGCGACCTGCGTTGGCTGCCCGGCGTGGCCGCGGGCCAGACCCTCGCCATCGCCGACATGGCGCTCAGCGGCGACTGAACGGCGACCGGCTGACAGGCCGACCGGCCGAGGACCGATCGCTCAGCTGGACGTGGTCGTGGCGGTCTTGGCGTCCTTGCCCGAGCCGTTCGACCCGGTGGAGGAGGTGCCCGTCTTGGGCGATGCCTCCGGGCCGGACGAGCCGGTGCCGGAGGACTCCGTCGAGACGCCCTCCTTCTTCTCGGTGGCCTTCTTGTCGGCCGTCGAGCCGTTGCCCGCTCCGGCGGCCACCCTCGAGTCGGTCTTGTAGAAACCGCTGCCCTTCAGGACGATGCCCGGGGCGCCGTAGACCTTGCGCAGTTCGCTCCCGCACTCGGGGCATTCGGTCAGCGCCTCGTCCGAGAAGCTCTGGACGGCCTCGAGCTGGTGACCGCACGCCTTGCAGGCGTATTCATAGGTCGGCAATGGACTCCTCCATGTGGCAGTCGTTGGCACTCACTACCTGAGACTGCCAAGTCTATCCGCCGACGCGGTCCGGGGCGGCGCTCGGCCGTCGGCGGTCCGCCCAGGTCGTAGACTGCACGTTCGTGTCCGACCGCATGCTGGCCAACCTCGACCCGCTGGGCGGCGCCCGCATGGTCGATGTCACACCCCGTGAGCCGACGCACCGGCGGGCCTTGGCCCGTTGCCGGGTTTCGATGCTGCCCGAGACGACGACCAAGGTGGCCAACAACGCCATCACCAAGGGCGACGTCCTGGCTGCGGCCAGGATCGCCGGCATTCAGGCCGCCAAGCGGACGGCCGAGCTGATCCCGATGTGCCATCCCGTCCTAGTTGGTTCCATCGGGGTGAACTTCTCCATCGGGGACGACTACGTGGAAGTCGAGGCCCAGGTGGAGACCGTCGACCGGACCGGTGTCGAAATGGAGGCGATGACGGCCTGCGCCGTTGCGGCGCTGACCGTCTACGACATGTGCAAGTCATCGGATCGCACCATGACCGTCGAGTACGTCGCGCTGTGGGAGAAGTCGGGCGGGCGCTCAGGGCCGTGGCGGCGGGCCGACATGAACCACAGCTGATTCCCGCACCTCCGGTCTTCTCCCTCTTTTCCCTTCCCGCACTTCGCCATTCACCCTCGTCCTTCGCCCCGGGGGCTGGTCTACATTCGGCCCCGGTGACCACCACCGCCCGCGCTCAGGAGGCGCCCGACGTCGGCAAGGGTGTCGTCGGTGCCGTCACCTCCGCGGTCGGGAGGATCGGTGGGCGCGATGCGGTGATCGCTCGTGCCCTCGGCACCATGCGGCGCGGCGCCATCACCCATGCAGACGGGGTCAGGCTCGGCGAAGCGGCCGACCAGGCACGCCAGCTCGGCATCCCCTTCGTCTTCTTCGTCGCCTCGAGCGGGGCCGACGTCCTCGATGGCGTGGCGGCGCTGCACGGCTGGGGGCGGGCCGCTGCCGCCATCTCGCGTTGTAGCGGTCAGGTGCCGGTGATCGCGGCGGCCACCGGTCCTGTCGTGTCGGGACCGGCCCTCCTGCTCGGTCTTTCCGACCTGGTGGTCATGAGCTCCGAGGCGGTCGCGTTCGTGTCGGGCCCGCAGATGGTGGCCGAGTTCACCGGCATTGAGATCGGGATCGGCGACCTGGGCGGGGCCGCGACACACGCGACGGCGAGCGGGCTGTGCACGGTGGAGTCGGACGACGTGGACGGTGCCGTGGCCGAGCTGCTCGAGTACCTGCCCACGAGCACGGACGAAGTCCCGCCGCTGGCGCCCGTCAGCGATTCGGTGCTGCGCCCCACGCCCGAGCTGCGCACGGTCATCCCTGACCGCAAGGCGGCGACGTACGACGTGCGCGACGTCATCCGGTCACTGTGTGACGACGGCGAGTTCCGCGAGCTGTGGCCGCGCTGGGCGGGCCAAGTGGTCACTACGTTCGCCCGGCTCGGCGGGATGCCGGTCGGCTTCGTGGCCAATCAGCCCCGAATTCTCGCCGGCACCCTCGACATCGCCGCCTCCCAGAAGGGCGCCCGGTTCGTGCGCCTCTGCGACGCCTTCAACCTGCCCATCGTCAGCCTGGTCGATACGCCGGGGTTCCTGCCTGGCAAGGACCTCGAGTGGCGGGGGATGATCCGCCACGGGGCCGAGCTCGCCTTCGCCTACGCGCAGGCGACCGTGCCGCGGTTGTGCCTGATCCTGCGCAAGGCGTTCGGCGGGGCGTACATCGTCATGGACTCACGCGGCATCGGCAACGACATCTGCGTGGCCTGGCCCGGGGCCGAGGTCGCCGTCATGGGGGCATCCGGTGCGGCGCAGATCCTCTACCGGGGGTTGGAGCCGGGCCCGCGGGCCGATCGGGAGGCAGCCTACGAGGAGGCCTATCTGAACCCCTGGCCGGCCACGGAGCGCGGTCTCGTCGACCAGGTCATCGACCCGGCGGACAGCCGGATCGTGCTGTGCGCGGTACTGCGTCAGCTGGGCACGAAACGGGAGTTGGTGGTGGGTCGCAAGCACGAGGCCGGTCCTCAATAGGCGTTCTACGAGGGAGAACACAAATTGACATCAATTCGTAACGATCCTGAGGCCCATTCGACGCCGAACCGGGCAACGGATCGGGCATGATCAGCGATGTGGTCCCCCCCACAGATGACGAGCTGTTCGTGCTGGAGTCCTGCCACAGCACCTGGATCTTCGACACGGATCGGATGCGGTTTCGCCGCGTCCTGAAAGGACTCGCGCTGGACGTCCATGCCGCGACGACCGCGTGGCGCGCCTACTACGGGCTCGAGATCGACCCGATCTCGGAATCGTTCGTCGTGTTGCTCAACCCGGAGGGCACACGGCTGCTGCGTTCGTGGCGTCATGTTGAACACTGTCCCCAGTGCGGTGGGAATCAGACGGCAGAGCTCTCGCTCGACGAGCTGAGGGGCGCATCCCTGGCCTGAGGAAGGGCTCCCCTCCGTGAGGAGGTAGGCCACCGGCGCGATCCACGCCTCCCCGGAACCTCTGGAGACGCTACTTCCACTGCTCTCGGACGAACGCTGCGTAGGCGCCGGCCATGTGGTCAGGCAGCACGGGCGGCGTGCGACGCGTCACCCGGAGCACCGCGGCGTCGACGCGGGGCACCGGCCGGAATCCGGTCGCCGGCAGACGCCGGACGATCTCGAAGGACCACCACGGTGCCCACGTGGTCGAGAGCAGCGTGGTCGGAGGGGACGCCGCGCGTTTGCATGCCACCTCCCACTGGACCACGAGGTCGGCGCGCTGCAGCGCTCCGCCCGGCTGGTCGAGGAGGTGTCGGAGGATCGCGGTCGTCGCGCCGAAGGGGAGTGAGGCGAACACGGAGAAGGGCCGTCGGGGGAGCCGGTAGCGAAGGACGTCGCAGCACACGACCGAGACGTTTTCTGCCCCGCGCCGACTCGCCTCGCTCCGCAGGCGTTGCGCCCAGTGCGGGTCCTTCTCCAGCGCGACGACACGGAGCCCGCGCCGGGCGAGGGCGAAGGTACACGCGCCGCGGCCCGCCCCGATCTCCACCACGAGGTCGCCCGGGTCGAAGGCCGCCTGGGCGACCAGTGTGTCGGCCAGGTCAGGCCGGAGGAAGTTCTGCCCGAGACGGCGTCGTCGCTCGTCCCGCTCCGTGCGCCTGCCCGCGGGCACGGACCGTCACCATGTTGCCCATGCCGATCATTGTGCCCCGCGACGATGCCGGCGCGCCATCACTCACCCCGTGGCCGAGGGACCCGGCCACCCCGTCCGCCGCTGGCGGCGGTCGGCTCTCTCTATCTCGCGCTCGACGTCGGTCCACAAGAGGGGCTCCGCGTCCTCACCCGTCGTCTCGGCCGCCTGGGCGCGGGTCATGATCACGAAGGCAACCGTCCACAGCACGGCGATCGTGCTGAGCTTGGCCAGGAAGCCGGCCAGCTGCTGATCGAGGAGCGGCGACAGGCCCACGACGGTGCCGGTATGGGAGAAGGTGGGATAGAGGGAGTGCCGGGCGAAGATCCACACGATGGAGAGGAAGCTCGGCACGATCGACTGGACGATGAGGTACCCGCCCCGGCCCAACGCCGAGAGCCGCGGCGCCCCCGGGAGCTCGGTCAGGACGGGCGCCCAGAGTACGAATCCCGAGGCGAGCACGACGAGCTCAATGACGACCCGGGCCGCGTCGGAGCGTGCGGCGAGGCTCACCGCGCCGGTCGTCAGGGTGCCGACCGCCACGACGGTGACGATGGCGACCGCGGGCAGCGGCCGAGTGATCACCCGCAGCAGGGCGTCCACCACGGTGGGCCGGGTCAGCCGGGCGATGACCGGCCGCGGCGTCCCCAGCACCAGGAGCGGCGGCACGGCCAGCGTCAACAGCAGCCGCTGGAGCACCAGGGCCACCAGCAACCAGTGGGCGGCCAGGTCGCCGAGCGGCCAGGTCACGGCGACGGCGAGCACGACGACGCCGCCCAGGAAGAGGGCCTGCTGCCGCCTGGTCGCCCCGTAGCCCTCGTGCCGGGTCGCCCACACGTACAGCGCCACGAGGGCCGGGAAGGCGAGGAGCCAGACCAGGTGCAGGTGCCAGTCGAAGGGATGTGACACGGCGATCACGTGAGGGCGGCCGCCGTAGTCTCTAGGCGATGGAGGCGCCCACCAAACTCGACCGGCTGGAGCGCGTCACGGATCTCGTCCTCGTGCTCCTCGACACTCGGCAGCCGTTGACGCTCGACGCCATCGCGCACCAGGTCCCCGGCTACCCCACGGAGCACTCGGCGCGTCGACAGGCGTTCGAGCGGGACAAGCGCCTCCTGCGCGACGAGGGCATTCCCGTCCTGACGCAGCGGCTGCCGGGTCACGAGCAGTACGGGTACCTGATCGATCGAGAGTCGTTCTACCTGCCCGACCTCGATCTCGAGCCTTCCGAACAGGTCGCGCTCCACCTCGCCGTTGCCGGCGTCCACCTGGGCGATCCTAGTGGCCGCGATGCGTTGCTGAAGCTGGGCGCCGCGGGACTGGGCGACGTCCGTCCGATCGCGTCGATGGTGCCCCCGGCAGCGCTCATCGAGTTGTTCGAGGCCGTGCGGACCCGGGCGACGTCGACCTTCACCTATCGCGCCGAGACGCGGCGCGTCGCCCCCGTCGGGCTGTGGTTCCGCTTCGGCCACTGGTACCTGGTGGCCTGGGATCTCGACCGGGCCGCGGTGCGCACCTTCCGCGTCGATCGCATCGAGGGCGCGGTGTCACGGGGCGAGGCCGGCGACGCCGAGGTGCCCGAGGACGTCGACGTCGAGGCAGCCCTGCCCGACGAGCCCTGGGAGGCGGAGGGAGCGGACCGGGTGGAGATGCGGATCCGGGTCGACGCGCTCGAGGCTCGCCGGGTGACCGACGAGGTGGGCCAGGACAAGGTGGTGCGGCGACTCGAGGACGGATCGGTCGAGCTCGTGCTCGGCGTGTCGTCCTTTGCCTCCATCCGGTTCTGGGTGCTGGGTCTTCTCGACCATGTGACGGTCCTGGAGCCGCCCGCCTTCCGGGAGGAGCTCGTTGCCTGGCTCACGGCGCTCATGGCGCCCACGGCTCCGGTGCCGCCGCTGCCGCCGGTTGTCAGGGCGCCGGTGCCGTCGAGCGACGGCACGGCGCCGCCAGCCAGGGGATCCGCACCCGGAGCGGAGACGAGCCGACGCCTGCGGCGACTCCTGGCCGTGGTCGGCTGGCTGGCCCAGGTCGGGGAGGCGCCCATCGACGAGGCGGCGCGGCGCTTCGGCATGAGCCAGAAGGAGCTCGTCGCCGAGTTGGAGCTTGCCGCGTGCTGCGGCACGCCGCCGTACACGCCGGACACACTCATGGAGATAGAGGTGTCGGAGCACTCCGTCCGAGCCTTTCTCCCCGCGGAGTACGCGCGCCCGCGCCGGCTGACCCCGGCCGAGGGCTTCGCCGTGGCCGCGTCGGCGAGGCTGTTGCTGGGCGTCCCGGGATCGGACGACGACGCCCTCCGGCGTGCCCTGGCCAAGCTCGACGCGGCACTGGGCTCGCGCGAGGTCGTCGGGCTGGACGTCGATGCCCCCGAGCACCTGGCCGTGGTGCGGGACGCGGTGGAGTCGGGCACCGCCCTCCAGATCGACTACCACTCCGGCTCCCGTGACGAGCTGACCACGAGGACCGTGGAGCCGGTGCAGGTGGTCACCATCGACGGCCACTGGTATCTCGATGCGTACTGTCACCGGGCCGGTGACATGCGCCGATTCCGGGTGGACCGGATCGGCGCCGTTCGCATGGTGGACCGTCCCGGCGAGCCGGCCGTCGTGCGCGCCAGGCCGATGGAGGAGATGTTCGTGCCCGGCCCGGGCGCGCTCGAGGTCCACCTGCGGCTGGGACCGGATGTGCAGTGGGTGCCCGAGTCCGTGCCCGTGCGGGCCGTGGAGCGCAGCGCGGACGGCTCCGTTACCGACGTCATCCTCGACGTATCCGGCATGGCCTGGTTCGAGCGGCTCCTGCTCCAACTCGGACCGGGCGCCCGAGTGGTCAGCCCGCCCGAGCTGACCGGGCTGTCGGCCGATGCGGCCCGCCGGGTGCTGGCGCGCTACGGGGCCGAAGCCTGAGGCGGCCCGATCGCCGGCTGCGCCGATGGCCGAGAGCTGCAGTTAGCCTCACAGACCATGAGCCAGAGCGACGACTTCAACCGCGGGGTGGTCGAGGAATTCCGCGCCAACCACGGTACGGTGCAGGGCCCGTTCGCCGGCGCCCCGCTCGTGCTGCTGACGACGACCGGGGCCAAGTCGGGCCAGAGGCGCGTGAACCCCGTCATGGGCCTCGAAGACGGCGGCACACTCTACGTGTTCGCCTCCAAGGCCGGCGCCCCGACCAACCCCGACTGGTACCACAACCTGCTGGCCAACCCACAGGTCGGGGTTGAGTTCGGGGACGAACAATTCGACGCCGTCGCCACGCCGGTGACCGGGCCCGAGCGGGACCGCCTGTACGCCACGCAGGTGGAGCGGTTTTCCGGCTTCGGCGACTACCAGAAGGCCACCGACCGGGTGATCCCCGTCGTGGAACTGCGCCGCCGCACCTGAACCGGCGACCGTTCACCGTGGGCACGGACGGTGGGCGAGAGGAGCCGGGGCATGCTCGGGTTCCACGGGGTGGGGCGGGACGGGGCCGACTACTACCTGTCCGACCCGGCCCGCGAGGTGCCGGTGCCCTTGCCGGGCCGCTGGAGCGGGACGGCGGCGACCGGGCTCGGGCTGGTGGGCCCGCTCCGACCGCAGGAGTTCCGCACCATGCTCGAGGGAATTCATCCGCGAACCGGGCTGGCACTGGGAACGGGCCGGGCCGCCGTGGCCGGCTTCGACCTCACGTTCAGCACCCCCAAGTCGGCCAGCGTGCTGTTCGCCCTCGGCGGCCCTGAGGCGGCGAGCCTCGTCGTCGACGCCCACCTGCAGGCGGTGGCCGGCGCGTTGTCCTACCTCGAGCGGCACGCGCTTTCATCGGCGCGGCGGTCGGGACACGAGCGTCTCGCCGTGGCGACCACCGGGATGATCGCCGGCCAGTTCACCCACGCCGTCAACCGCAACAACGATCCCCACGTGCACAGCCATGTCGTCATGGCAAACCTCGTTCACGGTGTGGACGGCCGTTGGAGCGCGTGCGACCGCCGGGGGATCGCCGCCCACCGCCAAGCGGCGTCGGCTGTCTATGACGCGCACCTGCGCGCCGTGCTCACCGCTGCCCTCGGCGTCCGCTGGGCCGGTGGTCCGGGCCGTCCGGCCGAGGTGGTGGGTGTCCCGCCCGAGCTGCTCGGCGAGTTCTCGTCGCGCGCCGCGGACATCCGCCGCCGGCGGCACGAGGTCGGCGCGCGCTCCATGCGGGGTGCTCGCATCGCGTGGGCCGCCACCCGGCCCGCCAAGGAACCCGCCGCCCCGTACCGAGAGCTCACCCGTGAGTGGGAGCGGCGCGCCAGTGCCGCCGGTCGCCCCGAACTCGAGCTGCGCGCCCCGCCGGCTCCGGATCGGCCCCTGCTCGACGAGCACCGCTTCGCCTCCGTCATCTCCTTGACCCCCCACGGCGGGGCCCGGCGGCGCGACGTGGTGGCCGGCTTCGGTGCGGCGGCACCTGACGGCATCGCGGCCGATGCCCTGGAGCGCCTCGTGGACCGGTGGGTGCCGCCGGCCCCGGCTGGAGTGGCCGAGCCGATCCATTGGCGCCGCGACGTCGTGCCGGCCGGCCACGTGCTGCGCGTGCTCGGGCCCCGACCGCTCCGTCCCGCCGACCACGAGGTGTGGGTCGGCGCGGCCGCCGAGATCGCCGCCTTCCGGAGTCGATGGGGGCTGACCCACTCGCCCGAGCCTCTCGGCGAGGCGGGGCCGCGGAGCCTCTCGTCGCTGCCGGCGGCGCGGTTGGCCGATCACGTCCGCACGGCGCGTCACCTGACAGAGGCGCGGGCCCGCCTCGGTCTGCGCGAGCCGTCCGCCGTCGAGCTCAGCCTGGGTCGATGACCGCCGTGGTCAGCGGCCACGGCTCGACGGCTCCCCACTCGCCCGCTCCCGGCTCGACGGCTCCCCACTCGCCCGCTCCCGGCCCGCCGGCTCCCCACTCGCCCGCTCCTGGCCCGCCGGCTCCCGGGAGGCGTGCTCACGCACGGTCGCAGAGGTGATGTCGCGCCAAGGCGGGTGCACGTGCGACGGCGTGAGGGTGGCCTCCTCCACCTCCTTGTGCGGCCCGAGCACCAGCGCGCGACCCGGCGTACCCCGGGCCAGCGCGTCGACGGGAAGGCGGGCCTGTCGCGAGGGACCAACCGAGGTGGAGGGGCGGATGCGGCCCCAGCGGTCGACGGCACGGTTGATCGTCGTCGCCACGACCTCCCGATCCCCCGCCAAGGCGCTGATGTCGCGGAGCGTCGACGTGTCGGCGATGCCGCGCAGGACGACCGTCGCGCCGAAGAGCGAGAGGAATCCGTCCGCCGCCGGACCCCACCGCCCGCGTGCCTGGGAGAGGTCCTGCAGGCAGGCGAGCACCAGGAGCCCCTGCCCGGCACCTTCACTGACCATGGCCGGAAGATCCGGAATGGGTGCGATGTTGGCCACCTCGTCGAGCGCGAGCAGCGTGGGCGGTCTTCCATACCCGTCGCGGGCCCCGGCATAGGCGGCGTCGCGCACGTCGCCGATGGCGGCCACCACGAGCGGGGCGAACTGTCGCTGCCGTCTCCCGGTCGCGCACACGTACAGCGTGTTGGGCCCGTCGCAGAAGGCATCGAGATCGAGGGGCGAAGCCGCCGTCGACGACAGGGCCTCCTGGGTGCGGTACGCGGCCAGCACACCCGATGCCGTGGACCAGATGCCTGACTGCTCCCTGGGGTCCGTGGCCACGATCCCGGCGAGCAAATCGGTCGCCGGTGTGTCCTCACCCGTGCCCGATGCGAGAATTTCGAGGGCTGGTACGCCATTGTGGCGGTCGATCCAGCGGAGGACGTCGGACATCGGGAGCTCCGCTACGGCGGCGGCGTGCAGCAGCGTGGAGAGGAGTGCGCCGGCGCGTTCGGTCCAATGGTGCTCGCCGGCGCGCACACCGTTCAGGCGGCTGGCACCGACCATCGCGTCGGCCGTCATGACGGCCGCGTCCCACCGCGACGCGGTCGCGAGAGGCGACCACCCCACACGTTCGACACCGCGGGGGCACTCGATCTCCCCGCTGGGGTCGTAGAGGAAGGCCCAGCCGTCGGCGCTGCGCGACGATGCGGTGGCGCGCATGACATCGGGCTTGGTCGACGTCGAGACGACCGCCCCGTCCCACAGCAAAATATTGGGTATGACCAGGGAAGATGTCTTGCCCGATCGGGGTGGGCCCAACACCAGGGTCGAGCACTCCGCGCCGGACCACATCCATCCGTGATTTCCGTTCCCAACATAGATGCTGTGGCGCGCGGCGCGGTGGACCTCGCGAAGTGCTGCTGTCGATATCAGGCACGGATCGAGTGTCTCGACATGATCGTGAGAGTGGTGTTCCATGCGAACGATGCTTGCGTTGCGGAACAGAAAATTCCATGGGACATATCCCGCAAAGCGGCGACAACGAAACCATGATGGCGTCGCACGAGCGCAGCGTGCACCTCAATTGCGACGACGAGACGACGTGAATCGAAGGTCATCAACGAAGTCAAAATGACCGCGCGAACAAAGAATGCTTGACCTGAGCATGTTGACAACAGAAGAATGTGTCTACCCGATGTGTGAGGGAGGGTTGACATGTGCCGCGACACAACGATGTGTGGGGCGCAGAAGCGAACGTTGTCGGTTCGCATTTTGCGCGCCGCGAGTCGGAGCGCGGTCCGTCAGCTTGACGTCGCGACTCGGGCAATCAAGTCGGTTCGGCGTGATGCGGCGGTGTGTAGTGCATCGTCGCGGCAGCGCCAACCGTCGCAAATGACAGTGAATCCGGTGCGGCAGTGCGCACGGCGCGGGGTTGTCGGCCCTGGCGTGGCGCAGGCTTCACCTCTATTCAGTGACCATGCTCCTAGGGAGGTGCACCTGTGGCAGTAGCCGCAAAGAGAAGGGCCCCGGCCAGAAAGGCCGCGAAAAAGAGGGCTCCGGCAAAGAAGGCAGTCAAGCGCACACCGGCCAAGAAGGCCGTCAAGCGGGCTCCGGCTCGGAAGGCCGTCAAGCGGTCTCCGGCGAAGAAGGCCGCGAAGCGGGCTCCGGCGAAGAAGGCGGCCAAGCGGGCTCCGGCACGCAAGGCCACCAAGAAGCGGGCCGCTGCCAAGAAGGCCGTGAAGCGGGCCCCGGCACGCAAGGCCACCAAGAAGCGGGCTCCCGCCAAGAAGGCGGCCAAGCGGGCTCCGGCTCGCAAGGCCACCAAGAAGCGGGCTCCGGCCAAGAAGGCAGCGCGTCGTGCGCCTGCCCGCAAGGCGGCACGCCGCCGCTAAGCGCTTCGTTCCGTTCGGGACGTGTGAGACCGGGGGCCTTCGGGCCCCCGGCTCCGCGCCCGGCGCCCCGTGAGCTCGCCCTCACCCAGTTCGGCCACGTCGGCCGGCCAGTCCACGTCGTAGGCCAGGTCAGGGTCCCGCAGGACGCGCACAGAGAGGCCGAGCCGTGTCGCCTCGGCCCGATGGGCCCGGAACGACCCCGGGCCGTAGGAGAATCGGAAGTCGCATGCGGCGGGGAGCCGCAAGACGTTGGTCCCGTCGTCGCGCCGGTCCGGCACGAGGGTGACGCCGTCGAACAGCGCGAGCGCGCCCAGCCCGCGGGCGCGGGGCAGGTCACCATGGGCGACGGTCACCCACCGTGCTCCGGCTCGCGCCAGGCGCTCCACTCCGGCCCGCACCGCACCGTTGAGGCCCTGACCGGGCTCCCACATGACGTCGGCACCGAGGTCGGCTGCCCACCGGGCCACGTCCTCGTCGTCGCAGACGACGGCGACGGGGAGCGGCGCGCAGGCAGCCACGACATGCGACGCCATGGCACGGACGAGCCGTACCCGCTCTGTCTCGCCCAATGCGGGCCCGAGCCGCCGCTTGGCCCGGTGGAATGCCTTCACCGGGATGAGGACGACCGCGGGCCCCGTGCGGGTGCCCGCGGATGCCGCGGTTTCCGGCGCTCTCGTCATGGTCGCCCTCGACACCGGGACAGTGTACGGGTGAACGCCGCCGCCCATCGGGGGCCGCCCTAGTCTCTAGTGGCATGAAGGAGCGGGTGGCAGTCATCGGCGCGGGGTCGTGGGGAACGGCCGTGGCATCCCTGGTGGGGGCGACGTATCCCGTGTCGCTGTGGGCACGATCGCCCGACCTCGCCGCGTCCATGCAGGAGACGCGCGAGAACGCGAGGTACCTGCCGGGCGTCACGATCCCCGACGGACTGCTGGTGACCTCCTCGCTCCCCGAAGCGCTCGAGGGTGCCGGCATCGTGTTCATGGCGGTGCCGTCGCACGGGTTCCGTGCCGTGCTCGGCGACATGGAGCCGCTGGCGGGAGGGATCGAAGCCGTCGTGAGCCTGGCCAAGGGAATCGAGATCGGGACGAACCTGCGCATGTCGCAGGTGGTGGCCGAGGTGCTCCCCGGCGTCCCGGCGGGCGTCCTCACCGGTCCGAACCTGGCCCGCGAGGTGGCGCAGGGACAGCCCGCCGCATGTGTCGTCGCGCTGCCCGACGAGGGCCTGGCGCGTCACGTGCAGACGCGGGTGCACACGCGCACGTTCCGCGCCTACACCGGCACCGACGTCGTCGGCTGTGAGATCGCCGGCGCCACCAAGAACGTGATGGCGATCGCGGCCGGCATCGGCGACGGCCTGGGCCTGGGTGACAACACCCGCGCCGTGCTCATCACCCGTGGCCTGGCCGAGCTCGGTCGCCTCGGTGTGACCCTGGGCGGGAAGGTGCTCACCTTCGGCGGCCTGGCCGGGGTGGGTGACCTCGTCGCCACCTGTGCCAGTCCCAAGAGCAGGAACCGGATGGTGGGATTCGCCCTCGGTGAGGGGCGATCGCTCCAGGACGTGGTGAGCGGCATGCACATGGTGGCCGAAGGCGTCAAGAGCGCCGGCCCGCTGGTGGAGCTGGCCCGGGCCCATGGGGTGGAGATGCCCATCGCGGAGCAGGTGCGTGCGATCGTCGAGGGGAGGTGCTCACCCCCCGACGCGTTGATGAACCTGATGCGACGCCCCTCGCGGCCCGAGTGGGACGAGACGTTGCTCCGAGGGCTGCCGGCGTGAGCGGTCTCTTCCACAGCTACGACATGCTCCCCGACGCCCCCGACGAGGCCCGCCGGGAGGCGGCGCTGGCCCACGTGAAGGAGATCCTCCTCATGCACGGCGCCACCGAGGACGAGATCGACCAGGCGGTCGAGGACGGTGTCATCGACCTCTTCGTGGCGGACCGCATGTTGGTGCCCTCGCGCCGGCGCTACACCAGAGCCGAGGTGGCCGACCTCACGGGCGTCGACCTCGAAAAGCTCGAGCGTTTCTGGCGCGCCCTGGGCTTCGCCAACGTGGACGACGACGACCGTGCCTTTACGGACCTCGACCTCGAGGCGGTGCGCATCTTCCAGGGCATGCAGGCACTGGGCGCCACCGACACCGAGACGGCCATGCAGATGGCACGCGTGATCGGCTCGTCCATGGCCCGGATCGCCGAGGCCGAGCTCGTGCCGGGCAACATGGTGAGTGCCGAGGTCGATCCCGTGATGTCAGCCGAAGCCTTCACCAGCGTGGCGGACGAGACCATCCCCGCGATGGCCAAGCTGCTCGAGTTCGTGTGGCGGCGGCAGGTGGCGGCGGGCATTCAGCGCAGCATGATGCTGCGCAGCCACGGCCTCGCCCCCGGCCAGAGCCCGTCGCTCGCCGTCGGGTTCGCCGACATGGTGGGGTTCACGCTGCTCAGCCAGCACTTGAGCGACGAGGAGCTCGCCGCCGTCGTGCGGCGCTTCGAGGAGATCTCTCACGACATCGTGACCGCCGCCGGCGGTCGCGTGGTCAAGATGATCGGCGACGAGGTCATGTACGTGGTCGACGACGTCGCCAAGGCCGCCCGCATCGGGCTGGACCTGGCGGATGCCTACGCCGACGACGACCTCCTCTCCGACGTGCGGGTGGGACTGGCCTGCGGCCCCGTGCTGTTGCGCGACGGTGACTACTTCGGTCCCACGGTCAACCTGGCCCACCGCATCGTCAACATCGGGAACCCCGGGACCGTGCTCATGTCGGACGAGTTCCACGCCGCTCTCATGCAAGAGGCGCCGGGCGAGTTCACCGGGCAGCCGCTTCGACCCCGTCTGTTGAAGGACCTCGGCCGCGTGCAGCTGTGGTGGTGTGGCCGCGCCGGGCAGGAGGCCGATGGCACCGGTGCCGCAGCCGACCTCCGGCGCAACGTGCGCTGGGAGCGGCTCTCGGACGTCCTGCGCGACCTGGAGGAGCTGCGCGGCGTCGGCGAACGCCTGCTGACCTCCAACCGGGGAGCCCGGGCCGAGTCAGTCGTCGCGGAGCCTGGCCGTGGCGATGCCGAAGGGTCGTAGCTCGAACGACCCTTCGAACGGCTCCAGGGGGTAGCCGCGCAGGTCCACCAGCCAGCCCGAGCGCCCGGGGAATGAGACCGTCGCCGGCTGCGCGCCGGGGTTGAACACCCGAGCCTCCAGCACGCCTCCCACCCGCCGGAGCGCGCTGACCTCGGCCCCGTGGACGCTCAGCTCGCTCCCCGAGGCGGGCCGAGAGCCGCCGCCCAGGCTCGCGACGGTCTCGAGTGGCAGTAGCACGTCGTCGGCCAGCCGGTACGGGTCGTCGCAGTCGAGCGCCACCGCGTACCGCAGCGTCACTCGCTTGCTCCGCATCTGCAACCCCTCGACCGGCGTGAGCGGGCCTGCCGGGAAGGGGCGGTAGGCCATGCCGAGCCGGGACAGCATGCCGGTGGAGCGCACGACGGTCAGCGCCAGCGTCCGTGCCCCGTCGCCCGCAATGTCGACGAGCTCGTACTCGCACACCCCCTCGTGCGCCACCGTCAGGCCTCCTGCGCTCACGAAGCGGTGGGACGGTGCCGTGGGGAGGCCGAACTCGTCGGCCCGGCCTTCCGCCGTCAGCCCGCGGGTGACCGTGGTGAAGGCACACTCGGCGTGGGAGTGGCGGGCCGGTCGGAGCAGGGGGAGGTGGACGCGCAGGCGGTGATCGCCGCTCGGGTTGACGAAGGAGGTCGTGACCCGCACCACCGCGTCGTCGGCCAGGAGCTCCACGTCGGTGGTGACGTCGACCCGCTGTTCACCCACGCGCGCCTGCGACGAGCCGTCGACGTGGTCGGGCCACGCGTAGGTGGCAGTGATGCGGGCCCGGGCCCGCACGGGGCCGCGTTCGTCGATGCGTACCGTCACGGACTCGGGCGCATCGACGAAGGAGTCCTGCTGCGGCGGGGAGTAGTTGTACGAGTCACCCAGGTCGCCGCCGTCGACCAGTCGGCCGTACCCGGTGACGCCGTTCAAGGCGAACGTCCCGTTCGACGCGTCCATCTCCACCCGCACCAGTCCGTTGGTGAGGACGATCGACCCCTGCGCATCGGACGCCTCGGCGGGGTGCTCGATCTCGGCCGGCTCGAAGGCGGACCATCCGTAGCCGGCGACCTCTCCGGTACGGGCGACGATCTTCCTGGTCGAAGGCTGGTCCATGCCCACCCGCACGACGGCGTCGGGCCGGGCACCCAGGCGTGCGTAGACGTCCTGCTTGGCCTCCGCGATAGGCACGTCGAGCTTCTCCTCGGTGCCGACGGCGATGGTGATGTCGAACCCCTCCTCGGTGTCCTCGATGCGGACGTCGTGGATCCATGCGTCATCACTGATCTTCGGCCCCTGCATCATGCCGAGCACGGTCCGGACCGTGTTGGCGTCGAGCACCATGGAGCCGGGCATGCCCGTACGCTCGGAGAGCACCTGCACGTTCGCCGGGGCGGGACCGTCGGCCGGGACCACCAGCTCGACGACCCCTGACCGCGCCCGCGGCGAGGGGTTGAGCACCGTGGAGCCTGGCTCCGCCAGCGAGCGAGCGAACTCCTTGACCGTCCGGTCGGCCAACCCGGCGGCGATGGCCCGGACCTCGGCGTAGCGGTGCAGCACGGCGTCGACGACGTCGTCGACGGAGCAGGCGCAGATGGAGTCGTGGGCGGAGTTGCGCACCATCTCCCGCCAGGCCAGCTCCAGCAGGCGGGTCGGGTACGACGCGGGCGGCAGGAACAGTGCGGTCAGCGGTTCGGCCCGACGCTCGAGCTCACGCTCGGCCACGGCGCCCACTCGCTTCACGTCGACTCTGTTCGAGGTGACGCCCATGAGCATGTTGGCCCGGAAGCCCGAGCGCAGCTCGCCCTCCACGCGGGTGAGGCCCTCGCTGGTGGCGCGGGACAGATAGCGGGGCAACGACGTGACCTCGAAGAGGAAGTCGTCCTGCAGGTCGTTCGCCTCGGCGATCACCCGGCCGAGCCCCGGTTGGGGCATCAAGTGGTCCGAGCCGTTCATGCAGAGCAGATCACCGGTCAGAAAGTCGGCGACCTCATCCACGAGGTCGGCCGTGCGGCGCAGGAGTGCCTTGGCGTCGTCGGGCAGCGCCGCGCCGTTGCTGTACCCCACCGGCAGGTACTCGGCCCGGACGCTCGAGCCGTCAGGTGACGCCCACACGAAGGCGTTCTTGGTGACCTGCAACGGCACGCCGCGCCACGCCACCGCATCGGCGAAGCCGGCCTGGCGCAGGATC
This sequence comes from uncultured Acidimicrobiaceae bacterium, assembly GCA_963736525.1. Taxonomy (GTDB): domain Bacteria; phylum Actinomycetota; class Acidimicrobiia; order Acidimicrobiales; family RAAP-2; genus Bog-473. The sequence continues at coordinate 138,044 of CAVTPF010000017.1, forward strand.
TGGGGCATCTGCGCAATGTGGCCGAACATGTCGGGCAGGTAGCCCACCTCCATGACCCCCCCGAAGGCGGCGCCGCGCTCCACGCCCATCTGCAGGTTCCGGACGATCGTCTCGCCTGAGGTCAGGAACTCGTCCATGAGGACGTACCAGGGCCCCATGCTCAGGCGACCGGCCGCGGCGAGCGCCCGGAGCCGCCCCTCGGCCTCGGGGCGGACCTCGAGGTAGTCGTCGACGACGGCCATCTGCCCGTCGAGCATGAAGTAGGGGTAGCTGGCGTCTCGCTCCAGGAGCGGGATCAGCGTGTCGATGAGCTCTACCAGGGACAGGCGGAAGTCCTGGTAGGACCTGTACCATTCCCGGTCCCAGTGCGTGTGCGGAACGATGGCAATCCGACGGGCGGTCATGAGCGCCAGACTATGACCTGCGCTCGCCGCCGGTGAGAGCCCCCGTCCCACCGGGGCGTTGGCCGGCCGGCCCGCCTCTGGCTCCGGGGCGGACGCTGCCCGAGGTGTGGGTCGGGCACTGGCACGCCCGTCCCGATGCCGGGGTGCTCGTCGACGGGTGGGACGGCACGCGGTCCGTCGACGGTGCAGGGCTCGACGAAATGACGGCGCAGATGGCGTCGGCCCTCCTCGCTCACGGCGTCGAGCCCGGCGACCGCGTCCTGTGGTGCGGGCGCGCCAGCCTCAATTCGGTGGTGGCGCTCCTGGCCGTCGTGCGAGCCGGCGCCGTGCTCGTGACGCTCAGCCCGTCGGCGCGCGCCCCTGAGGCCGCCCACGTCGTGGACGACGCCCGGCCGGTCATGGCGCTGTGCGACCGGCGGGATCCCGGCAGCCTGTTCGGTCCCGGCGTCGCCGTGCTGGGCATGGACGAGCTCGCCCGCGTGGCCCCCCGCGTGCTGCCGGGCGCCACCCCCGTGCGGCAACCCGGGGACGATGCCCTCATCGTCTACACCTCTGGCACGACCGGCAAGCCGAAGGGCGCCGTGCACACCCACGGGTCGCTCCTGGCGGGCATGGAGTCGTTGCATCGCGCCTGGTCCTGGGCGCCCGATGACCGCCTCGTCCTGTGCCTGCCGCTCTTCCACGTCCACGGTCTGTGCGCCGGCCTCTTCGGCACCCTGGCCGCGGGGGCCTCTGCCGTGGTGTTCGACCGTTTCGACGAGGCGGCGGTGCTGGCCGCCGCACCCGCCAGCACCATGTTCTTCGGCGTCCCCACCATGTACCACCGTCTGGCCGAGTCGGGCCGAGCCGGCGGGCTCGCATCGTTGCGCCTGTGCGTCTCAGGCTCGGCCCCGCTCGCCGTCGACTTGTGGCATCGCCTTGCCGCCGACGGCGTGCCGGTGTTGGAGCGCTACGGCATGACCGAGACGCTGCTGACGTTGTCCAACCCCGTCGAGGGCGAGCGCCGACCCGGCTCCGTCGGTGTGCCGCTGCCGGGCGTCGAGGCGGCGGTGGACGGCGCCGACGAGCAGGGCGTGGGGGAGCTGGTGGTGCGTGGCCCCTCGCTGTGCCGCGGCTACTGGGGCGGTGACCCGCGGGCACCCGGAGACTGGTTCGCCACCGGAGATCTGGTGTCGGTGGCCGACGACGGGTACGTCACCGTGCGCGGTCGCAGGACCGAGCTGATCATCACGGGTGGGCACAACGTCTACCCAGCCGAGGTCGAGGCCGTGCTGGCCCGCCACCCCGGTGTCGCAGAGGTGGCCGTGGTCGGGGTGCCCTCGCCCGAATGGGGCGAGACGGTGGTGGCCTTCGTCGTGGGAGACCCGGACCTGGCCTCGCTGGACGAGCGGGCGGCCGCCGAGCTGGCACCGTACAAACGGCCACGGGAGGTGCGGCTGGTGGAGGCCCTCCCGCGCAACGCTCTGGGCAAGGTCGTGCGGAGCCAGCTGCGCTGAGCCGGCGCGGTACGGCCACGGTCAACCCCCGCCCCTGCGGTAGCGTGATCGCATGGCGACGTTCCTCATGCTCTCCACGGTGGGGCCCGACGGGGCGGCAACGCTGACCGAGAACCCTGACCGGCTGAAGGCCGTCAACGCCGAGGTGGAGGCCATGGGCGTCCGCGTGGTGGCGCAATGGGCGCTGCTCGGGCAGTACGACTTCTGCACCGTCCTCGACGCGCCCGACGAGACGACGATGGCCCGGGTCGCACTCGTCCTCGGCTCCCGCGGAACGCTCAAGACGCTGACTCTTTCGGCCATCCCGATCGACCACTACATCGACGGCGTGCTGAAGGCGGGGCGGGCCTGAGGCCTCAGTGCCACCAGAAGCCCTGGCGCGACCGCTCCCGCCGGACGTCGTCCCGGGAGAAGAGCTCGCCCAGCGTGCTCCCGTCCGACAGGCGCCGGATGCGGTACCCCTCGGCGGTGGCCTCGGCGATCTCGAAGCCGCGCACCCAGGTGCCCTGGAAACGGTTACGCACGTCGACCTTGGTCCCCGGGGCAAGCGGGGAGCGGGCGTTCGGATCGAGTGCTTCCGCCCCGTCGGTGCTCACGCCCCACATGGTATGAGGCGCGCCCGGCCGTGACCCTGTGAGCGTCTGCACGCCGGACCTCAAGGAGGAGCGCCGCCTGCGTTCCCTCGGCTACGAGAGCGTGGCGGGTCTGGACGAAGTGGGGCGGGGTGCATGGGCGGGGCCGGTGACGGTCGGGGTCGCCGTCGTGCGCCCCCGGGTCCAGCTTCGCTCCATGCCCGCCTGGCTGCGGGACTCCAAGATGCTGAGCGAGGCCCGACGAGAGGAGATCTTCGACGCGGTCGGCTCGTGGTGCCAGGCCTGGTCGGTCGGGCACGCCAGCGCGGCCGAATGCGACCAGTGGGGCATGGCCGAGGCCCTCCGGGTGGCGGCGCGCCGGGCGCTGGCGGGACTCGCGCACCCTCCCGAGGCCCTCCTCGTGGACGGCCCGGTCGACCTGCTGCGCCATCCCGAGGATCCCTTCGAGGGCGTGGTCCGGCCGATCGTCGACGGCGATGCCAAATGCGCGTCCGTGGCCGCGGCGTCGGTGCTGGCCAAGGTGCTGCGTGACCGTCTCATGCGCGACCAGGCGCAGCACTTCCCGGCCTACGCCTTCGAGCGGAACAAGGGGTACCCCTCGCCGGTCCACCAGGCGGCGCTGCGGGGCTACGGCCCCTCCGCCATCCACCGCCGCAGCTGGGCCTTCGTCCGCGACCTGCCCTGGTGCGGGGAGGCCCGGACCGGCAACCGCTCAGACGACGGTCGTGACCTCGGTGAAGGGGAAGGCGACGGGGTGGCCGTGGCCACGGCGGACGAGCGCAGGCTCCTCGGTGGCACCGATCTCCTGTGCCTTCCTGCAGCGAGTGCGGAAGCGGCAGCCCGATGGGCCGCTACGAGCTGATCGTCCAGTCCTCGGCGTTCCAGGTGACGCCCGTGTTCGAGGCATTCGGGAGCACGCCCTTCAAGTTGTTGGACCAGTCCCAGAACTGCGGCTGCTGGTACAGCGGAAGGGTCACCATGTTCTGCCACAGGATGGCGTCGGCCTTGTTGAAGTCCTCGTTCTCCTGAGCCTGGCTGGGTTCGGACGTGCCCGAGGACATCAGCTGGTCGACGTGCGCGTTGGCCGAGTGGGTCCAGTTCTCACTGCATTTCGCGCTGTTGGTGTACGAGCAGTAGATGGGTTGGTTCCCCGAGACGAACGGCGTGGCGAACCAAGCGAACTCGGTGATCTGGTACGTACTCCCCGGCAGGTTGGTCCGGAAGAGGGTGCTGGCCTCGTAGTTCCTGATGTTGATCTTGATGCCGATCGCCTTCATCTGAGCCTGGAACAGCTGCTCCGTCTGCGCCCGGACGCGGTTCCCCGACGTCGACTGAATGGTGAACTCCAGGTCCTTGCCCTTCTCCGGTCCGTAGTTGGGCTGGAAGTAGCCGTCGGAGCCCATCTTGAAGCCGAGTTCCTTCAGCAGGTTCTCGGACTGGCTCGGGTCGTACGCGTAGGTCGTGGCCTTGTAGCCCGGCTGCGTCGGCATGAGCATGCGGCTGCCGAGCGGCGTGATGCCCTTGGCCATCTTGCCGACGGTCTGGTTGATGATCGTCTGGCGGTTGACGCCGTGGGCGATCGCCTCACGGACCTGCCGCTTGGCCAGGTACGGGTCAGCCTGGTTGAAGTCGAAGTGCTCGAAGGACAGACCAGGCGCCGTCACCTTGGTCGTGTTCGGCACGTGGTTCGCCGACTGCACGATCGACAGGTTCACCGTCGAGGGGCTGAAGATGTCGATCTCCTTGTTCCGCAGGGCCGGCACCAGCCGGCTGTCGTCGGAGAAGAATTGGAACACGATCTTGTCGAGCTTGCCCGGCGTGCCCCAGTACGTCGGGTTCCTGGTGAGCACCAGCGACTGGTTCTTGTTGTAGCTCGAGATCTCGTACCAGCTGCCCGAAACAGTCTGGGTCGGGCCGACGAAGCCGGCGTTCCAGCCGACGGTGCGAGCGATGTGGGCCGGGACGATGTTGGTGAAGAGGCTGCGCCAGTCGGCGAAGGCCGGCTTGAAGGTCACCGTGACGGTGCGGCCGTTCGGGCAGAGCCCCACGTTGCTGTCCGCCGTGCTGCCAGCGGCGCACGCAGCCCCGCCTGACGGGTTGGAGCCCAGCACCGACTGGATCTGGTCGTAGCCGGCGGACGAGGCGTCGTCGTAGGGCTTGCCGCTCACGTCGGTGTACGAGGTGTTGCCACTCTGGGCCTGCCAGTTGTAGATGAAGTCGTCGGCCGTAATCGGCGTGCCGTCGGACCACACGGCCTTGGGGTTGATGGTGTAGATGATCGTCTGGGGGTTGTCGCTGGCCTGCACGGCGCTCTCGAGGAGCTGAGTGTTCAGGACCGGTTGCAACTTGTTGTTCACGATGAAGGCCTGCGGCCAGACCATGTTCATGATCTCCTGAAGCACGGGCTCCGAAGCGGCCGAGGTGTTGATGTTGAACCCGGCCAGGTTCTCGTCCAGCGCCACGATCGCCGTCCCGCCCGACGATGCCCTGGTCGACGCTCCGCTGGTCGTCGGCGTCATTGCCGCCACGGACAGGCTCAGCGCCCCCGCTGCCAGGGCGGCGAGGGCCCATCGCTGCACGAATCCCTTCAGTCCCATCGCAGTCCCTTGCTTATCGGCCGACCTGGTGACAGCCGAGAAGCCCGTCCGCCCCGCGAACCTCGGGAGGTCCGGTGGTCGTCGGTGAAGGGGAACTCGAGCCGGCGGCGTATGACCCGGCGGAAGCTGTCTCCCTGTCGAGCGATCGGTGCACGAGCACCACCGTCGCGGCACCGGGTGCCGCGACGGGCCACGACGTCAAGCGGAGTGCGGCCGGATGGCTCATGGGCGGGCCAGACACTACTCGCCCGCCCCAAGACCCACACCAGGCGGCGCGGGTACGTGGTCCTTGGCCATGCACCGCGACAGGGGGGCCTTCGTCGACGACCCCCCTGTGCGGGCAGCTGCGGGGGGGGAAGCAGGGTCAGCTCAGCGGATTCTGTTGGCCCTCGTCGGGGGTCGTTTCGGGTTAGCGTTGGTCCCCATGCACCGGAATTGCGTGAGGCACGCGAGGTGCGCGAGGCGCGGTCCCGCCTTCGCCTGGTGACTCCGGTCCTCGAAGTCGAGGGACTTCGAACCGAGTTCCGCCTCAAGAGTGCCAACGTCGTCGCTGTCGATGACGTGTCGTTCCACGTCGATAGCGGTGAGTGCGTCGGCGTGGTCGGCGAATCGGGCTGCGGCAAGACCACCATCGGTCTTTCGATCATGAAGCTGCTCCCCAACGTGGGCCATGTCGTGGGTGGCTCCATCAAGCTCCTCGGTCAGGACCTGGCGCCGCTCGGCGAGAAGGAGATGTGCAAGGTCCGCGGCAACCAGGTGGGAATGGTGTTCCAGGACCCCCTGACCTCGCTCAACCCCACGATGACCATCGGCGACCAGATCGCCGAGAGTGTCCGGCTCCACCAGGGCGCCTCCAAGAAGGCGGGTCGCAGCCGGGCGCTCGAGGTCCTGAAGATGGTGGAGATGCCGAACCCGTCCGGGCGGCTCGATGCCTACGCCCACGAGCTCTCGGGGGGACTCCGCCAGCGGGTGATGATCGCAATGGCCCTCGTGTGCACCCCGAAGCTCCTGATAGCAGACGAACCCACGACCGCGCTCGATGTCACGATTCAGGCCCAGATCCTCGACCTCCTCGACCGCCTGCGCCAGGACCTGGACATGTCGGTCATCCTCATCACGCACGACATGGGGGTGATCGCAGAGCGGGCCGATCGCGTGCTCGTCATGTACGCCGGGCGGATCGCCGAGGGCGCCTCGACCACCGAGCTCTTCACCCGCATGCGTCATCCCTATTCCGAAGCGCTCCTCGCCTCGGTGGCCAAGCTGGACCAGGATCCCTCGGTGCGGCTGGTCAGCATCTCCGGGTTGCCGCCGGATCTCTCGCAGCCGATCGATCACTGTCGCTTCGCGGCCCGCTGCCGGTATGCCCAGCCCGATTGCCGCGAGGGGGAGCCTGAGCTGCTGCAGGCCCAGGACAGCGAGCAGCGCCACGTGGCTCGCTGCTTCCACCAGGTGGGCGTGGACCCGGTGACCATCGCCAACCGTCCTGAAGCGGTCGCCAAGGCGGCGGACCTGAACGTCAAGGTGGACGAGCTGGCGCTGGCCCGCCAGCAGGTCCGTGCGGACTCGCTCGACCGGGCCCCGGTGCTGGTCGAGCTCGACCACGTGGTCAAGGAATTCGCCGTCACTTCGGGGGCCTTGGTGCAGCGCAAATTGGGGTCGGTCAAGGCGGTCTCGGACGTGTCCCTCACGATTCGCAGCGGCGAGACCTTTGGCCTCGTCGGCGAGTCCGGTTGTGGCAAGACGACGATCGGTCGCATGGTGGTGGCGCTCGAGACTCCGACATCGGGCGCGTTGCGCTTCGGGGACGACGACATCGTCGGGCTCTCGGGGAAGGCGTTACGCCGGAGGCGGCGCGACATGCAGATGATGTTCCAGGATCCTTACGCCTCACTCGATCCTCGGATGCGCGTGGGCTCCATCCTCCGGGAACCTCTCACGGTGCAACGCATCGGCACCGGCGACGAGCAGCGCCGGCACGTCCTGCGGATGCTCGACGAGGTCGGCCTGCCGGCACGTTCGGCCGAGCTGTACCCACACGAGTTCTCCGGGGGGCAGCGGCAGCGCATCGGACTGGCCCGGGCCCTGGCGCTCGAGCCCAAACTCATCGTGGCCGACGAGCCGGTCTCGGCCCTCGACGTCTCCATTCAGGCGCAGATCCTGAATCTGCTGAAGGAGCTCCAGGAGCGGCACGGCCTCACGTACCTGTTCATTTCGCACGACCTGGCCATCGTGAAGTACATGGCAGACCGGATCGGCGTCATGTACCTGGGCAAGCTCGTCGAGATAGGCCCCGCGCGCGACGTTTACGCGCGCACCGCCCACCCGTACACGAAGGCGCTGATCGACACGATTCCCGTGGCCGACCCCACCCGGAGGGAGCGCCGAGGACGCCATATCCGCGGAGAGCTCCCGTCGCCGCTGGACCCGCCGTCGGGCTGCCGGTTCCGCACGCGTTGCCCCTTCGCCCAGGATGTCTGCGCCGAGCAGGAGCCACCCCTGCGGCCCTTCGGCGAGGGCCACCTCGCCGCCTGCCACTTCCCGCTGCAGACGCCCACCGGGCCCGCCGCTGCGGAGCTGGTGCCCACGGCTGCCGGGCCGGCCTGAGGGGGCCGTGGCGCCTCAGCGCTGCTGCAGGCGGACCTCCAACGCATCACGGAGCGCGTCCCCGATGAAGTTGAAGGCGACGACGACGAGCACGATGCAGAGGCCGGCGGGGTAGATCTCCCACCAGTAACCGTCGAGGGCGTAGTTGACCCCGTTGGACAGCATGGAGCCCCAGTCGGTCTGCGGCGGTGGCACGCCGAGGCCGATGAAACCGAGGGCGGCCAGGAGCAGGATGGCGTCGGCGATGTTGAAGGTGGCGTTCACGATGATCGTCCCGATGCTGTTGGGGATGATGTGGCGAAGGACGATCCGGGTCCGGCTCCCGCCCATGACCTTGACCGCCTGCACGTATTCGCGTATGCGCAGCGACAGCGCCTGCCCGCGGATGAGCCGGGCCGGGATCAACCACGAGACGAAGGCGATGACGAAGATGAACACCGTGAGGGAGGGACGGAACACCGTGGCCAGGACGATGGCCAAGAAGAGGACGGGAATGGACAGGAAGGCGTCCACGATCCGCATCATGACGGGGTCGAGCCACGACCCGAAGAACCCCGAGATCGCCCCGTAGAGGGCCCCGAAGATGCTGGCGATGGCCGCCGCGGCGAATCCGACGAGCAGGGAGATCTGACCGCCGTACATCAATCGACCCAGGATGTCGAAGCCGCTGCTGTCGGTGCCGAGCGGGTGCCCGTTCCCCGGCGGAGCGTTGTCGGGAGCGAAGAGCGCCGCCGAGGCGCTGGTCTGGTTGGTGTGGTAGAAGAACGGCCCGATATAGCAGAAGAGCAGGAACGCAACGATCACGATCACGCCGGCCACTGCGAGCTTGTTCTCAATGAAGACCGCGAAGATCCGTCGTCCCAGGCCGCCGTGGCTGACGACCTCGCCGCCGCTGGGGGCGACGCCGGCACCCTCGCCGAGCTCTTCGCTCAGCGCGTCGAGATCCTCCAGCGGGCCCTGCTGACCGAAGCCCTCCGGGGCGGCCAGCTCCTGTTGCGTGGTGCGTACGAGGTCCTCAGGATTTTGCATACCGGATCCTCGGATCGACGACCGCGTAGAGAATGTCGGCCAGGAGGTTGCCGCATATGGTGGCAATGGTCACGATGAAGGTGACGCCGAGCAGGGTCGGGATGTCCTCCCTGAACGCCGAATTGACGGCTAGGAGGCCCATCCCCGGGTAATTGAAGACGCTCTCGGTGATCACGGCGCCGCTCACGATGGTCCCGAGGGAGAGGCCCAGCAGCGTGACGATCGGGATGATGGCGTTGCGCAGCGCGTGGACATAGAGGACCCGTCGTGGCCCCGCGCCCTTGGCGCGTGCGGTCCGCACGAAGTCCTCGGTCATCGTCTCCATCATGGAGGACCGCATGTAACGACTGAAGGACGCGATGCTGATGGCGGCCAAGGTGAAGACTGGCAGGACCAGCCCGCGTGGATCGGAGAGTATGCCGATGATGGACGTGCTCTGGGGCGCCTCGGTCGGGAAGATCGGGAGGTAGACCGCGAACCACAGGATGAGGAGCGTGCCGAGCAGGAACGCCGGCATGGCGTAGAGGATGAACGACAGGCCGGTGATGACGTAGTCCTCGGGCTTGTTGCGCCGCACGACCTGGTACACGCCCAGGGGGATCGCCACGACGAGGGCGAGCAGGGTGGCCAGTCCCACCAGGAGGAGCGTCTTCGGAAGCGCCTCGCGTATGAGCGCGCCGACGGACTGGTTCAGCGTGTAGGAACGGCCCAGGTTGAAGTGCGACAGGTTCCAGAGGTAGCGGAGGAACTGGTCCCACAGCGGGAGATCGAGCCCGTTCTCCTTGTTGAACTGTGCGATCGCCACCGGTTGTGCCTTCGGGCCGAGCACCGCCCTCGCCTCCCCACCTGGGATCAGGTGGATGAGGACGAACATGAAGCCGATGACCCCGATGATGACGACGACGGCCTGGAGGAGCCGCCGCACCAGGAAACCGGTCACGGACCGATGCTAGGCACGGCGCGCGTGCTCAGTTCGATCCGTGACCGGCCACTGTCCGTCAGATCGCCCCGCTATGACTTCACGTAGTACCAGTACTCGGGGAAGAGGTTGGCGAAGGGGTTCTGGGGAGCGAATCCCCGGATGGTCGTCCTCGCCTCGCTGAGCTCGTAGTCCGCGTTGGGCTCCCAGATCGTCGGCAGCTGCTGGGCGATGTAGTTCTGGTAGGCGTCCAGGTTGGTTTGCGTGGTGTTCGTGGCGTTGATCAGGGTGTCGGCCTTGGCGCTCGAGTAGTTGCCCGCGTTGCTGCCGGCGCCCGTCGAGAAGAGAGTCTCACCCGAGGGGTAGTAGTCCGGGCTGTACTCCCAGCCGCCGCCCCACCAGCCTTCCTCGACCGTGCAGGGGGATCCGCTCACGCACGGTGGGGAGTAGTCCTGAATGACGGTCGGGAAGTCGTTGCCGACCAGGGCGGTCTTGATGCCGATGGACGACCAGGCCGACTGCTCCACCGTGATCACCTGCTGCTGCCACTGCGTCCCGCTGGCGTAGACCATCGTGAAGTTGAGCTGTGCGCCCTGGGGGATGCCGGCTCCGCAGTTGCTCGGGCCCGTGCCCGGCTTCACGCAGGTGTCGACGCCGTTGGGCACGACCTTCCACCCGTGGGAGGTGAGGAGGCTCTTGGCGTGTGACGGGTTGTAAGGGTAGGGGTTCGACTGCTCGAACGAGTCGACCAGGTCGTTCTTCGGGAGCACCGGCACCGGCCCGTAGGTCGGGACGCCGTAGCCCTTGAGGAATTTGCTGATCATGGCCGGCTGGTCGACCATGCTCTGCATGGCCTGGCGGAAGTAGAGCTGCTTGTAGATGGCTCCGGCATTGCCGTTGTCACCAGTGGACTCGAACTTCAGCACGGCGTAGTTGAAGCCGTAGAGGACCCACGGCGTGAGGTAGAAGTTCGTCAGCCGCGGGTTGTTCGGACCGGGATTGGTCGCGTTCGTGGTGTTCTGCGTGACGTCCTGCTGGGGGAGGTACCCGATGTCGAGGTCGCCACCGAGGAGTGCGTTGAACTCGGCGTTGTCGGTCGTGAAGGGCAGTTCCTGCACCGTGACGGTGGCCTTCTGGGGTCCGCTGTAGGCGGAGTTCGGCACCAGGGTGACCTGGCCGGAGCTGCTGAAGGACCCACCCTTGGACCCGGCGATCGTGTACGGCCCGTCGACGACCGACCAGATCGGGGTCGACGAGTAGCTCGAGATGTTGGCCGCCTGGCCGGACAGGAAGTTGTAGACCTTCGTGCACGCCGCATCGGTCGAGGACGCGCCGTAGGCGCCCGACGAGCAGCCGCCCGAGGCGTTCGCTGCGCCGGTGGCGGTGATGTCCCAGGCCAGCGGGAAGGGCGTGATCTGCGAGAACTCGTTGTACGTCATCCACGTCGGGTCGTAGGACTTGTTGAAGGTGAACGTGACCTCGCTCGGGCTGGTCGCCACCACGTCCTTCACGTTGTCGGGGAACAACCCCGGCACGTAGTCGTACCAGTTGGCCGTCTCCGCGTGCAGCATGTTCATGAAGAACACGACGTCGCTCGCGGTGACCGTCTCACCGTCGGACCACTTGTAGTTCTTGAGGGCGACGGTGGCCGTCGTGTCGTTGTTGCCGTACGTCGGAGTACTGGCCAACGAGAGCTTGGGGTTGAGCGTGGTGCTGTTGCTCGAGGGGGACCCGAACATGTACAGAGGGCGGTACAGCAGGTACTGGAACTGACTGATGTTGTCGACGCTGCTCTCTGACGCGCTCATGAACGGGAAGATGTAGGTCGGCGGGGTGCCCGGAGGCTCCGCCCAACGCACCGTGCCGCCGCTCACCTTGGTCCCTCCCGTCGGGATGGAGCTGGCGCCGGCGCTGCCCGCGGTCCCGACGAGCATGAGGGCCATCGTGGTCAGGGTGATCACACCCAGGGCCATCGTCCTGCCGAGCCGCGTCGGATTCCCGCTGAGATACCCCTTCAGTCCCATTGCACTCCCTTGCTTGACGGCCGCCCCGGTGACGGCCGGCACACCCGGCCTTCCTCCACTCTCGTATCGGAAGAATGTTGGCAAACGTAACTGAATTGCCACATTGGATTCGGGTATGGTCTCGGGAATTTCTGCAGAAACGCACCGGCCGGGTAACCAATCCCGTGTGTAGGCCGTTCTTGCACACGATTCATGCGCATCAAGGGAATAAAGTGCATATCTCAGAACCTGAGCCCGAGCTGAGAGCAAACTGCGTGGTCCGTGACGACCGACCGTTAAAATCCCGTTTTGAGGCGATGGTCTACGTCCTAGCGGTAGCCGCGGCACTTTCGAATGCCTTGACCAGCGTGTTCCAGCGCATGGGCGTCGAGGACGCGCCCGAGGAGTCGACCATGCGGCTGAGCCTCATGGCCCACGCCATCCGCCGAGGCGTGTGGCTGCTGGGCTTCGGTTTCATGATCTGCTCCTTCCTCTTGCAGTCCTTCGCCCTGCACATCGGGCGGCTCTCGGTGGTGCAACCAATCCTCACCATGGAGCTCTTGTTCCTCGTCGCCATCCTGGGGACCTACTTCCGTTTCTCCATCTCGGCGCGCGAGTGGATCGGAGCCTCGGCCATCGCCTTCGGGCTCTCGGGATTCCTCTACTTCGCCGCGCCGGGGGGTGGGGACGAGGTGCCCACCAACCTGGGTTGGATCGTGGTCGGCGGCAGCACCTCCTTCCTGATCGTGGTCACCGTCGTGGCCACCCGCTGGGGACCCCGCTGGTGGAAGGCGGCGATGTTCGGGAGCGCGGCCGCCATCTCGTTCGCCTTCACCGCCGCCCTCATCAAGGTGGTGAGCGATTTTGTCGCGGCCGACTGGGTGACCATGTTCCAGCACTGGCAGACGTACGGCCTCGTGGCCTTCGGCCTCCTCGGCCTCTTCCTCACGCAGAATGCGTTCCACGCCGGGCCTCTCGCTGCGTCCCAGTCGACGCTGGTCCTTGTCGACCCGCTGGTCAGCATCTGCCTGGGGATCGCTCTCTACGGCGACAGCCTTCGCACCTCGGGCCCCTACGGGCCCCTCGAGGCTGTGTCGCTGTTGGTCATGTTCATGGGCGCGGTGTTCCTCTCCAACTCCCCGCTCGTGACGGGCATGAAGAGCGAGGGCAAGGGAGTCGAGTACGAGGAGATGCTCTCCCGGCGCGTCAAGCACCGTTCCCCCGAGCCCGTGGCCGACGGGGGGCTACCCTTTTCCTCGGCCTAGTTCCTGCTCGGCCTCGTTCCTGCTCGGCTCAGTTGCTGTCGGGCTCGGTTGCCGCAGCGGGACCGTCGGCCCGCTCCACCACCAGGCGGGTCAGGGTCGCGAAGTGGTCCGGGTGCGACAGGTGCGCGCCGTGCTGCGCCGCCTCAATCTCGTAGACCGCCGCGCCGGGGACATGCGCGCCGAGCCACTGGACGCTCTGCCGGTGGTGCGGCTGCGTCGCCGGCCCGCCCATCCCGAAGACCGCCGGTACGGTGAGCGCAGTGACGTCGAAGGGCGACCCTTCGCTCCGCAGGCTGCGCAGGTCGGCCACCAGCGCCGGGCCGTCAGCCCGGCGCTCCGCCCGGCCCCGCTCGCTCAAGCGGGTCCACGCGGCCGGGCTCACCATCCGGGCGAAGAAGCGCTCGGCCTCATCCCCGGGATCCTCGGCCAGAGGGGTCCAGCCGCGGGCCGCCCCGGGCCGGCGGCGGCGGAAGCCCAGCCATGGCATGGGCGGTTCGTACGCCCCCACGGCGTCGAAGGCGGTCGGGTCCGCCAGGGCCGCACCCAGCACGACGGCGCCACCGAGGCTGTGGCCGACGCAGACCAACGGGCGGGCGCGTCCGGACCTCGCTTCTTCGGCGATGGCCAGGAGGTCCGCGACGTGGCCCCCGAGATCGACGACGCCGCCGCCCCGCGAGCCCTGGTAACCCCTTCGGTCGTAGGACACGGTCGTCAGCTCGGGGAGCCGGCGCACGACCCGCCCGAAGCTGTCCCCCCGGTCGAGGGACCCGTGGACGAAGACCACGGTGGGGGCGCCGGGCACGGCGGCCGGGCGGAGCGTGATGTGGAGGGCCGTCGGATAGGTCATGGGCAGGGCAGACGCTACCCGGGGCGCCCCAGCTGGCCGACCGCCGCCGGTAGGGTTGGACCATGACCCAGTTCGGTGGCGCGGGCGGCTCCTTCGGCCCGAACGCATGGCTGGTCGACGACATGTACGACCGTTTCCTGGCCGACCCTGCATCGGTCAGTGACAGCTGGCGCGAGTTCTTCGCCGACTACCGCCCGGCTCCGGTCCCGGCCCCCGCCACGGCCACTACCACTTCCCCGTCCACGGCCACTGCCACTTCCCCGTCGACCGCCCAGGTCCCGGCCGCCCCGGCCGTCGCCGCCCCGGGTCCTGCTCCCGTCGCCGAAGCGGGGAGCGAGGAGGCCACCCCGTTGCGCGGGGCGGCCTCCCAGATCGTCGCCAACATGGAGGCCAGCCTGGCCGTGCCCACCGCCACCAGCGTGCGCACCGTGCCGGCGCGTCTCCTCGAGGTGAACCGTCTCATCCTCAACAACCAGCTGGCGCGGACCACCGGCGCCAAGGTCAGCTTCACCCACATCATCGGGTACGCCGTCGTCCGTGCCCTGCACGACGTGCCGGCCCTCAACTCGGCCTTCGTGGCCGACGCCGACGGAACCGGCAAGCCCGGTGTCGTGCACCACAAGCACGTGGGGCTCGGTCTCGCGGTCGACCGGGAGAAGAGCGACGGCAGCCGCACCCTGCTCGTGCCGTGCATCAAGGACGCGGACACGCTCGACTTCCGCTCCTTCGTTCTGGCCTACGAGGACCTCATCCGCAAGATCGCCACCAACAAGATCGCACCCGACGACTTCGCCGGGACCACCGTGTCGTTGACCAACCCCGGGACGCTCGGGACGGTGCAGTCCGTGCCCCGCCTCATGCCGGGCCAAGGCGCCATCATCGGGGTCGGGGCGCTCGGCTATCCCCCGGGGTTCGAGGCGGCGGACCCGCGGGTCGTGGCGCAGCTCGGCCTCGGCAAGGTGGTCACGCTCACCTCGACGTACGACCATCGCATCATTCAAGGTGCCGAGTCGGGCTTGTTCCTCGGCCGGGTGGCCGCACTGCTGACCGGGGTCGACGGGTTCTACGACGACCTGTTCGAGTCGATGGGTGTGCCGTACGAGCCGGTCCGCTGGCGGGTGGACAACAACGCGGGCGACGGTACCGAGGAGGGGGAGCACCTGCGCCTGGTCAAGCAGGTGCACGTGGGCACCCTCATCAACATGTACCGGGTGCGGGGCCACCTGATCGCCCACCTCGATCCTCTCGATGCCGAACCGCCGCACATCCATCCCGAGCTCGACCCGCTGACCTACGGGCTCACCATCTGGGACCTGCCCCGGACCTTCGTCGCCGATGGCCTGGCCGGGCGCGAGGTGGCGACGCTCGACGAGATCCTCCACATGCTGCGCGACGCCTATTGCCGCACCCTGGGCATCGAGTACATGCACATTCAGGACCCCGAGCAGAAGCGCTGGATCCAGCAGCACGTCGAGGGCCAGCCCACCACGCTCAACTTGGAGGAGCAGCGACACATCCTCGACCGGCTCAACGCAGCCGAGGTCTTCGAGCGCTTCCTCCACACCCGCTACGTCGGGCAGAAGCGGTTCGGTCTCGAGGGAGCCGAGTCGACCATCGTCCTGCTCGACGCACTCCTCGACGCCGCCGCCGGCTCCGGCGTCGCCGAGGTCGTCATGGGGATGGCCCATCGCGGCCGGCTCAACGTGCTGGCCAACATCGTGGGCAAGTCCTACCGGGAGATCTTCGAGGAGTTCGAGGGCAACCTCGACCCGGAGTCGGTCCAGGGCTCGGGCGACGTGAAGTACCACAAAGGTGCACGTGGGGTGTTCCACGGCAGCGCGGGTGAAGAGCTCCCCATCACGCTGGCCTCGAACCCCTCCCACCTCGAGGCGGTCGACCCCGTCGTCGAGGGCATGACGCGGGCGAAGCAGGACCGGCTGTCGCCGCCGACCGACGGCACACCGGCTGCCGCGGCGGAGGGGGCGTTCGGGTTCCCGTGCATGTCCGTCCTCGTCCACGGCGACGCCGCGTTCGCCGGGCAGGGTGTGGTGGCCGAGACGCTCAACCTGTCCGGGCTCTCGGGCTACCGCACCGGTGGCACCGTGCACCTGGTGATCAACAACCAGCTGGGTTTCACGACGGCACCGGCGTCGGCCCGCACGTCCGTGTACCCCACCGACGTGGCGAAGATGGTCCAGGCGCCGATCTTCCACGTGAACGGCGACGATCCCGAGGCCTGCGTACGGGCGGCCCGGCTCGCCTTCGCGTTCCGCCAGACCTTCCACAAGGACGTCGTCATCGATCTGGTCTGCTACCGCAAGCACGGGCACAACGAGGGCGACGACCCCAGCTACACCCAACCGCTGATGTACCAGCGGATAGAGGCCAAGCGTGCGGTGCGCAAGCTCTACACCGAGACCCTGGTGCGCCGGGGCGACATCACGCTGGAAGAGGCCGAATCCGCTCTCGACGACTTCAACGCCAAGCTGCAGGCGGTGCTCGACGAGGTGCGTGCCGAGCCCTCACTGGCCCCGACCGAACTGCCCGTGCCCGAGGCCAGCCCGGCCGACGCACCTTCGCCCGAGACCGGCGTCGCGCCGGCCGTCCTCCAGGCTCTCTCCTCCGTCGTGCGCTCGGTCCCCGAGGGCTTCACCATCCATCCGAAGCTCGAGCGCCAGTTCGCCCAGCGCGACGAGCTCGTCGCCGGTGGGCACGTCGACTGGGCGCTGGCCGAGGCCCTGGCCATCGGCTCGCTGATGTACGAGGGCGTGAACGTGCGCCTCACCGGCCAGGACACCCGCCGCGGCACCTTCAGCCACCGCCACGCGGTCCTGGTGGACTACTCGAACGGCGAGGAGTACGTCCCGCTGGCCCACATTCGCGACGGCCTGCATCGGATCGGGGCCGGCCCGCTGGAACCGGCGGGGGAGATGGGCAACTTCACCGTCCGCGACTCGCTGCTCTCCGAGTACGCCGCCGTCGGGTTCGAGTACGGCTATTCCGTCGAGGCACCCGAGGCCCTGGTGGCCTGGGAGGCGCAATTCGGCGACTTCGTGAACGGAGCGCAGATCATCATCGACAACTTCCTCGTGGCGGCCGAGGTCAAGTGGGGACAGCATGCCGGCCTCGTCCTGCTGCTGCCGCACGGGTACGAGGGCCAGGGCCCCGAACACTCGTCGGCGCGGATTGAGCGCTTCCTCTCGTTGTCCGCGCGCGACAACGTCCGGGTGACCGTCCCCTCCACGTCGGCGCAGTACTTCCACCTGTTGCGCTCGCAGGCGCTGTCGAAACCCAAGCGGCCGCTCATCGTCGTGACACCCAAGTCCATGCTGCGGGCCCACGCGTCGCGCTCCAGTTTCGCCGAGCTCGAGACCGGCTCCTTCCGGCACGTGATCGACGAGGACACCATCGAGAACCCGTCGACGGTCCGCCGCATCGTGCTGTGCAGCGGCAAAATCGGTCACGAGGCCACGCATCGTCGCGCCGAGCTCGAACCCGACCAGGCGGCGCAGATCGCTCTGGTCTGGGTGGAGCAGCTCTACCCCTGGCCCGAGCAGTTGCTCACCGGCATCTTCGAGCGGTACGGCGAGGCGACCGAGGTGGTCTGGTTGCAGGAGGAACCCGAGAACATGGGTGCCTGGTCCTTCGTCCACGCCCGTCTCCACGCGTGCCTGCCGCAGCGCCTCCGCCTGCGCCACGTGAGCCGCGCCGAGTCCGCCAGCCCCGCCATCGGGAGCGCCGCCCTGCACCAGCTCGAGCAGGCCGATCTGCTGCGACGGGCCATTGGCTGAACCGCATCATGTCGTGGTGGACGGGTCGAACCTGGCCACCGAAGGGCGAACCTCACCAAGCCTCAATCAGCTCGATGAGGCCGTGCGTGCCTACGCGGCCGAGGATCCTGGCTCCAGCATCATCGTCGTCGTCGACGCGACCTTCGAGCACCGGGTCTCCGACGCCGAGCGGGAGGAGGTGCGCCAAGCCATGCTCAACGGGGAGGTGATCTCCCCGCCGGCGGGCGCCATCGGCCGCGGCGACGCCTTCGTGCTGCGCATTGCCGAACGGACGGGCGCCATCGTCCTGTCCAACGATTCCTTCCAGGAGTTCCACGGCGAGCACCCGTGGCTGTTCGACGACGGCAGGCTCATCGGCGGCAAGCCCGTGCCCGGCGTGGGATGGATCTTCACACCCCGGCTGCCCATCCGGGGACCCAAGAGCCGCGCCGCCACGGCCGAGGCCAAGGCGAAGAAGGACCCGGAGTCCGCCCCCGCCAAGGCCGCCGAGCTGGCCCGTGCGGCGAAGAAGGCGGCCAAGAAGGCGGGGAAGGCCAAGAAGTCGACGAAGAAGGCGCCGCCGGTCGACACGTCCTGGCCGATCACGCCGGCTACTCCACCGCCGGGTCGGGCCAAGGTCGATCCGGTGTTCTCGAGCGCGATCGACGAGGCGGTCGAGGAGGCGCTGCATCCGCCAGAGCCGCAGAAGCCGAGGGGCGCGGACCACAAGCACGTGGCGAAGAAGGCGGCGCCCCAGAAGAGTGCCAAGGCCAGGAGGGACCGCTCCACCCGGAAGCAATCGGAGGGCGGGAGGTCCGAGGCCGCGGCCCCGGCGCGGGACGGCCAGCCTGCGGTGCCGGCCAAGAGGAAGGGCTCCACGCCGCCGCCCGCCGTCAACGAGCCGCTGGCCTTCATCAACTTCGTCGCCACCTTCACGGTCGGCAGCACCGTCGAGGGCGAGGTGGTGTCGTTCACCTCGCATGGCGCCATGGTCGACGTGGCGATGCCCGGTGGAGGTGCGCTGCACTGCTACATCCCGCTGACCGCCATGGGGACGCCGCCCCCCACCAAGGCGCGCCAGGTGCTCAAGAAGGGTGAGGTGCGGCCGTTCGTGCTCGCCGGACTGGACCCGCCCCGCCGCGTGGCCGAGCTGGCGCTTCTTCCGTCTCCCGCGGCGGCCGGCCCGCGGGCGGCGGACGCGGACGGCAAGAGGGCCGCCGGAGCGACGAAGAAGGCGCAGACCGCGAAGGCGGTGCCGCCGGCGAAGAAGGCGCCGGCCAAGAAGGCGGCCGCGCCGGCGAAGAAGGCGGTCAACAAGTCGACCGCTCCGGCCAAGAAGGCCGCGGCCAAGAAGACGGCTGCCAAGAAGACGACGAAGGCCAAGAAAGCGCCGGCGAAGAAGGCGCCGGCCAAGAAGGCGCCGGCCAAGAAGGCCGCCAAGCCCCGGCCCCGATGACCGAGCGGCCGCTTCCTTTGACCATGCCCCTCCAGCCGGCCGACGTCCTGCCGCATCGTCCGCCCTTCCTCTTCGTCACCGAGGTCACAGCGGTGGAGCCGGGCGTCTCCGCCCGCGGCCACTGGCGGCTGACGGGGGACGAGCCCTTCTTTGCCGGTCATTTCCCGGGGCGCCCGACGCTGCCCGGGGTCTTGATGGTGGAGGCGCTCGCCCAGCTCGGCGGCGTCGCCGTGCTGCTCGACCCTCGCTATGCCGGCAAGCTGCCGCTCTTCGGGGGCATCGAGCGGGCGCGTTTCCGGCGCCAGGTCGTCCCCGGCGAGACGCTCGAGCTCGAGGTGTCCATGGACCGGCTCTCCGCGCGAGCGGGGAAGGGTGGCGGGACCGCCTCGGTGGGGGGACAGACCGCCTGCGAGGCCGAGCTGCTCTTCGTCATTGTGGACGGGCCGACCTGATGCGCCTGGCCACCTGGAACGTGAACTCGCTCACCGCCCGCATGCCGCGGGTGACCGACTGGATCGATTCGAACCGGCCCGACGTGCTGTGCATGCAAGAGACCAAGCAGGCCGACGACAAGTTCCCGGAAGAGGCGTTCGCCGAGCTCGGCTACGAGTCCGCACACTTCGGCGACGGCCGTTGGAACGGCGTCGCCATCCTCAGCAAGCTCGGGCTCGAGAGTGTCATCCGGGGTTTCGGGACCTCCGACGACGACCACGGACGACGCATCGTGTCCGCCGTGTGCGGCGGCACCCGGGTGTTCTCCGTCTACGTGCCCAACGGCCGTGCCCTCGACAACGAGTTCTACGCGGTGAAGCTGGCCTGGCTCGCCCGTCTGCGGGCCACCCTCGACCAGACGTGTCCGCCCGGGTCGTCGGTGGCCGTGTGCGGCGATTTCAACGTGGCCCCCGATGACGGCGACGTGTGGGACCCGGCAGCCTTCGTCGGTGCGACCCATGTCAGCGAACCCGAGCGTGCTGCGCTGCGCGACGTGGAGGGTTGGGGCCTCGACGACATCTTCCGGCGTTTCAACGAGCCCGGCACCTTCACGTGGTGGGACTACCGGGCGGGGGACTTCCACCAGGGTCGCGGCATGCGCATCGACCTGGTCCTCGTGAGTGACGACCTGGTGCAGCGGGCGACGGGGGCCTTCCGCGACCGGGATGCCCGCAAGGGGCGGAAGCCGTCGGACCACGCGCCGGTCGTCGTGGACTTCGCCGGGCCCTGAGCCGGCCGGGGGGCAGAAGTGGCGTGATGCCCGTGCTCACGGCGTGACGAGCCGGCGTCCTGCGCCGCCTTGCCAGAACGTCACGCCGTGAGGGGGGTCTCCGGGGAGGAGATGGTTGCCACCTGGTTCACTGTTGCCGACTCCGAGTGCTTGGCCGTCGCCAAGAGCGGCATACGCCGCTCGGCCAAGCGCCATCGTCTGCGTGTTCGGCAGCACGTGGCCGTCGCCAAGAGCGGCATACGCCGCTCGGCCACGCGCTGCGGGAGATCCGTGTCTGTGGTCCTGACCTCCTGTTCTCGATCCGCCTCTACCTGAGATCCAACAGGAGGTCCCGGAGCGGGACGCCGTCGCAGATCGCCACGATCTTGTCGAAGTCCTCCTTGGTCAGCGACCGCTGCACCTCGGGCCAGCTGCGGGCGCCGTGGCGCATGTAGCCCATGAAGATGTCCCAGATCGCCAGCCGCTTGCGCATGCGATCCACCTCGAACTCGAGTGAGGCGTAGTCGAAGTCGGGACCGTCGCCGTCCTCGGGCGTGGGCAGATTCGTGGTGACGAAGAGGTCCCGGCGCAGCCGCTCCAGTGCCGCCTCAATGGAGCGAGCGTCGGAAACGGACCTGTCCATCTCCATCTGCATCTGCGCCTCCTTGAGCCATCGTCCCCGGCGGTTGCCTCCTGTCAGGAGACCACCGCCCTGTCAACTCGCATGGTGACAGGAGCGCGGGGAGCACCCATAGAGCCGTTGGAACCTATTGGGGGGTGGGGTCCCGTTTGTTGTCGGCCGATTGATTTTGTTGTGTGTCCGTTGATTTTTTACGGCCGGCGGCGGGGGCGGCGCCCGACGTGCCCGCTGGCCCTACAGCGGCACCTCAATCAATGTCGGACCCGGCTCGGCCAACCCGAGTTCCAGCGCCGCCAGCAGGCCTTCGGCGTTCTCGACGCGCCGGGCCGCCACCCCCATGCCCCGGGACAAGTCGCAGAAGTCGAGCTCGGGATCGGTGAGGTCGAGCAACCGGCGGGCGAATGGGCCGCCGGCGTCGGCACCCACCCGGTGCAGCTCCATGTTCAAGATGGCGTAGCTCCGATTGGACAGGACGACGGTGGTGACGTTGAGCCCCTCGCGGGCCTGGGTCCACAGCGCCTGCAGCGTGTACATGGCACTCCCGTCCGCCTGCAGGCAGAGGACCGGGCGCTCCGGTGCGGCGACCGCCGCGCCGGTCGCCATGGGAAGCCCGATGCCGATGGCACCCCCGGTGAGCGTCAGCCAGTCGTGGCGGGGCGCGCCCGCCGTCGCCGCCGCGACGAACAGACCCGACGTGTTGCCTTCGTCCACCACGATGGCGCCCTCGGGCAGCACGGCCCCCACGGCGGCTGCGAGCGACTCGGCGGAGACGGCCCCGGTGGGCCGGTCGGGCCGGCCCGAGGGAGCCGGCTGTGCGGCGCCGGGCGCGGCACCCACCGCGTCCGCCAGCGCCTCGAGCGACCCCGCCGCATCCTCGCCGGGACGGGCCAGGGTGTGCACGGTGCAGCCGGCCGGGACGAGGTCGCTCGCCTTGCCGGGGTAGGCGAAGAACGACACGGGGGACTTGGCATCGACCAGGACGAGGTGGCCGACGCCCTCGAGCTGGTCCTGTGCCATCTCGGCCAGGTAGGCCAACCGTTCCACCGCCGGGATGCCCGCGCCGCGTTCCAGATTGGCGGGGAAGGTCTCACCCAGGAGCTTGGCGCCGGTCGTCGCGCAGACGCGGCTGGCGGCGTACAGCCCGCCGGCCCGGAGCGCGGCTCCTCCCAGCAACAGTGCGGACCGCTCGCCGGAGCGCAGCGCCTTGGCCACCTCGTCGATCGTGTCGGCCGGGACGACACTCGGACGTCCCGGCGGCCGCGGCGGGCAGGGACCGGTGGCCGACTCCGACCACGACGAGTCTGCCGGCAGGACGAGGGTGGCCACGCAGCCGGGCGGTCCCAGGGCGGCGGCCACGGCGTCGGCGCCGTCGGCAGCGACGTCGTCGCCCCGGGCCGACGAGCGGTACCAGCCCGAGACGGCGCCGGCAACGGACGCGATGTCCGACTCGAGCGGCGCGTCGTAGCGGGTGTGGTAGGTGGCGTGGTCACCCACGACGTTGACGATGGGGGTGCGGGCGCGTCGTGCGTTGTGCAGGTTGGCCAGTCCGTTCCCCAGCCCGGGCCCGAGGTGGAGCAAGGTAGCGGCCGGCTTGCCGGCCACCCGTCCGTAGCCGTCGGCCGCGCCGGTGGCAACGCCTTCGAAGAGGCACAGGACACCCCGCATCGCCGGCACGGCGTCGAGTGCCGCAACGAAGTGCATCTCGGAGGTTCCGGGGTTGGCGAAGCACACGTCGACTCCGGCATCGACGAGCGTCGAGAGGAGGGCACGCGCGCCGTTCATGCCGGGCGCCCCCCGCCGAGCACCCGGTCCGGTCCGAGGATCCCGTGCGGGTCGAACACCTGCTTGATGGAGCGCATCAGCTCCAGCGACACCTGGTCCTGCATCTCCACGAAGTACGGCACCTTCGCCGTCCCGATGCCGTGCTCGCCCGAGATGGCGCCTCCGGCGGCGAGCGCCAGCTCGAAGCTCCGGTGCATGAGGGCGTGCCGTCGCTCGTCATCGGGTTGGAAGACCGAGATGTGCACGTTGCCGTCGCCGATGTGCCCGCAGCCGGTGACGAGGGCCCCGTGCTCCTGTGCCAGCAGCGCGACCTTGGCCAGGTAGTCGGGAATGCTGGCGCGCGGGATCACGGCGTCGATGAGGTCGTCGCACCCCGCCGCCTTGCCCACGAAGAAGGCTCTCTCCCGGGCCGCGATCAGCTGGGCTCCCGACGCCGCCGGGAGGACGTAGACGTCGAGCGCCCCGAGCTCCTCGAGCAACGTGCCGAGGCCCTCCACGTCCTCTGCCACCCGGTCGGCGTCCATGCCCTCCACGACGACCACGAGATAGGCCAGCGTCCGGCCCTTGACCTCCTCGGGGATGCCGAGGTCGAGCCCGGCGGCCTGCGTGATGCCGCCCATGACCATGACGTCGACGTACTCGAGGATGGAGGGGTTGATGCCGCTGTTGACGATGTGAGGCACCGCTTTGGCCACTTCGGCCAACGTCGCGAACGGCGCCAGGACGGTCGACGACGCGGTGAACCGGGGTTGGACCTTGACCGTGACCTCGGTCGTTATGGCGAGCGTGCCCTCGGAGCCGATGAGCAGCTGCGTCAGGTCGTAGCCACTCGAGCACTTGACGAACTTGCCGCCCGTCCGCAGCACCCTGCCGTCGGCCAGCACGACTTCGAGCCCCAGCACGTGGTGGCGCGTCACCCCGTAACGCACGGCGCGCATGCCGCCGGCATTGGTGGCGACGTTGCCGCCCAGCGAGCCGCTCTGCTCGCCGGGGGAGACCGGATAGATCAGCCCGAACGAGGCGAGCTCTCCGTTCAGCTGCTCGAGCGTCACGCCCGGCTCCACGACCGCCACCTGGTTCTCCGTGTCGATCTCGCGGATGCGCTTCATGCGGTCGAACGCCAGCAAGATGCCGTCGGCCACCGGGACGGCGGCACCCGAGAGCCCGGTCCCGCTCCCGCGGGCGACCACCGGCACGCCGTGCTCGCCGGCCACCTTCAGGACCTCGGACACCTCGCCCGTCGTTCCCGGGAGCACCACGGCGAGCGGGACCACGGGGACGGTGGTGAGCGCCTCGTCGTGCGTGTAGTCGGCGTGGGCGGACTCCCCGGCCAGCACATGGCTCTCGCCCACGGCCTTGCGTAGCTGTTCCAGGAGTTCCGACATGCGACGGGCCACCCCCACCTCGGATCGATCGGGTCGCTCGACCTTACCGGGCCGGGTGCGGCGCGTCCGGGGGACCCGGAGCCTCCGCGCCCTCCGCACCCTCGGCCAGCCGGCGCCGCAGTTCCGCCACGCGGGCCGTGACCTCGGCCGCCGCCGTCGGGGTCGCCTCCTTCTCCAGCACGGCGATCGCCCGCTCAATGGGGGCCAGCCACGGGCTCGGGCCGCGTCCAGCCTGGGCGCCCGAGCCCGGGCCGTCGCCCGAGCGCTCGAACCAGCTGCACCACAACTCCTCCTCGGCGCGCGTCAGCGCGACGTAGAGGAGCCGCCGCTCCTCGTCCACCGCCGCCGGCGTCTGCGCCGACGCGATCGGCATGAGCCCTTCGCCCAGGCCGAGCACCAGCACCGTCGGCCATTGCAGGCCCTTGGCGCGGTGGAAGGTCGTGAGCACCACCCGGTCGCGGTCCACCGGGTCCTCGTTCGCCGCCGCCTCGTCCTCGTGGTCGCGGCCGCGCCGCCCGGGCTCGGCGCGCAGGTCGGAGGCCGGGCCGAGATCGGCGCCGGCGATCATGCTCGGCACCCGCGCCTTGTCCATTGCCGCCTGCACCGTGGCCAGCTGGGCGTTGGTGCGGGTGAGCACCGCGATGCTCGACCAACGCCGCCCCGGCGTACGCGACATCTTCGCCCGCGCCGCCGCCCAGGTGGCCTCGTCCACGTCGGTGGCGTGCGACACGACGTGGGGCACCGGCCCGTCGACGCGCGTCGTGCGCGGCGGCACCACGCCGCCCTCCCCGTCGGATCCGCCACCGGCGCGTAGGACCGCCGTCGCCACCGCCACGACCTGTGGCGTGCAGCGGTGGTTCTCGTCGAGGCGGACGACCTTGGTGCCCCGCAGGATGTCGGGCAGCCGGTCGAGCAGGGTGGGGTCGGCGCCGTTGAAGCCGTACACGGACTGATTGGGGTCGCCGACCACGAAGAGGTCGGGTTCGTCGGCCAACATGGTGGTGAGCAGGCGGAACTGCGCCGGGTTCACGTCCTGCATCTCGTCGACGAAGAGATGACGGGTGCGCCAGCGGATGGAGTCGGCGAACTCGGTGTCGCCGGCCAGTGCGTCGGCACAGGCGACGATCAGGTCGTCGAAGTCGAGCAGCCGCCGGCGCGTCCTCTCCTCCTCGTAGCGGGCGTAGGCATCCGCGACCTGCTCGGCGCTCATGCCGCTGCGACGCCGGTGGCGGCGCGCCTCGGCCTCGTAGTGCTCCGGGGTCACGAGGCGCGCCTTGGCCCAGCCGATCTCCCCGTCGAGGGCGCGCGTCCGGCGCGCGTCGCCCGTGGTCACGTCGGCCAGCAGGCGCCGGCGGTCGGGCAGCAGCTGGGGGAGCGGGCGCCCCCGCAGCTCGCGGTGCTCGCGCAGCAGACCGAGGGCGGTGCGGTGGAACGTGCCTGCCTTGACCCCCGAGACGCCGAGCGACCACAACCGCGTACGCAGCTCCTCGGCTGCCTTGCGGCTGAAGGTCGTGACCAGGGTGCGATCGGCCTCGATTGAGCCGTCGCGCACGCGGCGGGCCACCCGCAACGTGAGGACCCTCGTCTTGCCCGCCCCCGCGCCGGCCACGACACACAGCAGCGGTTCGTCGGACTCGATGGCCTCCCGCTGGGCCATCGTTAGCCGGTTGGCGCCCGGGAGCGTCTCCCACGTGTCGCTCTCGAAGCCCTCGAACGTCATGACCACACTCCGCACGGTACAGAACGGGTGCTCGCAGCACCCGTCGGACCTGCGCCTATGGTGGCCGACGGGGGCGGACGGCGCCCCGCGCGGAGGAGCACGGGATGGCTGGGCTGGAACGGGAGTGTGAGGTGGTGGTGGTCGGGGCCGGCTACTCGGGCCTGGCGGCGGCCCGCCATCTGGCCCGCGCCGGGGCAGAGGTGCTGGTGCTCGATGCCCGCCACCGGGTCGGCGGGCGCTCGTTCACCGACGTCACGGCGGCCGGGTTCACCATCGACCGCGGGGGGCAGTGGATCGGTCCCACCCAGGACCACCTGGCCTCCCTGGCCACCGAGCTGGGCGTGGCGACGTTCCCGACCTACACCGCGGGCCAGGGCGTCGAGCTGCGCGGGGGGAACCGGGACCTCTACGTCGGCCTGATCCCGACCTCGGACCCCCACGGGGCCGCCGAGGGCATCGCCTGCATGCTCGACCTCGACCTGGCCGCGTTCGAGGTACCCGCCGAGGCCCCCTGGGACGCACCCGGGGCCGCCGCTCTCGATGCCCAGACGCTCGCGACCTGGTTCGACGCCCACCTCACCTCCCCAACCGCACGCTCGATCCTGGAGGTGGCGGTCAAGGCCATCTTCGGCACCGGGCCGGGCGAGCTCTCGCTCCTGTTCACCCTCTTCTACCTCCACGCCGGCGGCGGGCTGACCAATCTCGCCCGCACCACGGGCGGCGCGCAGGAGGGACGGTTCGCCGGTGGCTCCCAGCAGCTCGCCGAGGGCATGGCGGCCGAGCTGGGGGAGCGGGTCATCCTCGGCGCCCCCGTCGAGACCGTCTCCCACGGCCACGACCAGGTGGCCGTCGGGGCCCGGCTGGTCGTGGCGGGGGCCGATCCCGCCGATCCCACCGCCGAGCACCGGCCCCTGCGCGTGCGCGCCCGCCGGGCCGTCCTCGCCATGTCGCCCGCGCTCTGCGGGCGCCTGACCTACACGCCGGCGCTGCCGGGCCGCCGCGACCAGCTCTGCCAGCGCATGCCCATGGGCGCCGTGA
This sequence comes from uncultured Acidimicrobiaceae bacterium, assembly GCA_963736525.1. GTDB lineage: Bacteria > Actinomycetota > Acidimicrobiia > Acidimicrobiales > RAAP-2 > Bog-473. Next base: position 164,796 of record CAVTPF010000017.1, read on the forward strand.
CCAAGGTCCATGTGCTCTACGACGAGCCCTTCTGGAGGGACGACGGGCTCAACGGCCAGATCGTGGCGCCCGGCGCCGTCATGGAGAGCACGTTCGACAACTCGCCCGAGGACGCCTCGCACGGCGCCATCGTCGGTTTCATCGCGGGCGACGACTGCCGTCGCATGGAGGCGGCGGGACCAGAGGCCCGTCGGGCCGCCATCCTCGGTGACCTCGAGCGCGCCTTCGGCCCACGGGCGCGCACACCGGTGGAGATCGTCGAGCAGCACTGGCCGGCCGAGCCCTTCACCCGCGGTGGCCCGGTCGCCGTGAGCACCCCCGGTGCACTGACCGCCCTGGGGCCCGCCCTGCGCGAGCCGGTCGGCCCGCTGCACTGGGCCGGCACGGAGACGGCGACCGCGTGGTGCGGCTATCTCGACGGCGCGCTCTCCTCGGGCATCCGCGCCGCCGACGAGGTGCTGCAGGCGTTGCAGGGGGAGCGCGTTGGCCTCGACTGAGGAGCTCGTGGAGGCGTACGCGGAGTGGCGCGCCCGTAGCAACGCGAACCCCCGCCTGACCGGCATGGTCAAGGGCTGGGACCGTGTCATCCACTTCATCACGACCGACACCGCGCAGGCGTACACCATGCGGGTGGAGGACCAGCGGCTCTCCGAGCTCGTGGCGGGGTACGAGGGCGAGCCCGACGTGATCGTGACCGGCAGCAGCGAGGACTTCTGCGACATGTTCTGGGGCGACCTCAACCCCTCGGAGAAGTACATGTCCGGGGAGATCACCCTCGCCGGCTCCCAGCAGGACGTCATGCGGATCGACGCCATCTCCATGGTGGCCTTCCTCGATACCTGAGGCACACCGCACCGTGACCGACGTCGCCTCCCGGGCCACGCTGCGCCGCGCGCTCGGCCTGCGCACCGTCGTGACCACCTCGACCGGACTGGCCTTCGCCGCCCTGGAGTACCTGGCGGCCGCGGGTCTCGTCGCCTACGTGGCAGGCGACTCCGCCTACATCCCCATCATCGTCGCCGGAGTCCTCGCCCTGCTCGCCTACGGCTTCTTCGGCGAGCTCAACGGGATGTTCCCGACCGCCGCCGCCATCCGCCTCTACATGAAGCGGGCCATGGACGACCGCGCCGCACTGACCATCACCTTCACCTACATGACGACGATCGTGCTGGTCATCGCCTCCGACGCCTTCATCGTCGGCAGCGCGCTGGCGCACGCGTTCGGCGAGCCGGCCTGGGTCGCCTCTCTGTGGATCATCGGCCTCCTGGCCGTGGCGGTGGTGACCAACTTGCGCGGCATCACCGTGGCCGGCCTGCTGCAGGACGTCGCCACCTCCGTCGTGGTGCTGGCGACGCTCGCCATCGGCGTGGTGGCCCTGGTGCGCAGCGGCCACGGCCTGCACACGCCGTTCCAACCGCTGCACGGGCACGGTCCGGGCGATCTCTTCGAGGCGATCGCACTCGGCGTCTTCCTCTACAGCGCGTTCGAGTGGGTGACGACGAGCGCCGAGGAGGTGCGCAAGCCGGAGTCGATCCAACGCGGCATGCTGATCGCCATCGGCATCCTGTGCATCGTGTGCTCGGTGGCCGCCGTGGCCATGAGCCACACCCTCACCCACGGCGAGCTCACGTCGGCCTACCCTCAGCTGTACCTCGGCATTGCGGCCATCGGGCACTCCGGGCTGTGGGTGATGGCCGGGGTTACCGCGGTCACTGCGCTCAACACGTTCAACGGGGGGTTCATCACTGCGTCGCGTTTCGTCTACGGCACCGCCCGCGAGGGCTCGCTGCCCCGCCAGCTGGCCCACCTCAACGATCGCGCCGTGCCGTGGGTGCCCGTCGTCGTCCTCGGTGTGGTCTCCGCGGTGGTCGCCCTGCTCGTCGCGGTGACGCACGCCTGGCAGGTGCTCGTCGCGGTGGGTGCGGCGCTCGAGGCGATGATCTACGGCGTGGCGGGATTCTGTGCCCTGCGCCTGCGGCGCCGCCAACCCGACACGCCCCGCCCGTTCCGCGTCCGCGGTCTCGCCGTCCTCGGACCGCTCGGGGTGGCCCTCTTCGCGCTGCTCGCGGTCACCGCCTCGTTGTCGGTGCAGAACCGGTTCAACCCGGCGCCACTCGTGATCATCCTCGTCGCCGGCGCGCTGAGCGCCTACTACGTGTTGCGGGTCCTCCCCGGCGTCAAGGAGCGGGAGGCGGCGCGCCGGGCCGTCCGGCCCCGCCGCCGCCCGGTCCGCTGAGTCGGTCGGTGCGCTGCGTCGGCCCGCTCAACGGCGGCCCGCTCAACGGAACCGCCACCAGCCCAATGGTGCCCCCAGTGCGGCCACATCAGGGACACTCTGTATCAGCGACACTCTGGTGGATCAGGGACACTCTCGTGTGATCTTGGGAAGGCAAGCAGGGTCGAAGTACTCGGGAGCGGCCTCTTTTCAAGCACAATATGGTCCTATAGTGACTAGTACTATGTACCTGATGGAGGTGGACCGATCCGGCCCGGTCCCACTGCACGATCAGGTGGCTGCCGATATTCGTCGAGCCATAGCCGAAGGTGAGGCCGCTCCCGGTGATCGGCTGCCGCTGGTCAAAGACATCGCAGCCGTCCTTGGCGTGAACAAGAACACCGTGCTTAGGGCGATGCACATACTTCGTGACGAAGGGCTCCTGGAGTTTCGCCGTGGTCGGGGAATCACCGTCGTAGGCACGCCAGAGCAAAGCGAGATACTGCGCAAGGTCGAGGAGCTAGTCGCTTACGCCCGGCACCACGGATATCCAACCGACGAGGTGATCGAGATGATCAAGGGCATTTCGACTTCCAACCCCCGATCTGCAGGAGGCGCTGCGTGACACTGCTCGTCGAACCCACGGAGGTGTCCGAGGGTACTCCGGAACGCAGGACCTCTTCGAGGAGGCCCGTCGCAGGCGCCGAAAGTGATGGATGGTGGCGGGGTTCGCTGCAGTCGTGATTGCTCGCAGCGCTTGCGTGGTGGTTGAGCGCAGGAGCGGGCCATGGTCAACCCCCAACGATACCGAATCCCCCCCGAAGACGCACCCGCCCACATGCCCTCCGTTCCCTCCGGCGCGACCCCGATACAGACACGCTCGATTCGGGGCTTCACCTTTGGCATCTTTGCCTGGCCCACAAGGCTTCCCGTGGCCAAGGTGGAGTTGGACTGGGTTCTAACGTATCCCCAGGATGCTGGAACGAGCTCGAGTCAGGACAAGCTTGGACCATCGGTCGAACGTCAATCCGGGATAGTCGGTCTCGGGGGCGCTTACGGCCCGAGCACCAAGGGGTTGCAAGACGTCCGAGGCTACCAAGTAACGCTACCCTCCATCGCTGCCGTCCGAGTCGTCGATGGCAAGAAGGTCCTCGATTCGATGTCGCCAGCGACCTTCGACGGTGTTCGGTTTGCAGTGCACGCCGCGGTGAATATGCAGTCGCTCAAACCGCTCTTGCTTCAAGGTCTGGATGCTTCGGGAGCAGTCGTGTACTCCGACCTGCCCCAGTTCGTCGGGATGGGGTGCATGCCGTGCGGGAGGTGCAAAATGAAAACTTGGACGACTTCAGGTTCGTACCTCTCCGATCGAGCGACTTCCCACGCCTTGCAGCCTGGTTTGCCGAGCCTCATGTCGCACGCTGGTGGAGAGAGCCATCCGACCCGGTGTCTGTCGAACAGAACTACGCCCCACTTGCGGAAGGGCTTGATCCAACGGAAGGGTTCATCGTCCATTTCGGCGATCGGCCAATCGGCTACGTGCAGAATTATCTGATCGATGAACACCCAGACTGGCGTGAAACGATCCGGGGTGCTCTGGGTAAAACCGGGGGCATCGGAATCGATTACCTCATCGGAGAACCAGATTTCGTGGGAAGAGGCGTCGGACGCCGATTGATCTCCCAGTTCGTCGATGTTTCCTGGCAACGGTATCCGTCTGTCGACCGGATCGCAGTCGCCCTGCAGCAGGACAACATCGCCTCATGGAAGGCACTCGAGGCCGTGGGCTTCCGACGTGTCTGGGGAGGTGACCTGGTGTCGTCCGATCCCAGCGATCGAGGACCGAGCTTCATCTACATCATCGATCGAAACCAAGATTGACTGCCCCAGTCGCCGGATCTGAGGCTAGATCTCTTCTCTCGGAGCGTTTGAATCGGGCTTGAATGTGCCAAGTGCGGTCTTGGATCCCATGGTCATTGCTCGTCGTGCTGACGGCCCTAGCTGCGGCGAGCGCCGTCGTTGGGGCGACGACTGACCGTGGCGAGCCAACACACCGAGATCTCCTGAGCCCCTTCTACACTCGGGCCGGGACTCTGAAGACCATCCCAACAAGCGCGCCGACGACCCTCCCGCCGGAGGCCGGTTACCGGGGCATCGAGAACTTCTGTGCTGTCGCGCCTCTGAGTGGAACCGTCCACTACGACGGGACGAGCGGGGGGCTCATAGGCGCTCTTACGGTGAGCGTCGGCGGTCTGCCTCCCAACGACGAGGTATTCGTCAACTGGTCGAATGACTATGTTCGAGCGCCCGTCATTGCTTCGTTCGAGACCGACTCCAAGGGGACCGCCATTCAATCGTCCGTCGACGTTGGCCGACTGGGTGAGGTGAGAGGCGTGGAGATCATTCTCTCAGCTGCGAGGGTTCCCAACCCGGTCTTGGGCCGCCTAGAACCGTGCTGACGAAGCGGTGCGTGAGCTGCCGCATCCGCTTGTCTCGAAACGCCAGGAGGGGTGCCCCCGTTCGCCTGCGCCTGTTCTGGGCGTAACCAGGGAGATACTCTCCAGGCGGGATTTGTGTCCGTCGCCCGGCGGAGCGTCAGGGCTCGGGGACGACCCGGTGGGTCCGGAGCAACCGGCGGCGGGCGTGGCGGGCCCGGGCCAGGACGACCAGTTCCTCGACGACAGCCCGGAAGGGCAGGCCCTCCGCCTCCCAGAGCATGGGGAACATGGAGATGGGCGTGAAGCCGGGCATGGTGTTGACCTCGTTGACCACGATTTCGTCGTCGTCCTGGAGGAAGAGGTCGACGCGGCCCAGCCCCTCGACCCGCAGGGCCCGGTAGGCGGCCGTCGCCACCCGCTGGGCGTGCGCCAGCTGGGCCTCGGTGAGGTCGGTGGGCGCGACCGTCTCCGCCGCACCCAGCACGTACTTGTCGTCGTAGTCGTAGAACTCGCGGCTCGCGATGATCTCGCCGGCCCGCGTGACCCGGACGTCCTCGTTGCCAAGGAGTGCCAGCTCCAGCTCGCGGCCGCGGATGCACTCCTCGACGATGACGTGGTCGTCGAACTCGAAAGCCGAGAGCACGGCATCACCCAGCCCGGGCGCGTCGTGCACCTTGGTCACACCGATGGAGGAACCCAGGTTGGCGGGCTTCACGAACAGGGGCAGGCCGAGGGCCCCGATTGCCTCCTCCATCAGCTCGGACGACCACGCCGAACGGGTCACCACCCGCCAGGCCGCGACGGGCAGGCCGTGGTCGTGCAGGACCGATTTGGCAATCCCCTTGTCCATGCAGACCGCGGACGACAGCACGCCGGCGCCGACGTAGGGGACGTTGAGCGCCTCGAGGTAGCCCTGGAGGACGCCGTCCTCCCCGAAGGGGCCGTGCAGCGCGGGGAACACCACCGCGTCGGGCGGCAGGCCCTCGTCGAGGTGCCCGAGCGCGCACTCGGGGTGGTGGTGCAGCAGGTCGTCGGGCGAGGTGAGTGCCTCGACCTCGTCGACATCGGACCGGACCCGGTCGGCGTCGACCCACCGCTTGTCGTGCGTCAGCCCGATCGTCCGCACGACGAATCCGGCGTCGAGCGCGGCCCGCATGATCCGCCGCGCCGAGATGCACGAGATCTCGTGCTCCGCCGATGGCCCTCCGTACAGAACGGCCAGCACTCCGGGATCAGGCATCCACCGAGGCTATACAACGCGGGGCTGTACACTCGGCTGCGAGGCCGATGCGTGCGTTTCTCCACCTCTGAACTCGCAGCCCAGCTCGGGGGGGCACTGATCGGGCCCGATGTCAGCGTCGAGGGCGCGAGCATCGACTCCAGGACGGCGAAGCCCGGGCAGCTGTACGTCCCGATCGTGGCCGAGCGCGACGGGCACGCGTTCATTTCCGCCGCGCTCGATGCCGGGGCGCCGGCGTACCTGACCATGCACGAACCGGTCGGAGGGACGGCCATCGTGGTCGCCGACACGGCCGTCGCGCTCATGACCCTCGGACTGCTCGCTCGCACCCGCGTCGGCGGTGTCGTCGGCATCACCGGTTCGGTCGGGAAGACCACGACCAAGGACCTCTTGCACCGCTGCCTGGCCGTGGCATTCCGGACGTCGGCGAGCGAACGCTCCTTCAACAACGAGCTGGGCCTCCCGCTCACCCTCCTGAACGCGCCGGACGACGTGCGGTGGGTGGTGCTCGAGATGGGTGCCCGGGGCATCGGCCACATCACGCGGCTGGCCCAGGTGGCCCGGCCCGACGTCGGCATCGTGACGAGCGTGGCCATGGCACACGTCGAGTTCCTCGGCGGCTTGGACGGCGTGGCGAGGGCCAAGAGCGAGCTCGTGACGGCACTCCCCGAGTCGGGCGTCGCCGTGCTGAATTTCGACGACCCGCGGGTGGTGCGCATGGCCTCGGTGAGCCCCTGTCCGGTGTTGGGGTACGCCGTCGACGGCGACGCCGAGGTGCGCGCCGAGGAGGTGGCGCTCGACGCCGAGCTGCGCGCCACCTTCCACCTGCGCACGCCCTGGGGCCACGGCGAGGTGCGGCTCGCCCTGCGCGGCGCGCAGCAGGTTCCCAACGCGTTGGCGGCAGGGGCGGCGGCCCTGTGGTGCGGGGTGCCCCTCGACGACGTCATCACCGCCCTAGGGGTGGAGACAGGCTCCCCGCTCCGCATGGAGGTGCACCGGGCACCCAACGGCGTCACCCTCGTGGTGGACTGCTACAACGCCAACCCCGCATCGACCGAGGCCGCCTTGCGGTCGCTCGCCGCACTGCCGGGCGGACGAAAGCTGGCGCTCCTCGGGCTGATGGCCGAGCTGGGTGGCGCGACGGAGGCGGAGCACCGGCGCATGGCCCAGCTGGCCGAGGAGCTCGGGATAGAGGTCGTCGGCTACCAGACGGACCTCTACGGGCCGGCCGAGGTGGGAGGGCTCGACGACGCGGTCGCGTTGTTGCAGACGATCGGTCCGGGCGACGCGCTGCTCGTCAAGGGCAGCCGGGTGGCGCGGCTGGAGGACGTCGTGCAGGCGTACGCGAGCGCCGCCGGCGTTCAGTCGTTCGCCGCCGGGGCATAGCGCGGCCAGTCCGCGTCCGCGTCCGCCGCGCTGAGGGCCACCGCACGACTGAGCTCGCCGTAGAGCGACTCGGTACGCGACGAAGGCGAGCTACCGGGGTCCAGCGCATCGGCTCTGCGCTGGCACTCGCGCCATTCGTGACGGAGTCTGTCCACGTCACCTTCGGCCGTCGCCAGCTGCATGGCGGCTCGCGAGATCGCCTCGCTGTAGGGCTCGACGACCCGCGCCCGCTCCAGCCCCCAGCGAGCCAGCTCGAAGTGCCCTGCCTCGGACGCCAGTGCCGCCAGGGAGCGGGCCGCATCGACCAGGACTGCGGCGATACGTCCACCGTGGCCCTCGGCCTCCCACCACGAGTATCCCGACAGCGCGTTGGCGAGCGGCTCGCCCTCCACCAACTCGAGCGCGGCGCGCAGGTGGGCCATCGCGAGGACGGGGTCGTCCTGCGACGTTCCGGCGGTGGCGAGAGCCACGGCGCGGTGCACGTCGACCGTCACCAGGGGTGACACCTGGTAGAGCCCGTTGCGCGTCCCGGCCGGGAAGAGCGGATCGCCCCCCTCGTCGTGCCCCATGGCGCGCCGGGCCGCGTGCGCCGTGTTGAACAGTGTCTTGGCGGCTGCATCGGCGTCGGAAGACCCGAGCACGCGCGTGCGCAGGCGGTCACCGGTGATGACGTCCGGGTGGTGCAGGGCCAAGTAGGCGACCAGCTCGACGGCACGCCGGGCCCGGTTGGGCGGCAGGGGCTCGCTGAGGCCGTCCAGCCGGGGCGTCATGGTCAGGAGCCGCACGTCGACCTTCCCCGGGGCGAGCGCAGATGACACGGCGCTGGTGGCCGGTGGGCGCTGACGGATCACCGCGCCACCTCCGAGGCGTTCGGGCTCCCGCTGCGGGAGCGGTGTCAGCAACGCTTCGACATGCTGGGCCGTCTCCGTCGACTGCAGGTGCGGACGCACCACCCGCCCCATCGGGTGGAGGGTGGCCCCGTAACGATCGACCAGGACGGTCAGGCCGGTGGCCGCGACCGGTGCCGTGGTGAGGACAGCGGCGTGGCGTGCCACCCCCGGTGGCAGTGACGAGGGGTCGCCGAAGTGGAGGAGGTGACGCGTCGGTGCCAGACCTCCAGCCACGGCGGCGCGCAACGCCGGATCGTGTGGATCGTCCGTCACGAGCACGGTGTCCGACCAGTCCCACGCACGCACCGCCGCCCGGGCCGAGCGCCAGAGCGCAGGCGCCGATTCGCCCAGGACAGGCACCACGTCGCCTGGCGCCAGTGCGACCAGCCAGGAGCCGTCGTCGTCGTCGCCGACGGGCAGCGCGACGGGGACGTACGGGTCGGAGGGTTCCGGGTTGCCGAGGGCAGCATGGTCCACGTGCCAGGCGGCGCCATCCATCACCGCCGAGAACCCGTCCGGCGCCGCAGGTCGTGCCGCGGCAAGCCAGAACGTGACTCCCGATGGCGAGACGCAGATGGCGCGGACCCGCGGGACGTCGGCGCGGTGCAGCAGGGAGCGACCCAACAGACGGTTCGCGGCCTCGAAGGCGTGCAACGCCGGGACGCCCTCGAATCGTCCGGCGAGAGCGGCAACGTCAACGGCCCCGTCCGATGTGGCGTGTTCCGATGTGGTGTGTCGCAGGTCCGGATCGCCCGAGTACAGGTCGGCCTGCCGGCGTCGCCTCGAGAGGCGGGCCAGCGCCGCGCAGGCGAGCGAGCCCATGCCGAGTGCCACGAGCTCGGGCAGTCGGTCGTCGGTGCGCGACGGTGCGCGACCGGGTCGCCCCGACGTCGACGCCCTCGCGTGCACGGCGTCCGGGGCAAGCGGCAATCGCAGGTGCCAACCGGCTCGGATCTGAGCGGGATCGACGAACCTCCCGCCGCCCGCCATGTCGAGACCGAGGTTGAGCGCGGCAATCGCCGTCCAGTCGGCGCCGTCAGCGACGTATTCGTCCGCGATGCTCCACAACGAGTCGCCCGGGCGCACGACGTGGACCACCGTCGACACATGGCGTCCCGGCGGCAACGTTCCCGCGGAGGAGATCGGTGCCGCGGCGACCTCGCCGGGCAGGCCGCTCGACGGTGTGGCTGCTCCGGCTCCCATGGGCACGACCAGCGGCGCACCGACGCTGCCGAGCGCGAGAACCCCGAGGGCGATCCGTGCCGCGATCCGGTCCATCACCGAGGCGCCGCCGCCGGCGCTGACGTCGCCGCTCCGCACGTGCGCGATGACCGCACGCACCAGCTGGGCGCAGCACGCCACCCATGCCAGCCATGCCGCCACCGCCAGCACACACAGCGCCGCGCGCGGAGTGGGCCGCCACGCGTGGCCCAACCCGCCCCACAGGGGATTGCCGACCACGAAGGCGAGGACCGCCGGGACCGCGCCGAAGGCGAGCAGGGCCGCGAACGCCGCACCGGCGATGTCGACGATTCGCCTCGGGCGGCGGCCCCGGGTCGGACTACCCACCGGTGGGTCCGATCGTGACGGTGTAGGTGAGCGAGGTCTGCTCCGTGGCAGGCTCGCTCACCGTCGCCTGGCAACTGCCACTGGCGTCCGGGAGCGACGCGGCCATGGCCGACGTTCCACCGACGCTCTGGCTGCCGCTCGGGCAGGTGACCTCCATGGTCAAGTAGGTATCGCCCGACCAGACGACCGAGATCTCCATCGCACCGGTCCCGGTGAACCCGTACGCGTTGGACGTCTGCACGGGAGGGTTGAGGTATCCCTGCGTCTGGACGCGGTCCGACGCTTGTGACGTGTTCGGGCCCGTCGTCGTGCTGGCAAGCGGCGTGGTCGTTGTCGTCGTGGTGCTCGGCGCCGTCGTCGGGGTCGGGGACGGGGCCGCGGCCGGGGACGGGGCCGGGGACGCGCCGGTTGCGCCCCCGAGCGCGTGGGCCGAGAGCAGCGACGTACCCGACGTCGTGGTCGTCCGCGGCGCCGCCCCGGGTGAGGTCGTTGTCGTCGTGGAGGTGGGTGCTGGCGGCGGGATGGTCGTGGCCGGGCCGGTACGACGGCCGTCGGACAGTGCCCCGCGGAGACCCGCGGCGTCGTCGGCCGACCTCGCACGAGGGCCGGGCACCCGCGGCGTGCTCCCTGCCGTCACGACCAGGAGCGCCATGAGCGCCAACGACACGGCGAGGATCACCCACCAGTTGGGACGTCCCCGAGCCACCCGCGCGCGCAGCCCTTCCGTGGTCCCCGACCTGCCGCCTACCACGGACACACCATACGCACGTGTCACTCGGACCGCACCGAGGCGGTCAGGCGCACAATCGCCGGTGGCCGCGGTCTCGACGGGCGTAGAGGGCGCGGCGATCGCGACCTGTCACGGCGGCGAGCTCGGCGATGGAATAGCCGAGGACGTGGTGGGCGTAGAGGACCTGGACCTCCTCGGCACGCATGCCGTCGTGGCGCAGATCGATGAGGATGCGGGCCAACTCCTCGAGGACCGTCTCGGACGGGGCAACCCGTTCGGCCTGTTGGGGAGCGAGGGGGATGGACCGCGCGAGGTCCTCCTTGGCGCGGAAGAGCTGACGGCGCAGCCGGCACCGGATCGCGGAGAGGAGGTCCAGCACCGCGTAGGGGCGGTCCTGGCCGGCCCATTCCTGGAGGACGAGCCACGTGGTCGACAGGAGCTCGCCGAAGAACTCCTCGCCGTCCTGCCACCCACCCCCGCGACCCCACCGCAGCTTCCCGGCCACCACGACCAGCCCCGGGAGCAGCGCCTGCACGAGCATCCGCTCTATGAACGGGTCACTGTCGGCCTCCCGGAGCAGGACCCGGACCAGGCGGGCGGCCTCCTCCCGCTCCGTGCGCCCCCGGGCCCGCCTCATGTGCTCGACGACCTCGTAGGGCGTGGGGCAGGGCGGCGGTCCGGCGCCCTCGCCCAGGACGAGCCGGGACAGGCCCGGATCGCGAGCGGCGACCGTGTGCAAGGACCGGACGGCTCGACGGGAGCGGCCGACCGACCTCCACTCGGCGGCCATCTGGTCGATGAGGGCGACGCGTTGCTTCGGCGTGGTGGCGGGCATGGCGTCACGGTGGCGTCCGTCCCTCCCCCGATCGCTCCTCCCGTCTCCCGAGTGTGGGCCCGCAGTGGACAGAGTCGTGATCACCCAGGTGGGCGATAGTGTGCGCCCGATGGACATCGACGAGTTCTACGAAGCCGACCCTCGCCGGCGGCCTTCCGCCGAGCTCGAGCTGGGCACCGACTGGCTCGACAGGGACGGGGTGCGGCACGAGCTGAACTACGTGGAGGACACTGGCGAGCTCTACGTCCTGCGCGAGCCGGTTCCTCACGTGACTGAGGACCCGTTCGGCGGCCTGCACGTCTCGGCGCCGCCCGGGTACGAGGACAAGATGACGGTGCACGTCATCGCGAAGATCGACTCGGTCGACCGCCTGCACGAGATCCTGCGGGGCTGGCAGGAGGCCATGCAGGGCGAGGACGGCGCGCAGTGGCTCGGCGATCGTCTCCGGGCGGCGGGCGTCGCGGTGGGCCCGACGGGGGACCCGATCGCCGACTAGCGACGCGGACGGGCGACTAAGTCGGTGGGTCCAGGTCGAGCATCTTGGCCAGGAGCTGGGTGGCAAGGTTGTTCGTGGCCATGCCCACCTCTTGCTCCATGTCGTCCCGCCCGAAGATGAGGTCTGACAGCCGGTACATGACGATCGCGAAGCGGAAACCGGAGAACACCTCGTAGAAGAAGATGTCCTTCATGGGGCGCCCCATCAGCTCGGAGTAGCGCTCGATCGTCTCTTCGTGCGACCCGAATCCGGGCGGCCTCGGGACGCCGAGGCCCTCGGAGAATTGCCGATCGAAGTAGAGCCACCAGCCCAGGTCGAGCTCGGGCTGGGCCAGTGAGGCCATCTCCCAGTCGACCACCGCGGCGCAGCGGAAGTCGTCCCAGATGATGTTGCCGATGCGGCTGTCGCCCCAGCTGACGACGACGTCGCCGTCCTCGTCCGGCTGGTGCTCGACGAGCCACCGCCAGGTCGACTCGACCACGGGGACCTTCTCCCCCCGGGTGGCCCAGTCGAGGAAGTCCCGGTAATAGGACATCTGCTGTTCGATCCCCGGCCGGCCACGGGCGGGGTGACTGAGCCACTCCAGCCTCGCCGCCCGCCAATCAGTGCGGTGCACGGAGGCCAGCGCGTCGATCCCGCTCCACCACATGCGCTCCTGCTGCTCGGGCGTGGCCTCGAGCACCCAGCCCTCGAGGGTGTAGGGGATGTTGTCGGAAGGGACCAGGCCCTCGACGTGGTCCATGGAGAAGAAGGGGACGCCGAAGTACCGGGGGTCCTCCTCGTACCACCCGAGGCGGGGTAGGGGGACCGCCGAGCCGCCGTCGGCCAGGGCGCGCATGGCCCGGTACTGCGTGGAGAACTCGGCGTCGAGGAAGAGCAGGTGCTTGGTCGGCGCCACACGGACCACCAGGCGACGCTCGTCCCCGCCTTCTGCCCGGGTCCGGCACAGGATCGTCTCGTTGGAGAACCCGTTGGAGCCGGGGGCCTGGACGTCGAAGACCTCGGGGCCGGACCCGTCCGGTGACTTGGTGGCCAGCCAGCGGGAGAGGGTGGCGGCCACCTCCTCGGGGTCACGCTGGCTGATGTCGGGCACGGGGCGGCACTTTAGTGACGGCAGCGCCCGGGCGGGAGACGGGGACGGCCGAGCCGGCAGGGGACGAAGACGGCCGAGCGGGCGGGGACGGCGCGGGAGGGGGCGGTAGCGTCGCTGGCGTGCTGATCGTGGTCGACCTGTCCGAGGCGAGGGTGCACCTGCGGGACCCCGACGACTTCACCCGCTTCTCGGTCGCCGTCGAGGGCGAGGGCGATCTGGAGGCGCTGGTGGACCAGTCCGGCCTCGGGCGGCTCCGGTCCGACGGGGCGCACGTGGTGGTCGACCCGGTCGCCCTGCGCGCGCTCGCCGGGCCCGCCGCCACCAATGCGTGGGAGGAGGGCTTCGCCGGCATGGTCGCGTACGCCGCCGGAAAGGGTTGGCTGGAGGACGGCGGCGTCGTCGCCCACGTGGAGCGACGCGACGAGGCGGGCTGAGGCCGCGGCAAGAACGAGCGCAGGTGGCGGCCCCCAAAGTGTCCCGGCCCGGCCGGGCGCAGCTACCCTTGAGTTGCCGCTCGGCGCATCCGGCGGCGGGGGCGTCGGCCCCCTGAGCCCTTGGGGAGGACGCATGGCGATTCGGGACTACGACCGCTTGTTCATCGGCGGCGACTGGGTGGCCCCCGAGGGCACCGACACCATCGGAGTGGTCTCGCCGGTGACCGAGGAGGTCATCGCCCGGGTGCCTGACGGGACCGAGGCCGACATCGACAAGGCCGTCGCAGCGGCGCGCACCGCCTTCGACCACGGTCCGTGGCCGCGCATGACGCCGCCAGAGCGGGCCGAGATCGTGCGGGCGGTGGCGGCACAGGTGACGGCGGAGACGGGCGACCTCGCCGAGATCATCACACGGGAGATGGGCTCGCCCATCACCTTCTCGGGCATGGGCCAGGTGCTCGCCCCCGCCATGGTCTTCAACTACTACGCCGACCTGGCCTCCTCCTACGCCTTCGACGAGGTGCGCACCGGCCTGTTGAACCCGCAGGTGCTCGTGACAAAGGAGCCGGTCGGCGTGGTGGGCGCCATCGCCCCGTGGAACGTGCCCCTCTTCATCATGGCGGCCAAGCTGGCGCCGTCGCTGATTGCCGGCTGCACGGTCGTGTTCAAGCCGGCGCCGGAGACGCCCCTCGACGCGTTCCGGCTGGCCGAGATCTTCGCCGAGGCGGGACTGCCCAAGGGCGTGCTCTCGGTGGTGCCGGCGGGGCGCGAAGTCTCCGAGCACCTGGTGACGCACGCGGGCGTGGACAAGATCTCGTTCACCGGCTCGGGGGTGGGCGGCAAGCGCATCGGCGGACTGTGCGGTGAGCGCCTGAAGCGTTGCACGCTCGAGCTGGGCGGCAAGTCGGCGGCCATCATCCTCGACGACGCCGATCTGGCCACGGCGATCCCGGCACTGCTGCCCAACGCCGTCATGAACAACGGGCAGGCGTGCGTCGCCCAGACCCGGATCCTGGCGCCGCGGGCGCGCTACGCCGAGGTCGTCGACGCCGTGGTGGCGGGGGTCTCCGCCATGCAGGTGGGCGACCCCATGGACCCGGCCACCGAGATCGGCCCGGTGGTGGCCGAGCGGCAGCGGAGCCGGATCGAGGGGTATCTCGACAGCGGGCGTGAGGAGGGGGCGACCGTCGCGCTGGGCGGCGGGCGCCCGTCGGGGTCGGCGTTCTCCAAGGGCTGGTACGTCGAGCCGACGGTGTTCTCCGACGTGGACAACAAAATGAAGATCGCCCAGGAGGAGATCTTCGGCCCGGTGCTCGTGGTCATCCCCTACGACGGCGACCAGAACGCGGTCGAGATCGCCAATGACTCGAGCTACGGGCTGTGTGGCTCGGTGTGGACGGCGGACAACGACCGCGGCCTCGGATTGGCCCGGCAGGTGCGCACCGGCACCTACATGCTCAACGCTTTTGCGCCCATCGACTTCTCGACGCCCTTCGGCGGCTACAAGGAGTCAGGCGTCGGGCGCGAGTTCGGTCCCGAAGGCCTCGAGAGCTTCCTGGAGCTGAAGTCGATCGGGTTGCCAGCCGGGTACACACCGGAGGTCTGAGGGGGCCGGGGGGCTTCGGCGAACGGCGGCCGGCGGGCCGGTCGTGAGCCCGGCGGAGCCGCGCGCCGAGCCGGCGCGGACGGGGAGAGCGCCGCGGCGAATAGTGGTCACGAACTGGCCGATGTGGGTGGTCGGGTTCACCCTGTTCATCGACGGGATGGACCAGTACATCGTCCGCGGGAGCAGCGACCAGATCAAGGCGGCCTTCGGGGTCGGCGACACCGCCATCGGCCTGCTCTTCTCGGCCTTCATCCTGGTCAACGGGATCGTGACCATGCCGGCCGGTTACCTGGCGGACCGCTGGAACAGGACCAGGGCCATGGCGGTGACCATCGCCCTGTGGTCGGTCATCAGCGCCCTGGGCGGGGTGGTGCCGACCGCGGCGTTCGGCCTCCTGGTGGTGATCCGGGCCTCGCTGGGCTTCGGCCAGGCGGTGACCGACCCGTCGGGCAGCAGCGTCATCGCGGACTACTACGGGACCGAGCGCCGCGGGCGGGCGTTCTCCATTCAACAGTGCCTCAGCTACGTCGGGCTGGGCATGGGCCTGGCGATCGGGGGCGCCATCGGGCCGCTCTTCCACGGCCAGGGGTGGCGGGTGGCCTTCTTCGTGTCGCTGTTCCCCGGCCTGGTGGTCGCCTACTTGTGCTGGCGGCTCCCCGAGCCGAGCCGCGGCACGGCGGACCGGGCCCACGTGACGCACAGCGAGGAGATGGAGCTGGCCGACGACCAGGGTGCGCCGCTGTTCCCCGAAGGTCTCCGGCGCTTCCTCGGCGCCATGGCGGACGGGTTGCGCAAGGACGTGGGGACGATCCTGCGGATACCGACCATGCGCTACGCGCTGGTCGGCGTGTCCACGGTCGGCTTCGTGGTCACCGCGGTCGCCACCTGGATGCCGAACTTCTACCAGAACCAGCTGCACCTCACCCAGCAAGCGTCGAACGGGACGTTCGGCGCGCTCGCCATCCTGGGCGGCATCCCGGGCACCATCGTGGGCGGGCGCATCGCCGACCGCTGGGTCGATCGCTTCCTCGGGGCGCGCGTCGTGATCCCGGCGGTGTGCATCGTGATCAGCGCCGCGCTGTTCATGGTCTCGTTCATCCCCATGGCCTTCGCGCTGGTGTTCGTGGTGCAGCTCGCCGGGTTCCTCGCCGCCACCGCGTGTGTCCCGGCGCTGCGGGCGGGCCTGTCGGACGCGGCGCCGGCGCACGTGCGCGGGGCCGGGTTCGGTGCGTTCAATCTCGCCTCCGTCGTCTTCGGCTCGGCGGCGGCCCCGCTCGTCACGTCCGCCATCGCCGCGCAATTCGGGGACAACTACCGCACCGCCTTCCTCATCATCCTCCCGATCGCCTTCCTCGGGGCGGCGTGCCTCCTGTTGGCGCGGTCGCACATCGAGCGCGACGCCGCCAAGGTGTTCGAGGCGGTGGTCACCGCGATGGCGGCGCAGCAGGCCGAAGACAGCACATGGGCTGACCGCTCCGTCGGAGGTCAGGACGTGGTGGACGACGGCGCCGGCGCCGACGGCGACACGTAGCCCGAGAGGGGTGCACCCCTCCCCTTGACGTCGGCGTAGGCCTGCCGGCTGCCGACCTCCACGACGCTGTAGCCGGTCCGGTCACCATCGCCGTTGACGACGTCCGGCGCGGCGGCGTCACCGGTGGCCGCGGTGACGACCGCCACGTGCACCGCGGTGACCGTGGCGGTGTCGAGCCCGTAGACGGCCACGTCCCCCGGCTGGGGCGTGTAGCCCGACCCCAGCGGGTGCCACGTGCCGTGGTCCGTCCCCCACACGTAGAAGCTGGCGGAGTCACTGTTGAGGTAGCCGGGTGCCAGCTGATAGTCGACCTCGGCGCCCGCCTGCTTCCACACCCATGCGGCGAAGTCGGCGCACCATTCCTCGTCGAGGTTGTCGTTGCCGCAGTCGTCGACCCCAGCGTCCCAGTAGGCGCTGAACCTGTTGCAGTAAGTGTCGGCGGGGTCGGTCCGGTAGCCCACCTGGCCCTCGGCAATGGCGACGATCCGGGCACGCAGCGGGCTGAGCCCGGGCCCGTCGTCCAGGCGGGACACGACGATGGCGGAGCCGACGCCGAGTACGGCGAGAACCAGGAGAAACGCGACGACGCGCCCGCGGCGCAGCGGGGGTTTGCGACGGGCGAGAGGAGCGGCCAGGGGCCGGGTCGGGCTCAGGAGGCCGAGGGTAGCCAGTCGCCGGTGCACTTGGGGGGGCGGGCGCCGTCTGAGACAATGGCGCCTCCCGGACACCCGCGCGGTGGTGCCGGCCTGAGCCGAACCAGGAGGGATGGGCCCGATGGAGGACGACGAGAGCGCGATTTCGCACACTCGTCTGGCCTACCTCCCTGCGCTCGACGGGGTCCGGGCCTGCGCGGTGGTCGCCGTCATGATGTTCCACGGCGGGATCCCGCACATGGACGGCGGGTTCATGGGGGTCGACGCGTTCTTCGTCCTGTCGGGGTTTCTGATCACCTCGCTGCTCGTGGGCGAGTGGCGCCAGACCCTGACCGTCAAGCTGGGTGCCTTCTGGGCCCGGCGGGCGCGCCGTTTGCTGCCGGCCCTGTTCCTGATGCTGCTCTTCGTGGCCTTCTTCGCGTCGGTGATCGTCCCGAAGGGGACGTACGGCGCGTTGCGGCTCGACGCGCTGGCCACGCTGCTCTACGTGAGCAATTGGCACTTCATTCTGGTCAACTCCAATTACTTCAACGAGACGGCAGCCTCTTCGCCACTCCTGCACACCTGGTCGCTGGCCGTGGAGGAGCAGTTCTACGTGATTTGGCCGCTCGTGGTGCTGGGGATCCTGCACTTCACGCGGAGCATGCGGGCGCTGTTCGCATTGTGCTGCGCCGCCGCCATCGCGTCGGCGACGTGGATGTACGTGCTGTACGACGGAGGCATCAACACGAACCGGGTCTACCTCGGCACAGACACCCGGTCCCAGTGCCTCTTCATCGGCTGTGCCCTCGCCGTCGGCCTCGTGCTGCTCACCCAGAGCCGCCACGAGGAGGGCCGGCTCGCCAAGCGTGAGCTCTGGAGGCCGGAGGGTCCCACGGGGCGGCTCGTGTGCGGCCTGATCGGCATCGCCGGGGCCATCGGGGCCGTGTTGCTCTGGGTCCTGACGACTTCGACAACCTCCTTTCCCTACTCGGGCGGCTTCTTCCTCATCGGCCTGGCCGTCGCGGGCGTGATCCTGTCCGCGGTGGGGGCGCCGCGCAGCATCGTGCCCCGGCTCTTGTCCCTGACACCCGTGCGCTACGTCGGGCGGATCTCCTACGGCCTCTACATCTGGCACTGGCCGATCTTCATTTGGCTTGATCACTCCCGCACCGGGCTCTATGGCTACGAGCTCTTCGCCGTGCGCGTGATCGTCACGTTCGTGGTCTCCGTGCTGTCCTTTCATCTCGTCGAGCGCCCCATCCGCATGGGGACCTTCGTCAGGCAGTGGAAGGCGTGGGTCGCGGTGCCGGCCGGCGCCGGGGTGGTGCTGGTGGCGATCGTGGCTGCGACCACCGGCACGACGGCCGTGGCCAGTACGACGTTCCCGGCCGGCATCGGCACCTCGGGCGGCACGACCACCACCACCACCACGACGACGACTCCCGGTGCGCCGTCGACCGGGCAGCCGGTGCGCGTCCTCCTCTTCGGCGACTCCGTCGCGCTGACCCTCGGGATCGGACTGTCCGCCGCCGAGGACCAGGACAAGTACGGGTACGTCCTCTCCGACGAGGGGATCCTCGGCTGCGGTGTCGTGAACGGGCCGGAGGTCGAGCTCATGGGCGTGCGCGACATCACGCCGTCTGCCTGCAACGGCTCCGCGCTCTACCCCGGTGAGCCGTTGGATCAGCAGCCGTGGCCGGACCAGTGGGTGGCCGCCATGAACGACGTCAAGCCGAACGTGGTCGTGCTCCTGGCCGGACGCTGGGAGGTGGCCGATCGCGAGTACCAGGGGACGTGGACCAACATCTTGAACCCGGCATTCGCCGCCTATGTCAAGCAGCAGCTGCAGCAGGCATCCCAACTGGTGACCGCGACCGGCGCGCGCATGGTGTTCCTGACGGCGCCCTGCACCGACGAGGGGGAGCAGCCCGACGGAGCGCCCTGGCCCGAGGACAACCCGAGTCGCCTGGCCGTCTACAACAAGCTGGTCCGCCAGGTGGCGGCGGAGCATCCCCAGACCGACTCGGTCGTCGACCTCTATGCCGCTGCGTGCCCCTCGGGCAAGTTCACCAGCACGGTCGACGGGACCGTCATCCGGCGCTCGGACGGCATCCACTTCACCAACGCCGGCGGCGAGGTCCTCGCGCCCAAGATCATGCCGCCCATCGTGGCCGAGGGCAGGGCGCAGCAGGCGAGCGCAGGCGCCGCGGCCTCACCCAGCGGGTGACGCGGGCTGCGGGTTCACGTTCTGCGGGGTGGAGTTGCCACTCGGAGATTGCGGGTTGACGTTCTGGTTCGTGTCGGCGACGACGCACTGCGCCTTGAGTGCGGGGACGAGATGGCCCTCGTCGACGTCGGCGAACTCCGAAATGGTCGTCATCAGGGCGTTCCACGACCCGTCGTCGGAGTTGGCCGCGGCGGCCAAGGGGAGCGCGGCCCGGAGCTCCTGGTCGGCCTCCCGCTGCAGCAGCGCCACCGTGGCCGGCGGCGTGCCGGCGACGGTCGAGCGCAGGTAGTCGTCGACCGAACGGTGCACGTGCACGCAGGCCTGCTGGGCCAGGGCCTGGCCGCCCTGGCTGTTGCAGGCGCTCAGTCCCAGGGCGGTGCCGACGACGGCGAGTGCCGTCCCGATGACCCGACCTCCCCGGGGGCATCGGGCCCGGATCACGTCAGGCGAGCCAGCGTTCGGCCGACTCGAGCAGGAAGCGGCTGACCGCGAGGGCGCGGTCGAAGACGTCGCAGAGGAGCTCCTCGCCGCTCAGGACGCGGGCCAGCGAGACCGGGTGGCGGGCCACGATGCTCAGGCGCCGTTCGGAGCCGTCGGTGGCATTGGCGAAGGAGTCGATGGCGGACACCTCGAGCGGGAGCTCGATCCCGCCGACCCCGGCGAGGTCGATGGCGAGACGGAGCAGGTCAGGTCCGCTCGGCAGGGGCGGGAGTGCCCACGTGAAGGTCAATGGAAAGTGGAACTCGTCAGGAGGCTCCTCGTCCTCGGCGAGCAGGACGACGGCGTCCTCGAAGGAGAGGAGGACGCGCGGGTCGACGTCGAGGGCGAGGTGCAGGTCGAGCGGGCCTCCGCACCCCTCCTCGGGATGCAGGTCGACCTCCCAGACCTGACGCAGCGAGTAGGTCTCGACGAAGTGGCGCTCGTCGTGCACGTGGAACCCGTGGTCCACGGAATGGTCCTTCAGATCTGCGACGTAGCCGGCGACATCGATGGCAGCCACAACTGGGGGAGCCTAATGGGAGCAGGCAGCCCCGCGTTGTGGCTGGCTGCGGCGTCGGGTGCCGATAGGGTTCGTCTCCCGTGGACGACGTTCGGCTGCTGCAGGTGCTCGACGACGCCGTCGCCGCCGTGCGTACCGCCCTGGACGCGCTCGAGGACTGGGGGCCTTCTGGAGCCAGGCCCGGCCAGTACCGCCTCGACCTGGCGGCCGACGGCGTGGCCCTCCCCATCCTGCACGGCGCTGGCTTGGCGGTGTTGTCCGAGGAGTCGGGGGTGACCGGCGACGGACCGTCGGGGCTGCTGGCAGTCATCGACCCGGTCGACGGTTCCACCAACGCGCACAGGGGCGTGCCCTTCTACGCCACCAGCATCTGTGTGCTCGATGACGAGGGCCCCCGGGTGGGGGTGGTGACCAACCAGGCCACCGGCGACCGCTACGCCGCCGTCCGGGGGGCCGGTGCCGAGAAGGACGGCCGGGCGATCGCGCCGTCGCGCTGCGAAGACCTCGGCAGCGCGATCGTGGGGATCTCGGGGTTCCCCGGTCGGCACCCAGGCTGGGCCCAGTACCGTGCCCTCGGCGCGGCGTCGCTGGAGTGCTGCGCGGTCGCCGAGGGCGTGCTCGACGCCTACCTGGTGGCGGGGCGGAGCACGCTCTTCGGGTGGGACTACCTGGCCGGCCTGCTCATCTGCCGCGAGGCGGGTGCCTCGGAGGGGGAGCGTGACGGGCGGGAGCTGGTCGTGCGGGACGCATCGCGCCGCCGACCCCTCTGGGCGGCCACCCCCGAGCTGGCCCGGCGCCTTCGTGAGGACGAGGTGCTGTGAACGGCGACCGGGGCCACGATGACGGCGCGCTGCGGGCGCACAAGACCTGGCGGACGCTCGAGCCGTTGCACGGCATGGTCTACTTCGTGCCCGAGGCGGCGGAGGCGTACGGGCGCCTCGGCGTGACGGGATCGTCCGGCTATTTCGCCTCACGGGCGGCACCCATGGGCGCCGTGCCCGCCGACGTGGTCGTCTCGACTTTCTTCAATTTCAACCCGGAGCTGGTCCATGCGGCCATTCCGGCGTCGTGGCGCCTGGCGACGCCGCAGCAGATGGTGACGGCTCGCTTCGGCGCGGTCGACGCGGCGTGGCGGCGGCTCCTGGGCGACGAGATCGTCGAGTCGCCGGAGATGCACCGCGCCGCGGACCTGGCCCGCACCGCGGCCGAGGAGGCGGCGTGGCGAGTCGAGGGTCGCCCCCTGGCGGCGGCACACGCCGACGTGCCGTGGCCCGCGGCACCCCACCTGGTGCTGTGGCACGCCCAGTCCATCCTGCGCGAGTACCGGGGCGACGGCCATATCGCGCTGCTGGTCGTGCACGGCCTGTCGGGCCTTGAGGCGCTCGTCACCCACGCCGCCGCAGGCGACGTGCCGGCCCACGTGCTGCGTTCCACCCGGGGTTGGTCCGAGGAGGCGTGGAACGCTGCAGCCCACGCCCTGCGCGGGCGGGGATGGATCGAAAGGGGCGACGAGCTGCGCTTCACAGAGTGGGGCGCAGCCCAGCGACAGGGGATAGAGAACGCCACGGACACCCTGGCGGCAGCGCCCTACGACGTCGTGGGCGAGGAGCGCTGTGCCGAATTGCGCGCCCTGGCGCGACCCTGGAGCACGGTCTTCGCCGCGGTGCTGCGTTGAGGTGCGCCGGCCTCCCCCACTCTTTACGCTGATCGGTCCCGGCCCGAACCTCTCGGTGGGAGCGCGACCTTGAGCGACACGAACCCCGGACGATCACGATGGGCCGCGCCCCGTGACGGCACGACGGGAGGCCCGTTGTGAGCCCGGCCACGACGCGGCGAGGTCTCCCCGTGCGCGAGGCGCTGCGCGGGCGCGGGCTCAACCTCTACGACCTGCTGCTCGCCGTGGGCATCATCGGGCTCCTGTACGTGGTGGTCAAGCTCGGACAGGCGATGACAGTCAACTACGCCCCCGGCCGGACCGAGGTCAGGCTCTCCACCAACATCTCGAACGTGCCGTACTACGCGGCCCGCTCGCTGCTGCGCATGTTCATCGCGCTCTTCCTCTCGACGGTCTTCACCCTGGTGTACGGCACCGCTGCGGCGCGACTGCGCCGAGCGGAGAAGGTGCTGGTCCCGATCCTCGACGTCCTCCAGTCGATCCCCATCCTCGTCTTCTTACCCGTGGCACTCACCTTCTTCATCAAGCTGTTCCCCAACAACCTGTTCGGCCTCGAGGCGGCATCCATCTTCGTGATCTTCACGTCGCAGGCGTGGAACATGACATTCAGCTTCTATCACTCGCTGATCTCCCAGCCGACTGAGCTGGACGAGGCGGCTCGCATGTACCGCTTGACCAAGTGGCAGCGCTTCTGGAAGCTCGACGTCCCGAGCTCCATGATCGGGCTGGTCTGGAACATGATGATGTCGATGGGCGGCGGCTGGTTCTTCCTCACCGCCTCCGAGGCGGTCACCGTGTTCGTGGGCGGCAAGGGCCTGACCGAGAGCCTTCCCGGTATCGGCAGCTACATGGGTGCGGCGGCGGCAGAGGGGTCCTACCCCAAGGTCGCCATCGCCATCGTCACCATGGTGATCCTGGTCGTCGGCACCAACTTCTTCGTCTTCCGGCCGCTGGTGGCCTGGTCGGAGCGGTTCCGCATGGAGACCTCGGAGGCGACCGAGAAACCGAAGAGCATGGTGCTCGACGCCCTGCGCCGTTCGGCGATCCCGCACGCGATGGGCCGGCTCACACGGCCCATCGGCCGGTTCCTGGACCGGGTCACCCGTCCGTTCGGCCTGGCGGAGTACCCACTGCACCAGGACGTCAGACGTCGACGTCTCGGCGACATCATCTTCTGGACCGTCATCGTCGGTGCGTCGGGCTTCGTCGCCGTCAGCGGGATCCTCTACCTGAACGCCCACCTGGGCTTCTCTCGGTTCCCCTCGCTCATCGCACTCGGGTTCGCCACCTTCGCCCGGGTCGTCGTCCTCCTCTTCATCTCGACGATCATTTGGGTGCCGGTGGGGGTGAAGATCGGCATGAGCCCCCGGCTCTCCCGCTACGCACAGCCGATCGTGCAGGTGCTCGCGAGCTTCCCTGCCATATTGCTGTTCCCCTTCATCACCGCGATCTTCCTTGCGCTCGGGGTGCCCTTGGACTACGGCGCCATCCTGCTCATGATGCTCGGTGCCCAGTGGTACATCTTGTTCAACGTGATCGCCGGGGCCAGCGCCATCCCGAACGACATGCGCGAGATGATGGTCGTGATGCGCCTGACTCGACGCCAGCGCTGGCGCCAGGTCATCCTGCCCGCCATCTTCCCGGCCTACGTCACCGGTGGGATCACGGCGGCCGGTGGGGCCTGGAACGCGTCCATCGTCGCCGAGCTCGTCGCCTGGCACCACCAGACGCTGAATGCCTATGGACTCGGCAACTACATCTCGACCGCATCGAACGAGGGCAAGTTCGCGCTGCTGATCGGCGGCGGCATCGTCATGAGTGCCTTCGTCGTCATCGTCAACCGGCTGTTCTGGCGGAGGCTCTACCGGCTGGCCGAGACCAGGTTCTCGCTGTGAGTCCGATGGCGTTGACGCTGGTGGGGCCCAGGCACCAGAGTGAGGATCAGTGACACTGCCCAAGGAGAGGACGCGCGACGGACACGGCAAGGAGCCGCGGACCATCATTGAGGTGTCTCGCGTCTCAAAGTCGTTCACGTCGCCGGACGGCAGCCCTCTCCCGGTGCTCGACGACATCACGATCAACCTCGACGAAGGCGAGATCGTCGCGTTGCTCGGGCGTTCGGGCTCGGGGAAAAGCACGCTGCTCCGCTGCATCGCCGGCCTGATTGAGCCGACGCGGGGGGAGATCTCGTACCGGGGCGAGGTTCTCAACGGCGCCTGCCACGGTGTCTCGATGGTGTTCCAGAGCTTCGCCCTGCTGCCATGGCTCACGGTCCGCCAGAACGTCGAACTGGGCCTGGAGGCGCAGGGCGTGGAGACGAAGGAGCGGCGTGTGCGCGCCGAGCGCGCCATCGACGCCATCGGACTGGACGGGTTCGAGTCCGCCTACCCCAAGGAGCTGTCGGGCGGCATGCGCCAACGGGTCGGTTTCGCGCGGGCCCTCGTGGTCGAACCGGATGCGCTCCTCATGGACGAGCCGTTCTCGGCGCTCGACGTCCTCACGGCGCAGAACCTGCGGGCCGAGCTCCTCCGGCTCTGGACGCAGTCCGACTTCCCGACCAAGGCGATGCTGATCGTGACGCACAACATTGAGGAAGCCGTGATTCTGGCGGATCGCATCTTCGTCCTGGGCGCCAATCCGGGCCGGATCCGCGCCGAGATCCCCGTCGGGTTTCCCCAGCCGCGCGACAGGCACGACCCGGCGTTCCAGGCCCTGGTCGACGAAATCTACGGCTTCATGACCGGCCGGGACACCCGGGCGCCGTCCCATGTGTGGACGGTGGCCTCGCCCGGGGAGGGCTCTCCGGTGGACACGCCGCTCCCGGCGGCGACCGTCGGCGGGATGGCCGGCCTCCTCGAGATCCTCGCGGCGCGGGGCGGGCGGGAAGACCTCCCCGAGTTGGCTCGCGACCTGACCTTCGAGGTGGACGACCTTCTTCCGCTGGTGGACGCAGCCCAGCTGCTCGGACTGGCCGTCGTGGAGGACGCGGACCTGCAGATCACCGATGACGGCCGCGTGTTCGTGGCGGCGGACATCCTCGAGTCGAAGCAGATCTTCGCCCGGAGAGCCCGCGAGCGCGCCCCCCTCGTGCGCTCCATCTACAACGCGCTCACCACCACCAAGGACGGGAACCTCGGCGAGAACTTCTTCCTGGACCTGCTCCGCCGCGGCTTCTCCGAGGACGAGGCGCGCGAGCAGCTCCGCATCGCGGTTGACTGGGGGCGTTACGGGGAACTGTTCGATTTCGACTCGAACACGGGCCAGCTCATTCTGGATCAATCCGTCGATGCGGGAGCGGCCTGAGCCATCGGTTGACGCCCGAAGGACCGCGTGTGACCGCCGGGCGTTCCCGGGACACTACGGTGTGCAGCCGTGCTAATGGGCGGTGATCCACCGTCATACCGGCGCTCGGGCGCTTAGCTCAGTTGGTTAGAGCAGCTGGCTTACAACCAGCAGGCCGGGGGTTCGAGTCCCTCAGCGCCCACGAGTGTTGTCAGGGAGAGAGGGGCCCACGCCCCGAAACGGCCCAGAACCGCCGCGCACGGGGCGGGGGCAGGGAGAGCCAGGCGGCCGGCGCCACCGGGAAACCGGGGGCACCGCGGCGCGGGGGCGGGGCTTGATCGGTCAGCTTGACTCTTACTGAAGTTGCCCCAAGGCCATCATTACCAGAGCGATCGTCATCAACAGAATCGCGGTTGCGGCGACCACCGATCGGATCCTGACGTTGGCTAAAACACCTATGAGGCGGACCTCTTCGTTTTTGATCGCCCCATTTAGGAGATCGAGGTTCTTACTATATGGCTCCACGTAAATTCGCTGAAGACGAAGCAACTCCGCACCGCGTGCTCCACCGACACTCGCAACTGCACAGATGATGAACGAGAGAACAGCCACCAGAAACCCAGCAATCGTCAGCGCATGGTGGTCAGAGCTCAGCAACTGGATAGACAATGCCGCGACCACAGCGGAGATTCCGGCGAGACCAGCCGTCAGTGAGCTCAGCGCGGTGTACCGAACGGCGGATCGATCACATGTCAGTGAAAGTTGGCCGAGGTCTTCATGGAGACGCTGCCACGGCTCCATCTCAACCTCTTTGGATCGATCCGCTTTGATTAGGTGGTCCACTTCTTCGTAATACGCCTCGATTCCAGTCCAACCCCACAATTTCATGTAGATCCGGTCGAACTTTTTGAGTCGCCTAAACAGATGAACCAACGCACTGGTCTCTGACTTTGCTTGAAGATTTGTCACTCCCACCTCCAGATGCCCGTCGTATCATGCGTTGTCCTTGTGTCTGTGGTCCAGCATCGCCGAACTAAGGCGAGTTTTCTCTAATCTCCCCCCGGCCGCCGGGTGCCTCGCGTCCCGGCTGGGGGTGCGCGCATGAACACTAGGACCGGGGAATCCGTTCGCTTCCCCGAGAGCTAATCCGATGCCCAGATTCGCGCGAGCTTGTTCCCTAGACTTGCCCCATGCTGTAGCCAAATAGCGTCTGCCGAGTGGAACGTTTCGCCTTTGCAAGAGAAACTGCCCGTACGCTGATTCCGCTTCAGGAAGATGGGACAAACGGATCGCTTGCCGGTAGAGCACGGCAGCACGTTCTGGTTTCGTGATTGCTAGGGCGGCAGCGGCCTCAATCTTAGAATTAACCCTATCCTCGACCTCCCACACCTCTCGGATGGCCTCAATGTAATGAGCACATCTCGGAGGTCCCTCTGGATCTGGCCCACATTTGCGCAACGCTGGATACAACTTCTCCGCATCGTGAATGGCCGCGGCGAGGTTCTGACGGAGCTCGGCGGCTAGGGAACGCCCGACAGGATGATCAACACAACGCCGCGCGATGTCGACGACATATGCCAAGTCATCGTCTCGCCCTCCGCTCGCTTGAAACTGAGTCTCATCCTTGATTCGGGCGACAACATCAAGCGCTGCCTCGGCGGAAATCTCTCCCTGCCAGACTAAGGGGCCGCGCGGTTAGGTGACCATCCACCGGTCGTCGGGTTGGCTCGGGTTTGATCCCGAGTGCGACCCAACCACCGACGACCAAGTGGAGGTACCCCCACCATCATGCGCGCGCTCGAGCCCGAGATTGTCGATGTCCTTTGGGCAGTTGTTGAACCCCTGGTCCCGGCGCCGCCCGAGTCCCATCCCCTGGGCTGCCACCGCCCGCGAGTGCCGGATCGGTTGTGCTTTTGGGGAATCTTGATCCGCCTGGTCACGGGCTGTTCGTGGGTGAGCGTCGAGGCGATCCTCGAGTACCGGGTCTCTGACACCACCCTGCGAG
The DNA here is from genome assembly GCA_963736525.1 of uncultured Acidimicrobiaceae bacterium. Taxonomy (GTDB): domain Bacteria; phylum Actinomycetota; class Acidimicrobiia; order Acidimicrobiales; family RAAP-2; genus Bog-473. Next base: position 192,080 of record CAVTPF010000017.1, read on the forward strand.
CTCGCCGCGACGAGTGGATCGGCGCGGGGATCTTCGACGCCGTGCGCGCCGAGGCCCTGGCCGCTTACGACCGCATCGTCGGGCTCGATCTCTCCGACGTCGCCCTCGACGGGTCGCTGCACAAGGCTCCCTGTGGTGGGGAAGGAACGGGAAAGAGCCCCGTTGACCGGGGCAAACTTGGTTGGAAGTGGTCCATCGCCACCGAGCGGCACGGCATCCCCATCGGCTGGGCCATCGCCGGCGCCCAGCGCAACGACCTCAAGCTGCTTGGCCCTACCCTCGAAGACGTCGCCTGCTTCGGCCTGCTCGAAGACATCGAGACCCTCCATCTCGACCGGGGCTACGACTACCCCAAGGTCCGTCGCGAGCTCGTCGGGCTCGGACTCGACGATGTCTGCATCCAGCGTCGCAAGGCGACGGGTGTCACCAGTCCACTGCCCAAGACACCGCTACGTCTGGGCCAGCGCTGGATCGTGGAAAGCGCCAATTCCTGGCTGTCGAACTACGGTCAGCTGCGTCGCAACACCGACCGCCATTCGCGGCATCGCCACGCACAGCTCTGCCTCGTCGTCGCTCTCATCATCGTGGCGAAGCTGATCGACTGGAGGAACCGCTGGAGTCCCGACTCACGGCCTATCCG